>NZ_JARLUO010000005.1:959610-2902238 GCF_037162255.1 Photobacterium sp. Hal280
GGAAGACACCATTAAAAACTGGGGGTGAAGACCACAGGTGTGTCTCAGCCGGTACGCTTTTTGTCCGGCGGCAACCAGCAGAAAGTGGTGATTGGCAAATGTCTGTCCACAGACGCGAAAGTCCTGCTGCTTGATGATCCGACATTCGGCATTGATATCAATGCGAAATACGAAATCATGAAAATTGTGAATCAGTATGTCGCTCAGGGGAATGGCGTGATTTTTGTGTCCAGTGAATATGCCGAAGTGGGCAGTTTCTGCGATGTAATTTATGTGGTCAACAAGGGGCGTATCGTTCGCCATTTCAGTGGCCAGCGTATGACGGAAGAAGCATTGCTGGCAGCAGTGCAGTAAGGATAAGGAATTGCGAATGAACGAGAAAACACTTCAGCCGCCACGGACAAGCCGCATTAACTGGCGCGATTACATTATTTATTTTGTCTTTATCGGCATCTTCATCTTCTTTTCGGTGATGCTGCATGACAAAGGGTTTCTGACTTCAGTCAACCTGATGAACATTGCCCGCCAGACCGCAACCATCGCCATCATGGCGGTCGGCATGACCTTTGTGCTGAGTGCGGCGGAGATTGACCTGTCTTTTGGTGCCACTGTGGCTTTAGCCGCCATCGTGTCGGCCCTGACACTGCAGGAAACCGACAGCATTTTGCTTGCTATGTCTGCCGCGCTGATGGTGGGCACCATGATAGGTTTTGTGAACGGGGTTTTTGTCACTCAGGTGGGGATTCCATCGTTTCTGGTCACCTTAGGGACAACTGGCATTATTACCGGTATTGCCCGATGGTCGACGTCGTTGCAGTCGATTCCGATTGATAATGATACCTATACCTTCATCTTTGGCTCCGGCGACATTGGCCCGTTTTCCATCCTGTTTATCTGGACCATTATCGTCACCGTCATTGGTGCCTTTGTGCTGCGCAATACCACCTTTGGGAAACATGTGCTGGCGACGGGGGGCAATAAAGTTTCTGCCATGTATTCAGGGATCAATGTTAACCGTATCAAGCTGTATGTACTGATGCTGAACGGTTTTCTTGCTGCGCTGGCCGGTATTTTGTACTCAGGCCGCCTTTACAGCGCCCGTTACACCTTAGGTGAAAACGACCTGATGCTGGTGATTGCCGCGGTAATTATCGGTGGCACCAACTTGTTTGGCGGTAAAGGAACCGTGATCGGCTCGGTGATTGGGGCGCTCATCATGGGTATGGTGAACAACGGCTTGATTCTGATGGGGCTGAATGTCGATCAGCAGCTGATCCTGCGCGGCATCATTGTGATTGTGGCGGTGACTTTCACCATGGGCCAGATTCGCCAGTTACGTAAGAAATAACGTTTTTACTTTGATTAAGGATGATGGGAGAGAATCATGGCTTCAGAAATACAAGTGGCAGAGCTGATTGCCGGCTGGACACTCAAGGAGAAAGTGGGTCAGCTGTTTATTCTGGCATTTCCCGGCAAATCTGCCGAGGCGACGCGTCAGATGGTGGCAGAGTATAACCTGGGCGGCTGTTACTTAAGCCAGGACAACGCGGAAACGTTCACCGAAGCACATCAGCTGAATCAGTCGCTGGATGTCATCGTCAAGCATCACCATCGCTTGCCTTTATTGCTGGGCGTGGATCAGGAAGGTGCCTGGGGCGTCCTGGTGGGAGAGTCGACGACCGGGCCGGGCAATCTGGCGCTGGGGGTGCCGGACGCCGTGACGGGGACGGAACGCATGTATAAAGTGATCGGTGATGAAATGCGATATGCCGGCTTTAACTGCATCCTCGGCCCTTGCTGTGATGTGAACTTTAATCCGGAATCGCCCATTATCGATACCCGTTCGTTTGGCGATCAGCCGAAGAAAGTCAGCGCCCATTCTGCCGCTGCGGTTCGCGGATTACACCAAGGCGACATTACCGCCTGCGCCAAGCATTTTCCCGGTCATGGTGACACGCAGGGAGACACGCACAGGGATATCCCCCGCGTCAATAAATCGTACGACGAGCTGAAAGCCAATGATCTGGCACCGTTTCAGGCGGCGATCAATGCTGGCGTGGATCTGGTGATGACCAGCCACATTCTTTATCCGCAGCTTGATGACACTTACCCGGCGACACTGTCATCAGTGATCTTGCAGCAGGTGTTACGCAAGGATATGGGATTTGACGGCATTATTATTTCCGACAGCATGAACATGGGCGCCATCCAGCATCATTATACGCCGGTTGAAGCCGCTGTCCGGGCCATGCAGGCCGGGATTACCATGATCATGCTCTCTGAAGAGCACTATGATCACTCAGAGGCGTATCTGGACAAGCAACTGGCGATGATTCACGGTGTGATTGATGCCGTGAAATCTGGCGAACTGTCTGAGCAAGTCATTGATGAGGCATTACAAAAAGTGGTGCACTTTAAGCTGGATAAGCTGCAGCCCATGCCGTTGTTTCACAAAGTCTCTATGCCAGCCGGCCAGATAGTGGCCAGGCAGGCGGCAGAGTCGGCAGTGACCTGGGTGCGCGGCGGCTTAGAGACCCAAGGTCAGAAACTCTATGTGATCAATGCTACGCCGGAGTCCAGTTATCATAACCTGATGAATCCCAGAGGGATTGGCCCGAATCAGTCTCAACCCGCTTATGAGGCATTTATCCAAACCCTGCGTCAGACAGAAGCGGTGTGGCAGGAAGTCAGTGCCGATCAGCTGCCCGAAAGCTGTAGCGACGGTTACTTGGTAGTGGTCACTGAAAACCATCCGCTACCCGGTGAAGACTTTGACCAGGTGCAGGCTCAGCAACTGGTTCAGCAACTCAGCCAGGACTTCAGTCATCTGATCGTTGTGGCGTTGCGCAGCCCCTATGACTTGCTGCGTTATCCCACAGTCTCTCACTACCTCTGTGCTCACTCCTCCCGGCCTGAAAGTGCTGCTGCTGCAGCCAGGGTACTGGCTGGTGAGCATGCGGCCGGACATGGCTGCGCTGTGAACCGGATGAGCTGACCGCTCACATTCTGATCGAATAGACACAGATTAAATTTCCTGCTGGCGTGCGCCAGCGGGGCGGCCTCCCAGTATTTTGCGGTTGGGAGATTTGGGAGAGGGTTCCCCTCAATAGGAAAGAAAAGAAAGGGAAATTATGTTAAAGACAAAATACGGGCTCGTCACTTTGCTGGTGGCCTCAGCATTAAGTGGACAGGCACAAGCAAGCGGTATTCAGGGGTTCTTGGACTCATTGCGTGATTTTGAATCGGGTATTAATCCTGCTCTGGCTGATTTTTATGCCCAGAACCTGGATAATCCTGTGTATACCTATGCGCAAGTGACAGAACCCGGTCGTCTGGTTCGTGACTGTTCAACAGGCACTATGCTCTCTGAGCCAACGACTATCAGCCAGTTCTTTACCAAACTGGGTATTGATAATATTTATAACCCGAACACACCGAATGATCCGGAAATGTTCCGGCAGATGCAGTATAACTCTATGAATGCGTGGGGCTTTATAGGTTATCAGCTGGGTGAGGCCGTTCTGATTGATGCCGGTTATTACAGCCCGAATGTGGTAAACATTGATGGGACTGATTACGACAGTTTTTATATGTTTGTTCCTGATTCAACCTGGATTGGCTGTAAAACCGAAGCCTTAGCAGAAATCGAGGGTTCAGGGGGTAATCAGGTTTATGTGACAGATAATAACCGCTGGGAAGGCACATTTGTCGGTAAAAATGGTGTGAACTCTTTAGCCGATTTGCGTCTGCCTGAAAAGCAAGAACTGGTGATGCGCGATGCAATGCACTTTAACGTCAAAGTGATCAGCAAGTTACTTGATGACGCGAACATGACCTGGGGACAGGCGCTGGCAAAAAGCTGGCCGGGTACAGACGACGACGGTAATCCGATTCAGGTTCAGGCAACAATGTCCGGTATTTTGGCCGCTGCCCACTTACGTGGCGCCTGGGGGACTGCCGCATTGCTGACTAATGATCAGATTACCTGTGACGAGCTGGGGACGTGTATTACCAAATATGTCCATAAGTTCGGCGGCTTCAATACCATTTTTGATACCCCGGGGAACGATGTCATCGAGGGTTCACCTTACGACGAAGTGCTGACTGCTGGTGAAGGTAATGACACTGTGATTACCGGTGGCGGTAAAGATCAGATTCTGCTGAATGAGCAAACGGGTGCGGTCACGACAGTGAACGATTTTACCGTTGGTGATGACATTATTGTGCTGCGCGGCTGGCAAGCTGCGGATCCATTGGCTGGCCTGGTGGTTTCTTCCGTTGCTGGTGGCACAGAGTTACAGTTCTCCGGCCAGACTGTGGTCCTGAATGGTGTGACTGCTGCAGACGTGCAGGCCAATACCGAGCAGGTGATTGTGAAGTCGGATGTCTATACGCTGGCCTGGAACTCAGGCAAGCAAGTGGTTACCGGGTTTGATCCCGCAGTTGATAAGATTGAAGGTAGTGCCGGTATCGGCTTCAAACATTTGAAAGCTTTCGAGACTGCAACCTCAGTGATTATTGGTCCACAGGCTGAAGATGGTGGTATTTATGCCTCTTATGAGCTGGTGGGACTGACCCTGGCTGACCTCACGCCGGATATGTTTGTCAATGTAACAGGTGGCTATGATCGTCTGGGTTATATTGTGCCAATCAATAGTGTGACCTGGGGCTGGAATGTTGAGCTGGTCGTAAATAGTTTTGATGTGGCAAAAACCGTCATTACTACGCCAAGCAATGAAGCGATTCCGTTCAGTGCTGTGAAGCTGACTCAGGAGGGCGCAAACACAGTCATCACCTTACTGGATCCCTTTGCTCAGGGAAATCAGAAGCGTCTGGTATTGAATAATACGGATGTGACGACGCTGTCTGCCAGTAATTTTGCAGGTTTTACCGGTAGTTATACAGAGACGACCATTGATATTCCGGTTTACTTTGAGATTAGTGCCAGTGTCAGTGGTAGTGGGGGTACGATTTCACCAGCACCTGATGCATCCGGTGTCCTGTCTGCAAAAGGTGGCGATGACTTTACGGTCAACTTTGTACCAGACAGTGGTTACACCGTCAGTTCAGTGGTTGTTAATGGTGTCGCTCAGCCTGTGAGCAGCAGTTACACCTTCACCGCTGTGACAGCCAATCAGACTCTGGTTGTAAGCTTTGAACCGGGTTCATCTTGCCCCGCACCTTGGGTCAATGGTCAGATTTATACCGCAGGTGATCAGGCGCTTTATAACGGTAATATTTACGAAGCCAAATGGTGGACGAATAATAATCAGCCGGATCAGGGGGTCCCTGGACATTGATCGGCCCTTGTAACTGATCAGTCATTGATGACGAATAAACGTATTCCTTGAGTGTCTAGTCCTAAAATAGGTTGACGCTTTTTATGTAGCCAGTAGGTATTCCCTACTGGCTTTTTCATGCACTTCACTCGGGGTTCTCATCCCCAAGCTCGTATGCGGTCTCAAGTCGTTATATGTCGATATCGACTCTTTCACTAACACCATAAGCTCTTTTAGGGTATTGCACTGGTAGAGTAGGAACTCACTCTTTAGTATGCCATTAACCCGCTCAGCCAGCGCATTCTGATAACAGTCATAACCATCAGTCATTGAAGGTATCATGCTATTGGCGCTTAACTTTTCCTGGTACTCTGATGAGCAGTATTGTAACCCTCGATCTGAGTGGTGAATTGTTGCTGCATCTGTTTGGCGGTTGGTTATGGTCATATCCAGCGCTTTTACCACGTCGCTAGCCTTCATTTCGTTACTCAATTCATAGCCTAATATTTTCCGGGAGTAAGCGTCTGTAACTAGTGAGAGATAGTGTGTCCCTTCATCTGTTTTGACATAGGTAATATCGCTCACAACCACTTGCTCTACATGATGAACAACTTTATCTTTCAAAAGGTTTGGGTGCTTCCTGAGCCAATGTTTGCTGTTCGTCGTCTTGGTGTAGTTCTTCCTTGGCTTGACCAGCAGGTTCTCGTTTTTTAAGTACTTGAATAACCCATCTCGTCCCAACTTTATTCCTTGTTTCTCTAGCTGGGGCTTAATCAACTGGTATAGCTTACGAGTACCAACCCGAGGCATAAGTTGCCGCCAGTACCTTACCATCTCTTTTACAGGCAAGAGTTCCTCAGCACGCACTTCGAGGCGCTGCTTCCATTGATGCACAGCTTGCCGGGATAAATTGAACTGCCTACATGCAGTTGCGAGCTTTACTTTTCCTTGCTCTTTGGCAAGCCAGAGCGCTCGGCTAAGTACTTTTTTCCAAGTCTATTCCGTGTTCTTTTTTAAGGATTTCCACCATATCGCTGTAAATCATGTTCTTTAATTCAGCGTCGGCAAGGGCTTTTTCTAGGCGCTTAATCTTCTGTGCTGGCGATTCTTTTGATTTAGGCATAGTAGGGAAGTGTTCAACTGGCTTCGACCAATCTAACTTACCATGCTTTCTTAGCCATACAAGAACAGTGCTTCGTCCCTGAATGCCAAAGTGTGCTTGGGCTTGTTTGTAGGTCATCTCGCCTTTTTCAACCTGAGCAACAACAGCGAGTTTAAAGCCTAATGTGTAATCACGCTGTGTTCGTTTTATCTTTGATTTGCTTGATGAGTTCATTGATAAGTCTCCAATGTGTCAACTTATCTCAGGACGGGACAGAGTGTCTAACGAAAAAGCCCGGTAAGAAAATGCCGGGCTTTTATTCGGCCAAAGGATCGTTTCGCAATCTGCATTAATTCCAATACATCATCTTTTGCAAACTCAACTAAGCTTCTTTTGAACGTGGTCAATTCCGACGAGAGGAGTGAAAAATGGGTATTTTTTCCTGGATTATTCTGGGCCTGATTGCAGGTGCACTGGCCAAATGGCTGATGCCGGGTAATGACGGCGGCGGCTGGATTGTGACTATGGCTCTGGGGATTGTCGGTGCTTTTGTCGGAGGCTGGGTGGGTAGCTTAATTGGCCTGGGTCCGGTGACCGGGGTGAATATTGGCAGCCTGATTACCGCAACCCTGGGGGCATTTATAGTCTTGCTTGTTTATAACAAGTTCATTCGTTCTTAGCTGCTCACCTTGTTGCGGATAAGCCGCTGCAGAGCGGCTTATCCGTATCCCGTTTGGGTTAAGCGGCGGGCTGTTCTTGTTGCGCTGCTGGCGAAGCAAGTTCAGCGGACGGCTCAGCGCGGGTGTCACTCTGCACATTTGGCGCGGCTTCAGCGTGTTTTACCGGCTGAATGGGCGCAATAGCAGCGGCCGGAGATTGTGGTGTCTGGGCCGTTTTTTCTGCCGGCAGGCTATTGGCAGATAATTGGGCAATCTGCTGTATCAGCAGGTTCTTTTCTACAGCATGCTGGCTTTGAAGCGCTGCAATTTGCTGTTTTGCTGCCACCAGTGAGACAGCCAGTTCATCACCGCGCTGGGTTTGCTCTGCCAACTGGTTTTTGGTTTGCACAAAGAGGCTGGCTTCATCGCCTTGCTCATTCAGGGTTTTACGAACAGCGACCACCAGTGTTTTGCCCTGTTCCGGAATGGATTGATTACGCAGATCTTCCGTCCCCAGCTCCTGACTGATCGCCAGCAGAATGTTTTCATAGCTCAGAATGTGGCGCTCGTAATCACTGGTTTTCATGGCTTTGAGCTGTTTAACAACATGCGCGATATGTCTGGCGTGCGCCAGTGCAAAGGCTGTCGCGTCCGCTTTTTCCTGAATAACGCCTTTCGCGCGAGGCTCAGCGCTAATAAAAGCTTCTGTTGCTTTGAGTGTCGTCTCGGCATGTCTCAGCGTTTCCGGGGCATGCTGTCCGGCTTGTTCGGTCTGCAGGCGCTTGAGTTCTTTCTGACTCTCAGCCAGATAAATAGTTGTCACTGTATCAACTTCTAAAGCGCGTTGTTTTCGTAATAAATCCGCCTGACCGCTAATGGCGCTGTCATTGTTATTATCAGCGATGTCATCAACGAGCTTTTTCAGCGCTTTCTCTGCCTGTGCCATGGCCTGAGGGAAATAAGCCGCAGCATTGATGCTGTTTAGCTCGCTGCGGTTACTGAACGCTTCGTTCAGTATTTTCATGGCTTCAGTACGTGTGTGATTGGCGGTTTCAATATGCTGATTGAACTGGGTTAAGGCTTCCTGAGTTGCCTGCAGGTAGGTTGTCGATGAGAAGATCCCGATACTGTCGTTCGCTTTGCTTGAATCCAAATCATATTCACTGAAGTATTCCAGGGCATCATCCAGTGCTTGTCTGGCCTCATCCATACTGTCAGTTGCAAACCAGGTGAGCGCCTGGCTTTGCGCAAAAGTTTGTTCGGCGGCTTTGATTTTTGCTTGTATGTCTTTTAATGGCGCAAGGCTGGTGGCGCTGGCATTGGTTTCTGCTTTAGGGCTGGCCACGGAGGCAGAATCTGAGGCGCAGCCGGTTAATAGCAGCAGGCTGGCAATACTGGTGAGTTTCAGTCCATTAACAATAGACAGGTTGCATCGTTTGGTCATTCTTTGTTATCCCTGGAAAAGCAAACCATCATCAGGTATCCGTGCCTGAGACTGGCTGATTCATTATTTTTATCAATCTGAACGGGTATTTTAGAGAAGAACAGAATGAATCTGAATTGATATATTACGTTTTAGGATAAATAAAAATCGGGACCATTAAATGACGGGTTTAATTGAATGGTTCGTCATTATTTTGACGAATTAAGCCTGCTCATCGTTTTTTCGCTGCAATTTCGCCTGCAGATCGGTTTTCACTATTTCCAGCGCGGCCAGTGCCAGTTCGGGGTCAACCTTGTTGGTTTCCAGCAGATAGATCAAATCCACTGCCAGCTGAACTTCCTTCGGGGCGTCGGTGAGTGAATGTTTCGCTGTGTGTTGTCCGGTTGACTGTGTCTGTTGTTTTTTGGTCATCATGCATCCTGAAAGTCGGCAGTGTTCGCTGGCGCGGTGAATTGGTTATCGGGTTGATGGACGGCCAGCGCTGCCCAGAAGAGCTGGGCATGGATATGAACCAATTGCTGGTGATCGTCACGGTATCCGCCTCCTACCACGGCGGCAAGCGGGATGTTGTTATCGTGGCACTGGCTGATGACAAAATGATCCCGCTGAAAAATACCCTCAGTGGTGACGTTAAAATAGCCGAGTGCGTCGTGCTGGTGGATATCTACCCCCGCATCATAGATCACCAGATCAGGCCGGTGTTGCGCCAGCGCCAGTGTCAGCACAGCCTTAAAGGCCGATAAATAGTCATCGGTGCCGGTGTCGCGCGGTAAGGCTAAATCAATGTCAGAGTCAGGCTTGCGCGCCGGAAAGTTTTTGTCGCAGTGGACAGAAAAGGTAATGATGTTGTCGTCATTGGCCAGCAAGGTGGCGGTGCCATCACCCTGGTGGACATCGCAGTCAATGATCATCACCTTATCAATTTCAGGCAGCGTCAGGGCATGGCGGGCCGCAAACGCCAGATCATTGACCAGACAGAAACCGCTGCCGAAATCATAGTGCGCATGGTGATAACCGCCGCTTAAATGCAGACTGATGCCGTACTGACAGGCCAAATCCACGGTCATTCGGGTGCCGCCTGCCGATGTCAGGGTGCGTTCTATCAGCTGCGGACTCCAGGGGAAACCAATCCGGCGCATTTTAGCTGCAGGCAGACTATTGTTGATCAGGCTGTCAATATACTCGGCCTGATGCAGGGTTTTCAGGGCATCGGGCGTGACAGCGTCCGGCTGGAAAAAAGCCACATCAGCCCAGGTTTCAATCTGTTTTTCCTGCGTGAGATGCAGGAATAAGCGCTGATATTTGGTGATCGGGTATCTGTGCTTTGCGGGCAGCACCAGTTGAGAATACACAGGGTGATAGACGAGTGGCAGCATCATTATCCTTTACGTTCCAGCTGGAGGATCGACTTTTCAAGGCGGGCCATTGCCTGCTGGCAGCGGGCAAGCCGGCCTTCCAGCGCGAGCAGTTGCTGCTGCAAAGGCTGGCGTGAACTGGCTTGCGTTGTTTGTTCCAGCGTAAACGCCTTGTCCTTCACCATCGCGGCAAGCCGCCTTTCCCAGTCCTGATGCTGTGCCAGTTCATCGTACAGCTCGTGCAGGCTTTTACGCTGTTTGACCTGGTATTTCGGCTCGGACTCACGAATCTGCTTGGTGGCCATTTCCCGCTGTACCGCCTGGATCTGAGCCAGAATTTTTTCGCAGACATAACTGGCTCTGGTTGCGTGTAACCGGCCTGATGCCTGCTCGCTTTTCAGTGCCGCAATCTCTTGCTGAATCTCGCGAATACAGGGAACCAGCAGGCGTGACTGGCCGTGAAATAATTGTTTGTCAAAAGGGGTTTGCTGCTTTCTCTGCGCTGATGATCCAGTGCTTCGGCAGGAGAGAGCAGCTTTTCGACCAGATCAGAAAGGCGATGGAGATCGTTCGTCATCGCAGTTTTCCTCTTACTGTTTATCCGCTTATAACCAGGCTTGCCAGGCCAGCCGGATGGCCAGAATAACCACCACGGTCACAAACACCGGGCGAATGAACTGACTGCCAAAGCGAATGGCAGAGTGCGCGCCAATATAGGCGCCGAGCATCAGGCAGACGCCCATGGTCAGCCCGAGGGCCACATTGATATGACCCAGTATGGCAAAGGTTATCAGTGAGGTCAGGTTGCTGGTGAAGTTCATGGCTTTAGCCAGGCCTGATGCCAGCAAAATGTCCAGCCTGTAGAGCGCCATGCTCGACACCGTCCAGAACGCGCCGGTTCCCGGACCGGCTAAACCGTCATAAAAGCCCAGTCCTGTGCCTTGCAGCCACTGTTTACGTTTCAGACTGGCGTTGGGTTCAGGCAGCTTGTGACTGTCAGCTTTGGGGTGCGGATGCCAGATCGTATAAATCGCCGCCGCAAGAATGATCAGCGGGAGTACTTTCTCCAGCCAGGCCGTGCTGATGATGTTCACGACCAGGGTCCCTGTCACGGCGCCGATCAGGGTGGCCACAAATGAGGCTTTCCAGAATGCCGGGGAAAACAACTGCTTTTTATAGTAGGTCAGCGCAGCGGTGGAGGAGGCAAACGTCGCCGCCAGTTTATTGGTCCCCAATGCGATGTGCGGTGGCAATCCTAACGACAACAAGGCCGGGACGGTCAGCATGCCGCCGCCGCCGGCGACCGCATCAATAAATCCGGCAGCCAGGGCTACCAGACCGAGAATGAGCCACATGCCCGGATCTATCATTTCAATCATTAATTATTCATTTTTCTTTGATGGTGTGTTCAATTACGCGCTTAAATGGCGGCAAGGAATCGAGCAGTGCTTTGCCGTAGCGCCGTGTGATGATCCGTCTGTCGAGCAGCACAACTCTACCAAAATCCTGCTCTTTGCGCAGCAATCGGCCTGCAGACTGGATCAGCTTCTTACTGGCTTCCGGTACGGCAATCTGTAAAAAGGGATTACCACCCCGACTCTCAATGTATTCTGCATGCGCTTCTTCAACCGGCGAGGTCGGAACACCAAACGGTATTTTTGTGATCACCAGGTTTCTCAGAAGATGCCCGGGTAAGTCGAGACCTTCCGAAAAGCTGCCGGTCCCGAACAGAATGCTGGCTTTTCCTTGTTCACAATTGCTCTTGTGTTTATCCAGGAGGATTGTACGTGACTCTTCTCCCTGTACCAGCAGTTCCCAGCTGTTTTTTTGACAAAGTGGCTTTAAGGCTTCCGCGACCTTGTTCATTTGCCAGTAGGAAGAAAACAGCACCAGGCTGGCGGTCTCGCCTTCAAAATACTCAGGCAAGGTTTCTATCAGTAAGTCAGTAAACTGCTCTGCCTGCGGTTCACATTTCATCTGCGGGATCACCAACCGGCCGTTATTCTGGTAATCAAACGGCGAGGCGAGGGCAAGAAAACGTGTCCCTTCCGTTTCGCTGATCCCGGCCTGGCGGCAGAAATAGCTGAATTGATTCAGAGCCCTGAGTGTCGCTGACACTAAAATGGAACCTGCTGCCCGGCTCCACAAAAGCTGATCGAGACGATAGCCGATTTCCAGCGGTGACACCTGAACAATAAAATCCCCGTCCTGTTCCGGATTTTTTTCCAGCCAGCGCGCTAACGGGGCGCCCTGATCTTTGATGGGCTGCGCCATGAGCGACCAGACTTTCTCCAGATTTTCAAGCCGCTGCAGATAGTGGCCTGATTCTGCCAGTGCCGGTTCTGCACTGCGCGCCGGTATTTCGTCATCTTTCAGGCGCTCAGTGATCATGTCATGCATTTTTGCCAGAGATTGCCTGGCTTTTTTGCTGGCATCCCGGCATCCCTGCGCCTCCTCTGTCAGCCAGGCCGGCAATTCACCGTGCGGAAAACGGTAACTGCCGTCTTTGCTGAACACCGCCGGGTCGACCTGACCGGCCAGCTGGCGTAACGTCGGCACTAAGTGCTGGATGGACTCCTGCAGCGTGTTCTGAAAACGACCTGCCTTTTGGGCATCAGCCAGATCGGCCAGCTTACTGACCGACTGATTGAGCTTCTCCAGCCAGTTACTGGCGCCTTTCAGGCTGGCGGACGCAGCGGAAAAGTCCCTTGCCACTTGCGGCAGGTGGTGCGCTTCGTCAATGGCATAAATGGTGTGTTCAGGCTCTGACAATATAATGCCGCCGCCTAATTCCAGATCGGCCATCAGCAGCGCATGGTTGGCAATAATCACATCGGCTTTATCCATGTGCTCTCTGGCTTTTGCAAAAGGGCAGCTTCGGTGTTTGGCCATGCCGGAATTGCAGCTGTGCTTATCTGATACGATTTGCTGCCAGACACGATCCGGCACCACCGTGGGCCAGCTGTCTCTGTCGCCATCCCACTTTCCCTGTTGCCAGGCGGCAAGCATGCGTTTCAGCAAACTGAGGTCAGACTTTTTCGGCTTCTCCTGCCAGAGCGCTAACTGACTGTCGTCCTGGCCGACACAGCTGGCTTCAAGGCGATGACTGCAACAGTAACGCTGACGACCCTTCGCCAGGATAAAACTAAATTCTTTCGGAAAAATTTGCCTGAAAAGCGGTAAATCCTTATGAACCAGCTGCTCTTGTAAGGCAACGGTTGCCGTCGCGATCAGTACTTTTTTGTTATTGAACAGTGCAAACGGGATACACCCCATCAGATACGACAGGGACTTGCCGATGCCTGTACCCGCCTCAGCAACCAGCATACGCTGCTTCTCATGGTATTCACCCGATAGCGTTTTCGCGATTTCAGCAACCAGATAGTTTTGCGCACGACGGGGTATAAAATGCTCAAGTTGTGCACTCAAGTTGGTATAGCACTGTTTAATATCACTTTTTATCTGGTTGTGAAGCATGATTGAAACTTAATCTGGATTGGGGCCGCCATTATAACACGAAGCTCTGGTCGTGGAGCCTCTCGCTGATCCTCGCGAATTTTTAACTTGAAATGGGATTCTCCTCACGAAATAAGATTGAACCCCAGTTGAATGGTGTGCTGATAACTACTTGATTAATTCAATGGTCTTAATTTTGCGGAAAACACAGTGTAATACTCTGCTTTTATGGGCTTATAAATTCTTTTATGGCTATAAATTCTTTTATTTGACGCTATTAAGTAACCATTAAATTCCCTGTGATAAGTGTTTCTTTGTTAAATTTCTGCTAATTAATTTTGTTAAGTATTTGAAATTAAAGAGTGTATGAAAAATTTGTTGTTACACAGTGAGAATTTGACATGGTAATAATTTCTCTGTCAGGATGAGTTCCGCAAGTTACGCCATCCCGGCATGGTTTTGCGTGGTCAGGTTTTTCTGAACCGAACACAGGCTGCCGGGAAGGGATATAAAAAAACAATAGGGATTCTGGAAATAGGAATTCCATTCAAAAGAAAAGGCAGTGGATATCATGAAAAAAACGCTAATTGCACTATCTGTACTGGCTGCAGGCTCTGCAAACGCTTCTGTAAACCTGTTGGACCAAGACGGTGTTATCGTCGACTTGTCTGGTTCTGCTGAAGTTCAGCTGTTCCAAGGCATTGTTGCTGATACTACAGATTCTGATCCAACTATCCGTCTGGATGATGGTGACATCACGCTGAACACCACTATCCCAGTGAACAACAACCTGAACGTGGTTGCAGGCCTGAGTCTTGACCTGTCTAACACTAATGCAGACGGCAGCTCTTCTGATTTCTTCAATGACGAACTGTACGCTGGTTTCCAGGGCAATAGCTTTGGTACTCTGACTTTCGGTCGTCAGTACCTGATCTCTGATGATGCAGGTATCGGCAAAGACTACGAAATGGGTCTGGAGCAGCTGGATCTGGGTAAAACTCAGGGCAGCGAAGTAATCAAGTACGTTTACGACAACGGTCAGTTCTACTTCGGTGCTTCTCACGACATTAACGCGAACGACAACGGTGGTATCACTGATGCGCGTCTGGGTGCTCGTTTTGGCGGTCTGGACGTTCGTGGTTACTACTACACCTCTGATGATGTAGGTACCGTTGGTAACGAAGTTGACGGTTACAACATTGAAGCTGAATATATCTTCAATGCATTCGCTCTGGCTGCGTCTTACGGTAATGTTGAAGAGAACAATGCTGATACTGACCTTGTTGAAGTAGCTGGTTCATACACTATGGGCAAGAATACTTTCGCTCTGGGCTATGTATTTGCTGACCTGGAAAGCGATCCAAAAGCTGGTGGTTTGGAAAACGATTATAACAACGTTTACGCAAACGTGACTCACCAACTGCACAGCAACGTGAAGGTGTATGCTGAGCTGGGTTGGGCTGATTCAGACAAATATGACCTGGATCTGGGCTACGTAGCAGGTATGGAAGTACTGTTCTAAGAACGGTTTCTACCAGTACACAGATATTGCAAAAGCCGCCGTTTGGGCGGCTTTTTGTTTTGGTAAGTAACATAACAAGACTGATTGGCTATGAAAAAATTCTTTTATTTGCATCGCTGCTGGCGACGCATGTGCAGGCAGCAACCCTGTCGGTAAGCAATGGCATTGAGCTGTTGGTGGTAGACGGCAAAGAAGTGAGTACATCGCTGTGGTCACGTGCGACAGAGGTGGAACTGCCTTCGGGTAAGCACCAGGTGGTGTTGCGTTATGATGCTGAACTGAAAAACGGCAGCAAGAACACCATTTATACCACCCGGCCTTACTTGTTTGAGTTAACGATGCCGGCACAGGACGCCCGTATTGAGCTGCCTGCTCTGGTTGCTCTGAGTCAGGCACAGGCTTATTTCCAGCGTGGCCCGGAGTGGACCCTGGTGCTGGCCGATGGCAGCAAACGGACTTTACCTTTTGTGGAATTGCAGGGTGATGGCGTCGCGGCCTTCAGTGATATGGAAAAGTTGGTTGCTGAATATAACCGTCAGCACGGGATCACCTTTGAGCAGGGTTATGCTGTTGATCTACAGCAAGCGGCTGTGGCTGTCGGGCAAGACGGCAAAGTGGAAATTACCGGTGATTCGCTGGCGCAGCTGAAGTTGTGGTACAGCAAAGCGAAACCTGAAGAGAAAGCCGCCTTCAAGGCATGGATGGCTAACCAGCCATAAAGGCGAGACGATGAGGGACAATACCACGATCAGGTGAGCGGCAGTTTAAGAGCGCTGATGGTGGTATTTACTGTGTGACTGGCACTGATGGCAGCGGGGCTGTGCGGGGTCCTGCTCAAGAGCGGCTGTATCAATCGGCTCTTCGCAGTCGGTGCAAATGCCGTATAAATCCAACCGTATTGCACATAAGGCGGCATCAATGGCTTCCAGGCGCCGTGCTTTTTTTCTTAGTGCCGGTTCGGCGCTATGAGTTGCCAGCGTCAGCAATTCGTTGATGGTTTTTTCGGGCGGGTTGTTTTCAGTGCTGTCAGCACGAATCGCATTCAGCGCTGAATAGAGTTCCACTGAAAGTGCCTCATATTCTTGCTCCAGTCGAGTGGACTGCTGTTGCAGGTAATCACTATTCATAGAGAGACTCCTAGGTAAACTGAGTCACAGTGTATGCCTAAACGCCACGCCAATACTGACTTAAGTCAAAGCAACAGCAGAATAACCCTTCTTTTTGTCGGTTTTTGTTATCAATAGAATGCTTTATAGTTCCTTGCTGTTTTTATGTGGTCACTTTGCCACTTTTTTCTATTTTTCAGTACGTTAAACTTAGGAAAAGGAAGATACAATGGAACATGATTTCAAAGAACCGTATAATTTGAATTACTTTATCGGTTTTCTGATTGCTATGCTGCTGCCGACATTACCTGCAAGCCTGACCTGGCTGGGTATTCTGAGCAATTAATCCGCCAGCAGCGGAAAGCCTGAAACAGGCTGAAAATAAAAGAGAGGGAATGTGAAACAACTGATCTGGCGAACCCTGTTGCTGGTTTCCGGCTGGTGTTTCGTAATCTTAGGCGTGTTGGGCATTTTCCTTCCTCTTTTACCGACCACTGTCTTTTTATTGTTGGCCAGCGCCTGTTTCATGCGTGGCTCGCCCAAAATACACGCCTGGTTACACAGCCACCCTAAACTGGGACCCGTACTGGAGAACTGGCATCAGCATCATGCCATCAGCCGGGCGGTCAAACGGCGTGCCAATCTGACCATCACCCTCAGTTTCGCTTTATCTATCTTCATCGTGCCTGTCTCCTGGGTCAAAGTTTTACTGTTTGTAATTGCTGTCGTTCTGCTGATTTGGTTTAACCGTTTACCTGTCAGGGAAACGCAATGTTCCGGACGCGAAGAAAGCCGTTAACCCCTGTGAGCTCTTACATTTCAGCGTGAAAGTTGCCCCTTCCGGTAAAAATCACTACTATTTGCGCCTAAACTGCCTGATCACAGGCGTCAAATCCTTAAACAGACTGCTGTAATTATGCAGCCGGTGGAAAAGACTATGAGCCAAGACACCCTTGTCCAAGACGATTTCAGTTTGATCAAAAACAGCATCAAAACGATTCCGGATTATCCTAAGCCAGGCATACTGTTTCGCGATGTCACCAGCCTGATGGAAGACCCGGCCGCGTACGGTGCAACAATGCAAATTTTGCATCAGCAGTTCAGTGACAAAGGGATAACAAAGGTTGTAGGGACCGAGGCTCGGGGCTTTCTGTTTGGCGCCCCGCTGGCGCTGGCGCTGGGTGTCGGTTTTGTGCCGGTACGCAAGCCGGGTAAATTGCCGCGCAATGTGATCAGCGAAAGTTATGAGCTCGAATATGGCCAGGACACGCTGGAAATCCACGTAGATGCCATTGTTGAAGGCGATAAAGTCTTACTGGTTGATGATCTGCTGGCAACCGGCGGCACCATTGAAGCGACCACGAAACTGGTTCGCCGTTTGGGCGGCATTGTGGAAGATGCGGCTTTTGTCATTAATCTGCCTGAGATTGGTGGTCAGCAGCGTTTGCGTAATCTTGGCCTCAATGTCTTCAGTATCTGCGACTTTGACGGTCATTGATTGACCCGTTCTGCTTAAATCTTGGGGATGTGGAATTTCAGGTTAAAATGTTGTCAGTAACAACCTGGAAAGCGAAACATCCCCTTGAGTTCTCTCGCGCCTTTTCACTCCCTGTGCTAGCATGGTCGACTGGATTCAGTCTGGCGGATCACCGTCACTGATTGATCGGATTCTGTAGGATTTATCACCATGAGTTACCAGGTTCTGGCTCGGAAATGGCGGCCGCATCGTTTTGATGATGTGGTCGGCCAATCCCATGTCCTGACAGCCCTGACCAATGCGCTGACACATAACCGACTTCATCATGCTTACCTGTTCAGTGGCACCCGTGGCGTGGGTAAAACAACCATTGCCCGCCTGTTTGCCAAGGGACTTAACTGTGAGCAGGGCATCACTGCATCCCCCTGTGGTCAGTGCCATACTTGTCTGGAAATTGAGCAGGGACGTTTTGTTGATCTGCTGGAAATTGATGCCGCCTCCAGAACAAAGGTCGAAGACACCCGGGAACTGCTGGATAACGTACAGTACAAACCGGCGCGAGGGCGCTTCAAGATCTATTTGATCGATGAAGTACATATGCTGTCCCGCCACAGCTTTAATGCGTTGCTGAAAACGCTGGAAGAGCCGCCAGAGCACGTCAAATTTATTCTGGCGACCACAGATCCTCAAAAACTGCCTGCGACGATTCTGTCCCGTTGCCTGCAGTTTCATCTCAAGCATCTGGATAATAGCCAGATCCAACAACAGCTGAGCCATGTCCTGACCGAAGAAGGGGTCACCTTCGACAGTAAAGCGCTGAGTTTGCTGGCACGTGCTGCAGAAGGCAGCATGCGTGATGCACTCAGCCTCACCGATCAGGCGATTGCGCTGGGTAACGGCCAGGTACAGTCAGACACAGTGGCGGCTATGCTCGGTACGCTCAATACAGAGCAGGCGCTGTATCTGCTGGAGGCGATGGCTCAGGGCCAGGTCGAGCCAGCCATGGCCTGCCTGGCAGAGCTGGCCGCTGTTGGTGTGGCGTGGGATAGCCTGCTGAGTGAATTAGCCGCGCAGCTTCATCGTGTGGCGATGTACCAGGTGCTACCCGCAGCGCTGGATCAGTCCGCGCTTGATGCCGACAGAATAGCCTTGCTGGCCAAATCGATGTCGCCGCAGGATGTACAGCTGCACTACCAGATCGCCTTACAGGGACGCCAGGATTTACCTTTGGCACCGGATGGCCGTACAGGGCTGGAAATGGTGCTGTTGCGAATGCTGGCATTTCGTCCTGTCGCGGCGGGGGCATTCACTCCTCAGGCGGTTCCGGTACCGGCATCCCCCTGCGGGTCGTCCGGCTGCGCCTCAGACAAGAGCTGTATCTCAGACAAGAACGGCCCCTCAGGACATGTCACCGGTTCGACCAGTAATGCAGTCAGAAGCGGTAAGGCCTGTATCTGAAGGCGACTCACCTTCGCAGCCTGCTGTCGCTCCCGAGCGAGCAACAGTTCACGAGCGAGCAATGGCGCCTGAACATGCCCCTGAGCCGCAAACGGCATCTCAGTCTGTGATGCAAGCGCAGCCGGCTGAGCACAACCCGCCGCAGTCCGCGGCAATGACACAGGCGGCATCACCGGCGTCCGGGCTGCTGGCGGCAAGAAATCGCTTGCGCAGCCAGAGCCGGCGAGGCCAGGAAGCTGCCGAGCCAAAAAAGACTGAACCGGCGTCGGTGAAGAAACCTGCTTCCAGTGTGCTGGAACGGATCTCGAACCAGCATGCTGGTCGCCGTTCTCAGCCAGCAGGCGCAAATCACGTGTCGCCGGTCGCTCAGCAGCAGTCGGTTGAACCGGTCAAAGCCGAGGATTATCAGTGGCAGCCGACGAGCGAGCCTGAGCCTGATATTCAGTCACCAGTAGTGATGGCACCCACTGAGCTCAAGCAAGCGCTGGAGCACGAAAAAACACCTGAAATGGCGGAACAGCTTGTCAGTGAAGCGGCAAAGCAGGATAGTTGGTCAGAGCTGGTGACCCGGTTAAATACGGATCGTTTGGTACAACAGCTAGCATTAAATTCTGCGATGGAGCAGCAGGGTCGTGACCTGACGCTGTTTCTGCGTCCGTCTCAGCAGCATCTGGATACACAAAAAGCCAGGGCTCAGCTAAGTACAGCACTGGCTGAGATACTGGGACAAGAGATAGAATTACACATCAAGCCTGGTGATAATGGGCGTACCCCCCTCGAATGGCGGGAATACATTTATCAACAGAAACTGGATCAGGCGAAGACAAGTCTGCAGCAGGATCCTCACGTGACTTTCATTTGTCAGCGATTCAGTGCTGTACTTGATGAAGAGAGCGTAAGACCCTTATAAATTAACCAGACCGATAGAGAGAGAAGATATGTTTGGTAAAGGTGGTATGGCGAACATGATGAAGCAGGCGCAGCAGATGCAAGAGCGTATGCAGCAAATGCAGGAAGAAATCGCCAGCATGGAAGTAACAGGTGAAGCGGGTGCCGGCATGGTCAAAGTGACCCTGACCGGCAGTCACAGCGTTCGTCGTGTTGAGCTGGATGACAGCTTGATGGAAGACGATAAAGAAATGCTGGAGGATCTGATTGCGGCTGCTTTTAACGATGCGGCACGTCGTATTGAAGAAGCGCAGAAAGAAAAAATGGCCAGTGTGACCGGCGGCATGAACTTGCCTGCCGGCTTCAAGATGCCATTCTAATCAATGCGTACCAGTCCGTTACTTGAGCAGTTGATGGACGCGCTGCGCTGCCTGCCTGGTGTTGGGCCAAAATCAGCGCAGCGTATGGCTTTCAGCCTGCTGCAACGCAACCGTCAGGGTGGGTTGCAGTTGGCTGATATGCTGGGGAAAGCCATGACTGAAATCGGTCATTGCCGCGATTGCCGCACCTTCACTGAAGAGGACGTGTGTGCGATCTGCGACAATCCCCGTCGTCTGGAAAATGGCCAGATTTGTGTGGTGGAAAGTCCGGCAGATATTATGGCCGTTGAAGCGACAGGCCAGTTTTCAGGCCGGTATTTTGTGCTGATGGGACACTTGTCGCCCTTAGATGGCATCGGCCCGAGCGATATCGGGTTAGATGTGCTGGAATACCGCTTGCAGAATGAACAAATTGCCGAGCTGATCCTGGCCACCAACCCGACGGTTGAAGGGGAGGCGACTGCGCATTTCATTGCTGAGCTCTGTCAGGCTTATCAGGTACCGGCGACCCGGATTGCACATGGTGTACCGGTTGGCGGTGAGCTTGAGCTGGTGGATGGGACAACGCTGTCGCATTCTCTGGCAGGCCGGCAGAAACTGTATTAAAGCTGCTTTACCCTATTCTTGACCTGTGATGAATAACCGACGATCACCGTCGGTTTTTTTTCGTTAAAGATTAGCATTCAGTACCTGAGATCGGGTATTCAGTCCGGTTAACAGCACGGCTTTTTCACTCATGATATCAATCCGGTTACTTTGCTCCGCATTGAGCTGAAAATACTGGTTGATCGCGGCAATCTGCTGGTCACTGAAGGCACTTTCATCACCTGTTTTCAGCTCATTAAAGTGGGTTGGCCGAACCTGCAAATAACCACCACTGACTTCCCATCGGCCGTATTCAGTGATCGTCAGGTGAAGCCGGCCTTGATCCTCATTCATCAGAGTCACCCGGGTGACCCGGGAATATGCCTGATTGGGCATATAAACAATATGGCTGGTTTCTACAACCTTTTTAAGAATTTCGAGTCCGGGCACTTCCGTTGAAGCCACATCTGTGACTGTGTAAGACTGCCAGTGATGCGCAGCCAGAAAACGGGAAATCTTATGGTCACTGCTAAAGAAATAATAAAGGCTGCCCAGGGTCACCAGGCTTGCAAAAGAGAGGATCAAATACAGGTAATATCTGTGTATTCTGCCCGGCTGGGTTAGTGTACTGAACATGGCACATCCCTCTCTCTGTCAAGTGTCACGATTGTCAGTGTCATATTGTTCCGGTAATCAGCCGGCGAATAAATCAGATTCATCCACAGCTGGTTATGTGCCCCGCCTGTGACAATGATTTTGGCCGGTGCCGCTGACGGCTTGTCGCCGCTCAGCATATGGGCGGAGACACATTGCCTGATCAGGGGGCGCCATTCTTGCCCAACTTCAACCTCACTGGGGATCAGTACGGGGATATCATTGATCATAAAGGCTTTATAGAAGGCACTGGATGAGGGTGGGGGGCGAGATATGCCCAGAACGGCAATAGGATACACAGGATGAAGGTTGCCAGGGCGCTGATCATGTCCCTGGACTGGAAGAGCTGGCGTATGACCGGGGCGTGCGTCACCTGTGACTCTGGCTCTGTCGGTGCTGTGTCTGAGGTGTCCTCAGCCAGGTTTTCAGAGACAGAAAATGGAGCAGGTGAATCAAGGAAGTCATCGTTGTTGTCAGTCTGTTCACCAGTGGGCGTCTCAATTGTGGGTTCAGTGGCCGCGTCAATACGATCGACACTGGCTATCATCTGATAACCGCGTTTGGGAATTGTCTTGATAAAGGCCGGTGAGCGGGTCGAGTCCTGCAGGTATTTTCGCAAGGTAGAAATCGATTGGGTCAGGCTGGAGTCATCCACCTCAAATCCTTGCTCGCGCCAGATAAAATCATGCATACGCTGACGGGAAATGATGGTTCCCGGTTCATCCAGCAGCAAATGTAATGCCCGGCTTTCATTGATACCTAAATAAACGGTTTCTTCCGGCTGAAGATTGTCAACCAGGCTGTTGTGTTGGGGAGAGAAAGTAAATCTGTTGCCAATCAGAAATTTACAATGGGTATGATCCATGACCAGCCTTTTGGTGACCTGTGACTCGTTTATCATAGACGCCCGACTGTTTATTGAATAGCTAAGATGCTGACTTTAGAGCAATCTTAGATTTTTTCACGCTAAGGCTTGATTTAAGGTGAACTGACCATATCTAGGTATCAGTAATGAGGTAAACCTGGATTACGGAGTTCAAATGAGCGAGCAAACCCTGCAAAAAAACAAAGAAACACGTGGCTTTCAATCTGAAGTAAAGCAATTGCTTCACTTAATGATCCACTCATTGTACTCAAATAAAGAGATATTTTTACGGGAGCTGATTTCCAATGCTTCCGATGCGGCTGACAAACTGAGGTTCCGTGCCCTTTCCGCTCCTGAGCTTTATGAGAACGATGGCGAGCTGGCAGTGCGTTTGTCGTTTGATGAAAATGCGGGCACTGTCACTATCAGTGACAATGGTATCGGGATGACCCGCGATGAGGTGATTGAACACCTGGGGACGATTGCCAAGTCCGGTACCAAAGACTTTTTCTCCAAGCTGAGTGAAGATCAGAGCAAAGATTCTCAGCTGATTGGCCAGTTTGGCGTCGGCTTCTATTCTTCATTTATTGTTGCCGATGCAGTGACAGTCAATACCCGTGCCGCCGGTGCGCCCGTCGAGCAGGCGGTCAGCTGGCACTCAACCGGTGAAGGCGACTATACGGTTGAGGATATCGAGAAAACGGGCCGTGGCACTGAGATCATTCTTCATCTGCGTGAAGAAGAAAAAGAATTTCTCAGCGAGTACCGTCTGCGCAATATCATCAGTAAATATTCCGACCACATTGGCATTCCTGTGCTGATGGAAACGGCTGAACACGATGAGGAAGGCAAGGAAACCGGTAAGAAGTGGGAGCAGGTCAATAAAGCACAGGCGTTATGGACCCGCAGTAAATCTGATATTTCAGATGATGAATACAAAGAATTCTATAAACACGTCTCCCATGACTTTGCTGAACCGCTGAGCTGGAGCCATAACCGCGTGGAAGGCCAGCAAGACTACACCAGTCTGCTGTATATCCCGTCTAAAGCGCCGTTTGACCTGTATAACCGCGACAGCAAACACGGCCTGAAACTCTATGTTCAGCGTGTGTTTATCATGGACGATGCCGAGCAGTTCATGCCGATGTACCTGCGCTTTATGCGCGGTCTGATTGACTCGAATGATCTGCCGTTAAATGTGTCCCGTGAAATTCTGCAGGACAACAAGGTGACTCAGGCGCTGCGTAAAGCCTGTACCAAGCGTGCCTTGTCCATGCTGGAAAAACTGGCGAAGAAAGATGAGTATGCATCGTTTTGGCAAGAATTCGGTCAAGTGCTGAAAGAAGGTGTGGCGGAAGATTTCGCCAACCGCGAGAAAATTGCCGGATTGCTGCGTTTCAGTTCAACCCATAACGATACGTCTGAACAAACCGTTTCTCTGGCAGATTACGTCAGCCGGATGAAAGAAGGTCAGGAAAAGATTTACTACATTACTGCAGACAGCTTCAAGGCGGCGAAAAACAGCCCGCACCTGGAGCAGTTCCGTGCCAAAGGTCTGGAAGTGGTGCTGATGCACGACCGCATTGATGAATGGCTGATGGGTCATCTGCCGGAATTTGACGGTAAGCCATTCCAGTCAATTACCAAGGCAGGTCTGGATCTTTCTAAGTTTGAAAACGAAGAAGAGAAAGAAGCACAGCAGCAGACCAAAGAAGAATTTGCTTCGGTGATCGAGCGCACCAAAGCCTATTTGGGCGATCGGGTGCAAGATGTCCGGGCAACGTTCAAGCTGCAGGATACACCGGCTGTGGTGGTGACGGATGAAAACGAAATGGGAACACAAATGGCGAAACTGCTGGCTGCTGCCGGTCACGAAGCGCCGGAAGTGAAGTACATTTTTGAGCTGAATCCGAAACACCCGGTCGTGAACCGTATGGCCGATGAAGCGGACGAAGACGCGTTTGGCCGTTGGGTTGAGATGTTACTGGGGCAGGCGATGCTTGCTGAACGGGGTTCGATGGAAGATCCATCCCAGTTCCTGGCGGCAGTCAACAAGCTGTTGGCGCAGCCTTAATCAATCACGGGCGCAGAGGCAATCTGCGCCCGTTTTGCTTCAAAGAGTATGCTGATAAAGAATGTAATCGTTTCGCTTCCTGGGACGCGGACTTGCGAGTATGGTCTAATCAGTGTATTTTTCTGACTTTCCAAAAACTCCGGCTAATGACTAGAAAAGGGGATCAAGATGCGCATCATTCTTCTGGGCGCTCCAGGTGCAGGTAAAGGCACACAGGCACAATTCATCATGGAGAAATTTGGTATTCCTCAGATTTCAACCGGTGACATGCTGCGTGCAGCAATCAAAGCGGGTACTGAGCTGGGTAAACAAGCGAAAGCCGTGATTGATGCAGGTCAGCTGGTGTCTGACGATATTATTCTGGGTCTGGTCAAAGAGCGTATTGCTGAAGACGACTGTGCAAAAGGCTTCCTGCTGGACGGTTTCCCACGCACTATCCCTCAGGCTGATGGTCTGAAAGAAGTTGGCGTGGCAGTGGATTACGTCATTGAATTTGACGTTCCAGACAGCGTCATTGTCGAACGTATGGCGGGTCGCCGTGTACATTTGGCGTCAGGCCGTACTTATCATGCCGTTTACAATCCGCCGAAAGTGGAAGGTAAAGATGACGTCACTGGCGAAGAACTGGTTATCCGTGAAGATGACAAAGAAGAAACAGTTCGTGCACGTCTGGGTGTATACCATAATCAAACGGCTCCGCTGATCAGCTATTACAGCAAAGAAGCCGATGCTGGCAACACCACATACATCAAAATTGATGGTACACAGCCAGTGGCTGATGTCAGTGCAGAGCTGGCAAAAGCTTTAGCTTAATCGAATATTGGTGATGTGCCACAGTCAATATGGTTAACCGAATCTGGTTAACAGACTGTATGGTCAAAAAGCGGGAGGTGAACAGCCTTCCGCTTTTTTTATGCCAATGGCCGTGATACCAAGGGCAAATCAATTGCTTAGTGGTACACTATTGTTGTCATTGAATAACGAGATGAACTGCAGGTGATGATGGAGAATAAAGGCATTGGCGTACTCTTGGTCAATCTGGGTACACCGGATGAAGCAACCCCAGCGGCAGTAAAGCGGTTTCTGGGCGAATTTTTGAGTGACCCTCGTGTCGTTGATCTGTCTAAGTGGCTATGGCGACCGGCATTGTACGGGGCAATTCTTCCGATTCGTTCTCCCAAGGTTGCGAAACTGTATCAGTCGATCTGGCTTGAGGAAGGTTCGCCGCTGATGGTCTATTCGCAGCGACAGCGCGATGCGCTGGAGGCAAGGCTGAACATACCGGTTGCACTGGGGATGACGTACGGTAACCCCAGTATTCAGTCAGCCTTGTCGATGCTCAGTGATCAGGGTTGTCGAAAGGTGATTGTCTTACCGCTCTATCCACAGTATTCACGCACGACTACTGCTGCTGTGTTTGACAAAGTGGCGCGCAGCCTTCAACAAACGGATTACCTGCCAGAGCTCAGGTTTATCAACCATTATCAGGACCACCCTGGCTATATTTCGGCGCTTGCTGAATCGGTCACTAATGTCTGGGCCGAGCATGGAGAGCCTGACTACCTGCTGTGTTCGTACCACGGTATTCCAAAACGTTACGCTGATCTGGGCGATCCCTATCCCGAGCACTGTAACCAGACAACAGCACTTCTGGCAGAAGCGCTGGCGATGCCAAGAGAGAAGATGAGTATGAGTTATCAGTCGATTTTTGGTCGCGAGGAATGGCTCAAGCCCTATACCGAGCCAACCATTATTGAATTGGCCCAAAAAGGGGTGAAGCGGCTGGATGTGATTTGCCCTGCTTTTTCAGTCGACTGTCTGGAAACCATCGAAGAGATAGCGGAAGGCTGTAAAGAGGCCTTTATCGATGCAGGTGGCGAAACCTTTAACCTGATCCCCTGCCTCAACGATAACAGTGCCCATATTGCGATGATGGAAACCCTGGTCCGGCAGCATACTCAAGGCTGGTAACCTTTTCTTAACTTCCACATATACCATGATCTGGCTCGCACTTATTGTTCGAGCCATTTCTTCACTGAACTATATTTTGTGATATCATCCGCAAGTTTTTTCTACCCGGCAGCGCGATATCATGAAATTTCCTGGTCAACGTAAATCAAAACACTATTTTCCCGTCCATGCCCGAGATCCGCTTCTGACTCAGGCCAGCAGCAAACCGCTTGAGCGTACGCATGTTGTCGGCATAGACCAAACGCTGGTGGACATTGAAGCCTGCGTCGATGATGAGTTTCTGAGTCGTTATGCGCTGAGCAAAGGTCATTCTTTGGTTATCGCCGAAGAGGCGGCAGAAGCGCTTTATCGTGAACTGAAAGAAAAAGACCTGATTCGTCATGAGTTTGCGGGTGGAACAATCGGAAATACGCTGCACAATTATTCCGTACTGGCTGATGATAAATCGGTGCTTCTGGGCGTGATGAGCCAGGATATCCAGATTGGCAGCTATGCATACCGGTATCTGGTGAATACCTCCAGCCGTATGGATCTGAATAATCTCCAGCCTGTAGACGGGCCGATCGGCCGCTGCTTTGCCCTGATTACACCGGATGGTGAACGGACGTTTGCCATCAACGAAGGACGGATGAATCAGCTGGAACCGGACAGTATTCCGGAATCGATCTTTGAACGTGCCTCTGCGCTGGTACTGACGGCCTATCTGGTGCGTTGTAAAGAGGGCGATCCGATGCCGGAAGCCACCATGCGTGCCATTCAGTATGCCAAGAAATACGATGTACCGGTTGTACTGACATTGGGGACTAAATTTGTGATAGCAGACGATCCGCAATGGTGGCGCGATTTCCTGCGGGATCATGTCACGGTCGTCGCCATGAATGAAGACGAAGCCGAAGCGCTGACAGGATTTTCCGATCCTTTACTGGCTTCTGATAAAGCATTGGACTGGGTGGATTTTGTGTTGTGTACTGCCGGCCCTGTCGGTCTGTACACAGCGGGTTATACGGAAGAGAGCACGAAGCGAGCCACCAGTCTGCCGCTGTTGCCTGGTGAAATTCCTGAGTTTAACCGCTACGAATTCAGCCGCCCGATGACCAAAGCTGATTGCGAAACGCCGCTTCGGGTTTATTCGCACATCGCCCCTTATATGGGCGGGCCGGAGCGCATTAAAAATACCAATGGTGCCGGAGACGGTGCACTGTCTGCGCTGCTGCATGATATGGCGGCGAACCGTTATCATAAAGAAAATGTGCCAAAATCCAGCAAGCACAGCTACGATTTTCTGGCTTATTCATCTTTCTCTCAGATCTGCCTGTATTCAAATCGTGTCAGTTACGAAGTACTGGCTCAGCACTCTCCGCGGTTGTCGCGAGGATTACCTGAGCGGGAAGACAGTCTGGAAGAGGCGTATTGGGAGCGTTGACAGTCCGATACCGGTGAAAAGCAGAGACTTTCATGTTTGTAAAAAACCGCCATTTTGGCGGTTTTTTGTTTTTCAGCGCGAGTCAGAACGATATGAATCCGGATTAAGAGCCAGAGTGACCTTCAGGCAAACGATTTCGTTTGATAGGTTTTGTTAATTACTTTCAGAAAGCCCACCAAATAACGCACTCAGCATGTCGTGATGAAAACGGGCTGGTGTGGATGATTTTGAACTAAAGACGGGGCGTAAAAAGTGCGCGTTCTTGACCGGCTTCCCATGATTTTTTTTCAGAAGGTAAAATATTCAGATTTTGAATTTCGCTCAACTTCGCGGTGTTTTTTGCGTTTTTCATGTGATTTCAGCGCAAGAGATTCGACAAAGCAAAGGTGGTGTTCTGGAAATGAGCGTACAGTGAGATATTTTATCCAGCCTTCATGTTTCAGTTTTTATGTCAGTTGATAGAATTAGCGGGATGTAACTTTGTGACAAATGCAGATATAGTGTGCTCCATCTTGGGGAACTCCATAGTTTGATAGGTCTAACCTATTAAATTAAGAGGCCAGGACATCAGCACATTGTCGTTCTGAATGTTATGCTTTGCCGGAATTAGACCCGTCAAACTTGTATACCTGTTAGGGAAAGATAAAGAACATGGTCATACCTGAAAACAGCGATATTGTTATTTTTGGTGCCTCAGGCGATTTAACGTATCGTAAGCTTATCCCAGCGTTGTATCATCTGTATGTGAATCAGATGCTACCTTCTGATTTCTCTATCCTCGGCGTCAGCCGTACTGCAAACAGTGATGAGGAATACAGAGAAAAAGTCCGGGCTTCTCTGGTCAAAACTGAGAAAACGGATCCTGAGAAGTTGGCTGCATTTTGTCAGCATGTTGGATATCAGGCCATCAACACATTAGATTGTGATGACTATGGTAAGTTGCAACAGCGACTGGAAGAAAAAGCCGCTCAGTCTGCTGCTCCCCGTAACACTCTATTCTATCTCGCCACACCCCCCAGTTTATATGATGTGATCCCGGCCAGCCTGGCAGCCCATGGTTTGAATGACGAAAGCACCGGCTGGAAACGGCTGATCATCGAAAAACCGTTTGGCTACGATCTGGAAACGGCTCAGGAACTGGATAAGAAACTGCACAAGCATTTCAAAGAAAGCCAGATTTTCCGTATTGACCACTATCTGGGCAAAGAAACGGTGCAGAACCTGCTGGTCTTCCGCTTTGCGAACGGTATGTTTGAGCCATTGTGGAACCGTAACTTTATTGATTACGTCGAGATCACCGCGGCGGAATTCCTGGGTGTGGAAGAGCGCGGTGGCTATTACGAAAACGCAGGTGCGGTTCGCGACATGCTGCAGAACCACTTGCTGCAGGTCCTGGCCATGGTTGCGATGGAGCCGCCATCGGCCATTAACGGCAATGTCATGCGTGATGAAGTGGCCAAAGTGCTCAATAGTCTGCAGCCGCTGTCTGAAGAAGACTTGCGTAAGAACCTGGTTCTGGGGCAATACACAGCTTCTGAATTGCGCGGTAAAGATCTTGCCGGTTATCGTGAAGAGCCGGGCGTTGCGGAAGATTCCCGGACCGAAACCTATGTTGGCCTGAAAGCCTTTATCAACAACTGGCGTTGGAACGGTGTACCGTTTTACATCCGGACCGGTAAACGCCTGCCAACGCGCGTCACCGAAGTGGTGATTCACTTCAAGAAAACACCGCACCCTGTCTTTGGTAAAGATGCGCCCGATAACAAGCTGGTTCTGCGTATCCAGCCTGACGAAGGCATTTTGATGAACTTCGCGCTGAAGCGTCCGGGTGCAGGATTCAAAACCCAGGAAGTGGCGATGGATTTCCGTTACGACGAACTGGTTGACAGCAATGTGCTCACAGCTTACGAGCGTTTGCTGCTCGATGCCATGGCCGGTGACTCAACCCTGTTTGCACGCAGCGATGCGGTTGAAGCTTGCTGGCGCTATGTTCAGCCGATTCTGTCATTCAATCAGGATCCGCATGCCCTGTTTGGTTATGCTTGTGGTACCTGGGGACCGAAAGAAGCCGATGAACTGCTGGCCAGAGATAATCGCCAGTGGCGCTTCCCGTGCTCAAACCTGACTGATACCGAATATTGCGAGTTATAACGATGACTGATCTTAAAATTCATGCTGATGCGCAAGCCGTGGTGAAGAGCCTGGCTGACGACATGATGGCCATCAGCCAGCAAGATAAGCCTGTGCATATTTCGCTGTCCGGTGGTAGCACGCCGAAGCAGTTGTTTGCCGCCCTGGCCCAGGCGCCGTATGCCGAAGGCGTCAACTGGCAGAATCTGCATTTCTGGTGGGGCGACGAGCGTTGTGTTGCACCGGATGATGCCGAAAGTAACTATGGTTGTGCTCAGGCTCTGTTGTTTGATCATGTAGCGATCCCGGCAGAAAATATCCACCGCATCCGTGGTGAAGATGAGCCTCAGGCCGAAGCCAAGCGTTTCGCTGCAGAAATGGCTGCGGTGATTCCGGCTGAGAATGGATTACCTGTTTTTGACTGGATCTTACTGGGTGTCGGCGATGATGGTCATACCGCGTCTCTTTTCCCGGGGCAGACGGACTATGATGAACCTGGTTTAAGCCTGGTGGCACCTCATCCGCAAAGCGGTCAGTTACGTGTCAGTAAGTCAGCCCGTTTGCTGGAAGCGGCAAAACGAATTTCTTATCTGGTTATCGGCGCGGGTAAAACCGAGATTGTGGCAGAAATCCACTCTCAGCCAGCCGATAGCCTGCCTTATCCGGCTGCCAAAATTCAGGCTCGCCAGGGTAAGACCGAATGGTATTTGGATGCAGTAGCAGCCAGTAAGTTAGCGATTGGAGAATAAATAAATGAAAGGTGATATTGGTGTAATCGGCCTTGCCGTGATGGGCCAGAACCTGATCCTGAACATGGATGACCACGGTTTTAAGGTCGTTGCGCATAACCGTACAGCTGCCAAAGTCGACGAATTTCTGAATGGCCCGGCGAAAGGCACTCAAATCCAGGGCGCTTACAGCCTGCAGGAGCTGGTCGACAAACTGGAAGCCCCTCGCAAAATCATGCTGATGGTCCGTGCCGGTGATGTGGTTGACAGCTTTATCGAGCAACTGATCCCGCTGCTGGATAAAGGCGACATCATTATTGATGGCGGTAACTCGAACTACCCAGACAGCATCCGCCGTGTGGATTACCTGAAAGACCAAGGTCTGCGTTTCATCGGTGCTGGTGTATCCGGTGGTGAAGAAGGCGCACGTTTCGGACCGTCTATTATGCCAGGTGGTGATGCTGAAGCATGGCCGTTCGTGAAGCCGATTTTCCAGGCGATTGCTGCGAAAACTGAGCAGGGCGAGCCTTGCTGTGACTGGGTTGGCGAGTCAGGCGCCGGTCACTTTGTAAAAATGGTTCACAACGGGATTGAATACGGTGATATGCAGCTGATCAGCGAAGCGTATCACTTCATGAAAACCGGTCTGGGCATGACCCACGAAGAAATGGAACAGGCGTTCCGTGACTGGAATGAGACTGAGCTGAACAGCTACCTGATCGAAATCACTGCCGATATTCTGGCCTACCGTGATGAAGATGGTGAGCCGCTGGTTGAGAAAATCATGGACTCGGCTGGTCAGAAAGGTACGGGTAAATGGACAGGCATCAACGCCCTGGACATGGGTATTCCACTGACACTGATCACTGAATCTGTGTTTGCCCGCTGCCTGTCTTCGCTGAAAGGTCAGCGTGAAGAGGCAGAGAAGCTGTTTGGCAAAACCGTAGAAGCCGTTGAAGGCGACAAAGCCGAGTGGCTGGAAGCGGTACGTCAGGCACTGCTGGCCTCTAAGATTATCTCTTATGCACAAGGCTTTATGCTGATGCGTCAGGCGTCTGACGACAACGGCTGGAACCTTAATTACGGTAACGTTGCTCTGATGTGGCGCGGCGGCTGTATCATTCGTTCAGCTTTCCTGGGTAATATTCGTGATGCATTTGAAGCGGACCCTTCACTGGCGTTCCTGGGTTCAGACCCTTACTTCAAAGCAATCCTGGAAAACGGCATGAAAGCATGGCGTAAAGTAGCAGCCAAGTCACTGGAAATTGGTCTGCCAATGCCGTGTCTGACCTCTGCACTGACCTTCCTGGATGGCTACACCACTGCGCGTCTGCCGGCAAATATGATTCAGGCGCAGCGTGACTACTTTGGTGCGCACACTTATGAGCGTACTGACAAGCCACGCGGCCAGTATTTCCACACCAACTGGACGGGTACAGGTGGCGACACGGCCTCCACAACCTACGACGTATAATCGTAGCGCGCTGCAAAGTCGTTCACAGACAGCAATCAGAAAGGAGCCTATGGCTCCTTTTTTCATTTCTGCTATCCAGAAATTACGCATGTACTGCCTGTACTTCTGATCGCCATGCAAGTGGACTTCTTGCTGTTTGCTGATGAGCTCGGTTGGCGCAGATAAAGTGTGGTCAGCCCGAGATGATGGGGGAGTCATACGGGTGATAAAAGGGGAAAGGGGCCTTCCTGGCCCCTTTTTGTTGCCTTTGCGTGCGGAGATAAGGCAGGCAAAGGCGGACGCGCTCTTGGATGGAGTAACGCTCGGTTTTAAGCCTTCTGATAGGCTTCGTTGTGGACGGCAGCCACCGCACGACCGGACGGGTCAGCACTGTTCTTAAAGCTCTCATCCCATTCAATAGCTTTGGCACTGGAGCAGGCGATAGACGGACCACCCGGCACACATTTAGCGGCATCTTCCAGCGGGAACAACTCTTCAAAGATTTCACGATAGACGTAAGCTTCTTTGGAGGTTGGTGTGTTGTAAGGGAAGCGGAAACGGGCAGTTTCCAGCTGCTGATCCGTCACTTTTTCAGCGGCGACTTCTTTCAGCGTGTCGATCCAGTTGTAACCAACACCGTCAGAGAACTGCTCTTTCTGACGCCATGCCACAGATTCAGGCAGCATGTCACCAAAGCATTCACGGATAATGTGTTTTTCCATTTTGCCGTTGCCGCACATCTTGTCCTGCGGGTTGATGCTCATGGCGACTTCCAGGAACTCTTTATCCAGGAATGGCACACGCGCTTCAATCCCCCAGGCTGCCATGGATTTGTTGGCACGTGCACAGTCGAACATATTCAGAGCCAGCAGTTTACGCACAGTCTCCTCATGGAATTCCTGCGTGTTTGGCGCTTTATGGAAATACAGGTAACCCCCGAAGACTTCATCCGCGCCTTCACCAGACAGGACCATTTTGATACCCATGGCACGGATTTTACGTGACATCAGATACATAGGTGTGGAGGCGCGAATCGTTGTGACATCGTAGGTCTCAATGTGATAAATCACATCACGAATTGCATCCAGGCCTTCCTGAACCGTATAAGTCAGCTCGTGGTGTACCGTGCCGATGTGATCAGCCACTTTTTTCGCGGCTTTCAGATCCGGGGCGCCTTCCAGGCCAACGGCAAACGAGTGCAGGGTTGGCCACCAGGCATCAGATTTCTCGTCATCTTCAATACGGCGAGAGGCAAACTGCTTGGTAATTGCTGAAATCACCGAGGAATCCAGGCCGCCAGACAGCAAAACACCGTAAGGAACGTCGGTCATCAGCTGGCGCTTCACTGCGCTTTCCAGCGCTTTTTTCAGTTTATCTTTGTCTGTTTCTGCATCGCGTACCGCGTCATACTCCATCCAGTCACGTTTGTAATAACGGACAGGAGCCTGAGCCGGTTCGCCTTTTTTGCTCCACAGGTAATGACCCGGAGGGAATTCGCTGATGGTTTTACACACGGGCACCAAAGCTTTCATTTCTGATGCGACATAGTAGTTGCCGTGTTCATCATAGCCCTGATACAGCGGGATGATGCCAATGTGATCACGACCAATCAGGTAAGCATCCTGCGCTTCGTCATACAGAATAAAACCGAAGATGCCGTTCAGGTAGTCGAGTAATTCAGGACCTTTTTCTTTGTAAAGCGCCAGAATAATTTCGCAGTCAGATTCGGTCTGGAACGGATAGTCGGCAGCCAGTTCAGCACGTAAGTCTTTGTGGTTATAGATTTCGCCATTGACGGCCAGTACATGGGTTTTGTCTGTGTTGTACAGTGGCTGCTCGCCGCTGTTCAAATCAACAATGGCCAGACGCTCATGAACAAGAATGGCCTTGTCTGATGAATAGATCCCTGACCAGTCCGGACCACGGTGACGCATTTTCTTTGACATTGCCAATGCGGTTTCGCGCAGGGCAGATGGGTCACTTTTTATATCTAAAATCCCGAATACTGAGCACATACTGACTACTCCAACATAAAGTTAATCTTGGGAAACAAAGCGATTCAGAAAGGGTTTATTGTTTTATCCCTGCGCTTTTGTTTCGTTCTGATTGTTAAAATTGCGTATTCAACAAACAAAAGCAACCAAAAATCCCATATCAATGTGAAAAAGTCATCTTTGGTGAATATTTTCTAATAAAATCGATTTTAACCGAATGAAATCTTAAATCAGCAGGTTTTTGGCCCAAATACTGAACGGCAACTTTCGCTGCCGTGCAGTAACCCGGTGTCAATTAAAAGGATTTGATGTCGGTTGTAACCGACTCGCAGACATGGCGAGCAAAACCGTTGCCAGCTTCACGATAGATATTGAAAGCCGCATCGACGCCCAATTCCCTCAAGGTTGCTTCTTCGTCTTCATAGCGGGCGATAGCGGCAATCTTGCCTTTATAGCCCAGTTGCCTGATTTGCTCGAGCGCGAATGCATTCGCCTGGCTGTGCGGCATGGCCAGTAAGATGAGCCGCGTCTGATGGCGAGAGACCACTCTGGCCCAGAAGTCTGGGTCGGTGGCATCACCGAGAATAACGTGGCGGCCTTCTTTGGCATGCTCTTCCACGGATTCCTCCCGGTTTTCAATGCCGACGACTTGCGGACCAAAGCGGCGGATCATTTCTTCATAAGCCCCGGTACCAATACGGCCCATGCCCAGGATAAGAATCTGTTTATTGCCTAAGTCAATCAGCCTGTCATTGCTGTTGAGCTTGTCCGGCTCAAACTCCTTGAGCCAGCGGGTACTTTCCATATAGATCCGATGACTAAAGCTGTTGAGCGGTGCTGATAACAGAAAAGAGAGCGACACGGCAATAGCAATCGCAACAAGAAAATCTCCCGGTAACCAACCCAGACTGTAGGCGAGACCTGCAACAATCAGTCCGAATTCGCTGTAGTTAAAGAGCGTTAAGGTGCCGAGCAGTGAAGTGCGTACCCGAAAATGGAAGCCGTGGAAAACCAGGTAGTAAAGTAATCCTTTCAGCGGTAACAATGCCAGCAGCAGAACAGCGAGCCAGAAGCCTGTCCATGTGGCAGGCTCAGCCAGACCAATGTTGAGGAAGAAGAAAACCAGCAGCAGCTCTTTGAGGTTAAACAGTGATTTGGACAGCTCAGAGGACTTGGGATGAGCCGCCAGCATCATGCCGATGATCAGTGCGCCGAGATCGGCCTTCATCCCCACAAAAGTGAATAAACCGGCCCCGGCGACAAGTGCCAGGAAAATGCCGTACAGCACCAGCATTTCACCATGACCGGCTTTATCCATAATCTTAAACAAAGAGGGGCGCAGCAGGGGTAATGCGAACAAGGCCAGTGCGGTGATCTCTGGTAGCTTTCCGGTTGATGCCGTAAGAAATATCACCGCGAAAATATCCTGCATGACGAGAATACCGATGGCGATAGTGCCATAGGTAGCGTTCAGTTCGCCTTTTTCCTGCAGCGCTTTGATGGCAAATACCGTACTGGAAAAAGAGAGGGCAAAGCCCAGCAAGGCGAGTTGCGCCAGTTCAAGCTCACTAAAGATCCCTAAGCCGAGCTGCTTTAAACCGAACAGTGCCAGTGTAAAGAGGAGGGTCGTGAGTAGGTTATGTATTGTGGCGCCGGCCCAGACTTCTTTTTGTAACAGGGTTCTGATATCGAGCTTAAGTCCGATACAAAATAGCAGCAGGGTGACACCCAGATCAGCAAGTGTATCAATAACAGGCGTTGAGGCATAACCGAATGAATTCAAAGTAAAACCGGCTAATAAAAACCCAACCAGTGGCGGGAGTTTGGCACGTAATGCCAGATAGCCTGCGAGAAACGCGGCGATAATGTAAACCAGATCCATCATGACATGTGATTTCCAGACTATTGTTAAGCGTCTTTATTTCAATGAGTTGCATTGATGGGGAATATAGCACAGGGCATGTCTGTGGCGATACATGCCCTACAAAAAACAGGGTTTTTGAGAGGTCGGCCGGGAAGGGCTTCCCGGCGCAGAGTTAATCTTCCAGCAGGCGCTGCAGTAGAACGCCATTGAGCATGGCTCGCTTGATCATGGAAAACGCACCAATCGTTGGCTGCGTATAGAGTTGAGACTCAACGATAGGCAGTGACTGGTGGAAGGTTGACAGCGATTGGGTTTCAACGCATCTGCGAATCGCAGGAAAAACAATGTCCTTGGCTAAGGTGATATTCCCTGCCACAACAATTTTTTGCGGATTGAACAGGTTAATTGTCATGGCCAGCGCTTTCCCTAACTGGTAGCCCACTTTGACCAGGGCCTGGGTCGCCAGTTCATCACCCTGATTCGCAGCTTCGCAAATGGCAGGCATAGTGACATCTTCGAGTTTTTGCAGGCTGCTTGGGTAACCTTGCGCCAGGAGTGCTTTCACATGGCGAATAATCGCAGGATCGGCGGCTACGGTTTCCAGGCAGCCAAAGTTACCGCATTGGCACTTATCACCGAGCGGGTCAATCTGGATATGGCCGATTTCGCCGACGTTGCGGTTATAACCGAGAAATACCTGACCATTGACGATTATGCCGGCTCCTGTCCCACGGTGGACACTGACCAGAATCGAATCCCGGCAGTCCTGACTGGCGCCAAAATAATGCTCAGCCAAGGCCAGTCCACGGATATCGTTACCGACAAAGCAGGAAACGCCATATTTATCAGTAATGATATCTGCCAGCGGCAGAGAGTCGACCGAGATGTTGGGCATGTACTCGACAATGCCTTTTTCCGGATCAATCAGGCCTGGAAGGGTAATGCCGAATGCAATCAGCTCTCTCAGAATGGTCTGATTGGCACCGATAAACTGCCTGATATGCTCAAGCAAGCCATCAACCAGTTCTTGTTGATTCGAGTAGGGAAAGTGATGGGCTGTGCCAGCCAGGCTTTTACCGCTTAAATCGTACAGGGTCAGTTCGATATAATCGCGACCCAGACGGACGGCGACAGAGTGAAAGGGAGCTGCTTCTGTTGTCAGCGAGATGGCTCTCCGGCCACCGGTTGAAGCCTGCTGTGCGACCTCTTTAATGAGGCCGCGTTCCAGCAATTGGCGGGTTATTTTGGTCACGCTGGCCGGGGCTAATTGACTGACGTCTGCCACTTGTATGCGAGAAATTGGGCCTTGCAAGTCAATGAGCCGGTAAACTGCTGCACTGTTCAGCTGTTTTACCAGGTCGACATTACCGATTTGTCCGCCATTCATAGTTATGTTTGCTCGTATTTACCGTTAACCACTGTCGCCCGGACACGGAAATCACGATCAAAAATTGCCAGGTTAGCCACCATGCCTTTTTTGATAGCCCCCAGTGTCTTATCCATACCTATGGCACGGGCAGGGTACAGGGTGGCCATGCGAATCGCTTCGTCCAGGGCAATACCTACATGTTCAACACTGTTTTGAACAGCTTCAATCATCGTCAGGGCTGAACCGCCGAGTGTGCCATTTTCATCCACACACTTGCCATCGCGGTAATATACTTTCTTACCGACAAAAATAAAGTGATCTATGTCTGCTCCTGCCGGTGCTGTTGCATCCGTAACCAGAATTAATTTTTCCTTTTTAATTCTGTGGGCTATACGAATATTGGCATAGTCAACATGAAAGCCATCAGCGATGATGCCTGTGTATACCTCAGGGGTATCATAGATGGCGCCCACCATGCCAGGTTCACGGCCAGCAATGGGGGTCATGGCATTGAACAGGTGAGTGGCAAAGGTCACGCCGGCCGCAAATCCTTTGCGTGCTTCAGCATAGGTTGCATTGGTGTGTCCTGCGGACACCACAATACCTGCTTGTGCCAGACGCTCAATATGCTCTGCCGGAGTTTGCTCCGGCGCCAGAGTTACCTTAGTGATGATGTCTGCATTCTCGCAAAGCGTCGTGATCATGGCCTCATCTGAACGGCGGATATGCTCGACACTGTGGATGCCTTTTTTCATGACATTCAGGTACGGCCCTTCCAGGTGCAAACCCAGAGACTGGTTTTGGTAGTGCTTTTCGTAATCACGCGCTGCAGCTATCGCAGCTTTCATATCCTCATCAGAAGAGGTGATGAGCGTGGGCAAAAAACTCGTACAACCTGATTTCAGGTTTGCCAGATGCATGGTCTGTATGGTGTCAGCAGTGATTTCGTCATTAAACATCACTCCACCACAGCCATTTAACTGAAGGTCGATGAAGCCAGGAGTCAGGTTTGCTCCGTCAAGATCCTGAGTGGGCATATCAGCAGGTAGCTCTGCCTCAGGACATACAGCGTGAATGTTCACTCTGTCAATAATAACAGCGTGGTTATTCAGCACATCGCTACCTGTAAAAATGCGGCAGTTGGTCAGCGCGTACATGAACACTTCCTATCGGTTAAAGGTGTTTGATGTTTTCTGCTTCCAGTTCCTGGAAATAGCGAACGGTTTTCACTTTCAGTTCCTGTGTGGCAGGGGCATCGCAAACAATCAGTGACTTCGGATGCAATTGCAGCGCAGAGACAGTCCACAGATGGTTGACACAACCCTCTACAGCAGCTTCCAATGCCTGGGCTTTGTTATGGCCGGTCACCAGAATCATCACTTCTTCTGCGTCCAGCAGCGTACCAACTCCAATCGTCAGCGCGTATTTAGGCACTTGTGTGATATCACCATCAAAGAATCGGGAATTGGCGATACGGGTATCTTCGGTCAGGGTTTTGATGCGGGTACGGGAGGCCAGTGATGAAGCCGGTTCATTAAATGCAATGTGCCCGTCGTTGCCCACGCCACCCATAAACAGATGGATCTTGCCAAATGATTTAATCTTATCTTCATAACGCTTACATTCTGCCTGGTGATCGTCCGTGTTACCGTTCAGCAGATTGATATTTTCTTCCTGAATATCAATATGGTTAAAGAAGTTGTTAAACATGAAGCTGCGGTAGGACTCCGGATGGTCTGAAGAGAGACCCACGTACTCATCCATGTTGAATGTCACCACATGCTTGAAACTTACTTCGCCTGCATTATAAAGCTCGATCAGACGCTTGTAGGTGGTCAGAGGGGTACCGCCGGTAGGCAGACCGAGTACGAATGGACGGTCTGCGGTTGGTTTAAATTTGTTAATACGATCAACAATATAGCGTGCTGACCACAAACCAACTTCGTTCGCGTTGTTCAGTGGGATAAGTCTCACGGTAACACCTCGTTGCTAGAAAAGAATACTTGAGAATTTTAGCGGTATATCGCCTTTCTTTCGAATAATAAAATAAGTTTTATGACCGGGCTAGCAAAATCGCTCAAACCCGCCAAATGCTGGTGATTGGGATCACAAATGATAAGGTTTTAATTTGCGGGGCGAAATTAAAGGCATACACTGCAACTTACTTAATCGGGTAGCTAAAATAAGTTATCTCAACCGCATCTAAGATAACCATAGGGGGAACTAAGGGTGAATATTCTTGGATATTTTCAGAAAGTAGGTAAGGCTTTGATGGTGCCGGTCGCCACGTTGCCTGCCGCCGCAATACTCATGGGTATAGGTTACTGGATTGATCCGAACGGCTGGGGTGCCAACAGTGCACTGGCAGCTTTCCTGATCAAAGCCGGTGGCGCGATTATCGACAACATGGCTGTACTGTTTGCTATCGGTGTCGCGTACGGTATGTCAAAAGATAAAGACGGTGCAGCAGCGCTGTCAGGCTTCGTTTGCTTTCTTGTTGTCACCACACTTTGTTCTCCAGCGGCCGTAGCTCAAATTCAAGGCATTGATCCAAGCCTTGTGCCTGCAGCATTCGGCAAAATCAAAAACCAGTTCGTCGGTATTCTGGTCGGTATCATCTCGGCTGAGCTGTATAACCGCTACTCAACCGTTGAACTGCACAAGGCGCTGGCTTTCTTCAGCGGCAAACGTCTGGTGCCTATCCTGACATCCATTGCCGGTATCTTCCTGGCCTTTGTCCTGATGTATATCTGGCCTCACGTCTATGGCGGTCTGGTTCACTTCGGTGAAGGCATTCAGGGCCTGGGTGATGTAGGTGCGGGTTTGTACGCCTTCTTTAACCGTCTGTTAATTCCTGTGGGTCTGCACCACGCGCTGAACTCAGTCTTCTGGTTCGACGTAGCGGGCATTAACGATCTGCCAAACTTCCTGGGCGGCGCCAAGTCGATTGCTGACGGTGTAGCAGTCCCTGGTCAGACAGGTATCTACATGGGTGGCTTCTTCCCTATCATGATGTTCGGTCTGCCTGGTGCAGCACTGGCGATGTACCACACCGCGAAACCTGAGAACAAAGAGAAAGTCGCATCTATCATGATTGCCGCTGCTTTCGCTTCATTCTTCACCGGTGTGACTGAGCCGCTGGAATTTGCCTTCATGTTCCTGGCGCCAGCACTGTATGTGGTTCACGCCGTTCTGACCGGTATCTCTGTATACATCGCAGCCAGCATGCAGTGGATTTCCGGCTTCGGTTTCTCTGCTGGCTTGGTTGACATGGTACTGCAATCGAAGAACCCGCTGGCAACCCAGTGGTACATGCTGATTGTTCAGGGTCTGGTTTTCTTCGCGATTTACTATGCGATCTTCCGTTTCGCGATTGTGAAGTTCAACCTGAAAACACCGGGTCGTGAAGATGCTGATGCAGATGAAGTACTGGCTTCTGGTTCTCAGGAAACCGGTGAACTGGCAAAACAATATCTGAAAGCTCTGGGTGGTCACGGCAACCTGGAAAATATTGATGCCTGTATTACTCGTCTGCGCCTGACGCTGAAAGACAGCAGCCTTGCTGATGAGAAAACACTGAAAGCACTGGGTGCGATGGGTGTGGTGAAATTAGGCTCAAATAACCTGCAGGTGATTCTGGGTCCACTGGCTGAGATTGTTGCCGGTGAGATGAAGAAAATTCCAGCATCAGAAGACCTGTCTGCAGTCAAACTGCCATAATCGACAGTTAATCTGATAGCGAAAGATAACTGAAAGTGAGGCCGGCCCGTCAGGGTCGGCTTTTTTTGCCCTAATCATGATTCAATACACACTAATTGTTGAGTCATGACCTGTATTTGTGGATCATAACAGGTTCGAAGATCCTTTTAGCGCACGAGGTGTAATTGATGAGTGAATCTGAAGCTCGTCCAAGCAATTTTATCCGCCAGATCATTGATGCGGATTTAGCCAGTGGTAAGCACACCAGCGTCCACACACGTTTTCCGCCTGAGCCGAATGGTTACCTGCATATCGGCCATGCGAAGTCTATCTGCCTGAACTTTGGTATTGCTCAGGATTACCAGGGACAATGTAATCTGCGTTTTGATGACACAAACCCAGAAAAAGAAGACATCGAATACGTAGAGTCGATTAAGAAAGACGTAAACTGGCTGGGCTTTGAGTGGAGCGGTGAGATTTGTTACTCATCTAACTACTTCGATCAGCTGTATGCCTACGCTTTGGAACTGATCAACAAAGGTCTGGCGTATGTTGATGAACTCACACCAGAAGAAATGCGCGAGTATCGCGGTACGCTGACAGAGCCGGGTAAACCAAGTCCGTATCGTGACCGTCCTGTGGCCGAGAATCTGGCGCAGTTCGAGAAAATGAAAAATGGCGAAGTCGAAGAAGGCAAAATGTCGCTTCGGGCCAAGATTGATATGGCATCACCGTTTATGGTGATGCGTGATCCTGTGCTGTACCGCGTACGCTTTGCCACTCACCATCAGACAGGTGACAAGTGGTGCATCTATCCGATGTACGATTTCACTCACTGTATCTCTGATGCGCTGGAAGGCATTACGCACTCGCTGTGTACCCTGGAATTCCAGGATAACCGTCGTCTGTACGATTGGGTGCTGGATAACATCACGATTGACTGTCAGCCGCGTCAGTATGAATTCAGCCGCCTGAACCTGGAATATACAGTCATGTCCAAGCGCAAGCTGAACCAGTTGGTGACTGAACAGCTGGTTTCAGGCTGGGATGATCCTCGCATGCCGACAATTTCAGGCTTACGTCGTCGTGGCTTTACGGCGGCTTCCATTCGTGAGTTCTGTAAGCGTATTGGTGTCACCAAGCAGGACAATACCATTGAGATGAGCTCTCTGGAATCGTGTATCCGTGACGATTTGAACGAGAATGCACCTCGGGCCATGGCTGTTCTGGATCCGGTGAAAATCGTGATCGAAAACTTTGGCGATACGGAAATTCTCAAAGTGGGCAATCATCCGAATAAACCTGAAATGGGCGAGCGTGATGTGCCATTCAGCCGTGAGCTGTACATTGAGCGTGAAGATTTCCGTGAAGAAGGCAACAAGAAGTACAAGCGTTTAGTCTTGGGTAAAGAAGTGCGTTTACGCGGTGCGTATGTCATCAAAGCCGAGCGGGTTGAGAAAGATGCCGACGGTAAGATTACTACTATTTTCTGTACCTATGATGCCGATACACTGGGTAAAAACCCTGAAGATGGCCGTAAAGTGAAAGGCGTGATTCACTGGGTGTCAGCAGAACAGGCACTGCCTGCTGAAATTCGCCTGTATGATCGTTTGTTCACTGTACCTAACCCGGGTGCAGCAGATGACTTTGCATCGACGATTAACCCGGATTCACTGATCGTGATGAATGGTTTTGTTGAGCCGAGCCTGGCAGCAGCTGCTGCGCCTGAGCAAGCTTTCCAGTTTGAACGTATGGGTTATTTCTGTGCGGATAACAAAGATTCATCGGCTGAGCACTTAGTGTTCAACCGAACTGTGGGTCTGCGTGATTCGTGGGCAAAAATTGCAGACTGATAGACTCAGACGGTGATTGCAGCCTGAGATAAAAAAACCAGCCACTCGGCTGGTTTTTTTATCGATGTAAGCGTAATTATTTATTGTCGTTGTGCAGGCTTTCATCTTTATTACAATCACCGGCAGTGCAGTGACCGTACAGATAAAGGCTGTGGTTGGTCAGACGAATGTTGTAACGTTCGGCAACCTGCTTCTGACGATCTTCAATGATATCGTCAGAGAATTCAATAACTTTACCACAATCCAGACAAACCAGATGATCGTGGTGATGTTGGGTAGACAGTTCGAATACCGACTTACCACCTTCAAAATGGTGTCGGGTGACAATCCCGGCATCATCAAATTGGTTTAGCACTCGGTAAACAGTGGCCAAGCCGATCTCTTCACCAATATCGATCAGCTTTTTGTACAAATCTTCGGCACTGATATGTTGGCACTCAGGATCCTGAAGGACTTCCAAAATTTTCAGACGCGGAAGTGTGACTTTTAATCCTGCTTGTTTAAGTGCTTGGTTGTTATCTGACATTCGAGTTTCCTTTGGCTAGCCGTAACAGGAAAATGGAAGGTTACGGTAGTCTTTCTCATATCTGTTCATTATAAGTGACGACAGCACAACAATAAACCTTAATGCTTAACGGGTCTAGGAAAGTTGTGACTTTTATTCGCCTGATATAAATGTTAAAAAGGCATACTATGCTCATCGTACCAGATCATAAGGACGTGTAGGTGTGAATCAGTTCTATAAGCCCGGTATCGTAAAATTTGCGCTCAATATCTGGCCACCTTTCTGGGGGGCCGGCATTCGAATCCTGCACATCAGTGAAGATTTCCGGCATGTGGAAATTTGCCTGAAGTTGAGGTGGTGGAATAAGAATGCCAACAGGACTCAATATGGCGGCAGTATTTTTTCACTGACCGACCCAGTTTATGCCTTGATGCTGATGGGTATACTCGGGAAAGAGTATTTTGTCTGGGATAAACAGGCCGAAGTGAACTTTCTCAAGCCAGGTCAGACAGATCTGAAAGCGGTGTTCACTATCTCAGATCAGTGTATTGAAGATATAAAACGCTCCACTGCCGGCGGCGAGAAACATTTTCCTGAATTTGTCGTCAATGTTTCTGATAGCAAAGGTGAGGTGGTTGCCCAAGTGAAGCGTGTGCTTTATGTGCGCAAGAAACCACAGTACCGGAATGCGGAGCTTGAAGAAGGTGAAAACCGTTCGGGTGAGTGTGTCCGTGAGTAATAAAAAACGCGCCTCGGCGCGTTTTTAACAGCTAGCAGTAAGATCAGTCAGCCAATTCTGCCAGACACATTTCTTCGTAAATTTGCTTAACCCATTTCTCGACGCGCTCGTCAGTCAACTCAGGCTGACGGTCTTCATCGATACACAGGCCAACAAAATGTCCGTCGTCTACCAAAGCTTTTGATGCTTCAAACTCATAGCTTTCGGTTGGGAAATGGCCAACGATGATGGCGCCGCGGCCTTCAACGATGTCACGCACTGTGCCCATGGCGTCGCAGAAATATTCGGCGTAATCTTCCTGATCACCACAGCCAAAAATAGCGACCAGCTTGTTTTCGAAATCAATCCCTTCCAGCTCAGGGAAGAAATCGTCCCAATCGCACTGTGCTTCGCCGTAATACCAGGTCGGGATACCCAGCAGTAACAGGTCGAAATTTTCAATGTCTTCTTTGCTGCTCTTAGCAATGTCTTTGACTTCAACCAGATTTTTACCCAGTTGCTTTTGGATCATTTTAGCGACGGCTTCTGTGTTACCAGTGTCGCTACCAAAGAAGAGTCCTACACTCGCCATAGTAGAGATTACCCGTGTTTTAGTTGTTGACCGCCAGCGGACAGGCTGGCGATATACATAAATTGAACAGGCCGCCAGTTAATTCTAGCGCTGACTGTATGCCTGATAATAACATTTGTTGGTGACTGTGGCGTCAGTTAGGGGAGAAAAACCTTTATCATTAGGCTTCTCATTACGCTTTCTGAGCCAGGTGGCAGGCGCCAGCGGATATTATCCTATCCCCACGCCTTCCATAGTCATCTGAATCACACCTTTCGATATGAATCCAAAGCACCCTAAAAACAAGACCAGCCAGACGATTTTTCGACCAAATGGAGGCACATTGCCTTGCTTGAGGACATCTTTGATCGCCATACCAATGAAAAAGAAGATGGCCGCGAACAATAAATCAAGTCCGACTGATTCCAGCAGGTCCATGTGCTCGTATAACATCTGTTTCTCCTTCGCAAGATCAGACTTGCATCCGGCGCGCACTATAGCACAGAGAGTCGTGCGTGTTAATTGTTAGGCTGTGTATCCTTCTCTAAAAAACTGAGAATGATACGGTTTACCGTGTCGGGTTTCTCGGCATGAAGCCAGTGCCCGGTATTGGCAACCATGTGGGCCTTGGCGCGCGGGAACTGGCTGGCAATGTGTTCGCGGTGCTCAGCCAGAATGTATTCTGAATCCTGACCTTTAATGAACAAAGTGCGGCCAGGAAAGGGCGACACAGCTGACCAGCCCATGATGGTACTGTAGTTGCTAATGAGTGCATCGACATTGAACCGCCACAGGAAAGATTCTTGCTCTTTATACAGAGACTTGAGCAGGAACTGGCGCACACCGGGTTCCTCCACATGCTGCGATAAATACTGTTCTGCCTCTTTTCGGCTGGTGACCGTCTGGTTGCTGACCGCTTTAAGACCGGCGAACACATTTTGGTGACGATGGACCTGATAAGCCACAGGTGCCATGTCGAGCACAATCAGGTTTTCGATCCGCTCTCCAGCCAGTTCGGTCATGGCCATTGCCACTTTACCGCCCATGGAATGACCGATCACACTGAACGTTTGGATCTCGAGTTGATTGATCACATCAATCACATCTTGCGCCATGTCTGAATAAGTGAAGTGCTCACTATGCGGGGAGCGACCGTGGTTACGCAGATCAAGACTGATGACTTGATAGTGTTCCTTGAGTGTTCTTGCCAGCAGACCGAGGTTGTCCGCACTGCCGAATAAGCCATGAATAAGGACGACCGTCTGGCCTTGACCCTGGATTTGATAATGAAGATTCACTGACTATTTCTCTTGTTGTTAACGCTTTGCCGTAGAGTATACCTTCGCTTCACGTTATAATCTCACGGTGATTTTTTAACGGAACGATAATGAACACTACGATGAAAACTATTGAGGTAGACGAAGAGCTGTATCGTTATATTGCCAGCCAGACCCAGCACATTGGTGAAAGCGCGTCAGATATTCTGCGCCGTTTATTGCTGGAGGACGCCAATAGTCAACCTGTCATGCCAGCACGCCCTAAAGCTGCGCAAGGTATTGTGGTTAGCAAGGATGCAGGCAATTTGCCACAGTCGGAAGACAGGGTCAAAGCCATGCGCTCGCTGCTGATTTCTGATGAGTTTGCTGGTCAGGAAAGAGCCATTGGCCGCTTTATGCTGGTGCTGTCTACGCTCTATCGTATCGATCCTCAGGCTTTCACCGATGCGACGGCGATTAAAGGTCGAACCCGCATTTATTTTGCTGACAGCGAAGAAAAACTGTTGAACAGCGGCAAGACGACTAAACCGAAAGCCATTCCTGAAACGCCTTTTTGGGTGATCACCAATACCAATACCGACCGTAAACGTCAGATGATTGAACAGCTGATGCAAAAAATGCAGTTCACACAAGATATTGTAGAAAAAGTTTGCGGTGAAATTTAACTGTCGCTGATGCGGCTTTATTGACGTACAAGGATATGTTGATGGCGATCCATCCTCGTGCCGGGCAGCAAGCCCGGCAAGAAGACATGCATAACATTCCGGCTCTTGTGGCCAATTATTTTCTGATTGAACCCGATGCCTCCAATGTTGCCCAGCGTGTTGCGTTCGGCACCTCTGGCCATCGTGGCTGTGCCGATAAGGGAACCTTCAATCAACATCATATCTGGGCAATCGCTCAGGCTGTTGCTGATGTTCGCCGCGAGCAAGGTGTTACCGGACCTCTGTTTTTAGGGAAAGATACGCACGCCTTGTCTGAACCGGCGTTGCTTTCTGCTCTGCAAGTGCTGGTGGCCAATGACGTGAATGTGGTACTGCAGGCGGAGCAGGGTTACACACCCACGCCGGGTATTTCTCATGCCATTCTGACATTTAACCTCTGTCATGCTGAGAAGGCCGACGGCATTGTGATTACGCCTTCACATAATCCTCCGCAGGATGGTGGCATTAAATATAATCCGCCTCATGGTGGGCCGGCTGAAGGGGCCATTACCACAGCCATTGAAAACCGGGCCAACCAGTTGATTGCCGAAGGCTTAGCGTCAGTGAAGCGGGTGAGCGTTTCTGAGGCCTTGTCCAGTCACTTTGTGACGGAGCAGGATTTAGTCAAGCCCTATGTGGCTGATCTTGTAAATGTCATCGACATGGCTGCGATTCAAAAAGCTAAGCTGAAGCTGGCCGTCGATCCATTGGGCGGATCCGGGATTGCATACTGGCGCGAGATAGGGCGCCACTATAACCTGGACTTAACTCTGGTCGATGAGTCTGTGGATCCGGCGTTCCGCTTTATGAGCCTGGACAAAGACGGCGTGGTGCGGATGGATTGCTCGTCACCTTATGCCATGGCTGGCTTGCTGGCGCATAAAGACAGTTATGATCTGGCTTTTGGTAATGACCCTGATTTTGACCGCCACGGTATTGTGACGCCGGCCGGCCTGATGAATCCAAACCATTTCCTTGCGGTGTGCATCGACTATTTGTATCGTCATCGTCCTGAGTGGAATGACAAAGTAGCCGTGGGCAAAACACTGGTTTCCAGTGCGATCATTGACCGCGTTGTGGCTGATCTGGGACGTGAGCTGTGTGAAGTGCCTGTGGGTTTCAAGTGGTTTGTTGATGGCCTGTACAGTGGTGAGCTTGGCTTTGGCGGTGAAGAAAGTGCGGGTGCATCCTTTCTGCGAAAGGACGGTACACCCTGGTCAACCGATAAAGACGGTATTTTGCTCTGCCTGTTAGCGGCAGAAATCACTGCGGTGACAGGTATGAACCCGCAGCAGTATTACCAGACCTTAACCGAAAAGCATGGTGAGTGCCGTTACAGCCGATTGCAGGCTGTGGCAAACAGCGCACAAAAAGCCGTGTTGACCAAACTGTCTCCTGAAATGGTGCAGGCTGACACATTGGCTGGTGATACCATTACTGCCCGTCTGACCCATGCGCCAGGCAATGGTGCTGCAATCGGTGGGTTGAAAATTACCACTGAGAATGGTTGGTTTACGGCGCGACCTTCAGGTACTGAAGAGATTTACAAGATCTACTGTGAAAGCTTCAAAGGTGACGCACATCTTCGCCAGATAGAAGATGAAGCGCAGAAGATTGTCAGTGACGTCTTTTCAAACGCTGGTCTGTAAGCCGTATCCGTTTGACAACCCGTAGCCTTTGCTGCGGGTTTTTTATTGCTCATTATTTGGTCATTGAATCGTTACGGCGTCGACAGCCGATCATGCTGATGCCTGTCGCGGTTGTGTAGGGGCCAGTGGTCAGGAACAATGAACCAGACCTGATTATCTTCAGCAATACCTTGGGTCGGAACCGTGATAGCCGAAGGTACCATCAGCGCAGGCATTGATGAATAACAGGGTGGGGTTAACCAATCTCGCTTGGTGAGGATTTTTAACGATAATTCTTCAGCCTGACTCTGGAAACACCAAAGTCCTTTATTCACATCAGGATTGATGGGTAAGGCGGAACCTGATTCTTCATTCCGGAAGTGATCGAAAAGTCTCCCCTGTACAATCAGTCGCTGACAGGAAGGCTGACCCAGCGATTTGGCATACTGATCTTTGTAAGCCTGATGCTGAGTCATTGCCAACTGGTGCTGAACCATTTTGTTGATCTTATTATCCAGATTATCCGCTGAGTTTGGCCCCAGCCATCGCTGTTGATAGGCCAGATAAAATTTAATGGCCACTTCCCAGTGTTCTAATTGGCCAGACTGTTTATTGAACACCAGAAAATCAATGGCACCCAGCGTACGTTTTGCTTCGTGCAGCTGTATCTCTTCTCCGATAAGTTCAAAATCGGGGTGGTGGCTGATGAGCTGCTGCCACAGCCACTGGTAATAAAATCCGAGTCTTTGGTTGCCGTCGTAATGCGCATCTGCCGGGATGATTGCTTTTTCTCTGAACCTGCCCAACCACTCATCATTGATCTGATGGTCGACACCTTGTGTCAACACCGGCATCTCCAGCACATTGCGAAAATGCCTGATATTATCGTTGTGTTCTTTTGTTACATTTTCGTTGATATTATTCATAGAAATAAAGTCTTGATCTGCGTTTAACTTGTTTTTAACAACAAAATCTCAAATAAAAAGTAGTAAAATTTCAAAAATGCGCTAAAGTATAGAGGTATGACCAGTTGATTGCTCAGGAGGCTATCATGTTCACCCCTTTATCTGCTCAACAAATTATTGTGCGCCGGACCTGTGTTGTGATTGCAGGCGTACTGAGTTTTCCGGTGATGGTATTTATGCCTAGGTCTGTAAAATCACGTGTTTATAGTTATCTGCATAAAGTCTGGTTGAAAACCAGTACCAAGCCAGTTTGGTTGCAGCACTCTGAACAAGGTGCACAAGAGCTATATTGAATCAGCCGTCAATGAGTAGCTTACTGGTAACACAGATGAAATGCTGCCTTTGGCAGCATTTTTTGTCGCTATTTATTCGTTTAATGCTCCCGCTTTTTCGTTCCTGCTGGTTCTGTTGCGCCCGAGTTGGTTAAAATACCAGTAACAGCTCAAAAGGAAGCAAGCATGAACAACCTCAAACTTGAATCATTGTTAAACACATTACTGAGCCCGCACTTAATCAGAGATTACTGTCCGAATGGTCTGCAAGTCGAAGGCCGCAGCGAAGTTCAAAAAATTGTAACCGGTGTGACGGCTTGTCAGGCATTAATTGATCAAGCCATTGAAATGAAAGCCGATGCTTTGCTGGTCCATCACGGTTACTTTTGGAAAAATGAACCTTCGGAAATTCGCGGGATGAAATACCGGCGAATTAAAGCATTGATCGAAAATGGCATTAATCTCTATGCCTATCATTTGCCTTTGGATGTCCATCCGGAACTGGGAAATAATGCCCAGCTTGCTGATCAATTAGGCATAAAGCATTTGGGTGGGCTGGAGCCTGGCAATGCGCACCCTGTTGCGGTCTACGGAGAATTCCCAACGGCGCTTAGCGGCGAGCAACTCGCTGCCCGTATCGAGAAGGTGCTCCATCGCAAACCTTTACATATTGGCGAAGGCGGGCCTGCTCTGATCAAAACCGTGGGTTGGTGTACCGGCGGCGGTCAGGATTTTATCGATCTCGCTGTTGCGCAGGGACTGGATGCCTATATTACAGGTGAGGTGTCAGAGCGGACGGTCCATACGGCGCGAGAGCAGGGCATTCATTTCTTCAGTGCTGGGCATCATGCGACGGAGAGGTACGGTGTAGAAGCGCTGGGTGAGTGGCTGGCCGATGAGCATCATTTCGATGTCACTTTTGTGGATATTGATAATCCGGTGTAATCCGGTGAATCACCCGATCAAAAAAGGTTGAGCATCAGCTCAACCTTTTTATTCTTTATATCAGTAAGCTATAAATGACTCACAATCACTCACGTTCGTGAAGCGGTTGGAAATCGCGTTGCTGATGACCGGTATACAGCTGACGCGGACGACCGATACGGTTGTTTGGATCACTGTGCATTTCATTCCAGTGTGCGATCCAGCCGATAGTACGAGACATTGCAAAGATAACAGTAAACATAGAAATTGGGATACCAATCGCTTTCAGAATGATACCTGAGTAGAAGTCTACGTTCGGGTACAGTTTCTTCTCTACAAAGTACTCGTCAGACAGGGCAATACGTTCCAGCTCCATCGCAACATCCAGCAGTGGATCCTGGATTTTCAGCTCTTGCAGCACTTCGTGACACGCTTCACGCATCACGGTTGCACGTGGGTCATAGTTCTTGTACACACGGTGACCGAAGCCCATCAGACGGAACGGATCATCTTTGTCTTTGGCTCGTTCGATGAACTCTGGGATATTCTCCACGCTGCCAATCTCTTCAAGCATGCGCAGACAGGCTTCATTGGCACCACCGTGAGCAGGGCCCCAAAGCGAAGCGATACCAGCTGCAATACACGCAAACGGGTTAGCACCTGAAGAACCTGCCAGACGTACGGTAGAGGTAGACGCATTCTGCTCATGATCGGCGTGCAGGGTAAAGATTTTATCCATAGCACGAGCGACAACCGGGCTGACTTCATACTCTTCACATGGCGTTGCAAACATCATGTGCAGGAAGTTTTCAGCGTAATCCAGATCGTTACGAGGGTAGATGAACGGCTGACCAATAGAGTACTTGTAGCACATTGAAGCCAGAGTCGGCATTTTTGACAGCAGGCGGAATGCAGTGATTTCGCGGTGCTCGTCGTTATTGATGTCCAGTGAATCATGGTAGAAGGCTGCCAGTGCACCAACAACACCACACATGACTGCCATTGGGTGAGCATCGCGACGGAAACCGTGGAAAAAGCTTGCGATTTGCTCATGCACCATCGTATGGCGGGTTACAGTTTTGCGGAATTGCTCGTACTGGGCGCGGGTAGGAACTTCGCCGTACAGCAGAATGTAACAGACTTCTAAATAATCAGCGTTATTAGCTAATTGGTCGATTGGATAGCCACGGTGAAGCAGCACACCTTTCGCACCATCAATGAAAGTTATTTGAGATTCACATGATGCAGTAGCTAAGAAACCTGGGTCGAAAGTGAAGTAGCCAGATGCGCCGAGTTTACGAACATCCAGTACTTCTGGACCTAGTGAGCCCCCGAGAATCGGCAGTTCGACCGGTGCTTTCCCTTCAATGTGAAGAGTAGCTTTCTTGTCTGCCATAACAATCTCCTTTGTTATTTTATAATCCTAATCCGAAATCGGATGTGCCGTCTTTGTACAGCTCGGTCATGTTGTTGTCAATTCCTCTTATCGGGAGTGTGCGCTTGTTAATAACTTTAAGTAAAAGCGGGTCAATATCTCAAACCGTGTTAGAGGTCATGTAACGGGGTTTGTAATTGATTGTTGCGAGGCGTATACTCGGCCGCAGGTCTCTGGTTCTGCCATCGCCAGAAACAATGATAAAGTTATTAGTAATATTAGCGACTTAGCTGAAACGACTTTTGCTTTGCTGTACATACACTTGTGCTATGTAAATGTAGCATAGTTGTTGTGCCTTTGTTGCGCTTGTTTTGGCGTACGCATACCGGAGGTTTTATAAAAATAAAACGCTTCTATGGAGCTGAGTGGGCAAAGACCGTGAAAGTTAACAAGCCAAGACCTGTCAACCTCGACCTACAGACGATACGCTTTCCGCTGACTGCGATTTCGTCAATCCTGCACCGTGTATCGGGCGTGATCACATTTGTTTCCCTTGCCATCCTGCTGTGGCTACTGAACCTGTCTCTTTCCTCTCCCCAAGGATTTGCTGAAGCCGCTGACATCGTTGACAGCTTCTTTGTCAAATTTATCCTCTGGGGTGTGCTGACAGCACTCTTCTATCACATTGTTTTGGGTATCCGTCACCTGATCATGGATATGGGATACTTTGAAGAGCTGGAATCTGGCACCACAAGTGCGAAAATCAGTTTTGCAATTGTGGCGGTTCTGTCTGTGTTTGCAGGAGGCCTGGTATGGTAAGCAATGTTTCATCCATTGGACGTAATGGTGTTCACGACTTTATTCTGATTCGTGCAACCGCAATTATCCTCACTCTTTATACCATTTATATGGTGTGCTTTTTCGCTTTTGGCCCTGAGCTGAATTTTGAAACCTGGACAGCGTTCTTTTCAAAACTAAGCACCAAAGTCTTTACTATGCTGGCGTTGGCCTCCGTTCTGATTCACGGTTGGATCGGCATGTGGCAGGTACTGACTGACTACATTAAACCTGCCTTTTTACGTGCAGGTCTGATGTTTGCAATTGTTGCTGTGCTTTTTGTTTATCTGTTATCTGGTTTCTTTATTGTGTGGGGTGCGTAAGTGAGCATTGCAGTTCGAGAGTTTGATGCCGTAGTAATCGGCGCTGGTGGTGCAGGTATGCGTGCTGCACTACAAATTTCTGAGCAGGGCCTGAAATGTGCTTTGCTGTCTAAAGTGTTCCCTACCCGTTCTCACACCGTATCTGCGCAGGGTGGTATCACAGTTGCGTTAGGTAACTCGCATCCGGATAACTGGGAATGGCACATGTACGACACGGTAAAAGGGTCGGACTATATCGGTGACCAGAATGCCATCGAATACATGTGTAAAAATGGCCCGCAGTCAGTCATTGAACTTGAAAAAATGGGTCTGCCTTTTTCCCGTTTTGATAATGGTCGTATTTACCAGCGTCCGTTTGGTGGCCAGTCGAAAGAGTTCGGTGGCGAGCAGGCCGCACGTACAGCCGCAGCGGCAGACCGTACCGGTCACGCCTTGCTGCACACTCTGTACCAGCAAAATGTGAAGCATAAGACGACGATTTTCTCCGAGTGGTATGCGCTGGATCTGGTGAAAAACCAGGACGGAGCCATTCTGGGCTGTACCGCGCTGTGCATGGAAACCGGTGAAGTCTGTTACTTCAAATCCAAAGCCACAATCCTGGCAACCGGTGGTGCCGGCCGCATCTATCAGTCAACCACGAACGCACACATTAATACCGGTGACGGTGTCGGTATGGCACTGCGTGCGGGTGTGCCCATGCAGGATATCGAAATGTGGCAGTTCCACCCAACCGGTATTGCCGGTGCTGGTGTACTGGTTACTGAAGGTTGTCGTGGCGAAGGTGGTTACCTGCTGAATAAAGACGGTGAGCGTTTCATGGAACGTTATGCACCGAACGCGAAAGACCTGGCGGGCCGCGACGTTGTTGCCCGTTCGATGATGGTAGAAATCCGTGAAGGCCGCGGTTGCGATGGCCCATGGGGACCACACATTAAACTGAAACTGGATCACCTGGGTAAAGATGTTCTCGAGTCTCGTTTGCCGGGTATCCTGGAACTGTCTCGCACCTTCGCACACGTCGATCCGGTGAAAGAGCCGATTCCTGTGATTCCAACCTGTCACTACATGATGGGCGGTGTGCCGACTCAGGTTTCCGGACAAGCGATTAAGCAAAACGCAAATGGCCAGGACGAAGAAGTTCAGGGTCTGTTTGCCTGTGGTGAAATTGCTTCAGTTTCTGTCCATGGTGCGAACCGCCTGGGCGGCAACTCCCTGCTTGACCTGGTTGTATTTGGTCGTGCGACCGGCTTGCATCTGGGTGAAACCTTAGCGGCTCAGGCAGAAGCGCGTCCGGCAACAGAATCAGACATTGAAGCTTCTCTGACGCGTCTGAACCGTTGGAACAGCACGCAAAAAGGCGAAGATCCGGTACAAATCCGTAAAGATCTGCAATCTTGCATGCAAAACAACTTCTCGGTATTCCGTGAAGGCGAAGCCATGGCTGAAGGTTTGAGCCAGCTGAAAGAAATTCGCGAGCGATTGAAAGAAGCACGTCTGGATGATACCTCCAGCGAATTCAACACCCAGCGTATCGAGTGTCTGGAACTGGATAACCTGATGGAAACCGCCTATGCGACGGCAGTAGCGGCGAACTACCGCACAGAAAGCCGTGGTGCTCACGCCCGTTTCGACTTCCCAGAGCGTGATGATGAAAACTGGCTGTGCCATTCTATTTACAACCCGGAGACAGAGCAGATGTCTAAGCGTGATGTAAATATGACACCCGTACATCGTGACGCATTCCCGCCTAAAGCGCGGACTTACTAAGGGAGGTAACAACATGAAACTGAATTTTTCGATTTACCGTTATAACCCTGATGTAGATAACGCGCCGCACATGAAAGGGTATACGCTGGAAGTGCCGGAAGGCTCCGACATGATGGTTCTGGATGCCCTGATTTTGCTGAAAGAGCAGGATCCGTCGCTGTCTTTCCGCCGTTCATGCCGTGAGGGTGTTTGCGGTTCTGATGGTATCAACATGAATGGTAAGAACGGCCTGGCCTGTATTACTCCATTATCAGCGTTGATGAATCAGAAAACGATTGTGATTCGTCCGTTGCCGGGTTTGCCTGTCATTCGAGACCTGATCATTGATATGGAGCAGTTCTACACCAACTATGCCAAGGTGAAGCCGTTCCTGATCAATGACAGCGAGCACCCGCCTGCGCGGGAAAACCTGCAGTCTCCGGAAGAGCGTGCGCATCTTGATGGTCTGTACGAGTGCATTATGTGTGCCTGTTGCTCGACCTCATGTCCGTCATTCTGGTGGAATCCGGACAAGTTTATCGGTCCTGCGGGCCTGCTGGCGGCGTACCGTTGGCTAATCGACAGCCGTGACACAGCAACGGAAGAGCGTTTGTCTGATCTTGATGACGCGTTCAGCGTGTTCCGTTGCCACAGCATCATGAACTGTGTCAGCGTTTGTCCAAAAGGGCTCAACCCGACGAAAGCGATCGGCAATATCCGATCTATGTTGCTTAAACGTTCGGTGTAAATCTATAGAATTATCGATATGCCAGCAGAGCAATTTGCTGGCTTTTTAGCCCGGCGTAACAACCGGTGCAAGTGGCGATAACAAGTGGTTAAGGGAAAAAATGCAGAACGGCGTTATGAAGGCTTGGCTTGAGTCTTCACATCTGGCTGGCGCCAACGCAACTTACGTAGAAGACCTCTACGAGTTGTATCTAAGCGACCCAGAATTAGTTGACGAAGAATGGCGTCACGTTTTTAGTGAACTGCCTGTTGTGAATGGTGTTGCCGTTGAGCAGCCGCATTCGCGTGTTCGTGATTACTTCCGGCGTTTAGCGAAAGAGACGACCTTTTTAAGTGCTAACGTCAGCGATCCTGATGTTGATGCCAAACAGGTTAAGGTACTGCAGCTTATCAATGCATACCGTTTCCGTGGTCATCAGCATGCAAACCTGGACCCGCTGGGATTATGGCAGCAGGAACGTGTTCCGGACTTGGATCCTGCGTTTCATAATCTCACTGCGGAAGATTTTGACCAAAGCTTCAATGTCGGTTCCTTTGCCGTAGGCAAAGAGACAATGAAGCTTTCTGAGATCTATGAGGCATTGAAAAACACCTATTGTGGCTCAATTGGTGCTGAGTACATGCACATTACTGATACCGAAGAAAAGCGCTGGATTCAGCAGCGTCTGGAATCAGTCGTCGGTAAAGGCGCGTTTACTCAGGAAGAAAAGCAGACGTTTTTGGATGAACTGACTGCAGCGGAAGGTCTGGAACGTTATCTGGGGGCGAAATTCCCTGGGGCAAAACGTTTCTCACTGGAAGGCGGTGATGCGCTTATCCCGATGATGAAAGAGCTGATTCGTGCAGCCGGAAAAAGCGGTGTTCGGGAAGTTGTGGTGGGAATGGCTCACCGGGGTCGTCTGAACATGCTGGTAAACGTTCTGGGTAAAAAGCCTCAGGACTTGTTCGATGAATTTGCCGGTAAGCATGGCGAATCATGGGGAACCGGTGATGTGAAATACCACCAGGGCTTCTCTGCTGATTTCGCAACACCAGGCGGTGATGTGCATCTGGCCCTTGCCTTTAACCCCTCTCACCTTGAAATCGTGAACCCGGTTGTTGTCGGCTCTGTTCGTGCGCGTCAGGATCGTTTGGGTGACAAAGACGGTTCCATGGTACTGCCAATCACGATTCACGGTGACTCAGCAATCGCGGGTCAGGGTGTCGTGGCTGAAACCTTCAACATGTCCCAGTCCCGGGGCTACCGCGTTGGTGGTACGGTACGCATTGTGGTGAACAACCAGATTGGTTTCACGACATCAAATCCGATGGATACCCGTTCTACGCAGTACTGTACTGATATCGCTAAGATGGTGCAGTCGCCGATATTCCACGTCAATGCCGATGATCCGGAAGCCGTTGCTTTTGTGACGCGTCTTGCGCTGGATTACCGCAATGAATTTAAGCGTGATGTGGTGATTGATCTGGTCTGTTACCGCCGTCATGGTCACAACGAAGCGGATGAGCCGAATGCGACTCAGCCACTGATGTACCAAAAGATCAAAAAACACCCAACGCCACGCAAGATTTACGCAGATATTCTGGTTGACGAGAAGAGCATAGACGCTGAAACAGCGACTGTACTTGTCAATGAATACCGTGATGCGCTTGACCGCGGCGAATGCGTGGTCAAAGAGTGGCGTCCGATGAAACTGCACTCAGTGGATTGGGCGCCGTATCTGGGCCATGACTGGACCAAAGAGTGGGATCATAAAGTGGGCCGTCAGCGCCTGCATGAACTGGGTCAGCGCGTTTGTCAGTATCCTGAAAGCCACAAACTGCAAAGTCGTGTACAGAAGCTGTATAACGATCGCCAGTCTATGGTCGCCGGTGAGAAAGGTGTCGACTGGGGTATGGCCGAAACGCTGGCCTACGCAACGCTGGTTGACGATGGTCACCGCATCCGTATTACAGGTCAGGATTCCGGACGGGGTACTTTCTTCCATCGTCATGCGGTGCTGCATAACCAAGCGGATGCCAGCACTTACATGCCACTGGCTAACCTTCATGACAAACAAGGCCCGTTCCAGGTCTTCGACTCTGTGCTGTCAGAAGAAGCCGTATTGGCCTTTGAATATGGCTATGCCACGGCAGAGCCGGGTGGCCTGACAATCTGGGAAGCTCAGTTTGGTGATTTTGCAAACGGTGCTCAGGTTGTGATTGACCAGTTCATCAGTTCTGGTGAGCAGAAGTGGGGCCGTATGTGCGGTCTGACAATGTTGCTGCCGCACGGTTATGAAGGCCAGGGTCCGGAGCACTCCTCTGCGCGTCTGGAACGTTATCTGCAGCTGTGTGCTGAACAAAACATGCAGGTTGTGATTCCTTCAACGCCGGCTCAGGTTTACCACATGATTCGTCGTCAGGTGCTGCGCCCGATGCGCCGTCCTCTGATTGTGATGTCGCCTAAATCACTCCTGCGTCATCCGCTGTGTACTTCCACGATGGACGACCTGGCTGAAGGTAATTTCCTGCCTGCAATCGGTGAGATTGATGCGCTGGATCCGAAACAAGTGAAACGTGTTGTACTGTGTTCAGGTAAGGTGTATTACGATCTGCTGGAACAACGTCGCAAGCGTGAGCAGACGGATGTCGCCATTATCCGAATTGAACAGCTGTACCCATTCCCGAAAGAGGATGTGGAAGCTGCACTGGCTGATTATCAGCATGTGACTGACTTCGCATGGTGCCAGGAAGAGCCGCAAAACCAGGGTGCCTGGTACAGCAGCCAGCATAATTTCCGTGCTGCATTGCCTGCAGGCGCACAACTAGCCTATGCCGGCCGCCCAGCGTCAGCTTCCCCTGCCGTTGGTTATATGTCAGTACACTTGAAACAACAGAAAGCGTTGATTGATGACGCGTTGAACACAGAACAATAAACCCAGAGCTGGAACAAAAAGGACAAACTGAGATGACAATCGAAATTCTGGTTCCCGATTTACCTGAATCAGTAGCAGACGCCACCGTAGCCACCTGGCACAAGAAACCAGGTGATGCAGTAAGCCGTGATGAAGTTCTGGTAGATATCGAAACGGATAAAGTAGTGCTGGAAGTACCTGCACCTGAAGACGGTATTCTTGAAGCCATTTTCGAAGAAGAAGGTACCACAGTGCTGACCAAGCAGCTGCTGGGTAAAATCAAAGCAGGCGCTGTTGCCGGCGAACCCACCAAAGATAAGACGGCTAGTGCGGAAGCGTCACCGACAAAACGTACGACTGCTTCTTTGGCTGAAGAGACCAATGATGCGCTGAGCCCGGCGGTACGTCGTCTGATCAGCGAGCACGGTATTGATGCATCGGCTGTGAAAGGCAGTGGTGTCGGTGGCCGTATCACTCGCGAAGACGTAGAAGCGTTCGTGAAAAATGGCAAGTCTGCATCCGCAGCGCCCGTTGCTGAAGCGAAAGTGGAAGCCCCTCTGGCTCATCGCAGTGAAAAGCGTGTCCCGATGACACGTCTGCGTAAGCGTATTGCAGAGCGTCTGCTGGAAGCGAAGAACAGCACAGCGATGCTGACGACCTTCAACGAAGTGAACATGAAGCCAATCATGGACTTGCGTAAGCAGTACCAAGGCATCTTTGAAGAGCGCCATGGTATTCGTCTGGGCTTTATGTCTTTCTATGTCAAAGCGGTTGTTGAAGCACTGAAACGCTTCCCGGAAGTGAATGCGTCTATTGACGGTGATGATGTTGTTTACCACAACTTCTTCGATGTCAGCATTGCTGTGTCTACACCGCGTGGTCTGGTCACCCCGGTACTGCGTGACTGCGACAAGCTGAGCCTGGCTGAAATCGAAAAAGGTATCCGTGAGCTGGCAATCAAAGGCCGTGACGGTAAGCTGACCGTTGATGAACTGACTGGTGGTAACTTCACGATCACGAACGGTGGTGTATTCGGCTCGCTGATGTCGACGCCAATTATCAACCCGCCACAGGGTGCGATTCTGGGTATGCATAAAATCCAGGACCGTCCAATGGCCGTTGATGGCAAGGTTGAAATCTTGCCTATGATGTACCTGGCGCTGTCTTATGACCACCGTCTGATTGATGGTAAAGAGTCGGTCGGCTACCTGGTCACCGTGAAAGAGTTGCTTGAAGACCCAACACGTCTGCTTCTGGACGTGTAACACTGCGCATAACGATCCGCCACTGTTCTGAGGTGGCGGTTGTTGAGCCAGATTGATTGACGAAGGAATACCCAAGAGTATTTCAATGGATATAACACGTCCCACAGGGATTAGAGAACGGATAGAACATAATGAATCTGCACGAATATCAGGCAAAACAACTTTTTGCTGAGTATGGCCTGCCAGTTCCTGAAGGCTATGCTTGTGATACCCCACAAGAAGCTGCGGAAGCAGCAAGTAAAATCGGTGGTGACAAGTGGGTCATCAAATGTCAGGTTCACGCTGGTGGCCGCGGTAAAGCGGGCGGCGTAGAACTGCATGACACCAAAGAAGGCCTGAAAGAGTTTGCACAAAAGTGGCTGGGTAAAAACCTGGTGACTTATCAGACAGATGCAAACGGCCAGCCGGTAACCAAAATTCTGGTTGAAGAAGCCTCTAACATTGCAAACGAACTGTACCTGGGTGCTGTTGTCGACCGTGGTACTCGCCGTATCGTTTTCATGGCATCGACTGAAGGTGGTGTGGAAATCGAGAAAGTTGCCGAAGAAACCCCAGAGCTGATCCACAAAGCGGCGATCGATCCACTGGTTGGCCCACAGGCTTATCAGGGCCGTGAACTGGCATTTAAACTGGGCCTGAAAGGTGACCAGATTAAGCAGTTCGTGAAAATCTTCATGGGTCTGGGCCAGATGTTTGCTCAGTATGACCTGGCTCTGCTTGAAATTAACCCGCTGGTGATCACTGGTGAAGGCAACCTGCTGTGCCTGGACGGTAAAATCAACATCGATTCAAACGCCATGTACCGCCAGCCAAAACTGCGTGATATGCACGATGCTTCTCAGGAAGATGCACGCGAAGCGCACGCAGCGCAATGGGAGCTGAACTATGTTGCTCTCGACGGTAACGTTGGCTGTATGGTAAACGGTGCGGGTCTGGCCATGGGGACCATGGACATTGTCAACCTGCACGGCGGCAAGCCGGCAAACTTCCTGGATGTTGGTGGCGGTGCGACCAAAGAGCGCGTTGCAGAAGCATTCAAGATCATCCTGTCTGACGACAATGTGAAAGCCGTCCTGGTGAACATCTTCGGTGGTATCGTTCGTTGTGACATGATCGCCGAAGGTATCATCGGCGCGGTGAAAGAAGTTGGCGTGACGGTACCGGTTGTGGTTCGTCTGGAAGGTACGAACGCTGATCTGGGTCGCGAAGTACTGGCCAAGTCAGGTCTGGATATCATTGCAGCTGAGTCGCTAACCGACGCAGCTCAGAAAGTTGTTGCTGCTGCGGAGGGCAAATAAGAATGTCTGTACTAATTAATAAAGACACTAAAGTCATCTGCCAGGGTTTCACTGGCGGTCAGGGTACATTCCACTCTGAGCAGGCCATTGCATACGGGACGCAAATGGTTGGCGGTGTGTCACCAGGTAAAGGCGGCACAACACACCTGGATTTGCCAGTGTTCAACACTGTGCGCGAAGCTGTAGAAGCAACAGGTGCAACAGCGTCTGTTATCTATGTACCGGCACCATTTTGTAAAGATGCCATTCTGGAAGCGATTGATGCCGGTATCAAGCTGATCGTGACCATTACAGAAGGGATCCCTACAACAGATATGATCGACGTGAAAGTGAAGCTGGAAGAAACCGGCGTTCGCATGATTGGTCCTAACTGCCCGGGTGTGATCACGCCTGACGAATGTAAGATCGGCATCATGCCGGGTCATATTCACAAGAAAGGTAAAGTGGGTATTGTTTCACGTTCAGGTACACTGACTTATGAAGCCGTAAAACAAACCACAGATGAAGGTTTCGGCCAGTCGACTTGTGTTGGTATTGGTGGTGACCCGATTCCAGGATCAAACTTCATTGATATCCTGAAGCTGTTCCAGGAAGACCCTGAAACAGAAGCAATCGTGATGATTGGTGAAATCGGTGGTACTGCGGAAGAAGAAGCTGCAGCATTCATTAAAGAGAATGTCACCAAACCGGTTGTTTCTTATATTGCAGGTGTGACTGCTCCTCCGGGTAAGCGTATGGGCCATGCCGGTGCGATTATTTCTGGTGGTAAAGGTACTGCGGAAGATAAGTTCGCAGCACTGGAATCTGCGGGCGTGAAAACCGTGAAAAGCCTGGCAGATATCGGTAAAGCACTGCGAGAAGTCACTGGCTGGTAATCGTTAAGCCAGAGCAGGACTGAAACAAGAAGCCCGTCATTTGACGGGCTTCTTTTGATCTGGGCTTGGCTCGTGTATTGGTTTGAGCTGAGAAATCGGATGTGCATGGCGCAAGTGAGACATATAAAAAAAGCCCGGCATGACTGCCGGGCCTCGGTCAATGTCTTATACCGAACCGCTTAGTATTTGAAGCGGGTCGTCAGTAACAGTTGATCGCCGTAAACATCGTTGAAACGACCTTCAGCACCGATTGAAAACAGCTCAGTAGCGTGGAAACGGCCATAAACAGAACCGAACGTTTCTTCGATTTTATGGACGTTAATGTGGCCGAGCTTGGCACCTACTTCAAGTTGCGGGCCTAACCACTGACGAACACCCAGGTTGATTTCCATACCTGTTTTGCCTGTGCTGTCGTTAAACTCGTCTTTGTTCTTGATGTTGCGCGCTTTAAGCTCACCTGTCAGATCGGCCCAGTTGTTAATCGGTGCGTGAAAGCCAACACCTAAGGCAAGATCCCAGTCGCTTTCGAATTCAGAATCGATGCTACCGGTTAAATGGGCATTCGGGTGGATAGATTTGCTGAAACCTGCACCATAGGTTAATGGGCTCAGGCCAATTCGCACTTCTGTATAGTCGTAGCTGAAGTTGCTCATAGTATTAGCTGAATTAGCTTGAGCTGCTGAAGCCAATGATAGTAGCAGGGCACCAGCGATAAACGATTTACGCATGAATCTTCATCCAAAGAACAAAAAATGAATTGGAGCATTTTAATCAACTCGTCCCTGCAATAACAGGTTGGCCTTAGATTAAGTGCCGTATTACGGAGACAATAGCGTAAAAATGCAGCAAAAATCACATAATTGTGATCATTGACAAATTTTTAATCAGCCATTTTATCACAAATATGGATAGAACATTTTTATTGTATTAATTCGTTGCCAGATTTTGTCCCTTGCGCAAAATGATTGAGATTCGACAGCGTAGTGTCGGCGATGTTGGCCAGCGCTTCTTCCGTTAAGAAGGCCTGATGACCGGTGAACAGCACATTGTGGCAGGAAGACAAGCGACGAAAAACGTCATCCTGAATAATGTCGTTGGACTTATCCTCAAAGAATAAGTCTTTTTCATTTTCGTAGACATCCACACCGAGTGAGCCGATTTTCTGACTTTTCAGCGCTTCAATCGCATCTTTCGAATTCAGCAGTTCACCCCGGCTGGTATTGATGATCATCACCCCGTCGCGCATCTTGCTGAATGCATTTGCGTCCAGCATGTGGTAATTCTCTTTGCTCATCGGGCAGTGCAGGGTAATGACGTCCGATTGACGGTAAATCTCATCGAGCGAGGTGTAAGTCGCCCCCAGTTTTATCGCTTCCGGATTTTCATATGGGTCGTGGGCCAGAATGGTCATACCGAGGCCTTTCAGAATGTGCATGGTGGCGATACCGATCCGGCCTGTACCGATAACCCCGACGGTTTTGCCATGAAAGTTAAAACCCGTCAGGCCATCCAATGAAAAGTTGGCATCCCGTGTGCGTTGATATGCACGGTGAATTTTACGGTTAAGACTCAGCATGAGCCCGACAGTATGCTCTGCGATGGCTTGCGGAGAGTAGGCGGGTACCCGAACAATCTGCATACCGTACATTTTGGCGGCATCCACATCCACTTTATCAAAACCGGCACAGCGCATGGCAATGACACGCACGCCCAGAATCGATAAAGTTTCAATCACGGGTTTGCTCAGATCGTCGTTGACAAATGCGCAGACAGCATCATAGCCGTGGGCCAGTTTCGCGGTTTGCAGGTTGAGCTGAATATCAAAGAAACTCAGTTGGTGGCCAAAAAGCGGATTGCTCTTATTAAAAGAAATTTGATCGTATTTTTTGGCGCTGAACACGGCAACTTTCATCACTGCACTCCTTGAATCTGAAATTGTGATCACTTTCCCACAGTGCGCTCCGGCTGACAAGCAGATTAATCACCCGTGATCAGTGATAAAAGTCATTGATCCATAGAGCAAAGATGGTGTTTGTAATACACTCATTGCATTCATCCAGAAATAATCATTGGAAAGAAACATGTTAGGAAAAATAGGTGCAGTTGCCGGTGCGGTCGCCGTGGTGTTGTGCTGGCCATTGGCTGTCGGTCAGATTGGCGAGCGTATTTATCAGGATACAGTGGGGGAGTACAACAGCCCTTATGTTTCTGTCACCACTGAACACTATGAACGTGGTTATCTGACCTCTCATGCTGTATCGAAAATTGCGCTGAAATCCAGCTGGAAAGAAGTTTTCGCCGAGCAGGACTGGCCAACCGAATGGCACATTGCGCATGAGATTCATCATGGCGTCTTTGGGCTGACGTCCAACAGTACGCTGGTGGTTGATGATCAGGTCGCTTCTCAGGTTGAAGCCTGGTGGGGCAGCGATGCGGTGCCTTTAACCTTAACAACGCGCACAGCACTGACAAGAAAACCGATCTGGATCTAACCCTGAATCCTTTTGTGTATAACGATCAGGATGGCAACGCCTTCAAGTCTGAGCCGCTGACGTTTACCGGGACTGTCTCTGCTGACGGAAACGGTCGTTTCAGCTATGCGCTGAAAGATGCGTTATTGCAGACAGTCGCTGATGAAAGCATGCAGGTGTCTGGTGTGACAGGGGGCGGGGAAGGCCGCTGGGACGGACGATTCTGGATCGGTAACCAGCAACTGCAGATCAGCAAGCTGGGCTTTGCCAATCATCAGACCCAAGCGTCCGTGGATCTGGATACCATTCAAGTCGCGTCACTCAATCGCCTGTCAGAAGCTCAGGCAGCGACAGAGGAGAGTCCGGCAGTCAGTGCTCAGTTAACGAACAGCAACCAGCTCAGCATTGCGTCTCTGACCAGTCTGGACGGTAAACAATACCAGACATTCAATGTTGATTTGCTGTTGTCTGATCTCGATTATGACGCGGTAACCCGGCTCAGTGCACTGGGGGATCAGCTGGACGGCGAATTATCTCCTGATCAGGTTCAGGAGATGGCGTTAGCGCTGGATCTGCTGGTTGCCAAAGGGCTGACCGTGAACCTGAAAGATATCAGTGTAGTCGCACCTGAAGGGCCAATAAAAGGCCATGTCCGTCTTACTGTGCAGCCAGGCCTGGCGCGCGCGTCGCAGAATCTGGCCCAAGTGACCAGCAAACTTGATGGGGATATGTATTTTGAGTTTCCGTCCGAGTTGCTGACATTGACCGAAGGGCTGGAGCTTCAAACCGACCGGCTGATTAAGAGCGGTGTGCTGACAATGAAAGAAGACAGAGCATTTATTGCTGTGAAACTGGTGGGCGATAAGGTGATTCTGGGCAATGGCGATCAATTACCTTTGGCTATGTTTATGATGTTGCTTCTTTCTTAAGCGCGCATCATAGGTAACGACAATGAATAAAATAGAACCTATCAATTTAGACATTTGGCTGAAATCGACGACACTTAAAGTATCGGCGCAGGGATAAGCACTCAGATTGACACACTCTGAATCTGCCTGCGGTTATATAAGAAAAATTTCAGGGGGATACATGGAGTCGATTAAAGTCAGAGATTATATGAACACCCGACCGGTAACCTTTGAAGCAGGGATGTCGTTGTCTAAAGCGTTGGACAAGATGCTGTCATCCAAGCAAATTGGCGGACCTGTGGTTGATGAGTACCGCAGAGTGGTGGGCTTTGTGTCTGAACAGGATTTTATTCAGAAGTTACTGAAAGTCGGTTATCACTGCCAGGATACCCACACAGTGGGTGATGTCATGCGAACGGATGTGCTGACAGTCAATCCGGAGACCAGCATTATTGCCCTTGCTGAAACCATGTCCGGGCAAAAACCTAAGTTGTATCCGGTTGTGGAAGGCGGGAGACTGGTCGGTATTATTACCCGCCGCAATGTGCTTTCCGCCATCAGTGATCAAATTGGTGATTGCTTTAAGCACCCGGTGTAACGCGATTTGTACAGGCGCTGCTCAGCGCCTTTCTTTTTGAGATCTGTATTCATCCATTCATTCAATGATTGCGAGCTGTATTTAGTGCTTGACCTTGGAGGTAACTCCAAGGTTTATATTGATACAGAAGCCCACTGTGATTGAATAAGGAAGAACAGTATGTGTCATCAATGCCATAATAAAAAACCGCACATCCATACAATCAAACCTGCCAATACAGGCAGCAGTGTCCGTGTCGAGCAAGGCGCAACGACAGCATCTGCGACAGGTGGTCTGTCTGCTTCTGTGTCGGCAAGTTGTTGTGAGGGAGCGTGCGACTCAGGAGGCAGTGAAGAGAGCGACCCCGCCAGGCCGCGAGCGTTATTGTCAACACAGCCCAGTAGCGGTAAGCCGGCCCTCTTGTCCGGTATTCAACAATTAACCCCTCTTTCGGCGCCGTCAGGCACTGCTGTCACGTCACCCGATGTGACTATCCCCAGCGACTCCCATCTGACAGCTTCACAGCCAAAAGGTGATGGCTCTCAGCAACGTAACGAGCCAACGGCTGCTGCGCGCTTTAGCTGGCACGTGCAGGGCATGGATTGTCCGAGCTGTGCTGCCAAGCTCGAAAAAGCCATTCTGGCGATCGAGGGTGTCGACCAGGCCTCAGTGATCTTTGCGACAGAGAAATTGGTGGTCGCCGGCATCACATCACACATGATGTCTGAGGTAGAAGCCACCGCCAAAGCAACGGGTTTCCCTTTGCGTCGGCCGCAACAGCGTAAGGATGCCCCGGCTCCGGGATTCATGCAGACGTATGGCATGCTCGCGCTGACAGCCGCGCTGGTTTTTGTGTCTTATGTCATCTCCACTCAGTCTGACACGTTAGGACTGATTGCATTCTCAGCCACCACGCTGGTGGGCTTGACTCCGATTATTGGCAAAGCCATCAAACTTGCTAAAAACGGCTCACCATTCTCCATTGAAACTCTGATGAGCGTGGCTGCTGTCGGTGCGCTCTATCTGGGCGAAACGGCCGAAGCGGCGATGGTGTTATTGCTGTTTCTCATTGGTGAACAACTGGAAGGCTATGCGTCTGCCCGTGCCCGCAGCGGGGTAAAAGCCCTTATGGCGCTGGTGCCGGAGACGGCGATGCGTGTCGACACCAACGGCCAGGTACGCGAAGTGGCCGCCGCTCAGCTCCGGCCCGGCGATGTGATTGAAGTGGCACCGGGCGCCCGGCTACCGGCGGATGCCCTATTGCTTGATAAGGCAGCCAGCTTTGATGAAAGTGCATTAACCGGCGAATCGGTTCCGGTAGAGCGTTTTGCGGGAGAGCGTATTCTTGCCGGTTCACTGTCAGCCGATCACCTGGTGCGGGTCAAAGTTGAGTCTAAGCAGGGTGAAAATGCCATCGACCGCATACTGCACCTGATTGAAAACGCAGAAGCCAGTAAAGCCCCGATAGAACGTTTTATCGATCGCTTCAGCCGCTGGTACACCCCTGCGATGATTGTTCTGGCGACGCTGATTGTGCTGGTGCCAACTGTGATTTTTGGCCTGTCCTGGGATGAATGGCTGTATAAAGGACTGACATTGCTTCTGATTGCCTGCCCATGTGCTCTGGTGATCTCAACCCCGGCGGCTATAACCTCGGGACTGGCAGCCGCGGCGCGTCGCGGAGCCCTGATTAAGGGCGGTGCGGCCCTGGAGCAATTAGGCCAGACGCAGGTGGTCGCGTTTGATAAAACAGGCACTTTAACCCAGGGTAAACCGCGGGTAACCGATGTGCTCGTCTGGCAAGGCGATCAAGCAAGGCTGCTGAGCGAGGCCGCCGCAATAGAAACCGGATCGCTGCATCCGCTGGCGCAGGCTGTGATCGACAAAGCGCGCCAGCAGGGTCTGGCGGTGCCGCATGCTGAAAACCGCAAAGCATTGCCTGGGCGCGGGATTCAGGGTGTGGTTGCTGGCACTGTCATCCACCTTCTCGCCACCGATCGTCTTGACGATCCCGGCCGGATTACCCAATCCCAGCAGGCTGACATCGACAGCCTGAGCGATGAGGGCAAAACCCTGGTTGTGGTGCTGCGTGATAACGTGCCGGTCGGACTGATCGCCTGGCGGGATAATCTGCGTGAAGATGCCTTGGTGGCGGTCGACAGACTCAAAGCGTTAGGCATTCGCAGTGTGATGTTAACCGGTGATAACTTGCGGGCTGCCAAGGCGATCGCTTCTGAGGTCGGTGTCGATTTTCGGGCCAGCCTGCTGCCTGAAGATAAAGTGACCGAAGTCGCTCAGTGGAGCCGTGACTATAAAGTGGCCATGGTGGGCGACGGCATTAATGATGCGCCGGCGATGAAAATGGCCAGTGTCGGCATCGCAATGGGAAGCGGCACGGACGTGGCACTGGAAACCGCCGATGCAGCACTGACCCATAATCGGCTGAATGAATTACCGGATATGATTGCTTTGTCGCGAATGACGCTGGCCAATATCCGTCAGAATATCAGCCTGGCCCTGGGCCTGAAGCTGATCTTCCTGCTGACCACTCTGCTGGGCTGGACAGGGCTTTGGGTTGCCGTACTGGCAGACAGCGGTGCCACAGCCCTGGTGACTGTGAATGCGCTGCGATTGCTGCGGTTTAAGCCGGATGCATAATTTGTCGCGGGGTCAGCGCTCCGGCTGAGGCAGGGCTACAATCAGAAGGCTTAAGCGCTGGCTTGAGCCTTTTCTTTGTGCAGCGCCTTTATGAGGCAACAGAGAACATTGAGTGCTCAGGTTAAGCTCAAGAGCAGGCTGATGCCCTTTGTCAGGTGAAAGCGTATTGGCTCCTGGAAGGTAAATCACGTTGCATATTAATGTGATCTATGATCTGTTTTAATGAATCTGTTGCATTTACATATACCCTTAATGTGATGTTAATCACCCATATCACGGCGGTGATGAGCTAAGGTTAGCGGGTATTCGAGAGTTCAAGTTGTTGAATAAGATCCCATAATAGGCCGCCACAAAGCAGGCCACACAATGAAGGATAGAATTATGTCTGAGACCGCGGTATTCCATCTGGGTGTTACGAAAGCTGATCTTCAGGGCGCTGAAATTGCCATTATTCCCGGAGACCCGGCACGCGTTGAAAAAATCGCCAATCTGATGGATGAGCCTGAGTTTTTAAACAGTGCCCGTGAGTACACGCTGTACCGTGCAAAGCTGGATGGTCAGTCTGTGGTGGTCTGTTCAACCGGTATCGGTGGCCCATCGACCTCAATTGCTGTTGAAGAGCTGGCTCAGCTGGGTGTGCGTACTTTCCTGCGTGTCGGCACAACAGGTGCGATTCAGCCGCATATCAATGTGGGTGACATGATCGTGACCACTGGCTCTGTGCGTCTGGACGGTGCCAGCCTGCATTTTGCACCCATGGAATTCCCGGCAGTGGCTGACTTCGAAGTGGCGACGGCAATGAAGGAAGCGTGTGACGCGGAAAACACTGGAGTGCACACTGGTGTGACTGCCTCCAGCGATACTTTCTATCCGGGGCAGGAGCGCTACGACACCTTCTCCGGCCGCGTGGTGCGCCGTTTTCAGGGGTCAATGAAAGAATGGCAGGACATGGGCGTGCTGAATTTTGAAATGGAATCAGCCACCTTACTGACCATGTGCGCAAGCTCAGGTCTGCGTGCCGGCTGTGTGGCGGGTGTGATCATCAACCGGACTCAGAAAGAGACGCCAGATCACGCGACGCTGAAAGAAACAGAAGCACGTGCAATCCGTGTGGTTGTCGACGCTGCTCGTCGCATGCTGAACAAGTAATTCATTGCCAGCAACAAAAAAACCGATGCTTGTGCATCGGTTTTTTTATGTCTGCACAAAGGCGGTTACAGCAGTCGGTTGGCCTGGCCGCCGGCCGCTTTGAACCAGGTGTGGAGGTGTTGCTCAAGCTCACCCAGCTGTTCGGGGCCGATAATCGCCAGTCCTAAATCTTCAGCTCGGATGAGATCATGATGACGAAGCGGACGGAAGCTGACCAGCATGGCACGTGCCTGCAGACCGCCTAATAAATCGCGCAGGGATTCCAGTTTGTACAGGGTATCATCGCCATCATCCCGCATGCCTTTGGTTTTACACTCAATGATATGCAGTTTGTTATTCACGACAGTCGCCACATCCAGCTCATTGCGTACTTCCCGATCGCCAATCTGACGATACACCTGAACGCCCAGCGAATGATCCTGTATGGTTGGCAGCTTGCTTTGAATGGCTCTGACGGTACTGTGAACCAGGTTCTCCAGCCATTCACCGTTGGCGAAGCGGCGGGCTTCTTCGTGTTTGAATGTCAGAATGCCATTGTCATAGTTCGCCAGGCCCGTTTCCTGCAAGTCATTGATCAGCAAAGCCAGTTCTTTATAGCCTTGCTGTTTGTCGCTCAGCGCCACATCCAGCTTTTGTTCCTTGCGGCAGGTCGTCGCCAGATAGTTCAGTGTTGCCAGCCCGGGGCCAAGCTCCAGCGCTGAGCTTGCCCAACGCTGGCCCAGATCCCAGAGTTGCTGGTTCAGCGCTTCCGGTACGCTTGTTTCAGGCAACTCGGCGCGTGCGCCGAAGATCGTCAGGTAATCGGTGAGCTGGATACGGTCTTCAACCTGTTGCTGCTCCCGGCCGGCAGGATATAGCCAGCACATCTCATCACTGTAGGGTTCAATGACATAAATCGGCCATTGGTAGCTCCTGAACACCTCATAGGCAGACAGCAGGCGGTGGCGAAGGCCGCAGCTGGCATTAAACCAAACTTCACTGTCGGACTCTTTTAAACGGGTTGCCAGTTCATTCAGTCTCTGGCGAAGGGTTTTAATATTGATGGAGTCGGGAATGGTGAAAAATTCAGTCTCAATATCGCGGGGTATCAGTATCGAGCTCAGGCGGTCATAGGTTTCCTGCTGCGCTTCTGTGCCGATAAATATCATCTTTCCGGCTGGGACACCGTGGTCTAAAAGGGAAGTGATCAGTCTGACCGGGTCCTGATCGATAATGCCAACATGAGTAATCATAATTATCCTTGAGTACTTCGGCTGATACCGGCATAAAACCGAAAGCCAGAAACGGCCGAGACCAGAAAGTGAGTAAGTATTTATTTTATATGGGTGCATGGAAAACTTATTTCAAGCACTTAAAGAAAGTATCGGATATCTCAACCGTTTTTGTTGGCGCATTGTCAATTCGGTGCATTTTTTGTGTGAGGGGATGTTGCGCGATAAAGGCATTGCATTTGTCCCTAAGACTGTGACAATACAGCGTTTATACAGGCTGTGAACCTGAAGCCCTTTTCCCGGGGACGTATTGAACTGAGGGCGCTATGACCAAAAAACCGGCACAAAAACTGACTATTCTCGATATCGCTAAACTGGCAGGCGTGGGTAAATCGACCGTCTCCAGAGTGCTGACACACGACCCGCGTGTGAAACCGGCAACACGAGAAAAAGTGGAGCAGGTGATCCTTGAATCTGGCTATGTGCCGTCCAAGTCAGCCCAGTCAATGCGTGGTGGTCACAGCAGGGTCATTGGGATTCTTGTGTCGCGGCTGGATTCTCCGTCAGAAAATAAAGCGGTGCGCGGTATTCTGGAAGTCATTTACGCGGCTGGTTATGATGCCGTGATCATGGAAAGTCAGTTTTGTACCGATAAAACCCGCGAGCACATTGCGGTCCTGGAAAAGCGTAATGTCGACGGCGTCATCGTCTTTGGTTTCTCCGGGTTCGACTGCGCTGTTCTGGACAGCTTTACACAGCGTGCCGTTGTGATTGCGGTTGATACCGATGCTGTCTCATCTGTCAGTTACGACAACAAGGGGATGATTTCCCTGGCGATGGCTCAGTTCACCGGCCAGGGCCTCAAACAGATCAGCTATATTGGTGTTGATCCTGCCGACCGGACAACCGGCCGGTTGCGCCTGGACGCTTATCTGGACGCCTGCGAGCAACAGCACATTGAGCCTTGTTATCAAACCGGCGAGCTCAGCTATGACAGTGCTTATGCATTAACAGATGCTGTACTTTCTGCTCAGACCCAGGCCATTGTCTGTGCCAGTGATACGCTGGCGATGGGGGTGGCGAAAAGACTGCAGGAGTTAAACCGGGCCGATGTGCTGGTATCGGGTGTCGGGGCGACAGATCTGCTGCAGTTTATGTTTCCCAACACCTTCAGCGTCGATCCCGGATATTTTGACGCGGGTCAGCGCGCCGCCGATCTGCTGCTACAGCATCTTCGCCAGAGTGCGGATATCACCCACCTGGTGCAACGTTCCTGCCTGCCATTCTGACTCCGTGCCTGAGAGTTCAGGCACATATTCCTTGTTTAACGTCTATTCTGATTAAAATGACACGCTTCGTGAGCTGAAACACAAAATGGGAACATTCCCATTTCCAATGTTTTCTTTCAGGTTCATCATTGTTCCTGTTGGTTGGGAACATTCCCAAAAATGCATAAAACAAGAACAACATCCTGTGTACCTTACGACTGAGACGGATATTGGCATGAGTAAAATAGAGAAGCAGCAGATAGAACAGCTGGTCGCCAGAATAGGCGGCGAGGCAAACATCGTCAGTGTCAGTCACTGCCTGACCCGGTTGCGGTTTGTATTGAAAGACCCGAAAGCGGCGAGTGTGCCGGAACTGGAAGCTATTCCCATGGTGAAAGGCTGTTTTACCAACGCCGGACAATTTCAGGTGGTGATCGGCACCGAAGTTGACCAGGTGTACAAGCAGCTCAACGCGATGCTGGGGGATAAAGCAGTCAGTAAAGACGAGGCAAAAGTCGCCGCCCGCCAGAATATGAGCTTGCTGGAGCGCGGTATCTCTCACCTGGCTGAAATTTTTGTTCCCCTGTTACCCGCGATCATCACCGGCGGTCTGATCCTCGGTTTCAGAAACGTCATCGGCGATATCACGATGTTTGATGGCCAGACCCTCACGCAGATCAGCCCGTTCTGGGCGCAGGTGCATGCATTTCTATGGTTGATCGGGGAAGCGATTTTCTTCTTCCTGCCTGTGGGTGTGTGCTGGTCAACCGTAAAAAAACTGGGCGGCACACCCATTTTGGGCATCGTACTGGGGATCACCCTGGTGTCGCCGCAATTGATGAATGCCTATCTGATCGGCAAGCAAGTGCCTGAAGTGTGGGATTTCGGCTGGTTTGTGATTGAGAAAGTGGGCTATCAGGCTCAGGTGATCCCCGCCATGCTGGCCGGTATTGCGTTAGCCTTTATTGAAACCAATCTCAGACGCATTATCCCGGATTATTTGTACCTGGTGATCGTTCCCTTCATTTCGCTGGTCACGGCGGTTGTCCTGGCCCATGCACTGATCGGTCCGTTCGGACGCATGCTGGGCGACGGTGTGGCCTATGTTGCGAAAGCGGCCATGACAGGCGATTTTGCGATTCTCGGGGCGGTCTTATTTGGCTTCCTGTACGCCCCGCTGGTGATTACCGGGATTCACCACACCACCAACGCCGTGGATTTGCAGCTGATGCAGGACATGGGCGGCACGCCCATCTGGCCCTTGATTGCGCTGTCTAATATTGCTCAGGCATCTGCGGTGGTGGGCATTATCATTATCAGCAAGAAAGAAAATGAGCGTGAGATTTCCGTACCCGCCGCGATTTCAGCTTATCTGGGGGTGACGGAACCGGCCATGTACGGGATTAACCTCAAATATAAATTCCCTATGCTGTGTGCCATGACAGGTTCAGCGCTGGCTGCCGCGATTTGCGGCGCCGCCGGTGTGATGGCCAACGGTATTGGCGTTGGTGGTCTGCCCGGGATTCTGTCCATTCAGCCTCAGTACTGGCTGATCTACCTGCTGGCGATGCTGGTGGCGATCCTGGTACCGCTGGTGCTGACAATTGTGATGTACAAGCGTGCCGCCGCGAAAGGCAAACTCGAACAGCAGCCGCAAGCCGCGTAATGGCAATCACCTTCAACGGCAGTGTTTCGGCTGCCGTTTTTTCTCTACAGGTTAACGAACATGACGAACACAGCGCAGCCCTGGTGGCGAACAGCGACGGTTTATCAAATCTATCCCAAGAGTTTTGCCGACAGCGGCAACACAGGCACGGGCGATCTGAAAGGCATTACGCAACGTCTGGATTACCTTCAGACGCTGGGGGTGGATGCAATCTGGCTGACTCCTGTCTATGCCTCACCCATGGTGGACAACGGTTACGATATTTCCGATTACTACAGCATCAACCCGGATTTCGGCACCATGGAAGATTTCGATCGCCTGCTGGATGCTGCCCGCCAGCGGGGCATTCGCATCATCATGGACATCGTGGTCAATCATACCTCGACGGAGCATGCCTGGTTTCAGCAGGCGCTGGCGGATAAGCACAGCCCGTACCGCGATTACTATATCTGGCACGATGCCGTGGATGGCGGCGAACCGAATAACTGGCAGTCAAAATTTGGCGGCAATGCCTGGCAATGGCATGAACCGACCCAGCAGTATTACCTGCATCTGTTTGCCAAAGAGCAGGCCGACCTGAACTGGGAAAACCCGCAAGTGCGCGAGGAAGTAAAACAGGTGATCCGCTTCTGGGCCGAAAAAGGGGTGGACGGTTTTCGCCTGGATGTCATCAACCTGATCTCCAAACAGCAGGACTTCCCGAACGACGACGCAGGCGACGGCCGGCGTTTTTATACCGACGGGCCGAAAGTGCACCAATACCTTCAGGAGATCAGTGCGGATGTGTTTCAGCAGTATGGCTCGGTCACTGTGGGGGAAATGTCGTCGACCACCCTGGCACATTGCCAGCAGTATTCCGCGCAGGGCGGCAAAGAGCTGTCGATGGTGTTTAACTTTCATCACCTGAAAGTGGACTATCCGAATGGCGAAAAATGGAAACTGGCGCCGATGGATTTTCTGGCACTGAAACAGCTGTTCAGTCACTGGCAGCAGGGGTTGCATGACAAAGGCTGGGGCGCCTTGTTCTGGTGTAACCATGATCAGCCCCGGGTCGTGAGCCGGTTCGGCGATGATGGGGTCTACCGCGAACTCTCAGCCAAAATGCTCGCCACGTCGCTGCATATGATGCAGGGCACTCCTTATGTGTATCAGGGGGAAGAGCTGGGCATGACCAATCCCGGCTTCTCGGATATTGCTCAGTATCGTGATGTGGAAAGCATCAATATGTACCGGATTCTGACCCAGGAGCAGGGGCTCAGCGAACGGGATGCGCTGGCGATCCTGGCCGAGCGTTCGCGGGATAATTCACGCACTCCGATGCAGTGGGACAGCCGTCCCCATGCCGGCTTTACCCAGGGGACCCCCTGGATTGATGTTGCTGCGAACTATCCGGTGATTAATGCGGCGCAGGCGGTGGCCGATCCGGGTTCCGTGTTCCACTATTACCGGCAGCTGATTGCACTGCGTAAGAAAATCAGTGTGATAGCAGACGGCGATTACACGGATTTATTACCGGACGATCAGGCGCTGCATGTGTATCGCAGGCAGTGCGATGGGCAAGTCCTGATCTGCCTGAATAACTACAGTGCCGACAGAGTAGCGTTTGATGTGAGCGACTTGTCTGATCTGCCCGTCAGCCGCGGGGAAACCTTGCTGGCGAACTATGACGATGAAGAAGCCGGCGAGATCAGCCTGAGCGGCAGGCTGCGGCCTTTTGAAAGCCGGATCTGGCTTTTTACCTGATCCGCAGTGATCTGAAATGCATGGCCTCACTGGGAACAGGAGGCCATTTTTATGAGGTCTGTGAACTGTCAGAAGGTGGTGCGTTACACCTGCGGCAACTGAGCAATCAGCAGCCAGATGGCCAGCACGATGAAGATGCAGCCCATGAATTTATTCTGGTTCGCCCGGAAGCTTGGGTTATTCAGTAATGGCCGTCCAAGGGTGCCCGCCAGCACGACCAGCAGCAGATTAAACGTCAGCCCCATAATGTTCAGCAGCAAACCCAGCGCCAGCATCTGCTCACCTGAGCTGGCTTCAATCTGGCTGGAAACAAACTGAGGCAGAAACAGGACAAAGAACACCAGGGCCTTTGGGTTAAGCAGGTTACTGACCACGGCTCGGCGATACAGCGCCCGGGCCAGTCCATTTTGCCTGCCAACGGTGGGGGAGTCAGCCGGAGTGCTGCGCAGGCAGTCCCAGCCCATCTTGAGCAGGTACGCACCGCCCAGAAAACGCAGTGCCTCCAGTGCGAGGGGATTCATGGCGATGAGTGCAGAAACCCCCATCGCAGCCAAGACGGTCAGTACCAGTCCGGACGTGGCATTGCCCAGGCTGGCAAACAGGCCGACGCGTTTGCCGTAACTCAGGCTTGAGCTGGCAATCAGCAGCATATCCGGACCGGGTACCAGCAACAGGGCAACCACCGCGGTGAGATATAAGGGCAGTGTCGTAAAATCAATCATGGTCTGTGAGTGTAAATCAGGAAAGTCAGAAAGGCGGGATTCTATACCATCTCAGGCATAAATGAAGAAAATATATGCCTGAGGTGGTGTGATTGACTGATTTTTTATCAGTGAAAGGTGGAGTTATCTGGTTTTCTGTGCTGGTTCAGAGTCGCTGGTCAGCTGCGTTCTGGCGGCCAGTTTGTTGGCCAGTGAATAGAGCTCCGGCATCATGCGCTGGATCAGAAACAGCTGCTGCAGGATCAGGCGCACGGACTGATCATCCCCTTCCCGCCAGGCAGCCAGTGCCTGCTCAAGGCTGCTGTCCGATTCCGGCGGCGGCGCACATTGCTTGTCGGCCAGTTGCTGGGCCAACGTATCAAGCTGAACATGGAGCTGGCTGTGCGCCTGTGCAATTAACTTGTGGGTTTTGTGCTCATCGATTTGCGTACGATGCGCACCTAAGGTCGAGATGTAATTGAGCATCGCATGATTGAGGGTCAGAAAACGAAAGCACTCTTCAATGGCCAGGCGGTAGCGTCCCGGCTCTGCCAGCATATTGCTGATGGCGGTACTGAGCTGGGCGTCGGTATTGTGGGCTTCGCGGCGGGCCACGCGGTAACTCAGGCTGTCTTTTTTACCGATCCGGTATTGCCCGATGATCTGTGCCAGATAGTCGCGGTTGGTCGTCACCGCAGCCGCCATGATTTTATGTAAGCGGCGCGCCTGCCAGTCCGGCAGAATATAGACCACCGCCAGTACGGCCAGCAGACAGCCCAGCAAGGTATCGCCCAAACGGGGCAGCACCACCGCAAACCCGGCCCCCAGCTGGTTAAAACAAAACAGCACCAGCAGCGTGATAAACCCTGTCGCCAGGGTGTATTTGTGGTTACGCAGCACGAAAAAGGCCACCCCCGCCAGTACCATTAAGACCAGCTGGCCTTCCTGGCCGGGAAACAGATACAGCAGCGGCAGACCGACCAGCAGGCCACCGAGCGTCCCGATGATCCGCTGCGTCAGCTTCTGGCGTGTGGCACTGAAATTGGGCTGACAGACAAAGAGTGTGGTCAGCAAAATCCAGTATCCGTGCTGCAGGTCCAGCACTTGAATGACGCCGTAACCTATCGTCAGCGCCGTGGCGATACGTACCGCATGGCGAAACAGCTGGCTGTCGGTGTGCAGTTGGCTTTTCACCCGTTGCCATAAACCGGACACAGTATGGGCTTCTGAATCGGCCAGTTCAGTATCTTCCTGCGCTTCAGTTACATCAGGATTATTCAGGTTGGCGAGCTGACGTTCAATGGTCGCAAGGTTGTTGAACAGATAGTCGAGCTGAGTCAGGAAAGCGCGCCACTCGGGATTATTCTGCGATTGAAGAAAGCTGAGAGATTCTTTCAGCTCGTCCAGCGCCAGACTGTTATCCAGGCTGTGCCGGTAATAATGACCCATGGCCAGGCTGCTGCTGATATTGCGGCATGCCGTTGCCTGCTGCTGCATCAGATCCTGAAAACGGAACAAAATGTCACTGCGACGAAATGCCGCGGCCAGATCCTGATAACGCTGGTGAGAGGAGCTGATCCGCTCATGAATATCCTGCGCATGGAAGTACAGGCTGAGAAAGCGATGGCCTCGCTGGTTATGCTGCACCCGCTTCACCCGGTTCAGCAGCGTCTGCTTGGCCTGATTGAGTGCCGACACCACTCTGGCGTTGCTGGCTGCAGCTTGAATACGCAGTTGTTGCGGATCAAGGTTGTCGACCGGGCGGAACCAGCGGCTTTTATCATCCAGATAATCGGCCAGGGCAGTAAAGACACGGGCCAGACTGTGCTGCACTGCCTGATTCGGCCAAAGCATCTGCCACAAGAGCGACAGCAGGCCATAGCCAATGGCACCGCTCAGCAGTAAGGCGGGCTGAAACCACAAATTCTGGCTGCTCTCGGCACCCAGCATGGTATAGATAGCCAGCAGCAGGGAGGCAAAGGCGATGTTGGCATACCGGGTGCCCATCGCGCCCAGCATCATGAAAGCAAAGCTGGATGAGAACAGCCCGATGGCAAAAAGCACCGGGTAATCGAACAGTAACTCAACCGACAGCGAGGCAATCAGGAAACACAGCAAGGTCATTGCCAGTGCTTTCAGTCTGCCTGTCAGGTTGTCATCGGTTTCCGCCAGCGCGGCTGCAATGATCCCCAGCACCAGTGGGGTGACAGCCGTGGTGGCATTCAGATACCAGCAGGGTACGACAGCGCCTATCAAGGCTAACGCGACGCGGGCACTGAGGTGAAGGCGGTCTTTTGCCCAGTAACGTCGAAAAGTAGTCTGCAGAGAAAATTTTGTCATCGGGTATCCGGTCGGTGCTGATCATAAACAGGGTTGTTCATTGAAGCAGCGGGCATTTTTGTCTCAAATTTTACGTAAATAAATCGCTTACCGCTATGGTCTGTGCGCAGTTCTTGATAATCTTCTCGCTGAGTGAATCAAGGTGTCAGGTAACACAATGCGATTAACGGCCAATTGGCTCGCACAATGGTTAGTGCAGGGCGACTATTGCAGTATCGAGCTGGATGAAGAACAGGTTGTTCTGGAAAGCCTGCAAAACAGTGAAGTCCTGTCATTTGATGACTGGGACGGTTCAGTGACGCTGCACCGCGGGGTGTTGTGGGGCGCGATGGAACTGACCTCGGCAGATCAGACGGCAAGCTGGACTGTGCATGGCTTGCCCTGGCAGGAGTGTCAGGCTTTTGCCGGCCATCTGGTGGACACTTACCGCCAATGGGCCAAAGGGCGGGTGGAAAAGCTCGATGCCCACCTGCCGCAGATGCTGTCACGCATCGACGCTTTTATTACCCAGCCTGGCTATAAGCGCCGCTCGGATCACCTGAACCTGCAATCTTCCCTGCATAACGCCTTATCAGAGACCGGTTTGACCGATGAGCTGGCCGCTTCTTTCCGCCCCATGGCGTTTGAGCAGATATCCCCCTGGCTTGATGACAACGCGCAGTGGGTGACAGACACCAATGCTGCCTGGATGCAGGAAGAAACCGAAAAGTGGTCGTCCTGGTTCGACCGGATTGAATCGTCACCGCTCAATGATTCTCAGCGGCAGGCGGTGCTGCTGAATCAGGATCACAATCTGATTCTGGCCGGGGCCGGCTCAGGCAAAACCAGTGTGCTGGTGGCCCGCGCCGGTTATCTGCTGGCGAGCCAGCAAGCCCAGCCGGACGATATTCTGATGTTAGCCTTTGGCCGCAAAGCGGCGGAAGAAATGAGCGAGCGGCTGAAAGACAAAGTCGGCCGGGAGATCCGGGTTGCGACCTTCCACAGCCTGGGCTGCCAGATCATTCAGGCGGTTGAAGGTGAGTTACCGGGTGTGTCGCCGTTAGTCCAGGATGAGCATGCCCGGAATGAATGGTTGTCTGCGCTGCTTAAAGATCAGTGGCAGAACGAGACGGCGGCTAAGCGCTGGCAAAAGCACCTGACCCAGTGGCGTATACCGGGTTTTCGGGGCGACAATTCCATCGAAGAGCAGGCGCGCAGCGAACCTTTGCTGAACTGGGTGTGGCGCCATATTGAACTGATGGGCCAGCAGGGCGGCAACAAAGCAGAATTATCAGCCATGGTTGACAGTGCCATGGGCAGTGGTGATAAAGCTCAGATGAAAAGCGAGCTGGCCCTGCTGTGGCCGTGTTACAAAGTGTACAGTCAGCACCTGAAAGCCAATCGCCAGATTGATTTTAATACCATGATCCAGACCGCCACTGAGTATGTCAGACAAGGTAAATTCATTCCGCAGTGGCGCTTTGTCATGGTCGATGAGTATCAGGATATTTCGCCACACCGGCTGGCGCTGATCGATGCCATTTGCCAGACACCGGGGACGGATAACTTAACACCCAGTCTGTATGCCGTTGGTGATGACTGGCAGGCGATATACCGCTTTGCCGGCGCCGATGTCAATCTGACCACAGGGTTTGAGCAGCGTTTCGGCGCCAGCCATGTCATGGAACTCGACACCACTTATCGTTTCAACAACATGATTGGTGAAGTGGCCAATATGTTTATTCAGCAAAATCCGCAGCAGCTGAAAAAGTCGCTGGTCAGTGTGAAAAAGCAGAAGCGAAAAGCGGTAACATTGCTGGCACAGGATCTGCTGGAACAGGAGCTGGTACAGCTCGCTTCTAAAGTGAAAAAAGAAGCCAGCGTGCTGCTGCTGGGACGCAATCATGATCAGCGACCTGAAAAGCTGGCCGACTGGCAGAACCAGTGGCCTCAGCTGAATCTGCAGTTCATGACCTGCCATGCCAGCAAGGGCCGTGAAGCTGATTTTGTGTTTGTGCTCAATGTGAACCGCGGCGTGTTTCCGGCTCAGGACCGGGACAGGGGACTGCTGGCTTGTCTGCAGTCAGGCGGTCACGAAGGCATGGCTGATGCGGAAGAGCGTCGTTTGTTTTATGTCGCGATGACAAGGGCAAAAGAGCATGTCTGGATTTGCGCCAACCCGGAAACCCTCTCACCGTTCGTGAATGAACTGATTGAAGACAGGTATCAGGTTAATAATAAAATCAAAAAAATGAAGCGCTGATTCCGGCTCTTCGCTTGATTATTCATCCAGCACCACGATCAGTTTGCCGCTGTGCTGCTGCCTGTGCAGCAGCGCCAGTCCTTCCTTCAATTGCTCAAAAGCGAATAGCTTATCTATCATGGCATCCAGCTTTCCTTCGGCGATCAGGTTACTCATACTGTTGCCCATATCGGAGAGATGATGGATATCCTCAGGCGCACCATGGGCATAGGTGCCGTGCAGCGCCACTTCATGCATGCTGAGTGCTTTTGTGGTCGCCAGTAAGGGGACCTGATTGAATTGATCGGCCACCATCACTATCTGGCCGTTGAATCGGATCAGCGCACTCATGATGCTGCCTGAACGGGCAGAAACACAGTCAATGACGGCATGCAGCAGCTTATCTTCAGTGAGTTCAATGATCTTCATGGCGACATTGTCATGATCCGAATCAATCACAGCATCGACGCCATAGCTGAGTAATCTGGCGTGATGCCTTTCAGCGGCAATGGCATACACAGTGGCCCCGGCCAGTTTGGCCAACTGGGCCGCAAAACCGCCTACGCCCCCGCCAGCCCCTGTGATAGCGACTCGCTGACCCAGCTTGAGCCTGAGCTTATCGTACACAGCCAGCCAGGCACTGTAACCCGCAGAAGGTAAAGCCGCCGCCTGTTCAACACTGACGCTTTCAGGCAGCCTGCTGACGGCGCCCGTTTTGCAGCAGACATACTCGGCAAAGCCTCCGCAATGACGCGGGTCGAGAAAGGTAAACACTCTGTCCCCCGGCTTAAACTGCCGCACTTTCACCCCGACAGATTCAACAGTGCCTGCGATGTCCATACCGACAATTTGCGGATAGTGCCAGGTGGCGTATCCCCAGTCGGCCAGCTTGTAATCAATCGGGTTCAGGCCCATCGCGGCCACTTTGATACAGATTTCTTCCGCACCGGGTTTGGGCCGGGTGGTCCGTGTCAGCTGCAGGCTGTCCAGTCCGTTGGGTTCAGTCAGAGTCCATGCTTTCATAAGCCACCATGCGGGTAACAGGTTGTTTTTGGTATTGATTTAAAGCATATACCTAAATGCCGGGCTTTGCTGGCGGGAAACGCGGGAAGTGGGTGGGGAGTCTAACGAAAGAGCCCCGGCAGTGCGGGACTCCTGATGCTGAAGAATAACGTCTAGAGTGCTGAGTATCTCACCCTGTTGTCAGCACTCAGATCTCAAGGCTTTTAAGACAGACGTTCGGCCAGGTAAGCTTCATAGTCGGGTATCTCTATCGACACCGCTTCTTCCATCATGGTGGACGCTATCATGAAATTGGCACTGGCACGGTTGGTGGCAACGGGGATATTCCAGACCGCGGCAATCCGGAGCAGTGCCTTCACATCGGGATCGTGGGGTACGGCATTCAGTGGATCCCAGAAGAAAATCATCATGTCGATTTTGCCTTCGCAAATCAGCGCACCCAACTGCTGATCGCCTCCCATAGGGCCGCTCAGTAAACAATTGATCGGCAGGCCGGTTTGTTTGGAAAGCAGATGCCCGGTCGTGCCCGTGGCATACAGGGTATGATTTTCCAGCTTGCTTTTGTGCTCATTGACCCAGCGCTGTAAGTGGCTTTTGCAGTTATCGTGGGCCACGAGGGCAATGTGTTTCTGGGCTTGCATCTGTCGGGTAGTGGCGTGCATTGGTTACTCCGTTAAGTCGGCATAATCTCCGTATCACCAGATACTAAGCTTGCTGTTATTAGCTTGTCCAGTGAATATCCCATGTAAGAATAATACGCAGAAAAACTTACTCGTTATGGTGAGTGATCAGCTGATCGAATCGCTCGTGACCGTGCAGCGTTTCAAAATCATTTTCTTCTTTAGCCAATTCACGCAGGAAAGCACTGCCCTGAATGGCCCGCTCAAGGTCAGACACGGCCTGATCTTCCGCCCCCAGACAAGCGTAAGCACAGGCGCGCTGGTAAAGGGCATTGGCATTGGTGTTATCCACTTCCAGCACCCGGTTACAGATACTCAGTGCCCAATGGAATTCACGGATTTCCATCGCCGCATCCGCTTTGTGAGTCAGCGCTTCCAGATCGCCCGGCCGCAGTTTGAGGATCTCATCGTACACTTCCATTTGCTGCTCGGCGGTTTGCGAGCTCTGAGCTCGGAGCCAGAGGTTATGCACTTCATTGATTATTTCGATCTCTTTGTTGTTCTGCGCAATGATCCGGGTTTTACGTTTCAGATCCCGCTCCAGCATCTGGAATTTCTTCTCGTACTGATCCGTGATTTCTTTTAACTGCTGTTCGGCCATTTTCTTGGTATTGACCTTGATCTCTTTCAGCGACTGCCAGCCCACCAGGGCAATCAGCGAGGCGGCACCGGCGATCAGATAGAAAAAATAGGTGACTGTCACATTGGCATAATTGAGCGATTTATCGGCCACTGACAATTCGCGGTCGGTAAAAGAGAGGGTTAAGCGACGCTCCAGATCCTGCTGATCCTGGCGTAGCGATTTCATTTCATCAAGAATATACCTTTCCATTAAAGGCTTATCTAACACTGGCTGCTCCGAGTAGGGCGGCGCTTCTTCTGATTCCTGCGCTATGACTGGCATAGCGAAAAGCAGACAGAATACAGCGGCATACAGCAGTTTCAGCATAATGTTTTCCTTGTGAACGGGAACGTACGTGAAAGTTGTAACAAGCATAACCGATTGAGTTCGTTATCTCTATGTAACAGGCCAAAACCTTGGGGTCGGTACACGCGAGGGCGTCTTCAGAGAACCGGTTCAATTGAAAGCAGGAATGATGCGCAGTGCGGGAGGGCAAAGTGGTATACTCACTGCATTCTCAGTAAAAACAGGTCAAGCACCGTGAGTCAGGATCAGGAAATAGAAGTTGAAGCGCTTGGGATAGAAGTGTCTGTCCAGCCCATTGAGTTATATAAAGTGCTGAAAATTGCCAATGCCGTCGGTGGTGGTGGTGAGGCCAAAATGGCGATCTCTGAAGGCTATGTTGCCGTCAATGGTGAGATTGAACTGCGTAAACGCTGTAAGATTTATGACGGCGACGTCATTGAGTTTAACGGTGAGTTTTATGTTGTGCTCTGTGATCAGCCGGTGACAGAAACGGTCAGTGAGCCAGAAGCCAAACCCGCAGCCGCGAAACCGAAAAAAGAGCAGCAGGCGAGCCATCGCCCGGCTAAATCGGGCAAAAAGCCGTCAGCGAAAAACCTCTCAGCGAAAAACCAATCAGGCAGTAAAGCGGCTAAGAAAAAGTCAAACAGAGACAAGTCGGTAACAATTGGCAAAGATGCCGATCAGCAGACCGGCCGCAAACGCCTGATGTTCTGATCATACCGACTGCAGTGATTGTTATCTCTTTCAGAGCAAACCTGAGAGTTGCTGTCAGTCGCGCACCGGTCCGGTGCTTTCAAGCCACGTCATCATAAACGCCGCCACACTGGCAGGCTGGTTTAAATCCAGTACAGGGATCGGGTGAGTGCCGCCCGGTTCGCTGGTGGCAATTGCCACGATGTGCGTATCTTTGGGGTACAGCAGCGGCTTGCCGTAATCCGGCCTGTGAATTTCAATTTTGGTGATGGGCTGGTCGCGAAACCCTTCTACCAGCACGATATCCAAACGGCTGTGATCCAGCTGCGCCAGGCAATCTTTCAGCTTCGGCTCACGATCTTCATCGTCCGGGTACTCAAAAAAGAATATGGCGATGCGGTGTTGCCAGCAAGAGCTGATCGCTGCCGGCATGGCGCAGCCGATAACTGTCTTTTCCTGGTGTATCCGGCTCAACATCATGATGACTGTGTTTCAGCAGACCAACACGCAATCCGTGTTGTTTTAAATATGGGATAACCTGCTCAATTAATGTGGTTTTTCCTGAGCCGCTGAAACCGGCGAAACCGATAACGGGTGTCATAGTCAGTCTTTGGCCTTTTGATGGAAGATTGGCACTAAAATAACATGATAGTCAGTGCCGACACAGTACCTTGCCTGGGACTTGGGTGTTTTGCTGTGTCAGATCAAACCGGAGACTGAGATGGCAGATTTATTGGTATGGCAGGGTGACATCACCACCTTGAATGTGGATGCAATCGTCAACGCCGCGAATAACAGCTTATTGGGTGGCGGTGGTGTCGATGGTGCCATTCACAAAGCGGCGGGCCCGCAGTTGCTGGCAGAGTGCCGGCGCTTGCACGGCTGCCCGACGGGGAAGCAAAAATCACCCCCGGATACCAGCTACCGGCCCGCTGGGTGATTCACACTGTGGGGCCGGTGTGGCAGGACGGTGCGCATCACGAGGCCGAATTACTGGCCAGTTGTTACCGGCAGAGTCTGGCGCTGGCGGATGAAGTGGGCGCCAGCACGATTGCTTTTCCCTGCATCAGTACCGGGGTATACGGTTTCCCGCAACAGCTGGCGGCCAGTATCGCCGTGCAAACAGTCCGCCAGTCTCTGGAAGGACAAAGCACGCCGGGCAAAGTGTACTTTGTCTGTTTCAGCCAGGAAGATACTGACATTTATCGCCGTTTGCTGCGGTCTGACTAAGTGTATCAATCCTGCGTCAAGCGGATGAAATAGCGGGTAAAGTGTTATCGCGGGTCTACAGTTAATGAGAAGGTAGCCAGTGACGCAGTGCCGATGTGCTCTCAGGGTATGAGAGCTGTCGCGACTATGCTGTGCTCATTGAGAGATGTCCGGCTTAGCTTACCGGCTGCTTGTCTTTGCCGGTAGGGAAGGAACCAGAATGGCTGAGCCGTGGACGACATAAGCATCAGGGAGAGTGCAATGTGGGCAACATTAGATTTTGAAGCGTCAGGTTTATCGGATCAATCCTACCCCATCGAAGTGGGTTATGTTCTTCCTGACGGCAGTGGACAAAGTATCCTGATCAATCCGCTGACTGCCGGTGATGTCTGGCTGTTTTGGGACAGCTACGCCGAGCAACGTATTCACAGAATCCCCCGGTCTGAACTGGAACAGCATGGGATGCAGGTGCTGGAAGTCTGCCAGCATCTGAACAGTGTGCTGGGGCAGCTCGATTATGTGTTTTGTGACAGCCAGTGGGACTTGTTCTGGCTGGGGCGGCTGTATCATGCAGCCCATATGCGCCCCTCTTTTACTCTCACTGAAATCGGCCACTGGTTGCAGCAGGAGAACGGTATAGAAAGAGCCCGTTTTCAGCGTGCGCTGGAAGACCTCGGCCCGGCAAGGCACAGGGCCATGCATGATGCCAGGCAGATTTATCAGGCCATCAGCAGCCTGGTGAATATTCCGGGCTGATGCCAGGCGCTGGAGGAACTGAACAACACCGCGTACAATCAATACAGGCTATTGAATTTCAGTCTGTTGGGAGTGCGTTGTGCCAACACCTACCTTAAGAGTTGCGGTATTGAATATCGCCTTGTCGGATCCTGCCCCCGGCCGGATACGGCAGAAGCTGTCGGAGCCGGGTCACGTCAGAATTGCCCGGCTGGCAGCCATGATTCAGCATGTGCAGCCCGATGTCCTGCTCCTGTGCGAGTTTGACCATCCCGGTGAGGGCGGCGATGACGGCGGCCTGAATGACTTTTGCCGCTATTATCTCGCTGAGCCGCAATATGGTCAGGTCGCGATTGATTATCCTTACCGTTATTGTCCCCCCACGAATACCGGCTTGCTGTGCGAGGCAGATCTGGACGGAGACGGTGAGCGCACTCTGCCGCAGGATGGTCAGGGTTACGGGTTTCACCATGGTCATTTCAGCTTCGTCGTGCTGTCGCGTTATCCGCTGATTGAAGAGGATATCCGCTGCTGGCAAACCCTGCTGTGGCAACAGATGCCGGATAACCAGATGCCTGAAGGCTATTACAGCCCTGAAGCGATGGCACAGCTCAGGCTCTCTTCAAAAAACCATCTTTTACTGCCGGTCCAGGTCGGCCTCCAGCGATTCCAGCTGCTTTGCGCTCACCCGACGCCGCCTGTGTTTGACGGACCTGAACGGCGTAATGCCCGCCGTAACCATGATGAGTTGCGTCTTTTGATGGACATCATCAATGACGAAGCTTATCTGATCGATGATCAGGGCAACCCGGGCGGTTTAGACAAAGACATGCCTTTTGTGTTGCTGGGGGATCTCAACGCCGATTTGCATGATGGCGAAGGCATGGTGCTTGCACTCCGGCATCTGATATATCACCCCAGGATTCATCGGGCTGTTGCAGAAGGCAAACTGACCCCGAAAAGCCTGGGCGGGCGGTTTTTCCGGCCGTGGAAATTGCGCCGGGGCAGAAGTTCGGAGTGGACACATCTGAGTGGTCTGCGGCTTGATTACGTTCTGCCCTCTGCCGATTTCGATGTGCTGAACAGCGGCGTGTTCTGGCCGGATAAGAAAGATCCGCTGCGCAGACTGGTGACTGACGAGAACGGCAAAGAACGGGCCGATATCAGCTCTGATCACCGGCTGGTCTGGGTTGATGTACGTCTGCCTGCGGTGAAGGACTAGACAAGGTCATGCATAATCTCGACTTATTCGGTGAAGCGAGCGGGCAGGGCGAGTGGATCGCCATTGATGACGGTTTGCTGTTCTGGTCGCCGGCCTTTTTTACCGTTTCCGACTCAGATCGCTATTTCAGCGCGCTGCGCCAGTCTCTCAACTGGCAGCAGGAAGCCATTACAGTGTATGGCCGCCGGGTGATGCAGCCGCGTTTGCAAGCCTGGTGCGGGGATGCGTCCTATACCTATTCGGGACTGACGATGCAGCCGGACCCCTGGACGCCAGCCTTATTACAGATCAAAGCCGCCTGCGAACAGGTTGCCGGGACACGGTTTAATTCGGTACTGGCCAATCTGTATCGTCACGGGCAGGACAGCATGGGCTGGCATCAGGATAACGAACCTGAACTCGGCCCTGCGCCTGTGATTGCCTCAGTGACCTTAGGCGATACCCGGCGTTTTTTGCTGAAACATCGCCACACCGGGCAGAAAATTGATTTTCAGCTCAGTCATGGATCTTTGCTCATCATGGCGGGTCAGACTCAGTCCCACTGGGTTCACAGCGTGCCCAAGACCACTCAGCCTCATGGTGAACGGATGAACCTGACCTACCGGTGGATAAATACGTAACTGCTCAGCACCGAAGACGTAAAAATGCTGATATTCCACTGGCTTAAATGACAAACGGCTGACGTGAACAAAGGCGACTTTGCTATGATTGTGTTGTTCAATCGTTGCGGGGTTGCTATGAATATTCGTCGTTTTGTTGTCTATCTTCTGATTACGCTTCTTTCACTGCCTGGCTGGGCGGCGATGCAAATATCGCCCAGACCTGCAGAACCGCCTGTACAGCAACAGGGATTGCCATCCTACGCCGATGATGCGGCTCTGATACGGCAAACCTTTGAAACCCAGTTGTTTACATTACCGGCTTTTAAAATGGGCCATTATGGCCTGAGGATGTATCGCCAGACACTGGATCCCAAATATCAGTCGGCCGTGTGGTCAGACTTGGCACGTGTGGCCAGCCGGCTGAATGCCGTGACGACAGAAATTCACACACCGGCGCAGATCAAAGCCTATTCCGATGCCCGTGAAGCCAGGTATCAGCGCAAAGACGATGCCCGCAGTGATTTACGTTATCTGGCTACCCGAGACTACCCTGAGTATTACTTTCTGGGGGTCGACCTGCTTGGCTCTATGGCCCGAGCCAATGAATACGGCCTCAAGCACAGAGACGATCATAAATTGCGCGACATCATCCGCCGCTATGATTTTGCCCGTTATGCCACCGACCCTGACATGATCCGCGCATGGGCGGCGCAGCTTGCCAATCAGGTTTACTGGCTGCGTCAGCTCGGCGAGCAGGATGTGGTTGAACCTTTCATTGCCGCTTTTCGGGCGACTTATCCGGACAGTCAGGATAAACAGCTCAGCGAGCAGCAGTACATGAATAAGATTTACGGCATGACCCATATTATCTTTGCGGCATCCTCGTATTATCAGTATCAGCTCAAGGAAAGCGATTTTCAGTGGATTTATGATCACTTTCGCCGCCATATTGACGACATTCTGCTTCATACCAAGGAAGATGTAGTGGCTGAAGTGGGCATCAGCTTCCTGCTGGCCGGGTTATCGGATGACCCTGTGGTCGAAAAAACACGCCAGTTCATCCAGAAATCGATCGACCGGCAAACGGGTATGGTGCCGTCGGTTAAAGGGGTCAGTGAGCTGTATGACGGTGAGCACCGCAACACGCTGGCTATTATGTTACTGGACTGGCGAGGCGTGCATACTGCCCCGACAGTGACCCAACAACCGGCGATGTTCGAGAGTTTACCTTTTGGTTTGGTGCCGCGGCATTAGGCCATTGAAATGGCATTGATTATGGATATTGACTCATATAGGGTGAGTCAATATTTTTCCGGAATGAGAGCATAACGATAATGAAGGACAGGTTAACTTGGGCCAAGAAACTTCAGGCCATTGCACAAGCTGGTAAAGCTTACTGTCACGATCCGTACGATCTTGAACGCTTTGATCAGATAGCCGACATTTCGTGTCAAATGTTTGCACAGCTGAGCGGCCAGCCACTCAGTAAAGTGCATGATCTGTTTCTGCCTGAAGAGGGCTATCCTACGCCGAAAGTTGATCTGCGGGCCGGAGTGATTCGCGATAACAGCATTTTGCTGGTCAAAGAACGTGAGGATGGCGCCTGGACATTACCCGGAGGGTGGGCCGATGTGTGTGAAACCCCATCAGAGGGGATTGTCCGCGAAGTGTTGGAAGAATCCGGATTGGTCGTCAGTCAACCCAGACTGATTGCGATCAAAGACCGAGCAGTTCACCCCTACCAGCCCGATTATCCCTATCACATTTATAAACTCTTCTTTCTCTGTCACTTTGTGTCCGGCGAGCCAAAAGAGAATATCGAAATTTCAGCGATTGATTTTTTTGCACGAGATACGCTTCCGCCTTTGTCACAAAGCCGGGTACTTCCCGAAGATATCGTCATGATGTTCGAGCATTTTGAAAACCCGAACTTGCCTGTGCAAGTTGATTAATGATATCGGACGGGAAAGACGACTTAGTCAATCCGAACGATAAAAGGACAAGCATTTGAAATCTATCTGGCTATTCGTTTTTACGGTCGTGCTTCTCTGGTCCGGCATCGATCCGAAAGATACCTTTACCTGGTTTCTCGAAGTACTGCCTGCGCTGATAGGCCTTGTGCTGATTGCGCTCACGTACAACACTTTCAGGCTCACCCCGCTTCTGTATGGGTTGATTTTATTGCATTGTATTGTCTTGATGGTGGGTGGCCATTACACCTACGCCGAAGTGCCTTTCTTCGACAATCTGTTTGGGGCTGAAAGAAATAACTACGACAAAGTCGGCCACTTTTTTCAGGGATTTGTCCCGGCGATTCTGGCAAGGGAAATACTCATCAGAAAGCAAATCGTCAATGGCCGGTTTTGGGTGAGTGTGGTTGCCGTGTCGATGTGTTTAGCCTTCAGTGCCTTTTATGAACTGATTGAATGGTGGGTGGCACTGGCGACAGGCGAAAACGCGGAAGCATTTCTGGGTACTCAGGGGTATGTCTGGGATACTCAGTCTGATATGGCATTTGCGTTAGTGGGCGCTGTATGCGCGACGTTCTTACTTTCTCGCTGGCATAACCGTCAGCTGGTTTCTCTGCATCAAACGAATGAACCATAACAAAGGAATGAATCATGGTGACCTGTTTTTTACGTTACGTTATTGACCCTTATCAAGTCAGCGAATTTGAAGAATATGCCCGGATGTGGATCCCGCTCGTCAATAAATTTGGCGGCCAGCACAATGGCTATTTCCTGCCTTCTGAAGGGGCGAGCAACATCGCACTGGCGCTGTTCACCTTTCCCAGCCTTGCTGATTACGAAACCTACCGGAAAGCATCCATGACGGATCCGGATTGCCTGCGCGCCTTTCAGTTTGCCGAGGATACCCGCTGTATTATCAGTTACGAGCGTAACTTTTTCCGCCCGGTATTTGGTCATGAATAATCACGCTCTCAATTGCATGTCGTAAACCGGAAAGTTGTGTCCTGGTATCAAAGTGAGGGATTCGACGTTGTGAATACATTCAGTCGTTAAAATAACGGCTATCCCGGGGAAATGATAAAGTTGTCTCGGGCGTAACTAAAAACACACTAATAACAAATGCATCAGTATATTGTGTGTTTATTTTGCCTTCTCAATATCGTGAAAATAAATTTAAATTATTTTTATGATCAATCCTCAAGTTTTCACGCTGACATTTGTTCACACATGCAACCATGCTCTAAACCTTACGAGTGGAAAATACATGGACATAGGTATTCCCCTTTTAAGGAAGCAGGTATGGAGCAGTTTACATTTGAACAGTTGGAAAAATTAGTGGGCGACAAGATGTCGATGATGCTGGATGAAGGGGCATCGGTTGATGTGGAAATTACCGGGGTGAAACGCACTGGCACGCACAGTAAAACATGGGAATCTTTTGCATTGTACCTGGATAGCAGTGGGCTGAATGGGGCGGTGGAACAAGGCACTTATCTTTTTGGTCACGATAGCTTAGGGGAAGCGTCTTTGTTTGTTTCGCCTAATTCTGAAAAAGAGCTGGAAGTGATTTTTTCCCGCAAGATCACTCACGCATAAACATCAGAGGTCAGCATGGAACCTTATATCGGTAATATTCAAATGTTCGGGGCAAGCTTTGCGCCGAGAGATTATGCCTTTTGTAACGGGCAAACGATCCTGATCAATCAAAACCCAGCGCTCTATGCTTTATTGGGTGTGACATTTGGTGGCACGGGCAATACCAGCTTTAATCTGCCCGATCTGCAGGGAAGAATGCCTGTTGCTCCGGGGGTATTTCAGGCTTCAGACCGGCAAGTGGTGCAAGGTCAGTCGGGGGGAATGGAAGCTGTCACCCTGTCAGTGGCGCAAATGCCGGCGCACAGTCACGAGGTTTATGCCTCTACCGAACCCGGTAATTCCCCGAGGCCGAACAACAAAGCGGCCAGCCAGGCTGGCGTTTTATCGTCATCGGCCTTAAACACGCCGGTTTACGCCCAGCCTGAGCAACTTATCGCGATGAATGAGAAGGCGATCAGTTCAACGGGTGGCAATCAGCCACACAATAACATCCAGCCCAGTACAGTGATTAATTTTTGCATCGCGCTGTCTGGCCTTTTTCCTGAAAGAGATTGATACGGAGATCAAACATGTCTACACGCTATCTTTCGGAAATCACCCTCTTTGCCGGTCCTTATGCGCCTGTACAATGGGCATACTGCGCCGGCACTTTACTGCCGATTGCCAATAACGAAGCACTCTATTCTTTGCTGGGAATTACCAATGGCGGCGATGGGCGCACCAGCTTTGCTTTGCCGGACCTTCAGGGGCGCGTGCCGGTTGGCATGGGACAGGGCTCCGGGCTGACATTAAGAAGACAGGGGCAAAAAATCGGACAGGAAAACGTTCAGCTAACCGTGGATAACCTGCCAAATCACAGTCATGCGCTACAGGCATCGGCCAATCTTGCGTTGTCTCCGGAGCCTTCTGCTGCTTTGGTGCTGGGACAGGCCAATCAGTACTTTGCTGATCCTGCTGCTGAGGATCTTGTTGAGATGCAGCAGGCGGCAATTGCTTCCACGGGCGACGGACGGGCGCATGCCAATATGGCCCCCTCGCTGGCGCTGAATTTTATTATCTGCACGGCAGGTGTTTATCCATCCCAAAGCTAGAGGACCAGGCGAATGAGTGAAGCTTTTTACGGTGAAATAATGATGATGCCTTATCCCTATGCGCCGAGAGGGTGGGCATACTGCAATGGGCAGCAAGTGAGTTTGATGCAAAATCAGGTCTTGTATGCCGTGATCGGCGACAGGTTTGGTTCGGACAACAGGACATACCTCAATTTACCGGATCTGAGAGCCAGAGCGCCGATTGGAGCAGGGAATGGCCCCGGATTGACCCCGCAACGTCTGGCTGAAAGGGCGGGGAGTGATGTCGTCACCCTGTGGGAGGCTAATCTGCCCGAGCATACCCATCAGATGAGAGGTGCGGTAAAACCCATTTCGACCACTGAGGCGCAGGGCGCAGTCCCTGGCATACTGATCGAAAATAGTCTGGTTGAAAACCGCTACAGCACAGGTGATCCGAATACGACATTGAATATAGAGAGTCTGAGTGAGACAGGGCAGACGACGGCGCATGAAAATATGCAGCCCTATCTGGCTATTAATTTTTGTATCTGTATTGATGGTATTTATCCTCAGCGGCCGTAGCTTGTTATCCTCCGGTCTTCTTTACCGCCGGAGATGTTGTTGGAGCAGATGGTCTGTGTGATGCGATTCATCATGATGTTCTGTGTTTTGTTATCGGGCAGGGTGGCCGCGGGTACAGACTGGCCTGCCTCGATCACAATGATGTATCAGGGGCAGCCGCTCGCCTTGACCTTGTCTTCTCTCCGGCAGGGCGAACCGGTTTACACGCATTCCGCGTTGGCCAACAAAGGGCTGAAATTGGGGCAAAGAGTGCTGTTTCGTCACCGTAAAAGCCTGGATTTAGATCGGGTGACGGCGCTGTCTGGCCGGCGCTTTGCCAGGGTGTTTGAACTCGACAAAGCCTGCTGGTCTGTCGTGCTGACTCAAAGCGCAAGTGAGTCTTTGGCTCTGATTGAACAACTGCGCCGTACAGGAGGCATCACACTGGCAGAACCTGATTTGTTACAGGTCAGGCTGTATCGGGACAGCGGAAACAGCCCTGTTTCCCGCGCACCGGCAGCCGCGGTCAGGCAGCGATTATCGCTGACCACCTGGCCTGAACATGCCGGGCGTGGTGTGAAGATCGCGGTGATTGATTCTGCTTTCAGCCTGTCTGATTCTAAGCTTGAATCCATGTCTGTTGAGATGCATTACGACATAGATCACCGGCAGGCCTTACCGATGAAACCTGATCCGGTCTTGCTTGAGAGCGACACGTTACACGGTGATGCCAGCCTGGCCACGATTTGGTCACGCCACCCTGATTACCCCGGCCTTGCGCCTGACGCCAGTGCGATTTTATTGCGCCGCGATAAAAACTGGACCTCGGATATTCTCATGTCGCTGCAATTGGCTTATTTGACGGAGGCTGATCTGGTTCAGGCCGCCTGGACATTACCTTTTACTCAGCAAGCGCTCACAGAGGCGCTAGATTATCTGTCCGATCATGGTCGGCAGGGAAAAGGCACTGTGATTGTCGCGGCAGCAGGTAATCATGCTGAGTATCTCGATCACGGTTTTTCATTGGCCGCTCAGCCTCAGGTGCTGACGGTGAATGCGGTGAGCCAAACGGTGAAGTGGCCGGTGACAGGCAGCCATATTGCCAGCTATGTCGAGGTGCCCTATCAGGTCTATGTCCGCGCGACGGGCAAATACAGTCTGGTGTTTTCCAATTCATCGGCGGCAACCGCCGCGATGACAGGCGTGCTGGCGGCAGTGCTGAGTGTTCAGCCGTCCCTGTCTGCCAGACAGCTGGGTCAGTTAGTCCGGCAATACAGCCAGCCAGCGCTGAATGCACAAAGCATGATGCAGCATGTGCAAAACAATCGTATGACGCATTAAAAGCGAACAGTTCAGGGAAGTCAGATAATGCAATTACAAGATTTAACCTTGCCGGGTGGATTACATGTCCGGCCATCCAATTCCTCAGCCGCAGACAGGGTGTTTCTGGCGAAGCTCCACAATGAGCGCCGGGATGATTTGCGATTGATTGATGGCGAGCGGGATTTTATTGAGTCGCTGATTGAGATGCAGTTCAACGCGATGAATCAGGGGTATGGCGATCAGTTCCCCAATGCCTTGTACTTCATTATTGAGTATCACAAAGAGGCGGTAGGGCGCGCAGTGCTCGATTTCTCGCAAGACAAGGTTCACCTGGTTGATATTGTGTTTCAAAGAGAGGCGAGAGGACACGGATTGGGAGAAGCGGTTATCCGTTCATTTATGTTTTCCGCGAATCAGCTGAAAGCACCGATGATCCTGTCTGTCCAGCAGATGAACCACAGTGCCAGACAGCTTTATCAGAAGCTCGGATTTGTGCTTGATCAGATAGAGCCGCCCTATGAGCGGATGATCTGGTATCCGCCCGGCACCCGGCCGATTTATGCCGGTCTCTGACGATACGGGTTTCAGGCCGGGCTAAACCGGGTAGCCAAATTGAGCAAACAAGCTGGCATGCGGTTGAAAATGTTTGTCAGCTATGGCGCGCTCTTGTGCGCTCAGGCGGGCAATCTGGTCGGCATTGCGGTTTTCCAGCGCTGATTGCTGTCCCTTGACCCAGCGAGGCGGCTTGAAATCCAGGTCATCAAATTCAGGAATAAAGTGGCGTATGACTTCAGCTGTCTGTACGGGTGCGTCGCATACATCTTCATAGCGAATCAAAATATGTGGTGACTGGCATTGGTCCAGATTCAAAGCCTGTTGCCGGAAACACCATAAAACATGCTGCGCTGCGAGGGTTTCTATCCCGGCTAAATCACGCCTTGCCCTGACAACCGACTCAAACATGGCGTACGGATTTCGGATCAGAAACAGAAATTTCGCATCATCAAATTCCTCGGCCAGCATGGCCATTCTGGCAATATTGCAGGGGGATTTTTCCACCAGTATGCTGGCGCCATCGGATTGTGGTGTTGCTGCACCGGACCAAAGGTGACGGATCGCTGGCCAGTCGTAGGCGCTGGGATTGCGGAGCTTATTGAAGGTATTGAACTGGCTCCAGACAAAGTGACTGTTATCCCGGTTGGGATTCGGACCGGCAAAACCCGCAATATAGTGCCCTTCGCCGGGTAGTGTGATGGCTTGTTTGCAGTCGCCGAGCGCTGCAGAGACCAGGGATGAGCCTGAATTGTTCGGACTCATCACAAACAGGTGATGTCTGGCATTGTGAATCCGTTTAACGGGCCGGGCATCAAAAATCAGATGGATGCGGTCGGTATCAGAGCGATTAATAACCCTGTGCAGATCCAGATTATTAATGTCGTACATGACACCGGTTTTTAAGTGGTGCAATTCCCTGCCCAGGTAAAACTGCACCTGGTCGTGAGTTATCATCGGGACATGGACTCTGTGATATCGGGCAAATATCGGGGCGCTGTCTCTGTGCTCGGCAATTTCTCCTCCGGCGGGTAACTTAGCAAACATCAGTTTGGCAATATCCAGGCGCGTATAACCGTAGTATTGGGCAAAGCGCGCAAATATCGGGGCGAGGAGTGGCTGCACCACAGAGAGCAAGGCATCATTGCTTTCGGTGAATTCATCGGTTTTAAAGTACAGCACGACACTTTCAGTGTGTTTGTGTACTTCATAGGTGTTTTGACGATAAGTATTTGCCTTCCAGGCGGAATCCGGTAATTGTTTCAGGAACCGGTTCAGGTCGCTGATATCGACCTCACCTATCTGAATGCAGGCCTGGTCAAGAAGCATAATTCGCCTGTAAAAAGTCAAAAAGAGATAACAAACCTTATCGTTATTGTTGGATGAAAAGCAATCGCTATGACAAACAAGGAAGTGAAACTGAATTATGTCATGACCAGCTGTGCCCGTTTTCCATTATTACTGCAGGCAATGAAGAGCAGCTTACTGGTCAGCGCCCATAACCTGGACTGCCTCTTTGTGATCAGCAGTGACGGCGAAGAGATAAAGGCGGAGCATGTCCGCCTGCCGCAGATACAGGGGATTGCGCTCAGTGACGATCAACAACGCCTATCCTTAGCGGCTTATCATCAGGTGTGGGATTACCAGCGGATAACGGCGCAGCCGGAGCTGCCCACTTCGGTCGAATCGACTCAGGGCAGAGACGCCGTTTTTTACCCTTGTGGCTCAATGACCACTGGGTATCTGAATACCCACGATTTAGCCTGGGGCAGAGAGAAACTGTACATGGTCAATACCCGGTTTAATTGTATTGCCAGCCCTGTTTATGGAAAAAGTTTTGAGGTTGTCTGGAAACCTCCCTTTATTTCCGCGCTGGTGGCAGAAGATCGGTGCCATTTAAATGGTCTGGCACTCAAACACGGAGAGCCGGCTTATGTCAGCTATTTTTCCGCCACCGATCATCGTTTTGGCTGGCGTGATGGCAGCAGTTTTGACGGCGCCATTATGCGTATTTCAGATGAACAGGCAGTCATTCAAGGTGTGTGCCTGCCGCATTCACCACGAATTCACCGGAACTATCTTTACTTTTGTGAATCCGGAACCGGGCGCTTATGGCGATGCCCGGAAGCGCAGTTGCCGGCATCAAAAAGCGATTTGGAATTGGTAGCTGAACTGAATGGCTTTACCCGCGGATTGCGTATGGTGGGTGATATGGCGTTCGTCGGGCTATCGAAAGTACGGCAGGCAAAAGACGGCTCTTCACGGCATATCGACATGCCTTTGCTGGAAAACCAACAAGATCTGCGTTCTGGTATTTGTGTGATAGATCTCCGTGATGGCAGTGAAATTGCCTGTCTGACTTTTTCGGGTGATTTGAATCAGATCTATGACGTCGAAATCGTTTTTGGCTGCAATAATCCACGCATTCTTGATTTAAACTCGGAAGAATTATCTGATTTATTTCACCTCTGACAAAGTTTCCCTTCATTTTTTTGCGTTTAAAATATCCTGTGATGTCATATTTTTCATATGGCTTTCTTGTACATTCATTAGCCTCTGATTTAATAGCTACAAGTTGCATTTAATTTTTTATTTTTTTTGTTGGAGCTAAGGCCCATTCCTGAGTGGTTGGCGGAAAGCGGGGTTGGCTCGTTTTGAAGCATCACACGATTGCAGGAAAATTATGAACAACGGGCTGATGATGTCGCGCTTAGCAACAGCAACGCGGCAGTTTTTCGCATGTTCGGATGAAGTGAATGTTGAAACACTCTCACTGCATCCGGTTAAACAGGATGTGGCGAAGTGGATCACGACTTTAGCGCTGGGACTGGCAGGCAGCCAGTTCTTAATCGCCGGCGCTTACGCAGAAGTGACCCAGCAAATCAGGTCACAGTCCTTACTCTCTGAACCCAGTGCTATTACTCAGTCTGCGTCTGCCGGCCTTGAGTTTGATCTGAATACCTTTTTGGCACAAACCCAGAATCTCAATCGCAGTGTACAGGCATCCAGACACATCGTGGGTGAACTCTCTCCTGTAAATGTACCGAGCCGAAGCACACAGGCCGGCGAGGCAATGCTGGCGGCTGGTGAGTGCTATCTCTATATTTGCACCAATAACAATCAAGTTTGTTCTACAGACGCAGATTGTGTTGATACGGATACCACGCCGCCCACTGTCAGTATCGGCAGCGATAAAACCGCCCTGAAAGCGGGCGAAACCGCCACCATTACTTTCACCCTCAGCGAAAGCAGCAGCAATTTTGCTATCGGCGATGTGGCTGTCACCGGCGGTACGTTGTCGAATTTCACCGGCAGTGGAACGACTTACAGCGCCACTTTTACCCCAACAGCCAACAGTACTGCCGGGGCGACCATCAATATCGCCGCTAACCGATTCACCGATGCCGCCGGGAATGGCAATACCGTGGCCACGCCGACAACGATGACGGTTGATACCGTGCTGCCTTCAGTGACCATCAGCAGCGATAAAACCGCGCTGAAATCGGGCGAAACTGCCACCATTAGCTTTACCCTGAGCGAAAGCAGCAGCAATTTTGCTATCGGCGATGTGGCTGTCACCGGCGGTACGTTGTCGAACTTCACCGGTAGTGGCACCAATTACAGCGCGACGTTCACCCCGGATGCAAACAGCACGACGGGAGTCACGATTGATGTCGCGGCGAATGGATTCACCGACGCTGCCGGGAATGGCAATACCGTGGCCACGCCGGAAACCATCACAGTGGATACCGTGCTTCCGACAGTGACGATCAGCAGTGATAAATCCGCGCTGAAACAGGGTGAAACCGCGACCCTGACCTTTACGTTGAGCGAGAGCAGTAGCAATTTTGCTATCGGCGATGTGGCTGTCACCGGCGGTACGTTGTCGAACTTCACCGGTAGTGGCACCAATTACAGCGCGACGTTCACCCCGGATGCAAACAGCACGACGGGAGTCACGATTGATGTCGCGGCGAATGGATTCACCGACGCTGCAGGGAACGGTAATACGGCGGCAACGCAACTCAGCATTACGGTGGATACGATTCAGCCGACGGTGAATATCTCCAGTGACAAAACCGCGCTGAAACAGGGCGAAACCGCCACCATTAGCTTTACCCTGAGCGAGAGCAGCAGCAATTTTGCTATCGGCGATGTGGCTGTCACGGGCGGTACGCTGTCGAATTTCACGGGGAGTGGCATCAATTACAACGCGACGTTCACCCCGGATGCAAACAGCACGACGGGAGCCACGATTGATGTCGCGGCGAATGGATTCACCGACGCTGCAGGGAACGGTAATACTGCGGCTACGCAGATAGCTATTACAGTCGATACCGCACTACCCTCAGTGACTATCGACAGCGATAAAACAGCGCTGAAACAGGGCGAAACTGCGAACATCACCTTTACCCTCAGCGAGAGCAGCAGCGATTTTACCGAGGATGATATTAATGTTACCGGCGGCAGCTTGTCGAATTTCACCGGCAGTGGAACGACTTACAGCGCCACCTTCACCCCAACAGACAACAGTACTGCCGGGGCGACCATCAATATCGCTGCCGGCAAGTTCACCGATGCCGCCGGGAATGGCAATACCGTGGCCACGCCGGAAACCATCACAGTGGATACCGCGCTGCCGACAGTGACGATCAGCAGTGACAAAACCGCGCTGAAACAGGGGGAAACTGCGAACATCACCTTTGCTTTGAGCGAAAGCAGTAGTGATTTTTCCGCCGGAGATGTGATTGTTTCCGGCGGTACGCTGTCGAACTTCACCGGCAGTGGCACGGTCTATACCGCGACTTACACACCCGCCGCGAATGCCACCAGCGGTACGATCGATGTGGCCGCCAATCAGTTTATGGACGCCGCAGGGAACGGTAATACGGCGGCAACGCAACTCAGCATTACGGTGGATACGATTCAGCCGACGGTGAATCTCTCCAGTGACAAATCCGCGCTGAAACAGGGCGAAACGGCTACCATTACTTTCACCCTCAGCGAAAACAGCAGCGATTTCGCCGCCGGAGATGTGATTGTTGCCGGTGGTACGCTGACAAATTTCACCGGCAGTGGCACCAATTACAGTGCGACGTTCACCCCGGATGCAAACAGTACGACGGAAGCCACGATTGATGTCGCGGCGGATGGATTCACCGACGCTGCAGGGAATGGCAATACAGCCGCTGCCCAGCTCGCCCTTCGTGTGGATACTGTCGTCCCAAGCGTGACCATCAACTCGGATAAATCCGCACTGAAACAGGGTGAAACCGCGAACATCACCTTGACATTGAGCGAAGACAGCACCGATTTTGAAGCGGCGGATATTACGGTCAGTGGCGGGACCCTGTCGGGCTTTACCGGCAGTGGGAGCAGCTACAGTGCGACCCTGACGCCGGTCACCGACGGCAATATCACGCTGGATATTGCCAGCGACCGGTTTACCGACCCGAATGGCAACGGCAATCTGGCTGCGACTCAGTTGGCGGTGAGCTACGACGGTACTGCGCCTTATATCACCCAGTTGAATCCGGCTGATGATGCGACGGATGTCAGCCGCAACAGCAATCTGACGCTGACTTTCAGCGAGGATATACAGATTGGCAATTCCTCCGGCACACTGAGTCTGATAGATGCCACGGATGCAACAACGCTGGCAACATACGCAATGTCTGATACCGAGGTGAGTATTTCCGGCAGTCAGCTGCTGGTCGACCCGAGTGTGAGTTTCACACCGACACATACTTACTACGTCACCATGACGAACGATGCGTTAACGGATACGGCCGGGAATGCCTTTGCCGGTTTCAGTACCGAGACGGTGTTCAATTTCACCATCACCAACCTCGCACCGGTTGCGAGCGATGACGCGGTGACGGTCGCGGAAGATAACCTGATTGCAATCAATGTGCTCGACAACGACAGCGATGCCGACAGCGATCTCAATGCGGCCAGTGTCACCGTCGTGACGGCACCTTTGCATGGTGCCACCAGCATCAATACCGGGACAGGCACCATTACCTATACGCCGGATGCAAACTTCGCCGGGACAGATACCTTTACCTATCAGGTGCAGGATATCTATGGCGCTGTCTCTTCACCGGCCACAGTCTCTGTGACAATGACACCTGTCGCCGATGCCCCGGTGGCAACGGCGGATGTCAGCAGTACGGATGAAGACACACTGGTGGTGCTGGATGTGCTGGTGAACGACAGCGATGTGGACACAGGGGATACGCTGAACGCAGCTACTCTGACTGTGGTGACTCAGCCTGCCCATGGTTCCGCGACGGTTGAAAACGGCAAGATTCACTATCAGCCGGGCGCGAATTATGTGGGGACAGACACGCTGAGTTATACCGTACAGGACAGCACAGGGCTGGTTTCCAATATCGCTCAGGTGACGGTCAATGTGGCAGGCGTCAATGATGCACCGGTCACCGTGGGGGATGGCCTGGCAGTGAATGAGGATGAAAGCGGCGTTGTCGATGTGCTGGCGAATGACAGCGATGTCGACGGCTCACTGAATGTCAGTACGCTCCAGGTGATCACCCAGCCACAGCACGGGCAGACCAGCATTGATGCCAATGGACGGGTGACCTACACCCCCAACGCGAATTTCTTTGGCAGCGACAGCTTTACCTATGTGGTGCAGGACGATCTGGGGGCAACCTCACAGCCAGCGACGGTTTCTGTCACGGTGGCCAGCGTCAACGATGCGCCTGTAGTCGCGGATGATACAGCAACCCTGCTGGAAGATACGCCCCATACCGTGAATGTGCTGGGGAATGATCAGGATATTGATGGCACCATTCAGGCCGGAACGCTGGCCATTGTCACACAACCCAGCGAGGGGAGCGTGACCGTTGAAAGCAATGGTGCAGTGATCTATACCCCGGCAGCGAATTTCAGCGGTCACGATCAGTTCACCTATCGGGTGAAAGATGATTTGAATGAATGGTCGAATCTCGCCACCGTCACCATGACAGTACAGGCGGTGAATGATGCCCCGGTTGCCAATGCCGATCAGGTCACCACGCAGGAAGATACGGCGGTTGATATTGCTTTAATTGCCAACGACAGTGATCTGGACGGGACGCTGGATCTGAACTCAATCCAGGTGCTGACGCCGCCACAGATGGGCCAGTTGCAGGATCTGGGGAACGGCAGTCTGCGCTATACCCCGGCTGCGGATCAGTCCGGCAATGACAGCTTTACCTATACCATTGCCGATAACGAGGCTGAAGTCTCCAATACAGCCACTGTGTCGGTAACGATCGAGACGGTTAATGATGCGCCGACCCTCAGCGGCACGCCTGTGCTGAGCGTGGATCAGGATCAGAGCTACGAGTTCCAGCCTGTGGCTGCGGACGTCGAGAACGATAGTCTGACCTTCAGTATCACTCATCTGCCCGGCTGGGCGAGCTTTGATTCGCAGACCGGGCGTTTGTATGGCGTTCCGGATAATGATGCGGTAGGCAGCGTCAGCAATATCGTGATCAGTGTGAGTGATGGCGATAAAACAGCTTCGTTACCGCCGTTTACGCTGACAGTCAATAATGTGAATGATGCGCCAGTGATCAGCGGGCAGCCTCAGGAGCAGGTGTCTGAAGATACTCAATACAGCTTTATCCCTCAGGCCTCCGATATCGATGCGGACACGCTGACCTTCAGTATCCAGAACAAGCCACTCTGGGCCAGCTTTAATCCGCAGACCGGTGAGTTGTCCGGCACACCGGATAACAGCCATGTCGGCAGCAGCAGCGGTATAGTGATCAGTGTCAGCGACGGCATTGAATCGGCATCTCTGGCAGCCTTCAGTATCAATGTGATCAACGTCAACGATGCACCGCAGGGGGAAAACCTGGCGGTGACGCTGGCGGAAGATACCAGCCTGATGATTGCCCCGACCCTGACCGATGTCGACAGCACGGCACTGGGTCTGCTGGTGGGCGATCCGCCGCTGCACGGCAATCTGACCGCACAGGGCAGCGGCTGGTTGTATACACCCCATGCCGACTTTAACGGTGTCGACAGCTTCAGTTATCAGGTGACAGACGGCGAAACAGTATCCGGCACTTATACAGTTTCACTTGCCGTGACGCCTGTGAATGATCCGCCCGTGATCGTGTCTGATACCTACCACTTCAAGGCCAGCGCCTCGGGCCGTTATGTGCTGGATGTGCTGAGTAACGATACGGATATCGATCAGGATTTGCTGAACCTGCTCTGGGTGACATCGACGAAAGGGGCGGCCAGCATACACAATGGTCAGCTGGTTCTGGCCACCACTCAGCAGGGGACTTTCTCGCTGCAATATGGCGTCAGCGACGCTGGGGGAGCCAGCAAATCGGTCAGGTGACTGTGGTGATTGCGTCGGCGGTGAGCCAGCCTCCGACGATTCAGCCCCCGGCTGATATTGAGCTGAACGCAACCGGTTTGTTTACCCGGGTCAATCTGGGCGTTGCCAAAGCCACCGACAGCCAGGGCAGGTCACTGGCTGTCTCTCTGGTGGATCAGGTGCCTGTCTTCAAGCCGGGCAGACATACGGTTTACTGGCGGGCGGTGGATTCGCAGGGCAATGAGTCCCAAGTCAGCCAGCAGGTGGTTCTGCATCCGCGTATCACACTCTCTAAAGATGACCACACCACGGAAGGGACGACACACAGCATCAGTGTGTACCTGAACGGCCCTGCACCTGATTACCCGGTAACGATTCCTTATACCGTATCAGGCAGCAGTGATGCGAGTGATCACACCCTGATTGATGGTGTTCTGGAGATTCAGGAAGGGACGCAAGGTGCGATTGAATTCGAGGTACTGAGCGATGGTCTGCCCGAGGGGCCGGAAACATTGACGGTTACTTTATCCCCCACCCTGAATCTCGGCAGTAAGTCACAATACACGCTGACTATCTCAGAAGAGAATTTAGCGCCAAAAGTGACCACGGCTGTGAGCCAGGATGGTGACTCCCGGCAGATTGTGGATATCTCAGGCGGTCAGGTTACCGTCAGTGCGCAAGTCACAGATCAGAACAGTGGCGACAGCCACAGCTATCTGTGGGAAGCCAGCCACAGTGCGATGGCTAATCTCAGCACGGACGACGAACACTTTATCTTTGCACCGGATGGGCTGACTCAGGGAGTATACAGCCTGAAACTGACCGTCACTGACAGCGGAACGCCGGCTCAGTCTGTGGTGAAACAAATCTACCTGGAGGCTGTGACTCAGTTACCCCAGTTAGGCAGCGAGGACAGCGATGGCGATCTGCTGCCTGATAATCTGGAAGGCTTTACCGACAGTGACGAAGACGGCATTCCGGATTATCTGGACATGGCGGCAGACTGTAATGTCATCCCCGAGCAGGTTCAGTTATCAGGCCGTTATCTGCTGGAAGGCGATCCGGGTGTTTGCCTGCGTAAAGGGGTGACGGTGGCAGGAAATCAGACCGGAGGCGTACAACTGCTGGCCAGTGAAATCCCGCCAGATGCCGAGGTCAGAAACATCGGTGGTGTGTTTGACTTTATCGCGCATGGTTTGCCGGTCGCCGGTCAGAGTTATCAGGTGGTACTGCCGCAACGCTTACCCATACCGGCAAACGCAGTCTATCGCAAATACACAGAGAGTCAGGGTTGGAAAAACTTTGTCACGGATGCGCAGAACCTTGTCTTTTCTGCCCAGGGTGAAGCCGGTTACTGTCCGCCTCCGGGCGACAGTCAGTGGCAGGCCGGATTGCAGGAAGGGTATTGGTGCGTGCAGCTCACCATAGAAGATGGCGGGCCGAATGATGATGACGGCCAGGCCAATGGCAGCGTGATGGATCCGGGCGGTGTCGGTGTCCCCCTGAGTGCGAATCTGTCGCCATCGGCGGTGGATGATGCTGTATTACTGAACCGGAACGGAAACATCACGATCGATGTGCTGACCAATGATACCGATGCCAACAATGATCCCTTGTCAGTGATGGCTGCCTTGGTTGATTTTGGTGTCGTCAATCTGACGGCGAATCAGATCCACTATGCCGCTCCCGATGGTTTCTATGGCGTTGCGACCATCAGTTACAGTATTTCAGACGGGGCTGGCGGTACGGCGAATGCGGAAGCGAAAGTGACCGTGCTGAACAGCGATTACCCGGTGGCTGTGGATGATGTTATCGAGACTGACGATAAAACAGCCGTGGTCATTGCTGTACTGGACAATGATACCGATGCCGACGGTGACCGTTTGTCCGTCATCTCCGCGATAACCACGCGAGGCACAGTCAGGATGAACAGCGACCAGAGCCTGACATTTACACCCGAAGTCGGTTACGAAGGAGAAAGTATCATTACTTACCACATCGCGGATGCAACTGGCCTGCAAGCCAGTGCGCAGGTACGAGTGAGCACCAGGCTCAGTGAGGGCACAGAAGTGAAAAACCGGGCTGGAGGGGCGGTCACTGCCCTGATGCTGGTATTACTCGGCGGTTTGGCCGTTATCCGTCGCAGGGGGGACGCTTGCTTGCGCTGGTATTGGCACTGATCAGCTTGAACAGCCAGGCAGCCTGGTTTGTCGATGCCGAACTTGGGGTGAGTGAAGCCAGCGAGCGCAATACGCAACCGGCGGAGACCCTGGTTTCACAAGATGACAGCGACACGGCTGTGTCACTGGGGGTGGGCTACGAAACCCGGCATCACTGGCTGTTGACGGCCCGCTATCTGGATCAGGGTGACGGCAAGGCCACACTCAAGCCAACCAGCGCAGTCTCTGCTGACTATCATCAGAGCGTGGTCAAGGCCACCCCTGTGCTGACCTCGGGTGTGGCGCTGGATGTGCGCTATCCCGTGGTGTCTGATCAGGGGTTCCGCTTTTTAGTCGGTGGCGGTGTTTACCGCTGGGAAGCGGATTACAGCAGTACGTTTCAGGGGCAGACAATCCGTTCATCTGATTGGGGCGTGGATCCGTATCTGACTGCCGGGCTGGATTATCGTATCGCACCGGCATGGCGGGTCGGGGGAAATTCAATCGATATTTTATAGATATCAACGATGTCAGCCAGATCACCTTGACGCTGAGTTACCAGTTTGGTCAGTAACCTGCAGCTAAACACCCTGGTCAGATAAACGCTAGCCAGAGTAACCATAGCCAGAGAAACCCAATGCTGGCGTCTGTCAGCATTGGGGGTTAGACCGGTGACTCGATTCACTCACACAAACTGAGAGAAATACTTCCCTTTGATTTGGGTCGTGGTGAAGGTTTTTACTCTGACATTGGGTGACCAGTGGTTGATCGGCCAGCCCGCTTTTTGTTTCAGCGCTTTGAGAAAGGCAGCCGGCGAGGCCAGTTTATGCCATACCTGAGGCAAAAAGACTGCCTGTGAATGGTGCTCGGTCAGGATCACGCCCACTTTATGCTCTTCAAGATAGGCGATCAGCGCGTCTTCGGAATCGACCTGCAGCAGTTTAGGATCGGAAAGTACTGAAATTTCTATGGTCAGGCTGCTGAGCTGATCTTCGGTCAGTGGCATGAAGCGTCTGTCCTGATAGGCGCTGTCTCTGGCTTTGTTGTGCACTTCAAGGACCAGAGGCTCATTGGCGGTCACAGTCCCCAGACAGCCCTGCAATTCGCCGTCGACTTCCAGGGTTACAAAGCATGCACCGTTAGCGAGTAATTTGCGATTGTATAAATCCAGTTGCGGTGGTCGCGGCAAGGCTTCAGAGAAATGGCTGCGAATGGCCTCTCTGGCGATATCCAGCAGTTGGGTCATTTCGCCTTTATTCAGGGCCGGTTTGGGTGGTGGCGGACACGAGGTAACTGACATATCCAACGACTCTCTCCTTATCTCCGGCTTCTGTGTCGCCGGAATTTTTGTATTCTATTTGTGTTAAGAAATAGCCTCTTTGCTTTGCCAGTAATAACAAGGTGTTGATCCCGGTAGACCCGCAGGCTTGCTGCGGTGTCAGACTGGGGTCGAACGTTTCGATCACTGTCAGGGTATGGTGATCGATATCCTGTGCATCTGCATAGGGGTGGTAATGGCTCAGATCGCTGCTGATCACCAGCAGGGTGTCGTCCTGCCACAGGGGATCGATCATCTCTGCCAGCCTGGTTGGTGCAATGCGACTGGTCAGAATCGGCAGCAAGGTAAACGCAGAAAGGCAGCTTTGCAGGAAAGGTAACTGTACTTCCAGACAATGCTCCAGTTCGTGTATGCGATCTGATATCTCAATATCATTCAAATGCGACAGCTTTTCAACACCTTGTAAGTCGATTTTGACTTCACCTAACGGTGTGGCGAAATACTGGTCAGCAGGCAGGGCACAGCCGTCGAACGCATAATGGTGGCTGGGGCCAATCAAAATCACTTTGCGATACTGACTGTGCGCTTTTTTCAGCCAGCGAAAAGCATTGGCCGCCACTTTTCCGGAGAACATGTATCCGGCGTGCGGCACGATCAGCGCCCTGGGCATCAGCTCAGGGTTACAGGGTTCAGCAAACCATTGCTGGATCTGTTTTCTCAGCCCGAGCGGTGAAGCCTGATAAAACCGTCCAGCCACGGCGGGAGCGCGAATGCTCATTGTCTGGCCTTTGTTCTGGGTGATGACTGCAACAAGGTCACGCACCGCTTGCAGGCAAGAACAGTGCGCTACCAACTATAGTTAAGTATAGGAAGGAATCATGACCGGGCAGTTACCAGAACTGTTACCAGCGCCGTTTCCAGAAAACCAACCGGACAGCAAGCACCGCCATGTCACGACTGAACCCCGCACCGACAGGACAGATTGAAACAGGAAGCCGCTCAGCTGACAGCTGGCCGACTGAGTTCTGGCATCCGCTGGATGATGGCCGGGTGGTGTGTGACGTTTGCCCGCGGCATTGCCGGTTGCGTGAGGGCAAGCGCGGTGCCTGCTTTGTACGTATGGCGGAGCATGGCCAGATCGTGCTGACCAGCTATGGGCGTTCGAGCGGTTTTTGCATTGATCCGATTGAGAAAAAACCGCTGAATCATTTCTATCCCGGCAGCTCAGTGTTGTCGTTCGGTACGGCGGGCTGCAATCTGGGCTGTAAATTCTGTCAGAACTGGAGCATCAGCAAATCGCGTGAAATCGATACCTTAGGCGCAACGGCCATGCCGGAGCAGATTGCCCGGGCGGCCAAGGCGTATGGCTGTGACTCGATAGCCTTCACTTACAACGATCCGGTGATTTTCATGGAATACGCCATGGACTGTGCGCAGGCTTGTCATGCGCATGGCATCCACAGTGTGGCGGTGAGTGCCGGTTATATCTGTGATGCCCCCCGGCAGGCGTTCTACCGCCAGATGGATGCGGCGAATATCGATCTGAAAGCCTTCACTGAGCACTTTTATCATAAAATCTGCAGCGGCCATCTGGCCCCTGTGCTCGATACCCTGTTGTACCTGCGTCACGAAACCCGGGTGTGGTTTGAAATCACCACCTTGCTGATCCCGGGCGAGAATGACAGCCCGGCCGAAATCGCTGCCATGTCCCGCTGGCTGATGGACAACCTCGGCCCGGATGTGCCTTTGCACTTCAGCGCTTTTCATCCGGATTTTAAAATGATGGATACGCCGCCGACTCCGCCGGCCACGGTTCTGCAGGCCAGGCGGATTGCGCTGGAGGCCGGTCTGCATTATGTCTATGTCGGGAATATGTTCGATGAGGCTGGCGACAGCACTTATTGCCCGGGTTGTGGTCAGCGGGTGATTGCGCGCAACTGGTATGCGCTGGGTGATTATGATCTGACCGAGACCGGCTGCTGCAAACATTGCGGTTTTCATCTGGCAGGACGGTTTACGGCCTACCATGGCAGCTTCGGCCGCAGACGGATTCCAATCCGTATCCGTGCCTGAAAGCGGATAAAACCAGCAAGTCGGGCGTTGAGATTTTACTCCTGTGCCGCTTTGCATTATCTTACCGTTTTTCCCGGTACCCAACAGAGAACGGCCCGCATGACGATTGAAGAATTACACCAGTTTCAGAATCTGGTCATTACCCAACCTAACTGTCCTTACTGTGTGAGAGCGAAAGCGATTCTGGATGATCGCGGGACTGACTATACCACGCTGGTACTGGGCCAGAATTTGGAAAAAACCGAGATGATTGCTTTTATCGAGCAAGTGGCCGGCACCACAGTACGCACTGTGCCCCAAATCATCCTGGACGGTAAATATATCGGAGGTCACGATGATCTGGTTGCCTTTTTAGAGCGGCAGGTCGAAGCCGATGCACTCGGTGATTTCGAATTGTGATCAGCAAGGCTCCCGTTGGGAGCCTTTTCTTTATTGATTAACTATTCATTAGGAGGTCGGTATGAGTTTTAACGTCAAAGTTGCCTGGCAGGGTAACTCTCAGCCGGGTGAAGCATTCAGCCGGGATCATCAGATCCAGTTTGGCAGCGGGCAAGCGCTTAAGGCTTCATCTGCGCCGGATTTCAACGGCAGTGCCGATAAGGTCAACCCGGAAGAAAGCCTGATGGCGGCCCTGTCGTCCTGTCACATGCTGACTTTCCTGGCGATTGCTCATCTCAAGCGATTGCCGGTTGCCAGTTACCAGGACAATGTCACGGCTGAACTGGGCCAGAACGATGTCGGAAAAACCAAAGTGGCCGTGATTGATCTCAACCCTGTCATCACTTTTGTCGACGGTGTCGAGGTATCGCCGGAAGTGCTGGAAAAAATGCACCAGAAAGCGCACGACAACTGTTTTATTGCCAACAGCCTGAATACCACAGTCCGGCTGAACGGAAAGGAGTTCAGCCATTGATTCAGCTTGATACAGCAATTGCATTAACAGGTTTGTACTGCGGAAAAGTGGCGCAGAAATACGGTATCAGAACGGCGATGGCCAAGCAGGCGGTCAGCGGCAAACGCTATCTCTCTGCCACCGGACTGGACGGCGATGAATGCGCCGAGCCTAAATTTCATGGCGGTACGGAAAGGGCGCTGCATCAGTATCCGCTGGAGCATTATGCGTTCTGGCAGCAGCAGTTTCCGGACCGTGACTGGCCAGCCCCCGGAGTGGGAGAAAACATCAGCACCCAGGGCATGACGGAAGAGAATGTGCGGGTCGGTGATCGTTTTCAATGGGGAGAGGCGGTGATAGAAATCAGCCAGCCTCGCTCTCCTTGCTATAAGCTCAGCCGTCGCTGGGAACTGCCGGAATTTTCGGCCGTCATGCAGCAGACAGGTCGCAGTGGCTGGCTGTACCGGGTGATTACGCCGGGATATGTCAGTTGCGATGACCCCTTGGTGCTGATCCGGCAGGGAGAAGACAGGTTCACGGTAAAACGCGTGATGGACTGGTATTTCAATGACCCGATGAATCTGGACAAACTGCGCCTGCTGCAAGAGTGTGAGGCGTTGTCGGTCAGCTGGCGTAATACGGTGGAGAAACGCCTGAAGACAGGCGAGCTCGAAAACTGGCATTACCGTCTGAACGGAGTGGACTGATGCTGAAAGGGCTCCACCACACGGCGATTATCTGTTCCGATTATGCCCGTTCGAAAGCGTTTTACGCCGAACTGCTCGGGTTGGAGATTATCTCTGAACAGTACCGTGAAGCGCGTCAATCCTGGAAGCTCGACTTAGCCCTGCCGGACGGCAGTCAGCTTGAGCTGTTCTCTTTTCCCGGCGCGCCGCCAAGGCCAAGTTACCCTGAAGCTCAGGGACTCAGGCACCTTGCTTTTGCCGTTGAGTCAGTGGAAACCGTGGCGCATTGGCTCAACGAGAAGGGGATTGCGACTGAACAGGTTCGTATCGATGAACTGACAGGGAAAGCCTTTACGTTTTTCCGTGATCCGGATGGTTTACCGCTTGAGCTGTACGAATGCGAATGAAGGGGTATTGTTCCGCATTGAAGCACGGGCTACCCGGGTAGCCCGTTGTCTTGTGTAGTGTGCAGTTGATTACGACAGGGCGTAGCCAATCAGGCTGGCAAAAATAATGCAAGCCCCGCCAAAGACGCCGTATTCGACGCGCTTTTCAACGATACAATCCACTTCTTCTTTTTGAACGGTCAGCATGCTGAAGACGCAGCCTCCCGCCAGAGCAACGGCCAGTACGCCCAGACTGAACAGACCGGCCTGGACGAAATCAATAAACGCCATATCAATCCTCTTTGATGAGCCCAAGGTGTATGCATGCTTGTTGTTGGCCTTCCTGGCGGCTGGCCAGGGACGAACTGCACGTCTTATCCCAACCGGAACATTACCCGGATTGGTCGTTATTTCGGGGCGCATGATACACCTTCTGGCCGCAAGTGTAATCCCGGAGGATGTAATCAAGGATGACAAAGGTGTAAAGGTTAAGCGGTTGTTTGCCTGCCGATTTTCACACCAAGGCCAGCCTTGCCGCGAAGGCAATCAGGACGACACCCAAAGTGCGCTCAATCACGTGCATCTGGCGGTGAAACCACAGCCGGGCTTTTTCGGCGGAAAACAACAGGCTGACCAGCACAAACCACAAAGCGGTGACGGCACACATCCAGACACCGTAGAAAATCTGAATCGTCAGTGGCGTATCCAGGCTGACCACATTGGTGATAATGGCCAGAAAAAACAGGGTGGCTTTCGGGTTGGTGGCATTGGTCAGAAACCCGATGCCGAATGCGCGACGCAGCGTCTGATGGCCTGATTCTGATGTTGCATCGATCGCCGGGGCGTCGCTGGTGGCTGGTTGGCTGCGGCATAACTGCACGCCGAGATAGACAAGGTACGCGGCGCCCAGCAGCTTGGCGGCGATCAACAGCCATTCTGAAGTATGCATGATGGCGCTCACGCCCAGCAGGGTATAGAGCACGTGAACCGACAGTCCCGCACCGATACCGAAGGCGGTCACGATACCGTGTCGGCGGCCGAACTTCAGGCTCTGGCGGACTGTCATGACAAAATCGGGGCCGGGGGCAACAACGGCCATAAAATGGATCAGCGCCAGGGAAATAAATTCAGGCCAGTATTCATTGAACATCAGCAATATCCTTCTGCTTGTTGGACTCAGCCCCTATCAGCAATCTGATAGCGAACCTGAAGCTTACCTTTTTTCAGCTTGGTTGAAACCTGTACATTGGCCGGGATCTCGCTGGTGGTCGCGACATGGGTGCCGCCGCAGGGCCAGGCCATCAAATCACCAAAGGCAACCCAGCGTGTACCATCCGCTTCTGTGTGCGAGCGCATGGGCAGATCGGCCGCAATCAGCCGGGTCAGGTGCTGTAATATAGTGAGTTCGTCCAGTTCAACAACATGATCACGGGGCGAAAATTCGACCCGGCACTCGTTCGGCCAGTGGTGGGCTTTCTCGGGTTGCCAGCCATTTTGCTGACCGATATTGCCAATCAGATGACCCAGACTGTGCAGTATGCTGTGGGTATTTCTGGGTTCTTTATCCATAGCAATCGTGACGATGCCCGTCGGCAGCGGCTGGTTGATCACATGCTGGATAATGTCTCCCTCTTTTTTGGTGTGCAGGACTTGCGCCCGCTCACCGCAATGGGTGGTAATGCGGCCGGTGTCGCCGGGCTGGCCACCGCCTTGCGGATGAAAGACGGTTTTGTCCAGCACGGCAATCCAATGGTCACTTTCCTGATAGCAGGCGAGTAACTCGGCCTCACAGTGAAGGGCATGTGAATCCAGGTATAAGGCTTGTGTTGTCATCTTGTGCTTCCCTGTCCGCTTGTCTGTCATTCATTGTAATCGTGGCTGCACTACATGATAATCCATCATCAATTCAAATAACTTTTGCGCAGAGCGCATGAATCAGAGGCGGCATGAGCAGCAACAAACACATTGGCTTAATGCAGGACATGGCGATTTTTGTGTCTGTGGTGAAAACCGGCAGTTTTTCCGAATCCGCCAGATTATTGGGTGTGTCGCCTTCTGCGGTCAGCCGCGCCATCAAGCAACTGGAGCAGCAACTGGGTGTGTGTTTGTTGCAGCGCACCACACGCAAACTGCGGTTGAGTGAAACCGGCCGGACCGTGTATGAGCGCTGTCTGCAGCTGGATGACACCGCACGAGAGGTGCTGGCACTGTGTGAAAGCCAGGACAGCTCGGCCCGTGGTGTGGTGAAAGTGGCTGCGCCCAAAGCTGTTGCGCATTCACTGATTCATCCTTATGTGGCGGAGTTTCTCAGTCTGTATCCGGACATCGATGTGCACCTGGTGCTGGATGATCAGGCGCTGGATCTGATTGAACAGGAGATCGATATCCTGTTCAGAATCACCCGCCAGCCGCCGCAGGGACTGATAGGGCGCAGCCTGATGCCGATCGATCATGTGCTGTGCGCGTCACCGGATTATCTGAGTCGCAGAGGGACGCCGACCCACCCCAAAGCGCTGACGCAGCACAGCTGTATTTCGCTGGGAGAAAACGATGCAGATTCAAAATGGCGCTTCAGGCAGGGCGAAAGCCGGCTGACAGTGCCTGTGACCGGTCGTTACCGCGCCAACCATTCCCGTGTGCGGCTGGAAGCGGCAGAGCAGGGCATCGGTATTGCCAGCCTGCCGGTGTTTGTGGCAGAAGCGGGCATCGCCAATGGCAGCATCAGGCAGGTATTGCCGGATTGGGAATTTGAAACCGCCTACACAGGTGATTTGTGGATGCTGTACCCCGCAACACGGCATATCCCGGCGAAAGTCAGCCTGTTTGCCGATTATATCGTGGGTAAGCTGGGTCGCTGAGTATGTGCGGATGCAGTGTGCCATTACCGGCACAGGCATCACGGAAAAACAGCCACCCGAGGGCGGCTGCAGCGTCATGGTCTGAAACCGTGATCAGAAGCGGGTATCCACGAAATGCGTCACTGTATCTGTATCATCGGCAACACAGATGTAACGCCACTTGTCGAAGGTCAGGCAGGGATGCGAGGTTGAGAACACCAGAATATCCCCGACTTTGAGATCGCAACCGGCCGGCACATTGACAAAGGTATGCTGGTCCATGATCGCGGTCGTTTCCAGTCCCTGAATATTGAGGGGCTGACCGTCGCGGAATCCGCGCTCAACCAGCGGCAGCCCGGCATCAAAAGCCACATCCCGTTTGCCCATGCCGATCACGGCTTTACAGGCTTCAGGCACAGACAGCACATAGGCCCACAGTTCAAGGGCAGATTCCAGATCACCGCCCAGCTCGCAGGCATAGCCCTGATTGCGTCTTGCCCGGGACATGACCTGCTGCTGGGCATCCTGATAAATCCCTGTGTCGTGGATCAGATAACACCCCGGACGTATGATGGCCGTTAAGTGCGGATGCGCGGAAAATTCATCGGCCACGATGTCGTACCAGGCAGAACCTGCCCCTGTGACAATCGGGCTGTCGGCTGTGATCAGTTTTTTCTCGGTCAGCTGTTCGACCAGCATCACGGCATCGCGCAGAAACAGCCGGATTTTATCTTCAGCATCCGCCCCGTGGATCACCCCTTCGTAAACCTCCAGCCCGTATAAAGTCAGGCCTTTGGCCGCTTGAATGAAACCGGCCAGCGTCTCGACTTCTTGGTGATTACGGCACCCACATCGCCCGCCAGGGACACCGTATTCAATCAGCACATTGAGTGTGAGAGATGCTTCCGAAAAAGTGGCTCAGTTGCGCAGCGTTTTCACAAGAGTCGACACAGCAGTAAAATTGCGCGCCGTGCTGGCGCATCAGCCGGGCAATCAGTGCCATGTTGGCTTTGCCGACCAGCTGATTGGCCATCAGAATGTGCCTGGCGCCCGCAATCGCTGCGGTCTCTGCCTGGGCTGGGGTCGCAACCGTAATTCCCCAGGCACCGGCTTCCAGCTGCTCTGAAAACAAGGCCGGTGTCATAGTGGTTTTACCGTGCGGCGACAATTTCACCTGATGATGATTGGCGAACTGCTGCATCCAGTTCAGGTTGTTGTGGATCGCCGATTTCCGGATCACGGCGGCAGGCAGGCAGATTTCTTCGTGAATCAGGCTGTATTGACCGTCACTTTTTTCATCTACCCACACACCTTTGGTGCCGGCAGGAAAGATTTTGTGATCGAATTCTTGGTATTTACTAACATGCTTTTTGTTTGCTTGAGGCATTGGTTATTCTCCTAACATAGCCTTTAGGCCTTGCCACATATGGTTTGTGGCATGTTGATAGTATTCCTGATGTTAGAAACTATCAAACAATACGAGATGAATTGTGCGGTTTCTCACTGTTTATGACCGCCCGTCTTACTAGTATTCACCCCATAGAGGAAAGGCAGCCGTGACCATTGAAGTGGACATCGTGTCCAGAATTACAGAGTGCTTCCCTCAATTAAGAGAAGCAGAAAAAAGTCGCCCGCCTGGTGATGGACGATTTAAGTGATGCAGCGTCAGCCAGCATCACAGAACTGGCTGAAGAAGCCGGTGTCAGCGAAGCCACGATCACCCGTTTTGCTAAAGCGGTGGGTTGTAAAAATGTGCGCGACCTGAAAATGAAGCTGGCCCAGTCGCTGGCGGTAGGGCAGAGATTCATCCATGAAAGTCCGGATGAGTCGGGGATCCAGGGGGTGTACGAGTCGATTAAGAACGTCATCAACATCAACCGCAAAATCGTGAACGAGGCGGATGTCGCCCAAGCCGTTGAGATGCTGTTGAATGCGCGCCAGGTTTTGTCCATCGGGATGGGGGGCGGCTCGACCATCATGTCGCAGGAGCTGCAGTTTCGCTTGTTCCGCATCGGTTTTGCTGTCAGTGCGTACAACGATGGGCTGCTGGCCCGGATGGTGGCTTCAACGGCCGACAGCAAAGATGTCATGGTTGCCCTGTCAGTGACAGGTTACACGGCTGAAGTGGTTGAACCGGCGTCGATTGCCAAGCAGTACGGCCTGAAGGTGATTGCGATCACCGCACCGGATTCACCGCTGGCAAAGGTCAGTGATGTGGTGCTGCCGCTGGTCACGGATGAAACCGATTTTATTTATAAGCCCTCGGCATCGCGTTACGCCATGATGGCACTGATTGATGTGCTGTCGACTGAACTGGCACTGAGCCAGAAGCGACGCTCCCGTGACAGGCTTCGCCGGTTGAAACTGGCCTTAGACAGTCACAGAGGCGGCGATGATCGCCAGCCGTTGGGAGATTAACCCGCCTGCCTGAGTGATCACGGCATGGTGGTATCCAAGCATACAAAGAGAAGGAAAACGCATGCATTTTGAGACCGTATTCCGCCATGTCACCATTGTTGATGGCACAGGTGCCGAGGCATATCTGGCTGATCTGGCCGTCAAGGATGGCCGCATTGCGGCCATTGGAGATTTAGCGGGCAGTGAAGCGGCGCAGATCATTGATGGTCAGCATCTGGCACTGTCTCCGGGTTTCATTGATGTTCATACCCATGACGACACCAATGTCATTCGTTTTCCCGACTGTCAGCCGAAGATCAGCCAGGGGGTGACCACTGTGATTGTCGGTAACTGTGGTATCAGTGCTTCGCCTGCGATTCTGGCCGGGGATCCGCCGGATCCCATGAATCTGCTGGGCAAACAGCAGGATTTTCAATACCCGACATTTGCCGCTTACGCAGACGCTGTTCGTCAGGCGCAGCCCGCCGTAAATGTGGCAGCGCTGGTCGGTCATACCACGTTGCGCAATAACGTGATGGATGATTTGTACCGCGCTGCCAGCGCGCAGGAAATTTCGGCAATGCAAGCACAGTTAAAACAGGCGATGGAAGCCGGGGCGTTAGGATTAAGCTCCGGTCTGGCTTACGCATCCGCAAAACAGGCACCGACAGAGGAAGTGATGGCGCTGGCAGAAGAGCTGGCGGCATACGGCGGCATCTATACCACTCACATGCGCACCGAGTTTGAACAGATCCTTGATGCCATGGATGAAGCTTTTCGGACCGGTAAGCACGCCAAAGTGCCGGTGGTGATTTCGCATCTGAAATGTGCCGGTGCCGGTAACTGGGGCCGGACAGTCGAAGTTCTGGATCGAATGGAGTCGGCTGCTCAGCGTCAGGAGGTTGCCTGCGATTGCTATCCGTATTCTGCCAGTTCCTCAACCCTGGATCTGAATCAGGTCACAGATGAGTTCGACATCTTTATCACCTGGTCAGAATCCCATCCAGAGCATGCGGGCAAAATGCTGAAAGAGATTGCAGCAACCCTGGGGATGTCGCTGATGGAGACTGCCAAAGCCCTGCAGCCGGCCGGAGCTGTCTATCACTGTATGGATGAAGCCGATGTTGAACGTGTCCTGAAATATCGCCTGACGATGGTGGGTTCAGACGGTCTGCCCAATGATCCGCACCCGCATCCACGCTTATGGGGTGCCTTTCCCCGCGTGCTGGGCTATTACAGCCGGGAGCGCAAGCTGTTCTCTTTAGAGCAGGCGGTCCACAAAATGACGGGTCTGTCGGCGACGCGTTTCGGCCTGAAAGACCGGGGTGTGATTGCACAAGGCGCGCATGCCGATCTGGTGCTGTTTAATCCCAATACCATCAGGGATGCGGCCAGTTTCGAAAACCCGATTGCCGCCGCAGAAGGCATTGAGCTGGTGATGGTGAACGGACAGATCAGTTACCGGCAGGGCCGGGTCAGCCCGCAACGTCATGGTCGCTTTCTGACCAGACAACAATCCTGACTCACACCGAATTTTTAGCAGTAAACCTATTGGAGAACAATTATGACGATCATTCGTTATGGCGTAGAAGGCGGCACAGGCACTGGCGGTCAGCATCTGCCATTTGCACGTGCGACGCAGGCAGGCGGATTCCTGTATGTGTCCGGGCAAACCCCGATGACAGACGGTGAAGTGGTGGAAGGCGGTATTGTTGATCAGTCCCGTCTGGCGATTCAGAACTGTGTCGACATCATGACAGAAGCCGGTTACGGCTTAGAAGATGTGGTGCATGTGAAAGTGGTGCTGACCGATTCACGCTATTTCCAGTCTTTCAATAAAGTCTTCAAAGAGTTTTTTGGCGAGCATCCGCCAGCACGTATCTGCATGGTGTGCGACCTGGTGGTCGATGTAAAAGTCGAAGTGGATGTGACCTGTTACCGTGAAGATCGCCGCTGATTGGCTGAACTTCATTGCAAGATCCGAAGCCTGACAATCAGTAAGACAATCACTCTGATCTGGAATATATCAGACGGAGACAAAGAAAAAGGGCTGGCAAAGTACCAGCCCGTAAAAAGCAAATTACTGCGATACAAAACGCATGAGCAGTAATACATGGGATAACCAAACAGGTTTATCCCCAAGCAAATAAAAGCAATGACGGATTATAAGAGGTATGGAATGAACAGTACACTCTTTCTCACCGGATTCGGTGCATATGTGGTGTTTATGATCTGGCTGGGATGGTTTGTGTCCCGCTCGCAGAAATCGGGTGAAGATTTCCTGCTGGGCGGACGCGGTCTCCCTTTATTCCTGATGTTAGGGACAACAGTCGCGACTATGGTCGGTACCGGCTCCAGTATGGGGGCCGTGGGTTTCGGCTATAACAATGGCTGGGCCGGTGCGCTTTACGGAATTGGCGGTGCGTTGGGTATCCTGCTGCTCGCCTGGTGGTTTGCGCCGGTGCGCAAGCTGAACTTCATGACCATGAGCGAAGAACTGGCTTACTATGTGGGCGCTAACAAAGCGGTTAAAAACGTGGTCGGATTGCTGATCTTCATCGCTTGTATCGGCTGGCTCGGCGCCCATATTCTGGGTGGCGGCCTCTATCTGGCCTGGATTGCCGATATTGATCTGAATACCGCCAAAATCATCATCGCAGCCGCCTTTACGATTTATGTGGTGATCGGCGGTTACACAGCCGTGGTGTGGACGGATACTATCCAGGCCGTGATTCTGTTTGCCGGTTTTATCCTGATGGCTGTGATGTCGGTGAACCAAATCGGTGGGCTGGAAAATCTGTATGCTGCCATGGACCCTGCCGCGGTGAGTCTGTTAGGTATCGAGAAACTGGGCGGTCTGCCTGCACTGTCTCTGGCCACTGTGGTGGGGGTGGGTATCTTAGCCACACCGTCCTTCCGCCAGCGCATTTACTCAGGCAAAAATGTGTCGACCATCCGGCGCTCTTTCGTGATGTCTGGTGTGCTCTACCTGTTCTTCTCTATCATTCCGGCCATCATTGGGATGTCAGCTCATGCGATCAACCCTGAGCTGAACAATGCTAACTATGCCTTCCCGTACATTGCGGCAACGGTATTGCCAGTCGGTATTGGGATGGTCGTGCTGATTGCAGGCCTGTCTGCCACTATGTCCAGCGCCAGCTCAGATGCTATCGCCGGGGTGTCTATCTTGCTGCGCGATGTCTTCATCCTGTTTACCGGCAAAGTGCCGTCCAAAGACAAAATGGTGCTCTACTCGCGTCTGTCGCTGGTGGTTGTGATTGGCATGGCGTTGCTGTTTGCCCTGACATCCAATGACATTATCGGCTATATCACCAAAATGATTTCGACCGTGATGTCAGGCATGTTTGTCTGCGGCATGCTGGGACGCTTCTGGCAACGTTACACCTGGCAGGGCGCATTGGCGACCCTGGCTGGTGCATCAGCGGCTTCTTTTGCCATCATCCTCAATGCAGAGTGGGGCGCTTACTGGGGGAACCCGTGTATTCCGTCTGTGATCACAGCGCTGACAGCCGGTGTCGCCGTCAGCCTGGTCACACCGGCCAATCAGGTCACGCCGGCCCAGGCCAAAGCCATTCTGGATGCTGAGCGTGAGGCGATGGAAAACACTGTTCAGAAGGACATCGGTACGCAAGCTGCTTGTGCGAAATAATTCGCTGAAACTTGTAAAAATGCAGGTCTTTGTGATGAACCAAGGCCTGCATCATGAATTAGGCTTTAATTAGAAGCGGTTAACCTTTGTGATTGGTGTCGGTAAGCAGTACTCAACGCAAAGGGGTTGCCGGATCTAGTGTTTAATCTCATTGAAGGGTACCCGTGTGAAAATCGCATTTTTTGGTGAATGTATGGTCGAGCTCAGCGGCCAGCCACTGCGTCGTACGTTTGGGGGAGACACCTTGAATACGGCGCTGTATTTGTCGCGTTTAGGGCGTTCCCGCCGACTGGATGTCAGCTATGCGACGGCGCTCGGAAAAGACAATATCAGTCAGGATATGTTGTCTGCCTGGCAGGAAGAATATATCGATACGCGGCTGGTGCGGCGTCTGGATGACAAATTGCCCGGATTGTATCTGGTTGAAACCGAACCGAATGGTGAGCGTCATTTTCATTACTGGCGCAACGACAGTGCGGCGAAGTTTTATTTCGCATCAGACGTCACGCCACTGGAAAAGTCGATTGTAAGCAAAGAGTTTGATGTGCTCTATATCAGCGGCATCAGTCTGGCCATTCTGGCGGAAGAAGCCAAAGCCATTCTGATCACCTTACTGGAAAAGCACAAAGCCAACGGCGGTAAAGTCGTCTTCGATAATAACTTCCGTCCGCAATTGTGGACGGCGAAACAGGCACAATACTGGTACAAACAGGTGCTGCCTTTTGTCGATATAGCCCTGATCACCGAAGATGATGACCACAAAGTGTGGGGCCAGAGTGATGTGATCGAACGGTGTCGCGATCTGGGCTGCCACGAGGTGGTCATCAAACGCGGCGCGGCACCTTGTGTGGTGGTAACCGATTTGCAAAACCGCCACCCCGATATGTGCGAAGTGGCAGCCAACCCGGTCGACAATGTCGTCGACACCTGTGCTGCCGGTGATTCCTTTGCGGCCGGATACCTCGCGGGACGCTTCAGCGGTCAAACCGGCAGTGTCGCTGCCGAACTGGGTCATCAGCTGGCCGCCATTGTTATTCAACACCCAGGCGCGATTATTCCGCCTGACGCTATGACAGACATTATGTAAGGAGCTAGAAGTTAATGTCTCAATCCCTGATTGAAAAACTGAAACAATTTAAAGTCATTCCTGTTATCCAGATCAACCGTGTTGAACAGGCCGTCCCTCTGGCGAAAACCCTGGTTGAAAATGGTCTGCCTGTCGCCGAAGTGACTTTCCGTACCGACGCTGCAGCGGAAGCGATCCGTCTGATGCACGAAGCGTATCCGTCGCTGTGTATTGGTGCGGGCACTGTGTTGAATGCTGAGCAGGTTGATCGCGCGCAGGCTGCCGGCGCTGAGTTTATTGTGGCACCGGGTCTCAACCCGAATACGGTTCGCTATTGTCAGGAAAAAGGCATTGCTGTGGTTCCGGGCGTGAATAATCCGAGTCAGATTGAACAGGCGCTGGAGCTGGGGCTGAATTTTCTGAAATTCTTCCCGGCAGAAGCGTCTGGTGGCATCAATATGGTGAAATCTCTGCTGGCGCCTTACGTTGATGTCAGCCTGATGCCAACCGGCGGGATCAGCAAAGCGAATGTTCGCGATTATCTGGCCGTTGACCGCGTACTGTGCTGTGGTGGTACCTGGATGGTGTCTCCGGCACTGATCGACAACGGCGACTGGGATGAAATCGGTCGTCTGGTGCGTGAAGCCGTCGCGCTGGTTCGCGACTAAGACAACATTCCTATCTTGTTTGAGTTGTTTGCCACCCTGAATAGGGTGGCTTTTTTGTTGCTATGTTGCCGATTCTGATACCTGAAAACGGCACTGGGTCAGGTGTCCTCTGGTATCAAATACCAGGGCTAAATTATCGGTTCCGTTCTGGGAGAACTGTGCCATGCAGACGTTTTTTGCCAGTTGTGTCTGGCTGTGCTCGCCGGTACTGATCACCACATCCACGCCCTGAATGGCTTGCAGCAAGGCCGGTGAAACACTGGCCGGATACTGGCTTAATAAAATAATATTTTTGATACCTTTGATCTGAAGGCGGTCGACACTGTTGCGCAGTAACTCAAGATCCTGTTCCTGTAAGCCATTCATTTGATCATGATACGGATTAATTAACGCCAGATAAGCGACCTGCGTATTGCCATACCAGCGAATCAGCGCATCTGCCCGGCCTTTATAGCGGTTATAGGCATACACACCTGTCTCGCTCTGCTTCAGACCAAAATCGATGTTGCTCGCCAATACCGGATAATTTGCCTGTGGCAGTAGGTTGACTGAATCTTTGTATTCTCGCACCTCAGCGGTAATGGCTGTGATATAGGAAAACGGCTGACGTTCCACATTCGGGTTTTGCGCAGAATAAAAGGTGATACCTTCGCTGCTCGGCAGGGTCACGTGATCAAGATCAGCCTGGCTCGGCGAAGGTGGCAACTGGGTCAGAAAGCGAATCTGCAGATGAGCGCTATCCTGCAGATCAGGCGTGCAGCCTGCCAGTAAGGCACACATCAGAGAGAACAGGCAAAAGATGTAACGGTGCATAACAATATCGGAATGTGATCTGGGTCGCTATTTTCTGCTTTTTGCAGAGAAATGACAAGGGGCCAGATAACATGGTGTATGAACCAGTGGCAGAAAAATCGGTAAATACGCAAAAAAAACAGACGACTGCTTTTACCTGTAAAAGAGGCTAACTCCCTCTTGTAGCGCTGAAAACTCAGTCTGAGACCATACGCCATCGGGCAAAAAACGAGAAGAAAAACCCGTTTTGAACGCAAAATAATCACTCAGTTCAAAATGATGAATTTTGCAGTTGACTCGATCTCTCCATTGCGTAGAATGCATCCCGTACCGCAACGGAGGTTAACGACGAAGCGGTCATGGTAGTAAACGATAACCAATTTGGTTCATCAGTTTAAGGCGCGTTGGCAGAGTGGCTATGCAGCGGATTGCAAATCCGTGTACCTCGGTTCGACTCCGGGACGCGCCTCCATTTGCGACACTAGCTCAGTTGGTAGAGCGCAACCTTGCCAAGGTTGAGGTCACGAGTTCGAACCTCGTGTGTCGCTCCAAATTTTAAATCACAACGATAACTTTCGGTGTGATAGATGGTGTCTGACCCATCGCAATCCAGAATTGCGTGCCCTGGTGGTGAAATTGGTAGACACAAGGGATTTAAAATCCCTCGACGTTCGCGTTGTGCCGGTTCAAGTCCGGCCCGGGGCACCATCAAAATCAACGGCTTACAGGCTAACACTTGTAAGCCGTTTTTCTTTGCTTTTGAATCGCTATTCATAACTCAGCACTTAACGGTTTATTCGTCTCCTACTGTGATTTCCCGCCCATATTCATGCTAACCAACACTTTCACTGCCAATATAGTTGTTTTGTCAGTACGTAAACGCCAAGCTAATGATATAAGATAAGTTTCTTATACTTTGTATTAAGGACGTAAGCATAATTAGAGCTAGGCATCGGGCTTGTCAGAGTTAAGAAGTCTTAGCCGGTGAATATTGAAATTGAAATGACAATATTCAGAGCTATAGAAAACGTTCAATACGTATGTATTTGTAAAGATTAGGTTTGGCTATGTCAGCTTTAAACCAATCTGATCGATTGACTAACGCTGAAAAAGATTACGTAAAAAGTAATCCTTTCCATGTGTTTTCAATTAAAAGTGCTAAAGAAAAAGCTTTTGAAGAAACCAGCCAAGAATTTGGTAAGAATGGCAGAAACGATGCGTCGGATGCATTCAGGCATTGCTTCTGGTCTGCCCTTATGGCTCGCGATCTGGGATATATGAATGCGCAGCGATTCACAAATGCTCATGAATCCAGCCCGGATAACCTCTTTATGGAGAAGAAAATGGATCTTCATAACAACGATGTCGGGCTGCGTATCGGAGCAAGAGGCGGAAGTGATAGCTCTCTTTCCAATGCATGTATGGCTGCTCTTCAAGGTGGCGAACTGATGATGATTCAATAGGTCGTTAAGTGTGAAAAAAATTTACCTTCTAACGGCAGCACTGATTCTTTCAGCATGCTCTGAGCAGCAAAGTAATGACGCATTTTTAACCTTGGGTGATCAAGCGTTCAGCCAGAGTGCCTGGAGCGAAGCAGATGAATCGACCAGAGGGACGATGGTATATTCTTTTCTCAAAGAATATAGCGTTACCGGAATGAAAAGCGAAACCTTGATTGATTTGCTTGGTGAGCCAACCGGCTATTATGAGTACGATCATGATCTGTCTTATTTCATTGGCGGAAATGTTCAAAGCCAGTATGGTAAAGGATACTTACTCGTTTTCTTCATCAAAGATGGCATCGTCGATGAGTATCGAACTTTTCCGGCGATTGATTAGTTTGCCGACTTCGGCTTTTTGCTGAAATGACCGCCTTTCCATCCTGTTGCCTTAAGTCCGGTCCGGTATAATCAGGACCGGAACATCAAGAAATAACAAATCCATCAATTTCATGATTTTTATTTATACACCTCAATTTTAAATGTCACATACCTATCAGGCTGCTGAAGTTGACGCATCGCTGTCAAAAAAAGAGTAACAAGACATTCAAAAGGATAGTGTAGTTTCCTGCCATGTATTTTTCATTTTCAGTTGTTGCGCAGTTTTTCAGCAACGGGATTTGAGGGAAATTTTTTCTGACGGAAAAGTGAAATTCAGATTCGGTTTCAAACAGGCAGAGTTTGATACGGATTTGAGAGAGTAACCAGCCTGTCAGAATCACAGTCTGAATCGTGAAATACACAGCAACAAAAGTGAAAAATAAGCCTGATTTCAGGCAATCTTCTATTGGTTTTTGAATGAGTCAGATTCACGGTATCGTGTTTCAGTTTCTCCTTTTTGGGGAAATGAATTGTCGGAAATGAACGGGAGTGATAAATTCCCCAATACCTTGTTTAACGTTTCCTTATATACGGTCGCAAGATGTGACTGGCTTCCTGAAATAAACTGAAATTGATAATTCTATAAATTAGTTGGTGCGCATGACCATCCAAGAAATGATCTCGATATTGCTCTCTTTTCCAACGAATGTTTTTTTCGTTCCTTTTGTCATCTTTTTGGTCGTCATGCTGGTAGATCTGGTATTCAACATTGTTGAAAGTGTCGCACCGGATGTTGATCTGTTTGATGCGGAGAACATTCCGGGGGCGGGTTTGATTCTGCCGCCGATTCTGTCGAAAGTGCCACTCATGGTGGCCTTATGTGTCAGTTTCTTTGTCGGAACCATTGTCTCTTTTTATCTGGCACAAGCACTGAATGCCTTCTCTGAAGCCAGCTGGGTGATGGTTTTGGAAGTGGTGTCGATCCCATTGACGGCTTATCTGGCACTGTTCATTGCTGCCTGGATGCTCAAACCTTTGGCACCATTGTTTGATAAAAAGAAAAGCTTTGCCAAGGTTGATTTTATTGGTCTTAAAGGCCGGGTTCACAGCAGCTTGGTGAACCAGAACCGGGGTGAAGTTGTCGTGCAGCATAACGGCAGCGAATTCTTACTTGATGTCCGGGTGATTGAGCCTGAGATGTCAATGGAATATGGCGATGAAGTGATCATCGTTTCTCAAAATAAAACAACAAAACATTATATAGTAGCGAAAAATAGCTAAGTATAAGGAGTTGGCTATGCAAATCTCTCCAAGCGTTATCTTTATTAGTGCTGGAGTCGGTATATTTTTACTGATTTTAATTTTTCTCACATCCAGATATAAAAAGGTTCGAGGGGAAGGTGATGCACTGATCGTCAATGGGCTGCATGCCACCCGTGCTTCTCTGACCGGTACTTTCGTCTGGCCGGTCATTAACCAGCACGAATATATGGATATCACACGTAAGAAGATTTCTGTGATTCGCAGCGGTCGTAAAGATCAGGAAGGCGAAGAATACGAAGGTCTGCACTGCCGCGATAATATTCGTGCCGACCTGAAAGTGGATTTCTATATCGGTGTCAATCACGAAGAAGAAGATATCATTCGTGTGGCTAAACTGTTTACCGCGCATGAAGCATCGAATATTGAACGCCTGAAAGAACATTTCCAGCCGAAATTTTCTGAAGCATTGAAAACAGCCGTTAAGCAGTTTGAATTTGAGGAACTGCTGACCAATCGCCGTACGTTCCGCGATGCTGTGGTTGAAGTGATCGGCAGCGAAATGGATGGCTTCAAAATCTATGACGTTGTCATTGATAAAATTGACCAGACTTCTCTGGATGCACACAGCTCAGACAATATTCTGGACGTTGAAGGTATCCGTAAGATCTCCATGATCACCGCGCAAAAGAATACGGAAACCAATGCGATTCGTCAGGACGAGCGCACAACCATCAAGAAGAAAAATGTTGAAGCCGAAGCAAACCGTTTGCAACTGGATAAGCAGGAGCAGGAGAGCATTGCGCGCGCGAAACGGGAAATCGATATTATCAAAGCGCAGGAAGAAGCCCTGTCTTCCGAGAAGCGTGAAGAATACGAACGCGTGACGCAGCTGGCGAAGCTGGAAACCGAAGAAGAAGTTGCCAAGAAACGCGAAAGCGTTCAGATGGAAGTTGAAATGACGCGCATCACCAATCAGCGTCAGGTGGCCATCCAGCAAGAAGAGCTGAACCGCTCTGTTGAAACGGAGAAAGTCCGTACCGCAACGGAAGTGGCAGAGAAAGAAATGCATAAAGAGACCACAGTGGAAGAGTCTCTGAAAGCTGTGGCGGAAATGCGTTCTCAACGTGTTGAAATTGAACGTAAGATTGCTCGCGAAGAGGAAGAAACAGAGAACCTGCGAGTGCACGAACAAGTGAACCGTCAGAAACGTGTCACTCTGACAGAAGCCGAAGCCATGGCTGAAGCGAAACAGCTGGAACTGCTGGTTGCTGCCCGTGCAGAGAAAGACGCTGCCCGTGAAAAAGCGGAACGCCTGCTGATTGAAAATGACGCCGCGCTGAAGATTAAGACCCGTGATGCTGAAAATGCTCTGGCTGTGAAGACCCGTGAAGCGGAAGCGGAACAGATCGTTGCGACCAAGCGTGCTGAAGCTGAGTTTATCGCCAAAGAGCGTGAAGCTGCAGCGAAAGAGCGCATGGCGAAAGCTGAGAAAGAAGTGATCAGCTCAAGCGGCCTGGCTGAAATTGAAGTGGAACGTGAGCGTGCGCTGGCGATCCGTGAAGTGGGTGAAGCAGAAGCTTACGCACTGCAGAGTGCGGGTGAAGCGGAAGCGCAGGCACTGCGTGCGAAAGGTCTGGCGGAAGCAGAAGCTCAGACAGCGCGTTTCGAAGCGGCTCAGCAGTACGATGAGCACACTCGTGAGCATGATAAGTGGGTGATGAAACTGCAACAGGATAAAGAGCTTGAAATCGCACGTATCGACGCGCAGAAATCTGTGGTTGGCGAGAACGCGAAAGCGCTGGCTCAGGCCCTGTCTCAGGCTGATATCAAACTGTTCGGTGGCGAAGGTATGGAGCAAATCCGTCGTACCATTATGGATGCCGCTTCAATGGATGCGAAGTTTGCCGAATCTAAAGTCCTGAATCCGCTGGTTTCTGAATATGTTGAAGGCCTGCGCAGCATGCCTCAGGACATCAAAGACATTCTGGAAAACACGGATCTGAAAAGCAGCGACCTGAGTAATGTCGCGCTGGCCGGTCTGCTGAATTCACAGGGCGGTGCGTCAGAACTTCTGAAGAAAATTCAAAGTACCCTGAGCACTCACTCAGAAGACAAACTGTAATTTACGTCAATCATCCCACGCTTCCCGCCTCTTCCGAGGCGGGATTTATTAGGTAATTGCATGTCCGAAACAACTCAACAAGCGGTGAGCGAGGGTGGGGCGTACGAAATACTGAAATCCCGTCTATTTCAGCAAGGTAAACAGCTCAAATCCCTGTCTCAAAGCTTTAATCAGAATCGTCAGACAATCTTTGGCGGTAGCGAAAGCCAACTGGTCGGTAAAGCCAATGTCCAGACGCAAGCCCGCTCCATACCCATTGATATGGCGCAGGTCAATCAACAACTTCTCTTCGGTTATCAGGTGCATGTCGGCCTGAAATCCTCTCCGTCCCTGGCGGATGTTTTTGGTTTATATCAATTACACGAGCAGGACGGCACGTTCCGAATTGAACCATTAGCGCTGGAAAACAGTTTCCTGACGGATGCCCGTTTTCTGCACGAATTCACCGAACTTTTTACCTACTACAGTGATGCCCGCCTGACACAGATCTCCCGTCAGGAAAGCATTCTGTACATCGCATTCCAGATTGGGATGCGCCCGCAAGACCGCAAAGTCTTCCGTTTCCAGCTCAATGCCAATTCGATTGAATATATTGACTCGCTGGGTAACAAACAGCTGGAAAATGTTCAGCAGCATGATTTTGAATGGATTGCCACAACCCGTGACGATCAGGTTGCGGGTGTTCATCCGCATGTGTCAATCCGCGACAAACTGTTTGTCGAATGTATTGGCGGCGATCTGACCATCAAGGTGGAAGACAACACCGATGATGGCAAAGGGATCTACAGTGAATCGGTCGACGATCCGCACCAGAGTGTTGCCGATGCTTTCATTGAATATGCCTTTATTGGTGAGCTGATCGCGTTAAAAATCAAACCGCACCGTGAAAAGCATTCGCGCTATTTTATTTATAACCCGATCAATCAGTCGGTTGTCCGGGCTGATGCGTTAGGACTGAGTGCCAAAGCGCTGCCGGAAGATCATGGTGTGCTGTATTCCCACGGGTTTGTGCTGGCAAACGGCGAGAGTAAGCAGTTTGACATGCCGTGGCAGCACCTGAAGTTCTTCCAGAAAATTGCCTCGCCAAACGGTGAGGATATCCTGTATTTCTTCTTCAACATGCTGGAAGGCCATTACGTTGGCTTTACCTATAACATGATAGAGAAGAAGTTTGCGGCACCGATGGAAAGCCACGGATTCAGCCTCTATCCCGATGGCCGGATGCTGGTCTTCCAGCTGTCTGAAAATGCGGAAGCATCAACCATCCACCCGCTGCGCATCTGGGATACGCCGTTTTCTACGCCGGAACACTATGCTGCGCAAAATGCCGGTGCGGACAGCACCAGCCCGCTGTTTAATCTGGGCAATGCCGAACTGGTTCGCGCGTTGTCTTCCGTCTTGTCAATCTGCCAGCTTGCCCAGACAGAAGACGTCACTCAGGCGGCTTTTGAAGTGTTGCTGAAAGAGTGTCAGACCACGCTGGATCACTATCACTGGCTGAATCATCATTATGCACTGGGCATGGGTGAGGTGATTAACAGTCTGATGGACACGGCAAACAAGATCATTGATGAGTTTGCCAAAGTTCTTCAGATGCAGCGTCACGCTGAAGAGAGCCTGGCTGAGCATCAGCAGGTCGTGACGGATCTGATTGCGAAAATCAAACTGGCTCCCAAGGAGCAGGCAAATGTCCTGTTGTCCCTGCTGTCAGAGTTGAAAGCGCAGGTGGGTGCGACCATGGCGCTGCGTCAGCAGCACTATATGGACAGCGACAGTGTTGATGGCTTACTGGAGAACCTGCAGCAGCATCGCGAGCAGCTGAACCAGCAGTTACTGGCGTTGTTACAGGAAGAAAAGGCGTACCAGCCGTTTAAGCAACAGATTCACCAAATAGAATCATCGCTGTCGGATGTCAGCAAGACCGCAGAAATCCAGGCGCTTCAGCAGCAGGTTGACACGCTGCGTGCAGACTTGCAGCTGGTGTCTGAAGAAGTCACAGACATTGAAACCGATGATCCGACCCAGTCGACCCGGATTCTGGACCTGACCACCGAAGTCTCATCGTTACTCAATGCGGTGTCGGCCAAGCTGAGAAACAAATCGCAGAGTCTGCAAAGTCACGAGGCTCAGGCCGAGTTCAGTGCTCAGTTCAAACTGCTGGGCCAGTCGGTCAGCAGTGCGATGGAGCAGGCGAGCTCACCGGATGAGTGTGATACGCAATTGGCGAAGCTGGTGGGTCAGCTGGACAAACTGGAGTCCCGTTTTGCGGATTTCGATCAGTTTCTGGTGGAAATTTACGCCAAGCGTGATGAAATTCAGTCAACGCTGGATAACCACAAGCAACAGCTGATTGCAGCACAGCAGCGCCGGGTACAGAACCTGATGCAGGCTGCCAATGTCACCATGGGCAGCGTCGAAAAGCGGGTATCCCGCTTTGATGATGTGAAAGCGCTGAACAGTTATTTTGCGACCGACGCCATGGTGCTGAAGCTGCATCAGCTGTCGCAGTCGATTCGGGATCTGGGCGACAGCGTCAAAGCAGACAGTCTGGATGCTAAGCTCAAGTCGCTGCAAGACCAGTCGCTGCGCTCGCTTCGCGATAATCAGGATATCTTCGAAGATGGCGGCAAAGTGCTGCGGTTGGGCCGTCACAAGTTCAGCGTCAATCAGCAGGCGCTTGATCTGAGTCTGGTGGAGCACGACAAACAGCTTTGCACCCATATTTCCGGTACCGATTTTTATCAGCCCATTGAAGATGAAACCTTCCTGTCGCTGCAGCAAATCGCCCGCCTTGATGTGTCGTCTGAAAGTGACGCGGTCTATCGCGGTGAATACCTGGCCTACCTGATGCTGCACAGTGCGATGAATAACGCCGGTGATCTGTCGCTTGCCCAGCTTTATCAGGCCGGACGTGACAAATCCTTGTTGCCGCTGGTTCAGCGCTTTGCTGCACCGCGCTACAAAGAAGGGTATGTCAAAGGGATCCACGATCACGATGCCGCTCTGATACTGCAGGGTGTGCTGCCGACCTTTGAACAGGCCGGATTGTTGCGATTCAGTCAGCGGGCGCGGGCCAATGCAGTACTCTGGCTGATGATGCAGACGGACGCTGAACTGCATGGCTGGCAGGAAAAAGCGAAAAATGCACAGTTGCTGAAAGAGCATCTCAATTCAGCAGATGCATTCCAGTCGCTGCAGCAAACACTGGCCGAGTCGGTTCCGGGGCTGGCTGCCATGGAGAGCAGCGATTATCTGATCCGGTTACTGGCGGGAACGGATATCCGGATTGAAGTCAGTCAGGATGGCTTTGAACTGAGTGAAGATTACCTGCAGTTTCGTCGCAGCCTGGGCTGGAACGGTGAGCAGTTGGCGCTGGATGTTGCCTTTGCCGATCATCAGCAATGGCTGAGTGCTTACACCGTCCAGAAGCAATACGGGCAGGCATTTGTGGTTGAAGCGGCTGCGATTGCGGTATGCAAAACCCATTCAGACCGCTTGCTGAGTCCTGTGGACTTCTCTCTGGCTTGTTCTGTGCAGGGATTGCTGGGCGAGCACGACCGGGTTGAAAGCGGCACATTGACCCTGGTACTGGATGATTTCATCCAGCGCGGTGAACATCACCGCAGCGTGGTGGTGCCTCAGTTTGACGCTTATCTGAATCAGCGGACGGCATTGCTGAATCAGGCCAAAGATCAATTCAGGCTGAGTGAGTTTAAACCGCGTCCGCTGACCTCTTTTGTCCGCAACAAGCTGATCAGCGACAGCTACCTGCACCTGATTGGCGACAACTTTGCCAAGCAGATGGGGACAGTCGGCGACAAGAAACGAACGGATCTGATGGGTTTACTGCTGCTGATTTCTCCGCCGGGCTACGGTAAAACCACCCTGATTGAATACGTAGCGCATAAGCTGGGCCTGGTCTTCATGAAGATCAACGGTCCGTCGATTGGTCATCAGGTCACCTCGCTGGATCCCGCCGATGCGCCGGATCAAAACTCAGCGCGTGAAATTGAGAAGATCAATCTGGCCTTTGAAATGGGCAACAACGTGTTGCTGTATCTGGATGATATTCAGCACACCAGCCCGGAACTGCTGCAGAAATTCATCTCGCTCTGTGACGGGACGCGACGGATTGAAGGAACCTGGCAGGGCAAAACCAAAACCTATGATATGCGCGGTAAGAAGTTCGCTGTGGTCATGGCCGGAAACCCGTACACAGAAACCGGTGAAGCGTTCCGGATTCCGGACATGCTGGCCAACCGGGCTGATATCTATAACCTGGGCGATATGCTTTCAGATCAGCAACATGCGTTTGAGCTGAGCTTCATTGAGAACTCACTCACCTCCAATCCGGTGCTGGCGCCACTGGCAACACGGGATCTGAACGACCTGTATCGTTTTGTGAAAATGGCACAGGGGGACGGCGTTGCGCTGAGCGATATGTCGCACTCGTATTCATCTACGGAAGCCAACGAAATTGTGGCGACGCTTCAGAAACTGATGCGGGTTCAGCAAACGGTTCTGAAGGTCAATCAGCAGTACATTCTGTCGGCAGCGACGGCAGACGATTACCGTGTTGAACCGCCGTTTAAGCTTCAGGGTTCTTACCGGAACATGAACAAACTGGCGGAGAAAATTGCTTCGGTGATGACGGATGATGAGCTTAATACGCTGCTTCAGGATCATTATCAGGGCGAAGCACAGACGCTGGCCAATGGCACAGAAGAAAACCTGCTCAAGCTGGCAGAGCTGCGCGGCAATATGAGCGCTGAGCAGAAAGTCCGCTGGGAAGACATCAAACAGGCCTATCAGCGTAAGCAGATGATGGGTGATGAAAGTGACCGGGCAGGACAAGTGGTTCAGCAACTGGCGATGCTGAATCAGCATATCGCACGGTTTGCTCAGCCAGTCAAACTGGAGGATATGGAATGAATCAGCAACAGTGGCTCGACTGGCTGAAAGCATCGCTTGACGATGGCCGGCTGGATGACAGCGAGCGGCGGGAATTGCAGGCTTCGCTGGTGGCGGTCGGTCTATCGGATGATGAGCGTGCTTTTTTGCGCAACCAGAGCTTCAAACTGGCGCAACAAGCCATACAGGAAGGGACTGAGTCCCTTGCTGTACTTCGCTGGCTGGAACGTGTTGTGAAAGTGCTTGATAACACCCGCAGTTCAGCCATTGCAGAAGTCGCGACCAGTTGGTTTTCACCGGGACGGGATTGCGCGGGCGGCATCATTGAGCAACTGCGGCAGGTACGCAGTAAAGTGGACATTTGTGTCTTTACGATTGCAGATGATGAACTGACTAAACACATTCTGGCAGCCCATGAACGCGGCGTGCAGGTGCGAGTGATCACCGATAACGACAAACTCAATGACATTGGCAGCGACATTGATTATCTGGCACGCAAAGGCGTCGCCGTGAAAATTGATACCACGCCATATCATATGCATCATAAGTTTGCCGTTTTTGATGGCACCCGGCTCATCAACGGCAGTTTCAACTGGACACGCAGTGCATCCAGATACAATCAGGAAGACATTACGCTGACGGATGACCGCCGTTTTCTGACGGCGTTCGAGCAGCAGTTCGAAGCGCTGTGGCAGCGTTTTCCTTGCCATCAGCCGAGTTAAGGAGAGCCCAGATGAATGACATTGTGAACCCTGAGCCGAAATCTGCCCGCCCCGTTAATCCAGCCGACGTGCTGGCGTTGGAGGTGACACCCGAAATCGTTGCCTTGTCTGACAGCTTTGATCCGTTTGACGCTGTGGCAACCATCACCTTTGGTAGAGAAGCGCTGGAGAAAATCACCGCGTTTTCCGATAACGTGCTGGAGCAGGTTCGGGTCCGTGATACCGGGGATGCCGGGGAAATCCTGCAATCTATGGTGGCATCGATGGACAGCGCCGCGTTTGACCGGCTCAAAGGCAACAGCTTTCTGGCGAACCTGCCGCTGATTGGTGAACTGTTTGATTCCTTCAAAAAGTTTTCCCGCAGCTTCGACTCGGTCAAGCAGCAGCTTGAGCAACTGTCGCAGCAGCTGGAAGCGCAGGAAGTGAAACTGGCGCACGACATTACGCAATTGGATGGCCTGTACGAGAACAACCTTGAACTGCTTAAAGGCCTGGAGCACTTCATTGCCGCGGGGAAGTACAAACTGAATCAGCTGAACATGGATGTACTCCCTGCTTTGCACGCGGCGTCGGTTGAATCCGGCGATGCGCTGGCAGCGCAGAAATACCGTGACGCCAGTCAGGCGGTCGCGCGGCTGGAAAAACGGGTTCACAACCTGGAACTTACCCGGCTTGCCGCGGTGCAAACCGCGCCGCAGATCCGTTTGTCGCAGGAAGGCAATAAGATGTTGATGGAAGATATCCAGGATATCGTTCATAACACTTTTCCTTTGTGGAAGCGCCAGTTCCTGATTGCGATTTCCAACTACGAGAAAGAGAAGGCGTTGAGAGTCACCCGTACTGTGAAGGATTACACCAATAAACAGTACGTGAAAAACGCGGAACACCTGAAAGTGCTGGAAGAACAGATTGCTGAAAACTACCAGCGCGGCATTCTGGATCTCGACTCCCTGCAGGCGGTCAACCAATTGACGATAGAAACGCTGAACAATACGTTATCCCGCGTCAAAGAAGGTCGTCAGCAACGCGAACAGGCCGAAAAAGTCATTGCGAAAGCCGAGCAAGAACTGAAAGTGGCCTTGCAGCAAACGCTTGAATGATGATGCTGGACGGCACAAGCGGAGCACCTGAATCAGAACGGCAGTGAAAACTGCCGTTTTTTTATGGTTGCGCGTTTCCTGATGTTTGAGCAGAAACACTGCGCGAACGAGATTTTTTACAGTATCTGTATCGGTCCGCGATGAATGATTTCGGACACGCAACAGAGCGCTGTAGTCAGTTGATAAAATTTCTGCGCAATAAAGTCGTTGAACTATTCTTACAGATATTCTTTCACAGTAGTGAGAGATAAATGCTCTGCCTAATGGAGGGAATGGTGTATGCGAATACTGTATGGTTTGGCTGGGATACTGTCATGGGTTCTGATGTCCATGCCTGTGCTTGCTGAGGACAAACCCAATATTCTAGTGATTTTTGGTGATGACATAGGGCAGACCAATGTGTCTGCGTATGGGCAAGGTGTGGTGGGTTATCAAACGCCAAATATTGATCGACTGGCCAAAGAAGGCATGCTGTTTACCGACTATTATGCTGAGCAGAGTTGTACTGCAGGTCGTTCTACCTTTATTACCGGCCAGACAACCTATCGGACCGGCATGTCAAAGGTGGGGTTACCGGGATCAGATGTGGGCCTCCAGGCTGAAGATCCAACCATTGCAGAGTTGCTCAAACCGCAAGGCTATGCCACCGGCCAATTCGGGAAAAACCATCTGGGTGATCTTGATAAATTCCTCCCTACGAATCATGGCTTCGATGAATTTTTTGGCAATCTTTACCATTTGAATGCCGAGGAAGAACCTGAAAACCGGAACTATCCCACGGATCCTGAATTTCGTAAGAAATTTGGACCAAGGGGCGTACTGCACAGTTATTCGGATGGCAAGATTGAAGATACCGGGCCATTGACCATCAAACGGATGGAAACTGTTGATGATGAAACCCTGCAAGCTGCTGAGACTTTCATGGAAAAACAAGTGAAAGCGAAGAAGCCGTTTTTTATCTGGTATAACACGACGCGCATGCATTTCAGAACACATGTGCGGGATGAGCACCGTGACAAACCGGGCTTAACTGCGCGCACCGAATATGCTGATGGCATGATAGAGCATGATATGCAGGTGGGTCAGTTGCTGGATAAGCTGGATGAGCTGGGCGTGGCTGACAACACGATTGTGCTCTATACCACAGATAATGGACCACACAAAAATACATGGCCGGATGCCGGGATCAGTCCGTTCCGCAGCGAGAAAAATACCAACTGGGAAGGGGCATTCCGTGTGCCTGCGATGATTCGCTGGCCGGGTAAAATCAAACCAGGTCAGGTTTCGAATGAAATCGTCAGCGGGCTGGACTGGTTACCGACTTTCTTAGCGGCAGCGGGTAAGGATGATATTAAAGAAGATTTACTCGATGGCTACAAAGCCGGTGATAAAAGCTTCAAAGTACATCTGGATGGCTACAATATGCTTCCCTATCTGACAGGGAAAGAAGAGAAGTCTCCTCGCAAAGAGTTCTTCTATTTCAACGATGATACTCAACTGGTCGGTATTCGGTTTGAGAACTGGAAACTTGTCTTTATGGAGCAGCGTGCGCAAGGTTTGCTACAGATCTGGGCGGAGCCGTTTACAGAGCTGCGCTTACCCAAGATGTTTGATTTGCGAGCAGACCCATATGAGCAAGCGGATATCACGTCAAACACCTACTATGACTGGTTACTGAATCATGCATACTTGATTGTGCCTGCGCAGGAATATGCCGGTAAATTCCTGGAAACCTTTAAGGAGTTTCCGCCAAGACAACCTCCGGCATCGTTTAATCTCGAAGATGTGATGAAAAAAATGAGTGAATCGACGGGCAGTAAATAGTCAGTGTCATGCTCAAAAAAGAATGCCCCATGTGTTGGGGCATTTTTTTTCCGCGATTTGGAGCTGCGAAGCAATGACGGCAGGATAGGCAGTGTGATGACAGCCAGATTCGCACCGTTTCAATCGCGTATAAATCGTCCGCTGTTTGATGTGGGTTCCATTTTAATGCTCGTCGTTTCACTACAACTTTGACACCTTCCGTTGCCATCATCTATAGGTCATACCTCTTACCTATAACGTATGGCTCATTATGAAAAAATTATTACTCTTCATGCTGTTACCTTTTACTGCTGCTGCGCAAAGTGGAGAAGCGCCTGCTTCATATCCTCCTTTTGCCCAAGCTATGTCTCAATCCCAGTTTCAGCCCATGCCGCAGCCATTGTCGGCGGCGCAGATTGAGCAGGTGCAGGGCAGCAGCACTTACACTTATGTCCGGTGCTGGTATCGTCCGGCGCAGACGCACGATGATCCTGCCACTACCTGGGAGTGGGCGCTGGATGAAAACGGCGACTATTACCAGCTGAATGGATACTGGTGGTCATCCTGGTCGTTCAAGAACATGTTCTATACCTATACATCGCAGTCAGAGATCAAAGCGCGCTGTGCGGAAACGCTGGGGGTCAGTCATGAAACGGCTGACATGACCTATTTTGCAGCGGATAACAGCCTGTCATACAACCATGCCATCTGGACCAACGATGCAGGTGTCTCGATGGGCATCAATAAAGTGGTCGCCTTTGGTGACAGCCTGTCAGACACCGGGAATCTGTTCAACGCGTCACAATGGGTGTTCCCGAACCGCAATTCCTGGTTCCTTGGCCATTTCTCAAACGGCTTTGTCTGGACTGAGTATCTGGCGGAGAGCCTGAATCTGCCGCTGTATAACTGGGCGGTTGGCGGTGCGGCCGGTTCCAATCAGTATGTTGCTCTGACGGGGGTGACAGAGCAGGTCACGTCGTATCTTGAGTACATGCAGCTGGCGAAAAATTACCATCCGGCCAATACCTTGTTTACGCTGGAGTTCGGACTGAATGATTTCATGAATTACGATCGCACGGTGGAAGAAGCTAAAGCGGATTACAGTAAGGCCATGAAACGCTTAACCGCATCGGGCGCCAAAAACATTTTGCTGATGACCTTGCCGGATGCCACCCGTGCGCCGCAGTTTAAGTACGCAACGCAGGCTGAGATCGACAAGGTGCAGGCGAAAATTCTTGCCTTCAACGCTTTCATTCAGGCCGAGGCAAAACGTTATCAGGATCAAGGCGTACAGGTGGTGTTGTTTGATGCGCACCAACTGTTTGACCAGATCACTTCAAATCCTGCGTCACACGGTTTTGCCAATGCCAAAGATGCCTGTCTGGATATCAATCGCAACTCCGCGGCGGACTATCTGTACAGCCACAGCTTTACCGATGAATGTGCGGATCACGGGTCGGATAAGTATGTGTTCTGGGGCGTCACGCACCCCACCACGGCCACCCATCAATACATTGCCAATGCCATGTACCTGCCGGTGATTTCCACCTTTAACATCCAGCCTTAAGGACATACTGGAACTTGGCAAGCAGGGCATTTGCCCTGCTTTGTCAGTGAAAACGAAAGCGGGACAGCAGAATTGCTGGACCTGAGTGCGTTCTATGCTTTCCGATTCAATGGAAGCGATAGAAGGGTTTCCAATCGCCTGTGGAAACAAGTCAAGCCCAGTCGGTTCTCACGAGAATATTTGTCAATCGGACGCATCTGAGGCAGTTAAAAAGAAGATGTCGCATCTGAACATGGTTTGTATTGAGGGAATATGAATCAATGAATGGCCTCATCCAGTCGCCTTCATTTTGATTGAGCTTTTTGAAATCAGTTTTCTTGAGGGTTATCAATCATTTTTCAACGCATCATGTGTGACGTTGCAGCGCTGGGAAAGTTGAATCGCATCGGCGGCGCATCGGTAGCGCTTTTAAGGTGACGCTGTCTTTTAAATCGTGGAGTTGGCATGGCAAAGCAAAAAAATAAATACGACGATATCGTCACCTGTAACTTGAGTGTCTGGCACAGGCCTGTTGGTTTGGTCTTTTTCCTGGCGTCTGTTGTATTGATTGTGCTGTTTCCTTATTTTCCGGTGCAGTACCTGACGGCTTTACTGAGCCTATGGTCCGTATTACGCAAAAAAGAAATGGTGTGGCGAAAAAGGGAGCGTCAGTGGTCTTTTCGAGTTCGGCGATTTTTTCTGTGGCGCCAAACCAGCCATCCGATGACAGACCGTGATGCATTGATTCTGTATTACGAAAAGCCTGTTGAGGAAGAAAGAGATGGCACGATCATGACTCAATACGGCAGGTTTGAGCTGGAGTTCGAATCGGAAGCCAGTCGGTTTGATCCGGATAATCAGGCTGAATATCAATCCGGACCTCAATATCGATTAAAGAAATTCGATCAAGATGCCAAAGCGCCTGAATTAACGGAGATGATGACACAAATTATTGAGGTCTACCGTGCCAGCAATCTGGATGTCCGAATCGTTTTCGGATTGGAAGATCTGGATGATGAAAGATATCGGGCTATCAAAACAGCGCTTGGCATTGATCCGTCACGTGCCTCTTTTGAAGGTGCATTGCCTGCAACAGATAAGCGCCCCGATTATTATGAAATAAAGCGATACACACTGACGTCCAGTCAAATAAGTGATGAAACGGCATCGGCAGAATAGCGCCGGTGATGTTGATGGATGACAGACGATGGTGTGATTTGAAATTTAAAGGTCTGGCATCAGCCCTGCTTGCTACAGAATCTGCGTCGTTAGAAATCTGTCAGGCTAAAGCAGGGCAGGCCATTCTATATGTCGCAGTCAGTACGATGAGTGAGCCGAGGTCAGGGCTTGGGTCGATTCACGCAACACCAGCGCCCCGGTATAGGTCTGGTGGTGCGTGTGGGCGGGCGCTTTATTGGCTAAGGCTATCGCCAGTGTCATGGCGTCCTGCGTGAGCCGGACAATCGGTAAGGAGACGGTGGTCAGGCTGGGAATGGCATAAGCGGCAGCAGGTTCATTATCAATCCCCATCACTGAGACATCCTGCGGCACACGCAGGCCGTGATCGTACAATGCCCGGATCGCGCCGATTGCCATGTCATCGTTACAGGCAAAAATAGCGCTGACGTTCTGCCGGCGGCTGAGGAGTTGTTCCACCGCCTGATAACCGCTCGCCAGGGTGTTGGTGCCTTCACAAACCCAGCCGGGCTGCAGGGTGATCTGGTGCTGCTCCAGCATTTGCTGATACACCGCATAGCGGATCTGACCGGTTTCGCTTGCCAGCGGGGAAGTAATACAGGCAATGTTGCGGTGGCCGAGATCAAGCAGGTGCTGCATGGCAATGGCTGCCAGCTGGCGCTGATCCAAGCCGAAACTGTGCAGAGTATTTTCTTCAGACTGACGGTTCAGGATGATCAACGGTGGCAGTACGCGCTGCTGCAGAGCAGCCAGATCGCCCATGGTTAAATGGCGGCTGTAGAGCAATATTGCATCACAGCGCTGATTGGCTAGCGTGGCAACGGCTTCCCGTTCACCGTCGGCGGTGTTGCGGCTGTTGACCACCAACAGCTTTTTACCGGCCTGCTGAGTGCTTTGCTCGGCATGGTGCAGAATGCTGCCAAAATAGCTGCTCTGAAAGTGAGGCAGAATCAGGCCGATGGTATTTGAGGTATTGGTTGCCAGCGCCTGTGCCAGCGTATTGGGCTGATAGCCGAGGGTTTGCATCGCCGCCAGCACAGCGTCGCGGGTCGCCGCTTTGACCTGCCCGGTGCCATTGAGAACACGTGACACTGTGGCTTTGGAATAGCCCGTTGCTTTACACACATCGTTTATGGTTGCCATTGCCTGTCCTCTTTATCATCCGGCCACGGGCAGTCAGCCGCGGCCGGATGGCGAGTGTAGCGAACTTTCGCTGTTGTTAGAATGCTTTATCCGTCGTTACAGGCTTTCACCGTTGGTGGCGATGACGTTCTGGTACCAGAAGAAACTCTTTTTCTTCGACCGTGCCAGGGTGCCACTGCCGTCATCATGCTTATCGACATAAATGAAGCCGTAGCGTTTCCGGTATTCGCCGGTTGTAAATGACACACAGTCGATACAGCCCCAAGGGGTGTAACCCATCACATCGACCCCTTCCATCGAAATGGCTTCTTTCACGGCCCGGATATGCGCACTCAGATAATCAATCCGGTAGTCGTCATTGATGGTGCCATCCTCTTCAACCTGATCAATGGCACCAAATCCGTTTTCGACAATGAAGATAGGTTTCTGGTAGCGTTCGTACAGATCAGACAGCGCAACACGCAGGCCGTCGGGGTCGATTTGCCAGCCCCAGTCAGAAGCCGGCAGGTAAGGGTTTAGCTGACTGTCCTCAAACAGGGAAGTGGTTTCGCCGTCCTGGTTTTTTTCGCCGAGACGATGTTGGTCATGTAATAGCTGATGGCCAGATAATCGGCGCAGCCTTCGCGCAAAATGGCCTCATCGCCTGCCTGCATCTCAACCGCGATGCCTTTGCGTTCCCACTCTTTGCGCAGGTAGCTGGGATAATAGCCCCTTACCTGAACGTCACTGAACAGGTATTTCTGCCGCATCAGATCTTGCGCCAGCAATACGTCATCCGGGTGGCAAGTGGCCGGGTAGAGCGGCATCATGTGAATCATGCTGCCGATTTTGAAATCCGGGTTGATGGCATGGCCCAGTTTCACCACTTTTGCGCTGGCGAGAAACTGATGGTGTAACACCTGATACATCACCTGTTCCGGATTGTCATGATCGCTGTAGATCATGCCTGAGTTACAGTAACCCCAGATAGGCAATTTCCAGTTGCGCTGGTTATTGATTTCGTTGAAGGTGATCCAGTATTTCACCTTGTGCTGATAACGCGCCATCACGACCCGGCTGAAGGTCACGAAGAAATCGACAACCTCGCGGTTCAGCCAGCTGCCGTAGTGTTTTACCAGGTGGTTCGGCATCTCAAAGTGAGACAGGGTGATCACAGGTTCTATCCCGTGTTTGAGCAATTCATCAAACAGGTCGTCATAGAACTGCAACCCGGCTTCATTGGGTTCTTTTTCATCGCCATTGGGAAAAATGCGTGTCCAGGCAATGGAAGTCCGGAAGCATTTGAAGCCCATTTCAGCAAACAGCGCAATGTCTTCTTTGTACCTGTGATAGAAATCAACCGCTTCATGGTTGGGATAGAAACGATCCGCTTCTACCGTTTCGGTGATCACTCGCGGCACTTCATGGGCGCCTTTGGTCAGCACATCGACGACGCTGACGCCTTTGCCGCCCTGATCCCAGCCCCCTTCGACCTGATGAGCAGCCACGGCGCCGCCCCAGAGAAAATCCGTTGGAAAGCCTTGTTGTGACATCTGTAACCCCCTTGTGCTGGCAAAATGATCTCAGGATCAATATTGGAACCTGAGGGCAGTGTAGATCATCCAGTGCATAAATGTAACCGGTTTCTGTAACCGGTTTCTTTTTCCGGGATAGAGAAAACTGTGCGCTTTCGGGTGAGCGAATGGCATTGGGGGAAGCGCTGGAGGGAAGGTTTACCGGGCAGACAGTCTGTCAGAAAGGGTCAATTGATTGGCTGACAGACTGCCTGAGCAGAGCACAGACGTTAAGCTGTTGCTGGTTACTCTGCGAATGCAATATCCCTCAGGAACAGAGCAATTTCAGGGAAAACCACAAGCAGGGCGGCAGACAGTAGCAGGATGGCAATAAAGGGGCCGGTCCCTCGTACCACTTCCCAATACGGTTTTTTAAAGATTGCAATGGCGGTAAAGATGTCACAACCAAACGGTGGCGTGGCAGAGCCAATGGCCACCTGCAGAGTAATAATGATCCCGACATGCACCGGATCGAGATTGGTGGCTTCGATGGCCGGCGCAAAAATTGGCGTCAGCACCAGAATCACCACAATCGGGTCGACGAACATGCAGGCGATGAAGAAAGCCACCGAGATAGATGCCAGCACGCCGAGCGGACCCATTTCATCAATGCCGACTGCTTCGAGGATCATTTGCGGAATCTGTGCGAAAGAAATAATCCAGGAAAAGCCATTGCCCACGCCGACCAGAATGAAAACAACGGCCGTAATCAAGCCGGTGGATTTGGCAATCGCGTATATGTCTTTACTGTCCAGTGAGCGGAAAACAATGAACTCCAGAAACACGGCGTAAAGCACACACACGGCTGCGGCTTCAGTCGGGCTGAAAATGCCGCCGTAGATCCCGCCGACGATGATCACCGGGAACATCAGCGGCCAGATGGCTTTTTTCGCGGCCTTAATGCGCTCAGGCCAGCTCGCCCGTGCTTCTGTTGGTACATTGTTGATGGTGGCGTAAGCCAGACAATACAGAGAAAAGAACACCAGAATCATCAGGCCGGGGCCGACGCCGGCGATGAAAAGCTCAGCAATCGAGGTTTCCGAAATCACACCATAAATGATCATCCCGATACTGGGCGGGATCAGGAAGGCAATATCACTGGCGTTGATGATCAGGGCCAGTGAGAAAGAATCGCTGTAGCCGGCTTTGAGCAGTTTGGGACGCAGGGTGGACCCCACGGCGACCACAGTGGCCTGGGTGGAGCCTGAAACTGCGCCGAACAAGGTGCAGGAAGCTGCGGTACTGATGGCCAAACCACCCCGGATATGGCCGATAAAGGTCATCACTAAATCGATCAGGCGGTTGGCGGAGTGGCCGCGGGTCATGATATCAGCAGCCAGAATAAACATAGGGACGGCAATCAGTGAGGCCGGCCGGATCCCGCCCAGCACTTGCTGGATAAAAGTATCCATTTGATCCATCCCGCCAAACATCATGTAGAAACCGGTCAGGGCGGCGGTAATCAGAGGGATCATCATAGGGAAGCCGGTCAACAGCATCACGATCATGATCAGCATTAAGGTCATTGCCATGGTGAATACCTTTTATACTTCATTTTTAATTCTGTATGTCATTTTCATTATCTTTGTACTGATCAAGCACACCGGTGGACAGGTAGATTTCCGGGCTGGTTGCATTTTTATAGGCGGTCAGCAGGTATTGCACTCCAGTGACAGCAAATCCCAGCGGAACCCAGATATAGATCCACCAGATTTCAAAACTTAATGCCGGTAAAATACGGCCCCGCTCATAAACAGACATCACATACAGGTAGGAAAAATAAGCCAGCAGGAACATGATCGCGGCCGTGATCACTGCAATCAGGATCATCACAGTTTTCCGGCCCTTATAAGGCAGCATGTCATACATTGCCGACATACGGATGTGGCGGCCATGGCGGGCGGCATAGCCAATACCGGCAAACGTGATCAGAATGATGAGTATGCGATTGATTTCGCCGGAGAAGAACAGGCCCTGGCCAAAGCCGAACCGTGCCACCACATTCACGCAGGTGTTCAGGGCCATGAGCAGCACGCCTGCGGCAAGCATGAAGGATTCAATTTTACTGATCAGTGTATCGACTTTACCGATCACACCGGGCAATTCCGAGTGGTATTCCAGAGATTCGGAATCGGACATAACGACTTCCTCAAACAGTAAGGTACCGCCGGTCAGGCGGTACCTCGTACGACTTTATTATTGTTGAGCAGCTTTTAAGTCAGCTTTGAACTGGTCCAGCAGTTCCTGACCGTCCGACCCTGTCATTTCAATAAAGGTTTTTTCTACCTGAGGTGCACGTGCTTTGAATTTGGCAATTTGCTCGGCAGACAAGCGTGTTACCGTGACATCGTCACTGGATTGCTCGATTTTAGCGAGGGATTTCTCCGCCAGACCCGTAATGTGTTTCATGGTCTCGCTGAACGCATATTCCGCCGCTTGCCGGACCATTTTCTGGTCTTCGTCCGACAGGCCCTCAAAGAATTTCTTGTTTGCCATGGAAGCTGTGGTGAACCAGCCATGGTGCGTGAAGATCAGGTTGGGTGAGACTTCGTACAAACCACCGGATTCAATCCAGAAGATCGGGTTTTCCTGGCCCTGAATCATGTTGGTTTGCAGCGCACCGTACACTTCACCCCAAGGCAGTGGGGTCGGAGTGGCGCCAAAGGCCTCATAGGTGGAGGACAGCAGCGGGTTGGTCATGACACGGATTTTTTTGCCTTTTAACTCTGCCGGAGAGGTAATGGGTTCATCCACCGTCATCACCATTTCGCCTTCAGGGTACATCTTCAGCAACTCTAAGCCTTGTTCTTCATACAGCGCAGGGAAGTTGTGATTCACTGCCTTACTGGTTTTGAAGAAATTGATTACGGCCTTCATATCGGTTGGCATCAGATAAGGAATAAAAAAGATTTGTGCCTCAGGAATGAGCGAGCCGGTAAAGCCGGGAGACTGGTTCACAAACTGCAAAATACCCGCCTGGGTTTGCTCCATAATATCGTCTGATTCACCCAGTTCACCAAAGCGGTATATTTTCAGATTATGGTCAGAGTGCTCTTCAATATAATCTTTAAATTTATGCGCATAAACGTCTTGTACATCGCCTTCATATTCTTCATGAGCGTAACGCCAGGTATCTGCATGAGCCAGAGTGGAAAACCCTAAAGTTGCAGCAACACAAGACATTGCAGCAATTTTCTTGATATGACGGTGAATCAACATCACGTCCCTCCTTTTGGAATGCGTTAAAGCCATTTCAGACAAAAATGAATCACCCCGTGATATTTTTAGTACACGGTTCATTATGATTTTTATCCGGTTGCACAGTGGCAATTTTCAGTTTCAGTCCTTTAATACCCTGACAATATTATTGTTTTTATTAAAGTAATTCGTCGGTGCAATGTCTTTTGGTGTGACTTGAGTCACGATTATTCGGCAGGTTTTATGATGTCTCAGATAATCACTATAAATGGGTTGACATTATTTTAAAGGGAATTGTTCATGCTTTAGAAAAGATATTTATTTTTAATTGAATGGTTAATTAAAAATAAATAATTCGTAAAGTATTGAGATGATAGCTCGTCACTTTCTCCATGTTTTTGACTGGTTTTTGCAGCTGATTTCAATCTTCTCTGTCTATTTTAACCCACTGATATTTTATAACTCCGATTTATTCTTCTCAGTGAATCATCTGCAGCCGGAAGCAGCGATGACAGGGAAGGTTGTTGATCATTAATAACAGGTTCGTTGAAGTATAATGGCTGGTGATGAGTGAAATCCTTTGTATTTTTTCAGCTTGATTCCGTCATGAATCCGAAATGAACAAATGAAGAGGAATGCAGCCTGAGTGTTATATCGGTGGGACAGCGTTGGATAAGGCAGGTAATTTTCGGCCGGTGAGCCGGTCTGAGTCTGTCAGTCAAAGAGCGAATGAAATCGCGAGTAGCAGTGGCCGGGTGAAATGGACTGTACGCTTGGGTGCTTATCCTGCGACAGGATAGACAAAGGCGCATTCTGATAACCTTGTCATTGGCCTATATACTTTGTGGAACGCGTTAAGCGTCAAAAAGTTCTAACCCAATGGCCGATAAGGCTGTGATTTGGTGAGAAATGACCCTATATCTATCAGTCAGGGTCGACGTTATTGAATGAGGTTATCAAGAATGGCAAATGAATATGTACCACCGAAAGTCTGGACGATGGATGCGGAAAACGGCGGTGAGTGGGCGAGTATCAACCGCCCTGATTCCGGTGCCAGGCATCAGCAGGCATTGCCTGTGGGGGCCCATCCTCTCCAGCTTTATTCCCTGGCCACACCCAATGGCCAGAAAATTACCATCATGCTAGAAGAGCTGCTGGCACTGGGGGTGAACGATGCCGAGTATGATGCCCACCTGATTAACATCGGCGATGGTGATCAGTTCTCCTCAGGCTTTGTGGCGGTCAACCCAAACTCAAAAATCCCGGCCCTGGTGGATCAGTCCGGGCCAAGCCCAGTCAATGTGTTTGAGTCCGGTTCTATTTTGGTCTACCTGGCGGAAAAGTTCGGCTACTTCTTACCGGTCGATATTGCCGAGCGTACCCGAGTGCTGAACTGGTTGTTCTGGCTGCAAGGCTCTGCGCCTTATCTGGGGGTGGCTTCGGGCACTTTTATGCCTATGCACCGGAGAAGTTCGAATACCCGATCAATCGCTTCACCATGGAAACCAAACGCCAACTGGATGTGCTGGATAAGCAACTGGCAAACAACACTTTTATCGCCGGAGAAGAATACAGCATTGCTGATATGGCGATCTGGCCCTGGTACGGTAATCTGGTGCTGGGCTATGCCTATGATGCCGCGGAGTTTCTCGATGCCGACAGTTACCCGCATGTCCAGCGATGGGCGAAAGCCATTTTACAACGCCCGGCAGTACAGCGCGGCCGGATTGTGAACAGAACGTCCGGTGAAGTCTGGGAAGTGTTGCCCGAGCGACACAGCGCCGCGGATATTGATGCTGTGCTTCAATTGAAGCCCTGATAGATTCAGTCTGCGTTTTTCAGAAGTCACACAGAAACAACAGGCTTTGAAGTGGCAGCGTCGTCTGCCACTTTTTGTATGGTTTTTCGGTGTCCTGACCGACCAATTCAGTGGATCAAGGGATCACTGTACTCTGTCTTCCATCAGCGGCTTGTGACCTCGCAGGCGGCTGATGTCCGTCATCGGCGGGATGCCAAACAAGCGGCTGTATTCACGGTTGAAGTGGGACGGGCTCTCATAGCCGACCCGGTAGCTGGCTGCAGAGGCATCTATGCCGTCTTGCAGCATGATCCGGCGCGCTTCATTGAGCCTGAGCTGTTTCTGAAACTGCAACGGCGTCATGGATGTTACCGCTTTGAAGGCGTTGAACAGCGAAGACTGGCTCATATGAACCATATCGGCCAGCTCCTGCACCCGGATCGGTTCTTTAAATCGTTGCTGAATCAGCTCCACAACTTTGCTGATGCGGTTGGCCTGGGTGTCCCGCAGCAAGAACTGGCGAAGCTGAACCCCGACCGGGCTTTTCAGCAGCCTGAACATGAGTTCCCGCTTTAATAAAGGCAACATGACGGGAACATCTTCCGGATGGTCGAGCAAGGCCAGGTAACGTTTGAACACCGACAGCATTTCCTCATCAGAAGCCACGGTTCTGATGCAGTAAGGGCACTTGGTGATGGCTTCGGGCGGTTCGTTCATGATGATCAGTAAATCTGTCAGCTCCTTGAGATCCAGTGCAATGCTGATGCCGATGTAGGGCTGCTGTTCTGAAGCACGCAGGATCTCGCCGACAACCGGCATCATGACAGGCACCAGTAATAAATCGCCTTCTGTCAGTAACAATTCACGCGCCCCGGCCGTAATGCGCTTTTCACCCTGCAACAGTAAACACAACATCGGGCTGTAGATGCTTGGCGAGCAGGAGGAGTTTTCCGTGCTGTGCATCAGTTTAATGTCCGGCAGCGCCGTTTCGGTCAGTCCCGGCCCGTCAATATGCTGATTCACCAGGTTGATTAATTCTTGTTGGATACCCGTCATTGTGTCACTCACCATTTCTCATCCACATGCGACTATAGAGTATAAGGCAAGCGCACTGCCACTGTTTTACCTCAGAATGACAATTAGAGGATTAGGCAAGGATTGTGTAGAAAAAGGCAAGATGGCAGGCGTGGCGCTTAATGATCTTTGCTGGACTCAAACATCTGTTATTTGTAGCGGTACTGGCATGGTTGCTTATTGAATCTGGCTGTTTGTAGAAATAGGCAATCTTCTCCGAGCTTTCGACAATATCAATACGCTGAATGGAACATAGAATGACAAGGTGACATCCGATCCTTCTGTGGAGGGTCGGGTAAGACATTGCATTTTTCGATTTTCGCGTATCAAAGTCAGAGAGGATTGCCTGATGACCTTATTCACCCCATTCAGAAACGTGTTCAGGAAACAGCTTCTTGCTGGCACGTCTGTTTTTCTGCTGTCTGCCTCCGGGACAGCGTTTGGCAATGACTCTCCGGCATCACCGCCGCTACCGGCCATCAGTGTGGCGACTGTGCTCAGTGAACGTATCACCGAGTGGGATGAATACACAGGTCGCCTGCAGGCCCCTGAGACTGTGGTGCTCAAACCCCGAGTTTCCGGTTATGTGACCGAAGTGGCTTACCGCGAAGGGGATCTGGTTCACGAGGGCGATGTGCTGTTCAGCATTGACGATCGTCTGTTTCGCGCTGAAGTCGAACGGCTTGAAGCGCAGCAGGCCAGTTTGCAGAGCCAGTTAACACTGGCTGAGAGTGAGTTTGTCCGCGCTAAACGGCTCAATGCCACCAAAGCGATTTCTGCTGATGTCTATGACAACCGCCAGGCTGCGTTACAGCAGGCCAGGGCCGAGCTGGATGCACTGAAAGCGTCGCTGAAGCATGCGCGTTTGCAGTTGTCTTTCACCCAGGTCGTGTCGCCGATTGACGGCAGAGTCTCACATGCCCAGATCACCCAGGGCAATTATGTCACCAGTGGCCAGAGCGAGCTGACGACCATCGTATCGACCGATCAGATGTACGCCTGGTTTGATGTGGATGAGCAAACGTACCTCAATTATGTCCGCAATCATCTGGTACGCGTGACGGAAACCCGTGATGCCAGCCCGGTGAGCATGGCCTTGTCCGGCGACGGCGGTTATGCATTTCAGGGCCATATTGATTTTATCAACAACAGTGTTAATCAGCAGACCGGCTCGATTCGGATGCGGGCCACCTTTGAGAACGAAGCGCAGACGCTGATGCCCGGCCTGTTTGCCCGTTTGCGTCTGATTGCCAGCAAACCTTATGACGCCATTCTGATTGATGAAAAAGCCGTCGGCACCGATCTCAACCGGAAGTATGTCCTCAAGCTGGATGACGCCAATGTGGTGACCTATCAGCCAGTGACCCTGGGTGAGAAAGTCGCTGGTTTGCGTGTGGTGCAGTCCGGTCTGACGGCAGAGGACAGAATTGTGGTCAGCGGACTGCAGAAGATCCGGCCGGGGATGCAGGTTGCACCGAAAGTGGTGGAGATGGCCACCCCGGATCAGCTGGCTGATATTCACCGCGACCAGCAGTGGCACCCGGAAGACAGCAATGCGGAAGGAAGCCATGTGCTGACCGCCCGCCAACCGACCGACGCCCAGTAATCAGGACAGACTATGTTTTCTCAATTTTTTATCCGCAGACCGGTATTTGCTTCTGTGTTGTCGCTGCTGTTTGTCATCGTCGGCAGCATCGCGGTCTGGCAGTTGCCGGTGACTGAATACCCGGAAGTGGTACCGCCGACTGTGGTGGTCACGGCCAATTATCCCGGCGCGAATCCGGGGGTGATTGCTCAAACCGTTGCCTCGCCGCTGGAGCAGGAAATCAATGGGGTGGAAAACATGCTGTACATGTCGTCGCAGTCCACCGCAGACGGCATGATGACGCTGACCATTACTTTTGCTATCGGCACCGATGTGGACTTGGCGGTGTCTCAGGTGCAAAGCCGGGTCGACCGGGCGCTGCCGCGTCTGCCACAGCAGGTGCAGCGGCTGGGCGTGGTCACGGAAAAATCATCACCGAATCTGACCATGGTGGTGCACCTGTTCTCGCCGGATGATCGCTATGACATGCTGTATCTGTCCAACTTTGCCAATCTCAAGGTCAAAGATGAACTGGCGAAAGTCAGTGGTGTCGGCTCGGTGCGTTCCTTTGGTGCCGGCAACTTCAGCATGCGGGTCTGGCTGGATCCCAATCAGGTCGCTGCGCTGCACCTGACCCCGGCAGACATTGCCGAAGCGATCCGCCAGCAGAACCAGCAGGCGGTGGCCGGCAGTCTGGGGACTCAACCAGCAAGCCATTCGGATTACCAGTTACTGATTAATGTCAAAGGGCGCCTCTCGACAGTTGAGGAATTTGAAAACATCATCATCCGCGTCGGCGAGCAGGGGGAGATCAGCCGCCTGAAAGATGTGGCGCGGGTTGAGCTGGGCGCGGATTCCTATGCGCTGCGCTCCACGCTGGATAATCAGGATGCTGCCGCCATCGGTATTTTCCAGGCCGCAGGCTCGAATGCGATTCAGATTTCTAATGATGTGCGCGAGACGATGGCGCGTTTGTCGCAAGATTTCCCGGAAGGGGTTTCTTACGAAATTGCCTATGATCCGACGGTTTTTGTGCGCGGCTCCATTGAAGCTGTGATTCAGACCCTGCTGGAAGCCGTCTTGCTGGTGGTCGCTGTGGTGGTGCTGTTTCTGCAAACCTGGCGGGCGTCGATCATTCCGCTGGTGGCGGTACCTGTGTCGCTGATCGGTACTTTCGCTTTTATGCTGCTGATGGGCTTCTCCCTCAATGCGCTGTCGCTTTTTGGCCTGGTACTGGCGATCGGGATTGTGGTCGATGATGCCATTGTGGTGGTCGAAAATGTTGAGCGGAACATCAGTGAAGGCCTGTCTCCGGTTGATGCCACAGTTAAAGCGATGCGCGAAGTCACCGGGCCGATCGTGGCTACCACGCTGGTGCTGGCGGCGGTGTTTATTCCGACGGCCTTTATGACCGGTCTGACCGGCCAGTTCTACAAGCAGTTTGCGCTGACCATTACCATTTCGACCTTTATTTCTGCGATCAACTCACTGACCCTGAGCCCGGCGTTATCGGCGCTGTTGCTCAAAGGTCATGATGCGCCGAAAGACTGGCTGACCCGTGGTATGGACCGGTTGTTCGGCCGCTGGCTGTTCAATCCCTTTAATCGCTTTTTCAGTGCCTTGTCAGGTGGCTATGGTGTGGTGGTCCGCAAAGTGATCCGGGCCGGTGCTATTGCTTCGGTGGCGTATGTCGCGTTAGTAGGATTCACCGGGTATCAGTTTGCCACCACGCCAACCGGTTATATCCCGGCGCAGGACAAGCAGTATCTGATTGCCTTTGCGCAATTGCCCAATGCTGCCTCGCTGGATCGCACCGCAGCGGTGCTGGAAAAGATGTCTGAGCTGGCTCAGGCACAGGACGGTGTCACGAACACCCTGGGTTTCCCCGGGCTGAGCATCAATGGTTTCACCAATGCGTCCAACAGCGGCATCGTGTTTGTGACGCTGGATGATTTTGATCAGCGTCAGGACCCGGCGGCCAGTGCCAGCGCGATTGCTGCCCGGCTCAATCAGCAGTATGCCGGGATTGAAGAGGCGTTCGTTGCGGTCTTTCCGCCGCCACCTGTCATGGGCCTTGGCACCATAGGCGGATTCCGGCTGCAGATTGAAGACAGAAACGGACTGGGCTTTGAAGCCTTGCATCAGGCGACCATGGCGGTGATGCAAAAAGCGGCAGCGACCCCTGAGCTGGCCGGTGTTTTTTCCGGCTATCAGGTCAATGTGCCGCAGCTGGATATTGAGGTTGACCGAACCAAGGCCATGCAGCAGGGCGTGAATCTGGACATGCTTTTCCAGACCCTGCAAGGGTATCTCAGCTCAACCTACGTCAATGATCTGAACCTGTATGGCCGCACGTATCAGGTCAACATGCAGGCCGATCAGGCGTATCGTCAGGATGCCGCGCAGGTGGGCCAGATCAAAGTCCGCAATGCGCAGGGGGATATGGTGCCGATTGACTCTTTCATCCATGTGAAAGATACCGCCGGGCCGGATCGCGTGATGCACTACAACGGCTTTATGACGGCTGAAATCAATGGCGGACCGGCACCGGGTTACAGCTCCGGGGAAGCGCAGGCGGCGATTGAAAAAATTCTGGCGGACACCCTGCCGCGGGGCATGGATTACGAGTGGACCGAACTGACTTATCAGCAGATGATCACCGGTGATTCTAACCTGTATGTCTATCCGTTGGTGATCCTGCTGGTGTTCATGGTCCTGGCGGCGCAGTATGAAAGTGTCCGTTTGCCACTGGCGATCATTCTGATTATTCCGCTGACCTTGCTGTCGGCCTTAAGCGGGGTGGTGCTCTACGGCGGCGATAACAACATTCTGACCCAGATCGGTTTTATCGTGCTGGTCGGGCTGGCCACCAAGAATGCCATTCTGATCGTGGAGTTCGCCAAGGAGCTGCAGGATCGGGGCTATTCGGTGAAAGACGCGATTCTGGAAGCCAGCCGGCTGCGGCTGCGTCCGATTCTGATGACGTCCATCGCCTTTATCATGGGGGTGGCACCGCTGGTGTACTCCACCGGTGCAGGCGCCGAGATGCGTCAGGCCATGGGGGTGGCGGTTTTCTCCGGCATGATTGGGGTCACTGTGTTTGGTCTGTTGCTGACACCGCTGTTTTATTACCTGCTGGCAAAACGCGCAGAGCAAAAAGCCCCGGCGGCAACACAGTCTCCTGCACCGGAAAGCGTTCAAGAGGCATCATGAGTGAGATCTGGCAGGATACATGCGTTGGTATACTGCTGTGCAGTGCAGTCAGCCTGTTTCCTGTGCTTGACTGCCCATTGTCACCCGAGAGGCTGTTTCAGGCCCCTCGGGAGGCTTCACACTACAATGGAGAAGCCTGGCAGTACCTGCTCAATCCGGTCGTTCTGAATAATCTGTCCGAGCAGAAATCAGGGTCGGCAGAGACCCTGATGAACGTCTGCCCGGGCGAGCAGAACTGCGGGATTATCTGGCAGTTTGAAGCGTTTGAAATCTGAATGTTTCACCGCCGATTCAGTGTCCGGTACGAAGATATTGCAGCGGGGTCTGCCCGGTTTGCTGTTTAAAAAACGCGATAAAGGCGCTGTCGCTGGAAAATTCAAGCCGGTACGCCACGTCATTCACCTGAAGCCCGGCAGATAACAGTTCAATGGCTTTCAGTAACCGCCATTGCTGGCGCCAGTCCTGATAAGGCATCCCGGTTTCCCGGATAAACAGCCGGCTGATGGTTTTACTGCTGGCGCCAATCTGCTCACTTAACATCTTCAGTGACGGGGCATTTTGCTGATCCCGGTGCAGGGCACTGAGCCATGCCGTCAGTCGTCTGTCTGATGGCAAAGGCAGGGATAAATAAGCTTCACGGGCATGATGCAGCTCCTCAAAAAATAAGGCGTGTGTCCGTTGCATGCTGTCACCGGGGGTGTTCCACGGCCAGAAAGCCATGCGTTCAATCAGGGCCTGCAGCAGTGGATTCACCTCAATAATTTTTACTCTGTCCTCAAGGTGGGTGGTGAGTCGGGGATCAAAATAGAGCGAACGATATTCCACCACCTGATACATTTCCGCACAGTGTAGCGTACCGGCCGGAATCCATGCCGCCCGGGTCGGCGGTAACACACAGCGCATCCCGTTCAGGGTAATGTTCATACATCCTTGCGGGGCATAGAGCAGCTGTGCTTTCCGGTGCCTGTGCATCCCTGAGTCATGCTTGCCCAGCCGGGCGGCAATGCCGATCACCTCGTTTTCAAAATCATCTGCATCGAAACTGGTCGATTGATCGATCAAGGCCATGTGTCTTTATCTTGATGTTTTTTGTCTGAGTGATGTTATTGGGACATTATCAGGATTGAGTAGACTTGGCGCATCTTTTCTTCAGATGAGCGAAAAATAATGAATACACCTCCTGCGTTGTGGCTGATGGTGGTTTTGATCATGTTCCCCCAGATAGTTGAGACCATCTACAGCCCGGCCCTCCCGGATCTTGCGTCTGGTTTTGGTGTGTCGGTATCTGTTGCCAGTCAGACACTGTCTGTTTACTTCACCGCGTTTGCGGCAGGGGTTGTGTTCTGGGGCCTGATGTCGGATTGGATTGGCCGTCGTCAAGCCATGCTGGCGGGGCTGACGGTCTACGGCGTGGCGACACTGGCTGCGATGAAGACGCAGCAGTTTGAGTTGTTGTTGCTGTGCCGGGGACTGGCCGCTTTTGGGGCTGCCGTGGGCTCGGTGGTCACACAAACCATGCTCAGGGACAGCTATGACCGCACCGCGCTTGCCAAAGCGTTCTCTTATGTGGGGATTGGTGTTTCTGTCAGCCCTGTGATTGGCCTGCTGACAGGGGGCGTGCTGACTGAGTATGGCGGATACCCGGCTGTTTTTGCCGCGCTGAGCCTGCTGGCGGGCAGCTTATGGCTGCTTTGTCTGCTGGGATTGCCTGAGACCAGGCCGGATGTTATTACCCGGCCATCGGTGCTGACGCTGGGCAAACGCATGGCTGTTGATACGCATCTCTGGCGGCATGCAATGCTGGTGGCGGGATTCAATGTGTTGCTGTTTTCTTATTATCTGCAGGGCCCTTTTGTGTTTGCGCGACTGGGGTACAGTCCGCAGGTGTTTGGTTACAGCGGCCTTGTTCTGGCAGCCGGAACCATCACCGGCAGTTTTCTCAACCGGCAATGGTTGCACCAAGGGCGCGCGCAGCGTGTGCTGATTCAGCTGGCCTCGGGTGTGGTGCTGGCAGGCGCTGCCGGTGTCGTGATCTTACAAGACAGCATATGGTTTTTGCTGCCTATGCTGCTGATTGTGGTGGGGTACGGCATGGGGATCCCAACGATTCTCAGCCAGTCTTTGCATGCCTATCAGGCGCAGGCCGGGTCAGCGGGCGCCTTATTCGGGCTTCAGTACTACCTGCTAATCGGCGTGGGCTTGTCGGTCGCAGGCATGACAGCAGAGTTCAGCGGTTTTCAGATCATCATTGCCGCGCTTATGGTCTTGCTGAGCCTGTCAGGAAAAGCCGCGTCTGTGGCTGAACAGATTCTCAGGCGCTGATGATTGATTGCGTAAGCTGGTAAGGTGGTGCGAGAGCAGGGAACGGCTCATGCCATTGCCTCAAACCGCGCCATGACAAACTCAACAAACAAGCGCACCCGCATCGGCAGATGATCGCGGTCGCGGTAGAGCATAAACAGGGTACGGGGCTTGCTGCACCAGTCCGGCAGGACTCGGCTGAGTTCGCCGTCAGCGATCATGGGAAGGGCAAAGTAATCAGGCATATAACCGATGCCCAGGCCTGACTGGATGGCATGAGTCAGCATGCGGATTTCGTCAACCTCCAGACGCAGGCCTTTGACGGGCTGGTGATCATATTCCACCCCTGTCTCTTTATGCACCAGCTGCCAGGGCGACATGGGATGACAGAGAATCGACGGGTGATCGCTCAGCCTTTCCGGGTGTGTGATCTCTTGCACCGGATAGTCGGGATGGGCACAGATAATGAAGTGAATATCTTTGAGCGGGCGGGCTATCCAGTTGTCCACGACAGGGTTGCCGACACGAAAGACCACGTCCATCGCCTGGGCTTCAATATCAATCAGGCTGTTGGAAAACTGCAAATCTAACTGAATATCAGGGTACTGCAGCAGGAAGTCGAAAAAGATATCACGCAGAAACTGAGAGCCCGCATTGATCGGCGCACTGATACGGATTTTTCCCTTCGGCTCATGCTTTTCTCGGTGCAGATCTTCCCCGATGTCACTCAGCTCATCAAACAAAGTGCTGGAGCGTTCAAAATATTGCTGACCAGTATGGGTCAGCGACACTCTGTGGGCATCCCGGTTCAGTAATCGCAATTGCAGGTCTGTTTCTAACTGACGAATCCGCCGGCTGAGGGTCGACAGTGGCATACTTAAATGGGCGGCGGCAGTTTTAAAGCTGCCCAGCAGGGCGACAGTACAAAAACAGCGCAGATCGTCGAGAGAGTAGTTAGATTTCATATTTGGTATTTACCATGCTGATAATGCCTGTTTATTCAGAACATGAAACCAATAGACTAGCGATTATCTTGTGACAAGTCATCCGGAGTGACTATGAATCCTTCATCAACAATGAAAGCCGTTGTTCTGCTCATTATCTGTACCTTTTTCTGGGGCAGCTGCTTTCCTATCGGTAAACATGCACTCAATGAAGTGCATGCGCTCACGCTGGTATTCTGGCGTTTTACCATCGCGGCGGTCTGTCTGGCGCTGTACATTCTGGTGATAGGGGCGGAGCGCTTTGCGTTAACCGTCCGGCAATGGATCTGGGTTGTCGCTGTCAGCGCCGTAGGGGTCGGTGGCCTGAACCTCGGACTCTTTACCGGGCTGGAACATACGGCGGCAACCAATGGTTCGCTGATTATGGCGCTCAGTCCGCTGACAACGGCACTCATGGCCTGTGTTGCGATGCGCACTTTGCCGACCCGGCTGCAATGTCTCAGTTTGGTGGTCAGTTTATCGGGCGTGCTGGTGGTGATCACCAACGGGCACTTGGACGCGTTGCTCAACATGCAATTCAATCAGGGCGATAAAATGATTTTCTGCGGCATGTTGGCCTGGAGTTTTTACACTTACTGTAGTCAGGGCATCAGCCGCTGGATGCCGGTTATCCCATACACATTTGTCGGGATGCTCAGCGGCGCGACTGTGATTGGACTGATGTGTCTGGCCACGCCGGAAGTCCACCCGTTTGCAGAGCTGTTCAGCAGTTCTGCCATCGGTATGACGGAAGTGGTTTATATTGGTGTCTTTGGCACGGTGGCCGGTTATTTGTTGTGGCTGAATGGTGTCCGGGAGCTGGGCTCGCCAACGGCGGCGCTGTTCTTTAATTTTGTGCCTGTGTTTGCGGTGCTCACCGCCTATATGATGGGACAAGCGGTCACCCTGCTTCAGCTGGCCGGCATTGCAATCGTGATTCTGGGGCTGCTGTTGCCCAGGGTGCCGGTATTCAGAAAATCGTCGCCGGTAGTATAAGAAGAAGCCGGGCGTGTCGCCACGCCCGGCCATGATTACAGCTCTGCCAGCAGCTCATAGGAACGCAGCTTTTTCTCCTGATCGAAGATCAGGGCGTTCGCCATGATCTCATCGGCCTGGGTCCTTTCTGTCAGCTCAGCCAATCGGGACCGGACAGTGTCCTGATCACCGTGAATGGATTCCCGCAGCTGTTTCTCGATCTGGTACTTTTCATGGGGCAGCCATACCGATTCCATGCTCCAGACCGGAGGCGGAATTTTGCCCTGAACGCCGCGGATCATATTGAGAAACTTCTGCTTTTCCGTGGTGCCCAGATACTGCGCCTCTTCATTGGTTTCAGCCACAATAATGTTCACGCCTATCATCACATACGGCTTATCCAGCTGCTCTGAGGGCTGAAAATGCTCACGGTAGATCTGTATCGCGTTCATCATGGCATCCGGCGCGAAGTGAGAGGCAAAAGCGAACGGCAGGCCTTTGATACCGGCCAGTCGGGCACTGTAAGTGCTGGAGCCCAGCAGCCAGATCGGCACTGAAGAGTTGGAGCCAGGATAGGCTCTGACCGGCTGATTGGGTGACACCGGGCCCATGAAAAACTGCAACTCTTCCAGCAGTTCATCAAAGTTGGGCTCCATGCGATCCGGATCGCGGCGTAGTGCATGCATGGTCGGGTAGTCGGTGCCCGGCGCGCGGCCCAGCCCGAGATCGATACGGTTGGGATACAGCGCCTCCAGGGTGCCGAACTGCTCGGCAATCACCAGTGGCGCATGATTGGGCAGCATCACCCCGCCCGAACCCAGGCGGATGGAACTGGTCTGCGCACCGATATGGCTGAGCAGCACAGCAGTGGCGGCACTGGCAATATCCGGCATATTGTGGTGTTCAGCCAGCCAGAAGCGCTTGTAACCCCACTTTTCAGCGTGTTGTGCTAAAGAGACAGAGCGCGCATAAGTGGATGAGAAATCAGCCCCTTCAGCGACAGGGGCTAAATCTAGAATTGAGCGAGGCGGTAGCGTCATGGACCCTTCTTTCATATCAACAATGAACGATTGCCTGACTATGCCTGTTTATTTCAGGTTGGTAAACAGACAGAAATCTGCTTGCTTCTGCTGATTATTTTGCTGACGGGTCGGTGCCAGCCCGAACCTGATCCGGAACCTGATCCGGAACATGATTCGAACGCTCAAACGCCATTTCTTCGTGGATCCTGTCTTCAAACTGCATGAAGAGTTTGAGGTAGTTATTATCAAACCGCTCCCCTTCTTTGGACTCGCCCAGCCAGGCCTGATAGAGACCGGCAGAGAGCTCATCATCGACCCGTTTGTACGCGGATTTCTGTTGCTGGGCCAGACGAGGCGGATGCCCCAGTTCCCGCAGGGCGGCGGCGCCGATTTCCAGCGCGGAATGGTAGGTTTCAGATTCAATCACATCGGCGCCCGCCTGACGGAGGCGGTAACTGTGGCCCCGGTCATAGGCGCGGGCCAGTATTTTGACCTGCGGATAGCTGTGCTTGATATGTTTGACCAGCATGATGCTGCTTTCCTGATTGTCCATGGCAACCACCACCATGGCGGCCTGTTCAATGCCTGCCGTGTGCAGCAGGTCGGGGCGGGTGGCATCGCCAAAATAGGCCTTGGTGTTGATTCTTCGCATGGTATCTATGATGGTCGACTGGTGATCCAGCACCACAGTTTTCACGCCGTTGGCGATCAGCAGGCGGTTGACGATTTGCCCGAAGCGGCCGATCCCGGCAATGATCACTGTGCCTTGCTCATCAATGGTATCGGCTTCGCGTTCGTTGGAAGAATGCTCAAAGCGCGGCAAGATGATTTTGTCGTAGAAAATAAACAGGCCGGGGGTGAACATCATCGACAGCGCAACCACCAGAGACAAGGTTTGCGCCAGCGCCGGGGGCAGCACATGATTCTGGACGGTGAAACTGATCAGAACGAACCCGAACTCACCGGCTTGCGCCAGACTCAGGGCAAACAGCCAGCGGTTACTGTTGCGAATCCGGAAAATCAACGCCAGCACGAAGAGCACCAGCGCTTTGATCAGCATGATGCCCAGTGTCAGACCAATCACAGTAAAAAACTCGCTGAACAGAATACTGAAATTGATCCCGGCGCCAACGGTGATAAAGAACAGGCCCAGCAGCAGCCCTTTGAAAGGATCAATGTTGGATTCCAGTTCATGGCGAAATTCACTGTTGGCCAGCACTACGCCAGCAAGAAAAGTCCCCAGTGCCGGCGATAAACCCACCAGACTCATCAGAATGGATACACCCAGTACCAGCATCAGGGCGGTGGCGGTAAATATTTCCCGCAGACCGGAGCTGGCAACAAAGCGAAATAAAGGGCGGCTGAGGTAATGGCCGCCAACCACCACAAAGGCGATGGAGGCGGTAATCACCAGACCATAAGACCAGCCGGGCAATCCGGCGACCAGGCTCAGTTCTTCATGGTGTTCGGCCGCCACCGCGGTTGCGGATTGTGCCTGCGCAATCAACTCGGGCAAAGCCAGCAACGGTAACAGCGCCAGCATGGGGATCACGGCGATGTCCTGAAACAGGAGTACTGAAAAAGCATTTTTCCCGCCTTCAGTCCGGCCCAGCCTTTTTTCGTTGAAGGTTTGTAACACAATGGCGGTGGAGGACATCGCCAGGATCAAACCAATGGCCAGCGCCAGCGTCCAGGGGAGTTCGAAAAGCAGTCCCGCGCCGGTAAAAGCCAGCGCCGTCAGGCCAATCTGCAACCCGCCCAGCCCGATGAGCCGGTGCCGCATGGCCCACAGTGATTTTGGCTCCAGCTCCAGGCCGACCAGAAACAGCATAATCACGACACCAAACTCGGCAAAATGTTGAATCGAGGTGGTTTCTTCACCCACTAACCCAATCACCGGCCCGATGACCACCCCGGCAATCAGGTAGCCCAGCACAGAGCCGAGGCCAAAGCGCTGCGCCAGCGGCACGGCAATCACGGCTGCGATCAGATAGATAAAGGCGTAGATGAGATATTCCGTCATGTTGCTTCCTTTGACTGACGTAGCGGGGGAATCTTGTGTACAGACTGATAGTTATATGACAGGGAGAGGTATTTTCAAAGGTGTCTTTTCGTGTTGGAGGTGGGGGACCGGGATATCAGTAGAGTTGAAGGTATGTCGCGCTTGAGTTCGGTGGTTTTCTCGGCATGGTATGCAGCGCGCCAGACACTCTTTGTTGGGCCAAAGAGTGCCCAGAAAGCCCTTTTTGTTCTTTGGTGTGGTCCGGGCCGGTTGTAGGCGCTCCCGGCGCCGACAACCTGAAAATACATCCATGTATTTTTCCCTCTGGGAGTGGGTTTCTTTGGCGTTTTTGGGATGTTGAGGGGAAGTGCTTCAAGTGAGATATGAAGGTATGTCGCGCTTGAGTTTAGTGTTTCTTTTGGCATGGTATGCAGCGCGCCAGACACTCTTTGTCGGGCCAAAGAGTGCCTAGAAAGCCCTTTTTGTTCTTTGGTGTGGTCCGGGCCGGTTGTAGGCGCTCCCGGCGCCGACAACCTAAAAATTCGTCCTGAATTTTTCCCTCTGGGAGTGGGTTTCTTTGGCGTTTTTGGGATGTTGAGGGGAAGTGCTTCAAGTGAGATATGAAGGTATGTCGCGCTTGAGTTTAGTGTTTCTTTTGGCATGGTATGCAGCGCGCCAGACACTCTTTGCTGGGCCAAAGAGTGCCCAGAAAGCCCTTTTTGTTCTTTGGTGTGGTCCGGGTCGGTTGTAGGCGCTCCCGGCGCCGACAACCTAAAAATTCGTCCTGAATTTTTCCCCTGGGGATGAGGAAATAGTTTGGCTCGAAACTCGTTTTTGCCCCTAAACGAGCTAGCCATAGATCCCTGACTACTTACTCATGTCAGCTATTGACCTACTTTTTCTAATAGCAGATTATAAGCCTAATTGAGCATTTACGACTATACAGACATGATTTGTAGTTTGTGAGTGCTAAGGGGAACAAGCCAATAAAACAGCATTTTTACTGTGATGGTGTTTGTATTTTCTTAAAATGTTATAACTAAAATGTCTGTTGAAAAGACACTGTTATATTCTTAACGAGCATTATGGGACATACGATACTTTTTTATAAAATTTTCAGTGATGCAATGTTATTAGAATAAATTGTATCGGGAAGCTTTAGTTATATCGAGGCATTACATGGCTCATATTCTAATGATAAAAAATATGATTATGAGATTACTGAGTTGGATTTTGCCTATGACGAATATTTAGGTTGGTTGCACGAAAATGTTAGCTCATTGCTAATTCAATGTGCAACTCAAACTAGAATATATAAGGACACATACTCTCCTGATGAAAAACCTGAAGAAGGGGAAGGGTTTTACTCATCAGACATTGAAGCTTATGAACATTTTCCAAATATAGTTGAAGCGATTTCTGGGAAATTTAGATATTCACTAAGAGAGTGTTGTAATAAAATTATTCATGCTGAAGCTTTTGAGTTGGAACTAGTAAGTAATGAAAGCACCAAAAAACACTGGAATGGGTTTTGTGTTTTAAAAGGTACGTTTAATCAGCATAGCTGGAGCATTAGATTAGACGTACGAAAATTTTGTATGGCAATTCGGTATTACTATGAAGTGGAAAAAAGCTGATAGTAACTCACAATGAATATAACAAGAGCAAGCATCAGACTAACTAATCGTTCTGGCTCTTAGTTAGCTGGTGTTGCAAGCGTTATGCATAGGAGAAAAAATGGAAGCTTCAACAACAATTAGAAAGATGATGGCTGGCAACAAAATTGTCGTGCCTGCATATCAGCGTGCATATTCGTGGGATACTCCGATAGAGAAATCAGACAGAAACACGCAAACAGACGTATTCGTGTCAGATTTAGAAGAATACAGCAGAAGTAATGCAATTAGTCCTTATTACTTTGGTCACTTCCTTTTTGAGGAAAAAACAAAATATTTCAATTTAATAGACGGCCAGCAACGCTTAACAACCATTGTCATTTTCTTATCTGCTCTATTTGCGAAGCTTAAATCCATAAGGGCTTTATCTGAGGAAGAAGAAGATTGTTATGAAGATATGGTTAAGAGGCGAAGCACAATACGCTTTTCGACTGTTGACTACGATAATCAAGTATTCATTGACTATGTAATAGATCAAAACAAGTCTGACTATAATGGCCTTGAAACGGAGTCGTCACACCGAATTGTCAGAGCATTCGAATTTTTCATGAAACATCTTTCTGACAAGTCAGAAGGGTATTTGACAAAAATGTTGTCGATTGTCGGTGGTGCAACCTGTACCACGCACCCGGTTCAAAATGAATCGGAGGCGATACAGATGTTTATCTTTCAAAACAGTCGTGGAAAACGACCGTCAAATCTTGAAATAGTCAAAGCTCAGTTCATGCATCAAGTTCATCTGCATGGGAACTGTAAAGACGAAGTGGAGTCGTTAATTGAGGAAATCAAAAGGCGTTTTGAAAAAATCTACAAATCAATCTCCTCGATCGAATACAGAATTAATGAAGATGATGTCTTACTCTATACCTTGCGGGTTTACTTTAACTCGCTCTGGGAAACAAACTCTTTAGACAAAATCAACAAGATGTTGGCTATTGAAAATCCACTTGATTTCATCAAGTCGTTCTCAACGAGCTTTGAGCATCTATCACAGTTTTTTGGAAAACATGAGAGAGAAAGTTTTGGGATTCATTCTCTCATATCACTAGGCGGAATAGCTGTTGCGCTTCCATTTGTAATCAAGGCGTACAGATATGGCTTGCCTCTTGATGAAATTGGAAAACTTTGCTCGTCTTTAGAGTCTTTGGTACTTAGGCATCGTTTGATAGGGACGCGGGCTGATATTACTTCAAGAATTAATGATGTGTTTGAGAAATTCACCGAAAACAAAAAAGATATTTCGCCAATAATTGAACGCATTAAATGGATGAAGGCCACAACGGACTGGTGGTGGGCCTATTGGAACGATGAAAGATTGAACGAGTCCCTGCAGGGAGGTATCAACCATTCGGTTGGAAAATACCTGCTCTGGAAATATGAAATTCATTTGGAGAAACAAGGTAAAGCCGGTTATTCACAGACTCGGTTCGATAGAATCATCAGTCCAGAACTAGAACATATTGCACCTACAACTGAGCCCGAAAGCAAGCCTCATGGCTATGACAATTATGACGAAGAGTTCAGGAATCAATTTTTGAACTGCCTAGGAAATTATTTGTTGTTGTCAAAGTCGCATAATTGCGCTGTTGGTAATATTCCCCTCACCAAAAAACTGGAAACATATACTCACAATGAACAGCAGCGTGAAGTAAAGGGACTTGTTTCTAATAACGAAATTTGGAGCAGAGAAATAATTCAAAAGCGAAAAGATAAGATCATTAATGTAATTATGAGCAACTGCTAAAAGGGCATAACAATCACTAGCAGCAAAAAAGCGCCGCTCGTTTCCATTCTGCTTTTTGCTGCTGGTAATTTTCGGCGTTACGCCATAGAGATTTTTATCCGAAACACATCTGATACAGCCTAACACGTTTATGTCCAAAAACGAGTTTGAAAATAGAATGTCCCACCTATCCAGGGAAAAATTCAGGACGAATTTTAGGTTGTCGGCGCCGGGAGCGCCTACAACCGGCCCGGACAACACCAAAGAACAAAAAAGGCTTTTCTGGGCACGCTTTGAGCCAGCAAAGAGTGTCTGGCGCGCATTAGTTCATGCCAAGTGAACCACAGCACTGAAGCGCGACATACCAGCAAACTCAGATAAAACAAAACCACCCCAGAGAAAAACTCAGAACAAATGATCAGATGGCCGGTGCTGGGAGCGCAGGACCATCAAACTCACGGTTACATCTGCAACTACGCCGAAAGCTCTTTCCGAACAATTTCAGCGCCTGCACTTAAAGCATTGAGCTTGCCTTGTGCGATTTCACGAGGCAGGGGGGCCATGCCGCAGTTGGTACATGGATAGAGTTTGTCGGCATCAACAAACTGGAGTGCTTTTCGCAGCGTCTCAGCGACTTCCTCTGGCGTCTCAATGGTATGGGTTGCCACATCAATGGCGCCGACCATCACTTTCTTCCCCCGGATCAGTTCAAGCAGCTCGATTGGCACACGAGAGTTGTGACATTCCAGAGAAATAATATCGATATTCGATTGTTGCAGTTTGGGGAATATTTCTTCGTATTGGCGCCATTCAGAGCCCAGGGTCTTTTTCCAGTCCGTGTTGGCTTTAATGCCATAGCCATAGCAAATATGGACAGCGGTTTCGCATTTCAGGCCTTCAATGGCTCTTTCTAAGGTTGCAATCCCCCAATCGTTGACCTCATCAAAGAATACATTAAAAGCGGGTTCATCAAATTGAATAATATCAACACCTGCAGCTTCTAATTCTTTGGCTTCCTGATTAAGAATTTTGGCAAACTCCCAGGCGAGTTTTTCACGACTTTGATAATGGGCATCATAAAGGGTATCGATCATTGTCATGGGGCCAGGCAGAGCCCATTTGATCGGCTGCTTGGTTTGCTGACGTAAAAATTTAGCATCTTCAACAAACACCGGCTTTTGGCGGCTGACCGGCCCAACAACTGTCGGGACACTCGCTTCATAGCGGTCACGAATTTTGACTGTCTTCCGATTTTCAAAATCAACACCGCTCAGGTGCTCAATAAAAGTAGTGACAAAGTGTTGGCGCGACTGTTCGCCATCACTGACAATATCAATCCCGGCATGTTGCTGTTCATGTAATGACAAACGTAACGCATCCTGTTTGCCTTCAATGAGGGCCTGATCTTGCAGTTTCCAGGGAGACCAAAGCGTCTCAGGCTGCGCGAGCCAGGAAGGTTTCGGTAAACTGCCTGACGTTGAAGTCGGTAATAATTTTTTCATCATCAATCATCTTATATTTGGGTTAATTAAAGAACGTAACTGGCAGACCATTGTTCAAGAATTGCTTGATAGGGTTTGATAAATTGCTCTTCAGCAAATTTTCCCTGCTCAATCGCCAACCGGCTGCGTTCTTCCCGGTCATAAACAATTTGCGTTAATGAATGGTCCTGGTTCTTCAAATTTGGTCGATAGCATTGTCCGGCAGCAGAATTGGCATTATAAATCTCGGGCCGGTAAATCTTTTGAAAGCTTTCCATCGTGCTGATGGTGCTGATCAGTTCAAGATTCGTATAATCACTCAGTAAATCACCATAAAAGAAAAAGGCCAAAGGCGAAACACTATTGGGCGGCATAAAATAGCGAACCTGCAAACCCATTTTTTTGAAGTATTGCTCAGTCAGAGATGACTCGTTCGGTTGGTATTCAATACCTAATACAGGATGTTGATTTTCAGTCCGGTGATAGGTTTTGTTATCCGAAACGCTCAGGCAGATGACCGGTAGCTTTTGAAAGTGTGCTTTATAGGCATCTGAATTTAAGAAACATTGAAACAGGTTGCCGTGCAGCTGTCCAAAGTTTTCCGGAATACTGAATCCGGCTTTGTCTTTATTATGTTCCAGCAGTAATACGCTGAAATCATAATCCCGGACATAGGAAGAAAAGTTATTGCCAACAATACCTTCAATGCGTTGGTTGGTTTTATGATCCACAATATTGGTTTTCAAAATTTCAATCATAGGAAATGCCTGGCCATCACCTTTGACATCAGCATCGATATTCATGTCGACAGAAATGATTTCAAGTTCGACAGAGTAACGATCGCCTTTGGGATTATCCCAAGTGGCCAGGGCATTAAAACGATTGTCAATCATCTTTAGCGTGTTACGCAGGTTCTCCTGGCGGTTATTCCCTCTGGCCAGGTTCGCAAAGTTAGTTGTGATACGAGTATTGTCTAAAGGATGATAATTCTCATCGAAAGCAATCTTCTTGAGCGTAAATGTAAAATTATTATTCATTGTGTTCGGTATCCAATTTCCTGAGAGAAAGCCTGCATGTATTTCTTGCGCTTCTGGACGTTACAATTTGATTTCTATGTTTTCAGTCAGAAGCCTTTACAGCCTTTTTCGAGTTTCGTCTTATCGCCTAACTAAGAATCAACTGTCACATTGCACAAAGTTAACCACTGAGTATGTTTTATACTTGGGCCGTTACATGAATAAAATTGATTTTATTTCATCAATCCATGAGTCACGTTCATGAGTGGTGTTGGTCGAGCGATTTCAGCCAGCAAAGCGAGCCTGGCGCGCTGCACCTAAAGCGGAAAGAGACACAGGACTTTCGCGCGACATACAAAAAACTCAGATAAAGAACCTCGTTACCGTACTCGCTGTATGGATTACCGCCTGCGCGGTAATGACGGAGGGGAGTGATAGATATATGCCTGACAGCGCTTATGCTCAGCAACAATTTTCGAATCCAAGAAACCCACGTCCACAGGGAAAAATTCAGGACGAATTTTTAGGTTGTCGGCGCAGGGAGCGCCTACAACCGTCCCGGACAACACAAGCGAACCCAAAGGCATTTCTGGTTACTGTTTGTGCCAGCAAAGCGTAACTGGCGCACTGTCATGGCAGTTGGGCGGGTAATGGACTGCATCACTGCTAGTAAAAGTGGCGATAGACCACATTGAACTGGCCTTCGCTCAGACCCGTCATGTCAGCATATTGAACGCCAAGATCAACTGCACTGTTTTCAAGGCCAAGATAAGTCATCGAGACAGAGGCTTTATGTTTGAAATCACTGCTCGCATATTGATTCCAGACTGTGTTCGCCAAAAAGGCCATTTTTATATCGTGGCGGAGGTAGCTGAACAGACCCATATCAATGGCGAATGCTCCCCAGGCCTTTTCGGTATTCATTGATAACTCAGTACCGAAAGTTGCAAAGATATTAACTGCATTGTTTACCTGATGACTCAGCCCTAATCCGCCAGCGATAAAAAAGCGCTGATTATCCCTTTCGGTAAAATCAGTTCCCCGATCCCATTGAACGGAAAAATGACCAGACAGTCCCCCAAAAAAGGGATCACAAGGCAGATAGCTTTGTATGCCGTACAGCGTAAAGTTGTCGAGTTTGAAAGTATGTTCACTGACACTGACTGATATTTTCATCAACGCCAGCGATGATTCGCTGAATGCGTTGCGGTTGTCATCAGCCAGTGTATGCGAGGCCGGTAACCAGGTTGTTGTGAGCGCTTGATCGCCTTCTGTCGACCATCGCGTACCGATCTGCCATTGGGCATCTTTATTCCGTTTGATCGGATTTTTGAATTCACTCAAATCGACTGCGTAGGACGAAAAATACGTCTCATAGCCAGCCAGTCGTCTGTTGTTTTCACTATAAGACTCAGGCGTGATGCTCCCATTGTCCAGCAAATATTGATTCATTGCCTGGGTGAATTCCCAGGTCAGGAATTGCTCTTCGGCGGGAACGTCTGTGCCGTTGAAGCGGGTTTGTAAATCGCCTTTACTGAGTTGATCCAGTAGCGATTGCTTGGTCGAATCTTGCTGATTGGCACCATATGCACGCAACTTCCAACCGGTTGAAGGCGTAATACTGGTTTGCTGAATCATGTGATGCTGGCTTGCCAGTTGTATCACATCCAGTGGGCTAAGCCAGTCACGGCGGTGTTTCATTAGTTCCGGGTTGGCAATTGCGAGTAAATTCAGCGAAATGGATGCACAATTTTGGTTGTGGAAAAAATAATCAATCCGGGTTTCTTTTAATTCCCACAAATGTAATTGAATAAGTTGTTTAGTTTTTTCTGAAATATCCAGCTGGTATTCAAATACATTTCTGCCTTCGATGTCTTTATAAAAATTCAGACTTTCCTGGTAGGGCGAAACAATAAAATAACCTTCTTTCCCTACGACCAGAGAATCGAACATGATTTTGGGTAAATTGAATCCATCGACTTCCGTAAAAAATGAGACAGCATGACCTGGATCTGTTTCATTCTCACTGAGCTTGATAAAAGTATGGCCCATGAAGCTGCTGGGGCTCATCAGGTTTTCTGATGCATAGGCAAGACTGATTGTCTTTGCAGACACCGCATCTAAAAACTCCTGTAATTCAGGGCAGCGGGAAAAATCCGGGGGCGATCTGGGGACGGTATTCAGACAACCACTGTGCTCTGGCCGGAAAACGACAGGTGTAATCCTGAGCCTTTGCAGGGTTTGTCAGTTGCGCTAAATTGGCTTCAATTTCTACCTGAATATTGGTTGGCTGGGACGAGAAATAAAAACTGGCGTCGTCTATATTGAGTGACTGATCACTCACGTGAAGCAATGTGGCGAACTGGGCTAAGGCAAAGGCGTCATCGCTCACAGCGGCAGAGGGCACAATGCTTAACGCGACTGCAGGCTGGAAGGCCGAGACACAAAAAAAGAAGCCCCGAAGAGGCTTCTCAACATCAGTTGTTCATCAAACTGCATGGTTAGCTGAAACTTAGTTACAGTTAATTTGCAGGGTATCCTGGTAACGCCACATCTTTTCAGAAGCGAAGTCGGTTGTTGAACCGAATGCACCACCAGACAGGATGTTCACAAAGAAAGTAGGCTCAACTTCTTTGTTCAGTGCGATTTGCTGCTCACATTGTTCTGAAGTTACTTTCAGCGTTTTGTTTTTATTTTCTTTCTTCACTGTGATAATGCCCGGCGCAGTTTGCTCGATGCCATCAACTTCCACGGTGAATTTCTTACCAGAAGAAGACACAACATTAATGCGCTGATTTTCGTCAGTTAAAATTGTTGAACAACCAACAGCAGTCAGTGCCGCACCTGCAATAACTAGGCTTTTCAATACTTGCATGAGATATCCAATAGATAATAATGATAATAAGCGCGGAGATTATACATTTAATTTTGTATTTGACAATACTCTGACATGGGGTGTTTTTTATTTTGTTAAATAGTTGTGTTGATTTTTTAATTAAAATTAAATCTGTTTATTGCAAAGATACAATATTCAAATGTGTCTTCATATCATCCTAAGTTTCACATTGCTCTTTAGAGTCTGTATCTTCCTTTAAGGTATTATATTATTCGAATAAAGAATATCTTTGATATTCAGTCAGAGTGCGGCTTTTGGTTTCATTGAAGGTGGATTTCTAGGCTGGTACTGTTTGAAATACATTTAATTTTGTCCGGAAAGCCGGAATGTTTAGTTTCATCGGAGGAGTGTTGCTTCATATTCCATGTCTGCTGGTCGCATGTTGTACTATTTTGTACTGAGAGTTAACGGCTGGGGTCTGTGGCCGGATTAAAGCAATGATACTTGTCAGTTGGCATGAAAGGATTAAAGGAAAATGAAAAAACTAACGTTACTGATCATTCTTGGGTTTTCCGCAATGAGTGCTCATGCCGAAGTTAAAGACACTATTAGTGATATGACAAAGGGACTTGTGAAATTTACGAAAGAAATCTCAAGTGGTGTCACTGAGGGTTTCAAAGAGGGAAGAAGCGCGACAGAAAGTTCCGATGGCTCCATTGTCGTGACGAATGAAAAAGAGACACTTGAGTATATCGATATTGATTTGTTGAGCTTGTCTCCTAAGAAAGATTCGAATCAGACGGTTGTTGAACTCAGCTTCAAAAATCGTCATCACAAGCCGGTGAAAATCACAGGGCTGAGTGAAGAAGGCGCTTTACTGACTATTGATAAAGACGGCTTTTCTCATGCCCTGTCAAACGGGCTTCAGATTGAGTTCATCGTGCCCAACGAAGCTGCGAAAAAATATGCCTTCACTTTTTACGGCGACGCATCGCATGTGAAACAAGTGAGAGTATGGCGGAAAACTTATGAGGTAAAGGACTAGCTTCCCCCGCATGGCTGATGTTTCTCTGTAAGAGAGCATAATTGCGCTGATGACTTAAATGCCTTTACCACTATACAACCTCGGCGCACTGCGGTGCGGCACATGGATTAAATTCAGGTGATTGTGCCGCGCCCAGCGCACTGTCATGGCGGTGGGAGCCGATAAGGTGACCAGCGTGCTGATTTTGGCGCGGACGGCTTTCTGAATCAGCTCCAGGCTGCAGCGGCTGGTCATTACGGTAAATCCGGATTGCGGATCGATGCGGGCGGTCGTCATGGCACCGATCAGTTTGTCCAGCGCGTTGTGGCGGCCGATATCTTCCCGGCACAGCTGAATATTCCCCCCGGCATCGACATACAGCGCGGCGTGCAGCGCACCGCTGCTGCGGGCCACTGTCTGTGCATCACTGATGCGCGCACGTAAATTGCGCAGCAGGCTGGCTTGGGGGGCGGAACCGGCGTGAGCGGCGTTAAGGGCGGCAGTGCCTGTTCAATGGCTTCTACACCACAAATGCCGCATCCGCTGGTGCCTGTCAATTGGCGGCGATGTTTTTTCAGCGACCAGAAAGCACGGTTAGATATCTGCACCTCGGCATGATGTGAATCACACCCGGCAGTCAGCGTGATGTCGTAAATTTCACTCACGGAACGGACAATGTCATTGCTCAGACTGAAGCCTTTGACGAAATCTTCAAGATTGCCCGGCGTCACCATCATCACCGCCTGGCTGATACCGTTATAGCTGATTGACAGCGCGGTTTCGCTGGCTAACACCGCACAGTCTGAAATGGGGGTGTCAGGTGTAATGTCATCGTGCAGTTCAACATAGCGGAATGCATCAGGCGAAGGCGGTGCGGCATTCACATCTGGGATTTCAGATTGTTGGTTGTCAGTATCGTTCATCTTGCTGCCTGAAGTCGGTGTTCAATGCTGATATTAAACAGGCTACTCAACAGCCCGCCGGAAGTCCAATGGCTTGTTTTGATGGACTGATAAGCGCGACTTTTGCGCTTTGCTGCTGTTCTGTTTCTGGTGGTGCTATAAGTCTTCGAATCTCAGAGAAAAGCGGCCATGCTTAATCATGATGTAAATCAAGTAACTGCTGCGCAGTATTGATGTTTTGCAGCCGGGGATCGTTCAGCGCGCAGTCGACGGCCACCACCTGATGGCGGGTGAGAATCGCCATCAGGCTGCGCTCACCTGAATGCCAGGCCTGTTGCAATGCAGGAAGCAGACGTTTGGGGATCAGGCTGAACATAGGTTGCCACTGGCTGCCCTGTCGAATCATGGCGGGCCGCGGCATGTCGGCAGAGGCGGCATCCAGAAGCTGACGCACAAGGGACTGGTCTATCATGGGCGCATCGCAGGGAAACAGCAGCAGCCAGTCGTGTTTTGCCGCAGCCAGTCCTTTCAGAATGCCGGTTAACGGGCCGGGAAAGCCGGAGATATCGTCTGTCAGTATATGGTCGCAGTAACGGGCGTACTGATCGGTGTTGCGGTTGCAGGAGATGAGCAGGTCATCTGTCAGCGGCCTGACAACGTCAAACAGGCTGGCAATTAACGGCCTGCCGCGAAAGGAAACCAACCCCTTGTCTTTGCCTCCCATTCGGGAACCCTGTCCGCCGGCAAGAAGGAGTACGGAAAAGGATGGGGGAGTGAGTGTCATGGTGAGAGCGGCCTGGTAAAAAATACCCCTAAAAAATATAACGTTTTTGCGTGTCAGTCCAATAAAGGAGACCGATGCATCGCCTGACAGTTGATTCGTCTGGCGCTCAGCACCTGAGTTCGGTACATGATTGCTGAAGCCATTTGGGTTAATCAGACAAATATTGCTGTTTGTATTTAGAGGCTTTGGCAAAAAAGGGCAAGGTGCTGCCAATGAATAGAATCACTGCAACCAGTTCAACCGTTTCATATTCAATCAGTATAAAAGCGGAGATTAAAAAGATCAGCGTGAGTGATGAAATGAGAAATATATGAAAGTAAGGGTGTCGTTTAGAAAATTTCGCATATCCGACAATCATCATCAGCCTCTTCTATCGTTTAAATCACAGAAAACGCATGCTTCAAAGCATTAACCCTATAGTCAGCTTGAGGTTTTTTAGTTTTAGTCTCTGAAGTATATGACAGGTTTGGTTGGAATTCTGACTTTCTGCTCAACAGAGAAAGCCGGGGAGGGATTGCTTGTTGGTGCTCACTTACCGGCGAGTGACTGAGGCAATGTATGGAAAATGAGAAGTCGTTTACCTGAGGATGATGCTAAGTCTTTGAAGCGATAAGCTCCCCCTCCCAGATTCGGGAAGGGGAGGTTCAGGTTTATTTCAGATCAAAACGATCGGCGTTCATGACTTTGGTCCAGGCGCTGACAAAGTCGTTCACGAACTTCTCCTGGCCATCGCTGCCGCCATACACTTCCGAGATGGCGCGCAGTTGTGAGTTGGCACCGAACACCAGATCGACACGGGTTGCGGTCCATTTCACCTGACCTGTTTTCCGGTCTCGGCCTTCGAACTCATCGGCGGCATCTGAGGTTGGTTGCCACTCGGTGTTCATATCCAGCAGATTGACAAAGAAGTCGTTGGTCAGTACGCCCGGTTTGTCGGTGAAAACACCGTGTTTCGAGCCGCCGAAATTGGCATTCAGGGCGCGCATTCCACCGAGCAGCACTGTCATTTCCGGTGCCGTCAGGGTGAGCAGCTGGGCACGGTCGAGCAGCATTTCTTCGGCAGACACTGTGTATTTGGTTTTCATATAGTTACGGAAACCATCGGCAACAGGCTCAAGCACGTCGAACGATTCTGCATCCGTCTGATCATCGGTGGCGTCGGTCCGACCCGGTGAGAAAGGCACATTGACGCTGATGCCTGCGTCTTTGGCGGCTTTCTCAACCGCTGCCACACCACCCAGCACAATCAAATCGGCCAGTGACACGGCTTTGTTACCGGATTGTGCGGAGTTGAAGTCTTTCTGAATGCCTTCAAAGGTGCTCAGCACTTTCTTCAATTGTCCGGGTTGGTTTACTTCCCAGCCGTTTTGCGGTGACAGACGAATACGGGCACCATTTGCCCCGCCACGGCAGTCAGAACCGCGGAATGTCGCGGCTGATGACCAGGCGGTGTACACCAGTTCTGTCACGCTTAAGCCAGAGTTGAGTATGGTTTGCTTCAGCGCCGCAATATCACTGTCGTTGATCAGATCGTGATCGGCGGCTGGCACCGGATCTTGCCAGATCAGATCTTCGGCAGGCACTTCAGGGCCCAAATAGCGCGACTTAGGGCCCATATCGCGGTGCGTCAGTTTGAACCAGGCCCGGGCAAAGGCATCGGCAAATTCCTCCGGATTAGCGCGGAAGTGTTCTGAAATCTTGCGGTATTCAGGATCTTCGCGCATCGACATATCCGCCGTGGTCATCATGATATTGACACGTTTAGTACTATCTTCCGGATCCGGTGCCTGGTTTTTATCCGTGACGTTTTTCACTTTCCATTGGTTGGCACCCGCCGGGCTTTTGGTCAGTTCCCACTCATTCCCCAGCAGCATCTCGAAATAGGTGTTGTCCCATTGGGTCGGGGTCGGTGTCCAGGCACCTTCCAGGCCACTGGTGATTGAGTCGCGCCCTTTCCCGCTGCCGTGGGCGTTTTTCCAGCCAAGGCCCATTTGCTCGATGGGCGCCGCTTCCGGATCCGGGCCAACCAGCGCCGCATCACCGGCACCATGGCATTTACCAAAGGTGTGTCCACCGGCGGTCAGCGCGACGGTTTCATAATCGTTCATCGCCATACGGGCGAAGGTTTCGCGGACATCGCGGCCTGAGCCCAGGGGATCAGGATTGCCGTCCGGGCCTTCCGGGTTCACATAAATCAGGCCCATCTGCACGGCGGCCAGCGGGTTTTCCAGATCGCGTTCGCCACTGTAGCGCTTGTTATCCAGCCAGACATCTTCAGCACCCCAGTAGATATCTTCTTCCGGCTCCCAGATATCGGCCCGGCCGCCACCAAAACCAAAGGTTTTGAATCCCATGGACTCAAGAGCAACGTTACCGGTCAGGATGAAGAGATCAGCCCAGGAGAGTTTGTTGCCGTATTTTTGTTTTACCGGCCACAGCAGGCGACGGGCTTTGTCCAGGTTGCCGTTATCCGGCCAGCTGTTTAATGGCGCGAAACGCTGATTACCGGTTGATGCACCGCCACGGCCGTCGCCGGTACGGTAGGTGCCTGCTGCGTGCCAGGCCATACGGATCATCAGCGGGCCATAATGGCCGTAATCGGCCGGCCACCAGTCTTGCGAGTCGGTCAGTACGTGCTCGATATCTTGTTTCACGGCTTTCAGATCGAGTTGTTTGAATGCTTCCGCGTAGTTGAAGTCTTCGCCCAGCGGGTTTGACTTTTTATCGTTCTGATGGAGGATTTTAAGGTTCAACTGATTCGGCCACCAATCTTCGTTTCTGGTCCCTGCGCCGCGAAGGTTGGTATTGCTGCCATGCATTACCGGGCATCCACCCGTCGTGGTACCTTTGCCGTTGCTCATACATTGCTCCTTGAGAATTAGTATAGGGTGTCGGTCTGTCTCAGTTACACACTTGAATATAGACCGACTGGCAATCGGATAAAGACGTTTTTCTCAATGACAACAATCGGTTTTTCCAATAGCGGGCAGAGGGTTGTGCTCCGTGAGGCGCCGGGCACTGATGAAGAAAATCCGTGCTGCCATTCGCCCGGACAGGGGAGGGGGGTCTGTTTACCGGTAAAGTGGCGCTGGAAAATCGGCATTGATCTGTCAGACAGATGCAGCAAGCATCAAAGCCACCAGGTTACTGGCGTTGCTGTTCCAGATGCTGATGAATGATGGCTGCCAGGCGTCGAATGGCATCCGTGTGTCTTTCATCCAGTTCAAAAGAAGTATTCAGTCTCAGGCAGTGGTTAAATTGCTTGCCGGGTGAAAACATCTTGCCCGGTGCAATCGTAATGTTTTCTGCCTGTGCCAGCGTGTAAATGGCCATCGTATCTGAGGTGACGGGCAATCGCAGCCAGACAAAATAGCTGCCTTGCGCAGGCACAATGTCGACCTCAGGGTGCAGTGCCTGGGTCAGTAGTCTGCACATCGCTTTTTTCCGTTTGTCTAAGGTTCGCCTCAACTGTCTCAGGTGGTGCTCGTAATTACGGGTACTCAGGTAATCAACCAGTGCGAGCTGAATCGGTACGCTGGTGGTCAGGGTACTCATCAGCTGAAGCTTTTGAATGTCCATGGCCCGTTTACCGGCAGCCACCCATCCGATTCTGAAACCGGCGACCAATGATTTGGAAAAGGATGAACACAGCATCACATCTCCGTTGACATCAAAGGCTTTGGCCGGAAGGGGTTGTTCATTCCCGGCATAGAGTTCGCTGTAAACATCGTCTTCGATAAGCGCGACCTGATATTTGTTCAGCAGTGACACTAACTGCTGCTTTTTTTGCGCTGTCAGCGTATAGCCGAGCGGGTTTTGGTGATTGGTCATCAGCCAGCAGGCCTTGACCGGATGGGACTGAAACGCGCGTTCAAGCGACGTCAGATCAATACCTGTTTCGGGATCTGTTCTGACGGACAGCGCTTTCAGCCCGAAGCGTTCCAGCGACTGCAATGCGCCGTAAAAGGTCGGGGATTCCACTATCACCCAATCGCCGGGGCGGGTCACCGCCTGCAGGCTCAGATTCAGCGCTTCGAGCGCACCCGCGGTAATCACGATTTCATCGGGGACAACACGGATGCCTTTGGCGGCGTAGCGCTGCGCAATCATGGCGCGCAGCGTGTCATTGCCCGGTGGTAAGTTATCCAGTGCATTGGAAACCGGCAGGCTTCGGGCTGCATGCATCAGGGATTTATTCACCTGATGGCGCGGATACAGGTTGGGATCAGGGTAGGCAAAAGCAAAATTGACCATATAGGGCTTTCTGCTGGCTTGCAGCACATCGAAAATGAAGCTGTTGATGTCGACCGCCTCGGCCGTTTCGACGGCTGCATTCTGAGGCAGAGGGCTGACCCGGATACTCTCGGCCACGGTATAACCGGAACGGGGGTGCGCGACCAGCCAACCCTGCGATTCCAGCTGCTGATAAGCATGCATGACCGTCATCAGACTCATGCCTGAGTGTGCAGCCTGCTTTCTGAGTGACGGCATTTTTTCACCGGCACGCCAGATACCTGATTCAATTTGATGGCGGATTTGAGACGCCAACTGATCATACTTTGCCAACTCCAGCCTCAGATCCCGTGATTAAATCAGCTGAAAAATATAACAAATTTTTAATATAACTGTTATAGATTTTAAGTCTGGTTCTGTATCTTTTTTTCAGTCGGGTTGTTTCAATATAAGCGTACTTTTCAATGTCTCAATAGGAAGCTTATGTTTGGACTCGATGCTTTCATGCTCGCTCGGATTCAGTTCGCATTTACCGTCTCATTTCACATCATTTTTCCGGCCATCACCATTGGATTGGCCAGCTATCTGGCGGTGCTGGAAGGCCTCTGGTTGAAAACCCGCCAGGAAGATTACAAAACGCTGTACCACTTTTGGTCAAAAATTTTTGCCGTGAACTTCGGGATGGGGGTGGTTTCCGGGTTAGTGATGGCTTACCAGTTCGGCACCAACTGGAGTGGCTTTTCTGAGTTTGCCGGCAGCATTACCGGGCCGTTACTGACCTACGAGGTACTGACAGCATTTTTTCTGGAAGCCGGCTTTCTGGGGGTCATGCTGTTTGGCTGGAAGCGCGTTGGCGATAATCTGCATTTCTTTGCGACCTGCATGGTGGCGCTCGGCACTATTATTTCGACGTTCTGGATTCTGGCGTCAAACAGCTGGATGCACACGCCGCAGGGCCATGAAATTATCGACGGACAAGTGGTGCCGGTAGACTGGTTTGCGGTGATCTTTAATCCGTCATTTCCGTATAGGTTGATGCATATGGGCGTGGCGGCTTTTCTCAGCTGTGCGTTGTTTGTCGGCGCGTCTGCGGCATGGCATCTGCTGAAGGGCAATCAGAGCAGTGCGGTGCGGACGATGTTTTCCATGTCGATGTGGATGCTGGTGCTGGTGGCCCCCCTCCAGGCATTGATCGGCGATCTGCACGGGCTGAATACGCTGAAATATCAGCCAGCCAAAATCGCAGCGATTGAAGGGCACTGGGATAACAGCGCCGGAGAGCCGACGCCGCTGATTCTGTTCGGCTGGCCGAACATGGAAACAGAACGCACTGATTATGCGATTGAAATTCCTGCCATGGCGAGCCTGATTCTGAAGCACAGCCTGACTGAGCCCATTCCGGCGTTAAAGGATTTTCCGGCAGATGAACGTCCGTACTCGCCGCTGATCTTCTGGTCTTTTCGCATCATGGTGGCATTGGGGTTGCTGATGATTGGGCAGGGACTGATCAGTTTGTGGCTGCGGAAGAAAAATAAGCTGTACCAGCATAAAGGATTTCTGACCTTTTCTCTCTGGATGGGGCCCGCCGGGCTGATTGCCATTCTGGCGGGCTGGATTACCACAGAAGTGGGCCGTCAGCCTTGGGTGGTTCATGGGCTGCTGAGAACGGATGCTGCCGTGTCTGCCCATGGCGACTTGCATATGAGTATCAGCCTGCTGACGTTCTTTGTGGTGTACAGCCTGGTCTTCGGATTTGGTTATTACTACATGGTCCATCAGATTCAAAAAGGACCGCAGCCAGGTGAGGAAGAGATTACCCATGATCTGCCGACAGTGTCCGGTCGGATTTAATCCATGAATGTTTGAATGATTAAGGAAGGAGAAACAAGGCTATGGGTGTGGATTTATCGGTATTGTGGTTTGGCATCATTGTGTTTGCCACGCTGATGTATATCACGATGGATGGCTTTGATCTGGGGATCGGTATTTTGATGCCTCTGGTCAGCAATCATCAACAAAAAGATGTCATGGTCAATTCAGTCGCGCCAGTCTGGGATGGTAATGAAACCTGGCTGGTACTGGGTGGGGCAAGTTTATTCGGGGCTTTTCCACTGGCTTATGCGGTGATGATTGATGCCCTGACCATTCCATTAACGGTCATGCTGATTGCGCTGATTTTCAGAGGGGTGGCGTTTGAGTTTCGTTTTAAAGCATTGCCGGCACATCTGGGATTTTGGGATAAAGCCTTCATGGCGGGATCGCTGGTTGCCACCTATTGTCAGGGGGTCGTGGTTGGTGCCGTCGTTGAAGGGTTTCCGGTTGAGGGACGGCAGTTTGCAGGCGGTGGATTTGACTGGCTGGCACCGTTTCCGCTGTTTTGCGGTCTGGGGCTGGTGATTGCCTATGCATTACTGGGGTGTACCTGGCTGACCATGAAAACAGAAGGAGCGTTGCAAGCAACAATGTACCGGCTGGCGCCAAAACTGTTGTTGCAACTGTTGGCCGTCATTGGGGTTGTCAGTGTGTGGACGCCTTTGGCACACCCGGACATTGCTGCGCGATGGTTCAGTCTGCCGAATCTGATGTACTTTGCCCCCGTACCGATCCTGACGGCGTTTCTGGCCACACTGTTAGTGATTGCAGTGAAAAAGCGCAGAGAAATTCAGCCGTTTGCGGCTTCTCTGGGCATCATTTTTCTGGGGTTCAGCGGGCTGGGTATCAGCTTATGGCCGAATATTATTCCACCGGACGTGTCTATCTGGCAGGCCGCATCTCCGCCGCAGAGTCAGGGTTTTATGCTGGTCGGCGCTTTGTGCATTATTCCCTTCATTCTGCTGTATACCTTTTGGAGCTACGCCGTGTTCAGCGGCAAAGTGGATCCGCAGGAAAGCTATCACTGACAGGAGCAAAGAGAAGATGATGTTGCATACGGTGAAACAATACGGTTGGCTGGTGCTGATCTGGAGCATGAGTGTGGCAGCCTTAACCTGTATTTCCTGGCTTTTTCGTGCGCTGATGACAGCCGCAGGTTTAACCGCTTAGTCTGAACAGGTTCAGAAACAACAAAAAATCCGATGACGTGTCGTCATCGGATTGATGTCCACAGAAGAATCAGGCTTTCTTCAGTTTTTTCTTCAGCTTTTTCAGTTTGCCTTCGTGCTTGGCAACTTTTGCTTTGCGCACTTTAATTTCTTTTTTCAGCTTCTTTGCTTTTTTGGACACTTTTGCCATTTTCATTCTCCGGTTGCATTAACGTTTGAGGAAAAATGGCTGACATGAAAGGCACCGCTTTCACCTAACCTATCAACCTGACCGATTGGTCGTATGTGTGTGTCAGGCCGCTGGTTACTGAGGTTGTGAGTTTTCTTTCACAAACTGACGGATGAAGCGCCGCACTTCGCGTGCGGCGCTGGTATCCATTTCTTCGCATAAAACCACAAAGGCATCACGTTCCTCACCATTAATTCTGATGATTAGCTGACTGTCTTTCTTCATGGCTTTTGATTTCTTGCGACTCACCATACCGGTTCGCTATGACACACACATATACAATGTATATACATCCGATATCGTTTTTGCAAATTATCGCTCTGATTTCGGCGCCGAGATTATGAAGCAGGCGTATTACATATGTTTCATGAAGTTGCCGCCTACACAGTGGCAATCCGGTCATATAAACCGGCTTGTCACTGTATTTTCCATGAAGTTCAGGAGCGAAAATGAATACGTATTTTGTGATGAAAAATGGTCCTCAATATTCGGCGAGCGAAAAAGTCAGCGAGGATGAACTGACCCTTCAGTTTGAAGCTTGCAAAGCGGCATCTGTGACCCTGGTGTCTGATACTGTCGTTGCCGAGTCTGAGGAAAAGGCCATCAGTCAGGTAAAATCGATCACTTATCAAACCACAGTCATTGCATTGGTGGGATTCATCAACACCTTATGTATGTTGTTTGTGGCAGAGAGCGCGGTGAATCTTGTGATTATGATGGCTGCCATTTTATGTATGGTCGGGGTATCCGGCAAAGCACGGAGTCTTGAAAGTGAAGCGCTGAAAGCATTACGCAAAGCGTCGAAATAATCACGAAGCACGCAAGAAATAGCAATGATATTGATAGCAATGGCACTGTGTCTGGTGATGTTTTATTTCTACTTCAATAAAGAGGGTGTGATTTATTTTGATGCACTGCTTTCTGTGCTGGTGACGACTGTTTATATCGCGGCTTATATTTATTTTTCTGCTGATTTTACGCTGTCTCTCAAGCGTGCTGGTTTGATTTGCGAACTGCTGCCTGCAGCTTCGCTCGGTGCCATCTTATTTCCTGACTGGAATACCCGCTTCTCACAAGACGTGACGGTCAGGTTAGGATGGGCAGGCTTGTTTCTGTCATTCCTTATTTTGGCATTCATGGTTCATGACATTGCTTGAGCAGCTTGGCCGAGATCAGGGACGGATTCTGGCTTGAGTAAACGCTGAATTCTGCAGTCAATCTTCAGGTTTTGCCTGGTCTGTTACCCGGTTCTATGACCCAAGGAGATGCATTCTCACAACGCTTTACTGATTGTTTTTGGTTGTGGTAAACAGTGATAAGATGTTTTCACCTACTAAAACTAAGGGTTTATTCATCGTCTGGGTCTCTGTATTTGTCGGTCATATGACTTTTGACAAGCGCAAGACATGACGTGGCTGAGTATCTTTATACTGGTAGCCATAATAAAAGCGAATGAATTGGGAGAAGCAATGAATAAAGCGTCTGTATTGGTTTCAGCGGCTGCAGCCTCTTTGCTGTTCGGATGTGTGAGCCAGCCAAAGAATGAACCGGTTGGATCCGCGAACCCGGCCGCCGTGTATTGTGTTCAGAAGGGCGGGAAGCTGGATATGGTGACCGAAGACGGCAAGCGCGTCACTTACTGTATTCTGCCTGACGGGCGTCGCGTAGAGCAATGGCAGTATTTCCGCGATAATCATCCCCAGGTTTCAGAAGCAGAAAGCATGTAAACACATAGCAGGGCCACGTTTTTCGCGTGGCTTTTTTATGTTTGCCGGTAGTTCCTTGGTCTAATTTCCGTAAGTAAATGTAAATGAGCTGCTTTCGCGGGGAATTTTTCTGCAGATCAGCGTCTAAAGTGCTTATTAGGAAGTCATAAGGATAATCATGATATGTCGGTTCTGGATAATGCTCAGCGCTATGGTGCAATCAGTCGGTTTTTACATTGGGGAGTGGCAGCGTTACTGCTCTGGCAGTTTATGAGCGCTGCAACCCATGCATTACTTGAAGATTCGTGGCTGGATGAACTGATGTGGGCAACGCACAAGCCTCTGGGTTTTCTGCTGTTGATCATCATTGCTTTACGCCTTGCGTGGGCGGTGCTCAATCTGTCGCGTCGGCCGGCCGCCATCAGCCGTGTCGCTGCACTGGGTCATAAAGCCTTGTATGCACTGATGATTGTCATTCCTGCGCTGGCACTGATCCGGCAGTATGGTTCTGGCCGTGCTTTTTCACCTTTCGGAATACCGTTCATGGACGGGTTTGACAGCGCAAAAATTGAGTGGATGGTTGGGCTGGGCAATCTGCTGCACGGTGAGCTGGCCTGGCTGCTGTTAGCTTTCACGCTTGGCCATATTGGCATGTCGTTCTGGCATCGAATTCGCAAAAGCCATGATGATGTACTGGCGCGCATGTGGCGATAACCGGATCTTTATGACCTCAGTTGCTTTGTTATACAATCATTCTCATACCCAATACCTGTGGAGAGAATGATGTCAGCACCTATTTTGGACAACACAGCGCAACTCGGCGCGATTAATCAGAAAGTCGTCGCAGACGGGGAAACCCTGCCTGCGGTGACACTCAAAGATGGCAGCAAGGTCCAGACGGGCACCGTCGCGACCATGCTGCATAACATTGCGCTTTACAATGCAGGCCAGCGGGGAGCGATCGAGAAAGAACTGACGCTGGCCATCCCTACATTGATAAAAATCGGATTATTTGATCTCTTTAGTCCAGATGAGTGGGCGAACGGAACAAATCCCGGTCGCCGCTTTGTGGGATTAACAGCCAAGCAATATCTGGCTGCCGGAAAAGCGGAAAAAGAAACAACCTGACAGGGGCGCGAAGAAAAGATAAAGCAAGCACTGTGCCCGGTCATCTTGTCCCTTGCTAAACTTAAGTGAAGAACAGGCAATGATTCCGGGCGGCTCCATGCACGAATACCTTCAGCTCGACCCCCATTACGATATCTATTTTCTGTCAGATCCGCACGGACAGTATGCGCTGCTGCAAGATGTGCTGGAGGAGGTGGGGTTTCGTTACCCGCTGGATGGTGAGGTCCGGGACCGGCTGTTTATTCTGGGTGATATGATCGATCGTGGCCCGGATTCACTGGCGTTATTGAAAGCGGTGCAGGATTGCCCGGCCATTTATGCCATTCAGGGAAACCATGAGCAAATGGCGTACAATGCCATGGAAGAGAATGCAGACAAATCTTTATGGATCATGAATGGCGGCCGCTGGCATGAAGATATCGCGATTGCTGATGTCAGAAAAATGCTGGATTTCGCGGCAAATTTACCCCTTTGTTATACCCTGCAGATCAACGGCCATCGAATTGGTCTGGTGCACGCCGCCGTGCCTGCGCCCTATGACTGGCAACAATTTACCCAGTGCTGTGATGAACATACTCTGAGTAAAGAAGAACAACATGATTGTGTCTGGGACCGGACTGTTTTCACCCATGATGAACACAGTGTTGTTGCTCATATTGATGCAGTGTTGATGGGGCACAACATCGTGTCTGGTCTGCAACCTAAGGTCAGTGGTAACCGGATTTATATTGATGCCGCTATGTCAATAGGGGACAGAGGACTGTTACTGAAATACCGTCGGGGAGGCGAAGTGCTGGGACTGTTTCAGGCCTATTCTTTCCTGCGGGAACAATCGTCCGATGGCTTACTGTGGATTTAACATGCACGATCGTGCTACTCAGCTATCTTCAGGCGCAGTCAATGTTCACCGTGAGTAAAGTTAACTGAGCCGGATATATTCTGCAGATGAAAAGTGCATAATATTGAGATGCACCGGCGCACTGGGGGGAATAATGGCAGGATACCCTTTAGCGACAAAAATATGCCTTCATTGCCAAAGACCTTTTACCTGGCGCAAGAAATGGAAACATTGCTGGCAAGAGGTGAAATATTGCTCTGAGCGCTGTCGTCGCAATAAACACAAATGTAAGATTACCAATCAATTACAGTGCCGTCGTAAGCCAGAAACTGACCGCTCTGAGCCGGAGTCAGCGATTCAATGATGGCGATCAGGTCATTGGCGACACGGTGGGACGGGAACAGTTTCCCCGCAGGCACATTGTGCTGAAAGGGTTTGGACAGTGGCGTGTCTGTCGTGCCGGGGTGGAGTGCCACGACACAGCTGTTGGGTATCGTGCGTTGCCACTCAATACTGATCGATTTCACGGCCATATTGAGTGCGGCTTTGGCACAACGGTAGCTGTACCAGCCTCCCAGCCGGTTATCACTGATACTGCCCACCCGGGCTGATAAGACCGCCAGCCGTGGAGAAGGGCTACGCTTGAATGCATTGGTGAAATGCTTCGCCAGTAATAATGTCGGTAAGGTGTTCACGCGGATCATCTCTTCAAATGCAGTGGCTTCAAATTGTTGCAGGTTCTTTTCTGGCTGAATGGTTTCCGAGTGTAATTTGCCAGCCGTATTAATGATCCAATCCACCCGGTCGAACTGGCGGGCGAGTTCAATGACGTTTTTTTCGTCAGTGAGATCGGCACGATGCCATTGAACGCGGCTTGAAAGTTCAGACGGTGGCGTACGGTGCCAAAGTGCATGTACATTCACAGTGTCAAGCGGGCTGAGTCTTTCGACCATCGCATGACCAATGCCGCCGGTTCCGCCTGTGATCAAGATATTCATAACCGCTTACCTTCGCTTGTTGTGATCCTAGTCTCTGTGATGATGCCTCACCTGACGGCTCGGGAGGCAGGATGAGCTACAGAGGGAGAGATACGTCGGTTTATATGTCGAGTAACGCGCAATGGATTATATAATCTTCAATCACCTGTTCACTGTATTGCTGGCAGGCGGTGATGAATGCGTCCTGATGGCCGGGCAGGGTTTCGATCATGAACCGCTCGAAACGTACCGAACGTCTGTCACCACGCGAATGAGCCAGTGCCAGTGCCTCGCCACAAGCAGAGGCATACTGGCAAAAGGCGGTACTGGGATCTTTGTCGTTGAGTACCAGATCTTCGGGTTTGACCGATAAACGGGCGTGATGTCGTGAGCGAACCAGCCAGTGTTTATCCCGCCAGATAACCTCGTCCAGTAAGAGATCCGGCCGGCGCTGCATGAATCGCTGGCAGTCTGCGGTTAAGTGGGCGGGATTGAGTGAGTTGACGGGACTGATATCAGGGAAGGCGAAGATGGGGGCAGCCTGACGCTGTTGTTTCACTTCGACAATATGGCACAGGGGTAAGTCATCGATACTCCTGACGTCGTTCGGACCGACCAGAAAATAATAACGCCCGACATTGTTCGAGCCAGTTCCGGCATCAAGACGAATCACGATATCCAGCACCTCATCATCCAGATACGGCCGGAATGTTGTTTCTGCTTCCTCATACTCAGTCGTATCGATTCGCTGGTATTTGAACGGCTTGTCAGCAAAGCGCAGTCTGCCATCTTCAAAGGTTGTCGATTTGGCGAGCTGGCTTTTACTCAGAAAGTCTTTTCCACCCGCGGCTCGCTTCACGGCTTTGCGGCAATATTTATCCAGCACATGATCATCATCGAATTTTTTCAGGACCTTGTATCTGGCATCGTTGTCCTCAATGACATGCTGTAATGTTTTTAAGTAAGCCGACAGAAAGGCGTCACAGGCTTGATGGATGTCGTCTTTATTGACGGCATTCAGATCGTCGTCGATGTCCACTTCATCCGTCATATACCGGCCTTCGAGCAATCCGCAACCGAAATCCCGGGCCAGTGCCAGGCTGGTCAGATACCGGGCTATATCCCACGCCGCGTAGCCAACACAGGCGTCGTCAAAATCATTTGGCGAAAAAATCACCTGATCACCCTGAGATCCTTCTTCGGTCAGGAAACCAAAATTAGACAGGTGGCAGTCACCCATAATGAAGGTCTGGCCGGGTCGGGCCAGTAATAAATCGGGCAGTGTGAGGACCTCCTGAGCCAGATCGGCATAAAACAGCTGGGCTGTACCGCGGAAGAACTGGAATGGACTCCAGGCCATTTTCTGGTGTTTGGCAAGAGGGGAATCTGCATTGGGGACAACGCCGTCAATGAGACGGATTTGTTTGCACAGGAATTCTTGTCGGGTTGTCATAAGCATCTACTGAGTTGCTGGCGATATCACTTCCAGTATTGTTGATGCTCAAAAGAAATCTAGCCGGGGAGGATAGAAAAATACCGCCCGGGGAGTGGGCGGTATTTCTTTTGCAGTATGCTTCCGATTATTTTGCCAGCGCTTCTTGCTCTGGTTTGGCAACCGCTGCATGGGTGCCGGGCGAGCCGCGGCGGATCATAACCGTCATCGATAACAAGACGGTGACCACGCCATAGCTGACTTCTTCCCAGGGAACCAGGCTGCCGGTGAATCGGTTCACCAGCAGCACCAGCACAGGGATCAGATAGGTATAGGCCGAGACCTGTTCAGGAGCCAGCGCGACGCTGCCTTGTTGGAACAGAAAGAAACTGATGGCCGTTGCGAACACCGCCAGATACCCGATACCCAGCCAGATATCAGCCGGAATTTGCGTCCATTGTACTTGCACCAGCTGCGGAGCTGTGGCGACGGTCAGTAAGCCGGTAGCACAAATCAGTGTCCAGCAAGTCAGGTGGACAAAAGATTCGCCTCTGTAGCACTTTTTCACAATGATCGGGTTGAGTGCCATACCCAGACAGCCCAGCAGATAAATTTTGTTAGAGGCAGTCATGGCGATAGAGCCGGCAGCGCTCAGATCGCCACGGAAAATAATCAGACCGGCTCCCAGCATACCGCCCAGTAAGGCAAGGGTGACAGACATCGACGTACTGCGCTTAAACACGAACGCAGCCAGAATGGCGCTCATTAACGGCACTGTGGTATACAGGGCACTGGCGTCCAGCGGGCTGGTGTCGCGCAGCGCGATAAACATGGCCACAAAATAGCCCAGCGCCGGCAAGCTGATCAGCGTGTATCGGCCCAAATCTTTCGCGGAGGGGATACGGAACTGTCTTTTTGCGACCAGAATCCCGACAAACAGCAGGCTGGCCAGCAGATAACGTACCCAGGTCACCACGAGTGGATCCATGGAAGCCGTAATATAGCTGCCAATCGGGAATGACAGGCTAATCAGCACAGTGAAGAAAAATAACTTCAGGTGTGAAATTTGGTTCAATGACAACATTCAACTTCTCTATGGCTAAGATTAACTCTAAAACCAGAGTATTTAACCAAAACCTGACCCTTAAGACAAGAAAGTTTGACCCAAAAGTTAAACAAAAAACTGGCAATATTAGTTGCCAGTTGTGATCTGTATCAGGCTGTTTGTTGTAAACTTACAACTTATTTGCGGAAATGATGCTTGATAAAGGCTTTAATCAGCTGAATGAAATCATGCTCTGCAAGCTTGGCACAGCGCAAAGTCTGTTCGTGTGACAATGCCACATCGCCTAACCCTTCTGCCATATTGGTTATGGCGCAGACAGCGAGAACCGGCAGACCACAGTGGGCTGCAGCGATCACTTCAGGGACCACCGACATGCCAACCACATCTCCGCCCATGATTTGCATCATTCGGATCTCAGCCGCCGTTTCGAAGTTCGGCCCGGTGTAAGAAACGAAAACCCCTTCGTTGACCTGAATCTTTTCTGCTGCCGCCACTGCTTTGGCTTCTTCACGCAAGGTTTTGTCATAGGCATTGGCCAAACTGAAGAAACGCGGCCCGTAAGCAGCATCGTTCGGTCCGGTCATCGGTGAGTCCGGCATGGTGTTGATATGGTCCTTGAAGATTACCAGTGAGCCGACGCCAATGCGCTCAGGCTGCAATGATCCTGCCGCGTTGGTCACCAGCATGAAATCACAGCCCAGTCGTTTGAAAGTGCGTACCGGGTTGGTCATCACTTTCATGGTCTGGTGTTCATAAAAGTGCCCGCGGCCTTTCATACAAACCACGTCCATGTCGAACATTTTACCCAGTACCAGCTCGCCGGAATGGCCTTCAACGGTACTGACCGGGAAGCCATCCAATTCCTGATAAGGAATAACGACGCGATCGTCCAGTTCATCGGCCAGTACACCCAGCCCGGAACCCAGAATAAAAGCGGCTTGAGGTTTGAAATCTGGCTTTCGGGCATAAATGGTATCGAGTGCATTGTTTACAGGATCTATGGTCATATCGGTGTCCTTTGATGAATGAACGGCACTGTCGCGCTGTACTGAAGAATCAGGCTGAGTCGTGCTGGATGCCTTTTTACTATGCAGGTATTCAACGTAAAGCCTGTGCCGGTGTTCACATTTTTGTCCTTCCGAACACCAAAACAATACTCAACTGGATGTGTATTGATCCAGATCTATAAACAGGGTGAATTTTTCACCAACAATGGCTGTTCAATCACTCGTAAGGAGTTTGCGTCATGAAAGCCGCTGTTGTGAATGAATTCAAAGGGAAACTGGAAATCAAAGATATTCCCCTGCCTGCTGTCAAACCCCGGGACATACTGGTGAAAATTCATGCCTGCGGGGTGTGTCATACCGATTTACATGCCTGTCACGGTGACTGGCCGGTGAAACCCAAAATGCCACTGGTGCCGGGCCATGAAGGGGTTGGTGAAATTGTCCAGGTGGGCAGTGAAATCCATCATCTCAAGATAGGTGATCGGGTGGGCGTGCCCTGGTTGTATTCGGCGTGCGGTCATTGTGAGTATTGTCTGTCCGGCCGTGAAACCCTGTGCCTGGATCAGCAGAATGCCGGCTATTCGGTCGATGGCGGCTATGCCGAGTACTGCCTGGCGCATGGCGAATATGTCGTGAAAATTCCGGACGGCTTGTCTTATGTGGATGCCGCGCCTTTGTTCTGCGCGGGGGTGACCACCTATAAAGCGCTGAAAGTGACCGAGGTGAAACCGGGTCAGTGGGTCGCTGTTATTGGTGTGGGTGGCTTAGGCCATTTGGCGGTGCAGTATGCCAAAGCCATGGGCATGAATGTGATTGCGGTGGATACCGGCGCCGAGAAAATGGCGCTGGCGAAAGAGCTGGGTGCCGTTCACTGCATCGACTTTATGAAAGAAAAGCCGTCTGAAGCCATTCACCGGCTGGTGGGCGGCGCACACGGTGTTGTGTGTACGGCAGTGTCCAAGCCTGCGTTTGAAGAGGCTTACCGCTCGGTGCGTCGTGGTGGCAGTTGTGTGCTGGTCGGCTTGCCTCCGGAAGATATGCCGATCCCTATCTTTGATACCGTCTTGAACGGCATTAAAGTGATTGGCTCAATTGTCGGCACGCGTCAGGACTTACAGGAATGTCTGCAATTTGCTGCGGAAGGCAAGGTGAAAGCCATCACTGAAGTGAAAGCGCTGGAAGATATTAATGAGATTTTTGATGACATGCTCAAAGGGGAAATCACCGGACGAATCGTGATGAATCTGACGTCCTGATCACCCGGGCTTCATTAAATCCCTCTTGGATAAATCCCTTCTGGTGTAAACCAGGAGGGATTTTTTGTTCAGCGGCGTGATCGTTTTTGTTGAATGTAAATGGTGTCGATTACATCAAACTTTTTTGGTGAAATTATGAATTTCACCTGCTGAAATACCCGCACAGATTCCAATTCTCAATGGATTCAACCACACTCCGTTGCATAGTTGCACTTATCAGCTTGTGCAATTTGCCGCCATATCAAATCGAAGTCTGTCTGACGTACGCCTGATGCCCGCATCAGGTGTTGATGGTGATTTGTTCTGTAAACACAACAAATAAACGTCAATAAGTTAGGTGAGAACATGAGAAAGGATATTCAAGTCGCGCTGCTGGCAGTACTGACCAGCGTCTTAACTGCCTGCTGGGATGATGATAAAGATGACGATGCTACCGGCACTGAGAGAAAGGCCTTGATTCGAACGGAAACGTTAGCCGGCAACGATTCGCACTGTGCCTCCGGGGGGCTGCGGATAATTGCGGGTTACGATGAAAACCAGAATGCGCAGCTGGATGAGGTGGAATACGTCTCATCAAGGTATGTCTGTAATAACGGTCAGCAAAGTTCAGATGGTGAAGGGAACCCAATCTTTGATGAGGCATTGGTTGGGATTGCCTTTATTGCCAAGGAGGATGTGAATTGCCCGGCAGGGGGCAGAAGATCTACTTAGGTGTGGATAAGAATAACAATCAGATACTGGACAGTGACGAAATTACAGACACTGAGATTCTCTGCAGCGACGGAACGCTGAATGCGCCGGAGTCTGTGATTAATGCGCTCACTGCTTCGCCTGCGACAGTGCTGAGTAACGGTATTTCCGTGCTGGAGGCAACGATATCCAATGCTTCGCAAGTAGATGAGATCCAATGGACAGATCAGAACGGAACATTGTTGTCTCCAAGAAGCAGCAGCGAGCCCCATGTCCTGGATCTTCAGGCCGGTCCGGATCTCGGACAGTTTACATATACAGTGAGCATTGAAAAGCAGAGCGACAGTGGTAAGCAGATACAGCAGTCTAAATCCATTACGATCACGGTCAGCCAGGCGCCGTCGGCAACTCAAACAGTATCGCTTGAAACCCGCCAGGTATTTTTGCCGGATGATTTTACGATGTCACCGGTGACGGGGGATATTTCTGGCACCGTGATTTACGGGGATCCGAAAACGCCGTCTGCGAGTTCGCGAATGATGGCCATTCCGACACCGGAAGAGACTGAGCTGGTGGGCTTTGTCGCTGAACGAGGTGCACTGAATCAGGGCACGACAGCGCAACAAATTTTGCAAACCATGGTCAATGCGGTCAGCCAGCATTTGCCATCTGCAGGTGATCGGATTGAACAGCTTTCACAGACGGTGCTGGAAAATGGCAATGTGTCTGCCAGCTATAACATCACCCTCAATACAGCCATGCTGCCAACCCATTTGCTTCATCTCCTGCTTCAGCAAATGGCTGTGAATGTGATTGGCGGCGCGACAGATACGTTAATGCCAGCGTCGACAGAAGTGGCAGTCTCGACGTTTCAGTTTGATCTGGTTGTGAGTTATGACCCGTTGCAAGATAGCCTGATTATGACGGCGACACTGGTGGATAAAAGTCATGCGGGACGGTATGCGGATGTCATCAGCGCCACGACCTCGGAAACGATCAGTGCAGCGCTGGGTTCAACTTTGCTGTTGCAGTCTGATCAGTTTACCGCGGTTGAACAGACGCGCTCGAAAGCTGACTTTCTCTTTGTGATTGATAACTCGGGCAGTATGTCTGATGAACAGAATGAGCTGAGCCGCTTGACCCAAAGTTTTATTCAAACCATCGGGGCTTCCGGCATCGATTATCAGGTCGGTACGATCACCACAGACTCGGATGAGCTCCGCGGCCTTGGGTTTACCAATAATGCCACGCAAATTGAAGCGGACTTCATCCCGGGTACTCACGGGAGTGCGACGGAGCGAGGGATCTTTTTTGCTGAAAAGGCGCTGGATCCGGTGAACGGCACGGTCACTCTGGCCGGATATCCCCGGGTTAGTGCGTCACTTTCTGTCATTATTGTCAGTGATGAGCCGAGCCAGTACGGCAATAACCCGCCGTTTGATCCGAGCCAAAACCTGTTCACGGATCATGGCTATCGCGTCTATGCCATTGTGAAGCCGGGGCATGCTGGCATCAGTCAATATGATGATCTGGCGGTATCGACGCTCGGAAAAATACTGAACATTGATCTGATTTCAGAATACGACAGCTTCATGAATACGGTGGCAAATAATGCCGGGGCAACCAGTGCCGGCTACAAGTTGTCGTTGGCCGCGACCCATCAGATCCTGTCTTCTTCTTTATCAGTGAAAGTGAATGGGGTTGCGGTACAGCGCAGCACGGCGAATGGCTGGCAGTACTATCCGTTGTCGCAAGCCGTTGTGTTCACCGGTGCCGCAATTCCGGCGGTCGGTGCCACAATTACCATTGCCTATCAATATGTACAAACCACACCCTAAATGGTGCACCACAGCCGGGCTGACAGGGGTCAGCCCGCTGTTTTTAGCGCCTTGTTTCGTTTGTCCAAGCGGAACGGTAAGAAAGGTCACTTTTTTTCACTGTCTACTTGTCTTCATGCCGTTTCGTGCTATTTTCTCGCGACAAATGTCTATCTGGAGTTTATGACGATGCCTAAGGCAAGTGATATTAAAAAGTCTGCAGCGATTGAACACGAAGGTAAGGTGTATTTTGTTAAAGACATTAGCAAGTTAACACCGAGTGGCCGCGCCGGTAGCAGCCTTTACCGTATGCGTATGTATGATGTGGCAACCAACGCGAAAGCGGATGTGAGCTTCAAAGCCGATGACATCATTACACTGGCAGACTTTAGTCGCCATGCCGCGTCTTTCTCTTACATTGACGGTGAAGAGTATATCTTCATGGACAATGAGGATTACACCCCGTATCACTTCCACAAAGATGTGATTGAAGAAGAGTTGCTGTTCATTACTGAAGACATTCAGGGACTGCATGTTTTGGTGGTGAATGGTGCGCCAGTTGCGCTGGAATTGCCGTCTACAGTCGATTTGGAAATTGTAGAAACCGATCCTTCCATCAAAGGGGCTTCGGCCAGCGCCCGGACAAAACCTGCTGTACTGAGCACAGGTTTATCGGTACAGGTGCCAGAGTATATTGCCACCGGTGATCGCATTCGTGTGAATACACTGGAACACAAATATATGAACCGTGTAGAGAAGTAAGTTTCTCTGCATTGTTGGAAAAAGCCGCAGCAAGCAGTGCTCCCTGAATGTCGGACACTTTTGTTCTGCGGTTTTTTTGAACAGCCTCCCAGCGCACCTGCTTTCATTTGCACTGCTCATCACTCGCGTTAAGATATGCAACACACTTTTATTTGCTGATTCAGCATCGTTCCGGAAGAGTTCATATGAAAAAGGCACTGTCCAGCCTGATGACTTTATTGATGCTTCAGGGTTGTGCCGGCTATGTCGGGGGCGACCTGGAAGATGTCGTGGTTGATACCTATCTGGATCAATGCCGGTATTCGCCCACCTATTACGAAATGAAAGTGTACACCGATGCGAAGAATGACTACGCGGATGAAAACATCTCCGGCATGATTGCGACTTATACCTTAGGATTATTTCCAACCTACTGGCTGTCTGAAGTGCGCAGTAAAGTCACGATTGAAGGTGAGGGGAAAGCGATTTATTCCAGAGAAGATGTCAGTCGTATTCATACTTTCTATGGGTTTTTATGGCTGCTGTTTTTAAGTGATGACAGTGTCAATGCGCTGCGGGCGGATGAAGGTTCAGGTTTGCGTGTTATTGAAGGTATACAGGACAGGGCCGTGGCGAAAACGCTGAATGAAATGCCGGACAGCATTGATATTAATGAACTGTGTGTCACATATCTGGATTTATAATATTTTTGCTTATCTGTCTGCCGTATCGGTAGGTTTTCCTGTTACCTGTGGTGTTAAATTTGTTAATAATGAGCCCACTGTCAAATAATCAACTAAAATATCATCCATCGTAATTGGCTGTGACTGCCGAGATCTGTGCTGCCTGCACAGGTTCTGGTCGTGATTTGGTGCTGATTAATGCCGTAAATGTGATTATTTATGCCATGAAGTGGCAGGAAATTGACATTTACCCTGATTGTTTTCTGTTCAATCTCAATTGAGTTTGCAAGATTTAATTTGCTATAACCATCCTCGTATCAGTTCGATACATCAGCATTTTGATAACGATAAGGATACAAGGATGTCTATGCGTAAATTCGTAAGCGGTATTGTGGCAGCCTGTGCATTGTTAGGCACGTCAGTGTCTGCCACTGCTGGCCCGGTCATGGATGATATTGTGAAAACCGGCGAGCTTCGCGTGTGTTTTGACGCAGGTTATATGCCGTTTGAAATGAAAAGCAAAAACGGCTCTTTTGTCGGTTTTGATATTGATATCGGTAAAATGATGGCCCGCCAGATGGGCGTGAAATATGTGCCGGTCAACACAGCCTGGGACGGTATTATTCCCACGCTTCTGACCGGTAAGTGCCATATCATCAATGCGGGTATGACCATCAACGCGCAACGTAATATGCGCGTAAACTTCGCAGAACCCTACATCATTGTGGGTCAGACAATTCTGCTCAATCCTGAGCTTGAAGGGAAGATCAAAAGCTACAAAGATCTGAACGACAGCAAATACACCATTGCGACTAAGCTTGGCACCACAGGCGAGCAAGCGATCAAGCGTATGATCAGCAAAGCGAAGCTCAATGTGTTTGAAACCCAGTCTGATGCCGTGCTGGAAGTGGCGAACGGCAAAGCGGATGCCTTTATTTACGACATGCCGTTTAACGCCATTTATGCTTCGCAGAACACAGGCAAAGTGGTCCACCTTGAGCAGCCATTCACCTATGAGCCATTAGGCTGGGCGGTCGCCCAGGGCGATATGGATATGCTGAACTTCCTTAATAACTTCCTGCGTCAGATCAAAGGCGACGGAACCTATGAGCGTATCTACGACAAGTGGTTTAAAGACAACAGCTGGCTGAGCCAGGTGCAATAAAACCAATCACGGCTGGCCGCTGAGCCAGCCGTGCATTCCCGCTGTTTTCTCATTCCGACACGCCTAAGGAAGAAGTATATGATTAGGACGTCTAACCGGTGGCTCTGGCAAACTGTATTTGTCGTCATCCTGGCGCTGCTGATGACGGGGCTGTATCAGGCTTCGCAAAGCATTAATTACAACTGGCAATGGCACCGTGTCTTGCCATTTATCGTGGATACCACCCCGAAAGAGTTCAGGGCGCAGGGGGATGGTACGGTTCAGATTAACGCTGATCACTCAATCACCATCAACCTTGACTACAGTGATGTGCCTCAGCAGATCCCCGCGTATGATGCCCGCCTGGTGCAACAGGGCGATCTGGTATTTGAAGGGGATGTGGTTGCAAGCAGTGATCAGTGGACGATTGGCCCGGTCACGCTGGGCTTGTGGGTGACACTGAAAATCTCGGTACTCTCACTGTTCTTCGCTATTATTCTGGGCCTGATGGCAGGGTTGATGCGGATATCCCATAACCCGGTGACCAAAAATCTGGCTTTCCTGTACGTCGAAATTATCCGTGGCACCCCCTTACTGGTACAAATTTTTATCGTGTACTTTTTCCTGGGGACGATTTTCGAGCTGGAGCGTTTTACTGCGGGTGTGGTGGCGCTGTCCATTTTCACCGGCGCTTACATTGCGGAAATTATCCGCGCCGGTATTCAGTCGATTCCGCCCGGGCAGATGGAAGCGGCCCGTTCGCTGGGCATGAGTTATCCCAAGGCAATGATGTATGTCATCCTGCCGCAGGCCTTTAAGCGCACGCTGCCGCCGATGGCAGGCCAGTTAATTACGCTGATCAAAGACTCCTCTCTGGTATCGGTTATCTCGATCACCGATTTGACCAAGGCAGGCCGCGAGGTTATCAGCGGCAGTTTCGCCACGTTTGAGGTGTGGTTTGTGGTGGCAGGACTGTATCTGCTGCTGACGACCAGCCTGTCGTGGGCCGTACAGCGAATTGAGAAGAGGTTGGCGAGCAGTGACTAATACATATCAGGGCGACAACATGATCGTCGCCGACAAGGTCAATAAAATTTACCCCAATCTGTGCCATGCCCTGAAAGATGTCAGTGCAACGGTGAAACGTGGCGAGGTCGTGGTGATCATCGGGCCGTCCGGCTCAGGTAAATCCACCTTTCTGCGCACGCTGAACCAGCTGGAAGTGATTACCTCAGGTCAGATTGAGATTGATGGCATGAACATGTACGCCAAAAGCACCAATATCAACGAATTGCGTGCAAATGTTGGCATGGTATTTCAGTCGTTTAACCTGTTTCCCCATAAAACGGTGAAAGGCAATGTGATGCTGGCACCGCAGAAAGTCAGGGGACGCACGAAAGCGGATATCGAACCGGAAGCCGAAAAACTGCTCAAGCGGGTCGGCCTGGCGGATAAGATGAATGTTTATCCGTCGCAGTTATCCGGCGGTCAGCAACAGCGGGTTGCCATTGCCCGCGCTCTGGCCATGCGGCCGGACGTGATGCTGTTCGATGAACCTACCTCCGCGCTCGATCCTGAAATGGTCGGCGAGGTACTGGATGTGATGAAAGATCTGGCCGCAGAAGGCATGACCATGGTGGTGGTCACGCACGAAATGGGCTTTGCCCGTGAAGTGGCCGATCGGGTGCTGTTCATGGAAGACGGTGAGTTGCTGGTCAGTGATTCGCCCGAGAACATTTTTGACTCGCCCAAGCATCCGCGGCTGGCCCAGTTCCTGTCAAAAATTCTCTAGCAGGCACACATTTCTCTTCACCTGTGTAAGACCAGAGGCAGACTCAGTGAGTCTGCCTTTCTATTTCTATCATCTTTTTAGTTCCGCCATAAAATCATGGCATTGCACCTGAATGATGCACATTTTTCCCTGTTGAACCCGACTGGTGTATTGGCTGCGCAAATAGTGAGCAATTCCCGCCTGAGACAATCGATTGCAGTGGCACTGAAATTGCAGCCAGTCGATATAAACAACAATAAGTGACGACAGACACGACACATAAAAATGCGAGATGCAGGGAGTTTGCACAATGGATTTGTCCGCTCAGGAAAAACATTGGTTACCCGTTTGGGGACGTACGGGAAAACTGGCCATGCGACGGGCTTGCTGGCTCAACCGCAAGCGTCAGGATGATTTGCAACAAACCTTCACCAGTGTGGCACTCACACGGGTGAGAATTTTAGAAACCTGGGTGGAGAACCAATGGCTGTTCTTACAGGATGCGGCCTTGTATCTGGCCACCAAACCCGAAGCAGAACGCGATGACGCGTTGCGCAGGCTCAAAGGACGGGCGGCGCACTTCTCTGAGTTGTTTATCACGGACAGCCATGGCCTGATCAGCACTTCGACCCATCAGCGACACAAAGGGCAGACCCTGGTGGCGCAGCAGGCGCTGCAGCACGGGCTCAGGGCGCGTTTTCTGCATGGCCCTTATGTTGATCCGGTCACAGAGCAGCTGGGCCGCACCACTTCGTCTTTTCATGATGCAGTGACCCTGATGTTCTATCAGCCGGTCGCTGTCACTCAGGCAGACGGCACCACTCAGGTGCAGGGATGTTTGTGTGCCAGGCTGCCCAATGATGTCATCAGTGATTTAATCCAGCGCGAAGCCGGACATATTTATCCTGAATCGGGCGATAACTATATTTTTATGGTGAAGTCTGCGTTCGACCCGCAACTGCTGCCGGGCACGGCGCTGTCACGCTCTCGCTTTGAAGACGATACCTTCTCTCACGGCGAAAACCTGAAATCCGGGATTCACACCCAGTACGGCACGGTCAGGGTCAACCGGCATACTGAGTTTGAAATCCGCTTTACCGATCCGGCCACCGGAGAGCTGCATCCCGGGGTCAGGGAAACCATCCGGCACGGACAAAATCTGTTCGTGTCCTATCCCGGCTACTCAGACTATCGCCACATACCTGTGATCGGCAAAGGGGTGACTTTTCAGTTGCCGGGTTCGCCGGATCGCTGGGGCATGATGTGCGAAGCGGATCTGGAGGAAGTGTATCGTCACCGATCCTTGCATTACCGGCTCAGCAACACCTTTTTCATGTGCAGTGCGGCCGCGATTTTCTTCCCGATGCTGATGAGTGTTGTTTTCGGACTGGGCACATTCGCTCAGGCTGGATTGGGCGTGCTGACCGCCTTGCTGAGCTTGCTGGTATTTCGCCTGACGGCTTCGGGTCCGCTGGTCAAGCAAATGCAGGAAATGACGTCAGTGATTCAGGCGCTTGCGGAAGGCGACGGGAATTTGCAGCAGCGATTGAATGCCGAGCGCTTTAAACCCGATGAAACCGGTGAAATGGGGCGCTGGATCAACAGTTTCATCGACAACCTGGACGGGGTGATCAGTGAAATGATCCACGCGGCGAATGAAGTGCGGGAAGTCAGTGAGTCCATGCTTCGCCGGTGCGAGCGGATGGACGGCGCGGCGAATGACACCTCAAGCGCGATTGCCGCGATGCTGAATCTGGCGGGCAGTCAGCAGAGTGATATCAGCTCGGCATCGGTGTCGGCGCATCAGATGCAGGATGTCATGCACCTGGTGGTGGTGGAAGCGGAGCAGGAGTACCAGCAGGCGTTAGCCAATACCAATAATATCAAAGGCGTGGTTGAGCGCTCAGCACAGAGTGTGAACGGGGTGAATAACGAAATGAGCCAGATTGGCGATATCGTCAAACTGATCACCGACATCACGGCGCAAACCAATCTGCTGGCTCTGAATGCGGCGATTGAAGCGGCGAGGGCAGGCGACCATGGCCGGGGTTTTTCTGTGGTGGCGGATGAAGTGCGTCAGCTGGCAAGCCGCACCTCAGAGGCGGCGAATCATATCGGTGCGTTAATGGAAAAACTGCGCCTTGAATCGGCGGCGGCCGTGCAGTCGATGGAGCAGGGCATCCGGGATGTGGAGCAGAGCGCGGTGGTGATTGATGCCGGAGAGCGAAACAAGCAGATGCGGCAGGCGGTGGAAGCCATGTTTGAGGTGATCAACCAATTGGCAGGCAACAGCGAGCGCCATCACGACACGGCCCAGGCCGCCCAGCATTCCACCGAGCTGCTGACCCGCTCGTCACAGCAGCTCAGTCGCCGGACTGTGCTGGTTCAGAATGCCATTTCCCGGTTGCGCCAGATGGTCGACAGGTTCGAAGTCAGCTCGGGCGCTGATGTCAGACATGTGCCTGATCGGTTGCCGGGTCACAGAACAAATGGGTGAATGGCGGTGAATCTTTGACAAACTCGTTATAATTGAATCAGGTAGGATGATGATATCAACGAGTGCTAAGGATTCGCATGAAACTGAACTGTGATATGGGTGAAAGTTACGGAAGCTGGCAAATGGGCGATGACAAGGCCGTCATGCCCTGGGTGGATATGGCAAATATTGCCTGCGGCTTCCATGCTTCTGACCCGGACATTATGTCTGATACCGTGGCCTGTGCAGTGAAACATCAGGTGATGGTCGGTGCGCACCCGGGTTACGACGATAAGCCGGGTTTTGGCCGGCGCAGTATTCCGCACAGTCCCACGGCCATCACCCATCTGGTGGCCTATCAGACCGGCGCTCTGGATGCTGTCTGTCAGTTGCACGGCACCAGCGTGTCTTATGTCAAACCGCACGGCGCGCTGTATCACGACATGATGGCCAAACCTGAGGTGCTGAACGCCATTCTGCAGGCGCTCGCCGCCATGAACCGGCTGCGGTCATCACCGCTGAGCCTGATGGTGCTGGCCAGAGCAGACAACAGCGAGACAGAAAGCGCCGCGCAGGCATTCGGTGTGCCCTTGCTGTTCGAAGCCTTTGCCGACCGGGCTTATGATGAGGCCGGTAATCTGGTCGCGCGCAGCCAGCCGGGCGCTGTACATCATGATCCGGCCAGAATTCAGCAGCAGGCCCTGGAGCTGGCCTCAGGCACAGTGACCACTCACAACGGAGCTGTGCTGGCGCTGCATGCCGATACCTTATGCGTACACGGGGACAACCCGGAATCGATCGCGACCATCGCTGACATCAGAAAGGCGATGGCGCTATGATTCGTTTTGATTCCGTGTCGGAAACCTGCCTGATGGTTCATCTGGCTGATGAGATAGATCTGAGCCTTACCCCTTTGATAGGAAGGCTGGTCAGTCAGCTTCAGGCCGATTTTCCGTATCAGCTGATTGACATTGTGCCTTCTTACACCTCGATCCTGATTCATTTTCATCCGGATCAGATTAGCGAACGGCTGCTCAGGGAACGCATCAGCCTCTGTCACAGCCAATGGCAGGATAAACCGGTCGAGACTGTGGGTCAGGTGATCGAACTGCCGGTTTTTTATCATCCGGATGTTGGCCCGGATCTGTTACCCCTCGCTGAAGCCAAAGGACTGAGTGTGGAACAGGTGATTGCGTTGCACAGCCAGCAAACTTATACCGTGTGTGCCATTGGTTTTGCACCGGGTTTTGCGTTTCTCGCCAGTGTTGACGAAGCCATTGCCATGCCGCGTCATGCCGAGCCCAGACTGAGTCTGGCGCCGGGCAGTGTCGGGATCGCCAATCGCCAGACGGCCGTTTATCCGGCACAGTCACCCGGCGGCTGGCAAATTATCGGGAACTGTCCAAAGCCATTATTCAATCCGGAACGGGAGCCGATGACGCCTTTCAATGTCGGCGATCAGGTTTGTTTTCAGCCCGTAGACCGATCAACCTTTAAGTCGCTGGGAGGGAAGATATGGCCACACTGGAAGTAATACGGCCCGGGACGCTGACACTGGTTCAGGATGCGGGGCGTTTGGGCGTGGCCAGCCATGGCCTGAGCCAGGGCGGGGCGGCGGATATGCATGCTTACTGCTGGGCCAATTACCTGCTGGGCAACCCGATGGGCTGCGCGCAACTGGAAATCACACTGGGTCAGGCCAGCTTTAAAGCCCATGCCGATATCGAATGCGCCCTGACGGGGGCAGAAATGCAGGCCAGTCTGGATGGCGAACCTGTGTATACCTGGAAGACCTTTATGATGCGAAAAGGGCAGACACTGCAGCTGGGTTATGCCCGTTCGGGGCTGCGTGCGTATCTGGCTGTTCAGGGTGGCATTCACACGCCAAGCGTGCTCGGCAGCCGGTCAACCGTTGTACGTAATCAGATAGGCGGCGTGGAAGGGCGCCCGCTACAAACAGGCGACAAGTTACCGATTCAGGCCAGCTTAGTGCGGTTTAGTCCGCGTTATGTACCGCCTCGTTTCATTCCCGATTATGACAAGCCGATTGAACTGCATCTGCTGGCCTCGTCCCAGTGGGATTATTTTTCGCCGGAAGCCCGAAACCAGTTTTTCGATAACCATTACCATGTCAAGCCGGAGAGTGACCGGATGGGATGCCGCCTGGAAGGGAATGCCATACTCGGCGGCCCGTCGGGCATTGTCTCAGAAGGCATTGCGCTGGGCGCGGTACAGATCCCGCCCAATGGTCAGCCGATTGTGCTGCTCAACGACCGGCAAACGTTAGGCGGTTACCCGAAACTCGGCTGCGTTGCCAGAATCGATCTTCCCCGGCTGGCACAGGCACGTCCCGGAAAAGACATCCGATTTATTCGTGGCGATTTGGTATCATTGCGAAAAGCCTGGCAGCGTTTCTCGCACTTTTTCGGCTTGCCTTATTAGGCATCCCAGACCGGCCAGGTCGTTCATCCGGTAATTTCGAGGGAGGAAACCATGTTTATCTTCGGCTACGGTAGCTTAATCAATCGCGCATCGCGCCAACGGACCGGTCAGACAGGACAGGCGGTTCCGGCTGTGGTTGAGGGCTTGCAGCGTCATTGGGGCAAAGTCGATGGCAGTTATGCCATCTCGCCTTTGGTTGCCTCGCTGGGCGAAGGCCGTTGTAACGGCGTGCTGCTGAAAGTGGAAGATAACACACTAGCGCATTTTGACCGCCGGGAGCGGGGTTACACCCGGGTGGAAGTGGATCCGTCACTGATCACTCACAATGGCACCCTGCAATTCGATGCGCCTGTCTGGGTGTATGTGAAAGCCAACCCGGCGCCTCCCTGCATCAATCAACCTATTATGCAGACCTACGTAGACACAGTGCTGGCGGGATGTCTGAGCATTTCCGATGCGTTTGCCAAGACGTTTATTGAAACCACGTTCGGCTGGCACCATCCGCTGGAAAATGATCGTCACTCACCCAAATATGGCAATCTGGCCGGGGTGGAAGATGTGCATCTTCCAGTGATTGACCGCTTGATCTCTCCGGCACGGAACCATGGCTAAGCCCAATAAGAAAGGGCCGGACACCACAGTTGAGATTTTCTGCAGTCAGTGCCGCACGCTGCTGTTGAAGTATCGTAAAGGGGGAAGGGCGCATTGGTGAAGTGTTTCAAAGAAAGAATCGTGAAAGATTTTACGCTTTCCCCCTGCCAGTGCCCGAATTGTGAGCAGGTTTTTGCCCGCGACACCCTGATACGAGGGACGCCTGCCTTGAAAATGATTGGCGGCAAAGCATTTCAGAAATAGTCGTCACCCGCAGGCTATTTCTGACCGGCAGTTGTATTGACTGTCATTTCATCCAGGTTATTGCTGAAATAGCTCTGCGGGCAAACTTCCCGTTTGGTGCGCAGCACAGCTTTCAGGTCCAAAATTTTACGTTTATACGTGCCGCGTACCAGCTGATAATCCAAATCCGGAGAGAACCAGAGATTGACTTCGCGGTCGGGCTTCTTGATTTGCTCGACCCGTATGGTCTCGACATTCCCGTAATTGGTTTGCAGTTTTTCTCTGCCTGCCACCCTGAAGAAGTAATGACTCACATCATCGGATTCTTGCATCTTGAAATCAAAGGTCTGCTTGCCCTGAATCAGATTTAACCGCATCTGGCTGGCAACAGCTTCAACATCCAGCAACGGCAGATCATTGCTGTTAAAACTGAGTTTTTCTCCGTCATTGATGATATTTGAATGTGTTCCGTCTTGATTGAATTCTCCCCGGGTTGTACCGTCAAGCAGTCCTGTAATGTTGCGGTTGAATGACTGGGTCAGAAAAGAGTCTTTGACATCAGACCAGACAACCCGCGTTTGTTGCTGATAATGGGTTTTCGCCACGATGGCTGAAAGACGGGCGGTGGAACGAACATTCACTTGCTGATTGTTTTCCCAGTTTAATTTGCGTTCAAAATAGCCGATTTTATGGCTGCCGTAGAAGAGATCGTAGGTCAGCGTTTTCACGCACTGATGCCACTCAACGGGTGGGGAAGCCATCAGGTTAGAAGATGCCAGACAAAGTGGCAGCAATGCAGACAGAGTAAGTCTTTTCACGAAACCTCCCCAGAGTGGTACTTAGCCCGATAATCAGGCCTATTTAAGCGTAACCAATATGTCTGGTTATGTTAATTGAACTGTACAAGTAATCCATAGATGAGACACTTATTTTTAGCCGGTTGCGGCGGTGGCTGCTACTGTTGCACGCTAAGTGTCTGGTTTTCCGGTAAAGCTTGCCTGATAAAGTGTCTTCGCAGCCTATCTGAATGATGAAGTTTTTATGTCATTTCTCAGTCAGTAAATTCAGTGGCTTACCGTTATTGTTCGGTGTCGCTGGCAAGAAAGCATCCACGATGGCTGCATAATTGATTGATTTCTGGTGAGTCATTTTTCCGGCCTTAGCAAACCAATGTGACAACCTGATGTCGGAAATTTGACGCTTCTGGGATGGGAACCTATGTTTTATGGGCCCTTGAGGTACATCACTTGTCAAAAGTGAGCATTGTTAAGGTTCAATCCATGAGCAGGAGGACAGGATGAAAAAGGCAAATGGTGTCTATCGGCTGCAGATCATAAAGGAGGTCGCGATAAGAAAGCAGCTGGAAGGCAGCAGTGATCCCATGGCAAACCATATCCACCAGTTACTGGAATCCCGGTCGGCGGATTCCCATAGCGAAGAAACACACCTTTTCAGTGGTAACCACTATGATGACCAGGCGGGTGGCTGGATCAGTAATTTCTGGAACGCTAAGTAACCGGAATGCGTGAGTGACGTGACCGGGTCAGGCCTGCATGGATCTGACCCTTGTCGGTTCCGGGCGCGACGACCGGGAATCTTTCTCATCAATCGCCTGGTTCTGGCATCAAAGCCTTATCTGCGGTACATTTCCCGGTCTCACTTTATTCTGAATCAGATAATGCATTACATCGACATCAACTCTTATACCCGTAAATGGATTTTCACGCATGCTTCTATGCCGGTCCCGGCTGAGGATCTGGTACAGATTAAGCCTCTGTCCCAGGCCAGATCGGCCACGTTATGGCGTGAGCACATCAGCAGCCAAAGCCCGGATTCGGATCACTTCGGCAAAGGCGACTGGGCCGGCGAAGAGAAAAACTGGACAGAGACTGTTGAGTGGCAAGCTGCGTGGGATGACGATGAACCGGCATTACCTGAGGCGTTAGCGGACTTCCTTGACTGGGAAGACAATACCCCCGTCTATTTTTGTTATGAAAAATATAACCTGATTGAGACCAGTTGGGGGGTGTTTAAGCGTCACTGGAAAAACTTTCTGTTTTTTGATGACGGTCCCTTACTGATTGCCAGAAAGAAAACCCAGGCCGTGTGGTTTCATTCAAACGGTACCTGCAAGATAGGCCACAGAAGCGCTTAGACAACAGCGCGCAGTTAGCATCACCTGACTATGAGTCGCACGGTCAAAGAAGGGCGGGCTGTATCAGCAGAGCAGGCAGAAACACTGATGACCTGCTCAAGAACTGATTTCAGAACCGACTTTTCCACCCATCAGTTTGGTGATGTTGTCACAGGCCAGATGCATATTTTCCTGATTGGAATGCACCGAAGCCCCGGAGCTGAGCAAAGGTTGCTTGAGCGGCTGGCCTAACACCAGAAATAAGCGGGCCCCTTTCTGGCTGGTTTTGATATGTATGGGTAAAGCGGACGGTTTTAGTATTCCCATTTGCTGCGGATAAAGCTGGTTTGCGCCTATGTATACCGATCCTGAACGCAGATAGACAAAACCGGCGACCAACGCTTCATCCGGCTCCCAGTACCAGCCACCGTAAGGCGAAATCATAATATCCAGGTAAGTCACAGGTATGCTGGAAGCGATGGGGCTGATGGCTTCTTTGTACTGACCGATCAGCACCTTGGTTGTCGCATCTGTTTCTTCAACCAGTGGCAGGTTCTGGGTGCAAGCATACTGGCTGGAGGCATCGGCCATTTCCTGCTCCCCGGCCGGTAAAGCGGTCCAGAGCGCGAAGGATTCAGCACGGCCGCCCAGAGGTTGCATGGTATCTTTGTGTACCACACCGTTGCCGGAGGTCATGATCTGAAGATCGCCGGTCTGCATTGTCACAGTGCAGCCGCAGGAATCGATATGATGCAGCGTACCCGTTACCGGGTAACTGAACGCTTCAATGCCGGAATGACCGTGATAGTCGAGCCCGGTTTCTTGTTTGATGCCATTGGCGTCAAAATGATCCCAGAGCACAAAAGGGTTGAGTTCAGTAAGATTATCGCGGTAAATGTAAGCAGTCATGGGCCCGGATTTCCGACCGTAGCGGACTTTATTGATTGTTCTCGTCGCTTGCATGATCGCCACCCACTGTTCTGTACTTCTTGTGATTAGAGCTTAGCTTATACTCTCAGTAAACGACTATTTGAACCCTTTTGTTTTCTAAAAATTGACGTCATTTTTACCATCCTTGATTCAGTTCACACTTGCCAGACAACATGGCTCACTCTGGCATCCAGTCCCAATTGCTGAAACAGCCGCAGCCAGCGCTTCTGATTGGCCTGCAGGGTGTCACCCGGCCCTTTCACTTCGACCCACTGAATCTGACCGTTTTTGAACATCACTAAATCAGGCTGGCCGCTGCGATTGTGGCGTGGATCGAACAACAGGCGCGACAGCATGGCATACAGTTGCTCGCCGTTTAAGCAAGACACAGTCTCTTCAATCAGTGCCGGCGTCAGAATGGCCCAGTTTACCCAGTCGTTCGTGATGCCTTGCTTTTGCTGAAAAACAGTCAGCCAGTGGTTCCAGCTTTCTGTGCGGATTGCTGTGAGCCGGGTTGTGAGCATGTCTCGCCGTCGCTCTGAAAATTCACTGTGGTACATATCGCGAGGCGCCCGCTGGAAGGGGTTAAGAAAGGCCCCGGCAACAGGGGCAAAAATAATGTCCCAGAATGCCAGGCCAAACAACCCGCCAATCAGGGCATTTTCGGTGTAGTGAACACGCCATCCCGCTTGCCGGTAATGGTTAGCGACGGCTAACTCGACACGCTCTTCACTGACCGCCAGGGTGAGTGTCTCCAGCGTAAAAGTGTCTTTGGCTGGCGGGGTCACCGGCAGGTTCAGAGTACGGCTGAGCTTATGCGCCAGGCGTTGCCCGACTTCAGCTTCCTCCTCATTAAAGGGCGCTGACAGCATTTGCTGGCAGATTGCCAGCGCAGTATGGTGGCGCTGCAGTTTGTCTAGTATCCGCACCCGGCGTTCACGACTGGGTGGCAGCGCACTCTGGCTAAACAGAAACAACGCCAGATCATATTGCCCCAGGCGTTCAAGATCCCGGGCAACCCGGTTGAATAATCGTTGCCGTCGCCGCTCCAGCGGCGGCCATGTGCAGGGGCCGGGCAGACGACGGGTAAACTGCCGTACTGCCTGAGCTTCTTTGCTGAGCGAAAGCGGTTCGTATTTGTCCGCTAAGGCTTCAAGGGACAGCCACTCCAGGATGTGCTGTCGCTGCTGAAATAAGCGGGTTGTTACGTCGATCTGATAGTTTTCAAAGGTATGCAGACCTAAATCAGTCAGCACAAACTGGCTTAAATCCTGATACTGGTTGCCAAAAAACAATAGTAAGAAGGTCGTCAGATGCGTCTGATGTTCAACATGGACGATGGATTCGCTGAATACCGATATGGCCGGTGACATGGCAAGTATGGCAGCGGTGAGATCCGCTTTTCTGGCTTGCTTTAACGCTGGACCATTCGTGGGCACATCAGGACCGTGTGTCTCGCTGAAGATTTGAAGCAGTTCGGGTTTGGTGAATAAATCCAAAATCTCATCCACAGGCCAGTTTGCTTCATTGCAGGTAATCAATTTGTTGCTCAGAAGCTCCCCAATGGCGTTATCTGTATTCCGGATTTCAGGGTAGCTGAGTTTGGTGACGCGAAAGTATCTGCCCTTGCGGGACAACATTCGGATATATAATTGTTTGGCATCGGGCGTCAGCCGGGAGTAAGTATTCAGCCACCAGTGCTCGCTATGGCTTAATAAGTCATGATATTGCTGCCGGACACTGCGCAGCAGGAGATCAAAGTTGTGGCGGTAATAATCCGGCGCCAGCACTGGTGGCGTATTTTGAGTCATCATTGTCTTAATGGCTGATTGGATGCGCTGTATTGTGGAAATTTCTCACGTTGCGGTAAAGCTCTGATACCAGAAACAATAAAATGAAATTAACATAACATGATCATTTATGGCATTTTAATGGTCGCATATACTCCGTATTGATAAACTTGCCACAGGTAATCGTTTAAAAATGAAAGGTTTTCAGTGATCAGACTGCGTGCTCATTTTTCGTCTGTTTTTATTATGCTCGCGCTTACCGTGTTCACTTCTCTTTTTGCTTCCCTTTCGTGGAATGTGCATGCCGAAGAAGCGAACAAGCAGCGCATTGTTTCTGTTGAACCACATGACGAACAGCCTGCCAATCTTGTCGGGGCGGCGTGTGTGATCCGGCATGGCAAGCAGATGGTCATGGTGTCTGAAATTATTTCTCAGAAGCTTTCTATCCCGGGCGGTTATATTGACAATCTGGACACTGCCAGTGAGGCTGCCCGCAGAGAAGCACTGGAAGAAACCGGATTGAATGTCGACGTGGTCAGGCTGTTGCAATACAGAGGCCGAGCCGCCATTTTTGCCTGCGTGACAACAGAGCCCATTCTGGTTGCAAAGTCAGAAACCAGCGAGCAGCGTCAGCAGATTGCAGCCTGGCAAGCGGCGGATTTCAGTCGGGAAATTCAAGCTGTCTATCTGGTATCGCCCTTGTCTGTGCGGGACACTGAGTATCGCTTTCCCGAAGATACGACCTACTTATATCAGTGGATGATGGAAACGCCGGAAAGTGAGGCTGTGTTTTATACCGATATCAGTGACCGGGCAAGCCAATTGCATCAGAATGAACTGGATCTGCTCAAGGCCTTGAAGCGCTGGGGGAACAACCTGCCGGATGCCGTCAAAATTGTGCTGGACTGTTTGATGTGGCTGCTGAACCTTTCCGGTGAATACTGGTTCGTGTTCTTGCTTGTTGCTGTCATCGCTGCCTTATTCGGGCCGACTGTGATGTTACAGCTGCTTGCCGCCACTGTGTTGACTATTCTGGTTTCCACTTGCCTGAAACAAATTTTCTACCTGCCGCGTCCATTCTATCTGGTGCCGGTATTGCAAAACGGCAATGCCTACGGATTCAGTTTTCCGAGCGGGCATACCTTACTGGCCACTGTCATCTGGGGAATGTTCTGGATGAAGCTGTGCGCAGGAAAATCATGGCTGCGTGTCTGGGGAGGATTATTGCTGGTGACGTGTCTGATCATCGGTCAGGCAATTGCCCGTGTTTGGTTTGGCGTGCATTTTATTTCCGATACCATCGCGGCAATCCTGATTGGCATTGCGCTGCTGGCTCTGTTCTCCCGGCTGATCACGCCGGCTTCCATAAGGGGGAAGGCGGTATGGCTGGGGATGACTGTCCTCACCGGGGTGGCGGCCGGTTTGACCTTGCTGCCGGCACATACCTATTTGTTTGCGATCTCGCTGGGAGTGTTCCTCAGTCTGGATGCCTTACCGAAAGCCAGCCTGACTCTGTCTGTGTCCCGGCATATTGCGGTGGCTCTGGTGCTGTTGGCGGGTTCCGGCGCGATCGCTTACTTCTCTGCTGTGATCACCAGTTTCTCCACTGTCAGTCTGATCACGCTGGGAATGCGTGCCACAGGTGCATTTTTGCTGGCGGTCTGGCTGGTGGCTGGCTCATCCTTCATGCTGAAATTACTGGCTGACCCGGAAACGACACCCTGAAGCTCTGGCGGGGTGGCTAGAGCAAACAGAAACCTGTCAGTAAGCTGTGCCTGACACTTTGTTTCATGACTTGAGTGCGGTAAAGTGAGCGCAAACGATTATATCAAACAGGCATAATAGTCTGGATTAATATGGAGCCAGTGAAAGCAGGATCGCTGAATACTGGACAAGGAGAGCAATGTTACCCGCACTGACGTTTGAGAACAGTATCGATGAGATCGTACTGTCGTATCTGGATGCGCTGGAAAATGCAGGATTTTCCGGCGATGTTGAACGCACCTATGCCAGCCGTCTGGCTGTCGCAACCGATAATAGTATTTATCAGCAATTACCTCAGGCTGTCGTCTTTCCTAAATCTGTGGATGATTTGGTGCTGGTCGGAAAAGTGGGCCAGCAGCCTGCTTTTCAGCAGGTCAGTTTTTCTCCACGCGGGGGCGGTACCGGCACCAACGGTCAGTCGCTGACACCGGGTATCGTCGTTGACCTTTCGCGTCACATGAACCAGATTCTTGAGATCAACCCGCAGGAAGGCTGGGTCAGAGTGCAGACCGGTGTGGTCAAAGATCAGCTCAATGACGCGCTACGTCCTCATGGTTTCTTTTTTCTCCCGATTTATCCACCAGTAACCGGGCGACCATTGGCGGTATGGTCAATACCGACGCGTCCGGTCAGGGATCGCTGCAATACGGTAAAACCTCAGATCACGTCCTGGCACTGAAAGCGGTACTGGTGGATGGCTCTGTGCTGGATACCGAACCTTTGACGCAAGACGGGTTGTCGCGGCTAGCGCAGCAACAAGGCCAGGTCGCTGAAGCCATCAGTGTGGCAGCGAATGTGTGCCGTGAAAAGCGTCAGCAAATTCTGGATAAATTCCCGCCACTGAACCGCTTTCTGACCGGCTACGATCTGAAAAATGTGTTCAACGATGCGCTGACGCATTTTGATCCGGCACGTCTGCTGTGCGGCGCCGAGGGCTCACTGGCCTTTATCGCCGAAGCCAAACTCAATATCACCCCGATTCCGAAAGCCCGGGCACTGGTGAACATTAAATACGACAGCTTTGACGCGGCGCTGCGCAATGCACCTGTGATGGTGGAAGCCAAGGCACTGTCGGTTGAAACCGTGGATTCAAAAGTTCTCAATCTTGCCCGCCAGGATATTGTCTGGCATACCGTCAGCGATTTGATCACCGATGTGCCGGGTAAGGATATGCAGGGGATCAATATCGTTGAGTTTGCCGGCAATGATGTTGAGTTGATTCAACAGCAGGTGCAACAGCTGAGCGAGCGCCTGGAAAATTTAATCGGCCAGCAGGGGATTATCGGTTTTCAGGTTTGTCACGATCTGGACAGCATCAACAAGATCTACAACATGCGCAAAAAAGCCGTGGGTCTGTTAGGGGCTGCTAAAGGCTGGCAGAAACCGATTCCTTTTGCCGAAGATACCTGTGTGCCACCGGAAAATCTGGCTGATTTCATTGTTGAGTTTCGTCAGTTGCTGGATGAGAAACAGCTGCATTACGGCATGTTTGGTCATGTGGATGCCGGTGTCTTGCATGTGCGTCCTGCGCTGGACATGTGCGATCCGGCGCAAGAAAAAATGATGAAGGAAATCTCCGATCAGGTGGTCGCTCTGGTCGCCAAATACGGCGGTCTGATGTGGGGTGAGCACGGTAAAGGCTACCGTTCTGAGTACGGACCTGAGTTCTTCGGTGAAGAACTGTTTACTGAGCTGCGCCGCATCAAGGCGGCTTTTGACCCGCACAACCGGCTGAACCCGGGTAAGATCTGCACGCCACTAGAGAGCGATGCCGAACTGGTGAAAGTGGATGGCGTAAAGCGGGGTTATTTTGACCGTCAGATCCCGGTGAAAGTCAGAGACAGCTTCAAGCAGGCGATGGAGTGCAACGGCAACGGCTTGTGTTTTAACTACGACACCAGCTCACCGATGTGCCCGTCGATGAAAGTCAGCGCCGACCGCCGCCACTCGCCGAAAGGCCGGGCCGGACTGGTTCGCGAATGGCTGCGTTTGCTGGCTGATCAGGGTGTGGACCCGGTCAGACTTGAACAGGACTTGATGGACAAGTCGCCGACGGTGAAGCAAATCATCGATCGCTTCCGCAATACCTTCGGACCACAGCGTAAAGCGTACGATTATTCGCACGAAGTGATGGAAGCTATGAACGGCTGTCTGGCGTGTAAAGCCTGTGCCAGTCAGTGTCCGATCAAGGTGGATGTGCCGAGTTTCCGTTCGCGTTTTATCAACATGTACTACAGCCGTTATCAGCGTCCTGCCAAAGACTACCTGGTCGGCTACGTGGAGAGCTATCTGCCGGTGATGGCCAAAGCCCCGTCACTGGTCAATGCCGTAATGCGGCCCGGCTGGTCAAAATCTTTGACGGCGAAAGTGCTCGGCTATGTGGATATGCCTGAACTGTCAGTGCCAACGCTGATGCAGGGACTGGCGGGCAGTCATGCAACCCGCTTCGACCTTCAGTGGCTGCAGGCTTTGTCTGAAAAAGAACGCCAGCAGTATGTGCTGATTGTTCAGGACCCGTTCACCAGCTACTACGATGCGGAAGTGGTGCGCGACTTTGTCCACCTGATTGAAAAGCTCGGTAAGAAACCTATGCTGGTGCCGTTTAAGCCCAACGGCAAGGCGCAGCATGTGAAAGGTTTCCTGCGTCAGTTTGCCAAAACAGCGAAAAACACCGCCGACTTCCTCAATCAGTTGGATCAGCTGGGCATGCCTATGGTCGGTGTCGATCCGGCCTTGGTGCTCTGTTATCGCGATGAATACAATGAAATGCTGGGTGATAAGCGCGGTGATTTCAAAGTCATGACAGCCCATGAATGGCTGACGCCATTGCTGAGTGAACAAGCTCCGCTTGCGCCGCGCAATGACAGTGAGTGGTACTTGTTCGCCCACTGTACCGAGAAAACCAAAATGCCCAATGCTGAGAAAGAGTGGGCAGCAATCTTCCGTCATTTCGGTGCCAGCATGAAAGCTGTGTCTGTCGGCTGTTGTGGTATGGCGGGGACTTTTGGTCACGAGAAAGATAAGCTGGAGACGTCGAAAGGGGTGTTTAACCTCAGCTGGCAGCCGAACCTGGCGCAGTTGGATGGCGACCGCTGTATGGCAACCGGCTATTCGTGCCGCAGCCAGGTCAAGCGTTTTGAGCACATTCAGATGAAGCACCCGGTTCAGGTGTTATTACGTTTGGTGAATACAGCCTGATAGCAGGCTGTCTGCAATCAACAGAGTTACGGCGGAGCGCTCAGGCCACCGCCGTTTTTTCAGGCCACTTTTTCTTTCTGCTTCTCTTTTTGTTTCTCTTTCGCTTTCTCTTTGTCAAACAGAGGGGTGATCTGGGGATTGACCTTAAACCGTTCCGTGCTGTTGAGGCATTTAGCCTGTTCCGTCCATTGAATCAGTTCGATCACGCCGTCATGGTGCTCGGCCAGAAAGGTGCAGTTTTCGATCCAGTCCCCGTCATTGAGGTATACGACGCCATCCTGTTCGGTAATTTCCGGATGGTGTATGTGGCCGCAGACAATGGCATCGACGTCTTTGTGCTTGGCCATCGTGACAGCGGCATGGCGAAATCTGGCTATCGCCAGGTTGGCCTTTTCCACTTTGATCTTGAGGTAACTGGCCAGAGACCAGTAGGGTTGCCGGGTGAAGCGGCGGTAGTTGTTTAACCAGCGATTTAAGAATAACAGGAAATCGTATCCGGCATCGCCCAGTAAGGAGGTCAGTTTGCTGTGGCATACCATGCTGTCGAATTCATCGCCATGAAGCGCAAGAATGCGGTTGCCGTTTGCGCTGGTGTGAATGTAGTTGTGTGCCAGTTCAACATGGCCAAGATTAAACTGAATAAATTTGCGGATGGCTTCGTCGTGGTTGCCCGGAATATAAATGATCCGGCATCCCTGATCCGCTTGCTCCAGTAACAGGCGGACAGCTTTGGTGTGGCTTTCCGGCCAGTGAAACCGCGATTTCAGCGACCAGAGATCAACGATGTCACCAACCAGTATCAGGGTGTCGGCCTGATAGCGGGATAAAAAATCCAACAGATAGTCGACCTTACAATCCCTGTTCCCTAAGTGGATGTCGGATAACCAGAGTGTACGATAGGTACGTTTTCCCATAGTCGATTCAACCCTTATATCAAGGTATCAGTGTCAGAAATAAGACTAGTTTTCAACTATGACAATTGGGTGTCGTCGTGGTGACTCCTTCGTTGCAGTTCAATGGTTGTGAAATGTTTATGTCATTGACAATCTGCTAATTAGGTTGCGACATACCTTCGTTAATTACGATATACTCATGAATATTTATATTTTGACCGATGTTTTATTTAATAGATATTTTAAATGGAATTTAAACCTAAGTATTTGATTAAAATGGTTCTGCCATTGCTCGTTCTGCTGGTGTCAGCGCTGGTGTATTTAGGGTACTCAGACTATCGCTCCATCCGGGATAGTGCCTATTCACAGGCACTGGCTAATTTGAATGTGGCGAAAAAATACTTAGACCAGAATTACATTGCGGCAACAAATCAATTATTTTTATTCTCTGAGATCCTGAAAGGGGCAGAGAATATACCTGCATTTCTTGATGCGGCGAACTATGTGGTGAGTAACCAGAATAAATTTCTGGAAATTGGTTTACTGATCGACTCAGAGTATTACGGCACAGACGGATTTCGCTTGTCGGGGGTTGACGAGCAGGTAAAGCGACGGCCCTGGTATTCTGATGAGCAACAATCCGGCGATATCTTTCTGTCGGATATCTACCACAGTAACAGCACCAAAAAGTGGTGTGTTGCCTTGGTCTCAAAACTGACGTTACCCGGGATGAATGACGTCCGGATTATGATTGAGTTTGATGCCGGCGCGATGTCGGATGATCTTTCCGGGCTGAAAACGATGAAGAACGGTTATGTGTATGCGATTGAGCCGAAGACCAAAAGGGTGGTGATTCACCCCGACAAAGCGCGATTGGGTGTAGATTCTGTCAGTATCAACCCTGAACTGCTGACTCAAGTGTTGGCCGGCGATGGTCACGGTAGCATTCCTTCATATCAATACGATAATCAGTATAAATTCAGTGTTTACGATACCCAGAACCGTTTTAACTGGGTGCTGCTGTCGGGGACCAATAATAGTGAAATTGCGTCCAACGCCTTGAAAATAGGCGCTGTGGGCGGCACTTTGCTGGTTGTCGTATTTTTTATTTTACTGGCAGGCTACCTGCATACCCGTGTCCATCAGGTGGGTGGCCAGCTCATTGAAGCGCAGGAATTCGATGAACTGCATGAGCAGTTGTCTGCGTTATTAAACGATACGATGGGCAGTAGCAGGGTCTATCTTTTTGTGATGAATGCCAATGAAGGGGTGCTGGAAGAGACCTATCACAACTTACGGGCCAATGTGCCGGCCGATTTACTCTGCCGTATTGCCGGTTGCCAGCAACTGGGCCGGTTTTGCAAGCCCGAACAGGATGATATTGTCCGCCGTATTGCGCCCAGCGAGCCCTGTATACGGCTGCCTTTAGTCAACAGTGCCAGGGTGGATGACAATCAGCAGGCGGGCAGCCGGCTGATTGGGGTGCTGTATATCTGTCAGCCTGGTGTGGCTTATCCATTCTTCGCGAAAATGATTGCAAACTACACCCTCAGTGCATTGAATCAGATACTTCTGACTCAGCACATTCGTAGCGAAGATCAAATGACAGGGCTGAAAAATAAGAACAGTCTCCGTCAGCATATGGATCAGAAATTGGCGGACAGTAACGCCGGCTACTTTCTGGCCATGATAGATGTGGATGACTTTAAGTCGGTCAATGACACCTACGGCCATTTGCTTGGCGACGAAGTCATTCTGAACATTGCGAGCCACATGAAGCACAGCTTTCCTGCACAAGCTGTATTGTGTCGCTACGGCGGGGAAGAGTTTGCGGTGTTAATGGAAGCACCAGACACAGAAACTGCCCTCAAGACATTGGATGATTTCCGTGCAAAGGTAGCAGCCAGCCGTATTGAGGTTCATGAAGGCACATCCTGCGCCATTACCGTCAGCATCGGTGTTGCTCCGTTGCGCAAGGGCATGGAGTCGACCATCTCGTCTGCAGACCGGGCACTGTATCAGGCAAAGTCGCAGGGTAAAAACCGGGTTCTTCATGCTGAAATCTGTTCAGTTACGGCAGAAACGCAAGCGTCCACTGCCTGATACGGTAATCGGTGCTAAGTTGAAGTGTTGGCAGTGCATACAGGAAAGGGACATATTCTTAATTCAACACTCAGGTATGAACAGAAAATTCACAGGGGAGCGAGATGCTTAAATTTGGAGTGATAGCCCTGCTGATTGCAGTGGCAGTCGTTATGGCCCGGTTTATGGACGAGCGGCATCAGAAAAAGCTGTATATTGGTGTATTGATCGTTGCCGTCACTGCAATTGCCGCATTCATGGCGACCGAACTTGCCAGATAAAATCTGGCAATTGATCCTTTCTCTGCTTTCTTCTCTTCGTTCAGTCGCTTGAGTCCGCGGCTGCAGCTTGCAACCTCATTTTCTCTTTTTTCCCATGACCGATTTGAGCATTTCTGGTCAGCAGATCTCACTTATTGCAGGGTAATGTCGCTTTAATGACAGTAATATGATTAGTTCTGTAATTATTAGCTTTGTAATCATTTTTCACTATTAACTAGATATAGATCAATTACTTACTGTTTATATCAGTATTTTGCTAAAAATATTGGGGTTGATCTTATCATTCGAGTCCCTATAATTGTTTTTGAATTCATTAGAGCACTAAACAATGTGGCGACCAATGATTACAATGGCACCATGGGCATTAGCCCCAGAAACATCGACGAAGACTCAGGAAGAGTTTGTTTTTCGAAAACCGGAACGAACAGATGGTAATCGAGTGCATTCACTGATCGAATCTTGTCCCCCATTAGACACCAACTCCTCTTACTGCAATTTCCTGCAGACCACTCACTTCAAAGACACATGTATTGTTGCTGAATCAGACGGTGAGATGGCAGGGTTTGTCTCGGCTTACAGAGTCCCTGAAAAGGAAAACACTCTGTTTATATGGCAGGTTGCTGTCGGCGAGAAGGCGCGTGGTAAAGGGCTCGCTTTCAAGATGATTCAACAACTGCTGGCGCGTGATGATCTCAGCGATATTCGCTGTATCGAAACGACCATCACCCGCCTCAATAAAGCCTCTTGGGCGTTGTTTAAGAAGGTGGATCAGGCGAACGGTAACTTAGGTGAAGTCTCGCTGTTCCTCGATGAAGAGAAGCATTTCGACGGTGAACACGACTCGGAATATCTCTATCGCATTCCACTTAAACAATAAAACACGACAAAACAGGATAAGTCATGAATATCTTTAATGCGCAGGAATCAAATGTTCAATGTTACGCCAAAAACTTCCCGGTGGTGTTCTCATCCGCAAAGGGTTGCTGGTTGAACACCAGCGAAGGTGAGCGTTACCTGGATTTCCTGGCAGGCGCTGGTGCGTTGAACTATGGCCATAATAACCCGGTGCTGAAAAAAGCACTGATGGATTACATCGATCAAGATGGCCTGACGCACGGTTTGGATATGCATTCCGAAGCCAAAGCAACATTTCTTGAAAACCTGAAGAATTACATCCTGACCCCTCGCGGTCTGGACTATAAAGTCCAGTTTACCGGCCCAACAGGCACCAACGCCGTTGAAGCCGCGCTGAAACTGGCACGTAAAGTCAAAGGACGCCAGAACATCGTTGCCTTCACGAACGGCTTCCACGGTGTGTCTTACGGTGCACTGGCGGCGACCGGTAACCAGCATCACCGGGGTGGTGCAGGGATGGCACTGAGCGGCGTTACCCGTCTGCCGTATGAAGGTTACGCCGACCTGGATGGTCTGGCACTGTTTGAAGCGATGCTGACTGATAACTCCAGCGGCCTGGACAAACCGGCGGCTGCCATCCTCGAAACCGTACAAGGTGAGGGTGGTCTGAACGTCGCTTCCGACGAATGGTTACAGCGCCTGAGCGCGATTTGTAAACGTCACGACATTCTGCTGATTGTTGATGACATTCAGGCCGGTTGTGGCCGTACCGGGACCTTCTTCAGCTTTGAGCCGTCCGGCATCAAACCGGATATGGTGACCCTGTCCAAATCGATTGGTGGCTACGGCTTGCCAATGGCAGTGGTCCTGCTGAAGCCGGAGCTGGACAAGTGGTTGCCGGGCGAGCACAACGGTACCTTCCGTGGGAATAACCACGCGTTCGTGACCGCCGCGGTTGCGATTGAAGCCTACTGGCACAACGACGAGTTTGAGCAGCACATCAATGCTCGCGCTGCCCAACTGAACGTGACACTGCAAAAAGTACTCAAGCAGTACCCGGCAGTCTTTGAAAAAATCAAAGGCCGCGGTCTGATGCAGGGGATTGCCTGTCACGATGGCGAATTTGCGGGTGCAATCGGTAAGCTGTGTTTTGAAAACGGCATGATTATCGAAACCGCCGGTCCGGATGATGAAGTGCTGAAGTTCTTCTGCCCACTGACGATCAGTGAAGCAGAACTGGAAAAAGGCCTGCACATCTTTGAAAAAGCGGTGGCCGAGTTTGCAAAATCCAGCATGAAGAAAGCGTCTTAAGGAGAATAAGAATGATTGTACGCACCCTTGAAGAGTGCCAGAACAGCGAACGCCGGGTCGTGGCTGAAAACGGTAACTGGGAAAGTGTCCGCATGTTGCTGCGTGATGACAACATGGGCTTCTCGTTCCACATCACCACGATCTTCGCCAATACCGATACACACATTCATTACAAGAACCATCTGGAATCTGTGTATTGCGTGTCGGGTGAAGGGGAAATCCAGACCACAGCCGATGGCAAGACTTACGAGATCAAGCCAGGCACCCTGTATGTCCTGGACAAGCATGACGAGCACCAGCTGCGCGCCAACAAAGGTGTCGATATGGTGATGGCTTGTGTGTTCAACCCGCCACTGACGGGCATGGAAGTCCACGACAAAGACGGTGTTTACCCGGCAGCCGAATAATCACAGCTGGATCAACGCAAGTGATGAACCCTCCTTGCGATATCAACCTGAGGGTTACCGGAAGGCGGTGCAAACCGCCTTTCAACACCATCAAGCCTGGCACTCTTGCTGCGCTGATGAAAATAAAAGGAGTTACCATGACTCATACCGTTGAAAAGATTGGCGGTACTTCCATGTCTGCGTTCGATGCGGTAATGGACAATATCCTGCTCTATCCAGACAATCCTTATCAACGTATGTTTGTTGTTTCGGCCTACGGCGGTATCACTGACGCACTGTTGGAATGCAAGCGAACCGGTGAACCGGGCATCTTCCGCTACATTGCAGAACGCAATGATGTGTGGCGCGAGAAATTGAAAGCACTGGAGCAGCGGATGCTGCTGATTAACGACACCATGTTCCCTGAACTGTTCTGTCGTAACCGTGCCGATAATTTTGTCAAAGAGCGTATTGCGAACGCCATTACCTGTATTGAAAATATTCTGGAAACCTGTCAGTACGGACAGTTTTCCCTGACCAGCTATCTGCCGCAAATCCGCGAGTTTCTGTCTTCCATTGGTGAAGCGCATTCTGCTTTTAATACCACGCTGATGTTGAATAACCTGGGTATTAATTCTCGCTTTGTCGATTTGTCGGGCTGGGGCGCCGAGAACAATGTCCAGGGCGATCTGGATGCAGTAATTCTCGATGCCATTAAAGATATCGATCTGAGCAAAGAACTGCCGATCGTGACCGGCTATGTGTACTGCGATGAAGGTCTGATGAAGACTTATGATCGCGGCTACAGTGAGATGACATTCAGCCGTCTGGCGGTATTGAGCAAGGCCAGCCGCGCAGTGATCCACAAAGAATATCACCTCAGCAGTGCTGACCCGCGCATCGTTGGCCCTGAGCATGTCCGCCCGATTGGAAAAAGTAACTATGACGTTGCGGACCAGCTGGCCAACCTGGGTATGGAAGCGATTCACCCCAACGCGGCTTCAGGACTTCGTCGTGCCGGCATTGAGCTGGCGGTGAAAAATACCTTTGAACCTGAACATCCGGGCACCTTGATTTCTCAGCATTATCAGCCGAATACCGGTAAAGCCGAGATTATTGCCGGCCGGGATAAGGTCTTTGCGCTGCATCTGTTTGACCAGGCGATGGTCGGGCAGGTGGAAGATGTCAGCTATGAGCTGATGGAAATCATCCGTGAAGAGAACGTCCAGCTGATCAGTAAAGAGATGAATGCCAACTCTGTGACTTACTATCTGGACGGCAGCACATCGAGCCAGAACAAGGTCTTGTCTAAAGCGGAGAAGCGTTATCCGAAAGCCAAGATCACCGGAAAAATGGTGGCGCTGATTTCGGTGATTGGTTCGGCGATTGATACCAATAAAACCATGAGCCAGGGTGTGTTGGCCCTGCTAGATAAAGATATCAGTCCGAAAGCGGCCCATGCCTCACTGCGGAATGTCGATGTGCAGTTTGTGGTGAAAGACAGCGATTATCACGGCGCCATCTGCGCGCTGCATGAGAGCTTCATGAGCGAAAGCCCGGCGGCAGTCTCGACAGAAAAAGTCGTTGCTTAATCAGGCATCATTCCGGTTCCCCTGTCTAGTCCTAAAATAGGTTGACGCTTTTTATGTAGCCAGTAGGTATTCCCTACTGGCTTTTTCATGCACTTCACTCGGGGTTCTCATCCCCAAGCTCGTATGCGGTCTCAAGTCGTTATATGTCGATATCGACTCTTTCACTAACACCATAAGCTCTTTTAGGGTATTGCACTGGTAGAGTAGGAACTCACTCTTTAGTATGCCATTAACCCGCTCAGCCAGCGCATTCTGATAACAGTCATAACCATCAGTCATTGAAGGTATCATGCTATTGGCGCTTAACTTTTCCTGGTACTCTGATGAGCAGTATTGTAACCCTCGATCTGAGTGGTGAATTGTTGCTGCATCTGTTTGGCGGTTGGTTATGGTCATATCCAGCGCTTTTACCACGTCGCTAGCCTTCATTTCGTTACTCAATTCATAGCCTAATATTTTCCGGGAGTAAGCGTCTGTAACTAGTGAGAGATAGTGTGTCCCTTCATCTGTTTTGACATAGGTAATATCGCTCACAACCACTTGCTCTACATGATGAACAACTTTATCTTTCAAAAGGTTTGGGTGCTTCCTGAGCCAATGTTTGCTGTTCGTCGTCTTGGTGTAGTTCTTCCTTGGCTTGACCAGCAGGTTCTCGTTTTTTAAGTACTTGAATAACCCATCTCGTCCCAACTTTATTCCTTGTTTCTCTAGCTGGGGCTTAATCAACTGGTATAGCTTACGAGTACCAACCCGAGGCATAAGTTGCCGCCAGTACCTTACCATCTCTTTTACAGGCAAGAGTTCCTCAGCACGCACTTCGAGGCGCTGCTTCCATTGATGCACAGCTTGCCGGGATAAATTGAACTGCCTACATGCAGTTGCGAGCTTTACTTTTCCTTGCTCTTTGGCAAGCCAGAGCGCTCGGCTAAGTACTTTTTTTCCAAGTCTATTCCGTGTTCTTTTTTAAGGATTTCCACCATATCGCTGTAAATCATGTTCTTTAATTCAGCGTCGGCAAGGGCTTTTTCTAGGCGCTTAATCTTCTGTGCTGGCGATTCTTTTGATTTAGGCATAGTAGGGAAGTGTTCAACTGGCTTCGACCAATCTAACTTACCATGCTTTCTTAGCCATACAAGAACAGTGCTTCGTCCCTGAATGCCAAAGTGTGCTTGGGCTTGTTTGTAGGTCATCTCGCCTTTTTCAACCTGAGCAACAACAGCGAGTTTAAAGCCTAATGTGTAATCACGCTGTGTTCGTTTTATCTTTGATTTGCTTGATGAGTTCATTGATAAGTCTCCAATGTGTCAACTTATCTCAGGACGGGACACCCCTGGAATAAAAAAAGGCAAGAGCATGGCTCTTGCCTTTTTGTTATCCGTTCGTTTCAGCGAGATCAGGCCCGTGCGCCCCGTTTGACGGACGGCTTGCCGCGAGACTGCGGTTTGCCTGGTGCGGACGGACGTTTGCCGGCGCCTTGTGGCTTGCCTGAACCCTGAGCACTGCTGCCAGTCTGGGTTTTCGGTTTACCAGAACCCTTACGTTGTGTCGTTCCGTCTTTACGGATGTCCGGCTGGTTCGGGTGTTTGGTCGCAAACCGCTTGGCACCGTGACGGCTTGAACCGCGACGGGTTGCCGGCGTCAGGGCCGCTTCGCTGCCTTCGGCGGGCACCAAACAGTCGGCGCGGTCGCCGATCAGGTGTTTTTTACCCATGCTGATCAGGGCTTCACGGATCAGCGGCCAGTTGGCCGGATCGTGGTAACGCAGCAGGGCTTTATGCAGACGACGCTGACGCTCACCTTTGGCGACAAACAAATCTTCACGCTGCTTGTACTTCACGCGCTTCAACGGGTTCGTTTCCGAGTGATACATGGCCGTGGCATTACACATCGGCGACGGGTAGAAGTTCTGTACCTGATCGCACTGGTAATCATTTTTCTTGAGCCACAATGCCAGATGCAGCATGTCGTCATCAGTTGAACCCGGATGAGCCGAAATAAAGTACGGGATCAGATACTGTTTCTTGCCGGCTTCGGCGCTGTATTTTTCAAACAGCTCTTTGAAGCGGTCATAGGTGCCCATGCCCGGCTTCATCATCAGATCCAGCGTGCCTTTCTCGGTATGCTCAGGCGCGATTTTCAGATAACCGCCGACATGGTGGGTCACCAGCTCTTTGATGTACTCCGGCGACTCAATCGCCAGATCGTAACGCACACCCGAGGCGATCATGACTTTCTTGATGCCTTTCACTTCGCGGGCTTTGCGGTACAGATCGATGGTGTGCTTGTGGTCGGTATCCAGCTTCTCACAGATTTTCGGGAAGATGCACGACGGACGACGGCAGTTCTTCTCGGCACGCGGATCAGAGCAACCCAGACGGTACATGTTCGCCGTCGGGCCGCCCAAATCGGAAATAGTGCCGGTAAAGCCGGGTACTTTGTCGCGGATGTCTTCCAGTTCCTGCAAAATCGACTCGTGCGAGCGGTTCTGAATAATCCGGCCTTCGTGCTCGGTAATCGAGCAGAAAGAACAGCCACCGAAACAGCCACGCATGATGTTGACACTGGTCTTGATCATGTCATAAGCCGGGATCTTGGCTTTACCGTAGGAAGGATGCGGCACCCGTGCGTACGACAGACCAAACACAAAGTCCATTTCTTCGGTGGTGAGCGGGATAGGCGGCTTATTGACCCATAATTCACGGTCGCCATGCAGCTGGATCAGCGCACGGGCAGAATAAGGGTTGGCTTCCAGGTGCATCACACGGCTGGCGTGGGCGTACAAAATGCGGTCGTTGCGCAGTTTCTCAAAAGAAGGCAAACGCACGGCGCTGGTAAAGGCGTCGTGACGCGACGGCTGAATCTGCACCGTCTGGGCTTTCACCGGTTCAGCCTCGGCTTTGGATTTGTTGGTCTCGCAGACTTCTTCCGTAGCGTACGGATTAGGCATCACCATAGATTTGCCCGGCTTATCGATGCGCGTTGAATCGATAATTTTATAATGGGCAGGCGCTTCTTTCAGGATCACCGCCGTACCGGCGATATCCGTCATGGTGCTGATGTCTTCGCCGCTGGCAATGCGGTGCGACACTTCTACCAGTGCCCGCTCGGCGTTACCGAACAGCAGGATGTCTGCTTTGGCATCAAACAGCACGGAACGGCGCACTTTATCAGACCAGTAATCATAATGCGCCAGACGGCGCAGGCTGGCTTCAATGCCACCCAGCACAATCGGGGTGTCTTTATAGGCTTCACGGCAACGCTGCGAATACACCAGCACGGCGCGGTCAGGGCGCTTGCCGCCAACATTGTCCGGGGTATAGGCATCATCATGGCGCAGCTTGCGATCCGCCGTATAACGGTTGATCATCGAGTCCATGTTGCCGGCGGTAATCCCGAAATACAGGTTCGGCTGACCCAGCGCCATGAAGGCATCTTTATTGTTCCACTCGGGCTGAGCGATAATCCCGACACGGAACCCCTGAGCTTCCAGTACCCGACCGATCACCGCCATGCCAAAGCTCGGGTGATCGACGTACGCATCACCGGTCACAATGATAATGTCACAGCTATCCCAGCCTAACGCGTCCATTTCTTCACGCGTAGTCGGCAGAAACGGCGCTGTTCCATAGCACTCGGCCCAGTATTTCGGATACTCGTTAATCTTCTTTAAATTCATGCGTTTACTGTTGCTCGCTCAATGTAGGGCATTTGGGGCAGATATAAAAAACGTACGATTTTACCATGTTCCTGCAGTAATACATCATTTTCTGTTGGTGGAAGCATCAGGGGAGTGTCTGGCGTCTTTTGTAACGCAGCGGTTCAAGGGATGGGGTGCAGGGAGTATCAGGTTTAAACCTGGATGCGTTGTGACCTGTCGAACTCATGGGCGAGTACGTTGCTCAGCCAGCTTTTTGAAAAAGCCTGTGTTGCCAGCCAATCTGAAGAAGGCCTTCTCATCCTTTCTTGAAATGTAAGGATAAACAGGCAAAATAGATAAAACATTAAAATTGCTAAGGGATTAAGCATGGTTACACCGCCTCGTGTATTCATTTCATACTCACATGACTCAGCTGAACATAAGGGCTGGGTATTAGACTTTGCTGCAACACTACGTAATCGTGGGGTAGATGCGATCCTTGATCAATGGGACCTAAAGCCAGGTGATGACTTGCCACATTTCATGGAGCGAAGCTTGGATGAGTCAGACTTTGTTGTAATGGTCTGTACTAAAAATTACGTCATGAAAGCCAACTCAGGGGCTGGCGGAGTGGGTTACGAGAAAATGATAATGACCTCTGCGTATTTGACACGAATTGATGAAAGCAAAGTTATTCCTATTATTCGTCAGGCTGGTACAAACGCTCGTCCAACGTTCATGCAAAGCAAACTGTATGTTGATTTTTCAAAAGATGAAGAAGTTGAATATAGCTTTGATGAGTTGTTGCGTGTGCTTCTGAACGCGCCGTTGTATGAAAAACCTGAAATTGGTACCAATCCATTCAAACCGATGGAGAGTTCTAGACCAAATCGAACATCAGATAACTTTTATGCTGTTATGAGTGCTGTCGCTACTGCCTTTGAACGGTCTGCGAGCGATAAAGTATCGACGAAAGAGTTACTACAAGTGACTTCAATGCGAAGGCTTGTAGTCGATCGTTATATAAATCAGGCAATTAAGGATGGCTATTTGAGAGTTGCTGGTTCTCATATAACTTACGGTAGATATTTTAACTTGACCAGCAAAGGGAATGATTACCTGTTCGAAGCAGGAATTGTGGAAGAATAGGTTCTTCCAACCGCTGATATTCTACAAACGAGGGCGACCCCCGCGATAGAAAAATTTTTCGGCTGCTATGGTCATCACCAACAGGTTTCCAGAGTGGCCTTTTTTGTTGATGAACCTCAAAGAGCGTTATGCGTAACGTGAGTTGATTAACGTTTACTTGATTGAAAGTTGAATAGGACAGTAGGAATTCTATATTTCGCTTCATTGGATGTGTGGTGTTAGCAAGGTTTTGCCCCAAAACGTTTTAGAGACCACTCCTTTGCTCGAGAATTCATCGTGGTCGATCGAATCCTCAACTGTGTGCTGGTTATTGCGAAAATCGCAGCTAATGATCGTTATCTCGTCTCCTATTCCATCAAAAGTAAAGTTTGTGATCTATCAAGTAGACCAAATAATTTTAATACTGCAAAGTGCTTATCGTGATAGGTGATTTATTTGAGTATTTTATAAGTAACTACCTGAAATATTTAACTTAAGGACAGAGCATGCCAATTAATTTCGAAAAGCGTTCATCTAGTAAGGGGACAGAAAAGAAAACTCATCCACGTGAAATCTACGACACACTAGATCGACATGCTAATAAAGGTCCTCTTCGAGTTCCTGTCCAAAGTACAGTCTTGGATAATTGGTTTGATAACTACAAAGATCAGCGAGATGTGATAATCAAACTACCAACTGGCGAAGGAAAAACTCTTATTGGTTTACTAATACTACAGTCCAAGATTAACCAAAAAAAGGGGCAAGCCTCTATATATGTCCCAACAAATACTTAGCCGATCAAGTTCGTATACAAGCAGATGAATTTGGTATTCAGCATTGCACAATCAATGAGAATGGTCTGCCTGAGGATTTTATAAATGGTGAAAAGATACTCATCACACATGCTCAAATGGTTTTTAATGGGCGGAGTTCGAACTTCGGTATAGGACTGGATTCAGTTGATGTTGAAAACTTCCTTTTAGATGATGCACACAGCTGTATCGAAATAATAAAAACAGGAAGTAAGTTCAAAATACCACGTTCATCTGAATGTTTTAATGAGCTACTTCATTTGTTTGGGGAGGAGTTAAAAAAGCAAGGAGCGGGTACCTATGCGGATATTTGCAATGAGTCTAAAAGCGCAATCCTTGCCGTGCCATATTGGGATTGGGAAGGAAAACAAGATGAAGTTGTTCAAATCCTCTCAAAATACAATAAGAACATGGACAAATCAGTATGGTTTGTCTGGAACCTTTTAAAAGACAACTTAAAACATTGCTCGGCTGTTTTCTCAGGTAAAGGAATTGAAATATCTCCTAGATTATTGCCGATGGATATGTTTGGTTCATTCTTCAACGCGTCTCATCGTGTTTTCATGTCAGCAACAATATCAAACGATTCATTTTTTATACGCGATCTTGGTTTAACTAAAGAGGTAATAGAAAACCCATTAACTTTTGAAAAGACATGGTCAGGCGAAAAAATGGTACTGATTCCTTCACTAATTGATGGAAGTTTAACCAGAGAAAATATTGTAAACTGGGTCGGAAAGTGGAGAAATACTCAATACGGTGTTGTTGCTATAGCTCCTAGTAATTGGCATACAAAAATTTGGGATAGCCTTGGCGCAACAACAGTAGATGCAGAAAACCTATTAACTGAAGTAGATAAACTAAAGCAAGGTCAGTTTCCAAATCCAGTCGTTATGGCGGCGAAGTATGATGGTATTGATTTACCAGATAACATGTGCCGTGTTCTTGTTATTGATTCGTTGCCCATAACTGAAACTATAACTGAAAAATACATTGAAAGTTGCATACCAAATAGTACGTTTACCCAAATAAAAACAGCTCAAACAATTGAGCAAGGGTTAGGTCGTGCAGTAAGAGGAGAAAAAGACTATTGCATAATCCTACTTCTAGGTAACGATTTAGTTAAACAAATCAGATATAAAGGATCTCGACCGTACCTTTCACCACAAACAAGGAAGCAAATTGATATTGGTTTAGAGCTAGCAAAGTATGCTCGAGAGGATAAGGATGATTCACAAACCTATACTCAAATGCTTACTTCCGTCATCAACCAAGGCTTAGGACGAGATGAGTCTTGGAAACAATTCTATATTGATAGTATGAATTCGATTGATGTAGATGAACGTAGAGTGACATCGGGTAGCGATGAAATGCTAATTCTAGAGCGTAAGGCAGAGTGTTTTCACGCTGAAGGAAAACATGATAAAGCTATAAATACTATTCAAAGTCTATTAGATAACCGCTCAATCAATCTATCCCAAGAAGAGCGGGGTTGGTACCTACAAGAAATGTCTAGATATTTATATGCTCAAAATCGTGTCGAGGGTATGGCGATGCAAGTGAACGCCCATCGAACTAACAAACGCTTGTTCTTGCCACCAGATGGGTACCAATTTACAAAGATTGACCTTAAAGCACATGAAAGAATTTCGAATATTAAAAGCTTTATAGGTCAATACGATGACTTCGAAGACTTTCTCGTTTACATGGATGACGTGTTCTCGCGCCTTGTTTTTGGAGTTAAAGCAGAACGATTTGAAAGTGCGATTGACGAATTGGGAAGGCTTCTCGGTTTTAATACCGAACGCCCTGATGCTAACTGGAAGTCGGGACCTGACAACTTGTGGGCAATTAAGAACGGTGAGTACCTATTTATAGAATGTAAAAGTGAAGTTAAATTGACTCGTTCTGAAATATTAAAAGAAGAAACTGGACAATTTAACAACAATATTGCTTGGTTCAAGCGCTTCTATCCAGGAGCTAACGTGATTTACTCAATGATTATTCCGACAAAGAAAGTTAAATCAAACACTGGGTTCAACGAGTCAGTTGTGGTTCTTAGGGAGCGTGGGTTGAAATCCTTAGTCTCCAATGCAAGAGCATTTGTTTTAAGCTTTAAAAGTAGTGATCTCAGGAGCTTATCTGACACTGTTATTCATCAATCGATACATCAGTATAAATTAGACGCAGATGGACTAGTTGATAACTATTTTGAACAAACACTATTAGTCCATTGATATACTGATTTCATTTGATAGTGCTGATTTTAATTGAACAGCACTATCAAAACCGAGCAAGACGTTAAAAGGTTTTTCTATTCTTAATACGCACACATAACTTAACTTGTCCACTTCCCCTTTAGCGAGACAATTCAAAACTAGAGGTTTCCAGTTGCCTCCGGTATTCAGCCGGAGGAATATTGCCTAAACTCTCGTGTGTTCGCTCTTCGTTGTAATCGCACATCCATACCCAAGCCATATCCCGAACCTGCTCAAGTGACTCGAACAAATAGGCATTCAAGAACTCGCGGCGAAATGACCCGTTGAAGCGTTCTACAAACCCATTTTGCTGAGGTTTTCCTGGCTGGATATAAACCAGCTCGATGTTATGAACCTCACACCAGTCGGTTAACTGGGACGATATCAGCTCTGGCCCATTATCCATTCGAAGCTGTTTTGGCAGACCTCGCTCCTGTTTCAAATGCTCTAAGGCGCGCACCACGCGTCCTGCGGGCAAACTCGTATCCACTTCTATCACCAGACATTCTCGGGTCGATTCATCAAGAATGTTCAGTGTCCGAAAACGCTTGCCGCAATATAAGCTGTCATGCATAAAATCGAGTGCCCATTGATAGTTCGATTGATTCACCACATCTAATGGCGTAGCGATGCGAGCCGGTAATACGCGTTTTTGTCGCCTTTTTAGGTTTAATCCCATCCGACAGTAAACTCGGTATACGCGCTTATGATTGAACCCTTTTCCCTTTCGTCTCATTCGCCTGAAGCATTTCCAGAATCCTGCATTGGGTGACTTCTCAAGCACCGCGTTCAGGGCATCGATGACATCGCTGTCGGCAATGCGCCAATCCTTGGGACTTCTGTAGTAGCTGGCCCGTCCCAAAAGCGTGAGTCGGCACGCACGGGTGACACTAAGACCTGCAGCCACCAACATACATGCACAATCGCGCCTGCTGCTGGCTACCAACCCTTTTTTCGAACAGCTCCTTCATGGCCTGGTTTTCTAAACTGATGTCTGCGAACATCTTTTTGAGCTTGGCATTTTCTGCTTCAAGCTCTTTGATTCGCTTGAGCTCAGAGGCATCCAACCCGCCATATTTGGCTTTCCAGTTATAGTAGGTGGCGCTGCTAATCCCGTGCTGGCGGCAAATATCATCGACCTTCAGGCCAGCATCCGCTTCTTTGAGAATCGCGACTATCTGTGTTTCGGTGAACCGTGACTTCTTCATGGTGATCTCCTGCTGTTATGTGGCAGAAATCTCCAGTTTAGACTGTCTCAGCATAGGGGAAGTGGACAAACTTACTCGTTTCAAATTTAGCAACACCTCTGACTCACTTTGGTCCAAGGACTTGTTGATGCAGAATCGGTAAACACGTATTTGCCCCATTATAAGTTAGGGAATGATGGAAAATACCCCTCTTTGATCTTTTTTAGCGATGGTTATAGTTAAGTAAGAAAATAGCAACATTTTTTATACTTTATTCCACTGTTACATGGACAAGGATCGTTCCTGCCAGTTTTATTTATTCTATGTTTTGGTTCAAAATGTTCTAAATAAAATTTAGTTACCATTTCATCACTTTTTCTCTTTTCCATCTCTATAAAATTTTGAAAATGTTTTTCTTCATTTGCAATATTTTCCTCATATAAGTGACGGTTATATTGGAGTTCAGCCTCTCGCATAAAAATTTCTTTAAGAGGTCTTAACTCTGTCATTCTTGCTCTTATTGGAGTTAATCTTCCTTCGGAAAAAGTAAACGAACTGAAATTACTAGTAATTTCCATTATTTTACTCTGTGAAAACTTTTCGGAAGATAGTTTTATTTTTGCTTTAGGATTATGGAAAATATATAAGCCATCAAATAAAGATTCAGGGGTGGTGGGTGTTACTTCGATTGGTATGTTGCGAATGAAATCCTCACCAATATATTCATCAACCAATTTGATCAAAATCGATGACTTGAATGATGGCATGCCTTGTGAAATGGCGAGTGAAGTAAGCTTTCCTAAGGTTAAATTACATGTAAATATAACAGCTGAAATGTCAGAAAATGACTCATCTTTAAAAATACCTAATTTTATATCTGAATCTGTATCAGGTTTTTTTATTGATTCTTTTAATTCATATCTGTAGTTATCTGGAGAAAAATAAATTCCATACAATAATGCTAGCATTGAATAAAACGATTCTTTGCCATATTCAATCTGGTCATAAGAAGCAAGAGCTATTACGAATGGTTTAGTTTCATCTACCCAAGACAGATCTCTATAACCTTTCTTTATTTTTCCATTGTCACTGTGCCCAATGTATTTTATAAATTTCGATTGTATTGAGTTTGAGTGTCTGACAATAGCCTCATCAATGATTGAAGAAAACTCTTCATCACTGCTAAATTCCATCAAATTTTGAAGGAGGTGTTCATATGTTCGGCTACTCTCAGGATTACCATTAGCTTTAATATTTGAAACAACAGCTTCAACGTTAAATCCATCTTCTCCATTTAATATAAAATCTGGCGCGTAGTGTTTTGGATCGAAATCTATCGAAAACCCCATTTCATGAAAAGCTTTATTTAAATATAGCTCCCAGAATGATGAATGAAACGTAGTTTGGAACTCATTGACAAATTTACCATCTTTATCCTGAAAATTTTTCGCCCAATCACTAATAATGTCTTTTTCAATCCGATACGTTGGTTCAGTACAGAGCATCGAAAATTTATTATGGTACTTACCATCTTCCAATGGTAATTGAACATCAAATAATTTCATCTTGTTGTCATTTCGCTTAAATTATTATTTTTCAATAATAAACCTCAAAAATCAACCTATTTCTTGATCATAAATGTATTTTCACGGCAGGAGCATTAAATTTTTATATCTAATGATGCAAGAAATTTATTGCTCATATAGCCATTACTTATTAAGCGATTTCTAAAGCGTTTATGTCCAGAACCTTGTTAGAAGTTTATCCTTTGGTGAGATAGGACTTACAAAGGGAAGATAGGAAAATCTAACGAAATCTGGCTCCGGCTTTGCCACCTGTCTGACCCGGAATCATGGAGGCAAAAAGGGGCAAAATCTTCGAAAAAATTCTCAAATTTGGTTGATGGGGAGGGTTACAGGGACAATAAAGGGGCAAATAAAAACGGGTGTTAACAATTAAGAAAGGTGAGGAAAGTCTTTTTATATGAGTAACTTGCAATGAATCCTTTGTTTCATGCAGCTTCAGCAAAAATTACTGAGGCATTCGGCCCAGTATTAATCTTCTTTAAATTCATGCGTTGGCTGTTGTAGCGGGCACAGATAGCGGGATTGTGACTTAGTGCCCAGTGGCATTAAAACCGTCACTTTTACTGTGATTTCAGGCATTTTGTCAGTGCCAATGTCATTCGGTCATGTTGTACCCTCCTGTGCCTCAAGGCATCAACAGTTTTTCCAGTCAGAGACTCTGAAAAACTGTCCGGTTGATCATGATTGTAGGAGAAGATAATGATGGGAATGTGGTTTGCTGTCGGATTCATTGTGGTTGTGCTCTTTCTTGGAGTGGCTATTTACAATGGCCTGATCGCTCGTAAGAATCAGGTCGATAATGCTGATTCGACAATTGATGTGATGTTAAAGAAGCGCTTTGATTTGCTTCCGAATATGGTGGAAACGGTCAAAGCTTACATGTCTCATGAAAGAGAAGTGCTGAACGAACTGACAGAACTTCGGACCAGGTTTCAGAGTGATATGGCAACTGGAGAAAAAAACCTGAACTCGACCGGCGTCTGAACCAGGTATTTTCTCGCTTTAACATCATGGTGGAAGCCTACCCGGACTTGAAAGCCAGCAACAATTTCAGCCAACTACAACGAAGCATTAACGAGACTGAAGAGCAGATTGCTGCAGCGAGGCGTGCTTACAATGCTGCGGTGACTGATCTGAATAACGGTATTGAAATGTTTCCGTCTAATCTCTTTGCTCGCAGAATGGGGCTTACGCAAAGAATTCTTTTTGATATTCCAGAAGCACAGACACAACTCCCGGATATAGCTGAATTATTTGAGAAGCGTGCAAATAAGGATGCCCGATGAATATTGATGATCTTAAAAGTGTCTTTGAAAAGGATTTACAACCACAGCTCGCAGTGATTGAACAAGAGCGTTGTGATGTGGTTGTCACACGGGATATGTGTGTCTTTGTCGGCGTATTGGCAGTGATCATTGGTACCCTTGTACTTTTTGGAACCTATATTGACCCGAATATCATCATGGTGTGTGTTGGTATCATTCTGGCTGTATTGGGTTTAATTTATCAAATGAAGTGGAATGAGTATCGTGTTGTTTATAAAGATAAAGTAATTTCCAGTATCATTCAAAGTATTGATGATTCGCTGGAGTATAACCCGACAGGCAGTATTGAACGGGAGGTCTATGACAGAAGTGGTCTTTCTCCTGGTGGATATAGCCAGTTTGAGGGCGAAGATTATATCAGTGGTAAAATAGGGCAGACTGCAATAGAAATGTCGGAAGTTCACACCAAATATAAAGTCAAAAGGAGAACTGCCGACGGTAAAACAAAAACATACATGCGGACTAGATTCCGAGGTATGGTCATCATCGCAGATTGTAATAAGCATTTTAATAGTCAGACTTTTGTCTCAATTGACAAAGGAAAAGATGATTCGTTTCTGGAAAATATCAAACAGGGTTTTGTGGGTACGCCCGACAATTTGGTTCGGCTGGAAGATCCAGAGTTTGAGCGATATTTCGATGTCCATAGCACCAATCAGGTTGAAGCAAGATATCTGCTGACACCGGCTTTCATGCAACGGGTTGTGGCATTTCGTGAAAATACAGGAAAATACTTGGCACTATCGTTTGTCGATGGAAAGTTATTCATCTCAGTTTCTGGCGGCGATATGAAATATTTTGAACCTAAGCTATCTGATTCGGCAACTGATTTTAATACCGTAAAAGATATCTTCTCTGAGTTAAAGCTATTGGTGGGGCTGATAGATGCTTTGGATTTAAATACACGTATTTGGTCTAAAGAATAAGTATTAATTTATCGAGTGGTCAGGGCGGGACGATACTTTCTCGCTCTGTCTTTCATCACGAGGTTACCCATCCTGTCAGAATAATCAGACACGCGATTATTTGCTGATACTTGTCTTTTGGTGATCATATACATACCTGTGTACTGGTTCTTAATTAATAATAAATTGAATATTAGCCATTGTTTTAATTCACATGATCAATGAATAAATTTTTAATTTTCTTTCTTTTGAGTCAATTTTTGGAATCAAAAGCCAATTATGACATTTGCCCTGACAGTTTTGACATTCTCTATTGGTAATCTTTTTTTCTTAGATAAAAAATTAACACCGACATATTTTGCTCTGCTAATAATTGAGGTGAGTCATTTTTAATCAATCTGTCTGAATTGGTGGACAATAAGGAAAAAGGAAAATCAATGCCAACCATTTTGAAAGCAAAACCCGCCGCTTTTGCTGTGCTAGCAGCGCTCGGAATGATGACACAGCCAGCAATGGCTGACGGCAGTGAACTGGTCGCACAAGACGGCACTGTACTGGTCGGTTACTGGCACAACTGGTGCGACGGCAGGGGCTATCAGGGCGGCAATGCGCCGTGTCTGCCGCTGTCTGAGGTCGCCAGCGGCTATAACGTCGTCAATGTGTCCTTCATGAAAGTGTATGACGTCAGTGAAGGCCGGATTCCCACCTTTAAGCTTGATCCGAATATTGGTTTGTCTGAAGCCGAATTTATCAGTCAGATCAGTGCACTGAATGCGCAGAACCGCTCGGTGCTGCTGGCTCTGGGTGGCGCGGATGCCCACATTGAACTGAAAGCCGGTGATGAAGCCGCTTTTGCCGATGAAATTATCCGCCTGGTCGATACCTACGGCTTTGATGGTGTGGATATCGATCTGGAACAAGCGGCGGTGGATGCCAGCGATAACCAGACGGTGATTCCGGCTGCGCTGCGCATGGTGAAAGATCATTACCAACAATCAGGCCAGCGTTTCATGATCACCATGGCGCCTGAGTTTCCTTATCTGACGGCATCGGGCAAATATACGCCTTACCTGCAAGGGCTGGCAGGCTATTACGACTATATCAACCCGCAGTTCTACAACCAGGGTGGCGATGGTGTCTGGGTCGACGGTGTGGGTTGGCTGGCGCAGAGTAACGACGCGGTGAAAGAAGATTTCATTTTCTACATGGCGGACTCACTGGCCAACGGCACGCGCGGTTTCACGCAGATTCCAGCCGAAAAACTGGTCTTTGGCATTCCGTCGAATATCGATGCGGTAGCAACCGGGTTTATTCAGAACCCGGCAGATCTCTATCGTGCCTTTGACCGCATGAAAGCGCAGGGCCAGCCGTTAAAAGGCATCATGACCTGGTCGGTTAACTGGGATGTGGGCACCAATGCCTCAGGCCAGCACTACAACGGCCAGTTTGCAAAAAATTACGGGCCATTTGTCCACAGTCAGACAGTGCCCCTACCGGACGGAAAACCTGTGCTCAGTGGTGTGGAAGATGTTCGCATACCGGCTGGTGGCCAGTTTGATGCCATGGCGGGTGTGTCGGCTACCGATGCCGAAGATGGCTCGCTGACCTCGGTGATCGTGGTTCAGGGCACGGTTGATACAGCAGTCACAGGGGCGTATTCACTGACTTACTCAGTCACCGACAGCGATGGGAATCAAACCTCAGCCGCCCGTCTGGTGACGGTTTATAACAGCGCACCGCAATTCAGTGGTGTCAGCGATGTGATTGTCCTGCAGGGCGAAGCGTTTGATCCGCTGGCGGGCGTGTCGGCCTCTGATCAGGAAGACGGCGATCTGACGGCTTCAGTGTCTTTATCGGGCAGCGTAGATGTCAACACTGTGGGCAGTTATGTCCTCACTTACAGTGTGATGGATTCTGCGGGTTTGACGGCCACAGCCACACGTACTGTGACCGTGACGGATGACAGTCAGGTGTGCAGTGATACCTGGCAGGCGAGCTCAGTGTACAACGCCGGCGATGTGGTCAGTTACGACGGTAAAACCTGGAAAGCCAAGTGGTGGACGCAGAACAATATTCCGGGCGCTGAACAATGGGGACCGTGGGAAGAAACCGGCAGTTCCGGCTGTGCCGGCACCGTTGTCGACCCGGTGGATCCCGTTGACCCAACAGATCCGACAGAGCCAACGGACCCGACCGATCCTGCAGAGCCAGGCGCTTATTCGGTTTATCAGGCAGGTGAGAACTATGGCGCAGGCGATCGGGTGTCCAATCTCGGCAGTGATTTTGAATGTAAACCTTATCCGTACTCAGCCTGGTGCGCCGGTGCTGCCTGGGCCTATGAGCCGGGTGTCGGGACCGCCTGGCAAGATGCCTGGATCAAACTGTAAGGATACGAGATGAACAAGCATAAAGAATGTTATCTGACGAGCCTGGCTGGGCTCGTCATCGGCCTGAGCTCGGCGGGTGCCCAGGCTTTTACGCTGACTCAAAGTGAAGTCAACGCCGATGAAGCGGCCATTATTGCGGCTCAGCCGGAAGGGTTGCAACTGGTCAGGGATGCGATTCGCACACTGGATAATGCAACCGTAGAGGCCATTACGGTCGGCGCTGGCAGCAATCCGGATAATGTTAAGCGAGTGGAGAGTATCGTCAGTGAGTCCGACTGGCAGTTCCTGTTTGCTGAACGAAATGAAAAGTACACTTACCTGAACTTTCTGAAAGGGATTGGTAAATTCCCGGCATTTTGTGGCAATTACACCGATGGTCGTGATGCCGATGCGATCTGCCGTAAATCTCTGGCGACCATGTTCGCGCACTTTACCCAGGAAACGGGTGGACACAACAGTTACAGCGCCATCCCAGAATGGCGCCAGGGGCTTTTTTATCTGCGCGAAGTGGGCTGGACGGAAGAGATGTCCGGTGGCTACGGCATCTGTGCGCCCGGGGTCTGGCAGGCCGATGCGTACCCGTGTGGCACCAACGCTGACGGTACATACAAAAGCTACTTTGGCCGTGGTGCGAAGCAACTGAGTTATAACTATAACTATGGTTCTTTCTCGCAGATGATCTACGGCGATGTCTCTGTGCTGCTGGATCACCCGGATCGGGTTGCCGATACCTGGCTGAATCTGGCCAGTGCGGTGTTCTTCTATCTCTATCCCCAGCCACCGAAACCCAGCATGCTGCACGTGATCGACGGCACCTGGCAGCCGAATGCAGCGGATTTGGCCAATGGCCTGGTCCCCGGCTTTGGTGTCACGACGCAGATCATTAATGGGGGTGTCGAGTGTGGTGGCAGTGCCGAACACATTCAGTCGCAGAACCGGATTAACTATTACCGTGAGTTCGCCAGTTACCTGAATGTGCCTGTCCCGGCAGACGAGGTGCTGGGGTGTGCCGCCATGAAGCAGTTCGATGGCGAAGGCGCCGGTGCGCTGGCGATCTACTGGGAGCAGGACTGGGGCTGGCGTCCGGATACCCCGGATAACCAGACTTATCGCTGCCAGCTGGTGAACTATCAGGGGCCGTATTCTGCTTTCATTACCGGTGATTATGCCAAATGTGTCAGCGAGAAATTCGGCGTGGATATTATTGATGACACTGGTCCTGTTGCCCCGGTTGCCAACGCAGGTTCTGATGTGACTGTGGTCGGTGACAACTCGGTAGTGACGCTGGATGGCAGCCAGTCGAGCGATGCCAATGACGATATCGTCAGCTACAGCTGGGTCCAGACGGGCGGTCCAGCACTGAGCATGTCAAATGCGAATCAGGCGCTGGCGACTGTGATGGTTCCTGAGGTCGCGGAAGAAACGCCGTTTGAATTCACGCTGACTGTCACAGACAGCACCGGTTTGTCTGCCTCAGACTTTGTGGTGATCACAGCGAAGGTGGTGTCCGACAATCAAGCCCCTGTGGTCAGCCTGACTGCCTCTGATACAGCCACGGCTGAACAGGAGGTCACTGTGTCGGCAGCCATTTCTGATGCCGATGACACCGATCTGACTGTCAACTGGTCTGTGTCCAATGAGCTGACACTGCAAATCAGCCCGGATCAGCGTTCAGTCACATTTACCGCGCCGGTAGTTACGGCTGAAACGCCTGTGACTGTGTCGGTTGCTGTGTCAGATCCTGCCGGGAACAGCGTGACGGCAACCAAGACAGTGACGATCCAGCCAGCCGGGGAAACCTGTGCGCAAAGCTGGTCAGCCACGGCAGTCTATGTCGCTGGTGATACTGTGGTGTTTGACGGTAAAACGTGGCAAGCACAGTGGTGGACCCAGGGCAATGAGCCGGGTGCTGAACAATGGGGACCATGGGCAGTGGTGGGGAATGCCAGCTGTACGGGTGAGACGACAGAGCCTGTGTTGCCGGTTGACCCATCTGAGCCGACGGATCCTGATGGAACCACAGATCCAACAGAGCCTGTGATCCCGGGAGATTACCCAGCGTACGAAGCAGGCACGGCTTATACTGCTGGCGATAAAGTCAGTGCAGGTGGCGTGGATTATCAGTGCAAACCTTATCCGTACGCAGCCTGGTGCAGCGGAGCCGCCTGGGCCTATGCGCCGGGCACAGGTACGGCGTGGCAGGATGCCTGGTCTGTGTTGTGATTCACGCTTTTGTGTAAGATCAGAAATTATAATTCTGAGTGAACGCTAAGAATAACAATGCTCGATGCTATTTATCGAGCATTGCACACATTATGTCTATTAAGATGCATCAGTATAACGTTCGTCTTCAACATCCTGCGCTTCGAATAAATTCAAAAGGTATACATCAAAGTCGAGGAACATTTGTTGATTGTCATACGTCATAATACTTTTTATTTTCCCTTTTTCCTGATGGGGTAAACCTAGCATGTGACCAAACTCATGGGCGAGAACATGGACCCAATTCATTTCATCGACAGCCATAGAACCTATCGAAATAAAGTTGTCTTTGAGAACAGCTGCGTCTGTATTCCCCATAAGACTATAATATTCAAAAGTTAAATCTGGGATCTCGTTTATTGATGTTTGAATAAATGAGACAGGTGATTTTTCAGTGTCCAATCTTGCATAAAAATTGTTTAGCAACTCAGCGACCTTATCCAAGTGTTTCGTTGCTATCGTCAATTGTGCTCTAACCTGATCATTCATTTCATTGGGAAAGAAAGATGAATAATCATATTTGATTTCACCTGTTAAATCCATCTTAGTCGTAACCGGTGTGAGATTAATAGAGTAATATCCGCTCACGTTAGGATCTACAAGAAAGCTTTGTTCTAATGAAAAATCACTATTTCCAGTATTTTGATTGTCCCAATAAAAATATTTGTGAACTCGACCAATGCGGCTTCTTTGCAAGTGACTTGATTTTCGATACATTAGCCTCGATTGATCAACGGATACATTACCAAGACCTAAAGCATTTACCGTTTTTGAACATAGTTGAATTTCTATATTTGAGTGTAGATGATTGATTTTAGTTGGCTTTTCTCCAGGAAGTACAACGGTGACTGTAAAGCAAGTGTGGATAGATACACCTGGGTCATCAAATGCTGGAGATACAGTCACTTGTCCTGTTGAGTTCTTATACTTAGTATTACCGGCAATGATCATGATATCCGCAAAATTTTGAAGGTAGAATCCAGCAGTATGATCATTTGAATCGGGTGTTGTTAACAGCTTTATGTGAAATTTTAGCTCTCTTTCGCCATTCTCATTGTCTGAAAAAAATAGCACTTGGTTTGTGTCAATAAGACTACCATTAGCTTCAGCTACTTCCCATGTTACAATAGGCTCCTGTCTGTCGGTATGAAATATCGCAGGTAGCATTACACCGTTTGTACTATCCATAAATTGGTTTCTCCGATTTGAATGTAAATTTAAGTCACTGTTTTTTCACTGGCTTATTAAGTGTTAAATTTATAAATTTGATAGAAGGGAATGTTATTTATTGATCTTTGAGCAAGATAAGAGTAGACGATAAATTTTATTTTAATTGCAATTATTTTTATTGGTTTAAATATTGCGATGCCCTTCCCAGTATTGAGGTTTTTAACAATTTTTATGTTTATATAATCTAGGGAAGGCTAGTGTGAAAAATAGCTTATCGTAAAGATAAGAGGAAAGACTATAATTAGTTATTGATTAACTGCTTCTTACTGATAGATATAAAACAATTAAGAACAGTGCTTAGCAAAGTGTCCAGAGTTAGTGGATCCGATCATATCGGCACCTCTGTTGAAACTATCGGCTCTAATCTCACAATTATGACAGCGATCGTTGGTGAACTCTGCCGCCCTTTGAGAGTCACACCAATGGCATATTCCTCGTGAGCGTGTTTGTCATAAGAAAAGTCACTCATGGTGGCATGAAGCAGGGTGACGCCAGCCAGATGAGGATTGATGAAAAACTGAAATTGATTCTCTGATTCCATGTTGTCCTCCTGTCCGTGCGACTTAAAAGAAGAGGTTAACCAATCTTTTCAAGAAAGGCTTGAACAAAATTGCTCATCATGCCGGTTGTGCTGCTTCAGGTTGGTGATTTTTCGGTGCGACTTGCTCATGGGGTAAGATCAATGATGCGTGATGAGGTTCAATCGATCTGTTTAGCAATCACTCTGATAAAAGATAGTGGGATGAGTGCCAATAGGAAGATAGGTTTCTTCGTTAGTATCCTCATAACTTTTAACAATGATATCGGGGTATTGAGCGATAAACTGAATGTGTTATTTGGGATTTAAATGTGATGCCGGTTTGCATTTATTTATCCCTGAATCAATTCGTAACTGAATAGGCGATCATCAGAGCCTTATCGATTATGAGCCACTTTCATCATCAGTGTTGAACTACCATTTACCGAGATATCGCACGATACAGAGAACAGGAATGTTGCGATGACATTTAACCTGAGAATTCAACCTTCATCCTTGGGACGTTTAGCCGGTCTTGGAATAGCCGTTGTATTTTCCTCTTCTGTAATAGCAAATGATTGGACATACAGCGCCGAAGTATATGCGTTGGGTGCGAGTGTCGATATCAAGTCTGCCCGAGGTCGGAGCACGACAGCTGACTTTGATGAGATAGTCGATAAGTTAGAATTTGCTTTATTTGGGGCCTTTGCCGCGAAACGTGACAGACTGGCTCTCATCGCAAATATTCTCTATGTGAATCTGAATGATAGCAAAGTTAACACCCGCGATTCAGTGACACGCCGGATTGAGGCTGAGCTGAAAGCTGTCGTAAGCACACTCGGTGCGGGCTGGGAATTCAATCGCAGTGATACTTATGTGATCCACGGGGTTCTCGGAGCAAGGTTGTTGGCACTGGATACCGACTTGACCGCTGAGGCAGATTCTCTCGGTGCAAGCGACTTTAATGAATCAACTGACGTTTGGGACGCAGTCATCGGTGTACAGGGCAGAGCAGAGTTATCTGACCAATGGTATCTGTCTTATTATGCGGATATTGGGAGTGGCGATTCTGACTTAACCTGGCAGGCAGTGACTTCAATTGGTTATCGTTTGGAAAACTTTGATATTTCTTTTGGGTACCAATATCTTAAATGGCAGTTCAATGAAATGTTATTGGATGAACTGGAAATAGCCGGCCCGGCACTAGGACTTCGATTTCATTGGTAGTTGAATATCAATTTTCCGCAGCGTACATACTGATTTGTAAGCCTATTCTCGGGCCTGCAGATTCCCTTATGCCATGATTACTACCGTTTCACGCATTCAAAGATAAACCTGACAACCCAATGATACCGAACGGGTGAACAAGGAGACTGATTATGCAAGTGAACAAAGTTATGTTACGGCAAACTCTGACGGTAGCCATGATAGCCACCTTGTCAGGCTTTTTGGTCTCGGCTCCCGGGCAGGCGGCAAGCGGTGAGTTGGATCGCACCACCTTACCCATTGCAGAACCTGAACCGCCAACCTATACAGAGCTTGATGTGCGAGACACCAAACCGCCTCCCCGGTTTGAGGTGACAGCTCCCGAAGGTGCCCCTAATGTGATTATTGTCCTGATCGATGATCTGGGTTTTGGAGCGACGTCTACGTTCGGTGGCCCCATTCCAACGCCAACGCTTGATGAGCTTGCTCAGGGAGGATTACGCTATAACAATTTCCATACGACTTCTCTGTGTTCACCGACCCGAGTGGCACTTAAAGCCGGACGGAATCATCACACGGCCAATGCCGGTTCGATTATGGAGACTTCTACAGCGTACCCGGGAAACACGGGCGCCATTCCTAATCGCGTTGCACCGCTTGCGGAGATGCTGCGTTTGAACGGGTACAGTACTGGCGCGTTTGGTAAATGGCACGAAACGGCCGCCTGGGAAACCAGTGTCTCTGGTCCCTTTGATCGCTGGCCGACCCGGCAGGGATTCGACAAGTTCTATGGTTTTATTGGCGGTGAGACAGACCAGTGGTCACCGTTGATCTTTGATGGCCTCAAACGCATTAATCCGCCTCGTACCAAAGGCTATCACTTCACTGAAGATATGACTGATCAGGCTATCAACTGGATGAAAGCGCAGCAGTCGATGACCCCGGACAAACCTTTCTTCATGTACTTTGCCACGGGGGCCACACACGCGCCACACCATGTCCCGAAGGAGTGGATTGAGAAATTTCATGGTCAGTTCGACGAGGGGTGGGACCAGGTACGACAAACAAGCTATGAACGGCAAAAAAAGGCAGGCATCATTCCGGGAAATACCCAGTTGCCACCACGACCTGACGATATCAAGGCTTGGGATCAGCTCTCTGAGGATGAGAAAAAATTGTTCCGTCGTCAGGCTGAGACCTTTGCTGGATTTGTGGCTCATACTGACCATAACGTCGGCCGGCTGATGGATGCCGTGGCTGCCATCGGCGAAATGGACAACACCTTAATCTTCTATATTGCTGGCGATAATGGCACCAGTGCCGAAGGCGGTATGGTCGGGATGTTCAATGAAATGACCTACTTTAATGGTGTGCAGGAAAAGGTAGAGGATTTGTTACCTTTGATTGACAAGTGGGGCAGCCCTGAGACTTTCCCGCATATGTCTGCTGGCTGGGCCGTGGCCTTTGATGCGCCTTTTACCTGGACAAAACAAGTCGCCTCCGATTTTGGCGGTACCCGTAATGGTCTCGTCGTCCACTGGCCGCAAGGCATCCAGGCACCTGGCGGGTTACGAAACCAGTTCAGTCATGTGATTGATGTCGCTCCGACAGTACTGGAAGCGGCCAAACTGCCGGAACCTACCGTAGTCAATGGTACCCCGCAAGTGCCAATGGAAGGGACGAGTATGCTCTACAGCTTCAATGACGCTGAAGCGAAGGAACGCCACACTGTGCAATATTTCGAGATGTTCGGAAATCGTGCCATTTACCGTGAAGGCTGGTTGGCACGTACAATTCACCGTGCGCCCTGGCAGACAGGCAAACAGAAACCGCTGAAAGATGATGTCTGGGATTTGTATCATGTCAGGGAGGATTTCAGCCTCGCGAATAATCTCGCCGATAAACATCCGGAAATGCTCAAAGAACTACAGGCACTGTTTATGTCTGAAGCAGAGAAATACCACGTGTTGCCTATCGACGACCGCACAATTGAGCGCACGAATCCGGCGCTGGCCGGACGACCAGATTTGATTGGTGATCGTAAGTCATTGACCCTCTACGAGGGGATGGATGGCATGTTAGAAAACACCTTTATTAACGTGAAAAACCGATCTAAAACCATCACGGCTGAAATTGAAATTCCCGAGGGTGGTGCATCAGGTGCATTGCTTGTTCAGGGCAGCCGGTATGGTGGCTGGTCGCTGCATGTGCGAGAGGGTAAGCCGGGCTATGAATACAACTGGCTCGGATTACAGCGCTACGTTATTGAGAGCCCTGATGCTTTACCGAGCGGGAAGTCGACTGTCGTGCTGAACTTTGTTTACGACGGAGGTGGGCTCGGTAAAGGAGGCGAAGCGACGTTACTGGTCAATGGGAAAGAAGTGGCTAAAGGCAGGGTGGAAAAAACGCAGCCCTATATCTTCTCGGCAGATGAAACCGCCGATGTGGGTCTTGATAACCAGACGCCGGTTGCCAACGGCATAGGTTATGGCCCGGAGGAAACTAAGTTTACTGGCAAGATCCATCAGATCATGCTCGAGGTGAAATGAACTGCATCTGAGTTCGTCACTGGTGCTTTGATGCACCAGTGATATGTACCGGTGATATTCCACAGGGCAAAGACAACACGGTATGAACAGCGGCAATTTACTCAGCGCGTGAGGCCGTTTCAGTAACGAAGCCGCTGCCTTAATTGTTCCAGCTGCGGGTCACTGCCGTAGGTGTTCAGCCAGGACGTCACCAGTTTATAGGCTTTTTCTCTTTGATTGAGTTGCTCCATCACCAGTGCCAAGGCCAGGGTTGTTGGCCGGAAACCGGGTTGAATCTCATAGGCTTTCTGCAGTTCGATTTGAGCATCGGGTAAGGATTTTTGCCGGACATACCATAACGCCAGTGCGTAGTGAGGATCGACCGCATTCGGATGCGCTTTTACCGCAAGTTTGAGCAGATCACCTGCTTTGTCGTCCCGGCCCGTGGCACGGTATAAATCCGCCAGATTCAGCAAAGCATCCTGATAGTCAGGCGTAATGGTCAGGGCCTGCCGGAAGTAGGTTTCAGCGCTCAGGGTATCTTGCTGATTTAAGCTGAACAGGCCCAGAATCACCTGCATGTCGGGCATACCTGAATTGAACGCTGAATCTGTGATGAACTCTTTATACAGTCTCTGCACCTTGTCGCTTTGCGTTTTGGTTCGCTGGTAAAGCGGCAAACCTGCTAAGGCTCGGGCTATTTCATAGCGCACTGCCTGGACGGGTTCATCCAGGTGTGCAGACAACAATTGCCAGCGTTGCAAAACAGGTAGCTGCATCACAGAGCGTACGGTACCAAGCCGGATCATCCAGGACTCGTCATTGAGCAAATCAGCAATACTTTGCTGATCATTTGCCACTTGGTTCGGGCTTAAACGCAGTGCAGCGCTGGCTCTTACAATAGCGCTGTAACCGCCGTCATTGGCAATGTTTAACAGTGCTTTGTCTTTGTTGATTCCCTGATCGGCCGCCATGAAGGTGGTCGCAAATTCAGGTTTCTGTGGTGGTTTTTGTAAATCAGCCACCCATGCCTGAATCGCTTTCGTTGCCCAGGCGGGTGTCTGTCCGGTGTGGCAGGTCGTGCAAGCGTCCGGGCTGCCGACCTGGTGACTTAACAACGGATCAGGAACACGAAAACTGTGGTCTCGTCTGGCATCCACCCCCATGTAGGTGGTCGCTGTCATATGGCAGTTCACACACTGGCTGGCTTTGTCATCAGTGTGATGGTGGTGAGCCACAGTGTCGAACACCTCAGGGTTATGGCATTGGCTGCACACCTGATTCCCTGGTTTTTGAGTGATAAGCTGTGCGGGTTATGGCAGTCGGAGCACACCACACCCTTTGCATGCATCTTGCTCTGCATAAAAGAGCCATACACGTATACTTCATCGAGCATCTGGCCGTCCGGATAGTAAAGGCCAGCTTCTATTAAGCGGGGGATATGCTGATCGGCAAAACTGCTGTCTGGTTCCCACTGGCTGAGTTCCTGACGGCGTGAGTGACAATGCGCGCACACATCGACCTGATGCGGATTATTGCTGCTTGAACGGTATTTAATGCGTTGCCGGGCATTGGGGTATTGCCACAGTGCCGGATTGCTGATGGTGTGTTTAAAGCCGAAATGCTGAGGAGGTGGCTGTGATTCTGAACGCGCCCAGCCGATGTGATCTTTGCCTGAGCCATGGCATGATTCACAACTGACGTTGATTTCATTCCAGGTTGTATTGAACGTATTGGTTTTTATGTCGAACTTGTTGACTAACCCGGTTGAATGACAACTGGCACAGCGGGTATTCCAGTTAAACTGAGTACCTGTCCAGTGCAGCGGGTCGTTAGAGTCAACGGCAGGCTGCGCAGGCAGACCATGAGACAGACTTTCGTGCTCAGGGTATAAATGGTACCAGTGTTGCCCGCCCTGAGAGGCGGGTCTGCTGTCCCAGATTATACTCAGGACTTGTTTTCTGCCGTCATCAAAATCCACGATGTATTGCTGCAGAGGATACACCCCGAATGTGTAGCTGATTTTGAAATCTTCTAACTGGCCAAGTGCATTTTCTGTCTTGACCCAAAATTCTTTGCCTTTGCGGTAAAAAGTGGAAGTGATTTTGCCATAAGTGAAGGCAGTGTTATTGAAATCGCCCAGAACAGATTCGTCTGTGGCTTTGAGCATCGCCGCCTGATGATGGCTGGCTGACCAGTCCTGATAGGCTTGCTGATGGCATTGCTGACAACTTTCTGAGCCTGCGTATTGCGCAGCGACAGCAAAGGGAGAAATCAGAGAGAGCAGCAGAACTATCCATAGAGAAACCACACTTATTCCTTTCACTATGCTTTCAATGTCAACACCTTGAGTTAAAGGTTAAGTGAAGTCGGCATGAAATGCCATGTTGGAAACGTTCGCGTGGTGATGCCGCCGGCACGCTCACTCATGGATAAAAAAGGCCGCATCGCGGCCTTGGGATATCACGGCAGTGGTCGGGTAGGCCACTGCCTTTTCAGGGGAAAAGGTTAGCCAAAGGATTTACTCATGCCTTCCAGAGACGTCACTTTCTCGCGCATTTGGTTTGCGGCCTGTTCCATGCGGGACATCATCACAAGGTTGTCCGATGACGAGGTGGATATCTGATGCACGTTGTGACTGATCTCCTGAGCAACGGCGCCTTGCTCCTCGGCCGCTGCGGCAATTTGCGTTGAAATTTCAGCAATTTCATCCACCATGGACACCACTTCCAGAATACTGTCTGCTGTGTCATTGGTGTGGGCAACACATTGACGGGTTTTCTCAATACTCTCCGAAGAGGTGGCTTGCCACTGATTCAGGGTAGCATTGATACTGACAATGCTGGTTTGGATGTTTTCAGTCGCGCCGTGGGTACGCTGCGACAAGGCACGTACTTCATCGGCCACGACCGCAAACCCCCGCCCTTGTTCGCCGGCCCGTGCGGCTTCAATCGCGGCGTTGAGCGCCAGCAGGTTGGTTTGCTCAGCAATGCCCTGAATTTCCATCATCATGGTTTCAATCTGTTCAGACACTTTGACCAGTGACTGGGCGGTTTGCGCGGCATTTTCGGTGTCTTTAGCTAAGTCATTGATATTATTTTGCGTGAGCTGCAGCACTTTGGTGGTGTTCGCGCATTTTTGCTGCGCGGTGAGGACTTTGTCTGTCGTGAGCTGGGTATTTTGCGCAATTTCCGTCGCAACAGCAGACATCTGAGTAATGGACGTCGCGATATGCTGGGTATCTGCATCCTGATTAGAGATAGAGTCTCGGGTGGTAATCGTGACCTTGGTGAGTTCATCTGTAACTTCGCGAATGGTCAGCGCAGCGTCATTTACCCGGCCCAGTACGGTTTTCAGTCGGGCATCGTTTAATTTCAGATGGAAATCGGCAATGGACGTCAGGTCATCGCCGCTGTAGACAATGCGGGTGAGGGCATCATAGTTATCCGAGAGTTGCTGAAAAAAACGGGGCACAGCAAATAGTTCACCCCGACAAAGGATCGCAATGAAGATCAATGGAACAGCAGCGGATAGGAATTCGAATTGAGGGAGATAAAAGTGCGTTAATGTGGCACTCAGCACAGTGAGCAGGGCAGACAGGCCCAGCTTGGCCCAGCTGGATAGACGAAACCCATAAGGGTTTTTTTCATTGTTCAGTTGCTGATAGACATGCGTCGCTGTGCTGATCATGTCCTGAGTCGGTTTGCGGCGGACCGATTGATAGCCGCAAACCCGATTATTTTCGTACAGCGGGGTGACGTAAGCATCCACCCAGTAATGACTGCCGTCTTTGCAGCGGTTTTTGACAATGCCCCGCCAGGGTTTCTCGGCTTTCAGGTGGCTCCACAAGTCACCAAATGCCGCTCTGGGCATGTCCGGGTGGCGGATAATATTGTGGTGTTGTCCAACCAGTTCGTCAAAGCTGTAGCCGCTGACTTCGACAAATTCGTCATTGGCATAGGTAATCACACCTTGTAAATCCGTTGTTGTCACTAATTGAGCATTAGGATCAAGCACCACTTCCCGGTCATTGACCTGGCGATTTTTACGCATGAATTGTCCCTCTTCGTAATGCGATAAATGGCAGCATTGTTGAACTGTAAGCAGTTCTTTTATTTATATGACACGTCTGACTCAACTCTAGATGAGGGATATTCAACCGCACGGGGCAAATGCCGGGGATTTGAAATTCCTCAAAGAATGCAAATTTAGTGACAGAAAAAGTAAGCAAAGCTGAAATCAGCGATTATCATCTATGCTCACCAGGTATGTTTTTTGCGCTAGGCGTGTCAGATGTAATGGAGGTCATAATTCCATATAAAGAGTGCGTCAATTCTGAGTGAACATTTAATGGAAAATGTGCCAGCACGTTATATCAGCCAGCGTTTGTCTGAAATTTGCCTCAAGTGGCGAATAAATGATCGGGCGGGTAATAAAAAACCCTGCCAGCGTAAGCGGGCAGGGTTTGATCAATCAGCAGAATGAATGGCTGATCAGAAGTTCGCTGAACGCGGTGTCCGTGGGAATGGAATCACGTCACGAACGTTAGCCACACCGGTGACGTAAGAAACCAGACGCTCAAAGCCCAGACCAAATCCGGCATGCGGTACAGTGCCGTAACGGCGCAGATCGCGGTACCAGTTCATATCTTCCGGATCGATGTTCATGGCACGCATGCGCTGATCAAGAATATCCAGACGTTCTTCACGCTGTGCACCACCGATGATTTCACCAATGCCAGGTGCCAGAACATCCATGGCCGCGACTGTTTTGCCATCATCGTTCATACGCATGTAGAAGGCTTTGATGTCTTTCGGGTAGTTCTTCACGATAACAGGCGCGTTAAAGTGCTCTTCGGCCAGATAACGCTCGTGCTCGGAAGACAGGTCGATACCCCACTCAACGTCGAACTCGAACTGACGGCCGGACGCTTTCAGGATCTCAATCGCATCGGTGTAATCCACCTGAGCAAAATCAGAGTCAACGAATTTTTCCAGACGGGTGATCGCTTCTTTGTTGATGCGCTGTGCGAAGAATTCCAGATCATCGCGGCGCTCTGCCAGCACGGCTTTAAACACATACTTCAGCATGTCTTCCGCCAGTTTGGCAACATCGTTCAGATCAGCGAATGCCACTTCAGGCTCAACCATCCAGAACTCAGCCAGGTGACGGCTGGTGTTCGAGTTTTCAGCACGGAAGGTCGGTCCGAAGGTGTACACTTTGCTCAGGGCACAGGCGTAGGCTTCGGCGTTCAGCTGGCCGGAAACGGTCAGGAAAGTCTCTTTACCGAAGAAGTCTTCGTTGAAATCGACATTGCCTTGTTCGGTACGTGGCAGGTTTTCCAGATCCAGCGTGGACACGCGGAACATTTCACCGGCACCTTCGGCGTCAGCGGCAGTGATCAGCGGGGCAGATACCCAAAAGTAACCCTGCTCGTGATAGAAGCGGTGAATGGCCTGAGACAGGCAGTTACGCACCCGGGCGACTGCGCCAATGACGTTGGTACGCGGACGCAGGTGAGCCACTTCACGCAGATACTCAATCGAGTGACGTGTTTTCGCCATTGGGTAAGTGTCTGGGTCATCCACCCAGCCAACCACTTTCACGTCAGTCGCTGCCAGTTCGAAGTCCTGACCTTGTGCCGGAGATTCAACCACTTTACCCGTGACTTCCACTGAACAGCCAGTGGTCAGTTTCAGCACTTCTTCCTGGTAATTATTCAGTGCATTCGGGACCACGGCCTGAATCGGGTCGAAACAAGAGCCGTCATAGATGGCAAGGAAAGAGATTCCGGCTTTGGAATCCCGACGTGAACGGATCCAACCGCGTACAGTGATTTCACTGTCTACCGCAATCTTACCGCTCAGTACGTCTGAAACAGGCGCGTAAGTCATGATGTCATTATTCTCCGTTTAGGCACGACTGAGTGCTGTGCTTAATTTACTGTCCAAAACAGCAATATTACCTGTCTTGACACAAGCATCAAGCCTTGATGCGTTACCTGATGGGAAATAATCACATTGTGTTGTGTTTTGTGTCGATTAAATAATCGCTGCGGCAACGCTGGCGGCCGTTTTCAGGCCGCCAGGGTGATTTTTAACCTAAGGCGCGGGTGGCGCCGGCGGTGTTAGATCGCAGGTTTGTCCGTCCCTTAAGATGGTGCCGGGGAACGGGCTGTCCGGCAGCGGGGCTTCTGTGGGTGATTGTACCGTCACTGCGGGCACATTCGCCGCCGGGATCAGCGCTACTACATCGCTCCACATCTCGCCCTGATCGGCACCCAACGCCGGTGTCGCACTCTGCCAGCGGGTAAAGTGATTGAAGCCTTTGACCGTGAATGTCAGGCCATCGGTATCCGAGACTTTGATCCACTCTTTAAAATTGCCGGTCGGGAATCGCTTGGCGCCGTTGCTGAACACTGCGTCGATCTCCGATTGAGCCATGGCATTTTCATAGTACAGCGTGCCATCGGCTTCCAGTTTCCAGCGGATAGGGATGTCAAAACCACAGCCGTCACTGTCTGTGTAGCGACCGGTCTGAAAGCCGCTCTGGCTGTCGGCCTGCGCATTCAGGACTAAATGGCGCGAGGTATCGCTGAACGTCAGCGCCTTACCGGCCAGCATGCTTTGGGTGAAGCGTGGCGTTCTGCCTTCCCAACTGACGGTGCAACTGGCTGCCTGACTGGTGAAAGCTGCTTTGGTCTGTGCCGTGGCAGGCATTTGGCTGCCGCTGTTCCAGCCGGAATCACTGGCCGTGCAGGCAACCAGCGTGTCAGGGGCGTATTGCTTGGTCATCAGGTTATCAATCACACTGGTATTGGCTCCGCCAATGTCGGTCTGGCTGAAATATTTAACGGCCAGAATCGGACGATCCTGATATTTCTTGTGGGTGAGTGCCCATAACTGGTAATCGCTGAAGGTATCATTGCTGTTTTCAGTCAGACGCAGAAAGCCATTGTCATTCAGCGTCCAGCTACGGTTGCTGCTGCCGGGTTGCAAGACGGTATTGAGGTAATACTCCCAGGTGTTGTCGCTTTTCAGAATCAGGGTTTCCAGCTCGCCCAGCGAGCCCGGATCGGTAGAGATTTGCACCAGGTGCTGGTCAACCAGACTGTTGACGCTGTCAGTGACGAAACGCTCGTCACCGCCACATTCGGTCACTGAATTGAGGAACTGATCTTCAGTGGCCGGAGAGGTATTGCCAAAGCTGCAGTCGCCAAAAGCAGGCAGATTGTCGCGGGAAGTCACCGCATAAATCTCTTCTTTGGCGGCGTGATTAAAGCCGGCGAAGTGGTAGTCAGTGTCTTTCAGAATTGCCTGACCTTGATGCACTGCACCTTGTTCGACGACTAAGAATAAGTAGGGCGTATCAAAGGGATAGTGATTCGCCAGCTGTTTGATGACATCAGGCACGGCGAACTGGAACATTTCTTTGCCCAGGGCCGACACCGCACCCCAGATACCGGTTTCAACCACCATCCAGTCATCACCGCCGACATTGACCCAATAGTTGGCCTGATGGGTGCCATTCAGCACTAACTCCACCACCACGTTATCGGTCAGATGATAACCGTTGACCTGCTCAATACTGCCAGCACGTTCTACTGACACCATATCCTCCAGGGATGTATAAGGGACGGTCGGATTGTCTCTGGGCGCCACAGTACACGCGTCGCCACCGACCTGAGTGTTACACAGCAGCATACGCGTTGCCACCGGATTCCAGGTGAAATAGTAGCCTTTGGCGGCCTCGCCAAAGGTGGTGTCAGCAGGCACGTAGCGGGTCATGAAATGGTTTTCTTTGGTGGTGAGAAAGTCATGCATTTTCAGGCCAGCCAGAGAATAGCTGTTGACCCGCATGGTGATGTTGCGGCCATCGGCTTCTTCGAGTCCGGCATCTGTCATGCTGGCGGTACTGCTGGAAGAGATCAGCACTTTGAAATACTCGTACAGATCTTTCCAGCCGCTTGAGGTCAGAATCTGGCCTTGTATTGCGTCTTCTTTGCTGTCGAACTGAACCAGACCCTGTTCGCTGAGGTAGGTGAAATCTTCCGTCAGCGAAATGTCGCTCTCGCCATTTTTGGTCCAGCGCCAGTCGATCTGGCGGGTTTCATTGGTGGCGGTATCCGGGCTGTTGTAGTCCATCATGTCAGCTTCAAGGGTGCTGCCTGTGTTTGAGCTGTGGCTGGCCAAGCGCCAGAAACCCGAATTGAAGATGGTCGCTATCTCGTCTTTTTGTGCCGTCAGCTCGGTGTATTTGCGGGTCATGATGCCTTCAAGGATATCGTTGACTACGCTGAGCGACATCAGATTGCTCAGGCTGACGCCATTGAGCCCAAGTTTGGGGATCAGCGTGACACTCAGCTCATCCGCCAGCTCATTGATGAAATCACCGGCATTCCGGACATCAAGGTTACTGGGGTCACTCACGGTTTCACTGAATATGCCCCAGTTGCCGTCTGCGGCGACGCGTTTAATCAACGCGCGGTAGGCGAGCGTGGTTTTTAATGACAGGGCGATTTCGGTGTCGGTTAACGGTGTCATGAAGAGATTGGTCGGCAAATCATCACCGATGGCAAATTGCGGCACGCCATTGAGATCCAGCACCAGTACGCCTTGCAGCAGCAGTGGCACCTGAGCTTCAATACTGTAGTTGCCGTCTGTCATCGCAAAGCTGGTGATGTATCCCTGACCCATGACTTTGCCCTGCTGGTTGATAAACAGTACAGCAAAGTTGTCCTGATACAGCTCAGGGGTGGCCGCGTAAGCCTGACTGACAGGGCTCCAGCTCACGCTTTGCTGTGCTGTCATCAACCCGGCAGGTAAATCGACAGTGACGGTAAATTTGGTTTTGACGGGTGGCAGCTCAGCAGGTTGAATGCCTGCATCATCTCCGCCGCCACCGCACGCAGAAAGCAGGCCAGCCAGAAACAGGCTCAGACCAAGTCTCAGATAGGTGCGCATAACATTTCCCCTGAATACTCAATGCAGCACGTGTTGTACCAATCTCATGGCCGATCATAGGCGGCTGGATTGGTTTCGGTGTTTGGCCTGAGTATAGGTAAGCGGCGGGCAGGGAAATGTAAAACCCGACCGGTCGTCTCATCAGTTGAGACAGCATCTAAGAATTGAGACGACCGAAAACAGGGGGGACTGAAGAGTCAGCTTAATCAGGCAATCGACAGGTATTTGTGTGTCTGGACAGACAGACGCCAGTTACGGGCAATGCAGGTTTGAATGCAAAGCTCGGTGGCTCTGGCTTTCTGGCTGATGGGCTGCAGGGCGATGGTGACTGTGTCTTGCAGCGGCACACCGGTTAACAGGGCATCTAACTGATCGATATCCTTTTGCGTGCCGACCGGGTGCTTGATTTCATTGGCGCGAGACAGTGCACCAGGCAGCACAGGTAGCTTGCCTTTCATGTTAATTTTCGGGGAAACCGTCACCCAGGTATTGTCGGTTGCCAGAACCTCATAAGTCCCGCTGGTTTCAATCTGGCAACGGAAACCGTTGGCTTCCAGCTGCTTGGTCAGCGGGCGTAAGTCATACAGACAAGGTTCGCCACCGGTAATCACAACATGCCTTGCCGTGTAGCCCTGCTCAATCAGCAGGCTGACAATGCCGCCGGCATCCAGAGAGGTCCAGCTTGGCGAGTCACCCTGTTTGGCAAGCATAGCGCTGACGTTCACTTCGTCCTGAGGTTCGGCGCTCCAGGTTTGCTTTGTGTCACACCAGGCACAGCCGACAGGGCAGACTTGCAGACGGACAAAGATAGCCGGCACGCCTGTGAAAACACCTTCACCCTGGATGGTTTCAAAGATTTCATTGATTTTGTACACGGCTGACCTCAAAACAATCAATCAAGTTAACGCGAAAAGGGGGTTTTTGTACCCTGAACCTCAAAGGGCGCGTATTATGTCAGAACCCTGCGTCATTGTCTCTAGAGCCACATATCTTTCAATCATGCTGCTTGTTTGCCCGGCCCGGTAACGCGAAGGCCAAAAGGGACAGGCGGGTCGTGACTGGGTTCACGTCCTTGGCACAAGGGGCTTCACAATTACTTCGCAAAGTAAAAAAATTCAACTTCTTGCGTATTCGTTAACCTTTGAGGATCCAGAGCATGTATGTCGCTCAACCCGGTCATATCGATCATATCAAAAGAAACAATGCCGGAAGCGTCTACAAACTTATCGATCAGTATGGGCCTATTTCCCGTATCGAGCTGTCGAAAAAGAGCCAGTTAGCGCCAGCCAGTATTACCAAAATCACCCGTGAGCTGTTTGACGGGCATTTGATCAAAGAAGCTGAAATTCAGGAATCAGGCAATCGCGGTCGCCCGGCCATTGGCTTAGTGCCTGATAATGATGGCTGGCAATTTTTAGGCATTCGTCTTGGCCGGGGTTACCTGACGATTGCTTTGCATGAGCAGGGGGGCGACATCCTGTTCGAGGAGCGTCAGGATATCGAAGAGCTGGCGCAAAATGATGTGTTGCAAAAGCTGCTTGATGAAATTGAATCTTTTTTTGCCCGTCACGCTAAACAGCTGGACCGGATTACTGCGATTGCGGTTTCTTTACCGGGCTTAGTGAACTCCGACAAAGGCATGGTGCTGCAAATGCCGCACTACGATGTGAAAGATTTGCCGTTAGGCCCGGCCATTCATGAAGCAACGGGTCTGCCGGTGTTTATCGGTAACGATACCCGCTCCTGGGCGCTGGCTGAGCAATTGTTCGGCAATGCCAAAGATGTGGCGAATTCTATTTTGATCTCCATTCACCACGGGGTGGGGGCGGGTATCATTCTGGACAACAAAGTGCTGCAGGGCCGGATCGGCAACATCGGCGAGCTGGGCCATATTCAGATTCAGCCTGATGGTCTGCCCTGTTATTGCGGCAACAAAGGATGTCTGGAAACAGTCGCCAGTTTGCAGGCTGTCAGGCAGCAGGTGAAATCCCGTCTGGCCTTGGGTGAAGCGTCTTCTTTGTACGGTAAAGAACTGACGATCGAGACCATTTGCGAGGCTGCCGTGCAGGGCGATCCGCTGGCTTATCAGGTGATTACTGAACTGGGTTTCCACTTAGGTCGGGCCATTGCCATTATGGTCAATCTGTTCAACCCTGAGAAAGTGCTGATCGGCGGTGAATTTAATCAGGCCAAATCAGTGTTGTATCCCGCCATCCTTGAGTGTGTAAAAAGCCAGTCTTTGCCGGTTTATAACCAGGATCTTCGCATCGAAGAAACCAGTTTTTATACGCAGGCGACGATGCCTGCTGCCGCGCTGGTGAAACAGGCCATGTATGACGGTCACCTGCTGGTGAAACTGATTGAAGAAGGCTAAACAGGGTCAGGATGCAACGATGAATCACGCAGCGACATATCCGTCGTTGCGTTTTTGATGTCGATTACCCGTGATCAGCCAGACTGAAAGTAAGCGCCCGGCAACTAGGAGAACCTTCATGAAAACGAACAAAATCACTGTGTTTTATGACGGCGCCTGCCCGACCTGTGTCCGCGATCGGAAATGGTATGAATCCTGGTTGGGAAAGCATCCGCATCTGGTGGAATGGTACGACATTACCGGTCAGGATGAAGCGTTGGCCGCGATGGGCATTGTGCCCTCTGAAGCGCTGAGAGAGCTGCACGTTCAGGACAGCGACGGGGCGGTTCACAAGGAAATGGATGCTTATATACTGCTGCTGAAGCAAATCTGGTGGATGCGGCCTGTGGCCTGGTTGATGGGGCTGCCCGGCATCAGGCAGGTGTTATCTGCCGCCTATCGCCGCATGGTTGATCAGCGGTTAGCCCGTGAGGGCCGAGGCTGAAGGGCTGGGTTATAAATCGTCGTGTCTGAGTTCTTCATCGATCACATTGTGCAGGAAAGACAGCGCTGCACGATGATCGTTTCGGCTCATAAACCATTGCTTCTGATTGGTTTCTAAAGGCAGAATTTCAAGCCATCGCTGGCAGACCCAGGCCATGTCAGTAAAATCGGGATCCGGATAATTCGCGGCATAGTCGGGGTATTCATCGAACAAGGCTTCCAGACTATTGGCGATAGGCTTGTCGATGAAACGGGTCGAGCTGGGCGTCCAGTTTTTTATTGCACTGACTTCACCAAATCTCAGGCCGTCTTTTTCCTGCCAGTGATTATTAATCACGAATTTTTCTACGCCCCGTATAGTGATGCCCAGTAACCCGTCAGGCAACTGTTCAAAATCTGTGATTTCAACCCGGGTGCCGAAGTGACACAGTGAATCACCGTCTTTCATACACAAGCCAAAACCATCGCCGGAAGACATGGCCAGTGTCACTAAGCGAGTATAGCGAGGCTCAAAAATTCTCAGCTTACTGACACCTCCCGGCAACACATAGAGTCTGAGCGGGAAAAGGGGTAACTGCATCATACTTAACCTTCTGACAGCATGTTTGTCATAGGCCGCAGATTGTTCAGAGATACGATACGGCCTTACCATGACTCTTACATAGAGTATATCTGGTCAAACATGAGGATCTGTCTGTTTTTCGATATTAGTTCAATGATTGTAAAATGGCGGAAACAAGTTTACTAAGCTCCTGATTACGAATAATAAATGGCGGCATGATGTAGATAAGTCGGCCGAATGGACGAATCCAGACACCATTGTCTACAAAACTTTGCTGTATCGTGACCATGTCCACAGGTTCATACAATTCCACCACACCAATTGCGCCGAGCCAGCGGACGGCTTTGACTTTGTCAGACTGAGCCACCGCAGGCAGTAATTCTGCCAGCTGTGCTTCGATCCGGCTGACCTGCTGCTGCCATTGTCCCGTTTCCAGCAAAGACAGGCTGGCATTGGCCACCGCACAGGCCAGCGGGTTACCCATGAAGGTCGGGCCGTGCATAAAGCAGCCTGCGGCACCACTGCACACGGTATCAGCCAGATGCCTGGTGGTCAGGGTCGCCGCTAAGGTCATATAGCCGCCGGTCAAGGCTTTTCCGACACACATGATATCCGGGCTGATGCCGGCATGTTCGCAGGCGAAGAGTTTGCCGGTCCGGCCAAACCCGGTTGCAATCTCATCAACGATCAGCAGCACACCATAGACGTCGCACAATTCGCGCACACGGCGAAGAAAAGTCGGGTGATAGATACGCATTCCCCCGGCCCCCTGAACGATTGGTTCCAGGATTACGGCAGCAATGTCCTGATGATGGCTTTCAAGTTTGGCGGCGAAATCGGCAATGTCACTTTCATCCCAGTCGTCATGAAATCCGAGCGCGGGCGAATCCGCAAAAAGATGCTCTGGCAGAAAACCTTTATACAGACTGTGCATTGAGTTATCAGGATCGGTGACCGACATCGCGGCAAAGGTATCACCGTGATATCCATGGCGCAGCGTCAGGAATTTCGCCCGCGATTGACCTTTGGTATGCCAGTACTGAAGCGCCATCTTCAGAGCCACTTCCACCGACACGGAACCGGAATCGGCCAGGAAGACCTGCTGCAAGGGCTCAGGCGTGATGGCAATCAGTTTGCGGCACAATTCCACCGCAGGCTGGTGGGTCAGGCCGCCGAACATGACATGCGACATTTTGCCCAGCTGATCCTGTGCGGCCTGATTGAGCACCGGGTGATTGTAACCGTGGATCGCTGACCACCAGGAAGACATCCCGTCAATCAGCGCCCGACCATCTTCAAGATACAGAGTCACGCCCTCAGCGTGAGTCACCGGATAGCAGGGAAGCGGGTTGATGGTGGACGTATACGGGTGCCAGACGTGCTGACGGTCGTAATCCAAATCCACCTGTGAAGCCGTGAAGTGGTTGGAGGAGCGCTTTTTGTTGGTGATATTTTGCACAGATGTAAACCTTGTATTTTCTTTGTGGTTGACAGTGTACTTGCTGAAAGTAGACTTGCAACTATTCAAACCCGTGGAATTGTTGCGGTTATCGCATTCAAGCTGCGGGGCATAAGAACAATTAACGAGGTTTACACGTGGAAGTGAGACACGATTGGAGCGTTGCAGAAGTTCAGGCGCTGTTTGAAAAACCCTTCATGGATTTAGTGTTTGAAGCGCAGCAAATTCACCGTCAGTACCATGAACCGAATAAGGTTCAGGTCAGTACTTTGCTGTCGATCAAAACCGGTGCCTGCCCGGAAGACTGTAAGTACTGTCCGCAAAGCGCCCACTATCGTACCGATGTCGACCGCGAGCGCCTGATGGAAGTTGAGCGCGTGCTGGATGCGGCAGAAAAAGCCAAAAGCTCGGGTGCGACCCGTTTTTGTATGGGTGCAGCCTGGAAGAACCCGAAAGAGCGCGACATGCCGTATTTGCTGGAAATGGTACGCGGTGTGAAGTCGATGGGGCTGGAAACCTGTATGACGCTGGGCATGATTACCGGCGATCAGGCCAACACGCTGGCGGATGCCGGTCTGGATTACTATAACCACAATCTGGATACCTCGCCTGAATATTACGGCAACATCATCACCACCCGTACTTATCAGGATCGCCTCGATACCCTGTCACATGTGCGTGATGCCGGTATGAAAATTTGCTCCGGTGGCATTATCGGCATGGGCGAAAGTGCCCGGGACAGAGCCGGTCTGCTGGTTGAGCTGGCGAACCTGCCGGTCCACCCGGAAAGTGTGCCGATTAATATGCTGGTCAAAGTCAAAGGAACGCCACTGGATAGCGTGGATGATGTCGATCCGCTGGACTTTGTCCGCATCATCGCGGTTGCCCGTATTATGATGCCAGCGTCCGCTGTGCGCTTGTCGGCGGGCCGTGAGGGAATGAGTGAAGAAACCCAGACCCTGTGCTTTATGGCGGGCGCAAACTCTGTGTTCTACGGATGTAAGCTGCTGACCACGCCGAATCCGGAAGAAGACAAAGACATGCAGCTGTTTACTAAGCTGGGTATTAACCGTCAGGAGCAGTCCGCGAAACCGGATGAGATTCAGGAACAGGAACTGCTGGGTCAGGTGGCACAGCGTGTCGCTGCCCGCCCGGCAGCAGATGACTTGTTCTACGATGCCTCTGTTTAATTCCCGGATAGCACAGTCCCTGAGTCAGCGACGGACTCAGGGATTGTATCGTCAGAGGCAGCCACTCAACAGGCAGCCATCCTGTGTGCAGTTTGCCGGCAAACCGCGAGCGCAGATCAACTTTTCCAGCAATGATTACCTGGGGCTGGCGCAGTGCCCGGAACTGATTGCGGCCTGGCAGCAGGGGTTGTCGCTGTACGGCGCGGGGAGCGGTGGCTCTCCTTTAGTAACCGGGCATCACACACCGCATGCAGAGTTGGAGCACCGGCTGGCGGATTGGCTGGGGTACGACAGAGCGCTGCTTTTCAGTACCGGATTCAGTGCCAATCAGGCGGTGCTGTTTGCCTTACTCGGCAAATCAGACCGGCTGATCCAGGACAAGCTGAATCATGCCTCGCTGATGGAAGCGGGCCTCTTATCACCGGCGACAATGCGCCGTTTTGCGCACAACGATCTCAAAGCTCTGCAGGCATTACTCAATGCTGACTCAGACGATTGTGCCGCCACCCTGGTGGTCACTGAAGGCGTGTTCAGCATGGATGGAGATCAGGCGCCGCTGGCGGCGATCTCAGCCCTGTGCCGCACATCACAAAGCTGGCTGATGGTTGACGATGCCCATGGTTGCGGGGTGCTGGGGGAAGGCGGCCGTGGCAGCGCGGCGCTGGCGGGCATCAAACCTGAGATCTCTATTGTGACCTTTGGTAAAGCGTTCGGTATGCAGGGCGCGGCGGTGCTGTGCAGCGATGAAGTCGCCGAGTATCTGATTCAGTTTGCGCGGCATTATATTTACTCCACAGCGATGCCACCGGCACAGGCGCATGCCCTGTGTACCGCTTGCGATCTGGTCCAGAGCGGAAACTGGCGCCGGGAAAAACTGGCGGCATTAGGGCACATTCTGAATGACGAACTGCTGCCTGAAGTGGGTCTGGTGACGACAGAAACGCCGATCAAACCTGTATTGCTGGGCAGCAGTGCGCTGGCAATCCAGTTGTCTGCGGCTCTGGCTGAAAAAGGCCTCTGGGTGTCGGCTATCCGCCCGCCGACCGTGCCGGTCAATCAGGCCAGACTGCGTATCACTCTCTCGGCCAGTCATACAGAGAAACAAGTTAAAGCGTTGGCAACATCGTTGAATGCGTCTTTTGAAGAGGTACAGGATGCAGGAAATCAGTCCGACAGTGGTTGTTAAGCCACAGAATCAGAGCTTGTCTGGTCTGAACAAGCAGGCTATTGCCGCCAGTTTTGGTAAAGCCGCCAAACATTATGATCAATCGGCGGCTTTCCAGCGGCAGGTAGGACACCAATTACTGGATAGCTTACCCAGCCTGCCACAAGGCAGTCACTGGCTGGATACCGGATGCGGAACCGGGTATTTCACCCGCCAGCTGCAGGCTATGCGCTACCAGACCACAGCCATCGATCTGTCAGCACAGATGCTGGCGCAGGCCAAAGCCCGTTGTGATGGGACAGGCACATTTTGTGTCGCTGATGCTGAATCGCTGCCGTTTCCCGACAACTCTTTTGATGCGGCCTTTTCCAGTCTCGCCCTGCAATGGTGCTCAGATCTGGCCGTGCCGTTGCGCGAGTTGCAGCGAGTCGTCAAACCGGGTGGGGTGATTGGCATCACCACCCTGGCAGAGGGCACATTGTTTGAGCTTGAGTGCGCCTGGCAATCGGTTGATACGCAGCGGCATGTCAATCAGTTTGACTCTGTCACTCAGCTTTCAAAAGCCGTGGCCGATGCCGGACTAAATGCGGCAGAGTTATCGGTTCAGCCTGTGGTGATGCATTATGCGCGTGCGCTGGATTTAATGAAGGATCTGAAGGGAATCGGCGCGACGCACCTGTCGCAGCAACGTCGGCAAGGGATGTTCGGCCGGACGACGCTGAATCGGATCGAAAATGCTTATGCGCGTTTTCGCGACAGTACGAGTCAGTTACCCGCTACGTATCAGGTTGGTTTTGGAGTATTTACCAATGTCTAATGTATTTTTTGTGACTGGAACGGATACCGATGCCGGGAAAACGGTGGTAACCCGCGCCTTGATTGAATCCAGTGTCCGCGCCGGGTATAGAACGGCAGGGTTTAAACCGATTGCGTCAGGCAGTACGCTGACCGCTTACGGGATGCGTAATTCTGATGCACTGTTTTTACAAGCCGCTTCGCAGCCGGAATTGCACTATGACGAAGTCAATCCCTATACGTTTGAGCCGCCCATCGCGCCGCACATTGCGGCGAAGCAGGCGGGCATCAGCATTGATCCTGCACGGTTGTCTGAAGGCTTATCAAAGCTGAAGTGCAAGAACGATGTGGTGTTTGTGGAAGGTGCCGGGGGCTGGCGTGTTCCTCTTTCCGACACGATGAAATTGTCTGACTGGGTCAAGCAGGAAAAAATGGCTGTCATCTTAGTGGTGGGCGTGAAGCTGGGTTGCCTGAACCATGCGATGCTGACCGCGGAAGCAATTCAAAATGATGGCCTGACGTTGGCGGGATGGGTGGCGAACCTTGTTGATCCGGATACCCACTGTTACGAGGATAACCTGAAGTATCTTGAAGCTTATCTGCCTGCCCCTAAGTTAGGTGAAATTCCCTATTTGCCCGGGATTGCCAAGCGGGATTTAACGGCCTACCTGAATATGGCGCTTTTGGCTTAACTGTCTTCTCTTTTGGATTGCGCGATAACATGACAACGCCGCCAGCAAGGCGGCGTTGTCGCATCTTAATTGTGTTTATCGCGCTGGTTTTTGTTGACTAAGCCTGGCAAACAATACCAGATAGCCGCAGCCAGAATTAAGCTGTAACCCAGCAGTTCGACGCCTTCTTCAGCCAGATTTTTTACTTCTCGCATATAGTTTTCCTGCATCGCGGTTTGCCAGATCTCTCCCATGCCAAACAGGCGTGAGAACACCAGCAGGGTCGCCAGACCGCCCAGCATCAGACCGAAACTGGCGTGCTCGCTGTATCGGCTGAGTGGGGCTAGGGTTGCTGTCAGGTGTTTCCGGGCATAGGCCATGCCCAGCACCGCGACCACGGCAGCCGGAAATTTCCAGAAGCCGTGCCAGACCATATCCAGCAGCCCGTCCAGTTCCCGGATCAACAACACCATAAAAAACGCTGAAACCAGAACCGCAAAACCTTTCTGGGCAGGCTGTTTTACGGCCACGGCAAAAAAGAGTGCGCTGGTGAAAAACAAAAAGAGTTCCTGAGTATATTCAACGAGTGAATTTTCACCGAGGTTGCCACTCAGTTGCAGCATTTCAATTTTAATGATGAATGCTGCAATTGCAGCGATTACGGCAACCGCCATAAACCGAGCAACGGGAGTGAGTAAAGGAAGCGCGCCTACGCGCGAAGTGGTGCTGTCCATAGCAGTTGAGTAAGACTTGTTCATAATCTACCTGCACAGTGTTCATAATGATTTTTGGGACAAGTATCACATAATAATTCTGAATGAGAACTGACGTGCGGTGAGTATGACGCAGAAATGACAAAACCTCCGTTTGGAGGTTTTGGCGAAATGACTTAATCGTGGCTGGGGTTAATGATCACCCAGTACAGCGGCAGGATCCATGGCCTCGGCTGTCTTAGACGCTGCCGGGTCAATCCCCAGCTCTGCGCAGGCTTCTTCAGCCGTCATGCCAAGATGGCAACGCAGGATATCAATTGCGACTTGGTAGTTTTCTTGGTCAGCCATCTTGCCTCCTTGTTCGATACTGTGAATGCGAATACGCAACGACAATAGAGAATGGCGACATCTTATACAATACGACCAAAGTCTAAGACCCTGCTGATCGGGCAAACCATGATTTCTGTCTCAGAAGCGGATATCCCTTACCAAAAGTAACAATTTCCTGCTTCCGCTTGTTTTTAGATTGAACGACCATACTATAAGTACCATCTTATTGATGCGCCAGCCATTCGGAAGGCGCATAAGCATTTGACACCCAGACCTTTGTTGGAGAAAGAAAGGTATGAAGCGAATTGGCTTGTTCCTGGCAACCAACCTTGCCGTAATGCTGGTATTCAGCATTGTGCTCAATATTATTTATGCCGTGACTGATTTACAGCCAGGCAGCTTGAACGGCCTGCTGGTGATGGCGGTGTTGTTTGGTTTTGGCGGTTCTTTGATTTCCCTCTTCATGTCCAAGTCCATGGCACTCAGGTCTGTGGGCGGTATGGTGATTGAACATCCGAGGAATGAAACCGAACACTGGCTGATGGAAACGGTGGCACGTCAGGCGAAGCAGTCCGGTATTGGGATGCCGACTGTGGCTGTGTATGACTCACCGGATATCAATGCGTTCGCAACAGGCGCCAAGCGTGATGACTCTCTGGTGGCGGTTTCGACCGGTTTGTTACACAGCATGACCCGCGATGAAGCTGAGGCCGTACTGGCGCACGAAATCAGCCATATTGCCAATGGCGATATGGTGACCATGACCTTGTTGCAGGGGGTGGTGAACACCTTTGTGATTTTTGTCTCCCGTATTATTGCGGGTGCCGTCAGTGGCGTCAGCAGCAACAATGAAGAAGGTGAGGGCGGCAGCTTTGTCACCTACTTCATCGTTTCCACCATTATGGAATTACTGTTCGGCTTCCTGGCCAGCATTATTACCATGTGGTACAGCCGTCACCGCGAATTCAAAGCCGATGCCGGTTCTGCGCATCTGGTCGGTAAAGAGAAGATGATCGCTGCGCTGGAGCGTCTGAAAGTCAGTCAGGAGTCTCATCTGGAAGGTTCCATGATGGCGTTTGGCATCAACGGCAAGAAAACCTTGTCTGAACTCTTTATGACGCACCCACCACTGGAAAAGCGTATTGATGCGTTGCGTCGTGGTGAGCACCTGTAATCACGCAGTCACTTGTGATGTATAGCCGCCCCCGCCTCATATGAAGCGGGGGCGGTTTCATTTGGGGACAATACGGTACAGGTTGCCGCTGTCCGTGCCGAAATAGATCATCCCGTCCGCACTTTGCGCCAGTGAGCGAACTCTTTCATGCAAGTCTTCAAACAACCTTTCTTCTTTTACAGGGTTTCCCTGCGCATTAAGAGCAACACGGTTGAGGTGCTGTAACACCAGTGCGCCGGCAAACAGATGACCCTGCCAGGCCGGGAAAGCGCTGCCCTGATAAATCATCAGGCTGCCGGGGGCAATGGAAGGGACATAGACTTTTTTCGGTGATTCAATACCGGCTTTTTCTTTCGACTCGCCGACATCCAGCGGTCCCCAGTATTCCTTACCGTGTGAGGTCACTGGCCAGCCGTAATTGCGTCCGGGCAGGATCAGGTTGATTTCATCACCGCCACGCGGACCATGTTCAATTTCCCATAACCTGTTTGTCGCCGAATCAAATACCATGCCTTGCGGGTTGCGGTGACCATAGCTCCAGATCTCTGCCGATGCGCCAGACTGGCCATAAAAGGGATTATCTTTTGGTACTGAGCCATCAAGATTTAAACGTAATATCGAAGCTGCATGATTGGTCAGATCCTGCCCGTTCGGGCGGTTTCCTCTGTCACCGACAGAGAAAAACACATGGCCTTTCATATCAAAGGCGATTCGGCTGCCATAGTGTTTACTGGCGTCACTGTGTGAACGGGAAACCAGCAAATCCTGCCAGTCGGTAAGTGTCTGGCCTGACAATTTGGCTCTTGCCAGTGTGGTGGCACTGCCGTTGTTGACCGGTTTGCTGTAGGTAAAATAGATCCAGCCCTTTGCCAGGGGATCGGGGGACAGGATGACATCCAGTAAACCACCCTGACCCCGGGTATATATCTCGGGTAAACCACTCAGGGCGCTTTGTTGGCCTGAGCGGGTATCGACCAGTACCGCCTTTCCCTCACGTAGTGTAATAAGCAGTGTTGTTGGGTCAATAAAGGTCATTCCCCAGGGAACTGGCAGCCCGTCAGTCACTTTTTCAAGCTGATAATCCATGCCTTCACTGGAACCGGTACTGACAATGCTCGGCGCTGACACCGCTGATAAAGGCAATGTACTCAGCAATGCACCGATGAAAGCAAGGTGTTTGAATCTCATGGTATCTTCCTTAATCAAATGATCATTTCAGTAAGCCTAGTCGATGTTTATTCTGAGTTATCAATCAGTGGTTTGACATGTGCGGCAATCAGCTGTGCCAGCTTTGTGATGCCTGAGTGCCAGTGGGCGTTCTCCTCAAATACCGCGTAGCTCAGCCGCAGGCAATGGCGGTACTGATCCTGAGTGCAGAACATATTGCCGGGTAACAGGCTGATGCCGGCTGTCAGCGCCTGCTGATACAGCTGATAGCTGTCTGCCTGCTCGGGCAACGTCAGCCAGCAGAGAAAACTGCCATCGGGTTGATATAAATGATAGCGGCCAGCCATCCAGGGATAGTTGTCGAGGGCAGCACAAAAACGCTGGCTGAATGCGCGTTGATTGCGCTGGTAATAGCGCCTGACTTTACTGAGGTGAGTGCGGTATTTGCCTGTCTTTAAAAACTCAGCCACCGCCGACTGCATCAGATTCAGGCTGCCCATGTTGTCTGCAAGCAGGCGTTTTTCAATCAGTGGCTGATATTGTCCGGCCAGCATCCAGCCAATACGCAAACGCGAATCAAGTGTTTTAGATAACGAATTGCAATAGATCACCCTGTTATCGGAATCCAGACTGTAAATCGCGGGTGGTCGTTTGCTGTAACCCAAGTCGCCAAATACATCATCTTCAATCACAGGGATACCCGCGGTGATGCTGAGAAAGCGTTCGCGTTCACGGCGTGGCATCACAGCGCCGGTTGGATTATTAAAACTCGGGTTAATCAGAATCGCCGCGACCGGCCATTGTGCCAGAGCCTGAGACAGATGCGTTAAATCCATCCCGGTTTGCGGGTGAGAGGGGATCTCGACCACTTTCAGACCAAGTGATTCCAGTAATAACAGATTGCCAAAATAGCAGGGGGAATCCACGATGACGGTATCGCCCGGTTTGGCCAGCACCTGCAATGCCATACTGATCCCCTGCTGTGCGCCATGGGTGATCAGAATTTCATCGGGGGAGGTTGAAATACCCAGCCACTGATTGACAGTCACCAGTTGCTTTCTTAGTTGCTCATCGCCCGGCGGGAGCAAATAATGACTTGGCTGATGGGTCTGGTAACGACTGTGGCGGCCAATTTCTGCATACAGCGAGGTAATGGCGGGAAATTGGGTATTCGGGTGTGCGCTGCCGGTTGGCAGTAGCGACGATGACGGGGACTGTTGCAAGATGGTGCGGCTTAATGTCAGTAAATCGACAAAGGCGGGGGCCTGCATGGTCAGCGGTGCCGGTTGAGTGGCCATCGTGACCCGATAGCCGGACCGGGGATGCGCTTCAATTGTCTGATCCGCCTCCAGTTCCTGATACGCGCGTATGACCGTGTTTTTGCTCACCGTGAGCTGTTCACTCAACTGCCGGATTGAAGGGAGCTTATCGCCAGCCTGATACACACCGCGATCGATTCGCAGCGTCAGCTCCCGGATCACCTGGCGGTATTTGGCTTCGCTGGGTTGCTCTTCGTGTTGTACTTGTGGCATCTGTACCCTATCAAAATCACAAAACTGTCACTTTTTACTTTTTTTGTACCCATCTACAGTAGTGGAAAATCATGTTAATCACCAGAAGGACATCTCATTGGCTCGGTTTATTCCTTTCATATTTGTGATGCTGTGGAGCACGGGGTTCATTGGAGCCCGTTTTGGTTTGCCGTATGCGGAGCCTGCAACCTTTCTCTTTATACGCATGGCACTCAATATTCTGATTTTTATGGTGTTGCTGTACGTACTGAACGGCCAGCTTCCGACCGGTCGCGCGCGGCTGCACAGTATGGTCGCGGGAGTGCTGATTCATGGTTTTTATCTGGGCGGCACCTATTACGGCATATATCTGGGCATGCCGGCTGGCCTGTGCGCCTTGCTGGTTGGATTACAGCCGGTACTGACGGCGCTTTTGTTAGTCGCAATGGGGCAGGAGCGTCTGGCACTGTCCCAGTGGCTGGGATTGGTCGTGGGGCTGATGGGCATCACCCTGGTGCTGCAAGGCAATATGAGCTGGCAGCAAGAAGATCATCAAGTCGCCGCCTATTTGTGTGCGGCGACCGCTCTGCTCGGCATTACACTCGGCACCCTGTACCAAAAGCGTTTCTGTCAGCAGGTTGATCTGGTGGGCGGCTCGGTTTACCAATATCTGATGGCGGCGCTCCTGTTCGCACCTGTGATGATGACGATGGAAACCATGCAGGTGGAATGGAATCTGACATTCACCCTGACTCTGGCCTGGCTGGTGCTCGGTGTGTCGGTGACCGCAGTCTGGCTGCTGCTGTATATGGTGCGGCACGGTGAAGCCTCAAAAGTCGCCTCAACCTTTTATCTGGTGCCGCCGGTCACAGCGCTGCAAGCCTGGCTGGCATTTCATGAAACCTTTGATGCGATGAGTGCGGTCGGTTTTATGCTGGCGGCGATGGCGGTTTATCTGGTGATGCGAAAACCCAAAACAGCGCAAGCGCAGGAAAAAGCGTTGACCTCTGTGCAACAGGAAAGCTAAAGGGACAACAGGAAAGCTAACGGGCTGAAAAATCAGCCAAAGCGAAAAGGAATGTGTCAGATTGGCGATCAAGTGTGCATTTGATTCTTTGGGGTATTTACAACATGGGATCGGCTGGGTATCATGCGCACCACTTACGGAGAGATGGCTGAGTGGTTGAAAGCACCGGTCTTGAAAACCGGCATACGTTAATAGCGTATCTAGGGTTCAAATCCCTATCTCTCCGCCACATTCGAAAGCCTCGTCGACAGACGGGGCTTTTTTCATTGAGCTTCAGAGTGCGTTGTCCGGGATTTGAAAATCCCTCCATACCTTGTTCTGGCTCCACCACATTTAAAGAAACCGCTGAACTATCAGCGGTTTTTTTTCGTCTGCACTTTGGCCGCACTCTGGCCAGATTGAACTTGAATGCCGCTCATAACCATCTGCAGTGTCAGTTCATTCAGCCATCGCGGCAGGGGCACTCAGCATTGGATTACCAATGTCCCGTATTTGGCATAGATGCCCAGGGTTCAGCGGCAGGTAAAGCTTCACCTTTTTGCAGTAGCTCGATGGAAATGTTGTCCGGAGACCGAATAAACGCCATATGGCCATCACGGGGTGGGCGGTTGATGGTGACGCCCATTGACTGCAAATGCTCGCAGAGCGCGTAAATGTCCTCAACTTCATATGCCAGATGGCCAAAGTTCCTGCCTTCTGAATACATTTCAGGATCCCAGTTGTAGGTCAGTTCCAGCTGTGCCTCTGGTTGGTCAGGTGGCGCCAGAAACAGTAAGGAAAACCGGCCTTCCGGGTAGTCATTACGCTTGATTAAAGTCAATCCAAGGCCATCACAGTAAAAGGCAAGTGATTGCTCGATGTCTCTGACCCGAACCATGGTATGTAAGTATTTCATCGGTTGATCTCACTTTGCATTCAGCGCATCAAGCACACTTTGTGCACATGCTTGCGATGAATTCGGGTTCTGACCTGTGATCAGTAAGCCATCCGTAACGACGTGACTCTGCCAGTTGTCTTTTTTCACATACAGGCCCCCGTTAGCTTTGAGCATATCTTCTACAAGGAAAGGAACAATATCGGTCAATTCAACCGCTGCCTCTTCTTCATTAGAAAATCCGGTGACACGTTTTCCGGAGACTAAAGGTTCTCCCTGCGCATTGCGGGTGGACTTGAATACGGCAGGTCCGTGACAGACTGCGCCAACAGGCTTGCCCTGCGCGTAAAACTGTTCAATCAGTGCGATGGAATCCTTGTCATCTGCCAGATCCCACAGTGGTCCGTGTCCCCCTGGGTAGAAAACGGCATCAAATTCAGACGCATCCATTTCAGCCAGTTTGAAAGTATGTGACAGGGCAGACTGAAGTGTCTGATCTGAAGCGTAGCGACGTGTACTGTCTACGGCAGAACTTTCGTCCTGACTGCGTGGATCTATGGGCGGTAATCCACCTTTGGGAGATGCCAGAGTGATCTCGGCCCCTGCATCAGCCAGCGTGTAATAAGGTGTGGTGAATTCCTCCAACCAGAAGCCAGTTTGATGGTCGGTGTCACCGAGTTTGTCGTGTGAGGTCAGAATCATTAAAACTTTCACAATGTACTCCTGTTTGTTCTCTTTGATTGTTGGTGAGAATAAGTGTCTCCGTGATATTCTTGAATTCTAAAAAACTGATAATTGATATCCAAATTATGAATGTCTATCAGAAAGACCTGAATTTGCTGATGATTTTTCACATCCTTTATCAGGAAAGGAATGCGACTCGTGCATCTGAACGTCTGACTTTGAGTCAGCCTGCTTTGAGCCATAAGCTGAACAAACTCCGGTATGAATTTGATGATCCTCTTTTTGTCAAAGCGCCAAGAGGATTAACGCCAACGCCGAAAGCCCATGCGATTGCACCTGAAATTCGCCGTTTAATGAATGGCCTGGAGCAGTTTTACAGTGAGCTGGACACGGAAGATTTTTTGTCCCGGAGAGACAAGGTATACATTTACTCAACCGATTATATGGAACAGAAGTTGTTTGCCCGCCTGATTCCACATGTCCAGAAGCACGCCCCACAGTTAACCTTAGTGACCCACAATACCGGGAGCAAGCTGCCCAGAGCAGAATTGGAAAATGGTCAGTGCGATATTGCGATTGCAGGCTTTTATACCCAGTTACCGGATACATTCCGGCAGCAGAAAGTCGCCAGCGAGAAATTTGCCGTACTTGCGAATCGAAATCACAGCCGGATAGGGCAGGAGCTTGATCTTGAAACTTACTTAAGCTGCCAGCATATTGTGACAACCCTGACAGGCGATCTGCATGGCAATGTTGATCGCGGACTGGAAAAACTGGGGTTACGCCGTCAGGTTGTTGCGGGTGTGTCGAGTTTTTTATCCCCAGCCCGTATTATCCGGCACAGTGATCTGATCGTGACCTGCCTGGCATCACTGGCAAAAGAGGCAGCTCAGCTTGATGACGGTCTGGAGATCTATCCCGTCCCCTTCGAGCTGCCGGGTGTTGATATCTTTCAGTTTTGGCATGAACGGACACATGCCGATCCATTACGCCGTTGGCTGAGAGAGCAGATACGGGCTTTTCTGAGTGAGTAACAAAGGTATTTTGCAAGCTGTAGCATTTCTGATGACGTCGTTCCGTATAGTTGGTTGCACATGAACCTTGGCAACGATAGCGTTGGATCAGCTGTCCGTACGGTGACAACGTTTAATTTCTTTGATCAGTGCTTTGGCCAGTGGCGACGCAGAATTATTGTTTAACGTGATCAGCATGACCGGGATTTGATAGGTATATTTCTCGGGCAAGATAGGTTTAATCAGCCCCTTGTTGGCCCAAGTGCTGGCGTAGTGCTCGGGCAGATAGCCGATAAACGCACCGGATAAAATCAAATGGGCAATTCCCTCATCGTGATAGGCGATGGCCGTGTTCTGATAATTCAGCGCGTCGTTGCGGGTTTCCTTATCCCGCATATAGTTACTGGTGATCACCTCCGCTTGTTGTAACAGCGTGTTGATTTCCGAAGGGGGCAGTCGAACAGCGGGTGGCCTTTGCCGCAATACAGATAGTTCGTTTCATGATGCAGGGGGAAATAGTCGAGCCCTCTGAGCGGATGACGACTGACGCCGATCCCGACCAGCGAGCGCCCGTTCACCACGGAGGTTTCGACTTCGCGCGCTTCACAGACGTTGATGTCGAACTGTAAGTTATTACTTTTGCTTTTTAACCCGGCAATCACCTGGGATACCCGACAGCGCGGATCGTTGACTAAGGTATCGATCATGGCAATCGTGACCCGGCCGGACAGTTCGTTTTTAGAGCTTGCCACGGTGGCGGCAAAGGCTTCGCACTGCTGGAGTAATTCCAGTGAGGCCTGATAGGTCACACGCCCGGCTTCTGTGACCTCAAAGCCGCTCCGGCCGCGTTTGCAAAGCGTAATCCCAAGGCGCACTTCCAGATCGGATAAGTGAGAACTGATGGTAGAGCGACCGATGTTTAAGCGGGATTCCGCCGCCGACAGACCGCCACACTCAACGATAGCCACGAATATTCTCAGCATACGTAAATCAACATCTTGAATCTGCATAAGGGCTCTCTGTCAGCTTGTGTTTTTTGTTCGATAAAACCGGAATGAACTACGAACATTATGCTTTTATAAAACTTACAGAGCAAGCTAGCATTGTCTTATAGAAGCAATCTGATACAGAGATATCAGTCAGTCAGGAGAACAAACAAGATGTTTAGATATGGTGTTGATCAACTCAATCTGGATATTGTAAACGGCATAGCGGATGGCAGTATCAAAGCGGAACTCTGTGAAGAAGCTTTAGATAAAATCAATGCAAGCCGTCGTAATGTGGACATCATCGCCGCCTCAGACAAGGCGGTGTACGGCATCAATACCGGATTCGGCCCGCTGTGTGATACGCAAATCTCACCGGAAGAAACGCATCTGTTACAAAAAAACCTCCTGATCACCCATGCGGTTGGTGTGGGTGAGCCGATTGCGAAATCCATCTCAAAACTGATGCTGATCACCAAGATACATGCCTTAAGCCAGGGCTACTCAGGGATTCGCCTGGAAGTTGTTCAGCGTATGCTGGCGTTTCTCGAACACGATCTGATCCCTGTTGTGCCGGAGCAAGGCTCTGTTGGCGCATCGGGTGACCTGGCACCGCTTTCTCACCTGTTTTTACCCCTCATTGGTGAAGGTGAATTCTGGCAGGGCGACAACACCGTGCCAGCCGCACAAGCGCTGCGTGACAACGGTTTAGCGCCGCTTGAGCTGCATGCAAAAGAAGGTCTGGCGCTGATTAACGGCACACAGTTTATTCTGTCTCATGCCATTACCGCACTCACGAAAATGCGTTATCTGCTTGATTTGGCAGACCTTGCCGGTGCGATGAGTATTGAAGGGATGCAGGGGAGTGGTTCGCCATTCAGAGAAGAGCTGCACCTGACGCGTGCCTTTGCCGGCAACATTGAAGTCGCCGCCCGGATGAGGCGTTTCTTCAAAGACTCACAAAACATGGCCTCGCATGCTGATTGTGTTCGCGTGCAAGATCCTTATTCCCTGCGCTGTATTCCGCAGGTGCATGGTGCTTCGCGTAATGCCTTCAATCACCTGAAAGAACTGGCTGAAATTGAAATGAACTCAGTGACGGATAACCCGATTGTTATCAGCTCCGAAGAGGCCATTTCAGGCGGTAGTTTCCATGGGCAACCGCTGGCCATGGTGCTGGATTATGCATCGATTGCTGCTGCGGAACTGGGGAATATTGCAGACCGCCGCTGCTACCTGCTGCTTGAAGGCTTACACGGTCTGCCGCGTCTGTTGACGTCATCCGGTGGCCTGAACTCGGGCATGATGATCCCGCAATACGTGACCGCTGCGCTGGTGACTGAAAACAAATCACTCTGTTTCCCACCGTCTGCAGACAGCGTGCCAACCTCGATGGGGCAGGAAGATCACGTATCTATGGGCAGTATCTCGGGCAGAAAACTGAATCAGATTTTAGGAAACCTGGAAAAGATCATCGCTATCGAACTGATGTATGCGGCACAAGCGATTGAATTCAGACGTCCGAATCGCTGTTCAGATGTGATTGAAGAAAACTACCAAATCATTCGCGAGAAAGTGGCCAAGCTGGAAGAAGACCGCCTGCTGAAGCCAGACATCGACGCCATGATCGCATTGGTGAAAGCACAAGCGTTTAAAGTGAACTGAAGGGAGCCTGTAAGAATGGACACTGTAATCAATTTTCAAGAACAAATTCGACAAGGGATCCCGAGCGTACTGCCGGAGGCTAAACCGTATCCGGCCGGTGTGAACCGTGCGCCTAAACGCAAAGACATCCTGACGCCGGAAGAAAAGCAATTGGCTATTCGCAATGCCTTGCGTTACTTCCCGAAAGAATGGCATCAGGAACTGGCCGCTGAATTTGCTCAGGAACTGAAAGATTTTGGCCGCATTTACATGTACCGCTTCAAGCCGAACTACGACCTGAAAGCACGCTCTATTTCTGACTATCCGGCGAAATGCGAACAGGCAGCCGCTATCATGCTGATGATCGACAACAACCTGGATCCGGCGGTGGCGCAGCACCCTGAAGAGCTGATTACTTACGGAGGTAACGGTGCGGTATTCCAGAACTGGGCCCAATACCTGCTGACCATGAAATACTTAAGTGAAATGGAAAGCGACCAGACGCTGCATTTGTACTCAGGACACCCGATGGGCCTGTTCCCGTCGTCAGAAGATGCACCGCGTGTTGTGGTGACCAACGGCATGATGATCCCGAACTACTCTAAGCCGGATGACTGGGAAAAGTTCAACGCATTAGGCGTGACGCAATACGGCCAGATGACCGCAGGTTCGTTTATGTATATCGGTCCGCAAGGGATCGTACACGGCACCACCATTACTGTGATGAACGCCTTCCGCAAGGTACTTGAAAAAGGTCAAAGCCCGAAAGGGAAGATCTTCCTGACTGCGGGTCTTGGCGGTATGAGTGGCGCACAACCCAAAGCCGGTAATATCGCTGACTGTATTACGGTCTGTGCGGAAGTGAACCCGAAAGCGGCGATGAAACGTCACGAGCAAGGCTGGGTGGATGAGCTGATCGACAATATGGATGCGTTAGTCGAACGTGTCCGTGCAGCGCAAACCAACGACGAAGTGGTCTCGATTGCCTTTATCGGCAACGTGGTGGATGTATGGGAAACCTTCTACGAGAAGGACATTTTTATTCACCTGGGTTCAGATCAGACATCGCTGCATAACCCTTGGTCAGGCGGTTACTACCCGGTTGACATCAGCTATGACGAATCGAACCGTCTTATCCGGGAAGAGCCAGAGCTGTTCAAGGTGAAAGTTCAGGAAACCCTGAAGCGTCATGCGGATGCGGTCAATAAACACACAGCCCGCGGCACTTATTTCTTTGACTACGGCAATGCTTTCCTGCTTGAAGCGTCGCGTGCCGGTGGCGATGTGATGGCTGAAAACGGCATCGACTTTAAATACCCGTCCTACGTACAGGACATTCTGGGTCCGATGTGTTTTGACTATGGTTTTGGCCCGTTCCGTTGGGTCTGTACTTCAGGCAAGCCGGAAGATCTGGACAGAACCGATGCGATTGCCGCTGAGGTGCTGAACAAGATCATGGCCGAGTCGCCAGAAGAAATTCAGCAGCAGATGCAAGACAATATCACCTGGATCAAAGATGCGAAGCAAAACAAGCTGGTCGTCGGTTCACAAGCGCGTATTCTGTACGCTGATTCACAAGGCCGTATGGAAATTGCCAAAGCATTTAACGATGCGATCCATCGCGGTGAAATCGGTCCGGTCGTTCTGGGCCGCGACCACCACGACGTCAGTGGCACGGATTCACCGTTCCGTGAAACGTCGAACATTTATGACGGCAGCCGCTTTACCGCGGACATGGCCATCCACAACGTGATCGGTGACGGCTTCCGCGGCGCAACCTGGGTCTCGATTCATAACGGTGGCGGTGTCGGCTGGGGGGAAGTGATCAACGGCGGCTTTGGCATGTTGCTTGACGGCAGTGAAAGTGCAGAACGCAGGCTGAAGTCTATGTTGCTGTTCGATGTGAACAACGGCATTGCGCGTCGCAGCTGGGCCCGTAACAAAGAAGCGAATTTCGCGATTCAGCGCGAAATGGCAAGAACGCCTAAACTCAAAGTGACGTTAGCGAACCAGGTTGACGATGACATTATCAATAAACTGACATTCTAAATCAGTTGTCACTTATTGTTTCCTGAAAGCCCCGTTTTGACGGGGCTTTTTTTGTCACCCCTAAACCGCCGCCTATGGCGGTGGTGATTTTTTTGGGTTCAGCGTTTATATTCAAGGGTTGAATATCCCTCACTCCCTTGTTCTGGCTCAATCAAATCACCCATATCAATCAGCTGTTTGATTCATTTCTTTGCGTTGGATTTTTACGTGAATAAGTCATTATGAGGTTAAATGAATGAGGTTTTTAGCGGTTTAGTCCCTTTCGATGGCTGATTTCTCTGGGGGGAATGTTGTATCCTTATTCTTATCCTTTGGTTTGTTTTTGGTTGCATATCATTGGGTATATTTAACTTGTTTATAATTTACCCGGCGAATTGTCTGTGCTTGCTATTCTGTATTTCGTATTCCGCTAGCCTTTGTTCATTTTAAATTCTCAGCATTAATTTGCGTGATGGTAATCACAATAATATCAATTGCCAGGAACTAATGGCGATTAGTTAAATTTTTTTTGTTTTGTGTCAGTGGTTTGTTAGTTTTTCTATTTCTGGAATTTTCATCATTCGGTGGTTTTGTTGCTTGAAATCAACAGAATTTCCAGATTTATGTTTAATTTACCAATAGTGAAAAGTTTTGTTTCATTATTGATGTTGATATTAATTATTTTGTTTGAGTGCCATGCTAGCGAATCGACTTGGAATATGAGTTGTTCGCAGTGTTTCATGCTTTTGAAATGAATGTTTAATATATTAATAAGAGAGAATTGTTGAATGTCTCAGTTTTTGTTCCTGTATTTGGATGAAGAAAAACAAAAGTCTATAAAAGCAAAAAAACACATATGCAGAGGGACAACAACAATGAAAGGAAAATTATTAAACTTGTCGATTGTGGCAGCACTGGGTTTCGCGATTAGTGCTTGTGGCGGTGGCAGTTCTGGTAAAGATACAGCAAACAACAATTCATCCGGTGGTGATCAAACGCAATCCGGTGATGTATCAACCGGTCGCTTGATTGACGCTGCGGTAGAAGGCATGGACTATGTCACCGCCACCCAGAGCGGAACCACCAATGCAAATGGCGAATTCAGCTATAAGCCGGGTGAAAAAGTCACCTTTAAAATGGGTGGCCACAGCTTTACCTCGGTTGATGCCGGGAATGTGATTACCCCATTGGACTTAGCGGGTACAGAGGATATCAATGACAATGCGGTTGTGAATATCGTGCGTCTGCTGATGACATTAGATTCAGACGATGATCCTTCAAATGGCATCTCTATCAATGAAACAGTGAAGAACACTGCCACTCAAATTAACTTCAATGTTGCGCCCGCGGATTTTGGTAATGATTCTAATGTCACAGCGCTTCTGTCTCAGGCAAGTAAATCTGCCAGCGATCTGCCAGATGAGGCTGAAGCAAAAGCCCACTTTGAAGAAAGCCTGAGTACAACAACGGCTGATTTGAAAGGTATGTTTACCTTAGGCTGGGAAGTGGGTGAGGATTCTGAATATGCAGGCATTGTGAATATTTTCCCGAATGGTCATTTTCTGGTTGTGGAATATGAATATGAAGTTGGAGACGAAGATGAAGATCTTTGGCAAGGTTTCCAGTATGGGAGCTTTAAGCTCAATGGAACGGATTTAGTCGGGAAAAAGATCAACTGGTCTAAAGATAACGATAACAACGGTACTGCAGATGACCCCTTTGATGGCGGCCTGGCCAGTGATGACATCATCACCAATTTTGTCGTCAGCGATGCGTCACTTTCTTTGACCTGGACAGATCCAACACCATCGGATGATGAGGACGCTTCCGGAGATGAAGTGTTCCCGAGAGTGAATACCTCCAACACCATTGTAGGTAGCTGGGAACTGAAAGAGCAAAATGGCGGCCACGTTATATTTAATTTCCGCAATGACAATAAATTCTTTCTGGTTCAAATGGTAGATGGCGAGGCAGCGGAAGGTGAAGACGGTGATATCGGCATTGAATACGGAACTTATTCACATACAAACGGCGTACTCAATCTGGAGCTGACGTTTGATGGTTCCGGTGGCAGTTTAGTGTTTGATGAAGGCATAGAGGGAGAGACCAGGTCTCTTGATTCTGTTGTGAGCAGTGAAGCTGATGAGCTAACCATCACTTTTGGTGCTGAGGAGACATTAACCTTCGAACGCTTGCTGTAATCGCTCATTAACCACACAACGCCAGTCTGCGCTCTGACGCATTCTGGCGTTTTTGTTTTCAGACACCCCCTTGTTTGTTATGGTCTCCGCTTTTCATTCATTGAATTCACCCGGCAGCTACAGGCGCAAAATACTCCAGTAACCCGCCACATCGACGGTAAATTTTGTCTGTTCCTGTAAATGCACACGCAGCGCTTCGAGAGCTTCAGGATCGCCGTGAATCAGCTGAATGGGTGTCTTTTTCGCCAATGCCGACTGCTGTAACCATTGGGTCAGTTCAAGGTAATCTGCATGACCGGACAGGCTGGAAAGCATTTTGATTGAGGCACGCAACGGTATCCATTCGCCGTGTATTTTCACCGTCTCAACACCGGCCAGCATTTTCGCCCCCGTGTTCCCCCGGCCTGATAACCGGTAAACAAGACGGTGGTTTTGGGACTGCTGAGCAGACGTTTAAAGTGGTGCAGAATGCGACCTCCCGTTGCCATCCCGCTGCCGGCAAGAATGATGTGAGGGAAGGCTTGCTTTTCAATCGCCTTCGACTCATCCACAGTACGGATATAAATAATGTCATTGCACATGCGATGACATTCGTCGGGATTGAGCCGGTGCTGTTCACCGTACTGGCAAAAAATATCCGAGACTTGAATGGCCATCGGGCTATCAAGGTAAACGGGGATTCTGGGGATCCTCTTGTCTTCCATCAAGGTTGCCAGCATATGTTGCAAAGCCTGTGCCCGTCCCACAGCAAAGGCAGGAATCAGTAAGACGCCACCCTGGCTCGCAACCTGGTTGACGATTTCTGCCAGTTCTTCAAAGGGGTCTTGTGTTTCGTGCCGCCGGTTGCCGTAAGTGGACTCCATCAGAAGAAGATCAAGCGCGGGCAGCGGGCGGGGAGGCATCATCAGCACATCGTGAAAGCGGCCGACATCTCCGGAAAATCCCACGCGTTTTCCTTCCGCTTCCACAATAATACTGGCAGCACCGAGAATGTGTCCCGCCGGCTGCAGATAAAACCGAATCTCTCCGACTTCGACCGGTTCGTCAAAATCTACCGGCTGAAACAGGGCCATGCAGTCTTCAGCATTCTGCCTGTCGTAGAGCGGCTCTGGCTGCTCATGCTTGCCCAGATGGTGTTTGTTGTAATACCTGGCGTCTTCTTCGTGGATATGGCCGCTGTCTGCCAGCAGAATCCGGCACAGATCTTTGGTTGCGTGATGCGTAAAAACCGGGCCGCGGAAGCCATGTTTGTAGAGCACAGGCAGATAACCAGAGTGGTCGAGATGGGCATGGGTTAACAGAACGGCGTCGAGTTTTTCGATATCCATAGGCAATGTTTGCCAATTGCGTTCCCGCAACCACTTATAGCCCTGAAACAGACCACAATCGATCAGCACGCTGGTTCGTTCTGTCTCCAGCAGAAACTTGGATCCCGTCACCGTTTCAGTACCACCAAGAAAAGTAATTTTCATTCGAGAATTCCCACGTTGTCATCGTTTGACCGATTCAAAATCGTCGGGCGCGGTTCTATCGCTCAGAGAGTCGTGCCGATGGAATTGGGCTGTGTACGGAGATGTCGCTTTTCGTTAATCGGCCATGGTTATCGGTTAGCTTAGGTATGCAGGGGGCGTTATTCAAGGCAGGGGGAAGTCTTGGTGCGATTGGCTGACGCCCTTTCTGAATGAGTCCGCTTTTCCTGTCGGCCATTCGCACTGCGCCTAAACGCTCGTACAGGAAAGGTGTGATTGAACTCACAAGGTATTTACTTAGCCTGCTAACTATATTATATTGCTTAGCATGCTAAGTAATTTGGTGAGGCACCATGATTCAAGATATCAACATCCTTCGCGATCTGCCGTTAGCTGAGCAGCTCAGCCGCGTTTCCCGTTTATGGAAGATGGTGGCAGACCGTGAACTGGCCCCTTTGGGTCTCACGCATCCGCGCTGGACGGCGTTGTGGAAACTGCAGCGACTGGGCGATCACGTCAGTCAGAAAACATTGGCAGAAGCGCTGGAAATTGAACTGGCTTCGCTGATGCGCACTTTAAAACAGCTTGAAGAGCAATCGCTGGTGACACGCCGTTGCTGCGACAGCGATAAGCGCGCCCGGATTGTCAGCCTGACGGAAGAAGGGCGCCAACTGCTCACCCAGATGGAAGCGCGCATCATGCAGGTACGTAAACAGCTGTTGTCCCATATTAACGACCAGGAACTACAAAAGCTGGGCTTCATTCTGGAGCAGATTGCCCACAATGCGCTGGATTCTCTGAATAAAGAACACAATAACGATTCCAAGGAGAAATAAACCGCTATGACACCTGATCAAAAATTTGCCCGCTGGATCAAATACGCCTGTTTCGCATTTGTGTTGGTATTTGCTTATTTTTTGATGGCCGATTTGGCCATGCCTTTGACCCCACAAGCGATGGCGACCCGGGTTGTGACTAAAGTCGCCCCCAGAGTGAGTGGCCCGATCACCGAAATACATGTGCATAATAATCAGGCAGTCCATCAGGGCGATGTACTGTTTGTTATCGATCCGGCCCCTTATAAGCTGGCTGTCGAACAAGCGCGTCTGAATCTGGAAAAAGTGATCCAGAATAACAGCCAGTTGGATGCCTCTATTCTGGCCGCAAAGGCAGAAGTCGCGGCGAATGAAGCCATTCTGCAACAAAAAACACGCGAAGCGCATCGGTTGAGTACGCTGTTTCATCGTAACGGCACCTCACAACAGCTGCGCGATGATGCCCAAAGTGCCGCCATCGCAGCCAAAGCCAATTTGTCTGCCTCGCAAGCGCGCTTAAAAGAGCTGGAAGTCAGCCGGGGCGAAATCAGCGATAAAAATCTGAGCATCCGTGTGGCGAAAAATCAGCTGCAACAGGCAGAACTGAATCTGTCCTATACCCGGGTTGAAGCCAAACGCGACGGCGTGATCACCAATCTCCAGTTGGAGCAAGGTGCTTACGCGGCAGCCGGTAATCCGCTGGTGGCGCTGGTCTCAACGGATGTCGATATCATTGCCGACTTCCGGGAAAAGAGCCTGCGACATTTCAGTCACGACAGTCAGGCGCTGATTGCTTTCGACAGTCAGCCTGGGCAGGTCTTTACCGCTCGCATCAGCAGTTTGGATGCGGGTGTCAGTGCCGGCCAGTTTGATGCGAATGGACGGCTTGCCACGCCGACAGAATCTAACCGTTGGGTGCGGGATGCTCAGCGGATGCGCCTTCACCTGAATATTGAAGGGGACTCACCGCAACATTTACCCGCCGGTGCACGTGCCACGGTACAGCTGGTTCCGGACAGCGGTCTGTTTGCCTGGATGGCTCACGCTCAGATTAAATTCTTGAGCACTCTTCATTATATTTATTAAGCGGGAGGTGCCATGAAGTTATGGGATCATCCGATGTCAGAAAACGATTTTCGCCAGTGCCTGCGAATCGCAACCGGTGCCACGATCGGTTTTGCCATCAGTAAGATTTTCGGTTGGAACTACGGCGTCTTTTTTACGGTCACCCCCATGCTGCTGCTGGGTATGGTGCCCGTCATGAGCGCACACGCCGCGCGTCAGCTGCTGGCTGCGGCAATCGTGTGCGGACTGGAAGTGGGGATATTAGGCGGATTCTTTGGCGGGCATCCGGGCATGATGACCGGGATTGCTTTCGTGCTTTTTCTGTACAAATTTGCCTGTATGTCCAAAGGGACGCTCTTTCTGTTCGGGGCGAACAGCGTGCTCAGCCTGAGCATCATGCTGCACTTTGCCAGTTATCCGAGTTCAGATTTGAATGATCTGATCTTCAGCAACCTGCTGGCCAATGTGCTGTCGGTGGTGATTGCTTACCTGATGACGTTTTTGATCCCTGATGCCGAACCTCGTCAGCCGCCAGCGCGTCCCAGCGAGCCCAAAGGGTCCCACCGGATGCGCCATGAAGCGCTGATGGGGGCCAGTATTGCAACCCTGTCGTTTCTGGTTTTTCAGATCTTTGATCTCAATGATTCGATGTCGGCTCAGGCAACCACCTTGTTACTGTTATTTCCGATGAACTGGAATGGCGCTTTGGGTTATGCCCGTAAACGGGCGATGGGCACGATCATGGGGGTCGCCTTTGGGATGGCAGGGCAGTTGTTATTGTATGACTGGTCCGGGATGCTGGTATTGATTGTCCCCTTGCTCTGGATAGGCGCGATGCTGTTCAGCTATATGCATGTCAAGGAATCCAGTGGTTCAGGCGCAGGTTTTGGCGGCCTCACAACCCTGGGGATCCTCTACGGGCAATACCTGACCCCGGGTAATGATCTGGTGTTCAGTGCGCTTTACCGGGTCAGCAGTATCTTCTTTGCGATAGTGGCCACCTTGCTGGTGACCTACCTGATCCACCGTTTACTGAACAGCTTTGAGGCGACACGTTTCAGCCCGGTTCAGTAAGCCCATGACAAGGACGTCGCGACAAGCGTGTACTGAAGCAGCAACAGTCGCATCCGCAGACTGGAGATGATTCCTCACTGTTTTTCCGACGCAGTGATATGATAATTAACACATATCAACTGAATGCTTGAGGAAACATGATGTACGCCTTGAATGAATCGATCTGGATTGCGGATGGCAAAGCGGTACCTTTCTTTTCCTTACCCTATACAACTCGGATGACAGTGGTGAAACTGCCCGATGGCACGTTGTGGGTACACAGTCCGATTGAGCTGACCCCTGAGTTGGCGGAAGCGGTCAATACCCTGGGCGAGGTGAGTTATTTGATCGCCCCCAATCATTTACACCATCTGTTTATTGCGCAATGGCAGCAGGCTTATCCCAAAGCCACCACGTTTGGGACGAAAGAAGTGATTCACAAGCGCAGTGATCTTCACTTCGACGGCGAGCTGACCTCATCACCGGATTTCCCTGGCAGCCCGCGATTCAGCAACTGCTGTTTACCGGCTCGAAAGCGATGCAGGAATGTGTTTTTTTCCATCCGGCAACCCATACGCTGATACTGACTGATCTGATAGAAAATTTCCCAGCCGATTCGTTCAAACCCTGGCAGAGGATGATCGCTAAAGGTGCAGGTGTTATGGCACCTCACGGTAAAACCCCGCTCGACTGGCGTTTATCCTTTTATTTGAACAAGCCTGAGGCCAGGCGTCATATTGAGCATATACTGAGCTGGGCACCGGATACCATAGTGCTGGCGCACGGGGAACTGATCACACAAGATGCGACGGCGTTTTTACGGCGTGCATTTTCATGGCTTAAACCAGGTGTTTGAGAAGACAGTATCGGGAAAATGTATATGATGTGTATCACATATCATGGCGTTACATACCTGCCAGGCATAGAGTTTCAACTTTCTTTGATTTCAGATAATTATGACGAAGATATCCTGCGGCAAAATACGTGCTTTGTTGCTTATTTTGGCAGGGATATCACGTGAAACTTGGAAATATATCAATAAAAATAAAGCTGCAGCTGCTGGTGGTCATGGCTGCAGTGATGATTGTATCTGTCTGTATTTACAATTTGGTGCAGCAGCACAGCGCTTCATTCAGTGAGCGCGAGGATAAGCTGCGTGCACAGGTTGAAACCGCACAAGGTCTCATTGCATTTTTTGCCGCGCAGACTTCTGAGTTAGGTGCTGAGCAGGCGAAAAGTATGGCACTGAAGGCACTTGAGCAGCTCAGGTATGACGGTGATAACTATTTCTGGATTACCAACCCTGGCCAACAGGTCATCATCCATCCGCTAAAGCCGGAATTAAATGGTGCTGATGCCTCTACGCTCCGCGATGGTTCGGGGAAGTATCACTGGCGTGAAATGGCGGATATCGCAACGACGACAGGTCAGGGCTTTCTGGATTACACCTGGCGGGCACCGGATGGCCGGCTGCACGAAAAAATATCCTATGTGATGTATTTTCCTGAGTGGGACTGGATCATCGGCTCGGGCGTGCTGGTGTCGGATATCGACGATGTTTTCTACAGCAATCTGACTCAGGCATCGGTTTTTGCTGCCGCTGCGGTGATCATTCTGGCATGGATTGGATACCTGCTGGCACACGATATCGTCACACCGCTCAATGCGCTGGTCGACAAGATTCATGTGATAGCAGACGGCGATCTCAAAGTCAGGCTGAATAAAAAGCGTCAGGATGAAATTGGTGAAATGGGGCGGGAAGTCGACCGCATGCTGGATAAACTGCAGGCGGCACTCAAAGTGGCCAGTCAGTCTGCGGAGCAATCGCGCGAAATGGCAGGCCGGATTGCCAGTGCCAGTGAAGAAACGGCAACCAGCGTCGAATCTCAGCACGTCCAGCTTGAGCAACTGTCGGCGGCGATGAATGAAATGTCGGCAACCATTAACGATGTCGCCCAAAATGCAGAAAGTACCTCTGAGGCCACAGTTCACGTTGCCGAACAGGCTCAGCAAAGCAGTGTCAGTATGAAAGCCACCAGCGATAATATTCAGTCGGTGGCCGAAAATATCACCCATGCAGACAGCTTCGTCAATGAGCTGTTACAAGGGGTAAAAGATATCCATGCTGTGGTGAACGTGATTCAGGATGTCTCGGAGCAGACCAATCTGCTGGCATTGAATGCCGCCATTGAAGCGGCCAGAGCCGGTGAGATGGGACGCGGATTTGCCGTGGTTGCCGATGAAGTCAGGAATCTTGCCAGCCGCACTCAGCAGTCGACCTCAGAGGTCAAGGCCAGTATCGACAGACTGACCAGTATTGCTGAACAATCGAGTAAAACCATGCAATCGAGCCATTTTCAGGCGGCAAGCTGTGTCGATATTGCGCTGGAAACCCGAAGCACGTTTGAAAATATGGTGTCGGACTTGAATCAGACCACCGACAGAGTGGTGCTGATAGCCGCCGCGGCGGAACAGCAAGGCATCGTCGCCAATGAAATGAATGAAAATGTCAGCAGTATTCATCTGTCTGCGAATGTGATGAAAGAATCGTCCATGAATCTTGCTCAGGAAAGTCAGGCCATGGCGCACGTCTCTGAATTACTGAACCAGCACCTGGCCTATTTTAAGGTGTAGCGTTGCCGGATGCGAATCAACAGCAGGGAGTTTGCTCCCTGCTTGATTCGTTAGCCATTCAGTGAAGGATCCGCTTGTAAGCGTACCAGCATGTCGCTTTGCTGCTGCATCTTCTCTATGAAAACCGCCGGCGGTAGGGGTTTATCGTAAAGATAGCCCTGGAAGAACTGAATGTCGCGCTGCTTGAGGTAGGCTTCCTGTGTCGCGTTTTCCACCCCTTCTGCAACCACATCGATGTTCAGTCGGTTTGCCAGATCCACCACGTTATCGACAATATGGCTCGGCATGTCTACCGAACCAATCAGGTGGGTAAAGCTCTTATCAATTTTGATGATGTCGATGTGGAACTGGTTGATATACGCCAGCGATGAATGACCGGTGCCGAAATCGTCCAGCGCAATCTGAACCCCCAGATGATGCAGCTTCTCAAACAGCAGAGCTGCATTTCCTGTGTCTTGAATGAACTCTCTTTCTGTCAGTTCAGCGACCAATTTTACCTTGCCCTCCGGAAAGGCGGACATGAAGCTCAGGCAGTCTTTATAGAAAAGCAGATCATTACACTGGCTTGGGCTGATATTAATGGCCAGGTGAAAGCCGTCGGGCAGATATTGATGATTCTGAAGCAAATCAGATTTCACGCGGTTCAGTATCTGAGTGGTCATGATATGAATCAGGCCGGTGTCCTCTGCCAGCGGGATAAATAAGTCTGGCATGATGAAACCCTGATTCGGGTGGTGCCAACGCATTAATATTTCCGCGCCGCAAATCCTGCCTTGATGGTTCACGATAGGTTGCAGATAAGGCAAAAACTCATTCTCTTCTACCGCACGACGTAATTCCTCTTGCAGTGAACGCGGTCGTTTGAACTGGCGATAGCCATTGATGCCGATAACAATGGCAATAATGACGCACAGATACATTGAAATGTACAAATGCGACAGCATGTAATCCAGATACATTCTCTGACTGATTCGGGATGAAATCATGAACTCATTATCCCGGGAATTCAGCGCGATGAATGTGCCGTCTTTTGTCTCAGAGTAAAACGTAGTGTATGTCATGCTTTGTTGATTGTTTAACGTGATTGTTACGGTACTTTCTGTCCAATGGTCTGGAGTGTTCTTTTTATGTATTGGACATCAATACTGGCGATGACATACTTTTCACCGACTTTTTTCCGAGGAACAGAATTCTTTCGTTCGGATTTAAGTAATTATGTGTGGCCAGAAACAAACGTGTCGTAACAGGAATATGAGTGTTTTCATTTCTTGTTAAGGCATGATTGATCAGAGACGAGCAGTAGATGTAATTATCTTCCACTAAATTGACTGTGCGAATGTTAGGGCTGAGCACGGAAATGCGCTTTAACTCTTCCGCGGTTGCAGTGGTACAGGCGGTGCTGAGCAATGGAGTGGCCTTATTTACGGCAGTATGGGCCTCATCAATGGTGTTCTGGAAAAGGGCATTCGCAATGGTGGCTTTTTCTTCGACAAGGTTATCCAGATTACCCCTGCCATGCAGGTAAATGCCGCACAAGCCGAAGGCTAAGACGCTGAGCCCCAGTAAAACTGCCAGCAGAAAGTGTTTATACCGAGTAGCAAAACGAATAAGAAACCAGTTTTTACAGGTGGATATCATGTGAATGCTAATCAAGAAGGAGTAATCAGAGTTACCCGGATTGTGATGTGTTTTACACTTATTGCTAATTTTATTACGGAAGCGGCGCGAATTTTACCGCACTCTGTTGATATTTTAAACATGGCTGACATGAATCCTGTGTTGATTAATTGATTTACATCAATGTATGCGTTGTTATGACGACTAACGCTGCCGGTTTGATGCGAAGCTCGGTCAGGCTTTTTCTGCGGAAATCTGCTGTTGCGCTAAAGCGAACTGGCACTGATTTTTACCGTTTTTCTTCGCACAGTACATGGCCTGATCCGCATGTTTGAGCAAAGATTCTCGGGTGGTACCGTGTGACGGATAGATTGACACCCCAATGCTGACCCCGAGATGGAGCGGATTTTCTGCCAGCATGAAAGGACGGCTGAACATGGTGAGTATTTTGTCTGCCAGCAATGTTGCTGTATCGGTTGTCGCAATATTTTCCAGTATCAGAATAAATTCATCGCCACCGATTCTGGCCACAGTATCGGTTTCTCTCAGTGAATTCACCAGCCTCAGCGAGACGGCTTTCAGCAGCTTGTCTCCGGCATCATGACCATAGGTGTCATTTACCTCTTTAAATCCGTCCAGATCGACAAACATCAATGCCAGATTGGTACTGCCACGTTGGCAACGCAGGATGGCACTGTCAATTTTTTCCTGGGCGTAACGCAGCGTCGGCAGATTGGTCAGCGCATCATGATTGGCCATGTGCCTCAGCCTGGCTTCGGTCTGGCTGCGCTTTTTGATCTCATCCCGTAACCGGGTGATCCAGAAGCCAAGCACCAGAATAATGACCACTGAAATTGCAGACCAGCGATAAATATCTGTGAAATGGTGGCTTTCAGTCAGGGTGAATTGTGTCCATTTTCGTGATATCTCACGGTGTTCTTCAGGGGTAATCGCCTGCACTGCCAGGTCCAGCAAGGCGAGTAATTCGGGTTTATCCTGTCTGACCCCGACAGCAATAGGCAGCGAAAAGTCGAGCTTGGCAATGATCTTTTTACGAAAGACATCTTCTTTCAGTTCATCGATCAGTGAATCTAACGGGGCGACAAAGGCGTACACTTTTCCTGTATTTAACAGATGCATGGCTTGCAAAGGCGTGGCGGCATAAACTTGCTGAATATCCGGGTGGGTTTCTTGTAATCTCGCCATCACAGCGGTGTGTTTTGGCCCGGCAATTGCCTTTCCGGCCAGTTCATCTAAAGAGGCCAGCACCGGTTTATCGGATTTGGCAACCAGCACGTTGTGAATCTGGTAGTAGGGTGAGGTAAACGACAGGTACTTTTCCCGCGCCGGTGTTTGGCTGATCGCCGGAATGAAATCGCAGTGACCAAGTTGAAGGGCAGATAAGGACTCCGTCCAGCTATTGGTGAAATAGGGATGGAACGTCACCCCCAGATAAGCCTCAATCAAATGCAGATAATCAGCAAAGATGCCTTTGTGTTGCGCTTGTTCCTGGTAATCATACGGACGCCAGGACGGATTAAAACAATAGAACACTTTCTGTGCACTCAGCTCAGTGGCCCATGGTTCATAATCTGCTAAGGGTTGTCTCAGTGGAGCCTGATGAGAGGCACTCGCAATGGCCGGCGAAAATCCAGCCAACAATACAAAAAGCTTGAGAAACTGATTTCTCATTGCTCCTCCCTGAGAACTGCATCCATACCACTGTTTTAGAGAAAATGAATGTAACGATTTGTTTGATTTTTGACCAAGCTCCCACAAGTCTAATTCAGGAAAAAAATTAAGCAGGTCGAAATGACAAAAATTTAATCTTCTGCACAAAGTTTGATGCTCAGCGTTTATTGATTAACAGGTAAATACAGAAAGATCATCGTATTACGTGAAATAGGTCTGGTATTGAAAGGGTGAATTTCATTTATGTCTATCTTTTATGCAACTGGGTTTTGTGCGCTTGCGTGAGTTTTGTATAGTCGTGGACCGATGAAAAAGCCGAAGAATGATGACTGGAGTGAGGCATGATGATCAGAAAAGTGGCAGTCAATGATGCGGAAAGGCTGGTGGCACTGTTTCACTTACTCGATAAAGAGACAGCTTTCATGCTGTTTGAACCCGGAGAGCGACAGCTGACGATAGAGCAGCAAAGAGCGCAGTTGTCGGAATGGGTGGATTCCAATCAGCAAACCATGTTCGTCGCAGAAAATGAAGTGGGTGAATTAGCCGGTTTTATTGTCGGGGTAGGTGGCAAAATGAACCGGATCAGGCATTCGCTTTACTGCGTGATTGGCCTTCGAAGCAGCGCACAGGGTAAGGGGGTCGGCCGGCAACTGATGACGACTTTAGAAACGTGGGCTTCTCATCATGATTTTCACCGTCTTGAGCTGACGGTAATGGCACATAATGCACGGGCTCGTCAGCTCTACACATCAGCCGGGTTTGCTGAGGAAGGGATCAGGCGAGATGCCATGCGGGTGAATGGAAAGTATGTGGATGAAATTTATATGGCTAAGCTGCTGAACACCCATTGACAGCAATGAGCACATGGCTGTGATCGCCAAACAAAACACAGGTAGATAACCGATGATTGAAACACTCAAGAGAGATATTTGTCAGTTGCAGACTGAAAGACTCATCATCCGGCAATGGCAAGCGGATGACCACGCGCCGTTTGCCGCCATGTGCGCAGACCCGAACGTGATGCGGTATTTTCCTGCACCCCTGAGTGAAGCCGAAAGCGTACAGCTTGCACAGAAAGCGACCGCATTGATTGAGCAGAATGGCTGGGGCTTTTGGGCGGTTGAGAGAAAGGATACCGGTCAATTTATTGGCCTGACCGGTTTGCATTATCAGGATCTCGATATCCCCGACACTCCTTTTATTGAAATTGGCTGGCGACTGGCTGCCGATCAATGGGGGAAAGGGTTCGCCCCTGAAGCAGCGCAAGCTGCCTTGCGCTATGCGTTTGAGTCGCTGCAGGCACCTGCTGTTTATGCGTTTACCACCTTAGCCAATCAGCCTTCCCGGCGTGTGATGGAGAAGCTGGGCATGACGGATTGTGAGAAAAATTTTATGCATCCTAAACTGCCGCATGATCACGCACTGGCTGAGCATTGTTTGTACCGTATTACACGGCAAGCGTGGTTGCAGCTGAACGCTGAATAAAGGCTGATGGCGGGCCATGTTCCCGCTTGGCATGACAGCTTTGAGCAATATTTCCTCAACCACATCTGATTGAATTTCAGTCCTTCTTTTCGACATAGTCTACGCTTTTTTAGGTACGGTCAGCGCGTCAGTGACCCGTTATGCTTACCGTCCGAATTGGCCGAATCATAAGAAGAAGGAAGAGGCGCATGGGATTCATCGCATTTCTGTATCTCCTCATCGGGCTGGTGCTTTTTGGGGGCGGCCTGTGGCTGATCTCCCTGGGCGGCAGCTGGTACTTTGCCATTGCAGGCGTCGTGTTTTTGCTGGTTGCTGCCAAAGTCAGAACCAAACGGGGGAATGCACAGATCCTGTACGGTTTGTTTTTGCTGGCATCGCTGATCTGGTCATTGTGGGAGTCCGGTTATGACTGGTGGCCACTGGCCAGCAGGATGGGGTTGCTGCTGGTATTGGGTATACCGCTGCTGTTTTCTTTCCGTCTGATGGGGCGTACCAGAATCAGCCGTCTGACCGCGTACTGGTGGTTAGTCGCACTGGTGACGCTGGGCAGCATGTTTAACGATCCCCATAAGCTGGAAGGCCAGCTAAACACGTCCACGATTGTCCAGACACCGAAACTGGGACAGGTGCCAGAAGGGGATTGGTTCAGCTACGGCCGCAGCAATCTGGGACAGCGTTACTCGCCGCTGGAGACGATTACCCCGCAGAATGTGCGTCATTTAGAGCAAGCCTGGCAGTATCAAACCGATGATGTGAAAAGGAAAGGGGATATCGGTGAGTTTACCTATGAGGCCACGCCGCTGAAAATCGGCAATACCTTGTATTTGTGCACGCCCCACAACTGGCTGGTGGCACTGGATGCCGATAGTGGCCAGCAGCGTTGGGTGTATAACGCGAAAGTCGGGGAGGAGAATCAGCGCCAGCATCAGACGTGCCGCGGGGTGTCTTATCTCGCACCTCAGGCGGGCGAACCGGTCATGATGTCGCAGTCCGGTTCCGGTGCGGCGGAAACATTGGCCAGTATGGATTGCGATGCACAGCTCTTTTTGCCGACCTCAGATGCCAAGCTGATTGCGCTGGATCCGGCCACCGGCGCGCGCTGTAAAAACTTCGCTGAGGACGGGGTGCTGGACTTACTGCACAACATGCCCTTTCCTAAGTCCGGCTACTATTATTCCACATCCCCGCCTGTGGTGGCGAAAGGGGTCGTGGTCGTCGCCGGCTCAGTCAATGATAACTATGACATCAACTCGCCATCCGGGGTGATTCGCGCTTACGATGTGAAAACCGGGGCGTTGAAGTGGAACTGGGATTCGGCCAATCCAACCGATACGAAGCCGATTGCCAAAGACAAACTGTATGCGACCAGTTCGCCGAACAGTTGGTCTGTCGCCAGTGCAGACGAAGCGCTGGGCCTGATTTACATCCCTATGGGCAACCGTACGCCTGATCAACTGGGCATGTACCGCACCCCGGAAGAAGAACAATATGCCTCTTCGGTCGTGGCATTGCGCCTGGATAATGGCCAGCCTGCCTGGGTACAGCAGTTTGTGCATCATGATTTGTGGGATATGGATACTCCGGCACAACCCAGTCTGCTCGATATTCAGACAGACAGTGGTCTGGTGCCCGGCCTGGTTGTCCCGACGAAACAGGGGGATGTTTATGTACTGAACCGGCAGACCGGCGAGCCCATTCATCCGATCACCGAAGTGGCAGCGCCTCAGGGAACGATTGAGGGCGATTTTGCCTCTCCGACCCAGCCTGAGTCGGCGCTGAACTTTAATCCGCCGCCGCTGGAAGAGAAAGACATGTGGGGCGCAACGCTGATTGATCAGCTTTACTGCCGCATTCAGTTTCGCCAGCTGCGTTATGAAGGCCGTTACACGCCGCCATCTGAGCTGGGCACCATCGTCTTTCCCGGTAATTTCGGTGTCTTTAACTGGGGCGGAATCGCCGTGGATCCGGAGCGGCAGGTGATGTTCGGGATGCCGCTCTATCTGGCCTTTACTTCCACCTTAATTAAGAAAGACAGCAGTGCCTCACTGGGAGAAGTCAACGTGGGGGAGCATGGAGTGAATGCCAACGAAGGGGCCGATTATGCCGTGAGCCTCAAACCTTTCCTGTCACCGCTGGGCGTGCCTTGTCAGCAACCGCCCTGGGGCTATGTGGCCGGAGCTGACCTGAGTCAGGGTAAAGTCGTCTATAAACACAGAAACGGGACAATTCGCGATCTGACCCCCTTGCCGCTGCCGATCGAAATGGGTGTGCCCGGGATAGGCGGGCCGATCATTACCAAAGGCGGCGTTGTCTTTATGGCTGCTGCGGTCGATAACTATCTGCGTGCCTATGATCTCAGCGACGGTGAAGAAATCTGGAAAGCACGCCTGCCTGCCGGTGGGCAAGCCACACCGATGACGTACCTCAATAGTCAGGGCGAACAGATGGTGGTGATTGTGGCCGGGGGCCATGGTTCAATCGGCACAACGCTTGGTGACTATGTTGTTGCCTTTCAGCTGAAAAAATAGCGCGAGCCATGATGTCTTTTGTGGTGACTGGCGCGGAACTCTTCGGTGCTCTGGCGGCATGGAGCGCCAGTCTGTTTTGCGGCGCGGCTTGCTATATCAGCCTAGTCGAGCATCCCGCCAGACTGGAATGCGGCGCGGAACTGGCGGCGACTGAATTTACTCCCAGCTATCGCCGTGCCGCCAGAATGCAGCTTAGTCTTGCTTTATGCTCGGCATTGTCTGCGGTGACGGCGGCGGCCCTGGGTAGTTCCATGGTGTGGTTACTGGGCGGAGCACTGATCGCTGCCGTGATCCCTTTTACGTACCTGATGATCATGCCGCTGAATAAACAGCTTCAGTCTCCGGCGCTGAAAAAACAGTCCAGCTCAACCTACATGCTGCTAGAGCACTGGGGGAGATTGCATGCGGTCAGATCTGCCATGAGTCTTCTGGCCTGTCTGGTCTATTATGCAGCTTTGATGCTGGAGTAGCGGCGCTGGTTGTTTATCCAGCTCTGACCGGCGCCGCATCAAAAATGACAGTTAGCTAGCCGGTAGAGATCACTTCCCACGTACCGTCTGGCAGTTTGCAGGCGGTGCCGACAGCTGTTTCTGTTGTCTCATTCACTGTGACCATCTGCTGAAATTCCCTGCAATAGCGGCCGCTGGTTGTGGTGCCTTCACGTGTCGTTTCCACAGAACCAGAAGCGGTGCCATCCTGCCATTGTACAGTGCGGCCCACCGGCGATGTGGTGGCCGTGATCTGCGCTTGTTCATGACGCCGTTGCTGGTGTTCATCGAGCTGGTTTAGCAGCTCGAAATGAATAGCGGTGAATCCCAGCCAGTTGATGGCTTCTTGGTTCGTTCGATATTGACCGTAGCCTTCGTACCAGCTGCCGTAAGGTCGGGTGACCCGAATGCTGTTAACTACAGAGTATCGATCCGGGGGGACTGCAGCATTGCTCTTGCTCTGTCTGGCCAGGTAGTCATCGATGTCGACATATTGCCGGCTGTCCATCACACCATTTTTTAATTCTTCTCTGGTGATGCGTCCTGTGCGCTTTTCGATGTTCACCTGTGGCGAATAGATAGGTTGCTGGCCGCTGAGCAGCGCCAGTTTCTTGCCGGCTGAGAATGAAGTATCGGCGGCGTGTGCCCCGGACGTGACTAAAATCAGAGCGGACAGCAGTAGGGATGAGCCTGGCAACATGAAAGAGACTGTTCGATGCATTGTCGAATACTCCGTATCTAAGGGCTGTGGTTGAATCACGGGCGCTTCCTGCTTGTTGAGTCCACACTTCCTTATTTTTTGAGTATAGGCAGCGTATTCATAGGCTTGTGGATTCCATGTCCTGGGTCTAAAAATCGATACATCTTCAGGCAGAATGGTCAGCACAGGCTATTCTTGACGATATCGGTGACAATGAATCCTGGTGCGTCTGAGAGTGAATCCTCAGTGCGTGTGTACTGTATCTTCATGCGTAGCTGGTGGCCTGCCTTAAGCAGACAGTATGTTGCCCCGACTCAGTGGAGTCATCAGTCATTCGTGATTTGTTGTGGCGACTGAGTCGGGTGCAGTGAACAGAACAAGGGAATGTATGCACACTGAATATTCTGAAAGCGAAAACGTGATTCGCCGTTTATATGAAATTACCCAGTCCTATGATAAAGGCTTTGATTTCCAGATAAATGCGCTGATTCAGCTGGGGCTGGAACGATTCAGCCTGGATATTGGTATTCTGGCGCAGGTAGAAGGGGATACTTACACCATACGTCATTGTATTTGCCCGGAATATATGCCCCTCCTGCCGGGCAATCAATTTGAATTTGGTATGACCTACTGTGCGGTCACTTGCGAATCGAACGGTGTTGTTGCCGTGGAGCATGTTGGTCACAGCGACATACTGGGGAGCCATCCTGCCTACCGGCATTTTGGGCTTGAATCCTATATTGCCATTCCTATCCACGTGGGCGGAGTCACCTGGGGAACATTGAACTTTTCCAGTCCGGCCCCTTATCCCCGCGCATTCAAAGAAATGGATATCGATGCTCTGCAACTGATGGCGAGCTGGATAGAAGTCGAACTGGTCCGGCGAATGCAGGAAAACCAGTTACGGGAGCTGAATGTCAAGCTCAGGGAAACGGCCTCGACCGATCCGCTGACCAAGCTGATGAACCGCCGCGCTTTCACTGAAAAACTGGCACGGTCTGTGAACCACTTTCGCCGTAGCAAGCAACTGCAGGAAGCTGCCTTACTCTTGATTGATATCGATTCTTTTAAAGAACTGAACGATACCTACGGCCACTTACTCGGCGACAAAGTATTGATTGAATTTGCAAAAGTGATCACAGAGAACCTGAGAAGCTACGATCTTGTGGCCAGATACGGCGGTAAGGTCTTTGTCATTTGGCTGGTTGATACAGACAGAGCAGGCATTGAAGTGGTGTGTGATCGCTTCATGAGCGGGTTGGATAATCTTGCGCTGGTTGATGAAAAACTAACGGCCAGCGTAGGTATCTGTCATCTGAAAACCCGGCAGGTTGATGAAAATGCGCTGTCGCAGTTTGTCAAACCGGCGCAGATCATGGATGCCATGATAGCCCGGGCGGATAAGGCGCTTTGTCAGGCGAAAGCGAATGGCAGAGCAGGCTATGCGTTTTGCAGCGAAGCGCCAGTGTATCTGGATACCTTAAGTTAATGCGCCGAACTTCAATCTCAACGGCAAGGAGCTATCGGCTAAGTCATGGTCAAACTGGATAGTGGATTGAAAATCTGGCTGGATGCCTACAATCAGGGGTTAGCGCAACTGAAGCAAGCGGGCTATGTGGCCACTGTTGAAGCCATACGGGACGGGCTGTCGAGCCTGACGGCGGCGTGTGTCACTGACCCGCCTGACATAGCCAGAGTGCTGGACACCAGCGTCACTGAGCAAACACAGGTGATTCCTGTCCGAATTTATCATCCCGCACCTGACAGGCCGTTGCCTGTCATTGTTTTTCTGCACGGTGGCGGCCACATGGCAGGCAGTGTGGCTGTGTATGATCCGATTTGCCGCAAGCTGTCAAAAACCACGCAACACATTGTGGTGTCGGTTGATTACCGTTTGGCGCCCGAGTGGCCGTATCCCAACGGTTTGGCCGATGCCAGAGTGGTGATAGAGCAACTCTGGTCGTTGCTTGAGCAGCATCAGTTCGCGTATGTACCGGTTCTGACACTGGCGGGAGATTCCGGGGGCGGCGCTATGGTGGCAACTTTAAGCGCTGACTATCAGTATCATCCGGACGTTAACATCATCAATCAGGTGCTGATTTATCCCAGTCTGGATTACACCATGAGCCTTCCTTCGGTCACAGCAAACGGCACAGGGTTGTTTCTTCAGCAAGATAAAATGCAGTGGTATTTTGATCAGTATTTTCAGCATGGCGAGGACAGGCAGGCCGCTTCCCCATTGTTTATGGCGAAGAGCGGCCAAATGCCCCGGACATTGATGATCACGGCTGAATTCTGCCCGTTACGGGATGAAGGCGTGGCCTACGTGCAGCAATTGTCGGCGCTGGGGAACCATACTGAACATTTTCATCTTGATGACATGATCCACGCGTACCTTAATCTCGAATCTTTCGTGCCGATTCAGTGTGGCGCCACTTATCAGAAAATTGCAGAATTTTTAAAAAGTTAGGGTGATAAGTCACCCACTGCACTTGTGTCACTTTGTACAATAAGGACCCAGTATGTTCGAAGTCGTGATCCGCTATTTCCATTTTATCGGCATTTTTGCACTCTTCTCTGTGCTGGTGGTTGAGCATATGCTGATCAAACGCCGCCTGACCGCCGAGGAAATGCATCGTCTGGCAAGGTGGGATGCTGTTTATGGCATTGCAGCCGTTGTTGTGCTTTTGGCCGGGCTGGCTTTGTGGTTTCTGGTGGGAAAACCCGCTGATTTCTATACCGCAAATCCGGTTTTTCATGCCAAAGTGACCTTGTTTCTCATCGTGGCTGCCTTGTCGGTTTTTCCGACCGTTTTTTTACAGGCACAGACGCACCACCCGTGAAACCATTCCGGTTCCGCCTGTGATTGTTATTCTTATCCGTCTGGAGTTATTGCTGCTGCTTGTGATTCCTTTGCTGGCGGTACTGATGGCACGCGGTGTCGGGCTTGGCTGATGCCCTGCAGGATGCATGACGACAGAGCGCGAGGCGCCAAGATTGATTCAGATTTTCCTCTCAAAACTGCCTGAAACTCAGTCTGTTGCAAAATCACATCTAAGCTTAATGTAAGAGCCGAACCGTGGCTGTTGTGCGGCGCTGCTCTGCGGGTTGAGCAAAGGGGGTGAGGCTGATGATGCAAGCGCGAGCAGTAAAATCCGTGGCCGATGCAAAAGCAATTGTCGAAGAGCGCGGCCTGACCCATGTCAAGGTCGGGCTGTTTGATAATGACGGCATCATGCGTGGCAAATACATGTCCAAAGCCAAGTTTTTTGCTTCGCTGGAGAAAGGTTTTTCTTTTTGCGACGTAGTGCTGGGCTGGGATGCGAAAGATCAGCTCTATGACAATAGCCGGTATACCGGCTGGCATACCGGGTATCCGGATGCGCCTGTGCGTATCCTGCCGCATACTTGCCGCGATGTGCTGGACGAAGCGGGGATGCTGCTCTTTATCGCTGAATTTACCGGTACGGCCGAAGCGGTGTGTCCGCGCGGCGTGTTACGACGTGTGCTGGCAAAAGCAGAGGCGATGGGGTTCGAGGTTCAGGCGGCGCTGGAATATGAGTTCTTTTTATTTCGCGAAACACCGCATTCAGCGCGGGAGAAAGGTTTCCGTAACCTGCAAACCGTCACGCCGGACTGGTTTGGCTATTCCATGATCCGCAATTCAGTTTACAGCGAGCTGTATCACGACATTCTGGCGATGGGGCAGACCATGGACTTCCCCATCGAGGGGATTCATTCCGAAACCGGCCCGGGTGTGATTGAAGCGGCGATTGCGGTTGACCAGGCACTCGCCGCAGCCGATAAAGCGGCGCTGTTTAAAACCTACATGAAAGTGCTGGCCCAGCGTCGGGATTTGCTGGCGACCTTCATGGCGAAATGGTCCATGGATTATCCCGGCCAAAGCGGCCATATCCATGTTTCTCTCCGGCATAAAAATGGTCAATCTGCCTTTTATGATGCCAGCAAAACACAGGGCATGAGCACAATTCAGCGACAGTTTCTGGCCGGCCAGCAACGTTTGATGCCCGAATTCTTATGTATGATTGCCCCAACGATCAACAGTTATACCCGTATGGTGCCCGGTTTCTGGGCGCCGACGCACGCGACATGGGGCATTGAAAACCGCACAACGGCACTAAGGGTGATCCCGGGGAATGAGGCATCCCAGCGTATTGAATACCGGCTGGGCGCTGCAGATGCCAATCCTTACCTGGCACTGGCGGCGGCTGTCGCGTCAGGCTTATACGGCATCATGAATCAATGGCAGCCATTGGATGCGGTGACAGGTAATGCCTATGATCAGCCGCAACCCTCAGCGCTGGCACTGCCCGCCACCTTGTGGGAAGCCGCACAGCGTTTCAGGGCCTCCGCCGCAGCCCGTTCCCTGCTGGGAGATGCGTTTGTTGAGCACTTTGCTGCGACACGAGAGTGGGAAGAGCGTGAATTCAGAAAGCAGGTCACGGATTGGGAGCTTGCCCGGTATTTCGAAATCATTTAATTCGCGATGGTACTGACAGGGAGAAACAACGATGCGACTAGGTGTACTCTTGTGTGACGATGTGGCCCCTGAGCTACAGGCCGCTCACGGAACCTATCGGGACATGTTTTCCGCGCTGTTTCAGGATGATTCAAACCAAATCACCCTGGATTTCTACCGTGTGATTGACGGTGAATATCCCAAGGACATTGACGAGTGCGATGCATATATCACCTCTGGCAGTCAATTTGGCGCTAATGACGGCTTTGTCTGGATTGGCCATTTCATGGCGTTTATTGAAAGGCTGTATGAAGAGAAAAAGCCTTTTGTGGGGATCTGTTTTGGTCATCAGCTGATGGCAAAGGCGCTGGGTGGTGAAGTGGTCACATCCGGCAGAGGCTGGGGGATCGGTGTCCACAGTTATGCGGTGAAGAAAAAGCCGGCTGGATGAAAGGCGCCGGACCGCAAATCTCTCTTGTGGTCAGCCATCAGGATCAGATCAGCCGGTTGCCTCCTGAGGCCAGAGTGCTGGCAGGCAGTGATTTTTGTCCTTTTGCCATGATCCAGATAAAGACTTTCTTTCTGGGCATACAGGGACATCCTGAATTCACGAAAAGCTATGTGAACGATCTGATGACAGCCCGGCAGCAGCTTTACGGCGATGATGTCTATGAAAAAGGCATCAGCTCATTATCGCAACCGGTGGATGACAAGCGGGTGGTGTCCTGGATTGTCCTCTTTCTTGAAAAAGCCCTGGCGGAAAAACGGCCATAAAGCCGTTGCGCACAAAAGAACAGGCCCAGAATCTGAGCCTGTTTGATCTCAACTCCTGGTCACAGTCAGGCCGTTTGCAGCGCCATATGTTGCTGCAGTAAACGATAGCAATACACGCTTGCCAGCAGCACCCCGCTGCCTGCCACAATCGTGACGGTGAACCCGGCGCGAATGCCCATTTCATCAATCACCCAGCCAGTGAGTGCTGCACCGGCAGCAATGCCGATTCCCAGGCCTGTAATCATCCAGGTAAACCCTTCTGTCAGCTTTGACGCAGGCACTATCTTTTCCACAAGGCCCATGGTCACAATCATGGTAGGTGCGAAGAAAATGCCCGCGACAAAAACGGAGACGGACAGCGTCAGCACATCGTACACCACCAGCAGCGGGAGTGTGGCTGCCGCAGTGGCAATCGAAGCCAATAACAATTGTTTTGGCAACGTGAGGTTCAGACGCAGTGCGCCAAATATCAGACCGGAAATACAGGAACCCGCCGCATAGGCCGACAGGACAAAACTGGCTGCAACAGGCACGCCCTGTTGTTTGGCAAAGGCGACACTGAGTACATCTACCGTACCGACTATGGTGCCCAAAGCGATCAGTGTCAGCATCAGCATTTTCATGGTGAGAGGTTCAAGCGCAGATCCTTGCTGATGTTCAGTTTGATCGGAAACCGGGGGTTCGGTTTTTTCTGCAAACTGAAAAATGAGATGCCAACCGCCAGCATGACAGCTGCCGCGAACGGTCCGGCGATGGGCGACACAGCCACACTGAGACCGACGGCGATAGGCGGCCCGACAATGAAACAGACTTCATCAAGCACAGATTCCAGAGAGTAAGCCGTGTGCAGGGCAGGCTGGCCTTTGTAGATGTGTGTCCAGCGTGCTCTGACCATGGCTGGCATGCTGGGCATAAACCCGGCCAGTGCCGCAAACAGAAACAGTGTCCAGTCAGGTGCCGCCAGATGAACGCAGGCTAAAAGCAGCACCATCCCCAGTACACTGATTGCGGCCGCTAAGGGTAAGATACGGCCCTGACCATAACGGTCTGTCAGGCGGGAAATCTGAGGGGCAACCAAGGCCGTTGCGAGTGTGAACGTGGCCGCAACTGCACCTGCCAGCCAGTAAGAGCCGGATATCTGGGAAATCATAGTGATGATCCCAATGCCTGTCATTGAAATGGGCAGGCGGGCAATCAGTCCCGACAGGGAAAAAGCTAATGTGCCCGGGGCGTGAAACAGTTCCTTATATGGGTTCGCCATGAATATCTCCAGTCAGCGATTCAGAATATGCCCATGCGCGCTGATGACGGATGGGTTGCATAAGAAACTAATTGACATACGCGGTGTATGTCAACTATAAATGAACTTGTTTTCATATTTACGGGACAATGATTCGCATGAACAGAGCAATCACGATGGAACAGACAAGGCTTAATTTGCTGCAGCATGCCCGTATGTGGTTCGGTACAGTGGGCTTTGCTGACACAGTGATGGATGAGCTGACCGGGCAAGCGGGCTTAACCCGAGGTGCGCTCTATCATCACTTCGGCAGTAAGAAAGGCCTGTTTCTTGCCGTATACCAACAATTGGATCAGGAGATGGACAGCAGGCTGCAGGCGGTCTCTGCCAGCGCTCCGGACAGCTGGAGTGCTTTTTCAGGGCGCTGTCATGCCTACCTGAAGATGGCGACTGAGCCGGATATTCAACAGATTATGATCAGGGACGCGTCATCGGTGCTCGACAGTGAGCAGATCCAGGCGGTTCGGATGAGCTGCATTGACGCGATTGCCGGGTTACTGACGCAGTTAATCGGGGACAAAATCATCCCCGAGACCTCACCGGTGATGCTCGCCAGGCTGATTAACGGGGCTTTGCTGGACACTGCGCGTTATATTGCAGGCAGTGAAGACAGTGGGATGGCCTTGAATGAAGCGGCACAATCGCTGGACCTCATGCTCAATGGCTTGAGGCGCTCGCGGTGATGCTGCTGTCTGATCCCGCTTTTACCCGAATAAAAGCGGGGTTCATCGCGTAAATGCGGCAAGGTCATTCTGGACAGCAGATCACAAGGTGACGTTGTCACATATCCCTGATGTTAAAGCTGTGACAGTTCTGCCGTATAAAGGACTTTGGTTGGCTGCCCTGATGGCGAGCCACCCAGCGGTTCTTCACTGACCGCCAGCATCTGAATGTCCAACTGGTCAAAGCGGGTGTTTTTCGCCAGCACCAGTTCGCCTTGTTTCGGCAGCAGGCCAAGCGATACCGGGTTCGGTTCATTGGCGGCTACAGCCCACAGCTCGTAATCTTTGTCGGCAAGTCCCTGGAACGAAGATCCGGCCCGGACCGTGATATCGCGCGGGTGCACTTCTATCAACCAGTATGACGAGGCATCTTCGCCTTTCACGACAGCCACATGCTGTACAGGTCCGGGTGCCACGGAGGGCTGGCTTTCCCGCCAGAGCAGAACGGCAAGTAAGAGCGAAGCCGCTGTGGCCACACCAGTCAGCACAGGCCACAAACGGGACAGTCCGCGTTTGATCACATTGTGGCTGGTTTCTTTGGCTGGTTGTTCGTTGAAACCGAGTCGCTGGCTGATCGTTTGCCAGACCGCATCATTGGGCTCGACAGGGGCAATCTGCTGATTAATGTCGTTGAGATGCTGTTCCCACTGCCAGGTGGCTTCCCGAATACGGGTGGATTGCATCATCAGGGTCTGAAAGCGTTGCCGGGCCGGACCGCGCAGTGTGCCCAGTACGTACTCAGCGGCCAGCATATCGATCAATGTCTGGTTGTGATAGTTCATGGCGTCAGACACCTTTGTAGTTGTTGTAACCCGCGGCGAATCCAGCTTTTGATGGTTCCCAGCGGCTTGTCCAGATAGTGCACTACTTCCTGATGACTCAGCCCGTTAAAGTAAGCCAGATGAATCGCCTGTTGGTGCTCCTGGGGCAGTTCATCAATGCACTGGCTTAATTTATGCCCGGCATCCAGATCGGAAAACCGGTCATCGCTTTCTTCCTGTGGCGCGGGTTCAGCCGTGAAAGCGTCTTCTTTCCTGACCTTCTGGTAGCGCAGTATGTCGAGAGCCCGGTATCTGGCAATACTGATCATCCAGGTCAGGACACTGCCTTTATGGTGCTGATAATCGGCGGCGTTATGCCAGATTTTCACATAAGCATCCTGTATCGCTTCCTCGGCCAGCGCACGGTTTCCCAGCATTTTCAGGCATACCGCCAGCAGTTTGCCGCTGGTTTGCTGATACAGCCTGGCGAAGGCCTGCCTGTCGCCCAGTGCCGTGGCGCTGATGAGTTTGAGATGATCGTCCTGATCCATGTCTGTCCTTGTACTGTAATGATGAAATACGTTAAGAAACTGATTTATCAGCATGTTTTAACGGTAGCATCCACAATCGTATTCGCCAGTAATATCACGTCTGTTTTTGATATACGCGCCACAAATTCAGAGGCGCTCTATAGACCACTGTGCCGCCATCAAAGCAATACATGCTGAACCCGCAGGCATAAACCAGCGCTGGTAGCGCCATTGATGTCTGACAAGTATTAACACAGGTAAAGCAAGCAGCAGTATCGACAATTGTCCGAGTTCGACCCCTAAATTGAATGCCACAACCGCCAGCAATGTATGGCTGGACGGCAGCCCCAGTTCGCCAAGCACAGACGCAAACCCCATACCGTGCAGTAAACCAAAGCCAAAAGTCACCCAGCCCAGCTTAGTGATGAGCGGAAAGATATTATTCAGGGCGGCAAAAAGGACAGACAGAGCGATCAGGAGCTCGACCCACCGGCTTGATGGTAACCAGTTCAGCGCCGTTGCTGTCAGCGTAATCGAGTGGGCAAGGGTAAAGGCCGTGATAATCCAGGTGGTGCTGATCAGTATCGATTTTGGGCTGTCGATGCCTTTCCACTGTCGATTATCGCGGTACAGCACACAAGTCAGGAGTAAGGCCAGCAGAAACAGGATATGGTCGGTTCCGATCAGGATATGGACGATGCCCTGATACAGATACTCACGTGCCGTTTCGCCCATGGAAGACGCTTGCATGTTGACTGCCAGTGAGCGGTTGCCGGAATCCAGGATTCTGTTGATGCTTTGCTCGGACTGGGTAATATTCACAATCAGTTTATGGCCGGTATTTAAGTCGAACATCGCCTGATAGGACAGGCTCAGTCCGGTAGCCGACGGACAATTGACGTCTAACGGCAGCCAGAGATAGGGCAGGTTGGCGTGTGATTCCAGCATCATGTTGCCAGTGACAGTCAGGTTGCAGCGACGTCCGCCCTGCTCGACGGTCAGTTGGCTGAGTAACTGTGTTTGTATTGCTGGCTGCTGGTTTTCCAGTTCGCGCCAGCTCAGCTTGCCATCCCGGTTGGTATCCAGCTCGATACCTTTATCGGCCATCAGCGCGTACAGATCGGATAGTTGTAACTGCCAGTTACCGCTCAGCGTGGCGCTGTCATTTTGATCTAAGGTCAGATAAGCCGTACTTAACTGGTGTGCCTGTGCAGAAAACGACGCCGCAAGCAGTGCAAAAATGATGACGAGAGTTCGCATGATATCCCTTCCTTGATAGCGTTATGACTGCGGATTAAAAGCCTGTTCAGCGTCTAACAGCAATTGCCGGTCTGATAACAGGCGGTTTTGCTGCCAGTTGATTTTTGCCCAGAACAGTGCCTTGTCAGGGCGATCACCGAGCAGCAGGTAATAGCTCGCCAGTAAACTAGCGTGGGTGGTATCTTGCCGTTGTTCCCGCAAAGTGATCCGGTTCAGACAGCGAACCTGCCAGTGTTGGAATGTCCCTGTCATCTGTTCAGCGAGAGCCAGTTTCAGCAGCAGATTGTCATCAGTTGCCCCTGTGCGGGAGGCGATGTCTGCCAGGGTTTTGAGGACAGCCTGAGGGTTATCCTGAGCCAGTTGTGCATCTGCCCATAAACTCAGGTAGCTGATGGGACGCTGACTATCGACAGGCAAGCTGAGGTGATCCAGTGCTTCTTCCGGGCGGTTAAGCGCCAGCGCCATACCCGCCAGGATCTGCATGAGCCAGACAGATTCTTCCTGCGATTGCGACGGATAGCGAGCGGCGACAGACTGAAGTTCACGGTAGCTCTGGACACGGCTTTCCCCGGATTTGGCTTGCTGGAAATTGTTGTCCAGCGCACAGGCAGCGGCAACAAGCGCAGAAGACTGGCTAATCAGCTGCAGGCAAGATTGTCTGGCTTGGCCGAATTTACCCTGAATGGTCTGTACGCTGGCCAGCAGTAATCTTGCACCGGCATGATCGGGCTGTTGTGCCAGCAACCGCATTAATGTCAGCTCTGCACCTTTGAAATCATGCTGATGCTGCTGAATTCTGGCCCAAAGGTAGAGCGCTTCTGGCGAAGGAGTTGCGGTCAGATGCGGTTGTATCAGGGCATCGGCCAGGCTGAAACCGTCGACACTGCCCGACGGGCGCTGAGCGGTGTCAATGAGTGCGCGGATATCTTCCAGCGTTGCTGACTTGACGGTCAGTTCTGGTACTGTCAGCAATGCCGCATCCTGATTGTCCGGCAGGTAAGGCTTTGCGAACACGGATACACTGCAGAACACGGCCATACCGATCATCAGTGCAGCGAAAGAGTGTACAGACATGGCGATTTCCTTAATAAAGTGGCCGTCCCTGGCCGATCGAACACAACACGAAGGTGGCCCTGACAGCAGGCCACAAGCCGGTACGCCTTATTCCATCAGCAGATCGTCATAAAAGTCCGGACTGCTGACGTCATTGTTGACATCGCGTCCGCGCAGACTTTTCGGCGTACTGTTTTCTGGGGCGTTGAATACCGCTCGGCTGAACGAGGCAAAACTAACCTGGAGTACCTCTATCGAGACAGAGACCTGAGCACTGACAGGCTCATTGTTTCCGTCACTGACCGTGTAGCTAAACTGGTCATTACCTGTGACCCCGCTGGCCGGGGTGTAGGTGACGGTGCCATCTGGGGTGATGACGACTGAACCCAAAGCCGGCGCATTGCCGAGCGCAAAGCTGAGGGCATCACCATCTTTGTCTGTGGCCTTCAGCGAGTCGGTGACAGGCGTGTCGGTTTGTGTTGTCAGGCTCAGGGCCATGGCCGCCGGGGCGGTATTGGTCCCCCCGGAGGTATTCTGACCTGAATCTGAACTGCCGTTACAGCCCGCCAGGATCACGGCTGACAGCAGTAAGGAAGTACGAATAGATCGAGTCATTGTGCTGCTCCTTACTCAGAAACCATGTCAGTACCAGAACCGGAAAGAGGCGGCGCCAGATAGGGGAAGCTGTCATCCATCATGGTGGCATTGACCGGTGCGCCATCGGTAAAAGGAACGTTACCGACATTGGCATCTTCAGGCTGGCACAGACCCAGATCTGTATCCGTTCCGTTCACCGGAATGGGGTAGCACAAGCGACCCATGACAACACGCAGCGCAATATCGACCACATCGTCACCGGGCCGGCGGCCGTTAGGGAAACCCGCCAGATCGTCACCCGCAACACCGAAAGACGATTGCTGAGAAACAGGTTTGGCAGCAATCGCCGTATTCAGGCGTAACATCTCAGAAGGTGTGACTGTTTTTAGCTGATTGACCCCGGGGAAACCGGTCAGAAATGCAGTGACCAGATCGGTACGGGGAAAGTTGGTGGGGGCCAGCGTCGCTAAGTTGGCGCCCAGCGTAGAGTTGACCGCGTCTTTAAACAGAATGTTCAACAGCTCTGGCAGGCTTGGATGTGTCACATAAGTGGCAAACTGAGCATCATCGGCAGGCTTGGCCGCAGAGAAGGTATCTTTGTCTTTCAAGCCGATAACCAGCTCATTGACCAGCGGGTTGCCGAGACGCGAGACCTGTGTCAGGGCGCCGCCATTGACCTCCGGCAGGGTGAAAGTGGCATTTGGGTTCAGAATTCTGGCTTGTGGCAGGCTGGCGGTCGTCCAGGTACCTATGGTGCCGTTGCCATCGCCGGTCACACAGGCTTTAGGTATTTCTATCGCCAGTTCGGTAACATTTTTGAGCCTCAGGTCATCATTATCGGCTGACTGAGTAATACCCCCGGAAAGCCGCCGCCATCATAGGCACCAGGCGCACTGTCGCCTTCGACAGGGACATAGTTGACCAGGTCGAAGGTTTTACCCAGATTAACCACAAACGGGTCTTTGCGCTGGCCGGCAAAGACTTTGCCCGTTGCGGCGCAGCCCGGCATGGTAAATTCATAGATAAACTGATTGGCATAGCTGATATAGCCACTTTCGCTGCCAAAAGTTTTGGTACCAATGAAATCCAGCGGCTTGTGAAATTCAGTCTGGCCTGTGGATACGTTGGTCAGCTTGGTTGGCTGGCCATTTTGCTGCGGGCCGTTGACCAGGCTGAGGGTGTAAGTTTCACTGAAATTAGCCGCACTCTGATCGGCGGCACTGATCCCGCCAACAACTTTTAACGGCACCGCCACAGATTGTGTTTCTCCGCTGTTGCCGATATTGAGAGCGACCCCCATGTTGTTATTGGGCAATGCACTTTTAAATTTGAACTGAAAGGTCATATCTTCAACGGCATCACCGTCGTTATCGATATGGATGCTGTACACGGCGGCAGGATCCATGGCGAAGTAGTTCGGGCCACCGTAGGCATCTTGCAGCGGTATGTAGTTCGCAATCAGGGTGATGTAGTCCTCCCTGCCGGTTTCATAACTGTTGAAGGCGTAAAAGTCGGTAGAGTCCAGCGTGGGAAGCCGGGTAATGTTCGGTGCTTCCCGGTGGCTGGAAGCAGACGCGATACCGGAGAGGCCCATCGCAATGACACTCACAACGAGTTTGGTATTCATAATCGATCCTTTCGTGTTGTTGGTCGTCATTGAGTAAACGATTGGGAGCGGCAAATGGATGCAAAAAAATTGTCGTGCTGCAGAAAAAAGAGAAATCACCGGAGATATCAGGCAAATAACTTTGTCAGATCTTGATTCGCAGGTCAGTTCGACTAGTATGAGGCGTTGCACCGGTTGGAGGGGTGAAATCAGGTTATGTCACGTATTAGAGAAAAAAATCAGGAAGTAATTATCAAGTTTGCGGGCCGTTTGTTTGCGGAACAGGGCTTTGCGGCCACGAAAGTCGCCGATATTGCCAAGCTGGCCGACGTTCCGAAGCCGAATGTGTATTACTACTTCAAAACGAAAGAAAACCTGTATCGTGCGGTGCTGGAAAGTGTGACCCAGCCACTGCTGGAGGCCTCCAGCCCGATTGAGCAGCTGGATGATCCGGTTCAGGCGCTCACCGCTTATATTCAGACCAAGTTACGCATTTCCCGTGATCACCCCTTTGCGTCCAAAGTGTTCGCCAATGAAGTGATGTCGGGGGCGCCTTATCTGCCGTCAGATATCGGTGATGAACTGTTGGCGCAGTCAAGAATGATCATTGCCAAGCTGGAACGCTGGATCGAGAAAGGGGTGATGGCACGGGTGTCGCCGCAGCATCTGATGTTTACGATTTGGGCATCGACCCAGACCTATGCCGACTTCAGCTGGCAGATTTGCAATGTGCTGGAAAAAGAAGCACTGGATGATCAGGATTTTGCGGATGCTGCAGAATTTCTCACGCAACTGGTGATTCGGGGCTGTCAGATAAAATCAGCCTGAAGCCGATAGACTGGATATCGTCGATACACGTTTAATCGATAAAAAAGCGCTTCCGCCCAACGAGGTAAAGAGCGAAAGCGCTTGGGTGTTATTTCCTGAACAAAGCTTTTTGAGTGATTTGGCTTATCGGCGTTGCTGGAAGCGCTCGACCAGGCGTTTTGCTGCCGCCTGATGACGGCTCAGCAATGCCGGTAAATCGACACCGATCACCCTGCCATCATGGACGCGCCATTGTCCAGCGACCATGACCCTGTCTGCCTGATGCGCGCCACAGAGTACCAATGCAGCCAGTGGGTCGTGTGCACCTGAGAAGCGGATCTCATCCAGACGGAACATCGCGATGTCTGCCTGTTTACCCGCTTCCAGCGTGCCGAAATCTTCACGGCCCATGGCACGAGCTGACCCTGACGTTGCCCAGCGCAGGGCATCGAAATGGGTGACATCCGCCGAACCGTAACGCAGGCGCTGGATGTACAGCCCCATCCGCACTTCGTTGACCAGGTTTGAGCCGTCGTTTGACGCTGAGCCGTCAACGCCCAGTCCGACTTTCACGCCTGCTGCTTCCAGCTCTTTGTTGCGGCAGATACCGGAGGCCAGCATCATGTTTGATGACGGGCAATGGCATATCCCGACTTCGGCTTTCCCTAAACGGCGGATCTCTTCTTCGTTGAAGTGAATGCCGTGTGCCAGCCAGGTGCGGTGATTCAGCCAGCCGGTTTCTTCCAGGTAATCCACAGGGCGCAGGCCGAAACGTTCCAGACAGAAGTTTTCTTCATCAATGGTTTCGCACAAATGGGTGTGAACCATGACATTTTCACGGGCTGCCAGGCGAGCGGTTTCTTTCATCAGATCGGTTGTGACCGAGAAAGGTGAGCAGGGCGCCAGGGCAATCTGGGTCATCGCGCCATCGCCACGCTGGTGGTACTGACGGATCAGCCGCATGCTGTCATCGAGGATGGTGTCTTCTTTCTGGATGGTATGACGGGGCGGCAGGCCACCTTCATCTTCACCCAGGCTCATCGAACCTCGGGTGAAAATAGAACGGATACCCAGCTTTTGTGCGGTTTCTACCTGGATATCAATGGCATGTTCCAGCCCGCGGGGGATCAGATAATGGTGATCCGAGGCGGTCGTACAGCCGGACATCATCAGCTCAACCAATGCCAGCTCGGTGGCGACCTGCATCATTTCTTCATCAAGACCCGCCCAGACCGGATACAAGGTTTTGAGCCAGTGGAACAGCTCTTTGTTCAGTGCATCCGGATAGGCGCGGGTCAGGGTTTGATAGAAATGGTGATGGGCATTGACCAGACCGGGTGTGATGACATGTTCACTGGCATCAATGACCTGATCGGGTTTGATTGACGGTTGAGCACCAAGAGGAACCAGCTCAATCACCTTAGTGCCTTGAATCACGACGCCGCCGCGCGCATCCGATTCTGTATTTGAGCCAGTGTAAATGGCTAAAGGGTTTTTCAGCCAGATGGTTACCATTTTGTTTTCCTTAGCCTTCTCTGCCGTTGCCGAGGAGAAGGTCTTATGGGGTGGGGATCATCACGATCCCCGGGTTAATATGAGTGTGTTATTGATCACTCTGTTCAGGATTGTTTTGCTGTTTCAATGTGTTGCTTCTTTTCTGCAGTTTCAGAGGTTTGAACCGGACGCTCAATGTCTGCCTCATCATCTGCGGTTTCCTCGATGCTGTCGCTGACGGCGTTCTCAGGCAGGATCTGATTGAGCAGTACAGTGACGATCGTGCCGGTCGTAATGCCTGAGTGGAACAGGTTCGCCAGATCCTGCGGCAGGTGCTGAACCAGGCGCGGTTCAATCGTCACTGCCAGACCGGATGCCAGACCAACGCAGATCACCAGGGCGTTTCGCTTGGTATCTGCCGCTTTGATTAGCATGCGGATACCGGCATAAGCGATCATGCCGAACATGATGAAACCGACGCCGCCTAAAACCGGTTTTGGAATCGTCACTGCCAGTGCGGCCAGTTTAGGGAACAGACCACCCAGAATCAGCAAGCCACCGGTTGTTGCTACCACATAGCGGCTGGCAACGCCTGTGATCCCTACAATCCCCACGTTTTGACTGAAAGAAGCCAGTGGCATTGCGGTCAGAAAAGCCGCCAGTGTACTGCCCAGCCCGTCGCCCAGCAGACCGCGTTTCAGATCGTTTCCTGACAGTTTGACCTTACAGTTGTTGGCCAGGGCCATGAAATCCCCGGTTGCTTCTGCAATCACCACGATATAGACCAGGCTCATACTGACGATAGCCGACAGGCTGAAGCTCATGCCGTATTCCATGATGGCCGGGCTGCCCACCCACTCAGCGCGAGCGATTTGGTCCAGATCAACCATGCCCATTGATAAGGCCACCAGATAACCACCGGCCAGTCCGATGACGATGGCTGAAGCGGCAACGGCACCGCGGCAGTAAATGGACACCACGATAACGATTGCCAGCGAGATAAATGCCAGGAACAGCTTTGGCATGGTCGCGAATTGTTCACTTGTATTGGGCGCATCGCCCACCCAGTTCATGGCAACGGGCAGAATGGTCAGGCCGATCAGCGTCACGACCACACCGCTGACCACATTGGGAAACAGCTTGCGGATTTTATCCATGAAGAAGCTGGCGACCACGACCACAAAAGAGCCGACGAGTGCTGCGCCCATGATACCGCCCACACCGTCAGCATTACCGATGCTGATGGCAACACCCAGAAAACCGAAACTCGATCCCATCACAACAGGAAGACGGATACCGACTGGGCCAAAACCAAGACACTGAGCAATGGTGACAATACCGGATGCGAGCAGGGCGGCGTTGATCAGGGTGACGACTTCATCGGTTGGCAGACCAATCGAGGTGCCGACAATTAATGGCACAGCGACAATGCCGCCAATGGAAGCCAGCATATGCTGGATAGCTAAGAGCAGGGTGATGCTGTGTGGTGGTCTCTGGTTTAGCGTATAGAGAAGTTTCATCGTTAGTTCTCCACAATTCATCCGATGAATTGGCTGCGTAGGGTTATAGGTTGTGTTCGCGTCTATGTGTTTATACGTATGGTTGTATACGTATGTTTTTACTACGTATGTTTTTATTAAAATTGGATTTCATTAAGTATGCAGTGACCTGCCTCTGCCGTACGACAGAGGTAGGTGTGCATTAAAGTATTGCTGTTTTGATTATTAGTTTTAATGGGTGTTGCATATGTCTGTTTGTGATCAGAGGTACACCAGTTTGGCGACAAAAATCGCGGTCAGTATGTACATGCTGATGGAGACATCTTTGGTTTTGCCTGTGGCGACTTTGAGCACTGTGTAGGTAATGAAACCCAGTGCGATACCGTTGGCGATGGAGAAAGTCAGCGGCATCATCAGCGCTGTGATGGCGGCAGGCGCAGCGTCGGTAAAATCGTTCCATTTCACGTGCTGCATACTGCTCATCATGACGAAGGCAACATAAATCAGCGCGCCAGCAGTGGCGTAAGCCGGGATCATGCCAGCCAGCGGTGAGAAGAAGATGGCCGCGATGAACAGCAGACCGATCACGATGGCTGACAGTCCGGTACGACCACCGGCCGCGACACCCGCTGCACTTTCGACATAACTGGTGACTGGCGGACAACCCACACAAGCACCTGCTACGCTGGCGATACTGTCGGCTTTCAGGGCTTTGCTGAGGCCTTCAATTTTCCCGGTTTCTTTGTTCATCAGGTTTGCTCGATCCGCCACACCCATCAGGGTACCGGCAGTATCAAACATATTCACAAACAGGAAAGCCAGGATCACGCTGATCATGGAAATGTTCAGGGCACCACCAATGTCCATGGCGAACAAGGTCGGCGCCAGGCTCGGTGGTGCGGAAATAACACCGTTGTAATGGACCAGACCCAGCAGGATACCGATCAGGGTAACACTGAACATACCAATCAGCACGGCACCGAAGACTTTACGTTCACTCAGTACGGCAATGATCAGAAAGCAGATTGCAGCTAAAAGCGCCTGTGGTTGGGTAAAGTCACCCAAACTGACCAGGGTGGCAGGGCTGTCTACAACAATACCGGCGGTTTTCAGGCCGATCAGTCCCAGAAACAGGCCCACACCGGCTGTCATGGAAAAACGCAGGCTTTCAGGGATACTTTCGATGATCCATTCGCGGACTTTGTAAAAGCTCATCGCAACGAAAAGAATACCGGAAATGAAAACCGCGCCTAAGGCAACTTGCCAGCTGTAACCCATTTCTCCCACGACGGTGAAAGAGAAAAAGGCGTTCAGTCCCATGCCCGGAGCCAGACCGACAGGCCAGTTTGCAAACAGGCCCATCAGCAAAGTGCCTATTGCAGCACCAATACAGGTCGCAACAAAAACCGCTTCGGCATCCATGCCTGAGGCCGACATGATCTGTGGGTTAACGAAAATGATATAAGCCATGGTGGCAAAGGTTGTAATCCCACCTACGATCTCATTTTTCACGCTGGTGCCGTGAGCGCTGAGTTTAAACAGGCGCTCTAACAGTGAAGCTGAACCAGCCTCAGAACGACCGAGCGTTTCTGTTTTAGAGTTGTTCATGACGACGCTTCCTTTTTTTGCCTGAATGACGATGTGTGCTGGTTGTTTTTTAGTGTTTCCAACTTCACCTGTCAGACAGGGCTTCCCTCTATGTTCCAGGCTGGCACTTGCTGAAAACCCTGCCGGCCTGGTTACTGCCGGAGACTACGTGGTTTTTGAAGTGATGACGACTTAGCCTGCACTCATTGTATACAATCTTCAAACTCTCTTGCACGGCTCCCTGACCTGCATCTGACCTCAGGCCCGGGAACCCTCATTGTTCTACTTGTGTTCCGATTTGGATCAGCTGCCCCGGTATGTGGAGAAGCTGTAAGGCGACACCAGCAGTGGCACATGATAGTGGCTGCCGGTATCTGCGATACCGAAACGGATGACTACATCGTCCAGAAAGGGAACTGAAGACAGTTCAACGCCTCTCTGGCGGAAGTAATGGGCAGTTTCGAAGACCAGCTCATATTTACCGGTCTGGAATTCGCTCCCTTCCAGCAAAGGCTGATCGGTTCTGCCATCAGAATTGGTATGAGTGGTTTTAACCAGAACGAAGTCTGTGCCTTCTTGACGATAAAGCGACACTTTAATCTCCGCTCCAGGTAAGCCTGAGGCTGTGTCAAGCACGTGAGTTGTCAGTTTTCCCATGGATAACCTCGCGCGTTGCGCTCCTTAAGTTGTACAGAAAATGGATTACTTCTTGCATACCTATTGTATGCCTTCTGATGTGTGATCCGTAATCAGTTCGCCACATTGTATTTAACTATGTACACAACTTTGCCGATTAGTAAAGGCTTGTGTAACCGAAATGTTAACCCGGAAGTTAGGTGATGTAACCCTTTGTTGTACCTGCTTGTTAGCTAACGTATTGATATTAAAGTAAGCTATATAGGCATAACAAGCGGTTAACTTTTTTTGATGAATATTAAAAAATGTTGCGCACATTTTATTTACAAAAATTCTGGATATTGTATACAATCACTGTTATAAATTGATTATCAGATGGTCAGTGTGTTGACCAATTAGGATTAAGGAGTCATGTGTGAGTAATGAGTATCCACGCAATCTGATCGGCTATGGTGCAGTACCCCCGCACCCACGTTGGCCAAATGACGCTCGCGTCGCTGTCTCTTTTGTTCTCAACTACGAGGAAGGTGGGGAACGTTGCATTCTTCATGGTGATAGCGAGTCGGAAGCCTTTTTGTCTGAGATCCCAGCGGCTCAGCCATTTCCGGGTCAGCGTCATATCAGCATGGAATCGATTTATGAGTACGGCAGCCGTGCTGGCGTATGGCGCATCCTGCGCTTGTTTAAAGAATACGATGTGCCGCTGACTGTGTTCGGTGTGGCGATGGCACTGGAGCGTCACCCGGATGTGGCGAAAGCGTTTGTCGAAGCCGGCCACGAGATTTGTAGCCATGGTTATCGCTGGATTGATTATCAGAACATTGATGAGTCTGAAGAACGCGATCACATGATGAAAGCGATCGAGATTATCAAAAATCTGACGGGCGAGCGCCCGTACGGTTGGTACACAGGTCGCACCGGCCCGAACACCCGTCGTATTGTGGCGGAAGAGGGTGGCTTTATGTACGACTCTGATGCCTACGATGACGATCTGCCTTACTGGCATGAAGAGGGGCCGAAACCACAGTTGGTGATTCCCTACACACTGGATACCAATGACATGCGTTTTGCCACCGTGCAGGGTTTTAATGCAGGTGATCAATTCTTCAATTATTTAAAAGACACCTTTGACACCCTGTATGAAGAAGGGGCCACTGCACCCAAAATGATGTCTGTGGGTTTGCATTGCCGCCTGATTGGCCGTCCCGGACGTATCGCTGCATTGCGCCGTTTCCTGGACTATGTGAGTCAGCATGACAAGGTCTGGCTGTGCCGCCGAATTGATATCGCCAAGCACTGGCACGAACATCACCCGCACCCAAGTATGAAGGAGTATTAATGATGGCACGTTTTACGTCTTGCCAACCGAGCCAAATGAGCAGGGAAGAGTTTGTCTCTCAATTTGCAGATGTGTATGAGCACAGCCCCTGGGTGGCGGAAAAAGTTTACGACAATGGTCTCAGTGATGCTGATGATGACATCAGCACCCTGCATGCGCGTATGGCAGACACTTTGCTTTCAGCAAGCAAAGAAGAACAGTTAGCCCTGATTAATGCGCACCCGGATTTAGCCGGAAAAGCTGCAGTGAACGGTGAACTGACCGAAGCGTCCACCGCCGAGCAGGCTGGTGCAGGGATCAGCCAGTGTTCACCGGAAGAATTCGAAAAGTTCAATCGTTATAACGATAGCTACAAAGCACGTTTTCAGTTTCCCTTCATTATGGCGGTGAAAGGGGCCAATCGTTATCAAATCCTTGAATCGTTCGAGGCGCGATTAGGCAATGAAATTGAGGCTGAGTTCGATAAGGCGTTGGAAGAGATCAATAAGATCGCTTTGTTCCGCCTGCAGACAATGTAATCAGGACAGGAATAGTCACCATGAGTACACCAGTGAGACAACTGACGATTGAGCCACTTACCCGCGAAGCATTTGCCCCTTTTGGTGATGTTATTGATAAAGAAGTAAGTGACTACTTTATGATCAATAACGGGTCAACCCGACGTTACCATGCGATGGCCAATGTGGATGTGCAGGAAGAGGGTGGATCAGCCATCATCAGTATCTTTGAAGCCCAGCCTTTGAGTTATCCTTTACAGATAGCCATGATGGAGAGGCATCCTCTGGGATCTCAGGCCTTTATTCCTTTACTTGGAAATCCGTACCTGATCCTGGTGGCCCCGGCAGGGGATACACCGGACCCCGCTCAGCTTAAGGCGTTTTACAGTAACGGACGTCAGGGCGTGAATTATGGAAAAGGGGTCTGGCACCACCCGGTTCTGGCTCTGCGCAAAGACGATCAATTTCTGGTTGTCGATCGTGCCGGGCCTGGCAATAACTGCGATGAAGTGTACTTTTCTGACGATGTTCGTATCGAATTATCACTGAGCAGTTTGGAGCAGGAAGCATTAACCGTCGCACTTTGATAAGCCCAAGGCAATTAAAGTTCGCATAACATAACAGGAGTTCGTTATGGATCCACATATGACGGAATGGCTGAATCTGGCAATTCGCTGGGTTCACATGATTGTAGGTATCGCCTGGATTGGTGCCTCATTTTACTTTGTCTGGTTGGAAAACAACCTGAACCGTGTCAATCCGAAAACTGGCTTGTCTGGTGATCTCTGGGCCATTCACGGCGGTGGTATTTACCACCTGGAAAAATACAAACTGGCACCGCCAAGCATGCCTGAAAATCTGCACTGGTTTAAGTGGGAAGCTTACTTCACTTGGATCACAGGTATCCTGCTGTTGGGTGTGGTGTATTACCTCAATGCGGATATCTATCTGGTTGCGCCGGGCTCTGGCCTGAGTGCCACGGCTTCAGTAGCGCTGGGTGTGGGTTCCCTGGCTGCGGGCTGGATTATTTACAGCTTGCTGTGTGATTCTGCGCTAGGCAAGAAGCCGATGCTGCTGGGTATTATTCTGTTCTTCGGTTTAGTGGCTGCAGCCTATGGCCTGAGCCAGGTGTTCAGCGGGCGTGGTGCATACATCCATGTCGGTGCGATCATCGGTACCATCATGGTCGGTAACGTATTCTTCGTGATCATGCCGGCTCAGCGTGGTCTGGTCAAAGCCATTGAAGAGAACCGCGAACCGGATCCTGTACTGCCAGCGAAAGGCCTGCTGCGTTCACGTCATAACAACTACCTGACGTTGCCAGTACTGTTCATCATGATCAGTAACCATTTCCCGAGCACCTATGGCTCAGAATATAACTGGCTGATCCTGGCAGGTCTGGCGGTCTTCAGTATCCTGGTGCGGCACTACTTCAACACCCGTCATGGCAGCCAGAAGTTTGCCTGGACAGTGCCTGTCGCAGCCCTGGGCATGATTGCTCTGGCCTTTGTGACCTCGCCTTACGCAAGTAAAATGGGTGAGAGTGCTGTTCCTGCTGCGTCTGTCCCTGCTGTAGAAGCCAAAGCAGAGTCAGCGACTGCTCAGGCGGAAACCGGCACGGCAGCAGCGGCTCAGCCAGCCAGCAATGGCGTCAGTTTTGCTCAGGTAAATGATGTGATTCAGGAGCGTTGCTCAGTGTGTCACTCAGCACAACCGACGCACGCTGCGTTCTCGACAGCGCCGGCAGGTGTGATACTGGATACACCGGAAGAAATCAAAGTCAATGCACCTCGCATCGTGGCTCAGGCGGTACAAACAAAAGTGATGCCGCTGGGTAACCTGACTCAGATGACCGATGACGAGCGTAAGCTGATCGGAAACTGGGTTAAGCAAGGTGCGCAACTGTAGTCCCCTCGGGGGCGAAAGCCCCCACTTTATAGTCCGTTAGCCTGGATATACCCGGTGCTACAGCTTGGAAACAAGCATGCGAAGTCCATAAATTAGATGGCAATCTGATGGAGTAAGCGTGCTGTGTGGCTCAGGCTGAAACCCGGGTAAGAAGGGCAGATAATCTCCTTTACATATCAATCCATAATATGTGACCAGCCCCATACGTTTTGTATCGGGGCTTTTTTTGAGCTTTACGCTGGCCTGGTCAGCAAAATCAGCAACTCCTGGTTATCTGCCAGCAGATCGGTGATGGTGCATTGGTCTAATTCTGCCAGAAAGGCGTCTTTGGCTTTCGCCAGATAGGATTTCAGACGGCAGGCTGGCGTAATATGGCAGAACTCCGGGGCGCAGTTCACCACTTGCAGCGGTTCCAGATCCCGGACCACCTGACCCACAATGATGCGACTCGCTGGCATTGCCAGGCATATCCCGCCATTTTTTCCGCGGACGGTTTTCACATAGCCCAGCTGACCCAGTTTATTGATGATTTTCACCATATGGTTTCTGGACACAGCGAACGTGTCACTGACGTGACTGATACTGGTGAGTTCACCGTCGGGCAAGGCTCCCAGCAGGATCAAAGCTCTTAATCCGTAGTCAGTAAAGTTGGTCAGTTGCACATTTTTTCCTCTTTCAACACCCACGGCAAGTGTAATTCCTTTATTGACTAAAAGATATATTTAAGATACAACTTTAAAACATGCATCATAAATACATCTTTAAAGGAAGCCGCTATGCTGAGTCAGAACACCATTGATATCGTGAAATCCACCGCACCGCTTTTAGCCGAAACCGGCCCGAAACTCACCGCACATTTTTATGATCGTATGTTCCGTCATCACCCAGAGCTGAAAGATATTTTTAACCTGACCCATCAGGACAGCGGCCGTCAGCGCGAAGCTTTGTTCAATGCGGTGTACGGCTATGCTGCGAATATCGATAATCTGGAAGTGCTGTTGCCCGTGGTGGAGAAAATTGCCCAGAAACATGCCAGCTTCAACATTACGGCTGAGCAGTACGCGATTGTGGGCGAGCACTTACTTGGAACCATTAATGAATTGTTCGCTCCGGGACAGGCGGTGTTGGATGCGTGGGCTGAAGCATACGGCTTGTTGTCTACTGTGTTTATTGACCGTGAAGAGGCGATTTACCAGGAAAATGAAGCCAAAACCGGTGGCTGGCGCGGCACCCGGGAATTTGAGCTGGTGGCAAAAACACCAGAAAGCGATGTGATTACCAGTTTTGTGTTTATGCCGACAGACGACCAACCCGTCGCGGCTTACCAACCGGGGCAGTACATTGGTATTTATCTGAAACCGGATGGCTTTGACAACCAGGAAATCCGCCAGTACAGCCTGTCCGGTGCCCCTAATGGTGAGACTTACCGAATTTCAGTTAAGCGTGAAGCGCTGGGGACTGTGTCATCCTATCTGCATCAGCACCTGAAGGTGGGTGATAAAGTTCAGCTGGCTGCACCATCTGGTGACTTCTTCTTCCGTTCTGAAGCGACTCAGCCTGTTGCCCTGATTTCGGCTGGTGTAGGCCTGACACCTATGCTGGCGATGCTGGAAAGCATCAAAGACAGCCACCAGGCGCCGGTTCACTGGCTGCATGCTGCCGAAAGCCACTGTCAGCATGCGTTTGGCAGCCATGTGGAAGAGATTGCAAATACAACCGAGGGGGTTAGCAGCCATGTCTGGTATCGCGAGCCACAGGGTGTCACCGCGGACTTTGAAGGATTTCTGGATCTCAGTAAGCTGGATACGGCGGTTGACTGGCACAACACCACTTTCTATTTCTGTGGACCTGTAGGTTTCATGCAGCATTTGGCTAAGCAGTTGAAAGAGAAAGGCGTAAGCGAATCCCAGATGCATTATGAGTGTTTCGGACCGCATAAGGTGCTGTAAATTAGATACAGACAGAAGCAGGCAAGATAAAAAACGCCCGTCCGCGGCGGTGTTAGAGACGTGAATACCGGGACGGGCAAGGATAGACGCATTGTGGAGACGCGAGTTTTTAGCTCGCTTTTTTCTTAGTTACCATTTCTGGTTCGGTTGTGCCTTCGGCATCGTAGGCTTTTTCGCCATAGACGAAGGTTTTGCTGACGGTGCGGTCATCGCCGAGACTCATCAGTACAAACAGTTGTTCTTCCAGCGTTTTTGCTTGTTGCATGCGGAAAGACATTAACGGGGTGGCGTGCAGATCCAGGACCACGAAATCCGCTTCTTTACCGGGCGCAAGGTTACCGATCTTGTCGTCCAGGTACAGCGCTTTGGCACCGCCCAGGGTCGACAGATACAGAGATTTCAGCGGATGCAGTTTTTGCTGTTGCAATTGCAGAATCTTATAAGCTTCGCCCATGGTCTGGAGCAGCGAGAAACTGGTGCCGGCACCGACGTCTGTCCCCATTCCCACACGAATCCCGTGCTGCTCCATTTTCGGCAGGTTAAACAAGCCGGAGCCAAGGAACAGGTTAGAGGTCGGACAGAAAGCAATCGCTGAGCCAGTTTCAGACAGGCGTTTGCATTCACAGTCGGTCAGGTGTACACCGTGGGCAAAAACCGCTCTGTTTTTCAGCAGCTTGTAATGATCGTACACATCTAAATAGCTGTCGCGCTCGGGGAAGAGTTCCAGCACCCACTCAATTTCTTTCTTGTTTTCAGAAAGGTGAGTGTGCATGTACACATCCGGATACTCTTCCAGCAGTTTACCGACTGTGGCCAGTTGTTCTGGGGTACTGGTTGGCGCGAAACGCGGCGTCACTGCATACAGCAGACGGTCTTTGTTGTGCCATTTTTCGATCAGCGCTTTTGAGTCCTGATAACCGGATTCCGGGGTGTCTGTCAGGTAATCCGGCGCGTTGCGATCCATCAACACTTTACCGGCAATCATGCGCAGTTTGCGTTTCTCGGCTTCTTCGAAAAACACATCCACCGATTCTTTATGCACTGTACCGAAAACCAGGGCGGTGGTTGTCCCGTTGCTGGCCAGTTCATCAAAGAATATGTTAGCGACCTGGCGTGCATAAACCGGGTTTTTGAACTTCAGCTCTTCCGGGAAGGTGTAGTTCTCCAGCCAGTCCAGCAACTGCTCGCCGTATGAGGCGATCATGCCCGTTTGCGGATAGTGAATATGGGTATCAATAAAGCCAGCGGTGATCAGCTTGTGCGCATACTGTGTGACGGCCATACCGGACGGGTGGCGAGCCAGTACTTCGTCAGCCGGGCCCACATCCAGAATGTGGCCGTTCTCAACCACCAGAACACCGTCTTCAAAAAATTCAAAGCTGTTCTCAAGGCCGACTTCCTGGGGGTCGGCAATGCTGTGTAAAATCGCTGAGCGATAAGCCGTGCGTTGTAATGTCATGTATTTATCCTTCGTTAATCGCTGTCAGGCGACTTGATTGTCGGGGCTGTCATTGGGCTCTGTGGCAGCAGAGTCCTCGCGTTTATCGGCCAGGGTTTCGCCCTGATAGTGGGCAATCAGCTCGCCTGCGACGGAAACCGCAATTTCTGCCGGATGCTTACCCTTGACGGCATCAATGCCTATCGGGCAGACCATACGCCGTATGGTTTCATCATCGTAGCCGCGTTGTGACAGTCGATAATCAAACTTCTTCCTCTTGGTCAGCGACCCTATCATGCCAAAATAGGCAGTATCATTTCTGTTGAGGATTTCCCTTGCCAGCTCAAAATCCAGCTGATGATTGTGCGTCATCACCAGATAATAACTGTTGGCAGGCATATCGCGGATCTCGCCAACCGGATCATCAGACACCAGCTTGGTCACACCGAGTGGCAGCTCGGCAGGGAATTCACTTTCCCGCTGATCGATCCAGGTCACGCGAAAAGGCAATGTACTGACAATATGGATTAATGCTTTGGCGACATGGCCTGCACCAAAAAGCACCAGATGGTGTTGTTGCTGGCCAATCGGCTCCAGGCTCAGGGTGGCCATTCCGCCGCAGCACTGACCCAGTCTGGCACCTAAATTGAAGTGCTCGACTCGCGGATGTCTGTCTCCGGTCAGCAGCATTTCCCGTGCCAGTTTGATCGCTTTGTGCTCCAGATGGCCGCCGCCAATGGTGGCGATGATCTCGTTACGGGTCACCAGCATTTTGGTGCCGGCATCGCGGGGGACTGAGCCCCGGTCAGCCAGCACAGTGACCATGACACAGGGTTCACCACGTTGATCCAGTTCAGCCAGGGCATGAATCCAGTTGTCTTTAAACATCGCGCTTTCCTCATCAGGCGAGCCCGAAGGCCCGCCATATACTACTTTTGGCTGTTTTTACTGGGCTTGTTCACTGGTTGCTGTCTCTGCCTCTTCTTTCTTCCTGCGACTCAGGAAAGGTTGAGACGAAGACGGTTGCACTTCGTTGATTGCCCAGAGTACGCGCTCTGGTGTTGCCGGGGTGTCCAGTTTCACTAAAGTACCGGGTTCAGCAACTGAACGGATGGCATCTTTAATGGCGCTCCAGACCGACATACCCAGCATGAACGGTGGTTCACCCACGGCTTTTGAGTTGAAGACTGTGTCTTCAGGGTTGCTGCGGTTTTCCAGCAGTTGTGTGCGGAAATCAATCGGCATATCAGCAATGGCCGGGATCTTGTAGCTCGCCGGACCGCTGGTCATCAGACGGCCCTGATCGTTCCACACCAGCTCTTCTGTGGTCAGCCAGCCCACACCCTGAATAAAGCCACCTTCAACCTGGCCGATATCAATCGCCGGGTTCAGCGATGCCCCGACATCATGCAGGATGTCAGCACGCAGGATCTTGTACTCACCGGTCAGGGTATCCAGGACCACTTCGGCACAGGCAGCACCGTAGGCGTAGTAATAGAACGGGCGACCGCGGGCTTTCTCGTGATCGTAGTAAATCTTAGGCGTACGGTAGAAGCCTGTGCTCGACAGCGAAACCTGGTTGAAGTAAGCCATCTGAATGATTTCTTCAAAGGTTTTCAGTTCTTCACGGATTTGCACCAGACCGTTTTTAAAGATCACTTCTTCCGGAGTAACTTTAAAGTGGCTGCAGGCAAAGTCGATCAGGCGCTGCTTGATGGTCAACGCTGCGTTCTGAGCCGCTTTACCGTTCAGGTCCGCACCAGATGATGCTGCCGTAGGTGATGTATTCGGCACTTTGTCGGTATTGGTTGCCGTGATCTGAATCCGGTCGATATCGACCTGGAATACTTCAGCGACCACCTGTGCCACTTTGATATTCAGACCCTGACCCATCTCGGTACCACCGTGGTTGAGATGAATACTGCCATCGGTGTAGATATGAATCAGTGCACCGGCCTGGTTCAGGAATGTGGCTGTGAACGAGATGCCGAACTTCACCGGTGTCAGCGCCAGGCCTTTTTTCAGAATCGGACTGGTTTTGTTGAACTCAGCAATGGCTTTACGGCGCGCTTTATACTCACTGCTGGCTTCCAGCTGCTCGGTAATGTCATGAATGAAGTTGTCTTCCACTTTCTGATAGTAGTGGGTGACATTGCGATCATCATGGCCATAGTAGTTCACCTTGCGCACATCCAGCGGATCTTTGCCCAGATGCTGGGCGATTTCATCCATGATGTGTTCGATGGTCATCATGCCCTGTGGACCACCGAAACCCCGGTAAGCGGTATTCGACGCTGTATTGGTTTTACAGCGGTGACCTGTCACTGTGGCATCACCCAGATAATAGGCGTTGTCAGAGTGGAACATGGCACGGTCGACGATAGAATTCGACAGATCCGGTGAATAACCACAGTTACCAGATACCGTAATATCAATACCGTGAATACGACCGTCATCATCAAAACCGACTTTATACTGGTTGTAGAACGGGTGGCGTTTACCCGTCATGACCATGTCTTCCATACGGGGCAGACGCATTTTGGTCGGGCGGCCGGTCAGGTGCGCAATCACAGCAGCCAGACACGCCGGGCTTGCCGCCTGCGTTTCTTTACCACCGAAACCGCCACCCATGCGGCGCATATCGATCACCACTTTGTGCATCGGGACGCCCAGCACTTCAGCGACCAGTTTCTGCACTTCAGTCGGGTTCTGGGTCGAGGTGTACACGATCATGCCGCCGTCTTCGGTTGGCATCACAGAGCTGACCTGGGTTTCCAGATAGAAGTGTTCCTGACCGCCGATATGCAGATCGCCTTCCAGTACGTGCTTCGCACTCGCCAGTGCGCCGTCAGAGTCGCCACGTTTGTGCTGGTGACTGCCTGAGACAAAGTGTTTCTTAGCCAGTGCCTCTTCAACATCTAATACGGCCTCCAGTGGTTCGTATTCGATGATGGCCGCCTGAGCAGCTTTACGGGCTGTTTCCATGTCATTGGCGGCAACCGCAATGACGGGCTGGCCGTAGAACTCGACAATACCGTCTGCCAGCAGGGGATCACCCGGCAATACTGCACCGATGTCCAGCTGACCCGGTACATCTTTGCTGGTAATGGCAATGGCGACGCCTTCAAAGGCGTAGCACGGGCTGACGTCCAGTTTGGTAATTTTGGCGTGTGCATACGTACTGGTTCGTGCATACACGTGCAACTGGTTTGGAAACTCCAGCCGGTCATCAATGTAAACGGCTTCGCCGGTCACTTGTTTGGCAGCGCTGTCATGCTTTACGCTTTTACCCACGCCGGAAGTCAGATCCTGCGCGAATTTCGCCACCATTTCATCGTGACTCAATGGGTTATGGTGATGATTAGACATAAGCAGTTACCCTTGTTTCAATTTGGCCGTTGGACTGTTGTTCGAGATAGAAACGGTGCAGCATATTCGCGGCCGTTAATGCACGATATTCCTTGCTGGCCCGGAAATCAGACAATGGCTCAAAATCATCTGACAAAGCTGCCATCGCGGTCTTGACCGTCTCCAGATTCCACGCCTGACCCACCAGTGCGGCCTCGCAGCTGGCGGCACGTTTTGGCACGGCAGCCATGCCACCGAAGGCAATACGGGCATCCGCTACTTTTCCGTCATCGCTCAACGCAATCGTGAATGCACCACAGACGGCGGAAATATCATCATCCAGACGCTTCGACAGTTTGTAAGCACGGAACTGGCTGCCAATCACAGGCTTAGGCACAATGATTTTCTCAATAAACTCGGAAGGCTGCTGGGCCGTGACTTTATAACTGATGAAATAGTCTTCCAGCGGCAGGGTACGGCGGTCGTTCCCACGGCGCAGTACGATCTGCGCATTCAAGGCAATCAGCAGGGGCGGACTGTCACCGATTGGCGAGGCGTTCGCGACGTTACCGCCGATAGTGCCCTGATTACGCACCTGCAGAGAAGCGAAGCGGTGCAGCAGTTCTCCGAAATCCGGATAGTACTTTTTCAGTGTGGCATAACAGTCAGAAATCGGCAGGTTTGCGCCAATTTCAATGCTGCTTTCGGTCTCGGTCAGGATCTTCATATCGCTGACCAGGCCCACGTTAATCAGTTTATCGATTGAGCGATGGAACTGAGTGACTTCCAGAGCCAGATCCGTACCACCAGCAACCATGCGGGCATCCGGGTGCGTCAGCAGCAGATTGGCCAGCTCGTCGCTTGAGGTCGGAGAAAAGCCGTACTGGCCGTCATGTTTCAACGTGGCGTTAGACAGATTGATTTTGGACAGCTTGGCAACCGTCTGACGCTCCAGCTCTGCGAACTGGTCCATCAGCTGTTCTTCCTGGCTCAGAGACAGGGCTGCATCAACGATAGGGCGGTAACCGGTACAACGGCATAAGTTACCCGCCAGCGCTTCCATCACATCTTCTTTATCGGCCGCTGGCTTGTTTTTGCTCAGCGCAAACATCGACATAATAAAGCCTGGTGTACAGTAACCGCACTGCGAACCGTGGTATTCGACCATGGCTTGCTGAACAGGGTGCAGCTGCTTGTTGGCATTTTGCAGATCTTCAACCGTAATCAGCTGCTTGCCATGCAGGGAAGACACAAACGTCAGGCAAGAGTTGACTGAGCGGTATTGCAGTTTTCCGTCGACAAGTTCACCCAGCACTACGGTGCAGGCACCGCAGTCACCAGAGCCACACCCTTCCTTGGTGCCTGTTTTCTTTACATGGGTACGCAGGTAGTTCAGTACCGTCATATTCGGGGAAACATGCTCTTCTTCCCGAATGTCCTGGTTTAACAAAAAAGTAATCAAGTGACCTCCTCACAGGCTCATGATCTGACCTATAAGTCAATTCTGGATATACTTGACCCAGTAGTCAACTTTTGTGTTAACGCTGTGTGACAGATTAGCTTGGGTGAAAAATTACAGTTAACTCTTTTCAATCAATGTGTTGCTTCATTTTTGTGCTGTTGGGTCATACCATCTGTGTCAAATTTGTTTCTAAATGTTGTGATTTAGCTAACAAGTCATGGTTTTGATATAACTGTCATCAATAAAACGGAATCTTCATCTGTATATTTTAGTATTTGTTGGTGGAATATGCTGCGATGATGGCGCGGGTTTGTTTGCGAGTGGTGAGGTTAACTTATTGATATTTATCAATATAGAATGATTCTCTGCTTGTTGAGCTTTAATGTAGAGACTCTGTGATCTGACAAGCTTTTTTACGGTCGCATGCCGTAGGCAACAAGCGGGCTGAACTAAACTGAAGTGAAGACAACGCTGTGGCGAGGGACTAGACAGTACAGAGTATCGGCTTTGCCGGGCGGTGTGTTTGTTAACAGTTGCAGTGGTACGGATGTTACTAGTCTGTGAAAAGACAGCCTTCGGCATCAAAGAGGCTGAAATAGATAAATCAGGGCATGAGTATAAATATGATGAATGAATATGGGAGTAGCATTTTTTTATTTTGTGGATTATAACAGCCCGGTAATACTGAATATTATTCTGCACTGCTTCATAGATTACAGTCCCTGTATATTTTTGACTTAACTGGCTGAAACAGGATGTTTTCATCTGTTTATGTGGCTTTATATGATGCGTAATTCGTGTGCTTTTACACATAAACAGTCTGTGAGAACATTCCAAGTTCAGGCAAAATTGGGTACTATCAGCAAAAGTTATCCCGCCAATTCCGGCAGGGTGCAGAGCCAAATCATATTGGAGATACAGCTTGATCAATGTATTCCTTGTAGATGATCACGAACTGGTTCGCACAGGGATCCGACGTCTTCTGGAAGATGTCCGTGGTATTAAAGTGGTAGGGGAAGCCATCAGTGGTGAGGACGCCGTCAAGTGGTGTCGAAACGAGCATGCCGACATAATCCTGATGGATATGAATATGCCAGGCATTGGTGGGCTGGAAGCAACACGAAAGATCCTTCGCTTCAACCCGGATGTGAAGATTATCGTGCTGACCGTTCATACGGAAAACCCATTCCCGACCAAAGTTATGCAGGCCGGTGCTTGCGGCTACCTGACCAAAGGGGCCGGTGCCGATGAAATGGTCAACGCGATTCGTACGGTCAATAGTGGCCAGCGTTATATTTCGCCGGAAATTGCACAACAAATGGCGCTGAGCCAGTTTGCATCCAACTCAGAGAACCCGTTTAAGGATTTATCTGAGCGTGAATTACAAATCATGATGATGATTACCAAAGGTCAGAAAGTGACCGAGATTTCCGAGCAATTGAACTTAAGCCCTAAAACGGTGAACAGCTACCGGTATCGCTTGTTCAATAAACTGGATATCAATGGTGATGTTGAACTGACCCACCTCGCAATTCGTCATGGCATGTTAGACACAGAGACCTTGTAGTGTCAGAAACCTTCGATGCAAAAAGTTTCCTGAAATCAGTTACAAACCAGCCTGGTGTATACCGAATGTATGACCAGGCTGGTGACGTTATTTATGTCGGTAAAGCCAAAGATCTGAAAAAACGGCTGGCGAGCTACTTCCGTGTTCAGGTGTCGAGTGAAAAGACCCGGGCGCTGGTTCGCAACATCTGTAAAATCGATGTCACGGTGACGCACACCGAAACAGAAGCCCTGATCCTTGAGCATAACTACATCAAGCAGTACCTCCCCAAATACAATGTACTGCTGCGCGATGATAAGTCTTACCCCTATATTTTTCTGAGCGGCCAGCATCATCCAAAACTGGCGGTTCACCGGGGGGCGAAGAAACGCAAAGGCGAATACTTCGGCCCGTATCCGGACTCAGGCGCTGTTCGCCAAAGTCTGCACCTTCTGCAGAAAATCTTTCCGATTCGTCAATGTGAAGATTCCGTCTACGCTAACCGCAGCCGCCCCTGCCTGATGTACCAGATTGGTCGCTGCCTCGGCCCTTGTGTGAAGGGACTCGTCAGTGATGAAGATTATGCAGAGCAGGTCAATTTTGTGCGTCTTTTCTTACAGGGCAAAGATCGCCAGGTGATCACTTCGCTGGTAGACAAAATGGAAGTGGCCAGTCAGCAGCTCGCGTTTGAGAAGGCCGCACGTTACCGGGATCAGATACAGGCGCTGCGCCGAATCCAGGAACAACAATTTGTCAGCCAGGACAGCGATGATGATCTGGATGTCATCGGCATCGCTCATGATAAAGGCATGGCGTGTATTCATGCGCTCTTCATCCGTCAGGGTAAGGTGCTGGGCAGCCGGAGTTATTTTCCGCGTATGCCAGCCGATACGGATATGAACGAGGTGATCACCAGCTTCATCAGTCAGTTTTATTTCAATCAGGCGGAAGGGCGGACCATCCCTTCAGTCATTCTTGTCAGTGAGTCATTGGGCGATGAACAGGCGGCCCTGTCTACTGCGCTGACTGAAGTCGCCGGCCGTAAAGTCGAACTGCGTTCACAGGCCCGAGGCTATCGTGCCCGCTACCTGAAACTGGCGCAAACGAATGCCCTGACAGCATTAACCAGCAAACTCAACCATAAAATGACGGTTCATCAGCGTGTGACCGAACTGCGTGAATTGCTGGGACTAGATTCACTTTCCCGTATGGAATGTTTTGACATCAGCCATACGATGGGCGAGAAAACGGTAGCTTCTTGTGTTGTCTTCAATCAGGAAGGGCCGGTGAAGGCTGAATATCGACGGTTTAATATAACCGGTATCACGGGCGGCGATGATTATGCTGCGATGGGACAAGTGCTGAATCGCAGGTATAGTAAACAGATTGATCCTGATAAGATCCCCGATATTGTTTTCATCGACGGGGGCAAAGGGCAGCTTTCCCGCGCGCATGAGGTGGTGAGCCCCTTGTGCAGTGACTGGCCGAAAAGGCCGCTGCTGGTGGGGGTGGCGAAGGGCACGACCCGCAAACCCGGCCTGGAAACCTTGCTACTGGTCACCGGGGAAGAATTTTCATTACCAAGCGATGCACCGGCGCTGCACCTCATTCAGCATATTCGTGATGAAAGCCATAATCATGCGATTAGTGGTCACCGGGCGCAGCGTGGCAAAGTCCGTAAACGCAGCACACTGGAAGATGTGGAAGGGATCGGGCCGAAACGCAGACAGGCATTGTTGAAATACATGGGGGGATTACAGGAACTGAAACGCGCAAGCAGGGAAGAAATTGAAAAAGTGGCGGGCATAAGCCGATCTCTGGCCGAAAAAATATACGACGCATTGCAACACGGCTAGCTTTGCGGCACCCTTAAGGTCTGTTTACAGCGGAAAGGCTTTCGTTGGCAGGCACAATACGTTAAACATAAGAACGAACAATATGCGCTTAACAATTCCAAATATCCTGAGTTTCGTCAGGCTGGTGCTCATTCCATTCTTCGTGATTACCTTCTACCTACCTTACGAATGGTCACCGTTTGCCACCGCTCTTATCTTCACCATAGCCGGTATCACAGATTGGTTTGACGGATACCTGGCCCGTAAGCTGAACCAGACCTCAAGATTCGGTGCTTTCATCGACCCGGTTGCCGATAAAGTCATGGTGGCTGCGGCATTAGTGCTGGTGACTGAGAATTATCATTCTGTCTGGGTGACGATTCCTGCAATGACCATGATTGGCCGGGAAATTATCATCTCAGCGCTCAGAGAGTGGATGGCAGAGCTGGGCAAGCGCTCCAGTATCGCAGTCTCCTGGGTTGGCAAAGTAAAAACTGCGTCTCAAATGTTCGCTCTGGTGATGTTGCTGTGGCATCCCAACGAGCTGCTGGAGACTGTGGGTTTTGTTGCCCTCTACATTGCAACAATTTTGACTTACTGGTCAATGTACCTGTATCTGAAAGCTGCAAAGGGTGATTTACTCCACCCTGACAATATGTGACAGAACAATCACCTACCTATTTAGAGAAAGCGGCTTTGGCCGCTTTTCTTTTTCTCTTGTAACCAGTGTGTTGAAACAAAGTGGATGAATTTTTTTATTCAATCGCAAATTCTGCTTGGCAATGAAAAGCGCAATATGTTATTTTTCGCGCAATCTCAGGGGGCAACATATCTGAGACACATCCGTCATCATGAACTCAGGCTGATTGCATGTTGACGATCCGTAGGTACTGCTAGCGATGGCGCTGTCAGTAGAAGGGCATTAATAGTGCAATCTTGCGTAATGAAGCAAGGGCATCATTGAGGGAACCCAACGTGAATACTTTAACGTCTCTAACCCAAATCAGCTTTGTCTTACCCAATTGCAGTATTATTACTGAGCCTTGATCGTCCGATCACCATGTCTTCAGCTGACTATCTATCAAACTACAGTGATGTTTATCGCTGGGGCTGTTAGTTGTGTGCTGAGTGCGCTTTACCGATAAGTTACTGACTTATCAATGTCTTTTATACTCAAAAGTACCACCTTTGGTGGGCTTCACTATTTTGGATTAAAAACCAATGAGTAATGTGTTTGATTTTGACGATGTCAAGCATGCGTCCAATGTTCCTGTAGTTCATGACCTGTATGACCTGACCCCAGATGAGCTGCTGCTCAGTCAGGAGCACTATGAGTCGGAAGTTCGCTCTTATCCGCGTCGTTTGCCGTTGGCGATTATGAAAGCGACAGGTGTGTTGGTTGAAGACAGTCGTGGCCAGGTCTTTCTGGACTGCCTGGCAGGCGCAGGTACTCTGGCCCTGGGTTACAACCATCCTGAGATTAACCAAGCAATCATTGACCAGCTGAATGCGGGCATCCCGTATCAGACGCTGGACATGACGACACCCGTAAAAGATAAATTTATCCGTGAAGTGATGAACTTCCTGCCGGATGAGTTTGCTGCCAATGCTCGCATTCAATTCTGTGGTCCGTCTGGTGCAGACGCCGTAGAAGCTGCCATTAAGCTGGCAAAGCAAACCACGGGCCGTAACGTGATGATGGCCTTCCATGGCGCGTACCACGGTATGACCAACGGTACGATGGCCATGATGGGCAACCTGAACACCAAGGCACGCCGCCAGGGTCTGATGGCTGACGTCCACTTTATGCCATTCCCGTACAGCCTGCGCTGCCCGTTTGGTATCGGCGGTGATGAAGGTGCAAAACAAACGCTGCGTTACCTGGAGCGGATGCTGAACGATGATGAGAGCGGTGTACAAAAACCAGCTGCAATCATTGTGGAGCCTGTTCAGGGTGAGGGTGGTGTGATTCCTGCCCCGGCATTCTGGCTGCGTGAACTGCGCCGCATTACCAAAGAACACGGCATCCTGCTGATTTTTGATGAAATTCAGTGCGGTATCGGTAAAACCGGTTTCAATTTCGCGTTTGAAGAATCTGGCGTTACCCCAGACATCCTGTGCTTGTCTAAAGCTGTGGGTGGCGGTTTGCCTATGTCATTGCTGATTTTCGATAAATCAGTTGATACCTGGCGTCCGGGCGAACACACAGGCACTTTCCGCGGCAATCAGCTGGCGATGGCAACCGGTGCGAAAGCATTGGAAATTATCCGTCGTGACAACCTGGTTGAGCATGCCCGCGTGGCAGGTCAGTACCTGCGCGAAGGCTTGGAGCGCATTGCGACTTACGTCGACTGTATCGGCGAAGTGCGTGGTAAAGGCCTGATGCTGGGTGTTGAGATCGTCAAAGGCGGCAAGAAAAACAAATTCGGTGAGCCGGAAGCGGATCCGCAACTGACCATGCAAATTCAGCGTGCAGCGCTGGAGCGCGGTTTGATCATCGAAAAAGGCGGTCGTCAGGGCTCAGTTCTGCGCTTCCTGCCACCGTTGATCATCAGCCTGGAGCAAATTGATTTTGCGCTGGATGCACTGAGCAAAGCGATTATCGCTACTGCCGGTCCGGCGAAAGTGGTTGAGAAGCCAGCGGCCAGCGATGCCGACAAATGGCGCTCTTTCTTCATCCAAACCGGTGAAGGCGGTGCTGACCAGTTCGAAGCGGCGCTGAACCAGACCACGAAAGTACTGAAACAAGTCTTTGAAAGTACAACGGCCCCATACTCAGGTATGGAACCGCAGGTGCTGAAAAACCTGATCAACAATATTGAATTGAATGATCAGCAACTGCCGCTGGATGCCGTGATTGATCAGGCGGGCGAACTGATTGCCAAAAACTCAATCATTGTTCAACACCCGAACTGCATTGCGCACCTGCACACGCCGCCACTGGTGCCGGCTGTTGCGGCTGAAGCATTCATTGCTGCCCTGAATCAATCCATGGATTCATGGGATCAGTCTACCGCTGCCACCTTTGTTGAGCAGAAAGTGGTCGACTGGCTGTGCGGTGTTTATGGTTACGACAAGCAGGCGGACGGTGTCTTCACCAGCGGTGGTACGCAGAGCAACCTGATGGGGCTGTTACTGGCACGTGACCGTTTTGCAGATATCCAGTCGGGCCACAACATTCAGAAACAAGGCTTGCCTGAGTATGCCGGCAAGATGCGCATTCTGTGCTCGAAGAAATCGCACTTCACCGTACAGAAGTCTGCGTCGCTGATGGGCCTGGGTGAGCATGCGGTAGAAACCGTGGATACGCATCCGGACGGCACCATCAAACTGGCATCGCTGGTTACGCGTATTGATGAACTCAAGCGTGATGGTTTGCTGCCGTTTGCGGTCGTCGGTACAGCGGGTACCACAGATCACGGTGCGATTGATGATCTGGATGGTCTGGCTGATATCGCCGCTCAGCATAATATGTGGCTGCATGTCGATGGTGCTTACGGTGGTGCGCTGATTCTGAGCCGTCACAAAACGCGTTTGCACGGCATCGAGCGTGCTGATTCGATCAGTGTGGACTTCCACAAGCTGTTCTATCAACCAATCAGCTGTGGTGCGGTGATCATCAAAGACAAGAGTAACTTCAAGTATCTGCTGCATCATGCAGATTACCTGAACCGTGAAGACGATGTCGTACCGAACCTGGTGGACAAGTCTATCGCAACCACCAAGCGTTTTGATGCACTGAAAGTACTGATGACAATGCAAGCTGTCGGTACCCATTCACTGGGTGCGATGTACGACCATCTGCTGGGTCAGACACAACAGGTTGCAGACATGATTAACCAGTCTGAAGAGTTTGAACTACTGGCTGATCCTGCGCTGTCGACGGTACTGTTCCGCCATGTCGGAAATACCGAGGCTGATCTCGACCAATTGAACAAAAAATTGCGTTTTGAGGCCCTGGTGAAAGGTGTTGCAGTATTGGGTGAAACCGTAGTTGATGGCAAAATTGCCCTCAAGCTTACGATTCTCAACCCATGTCTGACCATGGCAGATTTTGAGAACCTGCTAAATGACGTTAACCAGCTTGCTTGTTCACTGGTTGACTGAATGACGTGGCTTGCTCCAGTGGGGCTGGAGCAAGCCAATGTTTTATCTGAAGAAGACGGAATGAATTAAATGGCAATTTTACAAATCGGTGCTGGGGGTGTTGGCTGGGTTATTGCCCATAAAGCTGCTCAAAACAATGATGTGTTAGGTGATATTACTATCGCTTCGCGTACTGTGAACAAGTGCGAACAGATCATTGAATCCATCAAGGGTCGCAACAATATGAAAGATCCAGGCAAGAAGCTTGAGGCTCGTGCCGTGGATGCTGACGATGTCGATGCCCTGGTGGCACTGATCAAAGAGGTTCAGCCAGATCTTGTGATTAACGCTGGTCCTCCTTGGGTTAACGTTGCAATCATGGAAGCCTGTTATCAGGCGAAAGTGTCCTATCTGGATACATCAGTGGCAGTTGACCTTTGTAGCGAAGGCCAGCAAGTGCCAGAAGCCTATGACCCTCAGTGGGCTTTCCGTGACAAATTTGCAGAAGCGGGTATCACAGGTATTTTGGGTGCCGGTTTCGATCCGGGTGTCGTCAGCGTCTTTGCTGCCTATGCAGTGAAGCATCTGTTCGATGAGATTGATTCTATCGACGTGATGGACGTCAACGCAGGCGATCACGGCAAGAAATTTGCGACTAACTTCGATCCTGAAACCAATATGCTGGAAATTCAGGGCGACTCTTTCTACTGGGAAGACGGCGAGTGGAAGCAGGTTGGCTGCCACACCCGCATGATGGAATTTGATTTCCCGCTGGTCGGCTCACAAAAAGTGTACTCCATGGCGCACGACGAAGTGCGTTCAATGAAAGAATTCATCCCGGCAAAACGCATCGAATTCTGGATGGGTTTTGGCGACAGTTACCTGAACTATTTCAACTGCATGCGCGACATCGGTTTGCTGAGTCCTGAACCGGTCACGCTGGGTGACGGTACGGTTGTTGAGCCACTGAAAGTGCTGAAAGCTTTGCTGCCTGATCCAACCACACTGGCACCGGGTTATACCGGTAAAACCTGTATCGGTACCTGGGTGCAGGGCACTAAAAGTGGCGAGCCGCGCAGCGTGTTTATCTATAACAACGCTGATCATGAAGTGGCTTACAAAGATGTTGAGCATCAGGCGATTGCCTACACGACAGGTGTCCCTGCGATCACTGCGGCTTTGCAGTTCTTTGCCGGAAAATGGGCCGATGCCGGTGTGTTCAATATGGAGCAGCTGGATCCGGATCCATTCCTGGCAACCATGCCAAAAATTGGCCTGGACTGGCATGTTCAGGAGCTGGAACCTCGCCAGCCACTGATTAATATTCTCAAGTAAGTCACCGACTGTTGAGTTCACCATATTCAAGCCGGCGTTGGAAACGACACCGGCTTCTTTAGATAGAAGCTTAGAATATGCAGCATCCTGAATTAAAAACCCCGTATTTCATGATTGACGAGAGCAAATTGATCCGCAATCTTGAAATTGCCAAGAAACTGAAAGAATTGTCCGGCGTGAAGCTGGTTCTGGCCCTGAAGTGTTTCTCGACCTGGGGCGTGTTTGACATCATCAAACCCTACCTGGACGGCACCACCAGCAGCGGCCCGTTTGAGGTCAAGCTGGGTTATGACACCTTTGGTGGTGAAACGCATGCCTACAGCGTGGGCTACAGCGAAGACGACGTCAAAGAAGTCGCGGATATCTGCGATAAAATGATTTTTAACTCGCAAAATCAGCTGGCCGCACACCGCCATTTGGTGGAAGGCAAGGCTGAACTGGGTCTGCGTCTGAACCCTGGTGTCAGTTATGCAGGTCAGGATCTGGCCGATCCGGCACGTCAGTTCTCTCGTCTGGGTGTGCAGATCAATCATATCAAGCCGGAAGTATTTAGCAGCATCGACGGCGTGATGTTCCACATGAACTGTGAAAACAAAGATGTGGACGCCTTTATTCGTTTGCTGGATGACATTTCTGAGCAGTTCGGTACGTATCTGGACCAGCTGAAATGGGTGAGCCTGGGGGGCGGTGTCTTCTTCACCTGGCCGGGCTATGATGTTGAGAAACTGGCCGCAGCACTGAAAGCGTTTTCAGAAAAACACGGTGTTCAGCTGTATCTGGAGCCGGGCGAAGCCATCATTACTCAAACCACAGATCTGGTGGTGACGGTTGTTGATATCGTTGAGAACGAACTCAAAACGGCCATCGTCGACAGTGCAACCGAAGCGCACCGTCTGGATACCCTCATCTATAACGAACCCGCTTCGATCCTTGGTGCCAGCGAGAGTGGTGATCACCGTTACGTGATTGGCAGTTGCTCGTGTCTGGCTGGTGATCAGTTCTGTGTCACCCAGTTTGATCAGCCGCTGGAAATTGGTCAGCGTCTGCACATCCTGGACAGTGCCGGTTACACCATGGTGAAACTGAACTGGTTCAACGGCCTGAAAATGCCGTCGATTTACTGCCAGCGTGCCAATGGCGACGTGCAGAAGCTGAATGAATTCGGCTATGAAGACTTTAAACGTTCGTTGTCGCAGTGGTCAGTGAATTAAGATTCTGCCCTGCGGAAAATAGAAGGCCGGTCACTGACCGGCCTTTGTTTTATCGGCGACATAAACACTTTGGTGCAGTTTTTAACTGGTTGAGAGAAAATTTGAACAAATAAACGCAAAATATCAATTAGTGTTTGACTCAAATTTTAAAATCAGTAAATTAGCACCCGCACCGCAGCAATGAAGCGGTATCACAAAATGGCGCGTTGGCAGAGTGGCTATGCAGCGGATTGCAAATCCGTGGACCTCGGTTCGACTCCGGGACGCGCCTCCATATTTGATTGAAGTGATGTGCTCACTTTGGTTCAGCAAGACATCAAGAACCCAGCTTTCAGGCTGGGTTTTTTGATCTCACCACTATTGAATTCAGCCGTTTTCAGACAGGCGGTTCAGAAAATCATCCCATGCATCCAGTTTGCCAAAGAAAGACTGCACTGGGACCGATTGTCTTATTCCCTGCTTTTCCACCATCATCGATGGGTAACCCTGAAGCTGATACTGCATCATTTGCCGGATTGATTCTGAGATAGCATCCTGCTCATTCGTTGCTTCGAATGTTGCGTGCCAGAGATCCGCTTCAATCCCCATTGCCTGTGCCAACTCAGCAAGTACTGCAGGGGAATGCGCGGTTTTTCCCTGCTGATAATGGGCAATCTGGATCCGTTTCAGCATGTCGGTTGCTGGGAAACCACATTGCGCTGTCGCCAGAATAGCGCGGATCGGCAACATCGAATCAAGAACCACAGGGTCTGCATGGCGCATCTTTGTCTGATAGGCATCGCCAAAGGTGACGCCGCTCAGAGCATGGATACGCTGATCACTGTCGAGAAAGTGCTGGCGACTCGCTTTGTCGAGTACTCTGCTGTCAAACAAGCCACCGGGATGCAGTATGAGCTCAATATCATCGCGCTCAGCCAGGTGTTCAATCAGCGGGGCGGCGCCGAAGCACCAGCCGCAAAGTGGGTCGTAAAAGTAATGGACTGTGACTGCAGCGCTTACCATTTCATCTCTCCCATGTGGACTTTTGCACCGATACTCAGCGCCATCGGCAGGCCAGCGTCCGGGTAGCGTTTCGCCATGGTGTCGATGACTTGTTGGCTGTTGTCACTGGCTTTGACGGTTTGCTGAAATGCCTTCAGGTAGCTCAGTGCAAACATGATGTTTTCAGCAGTCATTGGCGTACCTGCTTTCATGTGGCCCGGAATGACGGTTTGCGGCTTCAGTGCCTGCATAGCTTCCAGTTGCTGTGTCCAGGCGGTTTGTTCAGCCGGAGTCTGTGCGTCAGCCATCCACAGGTGAACGTTACCGTATACGGCCACATTACCCAGCACGGTTTTACTGGACGGGATCCACAGGTAAGGGCGGTGCGCCAGCTCGCCACTGGTGTCACGGATTTCAATGGTTTCACCATCAACTGTTAAAGTGGTTTGCTCATACGCGTCAGGGAGCAAGGTTTTCACTGGTGCGTTATCACCCATTTTTGGGGTCCAGAATGCCAGTTTGCCCGCCATTTTCTCTTTAATCACCGCACGGACTGCAGGTGTGGTGATCAGGCGCGCTTCAGGAAACTGCGCTTTGAGCACTTGTGCACCAAAGTAGTAATCGGGATCGGCCTGGCTGATAAAAATGGTTTTCAGTGTTTTGCCACTGTCCAGCACCATAGCGGCGATACGCATGGCATCGGCACGGGTAAAACCGGTATCAACCAGCATAGCGTCATGCTCGCCATAGACCAGCGTGGCATTCACATGGAAGCTGTTGCCATCGGCGTTGTAAACCTGGGTTGAAAGCGGCGCCGCTTCGGCCAGAGTGGCGGTAGAAAGTGCGACAAGTGAGGCTGCCATTAAGAGTGTCTTTTTCATGTGTTCGCTCCAGCGAATGTCATTGGGAATGGCATGCATCATAGTGATTTCATTTGATTGGATATAGAATCAATTATCAACAACATTGTTTCTTAAATCGGACAAATGAATGGACAGACTCACGGCAGCAAAAGTGTTTATTGATGTCGCAACGACCGAAAGTTTCACCACGACAGCAGATCGGCTGGAGATGTCCCGCTCGATGGTGACCCGGTACATCAACACCATGGAAGAGTGGATGAAGGCCCGGCTGCTACAGCGCACAACCCGCAAAGTGGCATTAACTACTGCAGGCCAGCAATGCCTGAAAGAAATCAAACTCTGGGTTGAGCAGGCCGAGCACATAGCGGTGACCTTGCAGCCTGCAGATCGGCTCACCGGGCATATCAGATTAACGACCAGTATGTCTTTCGCTCATGCGCAGCTTGCGAAGGCAATCCAGCCATTTTTAGCGCTCAACCCTGAGGTCTCTGTTGAAATCGATGTCCGCGATCAGGTAACTGACCTGATTGCAGAAAGATTCGATTTAGCCATTCGTATAGCGATGGCGCCGGATCCGTCATTGATCGGTAAACCGATTGCAGGTTGTGACTCTGTTATCGTGGCGTCACCTGCCTATCTTGAGCGATCACCAGATATACAGACACCGGCGGATCTCAGCCATCATCAATGCCTTGGTAATCGTAGTTTCGAGCAGCATGTGTGGCACCTGACGAAAAATAACGTCACTGAGTCGGTCGAAGTGTCGTGCCGGTTCATTTCAAATGAAGCCACCGTATTGAAAGCCGCGGCGATAGAAGGCGCGGGAATTGCAGTGCAACCCATGTATCTGGTTGATGACGATATTCAAACGGGCAGGTTAGCCGTGGTATTAGCGGATTGGGTGCCTAAATCAATGTCGGTATATGCACTTTATCCCGCAAGAGAATATCTATTACCGGCGGTGCGGGGACTGATCGATCACCTGACACAGTATTTTGATGGCAATCACTGGCCAAGAAAGCCAAACGATTTCGGGCTGTAAATAAAAGTGTACAGCTTTATTGAGGTAGGCACCGGGTTTCATTACTGAAAATGTGCGACAAGTCATACCTTCCGTAAAATGGTGCATTAACAGCGTTATCATTTTGACTTCTATAGCAAAGTCAGTTTTTAGTGGTGCTTTTTCTCGATATTGGCAGGTGGGGCACATATTCGCTTTACTGTTGTACTTTAGCATATCCTCATATGGTATATTGCGCGCTCATTATTTGATCTGGTTAGTGAGTTGGGCTCGGCGTGAATTCAGGCATTATCAACATCAATTTAGCTGTAAACCGGAATCGGTTATTAGAAATCTTTGATGCGGGCAGTGAAGGCCTGTGGGAACTGACGCCAGGGAATGTGGTGCAATTTTATAACACGCGTTTTTATGAAAATTTTGATGTGACCCTGAATGGTTCTCCGATGGATGAGTGGATTGCGCTTTTGCATCCGGAAGATATTGAACAATTCCAGAAGAATGTGAATCAACAGGTGACGGAGAAAATCGGCTATTTTACCAGCCAATACCGGATTCGGAACCGGCAGAATGAATATCGCTGGATTGAAGCAGTTGGCGTATTGAATACCGATGAGCATGGCGAATTGCTGTCTATGGTTGGATCGCATAAAGATATCACCGAAAAAAAATTGCATGACGAAAAATTATTTCAATTAGCTTACCAGGATTCACTCACGGGTTTATGGAATCGACGGCAATTGGTTGAGCAACTCAAAGCGATCCAGGCAGATGGCGTCTCAGGCACCATCATTACTTTTGGGTTGACGAAATTCAGCCAGTTTGTCGAGGTGTTTGGTTTTGAGGCCGGTAATCAGTTGATAAAGCTGTGTGCTGAGGCGATAACAGAAGTCTTTAATGACACCGATCTGATCTTCCGTTCGTATTCCGACGAATTTGTTGTTATGCTCAAAAACTGCCCTGAAAAATCGACGCTATGCGGCACGATTAATAAAGCGATCACATTGTTTGATCAGCGATTTCGCGCCGTTCACGATACCACGATTCAAAAGTTAAATGCCGGGGTTTATCAATTGCCCGGTGGTTCCGCAGCGGCTGAAGATGAAGAATCGATTTTATACAAATCCATGCTGGTCATGCGCCACGGTAAAGAGCACGATTCACGCATTGCGTTTTATGCGGACGATGAACAACGGGCGATTGAGCGGCATCTTTTTCTGGAAACCGGTATAGAGAAATCTATTCAGGATGATGAATTCTATTTAATGTTCCAGCCAATCGTCTGCGCAACGACAGGGAAGATCAAGAGTGTCGAATCATTGCTCCGTTGGCACAGTGCCAGTTATGGCGAAATTAATCCGGGTGAATTTATTGGCATCGCCGAAGCCAATCAGGACATTATTCCGTTGGGGTATCATGTGCTGCATTTGGCGTGCTCATATATTGCGGAGTATCGCAGACAGCACCAGCATGATTTCAAAGTATCGGTGAACATCTCTGTAATTCAGTTGATGCAGGCAGATTTTGTTCGTAAATTTTTGGCAACTGTCAATCAGTATCAGCTATCCCCGAGTTATCTGTCAGTGGAAGTGACAGAATCGGCGGTATTAGAAACCAATGCATTTGCTGTTGAACAGTTGCTGATTCTGAATGAATTAGGATTTTCAATTTCACTGGATGATTTCGGCTCTGGGTATTCCTCATTAAACACCTTCTTTTCTATTCCTTTTACTCAGCTCAAGCTCGACAGATGCATCGTCAAAAAAATGGCTGATGATTCTTCTGTATACTCCTATGTTAAATTCCTGGTGGCGATGTGTCGTGAAAAAGGGATTTCTGTGGTCGCAGAAGGGATCGAAGATCTTGCTCAGGTTGAACTCGTCAGAAAAACCGGCATCGGTTTAATACAAGGCTACTATTTCTATCGGCCTATGGTCGGCGAGAAGCTATTAGCGTTAGGCAAAGATCTGGCTCAGCATGGCTAAAAAGTGACTCAGTCTGGAACACACAGAGCATCGTGGATCGTGCTCTGTGTGTTCCAGACTGAGGTGAAGGCTGGCCTGAAAAAACTTGTTCTATACGCACATCTTTTTTACCTGAATTTTCAATACTTTTTCAGGGCATCATTCTATCCTGTCAATAGCAATCAGTATGTTTCGCTGTTTTCACGTGCAGACTAGTTATTCAATATTGTTGATATTTTAATCGCTTATCCTTGTGTGGTATATTACGCGCCTCATTTTTACAGACAATCAACTGGGCTTAACGTGATACCTGACATTATCGACAATAAAGCTGTTAATAACCAGCATAGGTTGTTGGAAATATTTGATGCTGGCAGTGAAGGTTTGTGGGAAATGACACCAGATAATATGGTGAATTTCTATAACACTCGCTTTTATGAAAACTTCGATGTGTCATTACATGGTTCACCACTGGATGAGTGGATTGCGATTATGCATCCGGATGATAAAAGCCAGTTTATTCAAAATATTAACGCTCAGGTGACCGAGAAAATAACCCGATTTATCAGTCAGTATCGTGTGCGTAACCGGCAAGGGGAGTACCACTGGATTGAAGCGGTCGGTGTGATTCATGCCGATGACAGCGGTAAACTTCTGTATATGGTTGGCGCTCATAAAGATATCACTGAAAAAAAACATTATGAGGATAAGCTGTATCAGCTGGCTTATTGTGATTCACTGACTGGGTTTAATAACAGACGTAAATTAGCTGAAATCCTGACAGAATTACTGGAAGCCAATAATCAAGCGGCCATAATGACGTTTGGATTAAATAAAATAAACCAAATAATGGATGTGTTTGGTTACCAGGCAGGTAACGGTATTATTTTACTTTGTGCTGAGTGTCTGAAAGAAGCTTTTGGCTCGAAAAACGTATACAGAACTCAGCCAGATGAATTTGTTGTGTTACAAATGGGCGTTTTTTCTGAGAGCGTCTTGAAACAGCAAATTGGCTCAGTGCTCACTGACTTTGAACAACGTTTTCGCTCTTTTCATCAGTCGACATTACAGGCACTGAATGTGGGTGTTTATTTGTTAATGGAAAATCATCACCTTAATGAAGATGCTGATTCTTTATTGCATAAGTCGACGTTAATCATGCGGCATGGCTCGGAAAAAGGCACCTGTATTTCATTCTATGCAGATGACGAAAAACGCTCGATTGAACGCCATCTCTTTTTGGAAACCGGAATAAAAAAAGCCATTACAGACAAAGAGTTTTATTTACTGTTTCAACCCATTGTCTGTGCCTCAACAGGAAAAATAGTGAGTGTGGAATCTCTGGTTCGCTGGAACAGCGTCCGCTATGGCGAGATCATGCCAACTGAATTTATCAGTATTGCAGAAGAAAACGGAGATATTGTCGAACTGGGGTACCATGTACTTGTGCTGGCATGTGAATTTTTACATCAATACAGAGAGGCCCATTCCAGCGTGATTAAGACGTCGGTGAATGTATCGGTTATTCAGCTGATGCAGCCTGACTTTGTTGCCCATTTTCTGGCTATCGTTCGCCACTATCAACTACAACCAGAAAATCTGACGATAGAGATGACAGAATCTGTCATTCTTGAGTCGAACCCTTTTGCCGTTCAACAGTTACTGGCATTGGATCAGGCCGGGTTCACCATCTCTCTGGATGATTTTGGCTCCGGCTATACATCGTTCAATACCTTTTTTCTATCCCGTTCACCCAGCTCAAGCTGGACAGAGCTATTATCAAAAAAATGGAAGAGAACGCTTCAGTTCGCACCTATGTGAAATTTCTGGTGAATCTGTGTAACGAGAAAGGTGCGACTGTGGTTGCCGAAGGTGTCGAAGACTTAGCCCAGGCTGATCTGGTGAAAAAATCGGGTGTTGATTTGATTCAAGGGTTTTATTTTTATAAACCCATGAGCGGCAAAGCAATTATTGGATTGTAAGCGGCATCATTTCGACCTTGCTGTAGCCTGTGTACGGGCATTTGGGGTTTGTTTCAGTTTGGCTGCAAGATCCTGGATCAAGCTGGGCATATCGAAGTCCGGGCTAAACCGCCCGCGAAACACGCCTTCAGGGTCAATAATGGAAAATTTAATGGAATGCGCAACGCTGTAGTCCTCCTGGTTTGCTGAGACTTCAAACCGGATACCCAGACTGTCAGCAAATCGCTTTATCTGCGCTTCGCTTCCTGTAGCACCGAGAATTGAGGCATCAAAGTAATGTAAATACTGGCTGAGCTTGGCAACGGAATCTCGCCCGGGATCAACCGATACAAAAACAAAAGTAACATCATGTTTGCCGGAGTTTTCTGCCAGGGCAGCAGAGAGTCTTGATAGCTGTGCCAGACTGGTCGGGCAGATGTCAGGGCAATGGAGAAAGCCAAATAATACGATGCTCCAATGCCCCAATAAAGATTGGTTCGTAAACTCACCGGCTTCAGATTCAAGGTTAAAATTGGCCACATTGCGCGGGTTGTCCAGCCATTCAATGGCTTGTTGTGTCCTGGCTTGTTGGGCCTTGGGTTGTTGCGCTTTGAAGTCGAGGGCCACGATAGCCAGTATTGTCCCCAGTGTTATGCCCAGACTAAGCAGTAAAAAAACCATCTTTGCACTATTCATGTGCCTGTTCCTGATAACTGCTAAAAATCAGCCACAGCGCCAGCAATGCGGGCAGTGTAACGCCGCCAAAATCAATGATCAGAAATTCGGGCCCGCAAATGCCAACAAGTACTTCCCACACATGGAAAATGGCGTGGCCGGCTAGCCAGGCCGTTGGCATCAGCCAAAGTATCAACTGCTGTCTGGTGTAAATCGCTCCCCAAATAAAAGCCATCCCGATCAGGATGTAATTCATGCCAATATCGCGCAGAAAATGCTGATTGAACGGTCCCCGATCGGGCACGCCCGGCACCATCCAATACCAGGGTTCAGGGGCGATCGTCATCAATACGCCGTTCCCCAAGGCTGCCAATCCGAGCAGTGCCGCTATTCCAATGCGCCATTTATTCAGCATGCTGAGACTCCCCGGTTAAAGCCGCTTCCCGCTCAGGTGTGATGGATGATGCGTTGATCTGAATTCGATGACAGGTTTTTCCGTAGCCCAAAGTGTATTTCAGGGCGGGATAAACCCGATAAGCGCTGATGGCAAAACCAATCGTAATCAGTCCGTTGGGACCCCACAGGGCCAGTATTTTCTCACGATAATCATCCGCTTCAGGGTGATGAGCCAGTACACACTCAGTAAATTTCACCACCAGGGCAATCTCGTCAGGCAGATTGTTTAAATCTTTATTGATAATGGCTTGTACAATCTCCGGGCTTATTTTTGCCTCTAAGGCCATATTGACCGCCAACTGTGTGCATGGGCCGCAATCGTCCGTGAGAATGGCGCGTATTCTGGCGGCATAGAGCGGCCCCGCGGGCAAATTCCCCGAATGAGAAGCCATGGTCTGAAATCCCATAAATTTCAGGAAAGCCCCGAGATCGGTTTTCAGAATATCCTGCTGATAACGAATGTCGTAATCGTAACGGTTTTTGAATGCCAGAAGCATTTTGCTGAACAGATAGCGGATCATATTGGGTCCTTAGTGTTTGGTTGATAGCGAGTCGTGTTTGGCTGATAGTGAGATGGCAGTGCACCGGTTTTCGTTCTTTCCTGTGCCTGAACAGGCTTGAATAACAGAAAGAGACACGAGAGAAAGACCAGGGCGCTGGCATACAGCATGACCGAAAAGTTACCGCGCTCTGATAAGCCGGAAGCGAGCAGCGGACCTGTTGCTAAGCCGACGGAAGAAACAACAGCCGCCAGCGCTGAAAGGCGCCCTGTGCTGTCCATGTCAGCCGTTACCGCTAACAAATAAGACTGAACCGCGGGCCAGGAAAAAAACAGCAGCGCCATTGAAGTGACATAAAAAAGCGGGGTAAGCGGTGAGACGCTGAGCAAGAGCGCGGAAATGATCGACAAAGTCACACCCGTGATCACCCAGGATAACCGACCCAAACGGTTGCCGCTGATCACAGGAAGCATTGCTCCCAATAGCCCCAGCAATCCGGTGATTGCGATAAACAGACTGACATGATCCGCGCGAATGCCTGCCCCGAGGCCGATGCGCCCGACATAAGTCCAGATAGCGCTGGCGGCAAGCTGATAGGCGGCGATAGCCAGCATCAATAACACCGCGTTTCCATTCAGTTCTGACAACAGCCCCGCTTGTTTGACTGGTTTGCGCTCGCTGGCAAGAGAAGGCAGAAACAGCATCATAATCAGGCTCAGTAGGGCAAAGCCTGCCATGACATAAAAAACGGCATAAGCACTCAGCAGTATTTCGAGTGCCGGCAGCAGGTAAATCACCAAAGCGCCCAGACTGAACTGAATAAGTAACAAGGTACCAAAAGCACGATCCGGATTGTTTAATCTGGCCAGTACAGAAAAGCCGATCCCGACACAAAGCCCACCGAAAAGCCCGGCTAAAAAGCGCCAGCCGAGCATGACACCATAGTCTTCAATCCATAAGGTTCCGGTATCTATGACAGCTAACAGGGCTAAAAACGTATACATGGCCGGCTGCCAAGGCATTCGGCGCACCAGGAAAATAGCCATCGTGCTCCCCAAAAGCCCACCGTAGCCATTGAGTGCAACAAGCTGTCCGGCTTGTGCATCACTAAAACCAATACTGCCTGCGAGTGCATTCACCAAACCGGGAAGAAAGTTAATATAGGAAAGCCCGGCCATCGTGATAAATGCCAGGAAAAAATAGACCAGTGGATGATTGACGGATACTTTTCTGAACATAATGCCTCATTGACGTAACACGGTTTGTTAGTGACGCCTGAATGTTAAGGTTCAGAAAAAGGAAGAAAAACAGGTCGAAACCCCTTTGAGTCGTGAATACTATTCATGAGTTTTTATTGTTATAGTCAGCCAACGAATAAACGCTTGATGCGCAGAAATGGATAAACTTAGGTCATTAGAAATATTTTTAGCCACGTGTGATGGTGAGAGTTTTGCGGCAGCGGCACGAACCTGTAACACGGATCCATCGACGGTCAGTAAGGCAATCAGCCGCCTGGAAGCGCAGTTAGGACTGACGCTCTTTCAGCGTTCTACCCGGCAATTGCGAATTACCGCCGCGGGTCAGCGCTATGCCGATACAGTGCGCAAGATGATCCAAGATCTCACCGTTTGCGAAGATGAGCTCAAGCATTTGAATGATTCACCCAGCGGTATGCTGCGCATCAGCTCGGCCGTCTGTTACGGTCATCTCTATCTTCGTCCTTTGCTGCAGGCATTCTGTCAGCGTTACCCAGCCATCCAGTTAGATCTTGAAATCAATGATTTACACGCAGATATCATTGAAAACGATATTGATATCGCGCTGCGTACGGGTTATGTCAAGGACAGCCGCCTGGTGGCCCGGAGACTGAGCCCGATGGACTTTCTTGTCTGCGCCTCACCAGATTATTTAGCCGCACAAGGCACCCCCCAATGTACCGATGACTTTCATCAGCTCAGCTGGATTGGATTTCGTATCAAAGAGACACGACAGCTACAGCCCATCTTTTTGCCAAATGAGCAGGGTGAATATGTTCCTTATGAATTAAAACGAACGCATATCACTGATGATGGCGAAACCATGGCCAATATGTGTGCCGATGGTCTGGGCTTTGCCCAACTACCTCACTTTCTTGCAAAACAGGGTTTGAACAACGGCAGTTTAGTATCCCTGTATCCCTATTTCAGGCCGCCACAGCCTGATAATGGTGTGTTTGCCATCTACCCGAAGCGGGAATATTTACCCGCCAAAGTCAGGGTGTTTATTGAATTTATGACAACCTCTTTAGCCGCGATGGGCGAAAGCACAAATCACACCTGGGCTGAAAACTGGACGCCTCTTGTGGGTCGCCGGTAGTTTTGCAGGGTGTTCAGTGAATTGGTTTAGTAAATTGCTATAAGTGCCTTTAGTATAGAGTTTTCGCTGAAGTATGTGAGAAAATCGTAAAGTGGATTGATAAAGATTTAAACCCGATTAATTTTAATATTTTGTTGAGGTGCAACAATGGAAAATGCTTTAGGGATGATGCTAATTATAGCTTTGATGCTGGTAACTTTATTTGCTTTGAATCGGTTTTGTAATGTGATGAAAGAAATTTGGATGAATAAAAAGATTAATTGGGCGTTGATACTTCAGTGCTTTGTTGCTTCTTTTGTTACAATTCTTTTTTTCTTTATTTCGGAAAATGCAGAAATGCTAAATATCAAGGTGAGCCCAGCAAATCCACCTGTTCAAAGGTAGTTGTCCAATATGAATCCAGAGCGATTGATGCTGAGTATAAATGGCTTTCAATGTTGGAAAAATAGTTAGTCATGATGATAAGTAATCAAAAACTGAAAGGGTTTAATTTGACTTGCACAGAAAGCTGCTGCAAATGAAAGATGATAAAAACATGAATGAGATGAAAGTAATTAACACATCAGGTTTAATTACTATGTGCTATGGTGCGAGTGGATTTGTGTCGTCAATCTATTTTAATGAAGGCTTCAATGAGCTGTTACTCTTTTTTATCATAATACTTGTATTTTTAATGATTGATTTCTTCTTTAAAATAAGAAATGAAGAGAGAGTAATGAGCTTTTCAAAATTTTTGATTATTTGTGCTGGAAGTGCCATTGTTGGTGGTTTTTTAAACTCTGTGGTGATGGTTACTATTTATTCTGTAGCTATGATGTTGGTTTTTCCATTCTATAAAAGTAAGTAAATATAAGGGATTAAGTTTTATATGGTTGGTTTATATTAAGTGACTAGGAGTATTGTTCATTGGTTTTGATGCTTAAGGTAAGTTGCGCGATGAGGTTAGTTTTTGGTTTCTTGATATTTTTAACATTTCAAGTTCAAGCTTCAGGTGGTGAGTCGGCTTTAAATACCATTAATTCTTTAATGGAAGGTATTAGAAATGGAAATCAGGATAAAATTTCGAGAGTTACTCATGAGTACTTTAAATTCTCAAATGTTATAAATGATCTGGTAAAAGAAAACGCTGGTGTTGATGCTTATTTTTGTGATTATTCTCATGTTTCAAAACGTTTTTATGGTGTGGTGTGCCATGTAACATATAATCAGCATAGAAGTGGTAATATCTGGTTGTTCTATGTGTTTTCAGAAGAAAGTGGTGGCCAGATAAACAATGTTGTGACTAACATGTATTTTTCTGATTATTTATCAGATAGACAAGATTGTGTTTATATCAAAAAGTTCAAGGGTGGTTTATCTGGGGACGTTGTTTTTGATAAGGTTTCGTGTGATTATGATCCGTGACGTATTTAGTTTGATATGTATTTTAGGCCATGAATAAAAGTATCTATTTTGTTGTTTTTTCATTGTTCATCATGTTTGTGGCTGAAATGGTCTCGAGAAGTACGTATCAATTTGAGTCAGAAAGTTCTGACTATTCGGTATTATTCAAGCAATTTAATAAAGATAAAATATTAACAGAAAAAGAAATTAGGTTATTAGATCAAGCTTTAGAGAGTGAGAAAAACTCTGATCAGTATAGCTTGAGCGGATCATTTATTGTTAAATCTGTTCTTATATCGTTTTCATTGTTAGTAAATTTGTTTTCGATCATATACCTATGCTTTTTGAGGGCGTTTACGTTTTCACTTATTTTACTTATGATTAACTTGATATATTGGTTAGTTATTTGATGGGTTCGTTATTATGTTCTACCTGGTGAAGTTGTTATTGATGAATTTCTGGATGAGAATTTATTCGACTTATCGCAGGATTGAGAACACAATCGTTTCATTTAATAACTGAAGCGATTGTAAAAGAATATTTATTAATTTTGTGTGAGAGGCATGGTAAGGAATATCTTTATATTAATGATTTTACTTATGTTTCGAGGTGCTTTGTTGAAAAGGTTCATGAAGGGGACAGATAAAGTATGAACTTCAAATGCACTTGCTCGTATTACAGTCCAAATCTTACTGGAGGGAAGTTTGCTAATGGTGCAGTAACTTCAGCAATTCAGTTTATTGTGAATGAGATAGGTGGAAATCCCCAAGATTTCGCAACCAAGATTAAAAACTGACCCTGCGATGCGCTGGGCGAGAGATAATATGGATATTTCATTAGATCTTGATGCATGTATGGGACCGTGTTTCAATATTGAAGATGAAGTTACCAATCAACTTGGTTTGTCAAGTTCAGGTAGAGTTGGTTCTTCATGGGGGCGGCTTTTCTGCTGGAGTAGGAAGTGATCTGACAATTTATAACAATGTTACAACTGTTGCTGAAAATGGTAGTTTAACTTTTTATCAAGGTGTAGCAGTTCAAATAGGTCCTATTGGTTTATCAACAACTAGGTTTGGCCAAAATGGTCATTTGAATACGAATATTGAGTTGAAACTGAGACTTTCCGGAGATTTCGGTGTTTGGGGCGGTTCAGGAATAAAAGTATGGTAACTTTATTAATTATCCTAGGTTTTGTTTTTACTGTGGTTCTCGCTTTTAGAGGTGTTATATTGGCTAATATGCTCCAGTACCAGCTTGGTGTAAAAAAAGGAGCGTTAGAAGTTTACTATATTGTCCAGGTTGAAGCTTTTACAATAGGGGACTCTATATTTAATTTGGATAATGATAATAAGTTGGAATTATATAGGTCTTGTATAAATAACATCAGGCATATGTATTTTTCAATATTTGTTGTGGTGATTTTGATATTTATTCATGAGCTTACTTAAGCTGTAATTTTGGAAATGGGGCGTGTGGCTGTGGCTGAGCTGGTTTTTGCAAGAATGGCCATCACTGATACTGAAGGCCATTTTTTATACGCAATCTTCGGAACCTTGTTAAGGTTGAACAGGTGAACGAGGTTTCTATTGATCTGATATAAGGTTTTTATTTGTAAGATGTAGCGAAGAAGAAGATATGATGCCGGGAGAAAGCGGAGTCGCTGTGATGGGGCGAGTGACAGTTGCGGCAGTAATTGGCGGGACGAGTTCAAAACTCAGTGGTGGAAAATTTGAGAATGGTGCTGTGACTGGTGCATTTTCTAGGTTATTTAATGATGAAATGCATAGAGATGGTTTTTACGAACGATTTAAAGATAACCTTCGGAAAGCTATATATGCGGATATAAAAATTATAGATGGGGTCGGTCAGATGGTTGTCGGAGGATTATTAATACCAACTGGTTACGGTAGTGTACCGGGAGGTATTATTGCATTTCATGGTATGTCTTCAATTGAAGAGGGTATTACTACCTTAGGTAGTTTGATTGGTCTTAGCTCAGCCAGAAACTCAGTATCTGAATTTTGGTATTCTTTGACTGGAAGTAACAAGGTTTACCCTAGTGTTGATCTAGTAATATCTCTTGGGTCCATGGCTAAAGTACCACTAGAGATCACTACTAAAACAAATTTTATTAGTGAGGTTACTTATGGCGATAGCAGGGTTAAAGTTACCGGCAGTATGCCATTGTATGGTCAGCGGCAGGTATGATGTCATTTGTTGATGTTTTATAGTATCTACGACAATACAACGTGTGTAATTAACAACTAAGGTATTAAAGTTATGCTTATTTTTGTTGTTTCAGTGTTGTTTTTTTTAAGCTTTATGTTTGTTAAATTTAAACGAATAAGTCGATTTTATAGATTGTCATTCATCTTGTCTGGATTATCTCTTTATGTATCTATGCAAGAGAACTATAAAAGTGGTAATGATGTATTGTTCTTTTTGTCATTGCTGTTTTTGTCCTTCTTTATAGTTGTGAGCTTCATGAGAAGCTAGAGTGATTATATATGCGGGAAATGATTTCTTGATAAGGTTTCTATGTGTGATTTATTTTTATTACTACCAGATTGTTAATAGGTGAACATTTATTAAAATGCTTCTTGAGTATATTTGCTCTGTTGTCACTATCAGTCCACGCCAACTACTTTGTTTAGGCGAAATCAAGCATCTTGGTGTTGATTCTTCAACCCTCCATGTCAGCAATGGCTTTGGTGTTCACAAACTGTGCAATGTGTCTGAAGAACACTGTAAATCGTGGATGTCTATGGGGTTATCAGCCAAAATGTTGAATCGTCCGGTGGTGATTTATTACAGGCATCCGGCCTTGGCTGGAAATTTGAGTGGCCGTAGCTGTCATGAAATCGGTGACTGGCGTAGTAACGCAAGTGTTAACTTACACGGATGGCAACCAGATTTATTTCTTGCTGAAGAATCAGCCAACATCACACCCCAGCTGTAAACCTGATTTGTTCGCCATTGACGCGAGCACTCCTGGTGAAACCCGGCACCAGGTACTGTCACGGTTGCTAACTGCCTATGCAACCGGTAAACCCGTCAATATCGGTTACGACAAAGAAGGGGATTGTGCGCATACCTGGATACGTGCTCACCGGGTCGGGTAATTATTCGTTTTTGCAAGAATGGCCGTCACTGATACTGATGGCCATTTTTTATGTCTGACGCTCAATCTCTCCGTTTCACCAGCATGAAAAAACAATCCCGCCAGCTCCCTAGAGAAAGCATTGCCAGCCTGGCGGTTTAGTGTTGATATGGTTGTCACCGTGCGTTTGCACGAGTGTAATTGTCTGTTGTGGCACTAAAAAGGAGCGTTTCTGTTGAATCCAAACTATAAAGCAAGCGCGATTCTGGTGCTGACGACTATGCTCGCGGCTATCGGGTGGATTTTCTCCAAAGAGACGCTGCAGGGCTTGCCGCCGTTTCTGTTTATTGGCATGCGATTTCTGCTCGCTTCACTGTGCCTGCTGCCGTTTTGTTATGCAGCGTTCAGGCGCACCACGCTGAAAACCATCGGTTTTGCGGCCCTGGTGGGGGTGTTGCTGGGGGTGGCCATGATGTGTTGGATCCATGCCATGTCCAATACAGAAGCCTTAGCGGAAGGGGCGTTTATTGCCAGCCTGTCGATGCTGTTTGTGCCGGTTGTTGCCTGGGCGCTCTTCAGGCAGAAACCGCCGCGCGCCTTCTGGCTTTCTATGCCGGTCGCGGTGGCAGGCATGGCGTTGTTATCGCTGTCCGGCGGCTGGCAGCAGTCTGACAGTCAGATCTGGTTTGCCGCCTGTGCCTCTATGCTGGCGATTCATTTCAACGTGAACAGTCGGTTTGCTCAGCAAATCCCGATACTGTTACTGGCCTGTATTCAGTTATTTGTCACCGGCTTGTTGTCGTTGACGATGTCTTTGACCGTTGAGCAAATACCGTCTCACGTGCCGGTGACGATCTGGGGCTGGTTCGCACTCAGTACCTTGCTGGCCACCAGTTTACGCTACGTGCTGCAAACGGTCGGGCAAAAACAGATCACTGCTTCGAATGCGGCATTGATCATGTTGCTGGAGCCTGTGTGGACAGCGACGCTCAGCGTGATGTGGTACGGCGAAGTGTTCACGCTGAACAAAGCGCTGGGATGTCTGCTGATTTTGTCGTCTCTGATATTGTACCGCTTGGGATCCCGGCCATTTCGGGCGGCGCGGCGGGTGAGTGCTATTGAAAGCGCCAGTATTGGTTTTACAGACTCATCAGATGAGGCGCTGGCAGGCAGTAAGAAGCGTGAAGAGTAACAGAGGCCATCATGAACGGGTCTGACCCGTCCTGAACAGTAAAAGGGCCATCAATGATGGCCCTTTGCATAGTGGACGGGGTCTCTGTGATTACTCCACGACTTCCACTTCGTCCGCTACCAGGTTTGCCGCTTTAATGCCGGCGATGGCACACAGCTCATCCAGTTCGGATAAATCACCGCTGATGCCGACCGCACCCAGCAGGCAGTTGTTGCTGCCGCGGATCAGAACGCCACCCGGTACCGGCAGCAGGTTGCCTTCGGCCAGCACATTGACCGCCGACATGAACGCCGGTCGCTGTTGAGCATCAAGGGCAAGTTTACGGGAAGAACAGCCCAGTGCCAGGGCTCCCCAGGCTTTGGCGATGGCAATTTCAGGACGGAGCATACTGGAGCCGTCCTGACGTTGCAGAGAAATAAGTTTACCGCCGCTGTCGAGCACAGCCACAGTAAGCGGTGCAGCACCTTTGGTCAGGGCAGTGCTGAATGCGCCCTTGGTAATTACCAGTGCCTCGTCCAGTGTTAAGCTCATAGTGATCCCTCCGATCAAGAATTAATTGACTAACTTTTTGAGCGGCAGCCGGTTAGCCGACTGCCGGGTATGTTGTTTATGTGCCACCAATCCATGCTCGGTGAGCGGCTTTACTCCGAAAATGTCATTCATACATGATGACCGGGAGTAAACGTCTCTACCGCTCTGGGAAATCCCCCTGAGCAGACAATCAGCCAACCAACAACGGGTAGCTTGGTAGTGTCAGGAATGGTGCAAATTCGTCTGATGTTGACAGTTCATCAAACAGTTTGGCCGCATCGTCAAAACGACGATTCTGGCTGTTATCCGTCTGTTCAAGCTTGAGGCTGTCCACTTCCTGTTGCAGCCAGTGGCGGAACAGCTCAGCAGTAAATAACTGGCCGTCATCCAGCGTGACACCATGATGAATCCACTGCCAGATATTGGCGCGTGAGATCTCAGCGGTTGCCGCATCTTCCATCAGACCATGGATTGGTACGCAGCCAAGCCCGCGGATCCAGGCTTCGATGTACAGCAGAGCGATGCGCACATTCTTGCGGACACCGGCTTCATTACGGTGACCTTCGCACGGTGCCAGCAGATCGGCGGCTGTGATGTCATTGGCAGCCGATGGCAGATAGTCGAGCTGGTTTGGTTTGCCGCCAAGGCGCTGGTTAAACACCGTCATTGCGGTATCAACCAGACCAGGGTGGGCGACCCAGGTACCGTCGTGACCATTGCTGGACTCGCGCTCTTTGTCTTCGATGACTTTTTCCAGAACCTGCTTCATTTCTTCAGGATCTTTGCTCGGAATAAAGGCCGACATGCCGCCCATGGCCAGCGCACCACGCTGGTGGCAGGTTGCGATCAGCAACTGGCTGTAGGCTGTCAGGAAAGGCTGTGCCATGGTCACATCGTGACGGTCAGGCAGAATGCGGTCTTTGTGTTGTTTCAGGGTTTTGATATAGCTGAAGATGTAATCCCAGCGGCCGCAGTTCATGGCAACAATGTAATCGCGCATGGCGTACAGGATTTCATCCATTTCAAAAACGGCGGGCAGGGTTTCAATCAGCACAGTCGCTTTGATGGTGCCGGTTTGTACCCCGAAGTAGTTCTCGGTGAAACGGAACACATCAGCCCACCACTGACCTTCTTCCATCGACTCCAGCTTTGGCAGGTAATAGTAAACCCCCAAGCCTTTGTCAGCGCGTGTCTGGTAGTTATGGAAGAAATACAAGCCGAAATCCATCAGACAGCCAGGGATAGATTTACCCTGATACTGAATGTGCTGCTCCGGCAGGTGCAGACCGCGGGGACGCGCAATCAGCAGGGCCGGATCATCATTCAGGACATATTCTTTCTGACGTTTGTCATCGAAATGGCGCATCTCGCCCAGGTTGGCATCACGCAGGTTGATCTGGCCTTGTACCATGTTGTCCCAGCTCGGCGCAGTGGCATCCTCGAAACAACACATAAAGACTTTCGCGCCTGAGTTCAGCGCATTAATCACCATCTTGCGATCAACCGGCCCCGTAATTTCCACCCGGCGATCCTGTAAAGGCGCAGGGATATCAGCAATGCGCCAGCTTTTATCATTTCTGATATCGGCTGTGTCGGCTCTGAAACCCGGCAGTTTGCCATTGTCGAATTCACGCTGACGTGTTTCACGGCGGGCAAGCAGATCGTCCAGACGGCCTGAAAACTGACTGACAAGTGCCGTCAGAAACGCCATGGCATCGTCGTTCAGGATAGCCTGATAGTCGGGTGACAGTGAACCAACGGCGAGCTGTAGGGAATCGGCTTGTGCCTCTTGATGTTGTAGGGTATCCAATTGCGTCTCCTTAGAACAAACGGTCTATCGTTTTGTATACATTTTATAATTTTCCTATTATCTATAACCTATATGGGCGTATCAGGTAAAGTGGTTTTTATCACTATGTAAATCTGATGTTGTTTTTATGTGTCGCTATTTTTGTTCATAACTTACTGTTATTTAAATAAATAGTGTTCTATCGATAGATTAAGTTTGTTTTAAATCGCAACAGCCCTCTTGCTAAGATCAATTATGTATGTCTAGAATACAATCATACACAACATTGTATACAATTATGCAGGAGGCAGTATGGCGAAGATGAAGGCAATTGAAGCCGCCGTTGAAGTTTTGAAAAAAGAAGGCGTTATTCAGGCATTTGGTGTTCCAGGTGCAGCGATTAACCCTATGTATGCTGCACTGAAAAAACTGGGTGGCATTGATCATATTCTGGCCCGTCATGTGGAAGGTGCTTCTCACATGGCAGAAGGTTACACGCGTACCAATACCGGCAATATCGGTGTTTGTATCGGTACTTCAGGCCCGGCAGGTACTGATATGATCACAGGATTGTATTCAGCAGCAGCTGATTCGATTCCAATTCTGTGTATTACAGGTCAGGCACCACGTGCTCGTCTGCACAAGGAAGATTTCCAGGCGGTTGATATTGAGAGCATCGCCAAACCCGTAGCTAAGTGGGCAACCACTGTGCTGGAGCCAGCCCAGGTGCCACGTGCATTCCAGCAGGCTTTCCACCTGATGCGCTCTGGCCGTCCCGGTCCGGTATTGATTGACCTGCCGATTGACGTTCAGCTGGCTGAGATCGAATTCGATATCGACAGCTACGAACCACTGGAGGCCTACAAGCCAACGGCCAGCCGTGCTCAGATCGAAAAAGCATTAACCATGCTGAATCAATCTGAAAAGCCGCTGATTGTTGCAGGTGGTGGTGTTATTAACGCCGGCGCGTCTGACTTGCTGCAGCAGTTTGCTGAAATCACCGGTGTGCCTGTGATCCCAACGCTGATGGGCTGGGGCTCTATTCCGGACAACCACGAATTGATGGTGGGCATGGTCGGTCTGCAGACAGCACACCGTTACGGTAACGCCAACATGCTGGCTTCCGACTTTGTGTTTGGGGTAGGTAACCGTTGGGCAAACCGCCACACAGGTTCTGTAGATGTGTACACCAAAGGCCGTAAATTTGTTCACATTGATATCGAACCGACTCAGATTGGTCGTGTATTCTGCCCTGATCTGGGGATCGTATCGGATGCAAAAGCCGCGCTGGAACTGATTGTTGAAGTGGCCCGCGACATGAAAGCCGCTGGCAAACTGGCCGACCGCAGCGCCTGGGTGTCTGAATGTCAGCAGCGTAAAGCCACCATGCTGCGTAAGACACACTACACTGAAACGCCAGTGAAACCCATGCGTGTATACGAAGAAATGAACAAAGTGTTTGGCGAAGAGACCTGCTACGTGAGCACCATCGGTCTGTCTCAGATTGCTGCCGCTCAGTTCCTGCATGTGTACAAACCAAACCACTGGATTAACTGTGGTCAGGCTGGTCCTCTGGGCTGGACAATCCCTGCCGCGCTGGGTGTACGTGCAGCCGATCCGCAGCGTCCGGTTGTGGCACTGTCTGGTGACTATGACTTCCAGTTCATGATTGAAGAGCTGGCCGCGGGCGCGCAGTTTAACCTGCCGTATATCCACGTACTGGTGAACAACTCTTACCTGGGTCTGATCCGTCAGGCACAGCGTCAGTTTGACATTGATTACTGTGTCCAGCTTGCGTTTGAGAACCAGAATGCGCCGGAGCTGAACGGTTATGGTGTTGACCACGTCGCAGTGGTTGAAGGTCTGGGCTGTAAAGCCATTCGCGTCACGGATCCTGAGAAGATCGCCGATGCCTTACGTGAAGCTCAGGTTCTGATGAACAAGCACAAAGTACCCGTTGTGGTTGAAGTGATTCTGGAGCGTGTGACGAATATCGCGATGGGCGTTGAGATTGACGGCATCAACGAGTTTGAAGCACTGACAGAAGATCAGGCCGATGCGCCAACGGCCATCACCTTCAATCAATAAGATGCCACGAATAGCAAAAGGAATGTGACATGCCGAAATTAGCAGCAAACTTATCCATGCTCTTTACGGAAGTACCTTTCATGGATCGTTTTGAAGCCGCCGCGCAGGCGGGCTTCCGTGGCGTGGAATATCTGTTCCCTTATGCCTTTGAAGCAGAAGCGATTAAAGCCAAGCTGGATGAGAATGGTTTGACTCAGGTACTGTTCAATCTGCCTGCTGGCGATTGGGATGCTGACGACCGCGGTATCGCGGTCGACCCTAAGCGGGTTGAAGAGTTTCGTGCCGGCGTACCGGAAGCGATTCGCTATGCCAAAGCACTGAATTGTACCCAAGTGAACTGTCTGGCAGGGATTGTCCCTGCCGGCGTCACCCCAGGACAGGCGGAAGCCACTTTTGTTGATAACTTGCGCTTTGCTGCGGCAGAGCTGAAAAAAGCAGGGATAAACCTGATTATTGAAGCGATCAACACCCGTGATATTCCAGGCTTCTTCCTCAATACCACTAAACAAGGTCTGGATATTATTGAGAAAGTCGGCAGTGACAATCTGGAACTGCAATACGACATCTACCACATGCAAATCATGGAAGGTGATCTGGCAACGACGCTGAGTCGTGAACTGGGCCAAATCCGTCACGTGCAACTGGCTGACAATCCAGGGCGTCACGAACCGGGAACCGGTGAGATCAATTACCACTTCATGTTCAGGCATCTGGATGAAATCGGCTATGAAGGCTGGGTAGGCTGTGAGTACAAACCGCAGACCACGACCGCAGAAGGCCTTGGCTGGCTGAAAGAATTTAATCAAATCTAAGGAGAGGATAATGACGACTATCGCATTTATCGGTACAGGCATCATGGGTAAACCTATGGCCGAGAACCTGCAGAAAGCTGGACACCAACTGATCTTTTCTGACCATTACAATCCAGCGCCGGCTGATCTGGTTGCAAACGGCGCTCAGGTTGTCCACTCGGCGAAAGCCGCGGCGGAGCTGGCTGAATACATCATCCTGATGGTGCCAAATACCCCTCAGGTTGAAGACGTCCTGTTTAGTGAAAATGGTGTGGCAGAAGTGCTGAAAGCGGGTCAAACCGTGATCGATATGAGTTCAATCTCGCCTATCGAAACCAAAACAATTGCAGCACGCGTCAAAGAAACCGGTGCGGAATACCTGGATGCGCCTGTCTCTGGTGGTGAAGTGGGTGCGATTAATGCTGCGCTGACCATCATGGTGGGCGGCAGCGAAGAAGCCTACGCGAAAGCACTGCCACTGTTTGAAGTCATGGGTAAGAATATCAACCTGGTCGGTGATAACGGTGCAGGCCAGATCTGTAAAGTGGCGAACCAGATCATTGTTGCGCTGAACATTGAAGCGGTTGCTGAAGCACTGGTATTTGCCTCGAAAGCCGGTGCCGATCCAGCCCGTGTTCGTGAAGCGCTGATGGGTGGCTTTGCCAACTCTAAAGTCCTGGAAGTGCACGGTGAGCGTATGGTGAAGGGGACCTTTGATCCAGGCTTCCGTATCCAGCTGCACCAGAAAGATCTGAATCTGGCGCTGTCAGGCGCTGAAGCGCTGGGTATGTCTCTGCCAAACACCCAGTCTGCTCAGAATCTGTTTGATGCCTGTGTGAAACTGGGCGGCGAAGGCTGGGATCACTCAGCATTGATTCGTGCGATTGAAGAGCTGGCGAATCACAGCATCCGTCAGTAATCTGATGAAAAGGCGGCATCATTGATGTCGCCCCAGGTATGCAGCTGGTAATCAGCTGTATCCTGAATCATTCTTGTCACATAACAATTTTTAGTCTCCTTTGGTTATGTGGTCCCGAAACCGCGGGTTGGATATTAGGGCTGGCTGCTTGTCAGAGGTGGCTTTAGCCGGCCCTACCAGTTCGATATACAATGTGGGTGACAGTGACGGTTTCGGGTTTTTTCCCCTGTTGCTTGCCGTAACTGGGAGCTAACTTGACGTGGAGCGCAACATGCAAATGGAAACGCATGCATTTTTGACTGCACTGTTTAATCGTGCAGTAAAACAGGCCCTGCCCGGTGAAACCCTGAAACACTATTTACCTGAAGACAGAACGGGTAAAGCGGTGGTCATAGGGGCGGGTAAAGCTGCCGCCTCAATGGCCAGAGCACTGGAAAGTGTCTGGGAAGGTGAATTGGAAGGTCTGGTCGTGACTCGTTATGGTCACACCGCAGAATGCCAGAAGATCGAAGTGATCGAAGCCGCTCACCCGGTGCCGGATGATGCCGGCCGTGAAGTGGCAGAACGCATCCTGAACCTGGTTGCCGGGCTCAACGAGAACGATCTCGTGATCTGTCTCTTGTCTGGTGGCGGATCGGCCTTACTGAGTTTGCCTGCTCCCGGCATCACCTTCTCGCAAAAGCAGCAAATCAACAAAGCTTTGCTGAAATCCGGGGCGGCCATTGATGAAATGAACTGTGTACGCAAGCACCTGTCTGCCATTAAAGGCGGAAGGCTGGCGAAGGCCGTCGCACCTGCACAGCTGATTACACTGGCTATTTCGGACGTACCCGGTGATGAGGCAACAGTCATTGCTTCCGGCCCGACGGTTGCTGATCCGACGACCAGCAAAGATGCCTTAGATATATTGAGCCGCTATCAGGTGAGCGTACCCGACTCAGTCACTGAGTGGTTACACAGCCCTGAATCTGAAACGGTAAAACCGGGCGATGCCTGTCTGGCTCGGGCAAGTTTCGAGCTGATCGCCAGCCCTCAGTTGTCACTGGAAGCGGCTGCCGAAGAGGCAAGCCAGTGGGGGATCCCGGCGCATATCCTGAGTGACTGCATTGAAGGTGAATCTCGCGATGTCGCCAAGGTACATGCTGCGCTGGCGAAACAGATTGCTGACCGCGAACAGCCATTCACCACGCCGTGCGTATTACTGTCAGGTGGTGAAACCACAGTGACAGTCCGGGGTGAGGGACGTGGCGGGCGTAACAGTGAGTTCTTGCTGAGTCTTTATCATGAACTGCAGGGCCATCCGCAGATCTTCGCACTGGCCGCCGATACCGATGGTATTGACGGGGTAGAAGATAATGCCGGTGCGGTACTGAACCCGCAGAGTTATCACCAGGGGCAGGCTCTGGAACTCAATAGCCAGGACTATCTGGATAACAATGATGGATACACTTTCTTCAAACAATTGGATTCATTGTTAACAACAGGTCCAACACTGACGAATGTGAATGATTTTCGCGCCATTCTGATTCTTCCGAAGGAGGAATCCGGTCACTGAATAACTCCTTGAGTTATGTTGTAAGTTGTAAGAGGCAACGGTAGGCACAGTTTTCTTTGTCCTTGGAGACTGTGTGCCCTTTGGGAATAGTGTCAGCGGCACTATTCCTTTTTTTATTGTTATTTCACCACTGACCGTCATTTCCGCACAGGCGAAAGTCCATTCAGCCAACACAAAACCCATGATTGATTGAGCAGAAAGGACCAGGCTGAACCGTTCAGTCTGCCGGTGGAGGTATAGGATGTTTTGTGATTTTTTGATGAAAGATTTCAGTGAGCAATAGCTCGTCAAGAAAAGATGAATACAGGTAAATATGAGTCTGAACAGACTGAAAAGAGGAATGGGTGGGAGCGTGCAGCACCAACTTATACAATACCGAACTGAACGCGTAGGCTGCATGCCCCACTGAGAACAGTATAGGGCATGTAGTTATTGTATACAATATTGTTTTTTATTTTGAGGTGGATTGTTTACGATTTATCTTCGCTTTAACACAACATCCGAAAAGACAGCGTGGAGGTCACTGCTGATGGCTTCGTCATCAAGGGCTAATTTGGCATTGATGTGGCCCAGGTGACTACGCATCAGCGCAACCGCTTTTTCTGTTTCACCCGCTTCAATAGCGTCCAGCAGCTGGTTATGCTCATCAAAGGAGCATTGACCACGGTTGCCGACTTCATACAGTGCAATGATCAGAGAAGTTTGCGACACAATACTGCGCTGGAAGGAAAGCAGAGGCGGATTATTGGCCATGCTGGCCAACTGGATATGGAATTCACCGGAAAGGCGGATACCCCGGCCCACATCACCTTGGTCAAAAGCCGCATGCTCATCTTTCACCAGTTCACGTAATTTGGCGACTTGTTCGCTGGTCGCATGTTCAACGGCCAGCTCGGTAATGGCGAGCTCCAGCACTTCACGCGCTTTGAGTACCTGCCGGGCTTCTTCAACATTAGGCGCAGCGACAATGGCACCACGGTTCGGGCGAATTTTAACAATCTGCTCGACAGACAGGCGAAGCAAGGCACGGCGAATAATGGTTCGGCTGACACCGAAAATTTCACCCAGAGCTTCTTCATTCAGCTTGGTGTTGGGTGGCAGGCGCTGTTCCAGGATGGCATCAAAAATGTGTCCGTAGACAATATCATCCTGGGTAAGTGTCGGACCCACAGTGGGTGATTTCTTTAACGTTGACTTTTTTCACTGGCGTGGTCACTACTTCTCTCCTAAAGCTTCTCCAGCTGCCCCGTTATTGTATGCAATTAACGCAAAAAAGCGAATTAACTTTTCAGAGTAAAATAAATAATCATACTTTATCCGGCTCGCTTGTGCTCTTGAATCACGATGAATCAGGGAAAATGAAACAGAGTGGATAACCGTGTCCTGATGGCGACTCATTGACGGTGCGAAACTATTGAGTGTTCGCCCGGTTCTGATTGAATAAATCGGCAAATTTCGGATAAGCCTCGGAGGCTGTTTTTTGAATAAATTCAATGGGCATGTCATCAAAACAACCGTGGTATTTTACATACTCCATGTGTTGGCTACCATCTTTTGTCGCGGAATGGAGAATAGCGTCATGTTTACCGTCAAATTCCAGTGGTTCAACGTTAAACTTCTCGCATAAAGCCCGATCGAATACAGGCGTCACTTTCACCCAGCCCTGATTCAGCCAGATCTCTGCATAGCCATGCAAAGCGAAATAGTCTGTTCCCAGCCATTCAACCAATGCCGGTGTTGATAAGTGATTGATCACATCCGCGAGACCAAGACGAGCCGGGATACCATGTTGACGGCACAGTGCGACCATAAGCGCCGCTTTTGGGATGCAATATGCCTGGTTTTTCTGAAAGCAATAGCTGGCTTTCAGGCTGGGCAGGCCATCCTGCAGTGTGTAGGGATTGTAAACAATTTCATCACGGACCAGATAATAGATGCTGATGGCTTTCTCGGCCGCAGTCCGCCCTGTCACCTGTTGACTGAAGCTTTGGATGGCCGGATGATGAAAATCGAAGTAGTCGGTCGCGCTCAATTGGTCTTCCATGTTAAGAGATCCTTGTGTTGTGATATATCTAGCAGACTAGAGTCTAAGCTCTATCTTAGCGAGCGGGCAGGACAGGTTTTATGCGAGAGCTTGAGCTGATTCACATCAATGCTGGCGCACATAAATGGCCTGTGGACCCTATCCTTATAATGGCTGTGACAGTTCAGAAGCTGATTTGTCCATGAGGTTGCGCATGACACTGAGGTGACCAGTGGTTGGCCAGATCTGATGTAAGGGTGTGAGTATGGTATTTAAGCGACGGATTAACCGTACATTTCAGTTGCTGTTCAACGATCTGTCTGATCGTGCACTTGCCAATGCCAGTCAGTGGCGGGCAGGTTTGGGAGAGTTTGTTGAAACCGGTCTGCCGCCGGCGCCCAGCGATCTGGTGATCGCCACCATGAACGGTGTGATGGGGGATGCGCTTGAAGAGCGCAAAAGCCGGTTAGCCCAGAGAATGGCATTCAGCAGCGGTATGCAGCCACTGAGCCTGGATCCGATTACGCTGGCCGGGCAATTGTCGCTGCCGCAGCCCCGGATTGTGATTTGTGTTCATGGCTGGTGTATGAACGACAGCCAATGGCAACGGAAACCCCATGACCATGGACGAAATTTGGCGAAGTTTGGCTATACCCCTGTGTATCTGCGTTACAACACCGGACGCCATATTTCGACCAATGGTGAAGATTTCGCGCTATTGTTGGAGCAGTTGATTGCCGCCTGGCCTTGTCCGGTGCAGGAAATTGTCATTGTTGCCCACAGTATGGGCGGGCTGGTCAGCAGGAGTGCATGCTTTTATGCTGCCAGACATCAGGTGAGCTGGATACATCAGCTCTCCACTCTGATTACCCTGGGCACCCCACATAACGGTGCACCTTTAGCAAAACTGGCCAGCTGGGCTGAAACCCGTATTGAGGCGGTGCCTTACCTGCAGTCTGTGGCCAATCTGACCCGGCTGCGCAGTGCCGGCAGTAAAGATCTCAGTCTGGGCACGATTTGCCATTCTGACTGGCAACGGGAGCCGCCGCCTTACCCGCTTCGCCCACCTTTACCAGACGGCGTGGCCTGTTACGCTGTCGCCAGTTGTCTGAGCAAAGATACCCAGGAGGACAGAAGCCGCCGTATCGGCGATGGGCTGGTCCCGGTTTCGAGTGCGTTGGGGGAAGGGGATGAGCAGCAACTGGCTGTGGGTTTCCCTGAAAATAATCAGTGCATTATAGGCAGTGTCAATCATATGGGCTTGCTTACACATCCCTTGGTTGCCAGAAAAATAGAACAGTGGGTTCTGGCAAACAGCGGATAATCATCAAGCAGATTATTTTATGATGAGAAACTGTAAAATTTATCCATGATTTTTTTTATCTTTCCCATTCAATCAATGATTTGTGACTCGCAAGGTGAGTGTCTATAAAGCCTCAACGCTAGGCTAATACGGACTCATCGCATGGATCTCGACACGATGCTTGATAGCCTGCACACGCAGGGTTGGTGTGTGTGGGACGATTTTCTTTCTGCAAACGAAATAGCTGCATTGCTGCAATGCTTGCCATCAGAATGGTCACAGGCGGGTATCGGGCGTCAGGATGCCCATACACATGTGGCGTCAATCCGAAGCGATAAGATTCATTGGCTGAAAGAAGAGATGGGCCAGCCGGTTCATCACTATCTGGATAAGATGGAGGCGATCCGTCAGGCGGCGAATCGCTACCTCTATCTGGGCCTGTTTGAATACGAAGCGCATTTTGCCAAGTACGAGCAGGGTGATTTCTATAAAAAGCATCGTGATAGTTTTCGTGGCAAAGCGAACCGAATTCTTACGACTGTTTTGTATCTGAACGACAAAGACTGGCAGGAAACGGATGGCGGAGAGTTGGTGATTTACAATGATGATGAGAGCTTTCTGACAAAGCTGGTGCCTCAAGGCGGGCGCCTGGTGATGTTTTTGTCTGAAGAGTTTCCCCATGAGGTGCTGCCAGCGCACCGCCCGCGTTTCAGTATTGCGGGTTGGTTCCGTCTCAATGGCGTGAGCGCAGGAAGTCTGGATATCGCGGTTTAAACCTTCAATGATCATGCGCCATGCAGGGATCAACGTCTCGGGTCAGCCGTCTTTATTTCGGGCCAGTCAATCGACTGGCCCGAATTGATCAGTGACCTGCTACGACGTAAAAGTAGTAAATCATTGAGATGGCAATGAGATACACAGACCAGTGATCTTCCTTAAAGCGGTTTGTGGCCAGTTTCAGGAATGCATATACCACCATGGCTGCTGCAATACCGTTACCCGAATTAAAGCTGAAGATGGTCATGGCGACACAGACAAAGGCCGGCAGATACTGTGTGATGTCATCGTAGTTTACTTTTCGCATCGAAGACATCATGGCAAAACCGATATAAATCAGCACAGGTGCGGTCGCTGCGGTCGGGATCAGTGTCACCAGCGGTGAAATAAACAGGGTCAGAACAAACAAGGCTGCCGTGAATACCGCGGTTAAACCGGTACGGCCACCGGCCTCCACGCCCGCAGAGCTTTCCAGATATGTGGTCAGTACCGGACACGAGAACAGTGAGCCAAAGGTCGTCGCGCAAGAATCGACATGGAAGTTCTTCTCAATGCCCGGCAGGTTACCGTCTTTATCCAGATAGCCCGCCTGCGCACCGACACCCAGCAAGGTGCCCAGGGTTGAGAAGAAATCCGGGATAAAAAAGGCCAGCAGGAAAGGCAGATACTGCGGTGACAGGGCACCGGTGATATCAAGCTGGAACAGCAGGTCATCCACGCCGCCCGGCATGGCAAACAGATGGGTAGGCAATTGAGTGACACCCAGTGGGATTCCCACCAGCGTGGTGATCAGTACCGCCAGAATAATGCCGCCACGGGTTTTACGGGCCACGAAAAACAGTACCAGGAAAAACCCGAAAAAGGCCAGCAGGGCGTCGCTCGATGCCAGATCGCCAAAAATCAGCACATTTTTCTTGGCATTGGCGACCACGATGCCCGCCTGCTTGAGACCCAGCAAGGCGATAAAGAGACCGATGCCGACTCCGACAGACACTTTAATGCTCGGCGGTATGATGCGGACGATGAAATTTCTGATCCCCAGGAAAGAAACCACCATAAACAGCACACCGCTGATAAAAACGATGCCGGAGGCAACCGGCAGCGGGACGCCGCCGCCCAGCAGTGTGAAGGAGAAAATCGCGACGCTGCCCAGGCCCGGCGCCAGAATAAACGGCCGGTTGGTATAAATCGCCATCGCCAGGGTAGTGATTATTGTCATAATCACCGTCACCGTCATCGCCGAGGCAAAGGGAATCCCGCCTTTGCTCAGCATGCTGGGCACGACAGCCACCACATAGGCCATCGTGGCAAAAGTGGTAAATCCGGCAATGAACTCCGTTTTGATATCTGTGCCATTTTCTTGCAGTTTGAAAAAGTCCTTTATACGTTCCATTTATTTCTTTCCGTTATGTTCACGTCGATACAGAATGAGTTCTTTGGTGCTCAGTGCCGGCTGATAGTCCAGCTGTGCATACAATTCATCAAAGCAGCGGCTCCATTCATTCGCCCACTGTGTAATCTGTGCTGTGGGCAGCCAGCTTGCGTAGAGGCTGTTCAGCATCATGGTTTTCAGGCTGTACACATCAAAACCGAAATCTTCAACCATCACCTGATAACACTTGCTGGTATGGGTATCGTGCATGTGCCAGTCGTCGGTGCAGGGAATAATGTTCAGACCGGCTTCTGCCATGGCACGGATCGGATGTTTGACCCGCCATTCGTCATGTTCCGGCCATTGCTGCAGAAAATAGGTGTTGGACGGCACCACGGTAAAAGGGATGCCCAGCGCCGCGTATTTCGCTGTGAGTTGCGGGTTATTGATGATGCTGTAGCCATGATCAATCCGATCAACCCCGATGAGTTCGATACCGGTTTCGACATTGCGCCAGTGCAGGCCAAACTCAGAACAATGCGCTGTCAGCCTGTATCCGTGTCTTGCAGCCAGCCGGTATGCCTTCCAGAAGTGTTCAACCGGCGCCTGATGCTCTTTGTAATCGATCCCGATGCCCAGCACATAGGGATGCGGATGAGCAATCATGGCCTCCACCATGGCTACGGCGTCTTCGGGGGATTTTTCACGGTTGATGGAGGGAATCAAACGTATGGTGATATCAAACACCTGCTGGCAATGATCGATGGTGCGCACCAGCGCATCATTGACATCGGCATAGGGTAAAGCGACATCAGAAGGGTTCCAGAAGGTTTCAATATATTTCACACCGCTGTGGTGGGCATCTTCTGCGACTTCAAACAGCACTCTTTCATAATCGGCGGTTTCCTGCATCAGCTGATACAGGAATGTCAGCGCCGCAATCCCGCCTTTGCGCGGCCCGCCAGGCGTCTGGTAGGCGCGATAGTAGCTTTTGGCCTCGGCTTCCGGAAGTTCAACCTGGTACTTGCGGGCAAGGTCCAGCATGGTGCTCAGCCGTACCCCGCCCAGCAAGTGATAATGAATATCGGCTTTGGGCAGGCGGCGAATAAATTCAGGTAAAGTCAGGGTCGTCACGTATCCATACTCAATCTGCTACATCAGTTGAGAAGCAGTTTGGCGAGAAGGGCGAACATTGTGAAATGCTGTTTTCGGTATGTTGATGCTGAATCTGCATCAATGTATCAAATAGCATTGCCGGGTTAGTCAGCTGGCAAAAGTTGCCAGCCAGACTCGGCCTGTTGTTGCAGGTATTGCCAGAACGCTTCGGCAATATCAGGCAGCCGGGCCTGATTACGGTACAGCCGGATTTTGTACGGAATACGCCAGACTTCAGGGCTGAGGCAGACCAAACGCTGGTCTTTTAATTCCTCGGCGATTAAGCAATCGGGCAACCAGGCCACGCCTTTACCCCGGAGCGCCATGTCTTTATGCAACTGGCACATCGATGACTCAAACACCGGATGGCAGGGAAAATTAGCCGGCTGCCCGAGGGCGTTTTCGATCAGCCGGGCCGTGTAACTTTCGGGAGAATAGCGTAATAAGGGCGTCATCTTGTCCGGCCCGGGTGTAAAGACCGGGGCGCCGTGTTGATCGGTCGTGGAGACCAAATAGAAATGACCTTCCCCAATGGCAATATTCTGAAACGGCGGCTGATGCAAGGCCAGGGCATCGAAGGCAAACAGAAAATCACTGCGCCCTTCGGTCAACGACTCAATGGCATAATCCAGCCTGAGCACGTCAACACTGTATTCGAAACTGAGTTCCTGACTGGCGAAGTCCATCAGGTTCATTAAGGTGGGCGAGGCCAGCGAATGCGGTGTTGCAATACGAAGCGGTGTAAAAACCGGCCGCGGGTGGCTGCTTAACTGCGACAGGCCATGGTCGAGCTGCATCAGCAGATTGCGGGCCAGAGAATGGAATTGCTTGCCTGCCTGCGTCAGGCTGATGGGTGTCGTGCTTCTGTCAATCAGCTGCACGCCAACGGCCTCTTCCAGAGATTTGATATGGCGTCCGAACGCGGGCTGAGTAATGTGCCGGGCTTTCGCCGCACGGGAAAAGTTTCGGACTTCACAAAGCACGATAAAGTCTTCCAACCATTTCGTATCAAGATTCATCGACAATCACTTCACTGCAAACCATACATCATGGACCGGATATTATCACAGGAAATGCCACCTACTGGCCCGACGGCCAGAATAACGCACTGCAGCTGACGAATTCGTGTTACTTGTCCGGCTACGGTAAGATTGGGGGAAATCTTACTGGTGAAGCATGAAGAAGGGCAGACAGTATGCAAGATGATGAGATCATGACAGGTGAAATGCTGGTGGAAACAGTTGAAAATCAACTGGCTGAAGGCAATCCGATTAAAGTAAAAGAAACCCTGATGCGCCTCGTGATGACAGGGACACCAAGGGAAGAAGCCATTGAGATGATTGCTTGTGCCTTGTCGATTGAAGTGTTTGATGTGGTGAAAAATGACGGTGAATTTAACCTGAAGCGCTACTCAGACAATCTCGATGCCTTACCTGACATGGATTGGGAGATTGAAGACTGATCGGGCACCTACGTCGGATTTTCAACGCCACCTCAGGGTGGCGTTCTTATTTATCCCCGCTGAAATCCTAATCCATAGTGATAAATCTCCCTGAACAACCAAGCTGTTGGGGGAAATCCAGCATTTTATATGGCTGAAACGAAACTGCCAGTATCTCTGCATTTATTTCAGTAATGAAGATTATCAGTAAGGTCAAAAATTCTTATATTGAAGTGATATTCAGACTTAAAGACCATGAAATGGACTTGAAACTAGTCCCAAGGGCTAATTAATGGTGTTTTCTTGAGCTTTTGTAGTGTGACTATCGTCATAAACAGAGTGATGTGCTGTCAAATCTGTCATGGCTGGTTTCATTTGTTGCTTTTAGGTTAAAAAACGGTGACACATTTCAAATGTATTCCATTATTGTTTTCACAACCTCTGACAAGCCGCAAGGAAACTAACAATGATTATTGGTGTACCTAAGGAAATTAAAGTTCATGAATACCGCGTAGGCATGGTGCCTGCTTCTGTCAACGAAGCGGTTGCCCATGGCCACACTGTGTATGTTGAAACGCAAGCTGGTGTCGGGATTGGTTTCAGCGATCAGGACTACATTGACGCCGGTGCAAAAATTCTGCCGACCGCCGCTGATGTGTTTGCAGAAGCTGAAATGATTGTGAAGGTGAAAGAACCTCAGGCAGTAGAGCGTGCCATGCTGCGTGAAGGTCAGATTCTGTTTACCTACCTGCACCTGGCACCGGATCCAGAACAGACCAAAGATCTGGTGGACAGTAAAGCAGTATGTATTGCGTACGAAACTGTGACTGATGATTTCGGCCGCTTGCCTCTTCTGGCGCCGATGTCTGAAGTGGCCGGTCGGATGTCGATTCAGGCGGGTGCTTTTGCGCTGGAAAAATCTCGTGGCGGCAGCGGTATGCTGCTGGCGGGTGTTCCCGGTGTTGAACCTGCGAAAGTGGTGATTATCGGCGGTGGTGTTGTGGGTGCGAACGCCGCTCAGATGGCTGTCGGCCTGCGTGCGAATGTCGTTGTTCTGGATCGTAGCATTGATGTGCTGCGCAAACTGGACGCGCAGTTTGAAGGCAAGGTTCAGTGCGTGTATTCAACCAAAGACGCGATTGAAAAGCATGTACTGGAAGCTGATCTGGTCATCGGTGGTGTGCTGGTGGCGGGTGCCGCTGCGCCTAAGCTGGTCACAGCTGAGATGGTGAAGAAGATGAAACCTGGCTCTGCGATTGTGGATGTGGCTATTGACCAGGGCGGTTGTGTTGAAACCTCTCATGCGACGACCCACAGCGAGCCGACTTTCATTGTGGATGATGTGGTTCACTATTGCGTCGCCAACATGCCTGGCGCCGTTGCCCGCACGTCTACCTTTGCCCTCAATAACGTGACATTGCCGTATATCCTGAAACTGGCAAACAAAGGGTATAAAGCGGCGCTGCAGGAAGACAAACACCTGCTGAACGGCTTGAACGTTTACCGTGGTCAAATTACTTGTCACGAAGTATCAACAGCCTTGGATCTGCCATTTGTTGATGCGGCCAAAGCGCTAGCTTGATAAAAGACTGAATGCTTGATGATAGTATTTAAATCCCTGCTTCGGCAGGGATTTTTTTATGACCAATTAAAGTGATCGCAAATACGGTGACTGACGGTGGATAACATGGCTGTTAATCACCGGGTTATTTAAAGTGAATTACAGCGTGTAAACGCTCGCGGGGAAGTCAATTAAACCGGTCTTTTATGTCTTAAAAACCGGTCATATAAAATGCGTTAGCCAATGAAAATGAGATCATCCTAACAACTCTGATTGTCAGACATTAAATTGATAATACTCTGACAAAACAAAAAGCCCTTATGAGAACATAAGGGCAAGAAATAAAATGAATCAATCAGGTTAAATTACGCGCGAGCGTATATGACGCTGCCACCTTTAATGGTGTCGATGATCTTCTTGGAAAGATTGGCAGGCAGAGCAGGGCAACCCCAGCTGCGGCCTAAATAACCATGGCGTCGAATAAAATCTTCAGACGCATAGGGAGCGCCGTGAACAACAATATAACGGCGACGCGCATTGTCATTGAGGCCTTTTGTCAGCCCGTCAAGACGCAGTGAGTAACCATTGCCCCCGAAGTAGGTGGTATCTGTCAGAAAGGTACCCAGCGAGGTTTGGCGCGAATTGACGATATTTGAAAAGTGCTTTGCAACCACACCGCCACTGTTGACGCCGTGTGTCACGTAAGTGTGATATAGCAGTTTATTTCTTTTCAGATCGATAACAAAAAAACGCTTTTCAGTCGATGGCTTACTGTAGTCAATAATCGTCAGTAATTGTTTTTTTCGTGTCTTGGTATTGTAATAAGCATTATAACCATTTTTAAATACTTCGAAGTCTAGCTTTCCTTGCAAACCCGCCTGTTCATAAACATATTTAACAATGATTTCAGGATTCTGAGTTTGTTGTGAAAGTGGTCCCTTAATTGTGCTTGCTGATGCATACTGTGGTAAATAACAAAACAGCAAAATGAATAGGTAGATGGCTTGTTTCATTTCCTTGTTTACACTCTTTTAATTAGTTGGTGCCAGTGACGATAGGACTCTACCATAGGAATTGAATTTTTTTAGCCCTTGTATTGAAAGGGTTAAGTTAAAATTATCCCATCACCAAAGTGTTTAAATTTTCTATGGTTATATATTTATCAATATAAAACAGCGCATTAGAATATGAACATTGTTTAATCGAAAATTAGTCTCAACATGTCAGTTTTTTTTACATTTTTAGTAAACTGCCACTTCAGACACGATTAATATTCTGTTTTAGAAAAGAAAAATAATAGGGATATTACAGAAACATCAAATAATCACTCATTTGTCTGTTTGTTCTGATTTTGAGCTTGATATCGCATTTTTATGATAGAAAATAATATCTTGGGTTAAAAAATGAACAATGTTGCTGTATAAAAAAGCGGGCTAGATTGCCCGCTTTGGTTAACAACTTAAGAATGACTTATGGTTTTGTTACTGAACAGTACAGACGGTATCCCAACTGCCGTCGCTGCCCGGTACCGAGTTTGTCCACCATTTAGCCTGGTAAACCACGCCATTGTAGATGATCTGGTCGCCGCCGGCCGCATGGCTTGGGTTGCCGGCCCAGTCAGTTTGTGGCCAGTTAGGGTAGGTATTGACACCTGTAGTTACACAATCACCGTTATTGCCATCGCCGCCACCATTGTCGCCGCCGCCGTTACTCAAATCTGCAATTGGCAGGTCAGGTTGTTCGAATGCCAGAGCATAGTCAGTATTATTGACACGTACGCTGTAGTTCGCCGGACCAGAAATAGGCAGGAAGTAGTTCAGGGTCAGCTCAAAGCTCTCATTGTTACCTAACTGCTTCCAGCTTGGCAGAGTGAACGCGACACGGTGGAAGTTGCCGTCCAGGCCACCAATGTTGTCACCTCGGGTATGACCGGAAGAGATGACTTGCAGGTTGGCACCGGATTGATCCGACATGTTATCCGGCGTTGAGGTTGGAATGTCGAACTGGAACTCAGTGCCGCCAGGCAGAACCTGACCTGTTTTGTTGGTTAATGTCATGGTTGGATTGAGCGGGTAGTTTTGATCGCCCACTTTGAATCCGGTGACAGAGACTTCAACATTGACCGCTTCTGTTGGTATCGCTCCCTCTGCAAGGGTATTGCCATAAGGCGTCGCACTGGCAAACTTGTTATGGATAGCTTTGGTCATGGTGTCACCCATGTGGTATTCACCGTTGCCTGTCTTACAGGCGTTTTCGGTCGGGTCCACCGTGGTACGGTTACCGTTGGCATCCAGGTTGTAACAGCTGTAGTCACCGGCCAGTTCCCAGAACATGATACCGCCGATCCCCTGCTCAATCACATAGTCTGCCTTGGTGTTGATCGATTCTTTATCTTCGGTCGACAGGAAGACTTTCTTGTCTGCGTTCCACAGCCAGGGAGCAACAGAGACGCTGTCGTAGTGGCGGGTATAAGTGCCAGTCAGCGCGTCCTGAGGATCGTTCACCGGATCTAAGCCATAGGCTGCGGTATAGCTGCCGTAAACACCGTTCGCCAGATTCATGGCATGCCACATAGGGTTTGAACCCGCGCCCATTTCATTGCCGTTGGCATCTTTGTCGTGCCACATGTTATCGATACCGGTGGCACCATAACCGCAATTACTGGTACCTGCACCGGTACCGGTTGGGCAATCGCTCTGGTTCGGCAGCGCCGCTTTACCCCAAAGTCCGTTGGTTCCGCCTGTAACGCCTTGCCAGCCACGGGTGTAATAAGGAACACCAATATTGATTCGGCCCGCAGGCATTGAGCCGCGGAAATAATGGTAAGCCCAGTCAGTGTTCAGATAACCGGTTTTTTTGTACTGAGCTGTGCCGTAGACATTACCGGCTTCCAGCTCCGCATCCAGGCCGCTGTCGAACAGTGAGGCGTTATGTCCCACGTAATCGTTCCATGCGCCGTGCAGGTCGTAACTCATGATGTTGACATAGTCGAGGTACTTAGTGACCGACATGGTTTCCATACCGCGCAGCAGATAGCCGGATGAAGGAGCGGCAATGGTCAGCATATAGTGGTGTCCGTCTTGCGCACTGGCCTGATCCAGTTTTTCACGCAGTACTTTCATCAGCTCGTGGTAAGACTTCATTAAATGAGGGCGCATTGCATCGGAGTAAGCGAAGTCATCCGGGTTACCGGCACCTTGCATACTGGTGGGGTATTCGTAGTCGATGTCCAGGCCGTCAAACTTGTACTGGCGCATCATGGCCACAGCAGAGTCAGCAAAAGTCTGGATTCCCTGATGGTTGATACTGCCGTCTGCATTGGTTGTCATGGTATAGAAGCCGCCGTCAGCAACACGGTTGCCGTTGTCATCAAAGTGACCCCCGGTTTCCGCCCAACCACCGATGGAAATCAGTGTTTTGACATTATGCTGAGCTTTGGCTGTTGCCAGCGCACCGAAGTGACCTTTAAAGCCAAGTGCCGGGTCTATCTCAACCCCGGGCCACTCTTTACCGACTGCCGGGTTGTCCGGGTTATTGACATCCCCGATGTTGACTTTACCGTCAGAGCCGATACTGACGAAGGCGTAGTTAATATGAGTCAGGCTGTCCCAGGGAATATCGTTGACCAGATAGCTGCTTTGCGGGTCGTTGCCACTGCGCCAGCTGGTGAAGTAGCCGATCACGCGACGCGGGTGGTCTGCGCCCATTTTTTCGCGGCCATCCTGATCATACACAGTACAGTAGGGCACAGTCACACCCGGGGTTTGATACAAGCCGTCCGGACGACAATTAGCAGCTGCCTGGGCCTGAAAGCTCAGCAGGCAGGCTGCGCTGAGAGTCGCGAGAGCAAAGCCCTGCTTAGCGCGCTTGCGCTTCATATTTAGCTTTAGCATGAATGGTTCCTTAGTGAAAAAATCAAATAATAAAATAAGTAACTGACTTATATTTAGCCGTAAAATTACTATAGGTTTTTCACTGGAACTCCGAGATTTTTTGTTAATAATTTGATCTAATATCACATAAAAATAGTGATGATCTGTAACAATTCCTTCATTATTTTGCGGTGACAATCAAATGATCGGCTTAATTGTCCTGATGAAATAAATGATTTAATCAATAGATTAGTGCTCTGTTACCTGTACACCTGTGCAGCCTATAGAGTATAAAGTGGTGCTTTGGAATTACTTTCAGGATCAGAAATGGATATCACCTTATTCCACGCGGCATTGCTCATCGGTACAGGGTTTCTTGCCGGCATCATCAATACCCTGGCTGGCGGTGGCTCAAATTTAACTTTGCCTGCCTTGATGGTGATGGGCATGCCAGCAGAAGTGGCAAATGCAACCAACCGTCTTGGTGTTGTTTTGCAGGCATTGACTGCGGTTTTGGGATTTAAACGCCATGGTAAATTGGAACTCAGTGATACCGGTCCGATTATGGTGCCAACCATAGCCGGCGGTTTGGCTGGAGCTGTGGCAGCAGCTTACGCGCCTTCGGAGTGGATCAAACCCTTGTTGCTGGGCACCATGCTGCTGATGGCATTCATCATTTTAGTCAAACCTGCCGTGGTGGCACCTGAACCCGGTACGCTGGCGAGGAAAGTGGCAGATACGCCCAGCTCCTGGTGGGGATTAGGACTGGCTGGATTCTACGGCGGTTTTGTTCAGGCGGGAGTGGGGTTTGTGTTGCTGGCTGCACTGGCAGGCACCTTACGCTATGACCTGGTCCGGGCGAATGCATTAAAGATGCTGTGTACCCTGATGTTCACTGTGGTTGCTCTCGGGCTCTTTATCTACGAAGGACTGGTGCTCTGGTTGCCGGGTCTGATCCTGGCGGCCGGGACTATCGTTGGCACCCATCTGGCAGTGAAGTTTGCGATTAAAGCAACGGCAAAAACATTGAAATGGTTTTTGTTTTTAATGACATTGTGCGGTTGTATTGCTGCGATGCTGAACTAAGGTGTAGGAAATAATTAAATCATTGCTGTAATTTTGTTAATTTAATTAACATATGTGTTGAGTTGTTTTTACCTGAATAAAGTTTTTGTTGCTCTGCTGATATTGTTCGAACAGCGAACTAAATATATTTGCTATTCATATTGAAAGCCCGCGATTAGCCATAGAAATAATATGGTTAATGGCGGGTTTTTTTGTCTGTCTGGTCACAATTTGGCCATGATTCCAAATGCTAGATCTAAAGTTTCATTTTTAGTGAGTGTTAACTTAACAGCGAAAGTGGCAAAATATTTCAGTTGTAACAAAATGTGAGGGGGTGTAACCGCAAGTGAAATCAAGTGAATATGTGTGAACTGTTTAGTGAATCAGTCAGCGCTTTTACGAGCATCAAAGTGATTCATTATTGTTAATAGGGACATATAACAACTTGATTTTACGTAAAATAAAATGATTCAGATCAAAATAATAACTCATGTAGTCATTAAAAAGTGCTACTGGCTGTTGGTGACGACTTTTGCCCAAAAAGCTGAGAGAGAACATGAAAACCTCAAGATATAAGAACATCTTGTCGGGTGGGTTTGTATTTTTTATAAGCCTCTTCCTTTCGGGATGTCAATTTGCGCTGCTTGATCCTAAGGGACAAATTGGTGCTGCAGAAAAAGATTTGATAATCACATCAGTACTACTGATGTTGGTTGTCGTTATTCCCGTTATTCTGATGACGTTCTATTTTTCATTTAAATATCGTGAATCGAATACGGGTGAAACCTATACCCCAGAGTGGGCTCATTCAACCAAAATTGAACTGGTTGTATGGACTGTGCCAATTATTATCATCGCCATTTTAGGCACAATTACCTGGCAGTCGACTCACGCGCTGGATCCAAGAAAGCCAATTGAAAGTTCAGTAAAACCAATGACGATTGAAGTGGTTTCGCTGGATTGGAAATGGCTGTTTATCTATCCGGATCAGCACATTGCAACGATCAACGAAGTCGCCTTCCCGAAAGATGTGCCGGTTGAGTTTCGTGTGACGTCCAACAGTGTGATGAACTCCTTCTTCATTCCACAACTGGGCAGCCAGATTTACGCCATGGCAGGTATGCTGACCAAGGTGAATCTGATTGCTGATGAAGCGGGTGTTTACGATGGTATTTCAGCGAGCTACAGCGGCCACGGTTTCTCTGGCATGAAGTTCAAAGCACTGGCGATGCCAGACCAGGCAAGTTTCGATGCGTGGGTTCAGAAAGCTCAGGCATCAAGCGACAGGCTGGTCACGCTGAAGGACTTCGAGACCATTGCAGAGCCAAGTGAGAATGCACCAGTGAGTTATTACTCCAATGTGCCTTCAAGCATGCTCACAACCATATTGAATCAATTCGAAGGCTCGTTGATGTGCACAATCACGCCATCAAATTCCACTGAGCAAACATTCTAGGACATATTATGTTTGGACGATTAACACTGGACGCCATACCGTTCCATGAGCCAATTCTCATGATAACGATGGCGATCATCATGCTGGGCGGCGCGGCTCTGGTAGGCGGTATTACCTACCTGGGTAAATGGCGTTACCTCTGGACAGAGTGGTTCACTACTGTCGATCACAAAAAAATCGGTGTGATGTATATCATCGTCGCCTTTGTCATGATGATGCGCGGCTTTGCCGATGCCATCATGATGCGCAGTCAGCAAGTGCTGTCTGCTGCGGGTGAAACCGGCTATCTGCCGCCACATCACTATGATCAGATTTTCTCTGCGCACGGCGTAATCATGATCTTCTTCATGGCAATGCCTTTCATCATTGGTTTGATGAACATTGTTATTCCGTTGCAGATCGGTGCGCGTGACGTTGCTTTCCCGTTCCTGAACTCCCTGAGCTTCTGGTTGTTCGTGGTGGGTGTGGTGCTGATCAACCTGTCGCTGTTTGTCGGTGAGTTCGCGCAAACAGGCTGGCTGGCGTATCCGCCGCTGTCTGGTAAGGAATACAGTCCCGGCGTGGGGGTAGACTACTGGATATGGGCACTGCAGATATCCGGTATCGGGACCACGTTATCGGGCGTTAACTTCTTTACGACGATCATGCGCCTGCGTACACCGTCTATGCCGCTGATGAAAATGCCTGTTTTCACCTGGGCCTCACTGTGTGCCAACGTACTGATCATTATTTCGTTCCCGATTCTGACCGTGACCATTGCACTGCTGACGCTGGATCGTTACCTGGGTACGCACTTCTTCACCAATGACATGGGCGGCGACATGATGATGTACGTCAACCTGATTTGGGCCTGGGGTCACCCTGAAGTTTACATTCTGGTACTGCCGGTCTTCGGTGTGTTCTCAGAAGTTGTGGCTACTTTCTCGCGTAAGAAACTGTTTGGTTACACCTCGCTGGTGTGGGCGACGGTTGTGATCACCATCCTGGCCTTCGTGGTCTGGCTGCACCACTTCTTCACTATGGGTGCCGGCGCGAACGTGAATGCCTTCTTTGGTATCGCCACGATGGTTATCTCCATACCAACTGGGGTGAAGATCTTCAACTGGCTGTTCACCATGTACCGCGGCCGCATTAAGTTCACGACCCCTATGCTGTGGACTATCGGCTTCATGATCACCTTTACCATCGGTGGGATGACAGGTGTGCTGCTGGCGGTACCGGCTGCGAACTTTGTTCTGCATAACAGTCTGTTCCTGATTGCACACTTCCATAACGTGATTATCGGCGGTGTGGTCTTTGGCTGCTTTGCCGGCTTTGCGTACTGGTTCCCGAAAGCCACCGGCTACATGCTGGATGAGAAATGGGGTAAACGTGCCTTCTGGTTCTGGATTACCGGTTTCTTCGTGGCCTTTATGCCGCTCTATATTCTGGGCTTTATGGGTATGACACGCCGTCTGAGCCAGCACATTGAACCTCAGTATTTCCCAATGCTGGCGATTGCCGCCTTTGGTGCCGTACTGATTCTGTGCGGTATCCTGTGTCAGATCATGCAGTTATACGTGACCTTCCGTGACCGTGAAGCGCTGCGTGACGTGACCGGCGACCCTTGGGATGGCCGTACCCTGGAGTGGGCGACCTCATCGCCACCGCCGTTCTACAACTTTGCTCATTTGCCTGAAGGTAATGAACTGGATGCGCACTGGTATCAGAAAGAACGTGGTGAAACCCATCAGTCGAGTGATTATCAGCCAATCCATATGCCGAAAAATACCGGCACTGGTGTGATTATTTCTGCGTATGCACTGGTATTTGGTTTTGGTCTGATCTGGTACATCTGGTGGCTGGTCGCTATCGGTGTGGTCGGTATGATCGGTACTTGGATCAAGCACAGCTTTAACGAAGACGTGGATTACTACGTGACGGTTGAAGAAGTGAAAGCGATCGAAGAAGCACATAAAGCCCGAGTTGCAGGCGCAAGCACTAAACCTGCCACCAATAACGACGACGAAGATGAGATGGAGGTCGAATATGCAAACTAATGCGATCGATCATCACGAGCACGACGAGCACCATCACGACATCGGTGAAACCAAGCTGCTGGGCTTCTGGATTTACCTGATGAGCGACTGCATTCTGTTCGCAACACTGTTTGCTACCTACGCCGTATTGTTTACCAATACGGCAGGCGGTCCGAGTGGGAAAGATATCTTCGAGCTGCCGTTTGTGTTTACCGAAACTATGATGCTGCTGTTCAGTAGTATCACCTTTGGCTTCGGTATGATTGCCATGAAACGCAAAGACATTGGTGGTCTGAAGCGTTGGATGTACGTGACCTTCCTGCTGGGCTTCGGCTTTGTGGCGATGGAAGTGTACGAGTTCCACCACCTGATTGAAGAAGGTTTCGGCCCGGATCGCAGCGCGTTCCTGTCGTCCTTCTTTACCCTGGTGGCAACGCATGGTCTGCACGTTACTGCCGGTCTGATCTGGATGCTGGTGTGTATGATTCAGCTCAATACCAAAGGCCTGAACGAGATGATGGAAACCCGCTTCCAGTGTCTGAGCCTGTTCTGGCACTTCCTGGATATCGTGTGGATCTGCGTGTTTACCATCGTCTACCTGTTGGGAGTATTGTAATGGCGAATCAAGCGCATCAAACCGGTTACGGTGATTACATCAAAGGATTCATTGCGTCATTAATCCTGACCATTATTCCTTTCTACTTTGCGGCGACCAAAAGCCTGCCGACCACAACCACCGTCATGATCCTGGTGGCCTGTGCTGTGGTTCAGCTGGTGGTGCATCTGGTGTATTTCCTGCACCTGGATCGCTCTGAGAAAGGCATGTGGAACTCAATGTCCTTTGTGTTTACGGCGGTTATCGTCCTGATTCTGATTGCGGGTTCAGTTTGGATCATGGTTAATCTGCACGAAAACATGCTGCTGTAATTCGGATGACGATAATGATCAAAGGATACATCTCGATTACCAAACCTGGGATCATCATCGGTAACCTCATCTCTGTGCTGGCCGGATATTTTCTGGCCGCGAAGACGGAGGGGCTGAACGGGCCCCTCCTGATTTACACATTGCTGGGTGTTGCTCTTGTGATCGCTTCCGGTTGCGTGATCAACAACATTTTTGACCGGGATATCGACCAGAAGATGTCCCGTACCCAAAGCCGTTTACTGGCGAAAGGGGCGATCAATGCAGACGCCGCCTTTGTGTACGCGGTTGTGTTGCTGCTGTCAGGTACAGCGGTGCTGTATCAGAAAGCCAACCCGCTTTCGGCGGTCGTTGTGCTGCTGGGGTTTGTTTTTTACGTCTTTTTCTACACCATGTGGTACAAGCGACATTCGGTGTACGGCACGTTAGTGGGCAGTGTCTCAGGCGCCGTCCCGCCATTGGTGGGGTATCTGGCGGTGACCAACTACATCAGCCTGGAAGCCATGTTGCTGTTTATCATGTTCTGCCTGTGGCAAATGCCGCATTCCTATGCGATTGCCATGTTCCGCATGCAGGACTACAAGAATGCTGAGATACCTGTGTTGCCTGTGGTTGAAGGCATTCACAAAGCCCGCCGTCATATGATGGCCTATGTGGCTGCGTTTACCCTTGTGGCGCTGGCGATGTTTGGCTTAGGTTTCAGCGGTTATGAATATCTACTGGTGACGTCGGGTGTGTGCCTGTGGTGGTGCGTCGTCACTTTCCGTCCTCTGAGCGAGGACACCTATGTACAGTGGTCAAAATCAGTATTTAAGACATCACTGTTTGTGGTAACCGGAATCAGCTGTGTGCTGGGCCTGGAATTGATTCCGTTCATATAACGGCAGGCGGTTCATCACAATTTACCGATTCAACACTCTCTTGGCTAACAACTTAAATTAGCTACTTTTGTTCCGGTTTGGGTTTTTCCTGCCTCGATACTATCTCCATCGAGTCAGAGAAAAACCTTTTTTTGCTTTTCATTCATAAAAAAACCGAGCGATGATCGCCCGGTCTTGTGTGTCATTTCCTGTAACTGACTTTGTTGCTTATTCAATACGGCTTGTGCAACGTCGCTTGTTTCGCCAGGTTTACTTCACGTAACAGGCAAATCCTTTCAGGTAAAAACCTTCCGGATACGCAGAGTCGAGCGGGTGATCCGCCGCCTGGCTGAATCGCTCAATAAACTGTACTTCACGTTTGGCATCCAGCGCCGCATCAGCAACAATTTTCTGGAACAGGTTGCTGTCCATCAGACCAGAACAGGAATACGTCAGCAGCGTGCCGCCCGGTTTCAGAATCTGCATCGCCAGCATATTAATGTCTTTGTAACCCCGGCAGGCGCCCACCAGCTGTGCTTTTGATTCAGCAAACTTAGGCGGGTCCATGATCACCACATCAAACAGTTCACCACGTTCGCGGTACTCGCGCAGCAGTTTAAACACATCGGCATTGACGAATTCTGCGTTTTCCGTGGGCAGGCCGTTGATCTCGGCATTGAGTCTGGCGGTATCCAGCGCCGGCTGCGAGACATCAACGTTGATGACTTTGTCGGCACCGCCTTTGAGTGCATACAAACCGAAACCGCCGGTATAGCAGAAACAGTTCAGTACCCGTTTGCCTTTCACATACTTGATGGCTGCCTGGCGGCTGTCGCGCTGATCCAGATAGAAGCCGGTTTTGTGGCCGCCAACGATATCAACGTGAATTTTAATACCGTTTTCTTCAATGGTAACAATCGCTGGCGGGGTCTCGCCATGCAACACACCGGTGCGAGGCTTCAGGCCTTCTTTTTTACGGACTGAGACATCAGAGCGCTCATAGATGCTGCACTCCGGGTAGCAGGTTTTGAGTGCTTCAATCAAATTGTCTTTTTGTGCTTCTGCGCCGGCACTGAGCAACTGACACACCAGGAAATCCTGGTATCGGTCGATAGTAATCCCCGGCAGTCCGTCTGACTCAGCAGCGATCAAACGGTAACCTGTCAGTCCGTCACGTTCAGCTAGAATGTCCCGCAAACCCTGAGCGGCGTTCAGACGCTTGATAAAGAACGCGGTATCAATGGTATCGTTTTGCTCAAAGGACCAGACACGGACACGGATCTGAGACTGAGGTGAATAGGCACCACGGGCGAGCCATTCACCTTTGTGATCAAACACATCAACGGTGTCGCCCAGTTCCGGTTTTCCTTCGACACGTTGAATACCACGTGAAAAAACCCAAGGATGGCGGCGGCGCAGTGATTTATCGCGACCTTTCACCAAATAGATAGAAGCTGTCATGTTAGGACCAGAAGCTGTAAAGAATGGAGGCGTATTATCTTGTTCAGTGTGAGGAAAATCAACCGCAAGTCAGGGCATTTCAGGAATAGTGAACCTCCCCCTTAGAAAGGGGGAGGAACGAAGAAGCAATGTGGGTTCGCCTGAATCAGGCTTTGACGCCATTCATCAGAATTTCCAGTTGCTGCGCCTGTTGATTCAAGCGCTCAATATCACTGGCCGTGTGGGCAATCACTTGCTTGACCTGACGCGATTGCTCCCGCACCTGCTCGACGCTGCTGGCAATCCCGTCCGCGACTGAACCCTGCTGCTCAGCGGCGGCCGCAATTTCCGTGCTGCGATCTGAAATATGCTGATTGCGTTCGGATATCTGGGTGATTTGCTGGTCAACCGAGCCCATCAGGGTTTCACTCTCACCGGCGTTGGTGACTGTGCTCTGCATCACAGCCATCAGGGTCTGGCTGTTTTTTTGCAGTGATTCAATCATCTGCTGGATTTCGACGGTCGCGGTTTGTGTCCGGCCCGCCAGGGTGCGCACTTCGTCCGCGACCACGGCAAAACCGCGCCCTTGTTCGCCGGCACGGGCTGCTTCAATGGCGGCGTTCAATGCCAGCAGGTTCGTTTGCTCTGAAATGGCGTTGATGGTGGTGACCACAGCGTCAATTTTTGCGGCATTACTGTCGAGTGCATTGACGGCTTCAGCGGCCTGGTGAATTTCGCGAGTCAGTTGGTTAATCGCCTGCTTCGTATGGCTGACCTGGATGCGGCCCTGCTCAGTCACATCCTGGGCTTCCCGGGTCTGCGTTGAGGTGTCGTGGGCATGGGCGGCCACCTCACGGATTGAAGAGGCCATCTCTTCGGTGGCACTCGCCAGTGAGTCCAGATGAGCTTGCTGGTCAGCCGAGAGGTTTTCAGTTTGCATCGAGCGCTGGCGAAGCTCGCTGCTGATTTGCTGCATCAGTGCGGTGGCTTCCTGCGTGGCCAGCACCAGTTGCTGTTCGCGTTCTGCCACTTTGTCGATAGTGATCGCAATGGTGCTGAACTCATCCCGGACTTTAAAAAAATTCAGCCGCTGTGTCAGGTCGCCATCAGCCAGAGTCGACAGTGCTTTGTGCGTGGTGAACATCGCACCGCCAATAAAGGTCATGATGTAATACACCATGGCACAGGCCATGAATACGACAAAGAGGCCCAATCCAATCTGAAACCCTGAGAGGTAATCAAACAGGCCTGATGACTCAGTGGACACCAGGCTGTAATTCATTCCCGCCACCGATACCGCATCGCTCCCACGTCCAACCGCGAGGTGGGTCCCTCCCAGCAATTGTGTGGCATCCGCCTGCGACACTTTCATTTCTGCCAGCAAGTGTGCTGAAGCCTGTAATTTTTGTGTGATAAGTGATTGATACTGCTTTTCGCCAGCATCAGCTAAAATTGCACTGACAGCGATCATTCCGATAAGCGGCAACAAGAACAAGAGGTAGAACTTCTCCTGCAGCCTGAGGTGAATGAGGTATTTATCGATCCATCGAAATGCAACTTCTTTCATTTTGTCATCCTGAATAAAGAGGAGTGGTGTGGCGTTAGTGAATACTAATATTTTATCTTTTAAATAGGACTAATCTTGAGGTGATATATGTCACAAATTTGCGTCTTGGTCAGGGTCACTGGCCATGTTCAGGGGTGGGGTTTCGTTTTCATACAGCGCATGAAGGGTTGAAAATCGGTGTCAGTGGTTATGCGAAGAATTTACCCGACGGCAGCGTCGAAGTGCTGGCGTGCGGGAAAGCCGAAAAAGTCGAACAATTGGTCGAGTGGCTGACCAGTGGTCCCCGCACATCCCGGGTGGACAGTGTCAGTCGGGATGATCTTGAATGGCGTGCAATTGACGGATTTGAAATTATTTAGCCGAAGCTGCGTTGCTCCGGCTAACCAATCACAGGCATTTTGCCGGTTTAGGTAAACCCGCCAGTTTGGTGGCTTGTTTCGCCGGCCCTTTGGGAAAGAGTTTGAACAGATACTTGGAACTGCCTTTTTCTTCACCGTACTTTTTTGCCATTGCCTTCACCAGCATGCGAATCGCGGGTGAGGTATTAAATTCCAGATAGAATTCACGAACAAAAGTGATCACTTCCCAGTGGGCGTCAGTCAGCTCAACGCCTTCATCGTGCGCCAGCAGGGGCACCATTTCCGGTGTCCAGTCGCTGACATTCTTTAAATACCCCTGAGCATCGGTGTCGATGACAGTTCCGTCAAATTCAAGCATGGTACATCTCGCAGTGATTAACCCGGCAAGGATAGTGATATCGCTCGTCCTTCGCAAGTGTTCTGCACACGATTGTCTGCTTACTGAAGGCCATTGATCGCATCACAGAAAAACAAAAAAGCGCCCCGGAGGGCGCTTCAGACATTCATTGTCAGTGACAGACGAGATTAATCGTCGCTGCCCATGATGCCCAGAATTTGCAGCAGGCTCAGGAACAGGTTGTAAATAGACACGTACAGCGTCACGGTTGCAGAGATATAGTTTGTCTCACCGCCGCGTACAATCGACTGCGTTGTCAGCAGGATCGCCGCAGAAGAGAAGAGCACAAACATTCCGCTGATCACCAGAGACAGCATAGGCAATTTCAGGAAGATGTTTGCAATCACAGCAACCACGATAGCAATAAAGCCAGCCAGCAGCATGCCGTTCAGGAAAGACAGGTCACGCTTAGTGGTCAGTGCATAAGCAGAACAGGCCATGAAGGTCAGTGCAGTACCGCCCAGCGCCGGCATGATCACGTGTCCCATCCCTGCGCCCACGTACATATTCAGGATCGGGCCAAGGGTATAACCCATGAAACCGGTCAGCAGGAAGGTAAACACCAGTCCCAAGCCGCTGTCACGGTTCTTTTCTGTCAGGAACAGCAAACCGTAAAAGCCAACCAGGGTGATGATGAAACCCGGATGCGGCAGGTTCATGGCCATTGAAACACCGGCGACCACGGCTGACCACAATAAGGTCAGGGATAACAGGAAATAAGTGTTACGCAGAACCTTGTTTGTTGACAGTACGCCTTCGTAGCCATTACTACGAACAATACGATCGTTCATAAATGCTTCCCCTTAGGGTTAGTGTTGAAATCTACTATGCCATATATGGCGGCAACGTCGGCAAGTTTCAATAGTAAGTCATTGAAAATTTGAACCGAAATTGAAAAAAACGTTGAATCTATTGGCTTAAATATACTGGAGTCAGTGCCAATACCTATGATCAAAGATGTAACAGTGTGTAAATATGACGGTTCGACCCGTCAGGCTGAGGCAAGACTAACGTATCGGGGGCGCATAATGCAAACCTCCCTGAGTCCAGAGACTGTTTTGTGCCCGTTGTATATGAAGCGGAGACTGGATGCCGACGGTGCGATCAAAGCTTTCGCCGTAATTACCCACTTGTTTGATAATTTGATACGCCCAGTCTGGTTTCAGGCCCAGGCTTTTTCCCTGCGGACCATCTAAGCCAAGAAACCGGCGAATTTCAGGAATATTACTGCTTTTCATCTCATCGATATTTTGCGAACTGATCCCCATCTCCTCGGCATTAATCATGGCATTGAGCGTCCATTTCACGATGTTGTACCACTGATCGTCTCCCTGGCGGACCACAGGTCCCAGCGGCTCTTTGGAAATGATATCCGGCAAAATAATCGCGTCTTCTGCATTTTTCAGATTCAGCCTTAAGCCATAAAGGCCGGACTGATCCGCGGTCAGCACCTCGCAGCGGCCCTCTTCAAAACCCTTGATTGTTTCCTGCGCGGTATCAAACGGCACCAGGGTGTAAGTCAGGTGATTGAGTTTGAAATAGTCTTCAAGGTTCAGCTCAGTGGTGGTGCCGGACTGAACACAAATGGTGGCGCCGGATAAATCTTCCGCTCTGTTGGCATTGAGGGATTTTTTCACCATGAAGCCCTGACCATCAAAGTACAGGATGCCGGCAAAATGCAGTTCGAGCGCCGTGTCGCGCTGTAAGGTCCAGGTCGTATTACGTGACAAGATATCTATCTCACCTTTTTGCAGCGCTGAAAAGCGTTCCCGGGCATTGAGCGGGATAAATTTTACTTTGTTTTTATCGCCCAGCGTCGCGGCGGCGACAGCCTGGCAGAATTCCACATCAAGACCAGACCATTCGCCTTTCTGATTGGGCATGGAAAATCCGGGCAGCCCGGTACTGACACCACATTCGAGGTAACCTTTTTCGGCGATACGCTGCAAGGTCGGGGAAAAGCTGATTTGTTTGCTCAGACGGCTCCTGAGTGTGTTGACTTCTCGTTCAAGCTCTTCGACACGTTGCGAATCCTGACTCAGAAGGTTTTGAACCGGCTGTTCTTCCATCTGCTGCTCGAGCATCTCGACTTTATTTTCCAGCGCTTTGATGAGCGCTTTGTCTTGTGCATTGTCGCGATCACACCCTGAGATCATCAGCAGGCATAGGGTTCCCAGCAGACAAGCCTGAATCGTGTCCGTCATAACGTGTCCTTTTACTTCATCGGCCTGTAGGTGAGAACCGACAGCTAATGCTTATGAATAGAAATATCAATCTTCAGTATAGGAATCGTTCACGGATGTGCGAGTATCAATATTTATAAAGGGATCAGTGGTTTGACAGGTGACATGTTGATGACCTCCCGTTTAGCAAACAGATCAGTCAGTATCCGGGTTTCCATATCGGTGGGCGGGCGGCTGATGCTCAGCCGGAGAAGGGGATCTTTTGAGCTTGCCTGCCGGGTCAGTGCGTCCAGATCCACAACCGAAAGCAGTGCATGAAATTTGTGCACATAGTCGCGGGTTTCCTTCGGTAACGAGAGCGCCGTGAACTGGTGGCTGTTGGCTTTTTTCATGGCCCGGCCGACTCTGCCTTCGCCGGCATTGTAGGCGGCCAGTGTCAGCGCAAGGTCCTGATCGAACTTGTTGTACAGAAATGACAGGTAAGCGACGGCGGCCTGAGTGCTCTTTTTAACATCAAAACGCTCGTCGTTGTCGGCTTGTACCTGCAATCCGAACCGCTCGGCGGTGGCCGGGATCAACTGCCACAGGCCGGCTGCATTGGCTGACGAGACCGCATCCACCCTGAACGTGGATTCAATCATGGGCAGTAACGCCAGGTTGGCCGGGAGCTGTTTGTCGCGCAGGGCCCGCGCAATATCAAGCAGTGTCTCTTGATGACGCAGCAGGTGTCGCTGAATCAGCTGGCGGTGGGGAAGTAACTTGTCGACCTGAGCCTGTAAGGCATTGGCACTGAGAGAAAAAGACGACGATGCCGGGTTGGCGAATGCGAAACCCGGCATGATAATCAGTGTGAACCAACAACAGAAACCGGCCCAAAAGCAGGCGGCGGTTTTGCGGGCAGTCGTCATATCAGCTCTGCATTAATGCCGTGCCATAGGCGGGTTCGCCTTTAATCTGCATCAGCAATTCACCATAAGAGGCGGACAGGTTGCCGTTCACCTGATTGGTTTTCTGACAAGACTGGATGTGATTCTCCAGTTGTTGCCAGCTCTGGCGAACCTGAGTATTCAGAGGTGACGGCAGTTTTTTCATCAGTACCGCCATACCTTGCTTATCGGCAGACAGTCCGAGCTGTTGTAATAACTGCCTGCGCTGCGAGGCGCTGTGTTGAAGCTGAGCAAGCAAGTGTTCCTGCTTTTTGACCAGTTCGGATAACGTCGTGCCGTTAAATTGCAGATAACTGGCTTGCTGCCGTAACAGCAGTTGACCGAGTTGCTGGTAAGCCTGGAGGTCGTGGCGGATCCCCTGAATCAGTGCTTTCACTATCTGCTGCTTGCTCATGTCTGGCCTCATTCGTGTCCGGTGTGGAATTCCAGAATCGCGCTGGACAGGGTATCAATGTCGAGTTTGAGATCGCCTTTTGCCAGCGCCTGCTTCACCGCATTCACTTTTTCCATATCGATGTCCGGTAAATCGGCCAGTTTTTCCTGCGCCTGTGAAATGATCTGGTTGCTGGCGCTGATCACTGGCTCCAGGCCTTTCGACTTACCTGCGGTTTCCACTTGTGCCGGGCTGGACGGACGCTGTGTTGACGACGCCACTTGAGAATTAATTACTTTGTCAATTTTCATGAATTTATCCTGCTCGCTTTTTTCTACCGCTTGAATTTAAGTGTCTGCTAAAGAGGAAGGGCGACCGCTTCCGGGCGGAAATTAAAAAATAGTTTCAACTTTTCCACGCTCGACCACTAAAGCCTGAACGACCTTTCCTGAACTGATATTGCGGACAGAAACCTGCTCACCTTTAACACCATTTTGTAAGGCTTCTCCTTTCATGCTGGCCTCCAGGCCATTTTTGCTGGCGACGATGACGACAGCGTCACCTTCCTCGACCAGCCACAGCGGCTGGAGCTGCAATGGGTTGATGATCTGGCCGCTGCGGATCCGCCTTAAGGTTCGCTGGCCAATGAGCTGCTCGGGCCGGGTCGCAAACGCTTCATTGCGGCTCAGCGTTAAGGTCTGGGATTTGAGCAGGGTTGCCGACAGTTTGGTATCCCGCCGGATGTGTGTTGTCGAAACAATGACCGGTAATCGGATACTGACCTGCGCGGTAATATTCAGTTTCCAGGGCTGGGGGCCGGACTGGCATTCAAGCTGACGGCGCAGATAACCCACCGGCAGGCTCTGCTGATCGGCGGCGCTGATATACAGCGCAGTGTCACAGGCCGGCAGGTGATCCACAGAAGCCGGCACACTGATACTGATTTCCGTGTGATAGTCCGGCCATTGTTGTCTTGACGCATAACTGGCGATTTCCTGCTCGATCTGAGCCTGTGTCCAGGCCACCAGTTCAGACGCATCCTGTTTGTTACCGCTGTCAGCCAGGGTCACAGAAGGGAGCAGAAATACCGTTGCCCACAGCGCGAGAAGCTTGCCGGATTTCCTGTTTCCTGATTTCCGCTTATGTGTGAAAGGGCGGAAGTTCCGCTTCCCTTCCTCTTTGTAACCTATTGAAAAATAATACATAAAATATTGGCATGTTTCTTGTTAGTAGTCATGGTGCAAGCGTGACCGATTTAAAGGAAAAACAATGGCGATCAGTTTTGAAAATGCGCTGGGTGTCCATCCTGATGCGCTTAATTTCAGGGTACAGCGCAGCAAAGTATTGGCAAGCAACTTAGCAAATGTCGATACCCCTGGATATCTCGCCAGAGACCTGGCGTTTGAAAGCGTGATGAAAAACACAAGCTCACGAGTGGATACACCCCCACCGCAATTGGATGTGAGCGCGAAATACCGGGTGCCGTACCAGAACAGCAAAACCGGTAACACCGTTGAGCTGGGCGTGGAACAAGCCAAGTTTGCCCAGAACAACATGGATTTTCAAACCAGTCTGACATTTATGAACATGAAGTTCAGCGGACTGGCCAAAGCAATTGAGGGTCGTTAATCACTATGGCTTTTACGGACATCTACTCAATCGCTGGTTCTGCAATGACGGCGCAAACCGTCCGTCTGAATACGATAGCCAGTAACCTGGCCAATGCCGACGCAGTAGCCAGCAATCCTAATGATGCTTACAAAGCGCTGAAACCTGTGTTTGCCACTGTGTACAGCCAGACACAATTATCTGCTGATAAAGATGTGTACCCGAATGCGGAAGTGCGCATTGTCGATGTGGTTCAGCATGATGGCAAAGTGGATAAGCGTTTCGAACCGAATAACCCGCTGGCGAACGATGAAGGCTATGTCTTCTATCCGGGCATCGACGTTGTGGCGGAAATGGCAGACATGATGTCCGCTACCCGCAGTTACGAGACCAATGTCGAAGTGCTGGCCAATGTGAAAAGTATGCAGCAGGGCCTGCTGCGTCTGGGGAGGGTAGCCGATGAGCTTAGCACAATATACCGCCTTGTCCGGGGATAGCCCGGCAACCACAAGCGGCAATACCGGTGTTCAGGCAAACCGTGCCAACGATAACAGTGCGGATGCCCTGCAGAACGAGTTCCTGACCCTGATGGTGGCTCAGATCCAGAATCAGGATCCGCTCAACCCGCTGGACGGTACCGAATATGTCGGTCAGCTGGCGCAGTTCTCTCAGGTTCAAAGCACCGAGAATATGTCCAAGATGATGCAGAACAGCATGGTCTTGATGGACAACATGCAGGTACTGGCAACAGCGGGTTTAGTGGGACAGACAGTGTATGTCAACACCAATGAAATGACCCTGGGTGAAGGTACCCAGAGCGGCAAGATTGAACTGGCGCACGCGTCGAATCAGGTCAACCTGCTGCTGGAAGATGACTATGGCCGTGTGACCAAAGTACCGCTGGGCGCACACGGCGCGGGCGATGTGGATTTCACCATTGACCCGGAGGCGCTGGAACTGCCGGAAGGGAATTACACCGTGTCGGTGGAAGTCCAGTCCGGTCAGACAGAGCCCAAGGTGCTGCTGGCCGGTCAGGTTGAACAAGTACGTGTACCCAGTAACGGGGGCTCAGCCCTGGTCAATGTTGCCGGTGTCGGCAGCGTTCCTTTCTACCAGATTAGCCAGTTCGGCAGCTGATTTTCATACAAGATAACGAGGATATTATGAGTTTTGATATCGCGCTGAGTGGCCTGGGAGCCACCAATACACAGCTCAATACCATCAGTAACAACATTGCAAACGTGTCGACCACTGGCTTTAAAGAGTCGCGTACTGAGTTCTCTTCTGTCTACAACGGTATTCAGGCCGGTGGTGTGGAAGTGGCTGCCATCTCTCAGAACTTTGATAAAAACGGTTCTGTGAGCGGCACAGGTCGTTCTCTGGATCTGGCGATTGGCGGTAACGGCTTTTTCGTCACCAAAGATACCAGCGGTCAGGTGGTGTATACCCGCTCTGGTGTGTTCAACACAGATAAAGACAACAACATTATCAGCAACACGGGCATGAAGCTGCAAGGCTATACCGTTGACGCGAATAACAACCTGCAATCGGGCGCTGTGGGTGATTTGCAAATTAAAACCGCGTCGCTGGCGGCACAAGCCACCGATCGTGTGGATTTTGTGGCGAACTTCGACTCACGCGTGAATACGCCAGCGGTTGCGCCATTCAACATGGCTGATCACGATACCTACAACTCCTCTTACACCACCAAGGTGTATGACTCGCTGGGTAATCCGCACACCATGACCCAGTATTTCGTGAAAACCGGTGCCAATGCTTGGGATATTCATGTGTCTGTTGACGGTGCTGCGCCGGGTGCGCCACAGGCGGCGACCTTTAATACCGATGGAACGCTGGCTACCCCTGCGGCCCCTTTCAATATTGCTTTTAACCCTGCCGGTGCCGACCCGATGAGTGTGGATATCGACCTGCTGGGGACCACCCAGTTCGGTGCCGATTTCGGCACCAGCACCAACAACCCGAACGGTTACTCATCCGGTGAACTGACAGGCGTGCGCGTTGAAGACAACGGCATGGTCTACGCCACTTACACCAACGGCCAGTCTCTGCTGCAGGGTCAGGTCATGCTGGCTGATTTTGCGAACCCGCAAGCTTTGGTCAAAGTGAGCAACACCGGCTGGCAGCAAAGCTTTGGTTCTGGTGCGCCGATCACCGGTCAGCCTGGCAGCGGTATCCTGGGCAGCCTGACGCCGGGAGCACTGGAAGGCTCTAATGTGGATCTGACCAGCGAACTGGTCAACCTGATGACAGCACAGCGTAACTATCAGGCGAACGCCAAAACCATCTCGACCACAGAGCAGCTGACCCAAGCGCTGTTCAACGCGATTTAAGGGTTCATTGATGGATAGCTTGTTATACACAGCAACCAGTGGGGCAAGTCGGGTTCTGAGCGCACAGCAGGTGCGCTCGAACAACCTGTCGAATGCCGATACCACAGGTTTTCGTGCCGACATGGAAAGGGCCAAAAGTTACGCCGTGCAGGGTCGTGGTTTTGACGGCAGCACTATGGTGGTGACGAACTCGGCCTCGACCCGTTTTGATGCCGGAGACATGGTGAAAACCGGCCGCAAACTGGATATCGCCATCAATGGCGATGGCTTTCTGACAGTACAAAGCCCGGATGGCGGCGAGTCATACACCCGGGCCGGTAACCTGAAAATGGATCAGCAGGGCAACCTGACCGTCAACGGTTTTCCTGTGATGGCAGAAGGCGAGCCGATTGTGATTCCGCCGAACCAGAGCATTGAAATCAGCGAAACCGGCATGGTGACTGTGATCCCGCCGGGTGGTGGCGCAGAGCTGGAAGTGGGTCAGTTAAAACTGGTCAATCCGAATATTGCCGATGTTCAGAAAATGAACGATGGCCTGTTTCAGGCCCGTAACGGCAATGATTTCGCTGCAGATGCCACAGTGCGTCTGGCGCCTGAACATCTGGAAGGCAGTAACGTTTCCGCGATTGAAGAGCTGGTCAGCGTGATGTCGCTGACGCGTAATTTCGAAATGCAGGTGCGGATGATGAAGACCGCAGAAAAACTCGCTCAGGCTGGTAACCGCCTGCTGCGTAACGGCTAATAAGAAGGAGAGATCACATGCATTCTGCATTATGGGTCAGCAAAACGGGTATGGCGGCGCAAGACACCAAGATGACCGCCATCTCGAACAACCTGGCAAACGTGAACACAGTAGGCTTCAAGCGCGACCGCGTTGTGTTTGAAGACCTCTTTTACACCATTCAGCGTCAGCCGGGTGCGCCGGTCGACCAGGTTAATGAACTGCCGACAGGTGTGCAGCTGGGTAGCGGTGTGCGCGTCGTCGGCACACAGAAAGTATTTACCCAGGGTAACACGCAGAACACCAGCCAGGATTTGGATATGGCCATTATGGGTGGCGGTTTCTTCCAGATTGAAAACTCTGACGGTGAAGTCATGTACAGCCGCAACGGCCAGTTTCATGTCAACTCGGAAGGCCTGATTGTCAATACTCAGGGGTTGCCGCTGATCCCTCAAATCGAGATCCCGAATACGGCCACCCGCATCAGCATCGGTGTGGACGGCACAGTGTCTGCACAGGTGGCCGGTGATCCGCAGCCGCAGGAACTGGGTCAGATCACGCTGGCGCAGTTCGCAAACCCAGCCGGTCTGGAAGCACTGGGTGGCAACCTGTACCGCGAAACAGAAGCCAGCGGCCAGCCGGATGAACTGGTGCCGGGTCTGGACGGTGCCGGCAGCATCAAACAGGGTGCACTGGAAGGCTCTAACGTGCAGGTGGTGGAAGAAATGGTCGATATGATCACCACGCAGCGTGCGTACGAAATGAACGCCAAAGTCGTCTCAGCTGCGGATGACATGCTGAAGTTTGTCGCGCAGTCAGTTTAATGCTTACACCGAAAGGAAATCCTATGAAGTGGCTGATTCCATTTCTCATGGTGTTAATGACAGGGTGCACCATGCGCCCTGAATTTTCCACACCAGAACCCGATGATGAAGCCTTCGCGCCACCGGTATTGGATTACTCTCTGCCGGAAGCGTCTGACGGCAGTCTTTATCGCAATAACTACATGATGACCTTGTTTCAGGATCGTCGTGCTTACCGGGTCGGTGACATTCTCACCATAGTGCTGGATGAAGAAACCCAGTCGAGCAAAAAAGCCAATACCCAGTTTTCCAAAGATTCTGAAGTTGGCATCAGCGCGCCGATATTCGGCAATTACACCGCCGATAATTTATCAGCCAGTGTGGATGCCAGCCGTGGCTTCGATGGTTCATCGCAAAGCTCGCAGGGCAACAAACTGAAAGGGGCGATTACCGTGACTGTGAACGCCGTGCTACCGAATGGTGTGCTGCGTATCCGCGGTGAAAAATGGCTGCGTCTCAATCAGGGTGATGAATTTATCCGCCTGTCAGGGATTGTGCGCGTGGATGACATTAACCGCTTGAATCAGGTGTCTTCGCAGCGTATCGGTGATGCGCGTATCACCTATTCCGGCCGCGGAGCACTGGCTGACAGCAACTCAGCAGGTTGGCTGACTCAATTCTTTACTAGCCCATGGATGCCGTTCTGATGAAATCGTTCAAAACCCTATTGCTGTTAATGGCAGTGGCGCTTTGGGGAGCTCACTCTGTCTCTGCCAACGCCTCCATTGCGATGCCGATTATGGATTTAGTGGATGTGCAAGGCATCCGTGGTAACCAGCTGGTGGGCTATGGTCTGGTCGTTGGTCTTGATGGCACGGGCGACCGTAACCAGGTGAAATTTACCAGCCAGTCGGTCACCAATATGCTGCGTCAGTTTGGTGTGCAGATCAGCGAGGGAACCGATCCCAAGCTGAAAAACGTGGCGTCAGTCAGTGTGACTGCGTTTATCGATCCTATGGCAGGGAAAGGTCAGACCGTCAATATTGTGGTGTCATCCCTGGGGATGCCAAAAGCTTGCGCGGCGGTACATTGCTGCTGACCCCTTTGCGGGGCGTGGACGGTGAAGTTTACGCCGTCGCGCAGGGGAACGTCATCGTCGGCGGTGCCAGTGCCGAAGGCCTGAGCGGCTCGAAAGTGACGATTAACACCCCAACCACAGGCCGTATTCCCAACGGCGCCACGCTGGAGCGTGAAATTCCGACCGATTTCAACCAAAAGCCCAATATCACACTCAATCTGCGAACCCCGAGCTTCACCACCGCGAAAAACATTGCCCGCGCTGTCAATAACACCTTTGGTTCAGGTGTGGCAACGGCGATCAACAAGGCCAAAGTCGAAGTACTGGCGCCCATGGATACCCAACAGCGCGTGACGTTTATGTCGATGCTGGAAGAGCTGGTTGTTGAAGAAGGTCGTCGTCCGGCCAGAGTCGTCTTCAATTCCCGTACCGGTACTGTGGTGGTCGGCAAAAACGTGACAGTCAGCGCTGCAGCCGTCAGTCATGGCAGCCTGACCGTGACCATTCGTGAAATGCAGTCAGTCAGTCAGCCAAATGCCTTCGCCGACGGCGAAACCAAAGTGGTCAATAACTCGCTGGTCGATATCAATCAGGACGAAGCGCCGATGTATATCTGGCCGGAAGGTACTGAACTGAGCACGATTGTCGATGCGGTGAACAGCCTGGGCGCGACACCGGATGATCTGATGTCAATTCTGCAGGCCCTGCATGAAGCGGGTGCGCTGAATGCTGAGCTGGTGGTGATTTAAGGAGTGGCAATGAAAATTGATGGTCAGGCTAACGCCATGCTGTATCACGATAACAGTGCAGTCAATAACCTGAAGTTTCAGGCGGATAAAAAGCAGGCCCTGCATGAAGTGGCCGGGCAGTTTGAAGCCATGTTTCTGCAGATGGTGCTGCGCCAGATGCGCAGCAGCAGCGACGTACTGGCGGCGGAAGACAACCCGTTCTCAAGCAAAGAGCAGGGCGTCTTTCGCGACTTCTATGACGGCCAGCTGGCGATGGACATGGCGAAGCGACAAAGTGCCGGCATTGCCGACATGCTGGTCAAGCAACTGAGTCCGCATGACAGCCGCGATTCGGCGCTCAGCCGTGAAAATCTGGCCGCGAACAGCCCGTCGCTGGCACCGGAGACGGGCAAATTTAACACCGCCAGCGGCCAGGTCGCCCTTGATAAAGAACAGCTTCCGGCGACTCAACGAGTGACTGCCATGAACAATGTGGCGTTTCAACAGCCGCTAATTACCAGGATTGATGCGAAAATGGAGCACGGATCTTAATGAGCATTATCAACATTGCATTAACCGGTTTGAATGCAAACCGTGCTGGCCTGGATGTCACCGCGCAAAACGTTGCGAACGTGAATACCCCGGGTTACAGCCGTCAGCAGGCGCAGTTTGCTGCGATCGGTCCCAGCTCCGCACTGGGCACAAGTGCCGGTAACGGGGTGGAAGTCACCAGCATTCGCCGTATATCCGATGAATTTGTGGTGAGACAAACCTGGGCGACCCAAAGCCAGGCGTCTTATTCTTCCCGTTATCTCAGCAATATGTCTCAGCTTGAAAACGTGATGGGGGCAGACAGCTTTAACATCGCCAAAGGTCTGGACAACTTATACGCTGCTTTGAATGATGCCTCGGTGAAGCCTGAGTCTACGCCGCTGCGTCAGCAAATCATCAGTGAAGCAGACGCCCTGACGCGACGTTTCAATACGCTGTCTGAGTCTTATTACTCCCAGCATAAAGATCTGAGTGAGCAGCGCACGGCAGCGGTGGAGCTGAGTAACAGCCTGCTGGTCAATATTGCCGATGTGAACAAGCGTATTGTTGAAATGAGCTCAACCAACGGCAACCCGTCTCAGCTGCTCGATGAACGTGATGCACTGATTGGACAGTTGTCGGAAATGATGTCCATCAAAACCAATCAGCAGCCGGATGGCAGTCTGCAGGTCACTCTGGCGTCCGGTCAGCCGCTGGTGCTGGGTGATCAGGCCTCTCAGATCAAAGCCATTCCCGATCCGTCTGATCCCTATCTGGCCGACATGGAAATCGATTTTGCCGGTCAGCGTTTTCCAATTAACGGCGATATTGGCGGTGAGCTTGGCGCGATAACCGATTATCAGGTCGAGACCCTGCTGCCTTTCCGTCAGACACTGGACGAAATGGCCGTGGCGTTTGCCGATGCCTTTAACAACACCCTGGCCACCGGGCAGGATCTGAACGGCAATGCCGGCCAGCCGTTGTTTACCTATGATCCGGCCAGCCCGTCTTCGAGTCTGAAAATTACCACCCTGAAACCGGAAGAGCTGGCTCTGTCTTCAGACGGTACTCCGGGTAACAGTGATGTGCTGACCGACTTAGTCGGTCTGAGCAACCAGACCTTTGCGATTACCGGTTACGGCAATATCGCCATCAGCGATACCTTTACTGCCATGGTCGGGGAGACGGCGATCAAAGCCCGCCAGGTCACCTCAGACGCAAAAGCGGCGGAAAACCTGAATGCACAGGCGATCTCAGTTAAAGAGAACCTGAGTTCAGTAAACAGTGATGAGGAAGCCGCGAATCTGATGATTTTTGCCAATGCGTATCAGGCAAACATGAAGGTGATCAGTACGGCGAATAACCTGTTCGATACTGTACTGGCTCTGTTTTAAGGAATAATTATGCGTATCAGTGACACTCAATTCAGCCAGATGATGCTGAGCAGCCTGAGCAAAAACAATGTGGGTTTGGGCGAAGTGATGCAACAGATGTCAACCGGTGACCGACTGACGAAGTTGTCGGACGATCCGATTGATTCCATCAAGCTTCTGAACCTCGGACGCGAAGGCAGCGCACTGACTCAGTATCAGGCCAATATCGCCAACGTGAAAACCACGCTGTCAAGTCAGGAAGCCTATTTAGACACGGCAAGCGATAGTTTAAAGAGTTTACGTGATCTTGTGCTATGGGGTTCAAACGGCACCATGACAGATGAAGATCGTCAGGGCATTATCACGGAAATGGAAAGCCTGAAAGAGGGCTTACAGGCGGTGTTCAATGCTCAGGACGAAGAAGGTATCTATCTGTTTTCCGGCACCCAGACCGACACACAGGCTCTGACGGATACCGGCGCGGGTTACACCCTGAACGGCAATGCGGATAAGCGTCTGGTGACAGTCGCCAAAGGGGTGACGATGGAATCGAACGTGACGGCGCTGGAATTGCTGGATTTAGGTGGCGGTGCCACTGTCTTTCAGAAAATTGATGATCTGATTGCAGAGTTTCAGGCCCCGACGGCCAATTTCAGAACCGAAGTGGATGACACCCTGGCTGCGATAGATACCACCTTTGGCAACGTGTTAGGCGCCATAACCGACATGGGCGGCCGCCACAATAACCTGGATCTGATGTCAGACGGACACGCCGATAACAAACTGTTCGTTGATAAAGTGGAAGGCGACCTGAAAAACCTGGATTACGCGGAAGCGTCTGTCCGTTTGAGCAATTATCTCTCGGCACTTCAGGCATCACAGGCCAGCTTTACCAAGATTAACGATCTGTCATTGTTTGATCGCTTATAAGGAAGAGAGAACACTATGGTGAACTCTACTGCAGAGATTCGGCAACAGTCGATTTCACTGCTGAAAAATGACAAGGCAACAATTTCACCACCGGCACCCGCCGGTGGCTCTGTTTCCGCCGTTCAGGACTCGGCACCGGCGCAACGTCCGGCTGTCGTGAAAGGCGGATATACAGCAACCAGCGAGCTGTTCTCACAGGGCCAGCAGCAAGTTACCCGCGGGCAGATTGCGTATCAGGGTCTGGTCAGTGTCGGGCGTGATCTGCAGGGGATGAAAAAATCCTCACTCAGATGCTGGGCAGTTCGACAGCAATTACTCAGGGCCGTGTGGATCAGCTTCAGCGACACCATAGCCATATCCAACAAACGCTGAATGCCGGCCAGTTTGACGGTGAACGGGTGCTGGATAGTCAGCTTCAGTTCCAGCCCAAGGGCGACCCCAAGCAAAGCTTTACGGTGAACGGATTGAATCTGGTACGTCAGCGCCAGCAAAGTGAGCAGCTTCACCTGACGGTCCAGGATCGCGGTACTGCGCTGCTGACTTTCGACGCCTCGCAAACCGATCGTCAGTTAACCCAGCAAATCGACAAAGCAGTGATTCCGCTCGGTTTACGCGCGGCGGCAACTGAAAGCGGTGATGTGATTTTTTCAACCAGTCAGTCGGATTTTCAGACGTTGGGTCAGCATGTGAACATCAGCGGACAGGGCCATCGTTACCCGGCCGGTCAGCCGAACCGCATTAAAGTGCAACCCGAGCCGCAGGGCATTGAAAATATCTCCCTGAAACTGGCCGATGGTGAGCAAATTCGCCACACCATGCGCCATGTTAATCAGGGGCTGCAACAGGTTCAGAAAGGGCTGGATCAGCTGAGAAACTTCCAGGCCGATCTGGACACGAAAGTCGGCAAGGCGATGGCCGGCCAGTCTGCGGAGAACATTGATACCAAGCTGCAATCGTTGCAGAACTCCCAGTCTTTCGCCGCTGCCTTCCAGGTGGTCTCTGCCCAGGCGAATGTTCACCGTCATACCGTGGTTGCTTTGCTGAAGTAACGACTGTATTGAAACCGGTGATTTGCTGAAAAGCCGGAAGGGGAAACAAAGCTTCCGGTCAAAAAACGGTCTGCTGTGCAGGCCGTTTTTCGTTTAATACTGCGATGATTTATGCCGTTCATACCTGATGAGGTTTATGTGCTCTGAGATGCATGATCAAAGCGATTTCAAGGTGTTCAGTCCTGATAAAGACCGGGTAATGAACATCGTGAGCTGATTTGAGCGAAAAAAGTTACAGGATGGCGAGGACAATCAGAATGAATCAAAAGCATTATCTGACCAGTTTTTGGGGGGCACTGTTTATATCGGTGAGTCTGTTATCGGTAGAAACGTTTCTATCTCTGGTGATGATTGAAATAGGATTGGATATCAACAATGAAGCCGCGCTCTTTCTCGCGGTGAACACGCTGATATCTGGTGCTCTTATCATCTCCGGCATTGTCTCGCTGAACCGCCTTTCCTGGCAGCAATTGTTTCATGACAGCCGAAATTCAGTGAAAGCAACGATGACCTTGCTGTCGGTGCCGATTCTCTTTGTCGCTGTGGGAGTCATACTGTGGATACCCTTGCTTTCTGACTGGATTGTTTCATCTCTTGTCTCTGGTGAACAAGAGACAGAATTCACCAGAAAAATCATGAATGACGGCATCGCTTCAATTTTCGCCGTGTGTATTGTTGCTCCCCTGGTAGAAGAGGTCATCTTCAGAGGTATTATCCTGCGGGGTTTTTTGCAACGCTATTCTGACGGTATCGCAATCATGCTGTCATCGATGCTCTTTGCTGTTTATCACTTGAACCTATATCAAATTCCAGTTGCTTATATTCTCGGAACATTTATGGGGTGGGTTTTTGTGAAGAGTCGCTCACTCTGGCCAAGTCTCTTTACTCATGTCGTGTACAACTCGTTAGCCGTATGGGCTTGGCAAAGCTTTGATGATGGCCAAAACATGACCGGCGTCTCTGCTGACTTTTCCTCCCAATCTATTGAGGTACATTTGGGTGTTGGGATGATGTTGACATGCGGCGGAATATATCTGCTTCGGCAGTTGTTAATAAAGCCTGTGACTTGTCGCCTATAACACAGCATATAGACTGTCTTAATTATCCTTTTACAATTGTTGTAATTTGACCGCACCAAGAAGGTAATCGAATGAAGTGTACGAGTTGTAAACAAGGAATTTTAAATCCCAGCTTTATTGAAGGACAGTTCAGAGCGCATACGTGTTCAGCCTGTGAAGGGAACTGGATATTGATTGAAGATTTCGTCGCCTGGAAAGACAGAAATCCTGACTATCAGTTCTCAGATGCGATTCGCTTCGAACAAGAAGCTTCTGATACGAAAAAAGCCTTGTTGTGCCCTGTGACCGGCACGATTATGAACAAATTCCGGATTTCAGCGCAAAACGATCACCGGGTAGATTACAGCGCAGCTGTTGGTGGTTTGTGGTTAGACCGTTGTGAATGGGAACTGCTGAAAGCTGAAGGCCTGGCAGGCACACTGAACGCAGTTGTGACCAGACAGTGGCAACAGCAGATCCGTGAACAAAGCACCCAACAAAACTTCAGTGATATCTACAAAGATAAGTTCGGTGATGAAAATTACGCTAAAGTAAAAGCCTTCCGCGAGTGGCTGCAACAGCATCCTCAAAAAGCCGACCTGAGAGCTTACCTTCTTGCCGACGATCCTTATTCTGCGGAGAAATAAACACAGAATCATTTCATCCATCATCTCAGCGGAGTGTTCCTTCCCGCTGGCTCTTATTGAATGAAAGTCATGTGTAACCGCTGCCCTGATAACTGTTTGGTCAGGAAAATATGGAAAAGAAAACAGCTGTAATAAAAGCGAATTTTTGTTGCAGATGCGTTGCAATGGCACCTTTACTTTATATTAAGATCGACTAGGAAACACAATGTCAGACGAAGTCAAAAAAATCACCCGGGAAAAGTTTAAACTCAGCCTTCTGATCCCATTTGTGCTCAGCTTTATTATGGGCCACCTTTCCTACACCCATTTTTTAGAAGCCAGCGCAAAGGATTTCTCAGATGAACGTGTGCTCACTTATACTCTGGCAGCATGCAGTGGGATGATGTCATTGGTTATGGTGATTGCTGTCATTCGTGGTGTATTGATCTTGATGGGTGTAATTCAAGGTAAAGTTGAGTTTGTTGATGAAAATTAACAGGACAGTCACCTTATAAATACTGGATCACGGCCTGCATTACAGGCCGTTTCTCTATGTATGAGAAGGTGTCTCTGTTTGCCGTCTGCCTGTTACATCTGCTAAAAACCGCTGCCAAGCCACAGATATGTATGTAAACACATTTCATTTAGTGAAACTTTACTCATATCAAAATATGATGCCTGCCGGAAATAATACCTACCATCTGAACACTTCACCCGCTTCGTGACATGATTGTCAGGGGCGATAGCATGATTGGTGATGTCTGTCGGAAACTTTACAGCGGTAAACGAGCTGGACGGCGCGATGGTGTAGGAAATGTTATGTGTACAGCTTAGGAAGCAAATTTATGATCACAATCCGAAAGGCGATTCAGTCTGATGTTCAGGCAATTTTCGATCTCAGAAGTCGTGCGATTCTTGAACAATGTTCAGCGCATTATTCCTTAGAGCAGTTGGCATTGTGGACTCAAAGCGGAATAACGGACTCATTAATTCGGGACATTATCGAAACATTTTATGTTTCAGAAATAGATGATCGAGTGATTGGTTGCGGTAAGCTGACTGTTGCTACGGGTATGGTCGATGCGATTTTTGTCGACCCTGATTATTTCGGTAAAGGTGCGGCAAAGCAAATGCTGGCATTTTTAGAAGAGTTAGGCAAACAACATGGTCTGTCATTGCTGAAGTTAGAATCGACTTTGAATGCAGCGCCTTTTTATCGCTCTTGTGGTTTTATTGGTGAGGCGCTTTCCACATATCATTCTCCAAGAGGCGTGAGTTTGGATTGTATTCCAATGGAAAAGCCCTTGAAAAATTGCGTATAACAGGTCAGGGGTTAATCGACAGGAGTTAACAGGACAGTCACGTTATAAATACTGGATCACGGCCTGCACTGCAGGCCGTTTCTCTATGCTTGTTTCTCTATGCATGAGAAGGTGTCTCTGTTTGCCGTCTGCCTGCCTGTTACATCTGCCAAAAACCGGTACCAAGCCACAGATATGCATGTAAACACAGTTTATTTGGTGAAACTTTACTCATATCAAAATATGATGCCTGCCTGAAACCATCTTCTTTCTCTACACACCGTTGCGTGACTTGATTGTCAGGGGCGGTAGCATGTCAGTGTGAGTTCTGAAGGTAACCGCACTGCGTTGTAGCTAAGGCGAACGGATGTCGGATAACAAAATGTGAGGCTTATAGGAGAAAACATGGATATTTCTCTTCGACGTGCAGTTGATGAAGATCTCGAGTTCTTAATATCGCTGAGAGAAAAAACGATGAGGCAACATCTCTTAGCAGTCGGAATGCCCATAAGTCGTGAAGAGTATGTAAAGCGGATTCTATTTGAATTTGATCATGCTCAAATCGTTGAACTTGAAGGTACTCCCATTGGTTTGTTCAAGGCCAAATTCGATGAAGCGCTTAACTACTGGTACATAATTCAAATTCAAATAGAACCGAGTTACCAAGGATTACAGATTGGAAGCAGAATTATTCAAGATCTAATTGAACAAGCCCGAAGAACAGGGGCTAGCGTAGGCTTAAGTGTGATTAAAACAAATCCTGCTAAACATCTGTATCTGAGATTAGGTTTTAATGTTGTTGATGCATCCGGTATCGAGCATTTGATGGAATTACAAGTTGAGTAAGTAGCTATGGCGATAGTCGTTAATTTTTAGTTCTGTTTATCTCACGCGATACTTTTTCATAACATAGAATCTAGGATCGCAATCATTCCGGGAATGTAAGTCTCTCCTTGAGTGATATTAAATGAATAATATAGAAAAGAAAATTAACAGGACAGTCACGTTATGAATTTTCATCGGTAATGAATATGGATATTTCAGTCACACATATCGAAGCAGGGAATAGTGAATATCAAGGTCAATTTGAATCTTTATTCAGAGAGTATCTATCCGGCTTTTCTATGGCGTTTGATCCTGCAGTCATAGAACAGCTGTTTGCGTTACCCTATTTTCATGGCTTTATGAGCTTCATTGACCACAAGCCTGCAGGTTTTGCGGTTTGCTTTGAATCTTTTTCTACATATCGAATGCAGCGGGTCATGAACATTCATGACTTTATGGTTGCGAATTGCTGTAGAGGTCAAGGGGTAGGTAAGGCGCAACTTCATGCAATAGAGCAGTATTGTCACGATAATCACTATCTGAAAATTACCCTGGAAGTGGCTGATGATAATGTTGCTGCTAAAAAACTGTATCGCTCATGTCAGTATGAAGATTACAGGGTAGTTTTGAAAGGTCAGCAACATTGGCAGAAATATCTGAATAATCGGAATAAAGCATTAATTTAACCTGCACCCCGTCGCCCTTAGCTGTGCATGAAAGCGGTTTGACTGCTATGGCATGAACGATTTGCCTGTCATTCAAGCGTTTTCTCGGCACTTCATTGATAACGATATTGATAAAATAAGGGTTGGCAGGTATGAGAGATTATTTCAGTGTGATCAAAAAATATGCGGATTCAGATGGCAGGGCGCGTCGTCGGGAATATTGGATGTTCTGCCTGATTAATGCGCTGTTAAGTTATCTGTTTCTTTTCATTGGTGAGGCCATTCACGATGATTATGCACTTTTCGCTGTGTATAACAGCCTGACTGTAATCCCTTCGCTCATGGTTACTGTACGCCGATTACATGATACCAACCGTAGTGGTTGGTGGATGCTGGTTGCTTTTGTCCCCTTGATTGGCGCAATCATTGGTCTCAGTGTCATGATGGAAGCAGGGACTTCGGGTGAGAATGACTATGGCCCAGACCCGAAGGCTGCACCTGCCTTAATTGAATACGTGTAAAACAAGGAGTGTGACGTGTATCAGAAAGTCATCGTTTTCATTGCCGTCATCTTTGCTGTTTCTGGCTGTCAAGACCGGGATGAAATCTATGCAAACCCGCCATAGGAAGTGCTGCAATATGTTGAAAGGTTACTGCCGGCCGCAGAACAGTATGTACGTGACAATGAAGCAGAAGCATTGGAAAAGGGCGTACTGTTAAACGCGAATCAGTTGATGATGGCTGCCCGGATTGGCCTGAAATCACCGGAAAAAGTGCGTGTTTATTATGTAGATAAACTCCCTTTTCCTGATGATCCTGAGCTGGCTGCGCTAGCCAAAAAGTATGGCTACAGTTCTCCGTTAACGGGTGCCTATACGTATGGCTACGGACTCTGGATGAAACGTTCAGAGAAAGGCAATCAGGAGCTGCTGGCACATGAGCTCATTCATGTTCGCCAGGCAGAGCAGATGGGCGTTCGGGAACAAACAAAACAGTATTTACTGCAATTGTTTATTTATGGCTATCGCGACGCGCCCATGGAGCGTGAAGCCTACCGTGAAGCCAGCCAGTATTTGTGAGCAATTATCCTTAAAGCCAGGGTAAAAAATGCATCGATGTATTTTTAGGTTCCAGGCTCGTAAATTAAAAGGCCGAAGTGCCACTGGTATTGAGGCAGATCATTTTCCCGAATGACACTGCTGCATAACATAGCCGCAAACCTGACAATGAGCCGAACTATCCGGCGATTATTGTAATTCCTTTTATACTAAACAGCGATGTACCTGAGTTTGGCTAATTACTCGCGCGGCAGGATAGGGCCGTGTATTTCTGTAGCCGGCAGTGTGTCACAAACTAACATTGCCGGTCTGGTAAAGCTCTTTTTAACCACCACTTTTCCAGCCGCGAACCTGATGTCATTAGCGTGAAGATGGAGACGACAAATGAAGAGCAGAATCAATATTCTCGCTATTACAGGCACTTGCCTGTTGCTGGTTGCAGCATCAGCGTTTGCTTGCACCAGAGCCGTTTATCAAGGCCCGGATGGCATGATTATTACTGCCCGATCCATGGATTGGAAAGAAGAAATACCGGCGAATCTTTGGTTATTTCCCAGGGGGATGAAGCGGAACGGAGCTGTCGGGCCTAACTCGGTCACCTGGACCTCTAAGTACGGAAGTGTGGTCACAAGCGCATTCGACATATCCAGCACAGACGGCATGAATGAGAAAGGACTTGTTGCCAATCTGCTGTGGTTAGCTGAATCCAGTTACCCGGAATACGGGCCAGATAAAAAGGGGCTGACCGTCGCCGCTTGGGTGCAATATGTATTGGATAATTTTGCGACGGTTGAAGATGCAGTCGACGCGCTGCGCTCAGAATCCTTCGTGGTGGTTTCGGCAGACATTCCTGGTACAGACCGTTTTGCTACGCTTCACCTGTCTATTTCGGATGCCAAAGGTGATAACGCAATTTTCGAGTATATCGACGGAAAGCTCGTGATTCATCATGACATGTCTTATACAGTGATGACGAATTCACCCGTTTTCGAGCAACAGCTTGCATTGAACGCCTACTGGCGGCAAATCGGAGGCCTGACGATGCTGCCGGGAACCAACCGCGCCGCTGATCGTTTTGTGAGGGCCTCGTTTTATATGGACGCAATTCCAAGAACAAGCGATACCCGAACGGCAGTCGCCAGTGTATTCAGTGTGATCAGAAATGCGTCCGTGCCTTTTGGTATTACCTCTGAAGAAGAACCGAACATTTCTTCCACACGGTGGCGCTCCGTCTCTGACCAAAAGAACCTTGTTTATTATTTTGAGACTGCGCTCACGCCCAACACGCTTTGGGTGGATTTGAAGGGAGCCAACTTCAGCGAAGGCAGTCCTGTCAGGAAGCTGTCTCTTACAAACCATGAGATCTATACAGGAAACGCCCTCGGAAAATTCGAAGTCTCTGAACCGTTTACCTTTGCGGGCTTATGATGTTTTTCTGAAACTGACATCAAGCCATAGCCATTGGCTGTTGGCAGACCAAGCATGGTGCCTGAAAATCTTATTGAAATGTAATTGAGAACGCAGTTTGATGACGGTTTCGCTGACGATTCCACTATCAGGAAAAAACACATGGACGAGACAGTAAAAGCCAAATTCGACAGTTATCCGGCTCATATCCAACCTGTGATGCTCAACCTGCGCAGTTTAGTGTTAGGTGTCGCTGAAACCCATGCACTGGGAAACGTTGAAGAAGCACTGAAATGGGGCGAGCCCAGCTATCAGGTGAAAGGGGGCAGCCCGGTCAGGATGAACTGGTCACCCAAAGATCCTGCACACTATTTTCTCTACTTTAACTGCAATACCAGGTTAGTGGACACTTTCCGTGAAGTGTACGGACACGCGCTGTCCTTGCAGGGTAACAGAGCCATAGCTTTGAATGTTGCAGATCCGCTGCCGGCAGCGATTGTCTGCCATTGCGTCGAACTGGCGTTCAACTATAAACGCCTGCGCCATTTACCGCTGTTAGGTGTGTAACTGTTAGGTGTGTAACTGAGAAACCATGACCCGCATCCTTGCAAATCGCGATGTACTGACAACGGGCCTGTTTGCAGACTATGCTAATGGATGCTTACGCTTGCTATTTCAGCAACAATCACCGGAGTGTTTGCCTGAATGCGCAGAGACCTTGCGCTGCCTGGTCACTTGTACTGTCTGGTAAATCGGAGAATTCATGATGAAAGCTGTGTTTCAACCCGGCAACAATATCGCAATGAAGATACCTTCCCATGAGTATGATCAAACGCTGCATTTTTATCGTGATGTGGTTGCCATTCCGGAATTGGCGCGGGAGAAGGACACGGATACGCCCCGGTTTCAGTTTGGCGATAAAACGTTGTGGCTCGATAATGTCCCGGGGATCAGCCAGGCTGAAATCTGGCTCGAAATTGTGACGAATGATCTTGTCGCCGCCGCAGAGCACCTTGCGAACCACAAGGTGACCCGATGCGATGAGATTGAAGCTTTGCCGGAAGGATTCGCCGCATTTTGGGTTGCCAGCCCTTCGAATATTATCCATCTGGTATCGCAATCCGACTAAGGGGCGTTCAGGCAAGCTGGCTTGGTACTTGCCTGAGGCACCTGAAAGCGGGCAATATGGGCAGATTGAATCAGTAAGGTGAAATAGTGATGGTTGTTTGGCCCGCGGTGTTGAAGTATGAGGGTGATCAGGAGTTGAGTGTGGTGGCTGATCGCCATACCTGGGAGTCGGATGCTGATTTGCATTGCTTTGGCTTTCAGCCAGGTGATGTGCTGATTGATTCCGCCGGGCAGGTGTTTCGTCCTCAAAGCCTGCGTCCGGGCGAGACCCGTTTAGAAATGTCGGACCAGACAATGCGCCTTGATGATCTTGTTGATCTCATCAAGGCGCATCAGTCTTGTCTTGGCGCATGTTGTGCGGCTAAGGTATCTTTTGCTTCTGTCGCAGAGGCAATTGATGCCTTATCAATGAATACTTTATAAAAGTGTACTGTAAAAAGGGCAGTCAGCGAGTACATGCGAAAGGCAGGTCAGCCGCTCAAACGGTTGCTGATTTTATTCCCAGCCGAACACGGCATCGTAGGTCTGGCAATTACTGACCAGCGTTTGCGTATCTTCAAGGTAGAGCTGCTGCTCAGCCGATACCGGATAAGTCAGCCATTCTGAACACTGAGCACTCTGCCCATTGCCAATCACCAGCTTGCTGCCTGGCTTGAGCTCACAGCGGGTCATTTTGTCCAGTGGTGACCACTGGTAACAAATCTCATATCCAGCACGGTAATGTGACACTCTTCCGTCAGGCCGATTTGCTGCCCACCAGGCACCAAACTGACTATTGGGGTTGGTACTGTTCCAGGCCCGGAATACAGTGAGTGCTTCCCCTTCTTTCACTTCATACACCTGTCCCTGACACAATTTCCCCTTATTGGGCTGACCCAGAGAACTGGCCAGCAGCTGAGGATCTTCCACAAGATTGAGCTTACTGGCCCAAGCTGCAGGCGGCTCAGTTGAACCAATACAGGCACTGGCATCGAGTATGTCCTGCGTGGCAGTGGCGGGGTTGGCTGTCTCAGCTTGTGCAGTGCTGCCCGGCGTTGATGTACAGCCTGACAGAACAAAACCGGCAATAAACGCTGCGGTCAGAGTAAACCTTGTATTCATTTCATTATCCCTATGTATCCAACTGAATATGTACTGATTATCGTATCCTGATGATTGCTTTTCTGGGCTAACTGAAAGTAAACGATGAAATTGAGAAGCAGATAACAGTTTTTAATTGGCAGGCGGTCGGTAGGAGAGTGCGGAGGAAAACAGCAGCGAAAAAAAACCGGAATACTGGATTCCGGTTTTCGTGTTTATTTTCGGGCGTTGACTTGTTTTCTGGTATCCGTGACAGGAGCCGCTGCTGTTGATGCAGAAGACGCCGCAGGTTTAACCGCTGTTGCTGCTGCGACCGCGGCGCTTTTATCAGCAGTGCCAGATGCGTCTGCAGATTTGAGCTGTGTGGGTGGCGTCAGTGGTGCGGCTTCTTTACTGTTCTCTTTTTTGTTGAGCTCTTTCGGTGCCTCGGCAGCTTTTACCGGTTCTTCTTTATTGATCGTGATGACTTTTTCTTTATCAGCCGGGTAAGTCTGGCCATGGAAGCAGCCGCCTCGCTCAATGCAAATATCGTTGGTGTAAATCACACCTTTGGCTTTGCCTTTTTCCAGGATCTCAATACTGTCTGCGTGACAGGCGCCTTCGTGCAGGCCGTTGATGACCACTTTGCTGGCAAAAATTTCACCAGACACACGGCCTGTCGCACTGATTGATAACGTCTGTTCGGTACGGATACGTCCTTCAATGTAACCATCAACCTGGATGTTACCGCTTAGTTCGATATCTCCTTTAAAGGAACAGCCTTGTGCAATGATAGTTGCAGTTGAGTGCTTGCCTGTGCTTCCAGCACTTTTACTAAAGAGTCCCATTGGATGCTCCTCTCATGGTTAAACAGATAATCAAAGTTATCGGGCCCCCAGTTGATGAAATACTTGGGATTCAAAGCCCGACCCAGAAAACGAACCTCATAATGAAGATGGGGGCCAGTTGAGGTACCACTGTTGCCTGATAATGCAATGAGATCGCCTTTTCTGACGAAATCCCCGGTTTTGACTTTGAATGCTTTCAGGTGCGCATACAGAGTCATGAATCCATAGCCGTGGTCAATTTTCATCAAATTGCCATAGCCTTTTTTACTGGGCCGCACCAGCTCCACCACGCCATCGGCAGGGGAGAAGACGGATGTGCCCGTGTGTCCGCTGAGATCAATACCCAAATGACGGCGTTTATTGCCGTAAATCGGGTGGTTACGAGAGCCATAGGTGGAAGAAATACGCCGGTAGTCCATCGGACTACCATTCGGTATGACTTTCAGCATGACGACACGCACTGCCGAGTTTAATGCGGCAGTATCCAGTCGTGTATCCAGAGGCTGTTCACCTTCGCTTTCAATGCCTAAAACGTTTTCCAGATCATTCACGCGGCCAGAAATTTGTTCCAGTTCATAGCGTCTGTCAGCCAGATTTTGTTCCAGCGACTGACGATCGCTTTCCAGGTTTTGAATCTCATCTTTCAGCTCATTAGCATGCTGGCTTAACTGCGATTTTTCCTGTTGCGTCTGATCAACAGCATTCCATAAGTACTGAATGGAAAATGCCATGACCACAACGGCAACAATGAAAAACAACAAGGTCGCAATCAAATTTCGCCGTAAATACTTACCCAGCTGAAAATGGTAAGACCCATTAATGGTTGATATCGAGATAGTGAGTTGATCTTTCATTACGCTAAGCTCATTCGCTTTCTCTAATGCATTAGGCGACAAACTGGATGCAGGATTAACCTTTGCCGGGAAAAGAAGATGTAAAACTGTGCTCCCTGGCATAAGTTCATGAAACGTATCCTGTTGTCTGTTCTGTTAAGCAATGAGAAAGAAAAAATACAAAAATAGAATAAAAGCCAGCAATATCGCGGCAAGCGTGGGGTAGATAATGTAGAAATCACCGCTACGCCGGGCGCGTTTGAAACACAGATAGGAGAGCAGTCCGTTATAGCCTAAAAGCAGAAAACTGATTGTCGTCCCTGTATTCAGTGTCATGCTGTGCATCCTCAGCAAAAAATGGCTGAGCAGAAAATAATCCAGCACGATGAGCCAGAGAAATAACTTTTGCAGACTGTCCGGTCGACGTTCACTCGGGACAATTGCGGAAGAAGATGCAGCTCTTTTCATGGGTAACTTCGCTAACGTTCTCCAGGCGGCAAAGGGATCTCCCTTTGCCGGGGTGATTAAACTAAGACGCTTTGATGTAATCCTGGCGGATGACAGGCTGATTAAATTCCGCTTTCTCTCGGGCCTGTTGTAACACCGGACCGTCATCGTGAGCCGGCGGACCTTTGAACAGGGTTTCCACCATTCGGGCAGCCACTGATGTCAGGACAAACAATTCAATCCGCCGGTTTTCGCTGGCTTTGGGTTCTTCAGGATTCAGCGGCGCACGATCAGCCATGCCGGCAACCTGCAAGACATGATTTTCAGGCGCCCCGCCGGCAATCAGCGTCTGACGTGCCACATTGGCCCGTGAAGCTGACAACTCCCAGTTCGATCTTTCGCTGAAAGTACCGCTGTAACGAACCGCATCTGTGTGGCCACTGATAATCAGCGGATTCTGAATCTTCTGGAAAATGGGGGCCAGTGCCAGTAAGACATCTTCAAAGAAAGGTGTCAGCTCGCTGCTTCCCCGGTGGAACATGTTCTGGCGGAAGTCATCCTGCAAGACGATGCGCAGCCCTTGCGGTGTCACATCGACATGCACATTCCCTTCAGCTGAAACCTGCTTTGCCAGCTCTTCAACCACTTGCGCCAGTACTTTCAGTTGTTCCTGTGTGTCATACGTCCCCTGAACCAGTGCGTCAGTTTGTGAGCCATCACCATTGCCGTCGTAGAAGGAGGTGACAGTCACAGCCGCATCATGTGAGCTGAGGTCGGCTGCTTCACCGCCCAGATCAATCGGCGACAGGCTGGTGGAGGTATTAAACGGATTCCCGGAACCCTGGTCGAACAAACTGGAGCTGTTGAGATAAGCCACGATTGCTTGGCGCTCTGTTTTGTCGACAATGGCCAGGATCCACAGCACCAGAAACAACGCCATCAGGGCGATCATGAAGTCGGCAAATGCCACTTTCCATGCCCCGCCATGACCGGCTTCATGCGAGTTGCGGCGCGCTCGTTTGATGATGATCTGATCGTGCCGTTGCATTATGCCTCCTGCTCAGACAGCCATTTTTCCATGTCATTGAAGCTTGGCTTCACATCGAGCTGAATGTGCTTACGGCCAGCATCGATGGCCAGCAGGGTAGGCTTTTTGGCCACATAAGCGACCAGTGTGGCACGGACGCATTCAAAGGCTGTCATATCACGCTTCACACGTTGCGACATGGCATTACTGGCCGGATCAAGCACACAGTAGCAACCGAAGATACCCAGGAATGTTCCCACCAGTGCGGCGGCAACTTTATAACCAATTTGCGCGATAGAACCGTCGATGAACTGCATGGTGATGATGATGCCCATCACTGCAGCCAGAATCCCGAAGCCGGGCAGGGCCTCAGCAGTGCGGTGCAGTGAACGTGAAGGCAGCAGAAGATCATCTTCAATGGCCATGATTTCCTGCTCCAGCAGAGCTTCCAGCTCATGGGGGGACATCTGGCCCATGGCCATCAGACGCAGGTTATCGGTAATAAAAGCCACCAGGTGGCTGTCGTCTTTAACCAAAGGGTAACGTTCGAAAATTTCACTGTTCTGAGAATCTTCAATGTGGCTGTCGAGTGACTTGAAGCCGCCGTTACGTATGGTTTCCAGCAACAGTTGCATCAGCCCCATCAGCTGCATGTAGTACTCTTGTTCGTTCTTGCGGGGCTTCATGATCTGGCGAAACTGAATGCGCATTTCACGAATCACATGGGGTGGGTTGCCTATGATGATAGAGCCCAGTGCGGCGCCGGTAATAATAAGAATTTCAGCAGGCTGCCAGATAGCCATCAGGGTACCGCCGGCCCAGAGGTAACCGCCGAAAACACACAACAGAATGACGATTGCGCCGGTAAATTTTTGCATGTCAATTTGCTCCTATCAGCAAAGATATTGATTCAGTTGTTTCAGTGCCTGCTTATGAAGCTGGCATACACGAGGCGGTGTCAGGTTCAGCACCAGTGCAATTTCGTGCAGGTTCATATCATGTTGATAGAACAGGGTCAGCAGAAGCTGTTCACGCGGCTTGAGCTTGCCAAGCGCCGCAGATAAAGTACGGCGAATATGTTCATGACGAACCGATTCTCCACCGTCATGGTTCATTGAAAAATCGGAACCGCTTTCAAGCAATTGATCCAGACTTTGCATTTCGCTGGCCATCGAGGCATTCAGGCGCTGCAGATAATCTGCCTGGTCCGTGCCTAACGCTGCGATGATTTCGGCCTCCGATGGCTGGCGGCCGAGTTTTTTCATTAAGTCGCGGGTTACGTCATTCAGTTCGTGGGCCTGTTGACGGGTTTGGCGCGAGCGCCAGTCAAGACGGCGCAGTTCGTCGAGGATGGAACCGCGGATCCGGCATACGGCAAATGACGGGAAGTTCGGGTCCTCTACGTTACCGTAGCGACGGCCTGCTTCCAGCAGTCCCATCAGACCGATTTGCTGCATATCTTCCAGACTGCAGTGGGTGCTGACATGACTGCGTAGCTGATTGACAACACGCTTGACTAAGATCAGGTGATCACGGATCAGCTTATCTTCGTTCACAACCGGGTTATTACGCCCGGTATCGTGTTTTTTCTCGTACTCTTCAGTCGGGTTGATATCTAGCATAGGCGCCTCACTGAATCACATATTTGGTCAGCAATACATTGTCGATGGCGCGGGCATAACGTGTCTGACTGAAAGCGTTCAGCAATGTACCTTTGACTTCATCCTGAAGTTCTTCAATCGTCCGCTGGTTCTGCAGTTGCTCGTAAGTTTTATTGCTGAAGAGTTTGAGCAGAGCATTGCGCACAACCGGCATATAGTTATCGATCCCTTCAATCGCTTCTGCATTACGCGTTTCCAGCGCCAGTTCCATCATGATGAAGTGCGTCTGACGCTCGCCTTTCACCGACAGAACCAGTTTTTCCAGTGGGTGGAAAATAGGATCAACATTCTCTGGTTGGCTAAAGGGGAGACTGAAACGGGTACCGCCTTCGCCCTGATGACTTTTGACGTACCAAAGGGTACCGCCAACACTGGCAGCTGCGACCAGTACGCTGGTGATCAGCATGATGATAATGATCAAGACGAGATTACGCTGGGTCATGTAAATGGCTCCTCATCAGGCTCTGGTTGATAACCAATGGCCTGAATCTGTTGTTGTTATCTGGCTGTCATCAGCCTGATTGTTGGCAAAAATAACGGGTTGTGAGTCTTCTTCGGCTTGCTCTTGCTGCTGACCCTGACGGCCATCGCCGACATTGACATCAACATGAACAAAATTTTGTTCCTGTAGCTCGGCTCTCAGCCGCTCAGACACCTGAACCAGCGCATCACGGACGGCCGACTGGCTGGCGTGGATTTGAACACTGAGACGATCGCCATCCATACGAACGGTTAAATCCAGTTTGCCCAGGTCAGGCGGATCCAGACGAATCCGTGCTTCCTGCAAATTCTGACTGGCCTGCATCTGCACTCTGTCCTGCAGCACCTGGATCATCTGCTCTCCCCATTTACCTTGCTGGCCCTGGGGTAATTTGACACTGGCCCATTCCACGGGAGCCGCGGCGTTTTGAGTCTGTTGGGCTGAACCGGATTGCAAGGCCGCAGAATTCGCCGCACCGTCTGCAGATAGTCCTGCGATCAGAGTTTGCAGAGATGGGGCTGTGCCGGCGCTGCGGGATTCAACTAATCCTGCTAACGCGAGATCCTGCTGAGCCGGCGACTGACCGCGTTGCTGCAGCAGGGCAGTAAAGCGGGCATTGTCGGCTGACTGTGTACTGACAGCCTGGCTGTCTGTCGGTGCGGCGGTTGTTGCGGTGGCGCCGGATTGCATCAAGCGCGTTTCTCGCATGCCGGTATTCCCGGATGCTGAAATGGCGTTTTCTGCAGTACTGACAGCCGCTCCGGGCACTCCGGTATTGGTTGCCGAGCTTGCGCCCAGCTGCTTCTCGGCCTGCGCCAGCAGATTGGCAATGATGTCTGCCGCCGTTGCCGGAGACAGCGCCGGATTGCTGTCTTGCTGTGGGTCTGACAGTTCGGCAGCGTCGGACGTGTGAGAGGTCTCAGTCATGGCTGCATCCTGTTTGTCAGTGGCGGCATTGGATTGCAGCGTGTCACTGAAGTTGGAGGCAGTGCCATCATTGGACGGTTTGACTTTGCCGGAAAGCATGTCCGCCGACTCGCTGTCACTGTTAGCCAGTTTGGAATGTGAGACAATCGTGTTCATTAAAGCTCCATATTCATGGCCATTTGATATGCCAGAAGTCCTTCTTTTCCTTCACCGACGGCATTCATGTCTTGCTGTAACTTTTCTTTCGCTGCATTGACCGCAGCAATGGCTGTCTGATGACTGCTTTTCAGATGGGCAAGCGCCTGAAGATAATCTTCAGTCAGCTGCGTGCCTTTCAGATTTCGCAGTACTTTTTGTAACGTCTGATCAAGCTGCTGAAGGCGATCCCAGTCGCTATCAGTCACGGTGCGGTCAAGATGCTGCCTGAGAGCCACAAGCTGGCTCAGGGTGATGTTAGGCATGCTGACCAAAACCTTCCCATCCCTCGCGGACGTTCGTCATGACATTTTCTACCGTCGTCAGGTGTTCGACTTTGTTCTGGGAGCTGGCCTTAAAGAGCTCGCTGATGCAAAACTCGTAAAGGTCGTGAAGATTGGCGGCCAGTTCGCCACCTGCTTCTACATCCAGCGCACTGTCGAGGCCAATCAGGATGTTCATGCACTTACTGATGCCTTTCCCTTTGGCTTCCAGACGTTTGGATTCGATGTGACCTTTGACCCGGACGACTTCATCCAGCAGGCCGTCAATCAGCATGATCACCAGTTGGTGAGGGTTTGCTGATGCGGCCTGGGCATCCAGATCGACGCTTTGATACGAATCAAAGCCCGAGTTTTGCATTAGCATGAGTTAACTCCTTTAAATCGCGAATAATCCGCTTGTTTGCTGCATTTGTGTCATCAGCTGGTTCATTTGAGTGAACTGGGCGAGATAACGGTCGTAAGACATCTGGTACTTGCGCTCCAGATTGGACATTTTGTCGTCAATACGGCTGATACTTTGCTGAAGGCTGTCTTTACGGCTTGTGAAGACGCCGTCAGAGAACGACAGATAAGGTTTTACCGTGGCTTCGAGCGAGTCGAACAGCTGATCGGTGCCGTTGAACATTTCGTTCAGTGCTGCCGGATCACTAGCCTGGGCGGCTTCGAACTTGTCATTGTCGATAGCCAGCTTGCCGGTACGGTCAATACTGACACCCACTGAATACAGGCTCTGGCCGTTGTAGGACTGACGGAAAATACTGCTGATCTGGTTTTCCAGAGAGCGAATCGTCCCGTCACCGGCTAATGGGCCACGTTTTTCGTCTTTAGAGCCGACTTTGGTGTACTTGTCGATTTCAGACATCAGCGCGTTATACGCATCGACCATTTTGTTCAGCTGCTCTTTGGTGGCTTCTTTATCCGATCCCACAGTAATACCGACTGGCTGGTCACCACTAGCCTGCGCTTTAGAAACGGTCAGATCAACGCCGTCAATCACACCTTCAAATGTGTTGGAGCTGTTGGTCAGTTTCAGGCCGGTGCCTTCCGCACCCAGCCAGATCACTGCATCTTTCGGTGTGCTGATATCCGTGCTGTTGGCAAAGGCATTTTCGAAGTTTGCATCACCTGTCCCCGTTACATTGACGGACACGGTATTGGCGACACCGGTTTCCTTGCCGGACAACATGAAATGGGTTTCACCGTTGGCGCGGACCAGTGAGGCATTCACACCCGGGTTGTTTTCATCATTGTTGATGGCGGCAGCCAGCTCCTGAAGGGTGGTCGTGCCATCGTTGTCTGTGTCTACGGTCGCCAGATCAAGCGTCATGGTATTGCCATCCATAGAGATGACCATGCTGCCTGCCGCCGGAATCGCGCTGTCGGCTGTGGTACCTGCGCCCAGATCAACGCCCATCTGATGAGAGGTCGCGATTTGTTCAACAAAGACCTGGTACTCACCCGCCAGTGCGCTGGCATTGACATTGGCACTGATGTTGCCTTCCTGCGAGAAAGTGGCACCGTTTTTTACCACGCTGTCATTCCGACCGTTCATGTCTTCTACTGCGCTGCGGAATGTCCGTAAGGCTGTTTCAATCTTGCCGTAGGCAGAAATCTGGCTTTGGTACTTATCAGCCTGAGTCTGAAAACGTTGCTGAAACGGCTGAACCTCATAGGTGGCCAGCTGTGTTGCCATACTGATCGGATCGATGGAACTCATGGAAAAACTCCTATATTTATGACTACTAAAGCAATTAGTGTGCCACTGTCTTAATTGATTGAAATAATTAGGGTTGTCAGGGTTTCACCTCACAAAGCGGAAGCAAGATTTCCGTTCAGGTTTCCGCTTTATCTTCCGTCTGACAGTGATTGCTTCCAGACGGAAACTGTGCCGTTTCAGCAGAAAATAGACAGGTAAAGCCAATTCGCTTTGCAGGATCACCTTGTGATCGATGCAACAATCCCTATGAAGTAGGGCGGCGAATCAGTTGGGGTCATTAAGAAGCGCAGCGGGAAATCAGGGACGGGGAGAGCGTTAACGATAAAGAACCGGAAACCCGCGGGATTCCGGTAACTTTGGTGCGGTTAAAATGTCAGGGGAAAGATCCCCCTGATGCTGGTGAGTCAGCGCAGACTACTGAGTTGACGCTTCAAGTGTTACACCAGAGAATTGGCGATAGCCGTCCAGCATAATGGAGTATGTGCCCGGTGTTGCCCCGGCAAAGGTACAGACTTCGTTATTCCCGTTGCGGTATGGGCGGCAATCCCAGTTTTGTTTGCTGGCCTCCGAGCCAAATGACACATACAGGTCAACATCCCCCGATCCACCGGTTGTACTAATTTGCAATGTTTTTTGCGCCGGCAACTCGAAGCTGTAGTGAACCTGACTGCCCGTTGCACCGGACAATCCGTTAACCGGTACGCCATCTTTGAGCACGTTACCTGTCGGCGGCGGGGTTCCGCCTGTAGCATTGGCCATTTCAATGGCGTAGGCGAGACCCAGCTTGGTGAACTTCACCGCATGAGAACCTGTCGGATCTGAGTTCTGCAACGTGTCGTTCGGCGTGTGGATCATCGGGTTATAGTCATTGAATTTTGCTTCAAAGGGCATGGCTGCAGAAAAACCGGCTTTGTGCCAGGAGGCGTGATCTGAACAGGCATAGCCGCAGGTGTCGAACCCGTAGGTTAAACTTGGCAGGTATTCATCAAGCAGCTGACTCAGGAAGGTCGTCAGATTGCTGTCTGTGTAATCAGTAATGAAGACGATGTCTTCTACCGAGCCTTTATAGTTGGTCATGTCCAGCTGCAGCGCAGAGATAACCTTTTTGCCTTCGGCTTTATATTGGTTGGCCAGATCCTGAGAGCCACGTAATCCCACTTCTTCCGCAGCATAAGCCATAACGGCAATGCTGCGTTTAGGCTGGAAATTGTTTTCCGACAGTACGCGAATAATTTCCGTCACGCTGGCAATGCCGGATGCATCGTCATCGGCGCCGGGTGCAATACTCTGCTCATTGGTGTGAGAGCCGATGGTGGAGTCCAGGTGACCGCCCAGTACGATCCATTCATCCGGTTTTTCTGAGCCTGTTATCGTAAAGACAACAGATTTCTGGTTGTAACCAAAGTGCGAAACTTGCTTAACGCTGGCATTAGGCAGTGACGCGCTCAGCGAACGCCATTCACTGGCCAGCCAGTCCGATGCCTGCGCACCGGAAGTGGTGGTATAAAAACGGTTGATAAAGCTGGTCAGTGAATTGATTGTGCCGGTAATGGCCTGTGAACTTACCTGAGGTAACCAGGCGTTGACTGTGTCTTGCTGGCTGATGTCAGGGATCGGAAAAACGGCGAGTGATTGCGGCATATTGCTGGCAGCAATGGCACTTTCTGCCGAGGAATGAACCATGTAACCGCCGCAACGCTGATGATCCTCGTGCATGTGGTGCGATAACTCAGCCAGCTGGCTGTAATCTACTTGTCCTACCCACACTGGCCCGCTGCTGGCCAATGACTCTGGTAATAAAGCTTGTGCTTTGTGCTGCATGACAGATTTCACTGTCTGGCTGGCATCCGACCCGATGGATATCCAGACTTTGTCTTCGGCATAAGCCTGACTGCAGACAGCTGAGATGAGTAAAGCCAAATACGTTGTTGTGTTTTTCATATTCTCCTCCCTGGAGATTTTTATTAAACCAACAAAACGTAGGCCAGTTTGATGAGAAAGCGAAATTATCCTTTTGCATCAAGGTGTAACGCAGAGTTGTCATAAAGTTATCAATAAAGTGTTTTGCGCCGGGGGAGAATGGACTCTTCGTGATGAACTGCTTAGTTACGGCGTTTCATTGATATTACGGGCATAAATTTTGGGGATATAAGGAGAAAAATATTGTTGAGATGGGTTGATAATAGATTTCAATTTTGCGAGCTATGCGACTTAAAGGGACCGGCTTAAAGGGAGGCTTAAAGGGAGGCTTAAAGGGACAGTCATCCTAAGGGAGTTGAAAGGACAGTCGCATTTCGAGTTGAAAGGACCGAGTTGAAAGGACAGTCACTTCGGACCATTGGCCTGAAAAATGTATTGTGCTTTGTTTCTAGTGTCACCGAATTGCTGTCAAAAGCATCTTAACAAATTGATTTACAGTATTTTTGATAACAGCAGCGGATTTTCTGTTTTGTCTGATTTTCAGGTGAGTGGGTGCGTATGCTTGGCATTCAGTGTGTTGTGCGCGGAGGGTACAGTGTAGCGATTAGGGATTATGAAATTTGCACGGCAGTTCGTCGTTGCCGGTTAAACTGGGGAGTGCTGTTTGAATTGCAGCTGCGGAACCAACGAGTGTACATTTTTTTATGTTTGTACAAACATTTAGCCATGAATCAGCTTCGATACCAAGTCGTTCAAGGATAGGAAGCTGAGTTGATTGTATATGTCCGGGCTTATCTCCTCTGATTTGTTGTCCCGTCCATTCAACCAGTTCAAGATAATCTGCCAGGCGAAATGGCAGTCCTTCCGGCATAGCATTTCTCGGATTACCGGCGAAGGGAAAAAGCGATGAGGGCGTTACCTGATTTTTCCGAAGCGATTTTATGCGTGCTTTTACCGATGTGAAATTGGAGGTTTCAGGTGTGGCTGCAATACCGGCTCGTATGGGGTTGAGATCAACGTATGCCATCGCAGCAGCTAAGGCTTTTTCATCCAGCAATGCCTGACTTTTGAAACGTCCTTCCCAAAAGTGGCCCGTGCAGTCATCTTCACGATTGGCCTCACTTGCTATGTATTGATTCAGCAGACGCATGAACCAACTGATGGAGCAGAGTCTCTCCCGCCAAGTCTGAATGACGGTGTAGCAGGCATTTTGTTCGGTTTCGGACAAGCTTTCGTTTTGTAAGAACCGCTGAATCAGCACGGGCGCACGATGTATGGTGAGCCAGCGCTCAACGACTTCGTGATTCGATAAGCGATGGGCCTGATCTTTGTTGATATGCAGAACGACATGGTAATGGTTGCTCATGATGGCGTAAGCACAAACATCCACACAGAACACACTGGCAATCAGTTTCAACCGTTTCTCGACCCACCCCCGCCTGTGTTCATAGCTGGTTTGGGTCAGTTCGTCATACCCGCACAGAAATGAACGCCGGACACAGCGGGAAACACAATGGTAATAGGGCGTTGCTTCTACACAGATGAGTTGGCTTCTTGCTGTTGTCATTGGTAATGATTGAGTGGTACTGGATGGATTTACAGTATCTGTGTTTGAGCGCAGATGAAAGGAAGACGTTCAGAATTTCGGGCCAGGTATGAAAAACATGAAATTGATGAAGTGGTTTTTTTCTTAATGTGCCTGTCCAGGCTGGCGGTTTCTGAGAGAGTGGCTGATCAACTGGCTGCGTGATGTTGTTTCGTAATCTGTCTGTCCCAATAAAATAATGTGTCTGTCCTAATAAGATTGGAGTTGCGGCTTAATATGTCTGTCCTTCTAGGAGAGGAAAACGGCAACATCATTCAGGGTGTGATTTCAGGGCGGGGCACCGAACAAAAAAAGCCCCGAAAATCGGGGCTTTGAACATTGGAGTGACTTTGACTAGGTATCTGTGACTAATCAGTTGATTAGCGCAGCAGAGACATTGCCATGCCAGACAGCTGGTTTGTTTGAGACAGTACAGAAGTACCGGCTTGCATCAGCATCTGGTTCTTAGTCATGTTAGAGGTTTCAACAGCGAAATCAGCATCCATGATACGGCCTTTCGCAGCAGAGGTGTTCTCAACCATGTTGCCCAGGTTAGTGATGGTGTGTTCCAGGCGGTTGATGTTCGCACCCAGAGCAGCACGTGCACCACCGATGGTGTCCAGAGAAGTCTGGATAGTATCCATTGCAGTTTGTGCAGCAGTTTGGTTAGCAGCTACAGTTGCGCCTGTGTCACCGAAGGTACCCAGAGAAGCAATAGTACCACCAGCTTGAAGCATAGTTACTGCTGCGCCAACTTTAGCATCGATAGACGTTGCGAAGTCCAGCGTTTCAGCAGAAGAACCACCGATTTGCAGAACGATACCGCCGCCTTTCACACCAGCTGCGTCAAACACAGTTTCGCCAGCGTACTTAGTGTTAGCCATAACGCTGCCCAGCTCGCTGGTCAGTTCAGTGAATTCTGCGTACAGAGCTTCCTGGTCGTTGACTGAGTTCGTACCATTCGCTGCCTGAGTCGCCAGGTCGTTCATGCGGTACAGGATGTTACTTGCTTCGTCCAGTGCACCTTCAGTTGTTTGCATCATAGAGATGCCGTCCTGAGAGTTGCGCATTGCAACAGACATGCCGCGAGTTTGAGATTCCAGGCGGCTTGCGATTTGCAGACCAGCAGCATCATCAGCAGCAGAGTTGATACGGTAGCCAGTCGCCAGACGCTCCATGGCCGTGTTCAGCATGTTGCCTGTGCCGTTCAGGGTGTTTTGCGTAACCAGAGATGCGTAGTTGGTGTGCATTGATAGAGCCATGAAAATTCTCCTAAGTATTGCTTCTTTATATTGGTTTATATCGGCACACAAATCAGTTTGTTGTTCTGTGTGGCCGTTATTCCTACTCGCTAATATGAGGCGGAAGAGGCTCTGAGAACATTAATCAGAAAAGTGAAAAAAATGATTTTATCTCGATAATTGGTTGTTTTTTTACTGCCAGAAACGCCATTAATTTCTTTGATATCAATAATTTAATTTTTATATAGAATGCTAAAATAAAATTAGAAAAAATTGTTAAATTCACCAGTTTTGGCTGTAATGCTTGTGTTGTGAAGTATCAAATTGATTAAACATGGCGATGAAATAATCCGATAAGCTGCGGGATAGAGTAAATAGTCTATGGATGAGTGAGTGAAGGACTGAGAAAAGCAGGAAAAGAAGTAGCAAAGAGTTGGGATCGAGATTCAATATTTGGCGGGCAACGACAGAAAGTAAAACGCCAGCTGAAATGCTGGCGTTGTACATAAAAGTGTTCAGAGGCTATTGAACGAGTTTAAATTTTCTCGGCGCGGAGAAGGAGGTGGGTATATCGCTGATGTACCCGAAATAATAACCCGCACCAAGTCGGCGGAAACGGACCAGATCGTACTGAGTGGCAACCCGTCCGGCGACAAACTCGACGTGGCACTGCTTTAGAAAGCGGATGACGGGCAGCAAGCCTTGCTTAAAGGTCGTGTCTTCATTGAACTGGGCTATTTTAATCGCAGCAGGCGAATACCTCTCCAGCAAAGGGAGATAGGTGGTTGGCAGCCTGATATCTACCCAGTAAGCCGGACAGGCATCGTGTAACCAGCCCAGCAATTGGCCCAGTTGCTCTGAATCTAAACCGGACTGGAAAAGCTGAATACAGGGCACGACGTCCTGCATCGCCTGGGGATGGTGTTCAAACAGGGAAGACAAAAAATGCTGGCCGGGTTCCCATTGCAGTAAGGTTTCTACCTGCAGGGGCACAACTAACGGATTAATCAGGCTGGCATGGATGGTTTCTTGCTGAAATTTAATGTGTCTGACCGCCAGCAGTAGCCCGAACAGATCCAGCGCATAACGCATCTCTTCCGACAGATCGAAACGGTAGACACTCTGCTCGTTATTGCTGCCGAACCGTAAAGTGAGGTGCTGGAATGTAACCTCGTTGGTTTCTGTGTGTCTGATCGGCTGGCAGACATGACGGATATCATTGTGCTGCATGGCCTCGAGCAGAATGTGATCATCCGGAGTCCGGGCTGCCTGAATCAGCAGCCCGCGTGCATGCTCGCTTAACGCGGCATCGGTAAACAACTTAGCCAAGGTTTCCTACCACATTAATTTGCTTGTGTTCTGGAATTTCATTATATGACAAGACCGCCAGGCCTTGTGCAAATGTCCGCGCATAACGTGACAGAAGTGGCCGAAGTTGTGGCATCACCAGCAGAACCGGAGGTAGATTTTGCTGCTTAAGCTGCTGTTTGACTAATGGCAGGTTTTGCTGGAATTGCTGCAGAATATTGGGCTCAACCGGAAAACTGTCCAGCATGGCCTGGCCGTTTGACTGTGCCTGCTGCAAAGATTTCAGCAAAATTTGCTCCAGATCATCAGACAAGGTGTACACGTTCAGATCTTTGCGGTCACCGTTAATCAGGTTGACTAAGGTGCGGCGTAAGCTGCAGCGCACATCAGCGGCCAGCAGAATCGGATCTTTGGTATTTTCTGCACTGTCGAGCATGGTGTTGGCGATGGTGCGGATATCTTTGACCGGCACCTGATCCTGCAGCAAGTGACGGAACACTTTGAGTTGTTGCGCCGGTGTCATGACATTGCCCAGCGCTTCGGCCAGTTTCGGTGCCTGCACTGCCAAGCGGTGGATCATATTGTCAACATCGTCGTGGGTGAACAAATCGGCCAGGTTGTTTTTCATCACTTTGCTCAGGTGCGTGGCGATGACAGTGGCATCATCAATAACCTGATAACCCATATTCAGTGCTTTGGCTTTGTCGCCGGGCTCAATCCAGACGGCCGGTAACTGATAGGCCGGGTCAGTCCCCAGGATGCCGTCAATATCACCATAGGTTTCACCCACCGCAATGGCCATCAGGCGATCCGGTTCAATTTCCCCTTGTTCAACGATTTCACCCTGTACGGCGATGGTGTACTGGTTTGGCCTCAGGCTGAGGTTGTCCTGAATGCTGACTTCCGGCAGCAGATAACCCACTTGCTCGGACAGGGTTTTACGAATCCCCCGGATCCGCTGCGACAGCGGCGCGCCCTGATCTTTATTGACCAGATGGACCAGACGAAAACCCAGGTGCAGCGACAAGCTCTGAACATGCGGAATATCATCCCAGGCCAGCACCTGCTCACTTTCACGACGCATGGCATAGCCAAGCTGTTCAACCTGTTCGAGCTGATCATCATGGGTGGGCGATTTGAGCTGTCGCCAGCCGGAATAGGCCAGGACGGCAGCGAAGGCGTAGAACGCCAGATGCGGCATACCCGGCACACTGCCGACAATCGCCATAATCGTGGCGGCAGTAAACAAAGTGGTCGGGGAAGCGAGCAGCTGACTGCGCATGGACTCAGCCATGTCATCGTCGCTGTCATTGATGCGCGTCACGATAATCGCCGCTGAGGTGGCCAGCAGCAGGGACGGGATCTGTGCAACCAGACCGTCACCAATTGTTAGCAAGGCAAAGGTCTTGAACGCATCTGCGCCCGTCATATCGTATTCGAATACGCCAATGCTGACACCACCAATAATATTGATGAACAGAATCAGCAGGCCGGCGATGGCGTCACCACGGACGAATTTTGACGCACCATCCATCGAGCCGTAGAAATCCGCTTCATTGGCGACTTCTTTCCGGCGCAGTTTGGCGCGTTCCTGATCGATTAAACCGGCATTCAAATCGGCATCAATGGCCATTTGTTTACCCGGCAGGGCGTCGAGGGTAAATCGGGCAGCGACTTCTGAAATACGCTCGCCACCTTTGGTAATCACCACGAAATTGATGATCATCAGAATGACAAAGACCACCAGACCGACGACATAGTTACCGCCGATCACCACTTCACCAAATGCCTGAATCACTTTACCGGCCGCATCGCCGCCGTTGTGACCTTCCAGCAGCACGACCCGCGTTGACGCGACGTTCAGCGTCAGACGCAGCAGCGTTGCCACCAGCAAGATGGTCGGGAAGATAGAAAAATCCAGTGGTCGTTTTGCCGTGGTACTGACCAGCAGCACCATGATCGCCAGCACGATGTTGAAGGTGAACATGGCGTCCAGCAGCATCGGAGGCAGAGGCAGCATGACCATGGCCAGTATCATGAGCAGCGCAGCAGGAATACTGATGTAGCTGCGCTTTAAATGGTTAAATTTAGGTAGCCTGTTTAACATGGGTTTGTTCTCTCTCCTGCCTTAATACTGTAAGTGGCGTGGAATCGCAAAAGTCGGTAATGCCTGTGGTTTGCCGCCTTTCCCGGTACGGAAAGCTTTGAGCTGCATGACATAAGTCAGAATGTGCGCCACGGCGATATACAGCTGGTTCGGCACGGCCTGCTCCAACTGAGTGGTATGGTAAATAGCACGCGTCAGGGGCGGGGAATTCAGAATTTCCACATTGTTCTCGCGGGCGATACGCTGAATATGCAGGGCCATTTCATCCACCCCTTTGGCCACCACGAAAGGGGCATCGTACATAGTGGGATCGTATTTGATGGCGACCGCATAGTGGGTTGGGTTGGTAATCACCACATCTGCCTGCGGCACGGTTTTTTCCACTTTACGTCGTGCAAATTGCTGTTGAATCTGGCGGATACGCTGTTTCACTTCCGGCCGGCCTTCGTTGTTTTTGTATTCTTCCTTGGTTTCCTGCTTGGTCATTTTCAGCTGCTTTAAGTGCTCCCAACGTTGGTAGGGCACATCAAGCAAGCCAAAAATGATCAGCGCGACACCCATCAGCAGCACACCGTGAAAAAGGATACTCATGACGGCGACAACGCCCTGGCGCAAAGGCAGGTTCTGCATCGCCATCAGTTCAGCCAGATGAGAATCCAGATAGGTATAGAGCAGCAAGAAGATAACAGTCACTTTGAGGGTCGATTTCAGCAACTCAACCAGTGAGCGTAACGAGAACATACGTTTGATGCCGGCAATCGGGCTGATCTTCGACAGTTTTGGCAGCACACCGGCAGGGTAGAACAGCCAGCCGCCCAGCATCAGACTGCCGCCGATGGCCGCTAACAGTATGACCGCAAACAGGGGCAGCAGCAGTTCTATCAAAATAGCCAGGCTTTGCCCCATATGTTCAATGCCTTGCCAGGGCGACTGCAAATCTTCGCGGGTCAGTTGCATGTTGAACCGGAACACACCGCTGAGCGCATCCCAGATGGCCTCAAGCTGAACCGAGAAGAAATACACAACAACGATAAAAATCACCGCGGCGGTGAGATCTTTGGCCCGTGGGATCTGCCCCTGCTCTCTGGCTTTACGGATTTTCTGGGGCGTGGCTTTTTCTGTTTTGTCCTGCGTACTCTGGTCACTCATAGGCCGTTTCCTGCGACATAATAGGTCAGTTCCTGCAAGGTGGTATGCACGAACTGGGTATAGCGGCTGGGTACACCGCTGATAGCAATGAGAATACTGAACAGGCCTAAAAGCATGGTCATCGGAAAACCTAAGGCATACACGTTCAGGCTGGGCGCGGCCCGGTTCATAACACCGAAGCTGATGTTGGCCAGCAGCATGGAAACGATGGCGGGCAAGGCCAGTGCCAGTGCAGAGGCGAACATCCAGCCGACCATGGTCAGAATCTGGTGCAGCGTCGCTTCACTGATACCTGAGCCGACAGGCCAGACATGAAAGCTCTGGACCAGAATATCAATCACGATCAGATGGCCGTCCAGTGCCAGAAAAAGCAAGGTGCTGAACATCAGGAACAGGCGGCCGAGCAGGGCGACAGACATGCCGTTCACCGGGTCATTCATGATCGCCATGCTCAGGCCCATCTGCATCGAGACAATCTGTCCGAGCATGGTCATGGTGTTGAATAACAGGTGAATGATAAATCCGAAGAACACTCCCCAGATCGCTTGCTCGAAGGCGAGTACCAATGCTTTAAGGGAAAGGGGATCCACAGCTGGCATTGCAGGCATCAGCGGCGCAATCAGAATGCTGATCGACAAGGCAAAAAGCAGTCTTATCCAAATCGGAATGGCGCCGTCGCCAAAAAAGGCATAGCCACAAGCGCCGCCCCGAGGCGGAAAAAGGCCACCAGACTTGCCCCAGCCAGGCTGTGATTTGCGCAAAGGTCAGATCCATCAGCCAATCATTCCCGGAATGTTATGGAACAGATAGGTGAACAGGTCGACGAGTTTTCGGATCATCCAGTGACCGGCAAAAATCACCATCAGCAGGGTCACTAATAAACGCGGAAGAAAACTCAGGGTCTGTTCATTAATTTGCGTTGCCGCCTGAAACACGGCAATGAGCAGCCCGACAAGCAAGCCCGGAATGACCAGCACCGTCACAATGGTGATGATCATCCATACAGCATCTGAAAACAGGGTAACAGCGAGTTCCGGTGTCATGATGTTCTCCTACCCGAAACTGGCTGCGAGTGTGCCAACCGTCATGGCCCAGCCATCTGCCAGTACGAAGATAACCAGCTTGAAAGGCAAAGAAATGATCAGGGGTGACAGCATCATCATACCCATCGCCATCAAGACACTGGCAACCACCAGATCGATAATCAGGAAGGGAATAAACAACATGAAGCCAATCTGGAATGCCGTTTTCAGTTCACTGATCACGAAAGCGGGTAAGACGACGGCAAACGACAAATCTTCAGCGTTCTGATTGATCGGCTCGTTAGCGATGTGCAGCATTTGTTCCAGAGAGCTTTGCTGGGTTTGCTTGAGCATGAAGTCTTTGACGGGTTTTTCTGCAACCGCAAAGGCATCCATCAAAGTCATCTGGCCTGCGTCATACGGCTTGAAAGCGTGTTCATAGATGTCTGTCCACACCGGGCGCATGATGAGCAAGGTTAACGCCAGCGCGATGCCGACCAGAACCCGGTTCGGCGGACTCTGTTGCAGGCCGAGCGCCTGACGCAAAATGGCCAGCACGATGATAATCCGGGTAAAGCTGGTGGCCATCAGCAGGAAGGCGGGCAAAAAGCTCAGCGCCGTCATTAAGAGCAGCACCTGCAGCTTGACGCTGTATTCCTGGTTGGCGGCACCATCAGACACTGTCATCAGTGTCAGGCCGCCACTTTCAGCCGCAAATACCGGATGTGAAAACAGAAGAAAGACGAGAAAACCGGTGATACATAGCCCGCCTGTGCGGGCTATTCGGAAACAGGTACTGCGGAGCATCATCAGGATTCCACGGAGTTAAGCGGCGAATCCACGATGTCGATCAGGCGCAGACCATATTTATCATTGACCACCACAACCTCGGCATGGCCCATCAGCGATCCATTGACTTTGACATCCAGCGGTTCGCCGTTGAGCTTATCCAGCTCAATCACGCTGCCTTCACCGGCTTTCATCAGTTCACCCAGCGAGACTTCGGTACTGGAAACTTCCAGCGTGACAGTGACGGGGATTTTCTTGAAGAAATTGATATCGCGTGAAGGCACGTCGTCATAGGGAATAAAGGGTGAAGCATTTGATTCCTGCTCGGTTTCAATATCATCATCCAGCTGGTCCAAATTCAGATCATCAAAGTTCAGATCGTCTTCGCTGAATGCGTTTACGTCTGTCATCTCATTCAAATCAGTCATGTTTCAATCCTGTAATAGTGTTATTTATCTTTAAGAATCAGGACGAGCTGGCCGTCTTTGTCGGCCACGCATCCGTTAAATAAATGTTCCTGTCCGATACGCACCGGCACATTGGTGAGGAGATCAATATTCAGTACATCGTCAGGACGCAGCTTGAGCATATCATCCAGCGGCATTTTTTTCTGGCAAAGCGTGGCATGAAGCTGAACCGGCGTATTCTCCAGCGCGAGCCTGAAATCATCGCTCAGGTGATGGTTGGTCTGGAACGCCATATCATCCATCAGCACCTGAAGCATGTTTTCATCAAAGTACAGGCGGAACGCCGCCACTTTTTTACGGTAGCTCACAGTGAAAGTGGCCAGTAAGCCGACACCGTAAGTCATGCCATCATCGGTCAGTTGCCATGACTTCTCATCGGCAACCAGTGCACAAATACGCTGCAGTAATCGCTGCTGAAGACGCAGATCACTGGCTGTCAGCGATGAATTCGCGTAACCGGCATCGCTGCGATCGATATCGGCGTTGTAAAATTTATCCGACAGCGCCAGTAACAACTGGGTATCCAGTTGCGCTTCAATCAGGCCTCCGGCTTCATGCCGAATGACAGAGGCATTGTTGCTTTGATCCGTGGCATCCCGGTTGGAGAGTTGAATGTCAGCAAGCTTAATGGTCAGATTTTTGTCTTTCACCCAGCGTTGTAAATCCTGGGTAATTGACGAATCTGCCTGCGAGAAGATTTTCTGCAACTCTTCCCGGATGACATGGATTGGGCGCCCTAAATGTTCAACGTTCAGTGTGGGGAAATGTTGAGCACTGTTTAACTCAATTTTTTTCATATTGGCATATCCGTCAGAACTCATATGCAACTTATTAACTGTTGCGAATTTAATTTACTTCTATTTTGGTAAAACCACTATTAGTTTCGCTAAGTCTAGCCTGAGCTAATTCCTGTGTTTTAGTTATTGATTTTGAATTTGTGATGTTAGTCCACATGTTGATTATATCTTCATTTATAGGGTTTTCTTATATATGAATTGATGAGACTTTTATGGCCGCCTTTGAAATACCCTGTGTTTTGTTAGGTTTTGCTTGCCACAAGTTGCTGTTTTTGAAGCCATATCAAAAAAATCATTCTGACGGCTAGAATGGCGGTGTGGTGTCAAATTAGTGTCATGGTGGCGTCAAATATAAATTGAATCAAGATCACCTTTATTTTATTAAAGTGATTTCGAGCAAGAAATAAATATATATAAACAACAAACCAATTTGGCTTTTAATATTTTGTGGCTAAGTTGGATATTATGATTAAGAAATGAATTTTGGTTTTTTTCCAAAATCTGAGAAGGGTAAAAATGTTAATTTCATGTCTCAAGAAATACACATTCTTATTTATTGCTCTTGCGGCAGGTTCGGTTGAAGCAAAGCTTGTTTCAACACCGATGGATCTTGTCGAGTGGAAATACCAAGGCGACAAATTTCACTGCTCATTAAATCAGCAGGTGGATAATTTCGGTCAGGTGAGCTTTATCGCCGATGCCGGGGAAAATCTGACGCTGAAAGTAAAGCCGATGCGACCTGTGGTTCAGTTTCAATCTGCAGGTCTGTATCTGCAGGATGGTCCTTGGGTGGTGACGCCCAAGCAGACATCACTGAGCCCGGGTAAGCAGGTCAGCCCGACTGAAGTGAGGTTCACCCAGGCGGTCGATGCGCTGCTGGACGGTATGACAGCAGGGCAGTGGGCACGGGTGGCGATGATTTATAAGAACAACAATACCCCGGTCGATTTGGTGCTATCAAGTGTCAATATGACTCCGGCACTGGCTGACTTTACGCGCTGTCGTTCCCGCTTGCCGGCCATGTCGTACAAACAGGCGCGTGACCTGGTGTTTCAGTTTGATTTGGGACAACGCACAGTTTCCACGGAGCAAAAAGAAACGCTGTTAAATCTGGCTGAATACATTCGTCTGGATAACTCAGTGAATCAGGTGTTGATTGACGGCCATACCGATAATGTCGGTTCTAAGCTGGGCAATGTTCAGGTCTCCAAAGTGCGTGCCGATGATGTGGCCAGTTTTCTTCGGGAAGCCGGCGTGAAAGACAGCTTGATTCAAATCAGGGCACATGGTTCCCGCTATCCGATCGCCCATAATAAAACGGCGAAAGGGCAAGCGTTAAATCGTCGGGTAACAGTGCGTGTGATGCGTGCTGGCAACAATGATGAAAGCAGGGTTCAGTAATGATTACGAAGACGATTCAGTTCATTGAACCGGACAGGCAGCAGGCTCAGCAAGTCATTCAGGTGCTGGAGCAGGCAGGTTATCAGGTGGATTATCTGACATCGGGCAAGGCCGGTTTGCAGTCTCGCCGGGCAGCTATCACTTTGGTCAGTTCCTCGTTGCCGGATATGTCACTGACCGAATGGGTCCGCTACAGCCAGACAGTGGCGGACACTCAGCAGCGCCGGATTGCCATTGCGATTGTGGATCAGCATGAAGGCTTGCTGGCAGCGGAAGCGATGAAGGCCGGTGCGACGGATTATTTGTTAAAACCCTTCGAACCCAGCCAGCTGTTAAGCCTGATTGCCCGGGTGGAAGCGCTGCAAAAGCCTATGTCTGACATAGTGGCGCAATCCTGGCGCAGCAAGCAAATCTTGCAACTGGCCCACCGTGCGGCCTGTACCCATGCCAGTGTGCTGATCACCGGTGAATCAGGGACAGGCAAAGAAGTGCTGGCGCGCTATGTTCATCAGCAGTCACCGCGCAGCAAGATGCCGTTTGTTGCGGTGAACTGTGCAGCTATCCCGGAATCCATGCTTGAAGCCGTTTTGTTTGGCCATGTGAAAGGGGCCTTTACCGGGGCAACCGGCAGCCAGAGCGGTAAGTTTGAAGAAGCGAACGGCGGCACCATTTTGCTGGATGAAATTGCCGAAATGTCGCCGGCGCTGCAAGCCAAATTATTGCGTGTGCTGCAAGAGCGCGAAGTCGAGCGTGTGGGCAGCCATAAAACCATCAAGCTTGATATCCGGGTGATAGCCGCCACCAATAAAGACCTTCGTGTTGCCGTACAGGAAGGGGTGTTCAGGGAAGATCTTTATTACCGTCTGGATGTGTTACCGCTGCACTGGCCACCGCTTCGCGAGCGCCCTGAGGATATTCTTCCGCTGGCCGATTATTTCATCGCTAAATATCAGCAAGGCAGCGCATGTCAGCTATCCGCAGATGCCCAGCAGATGATGATGCAGTACCACTGGCCGGGCAATATCCGCGAGCTGGAAAACATTATCCAGCGCGCACTGGTCATGAGACACGGCGATTTTGTGACCTCGCAGGATCTGATGCTGCCGGTAGACAGCAGCAAAATCCAGGCAATTAAACCTGAATATATGCCTGCATCGGCGGGCATCGCAGGAACAGAACAGGGCCATATTGGTGCGAAGAAACAGGCCGAATACCAGTATGTGCTGGACGTGCTGAAACAGCATGAAGGTAACAGAACACTCACGGCAAAAGCTCTGGGTGTGACGACAAGGGCTTTACGTTACAAATTGGCGGCAATGCGTGAGCAAGGCATTGATATTTCACAAATTGGCTCAGCAGCCTAACGATCAGGAGACACAACTATGCTTGCGACGAATTTGACGCAGACGACCACCGCCCAGCAATTAATGCTGGATAAAATGCAGCTCATGCAAGCTCAGGCTGAACAGAACATCGCTGTGAAAGCCAATCCTTTAGACCAACAGGTTAAACCACTTGCTTTTTCATCTGCTATGACACAAGTGCTTGACCTGGTAAACGGCCATCAGGCCGCTGCGAGTGCGAAAATGACGGCGGTTGAAACCGGAAAAAGTGATGATCTGGTTGGTGCGATGATTGCCAGCCAGAAGGCCAGTTTGTCTTTTTCTGCTTTGATGCAGGTAAGAAACAAAGTGGTCGGTGCGTTTGAAGATGTAATGAAGATGCCGGTGTAAATTATGACCATGATTACTCAAGCAGCGGCAGCGGAACTGACTGCTGCCAACCGTTCTGATCATTCTCTGCTGGAGCGGGCTAAACGCGCCTGGTACAGCAGCCAGCGTAATCTTGTCTTGTCTGCTGCGCTGGCGGCAGTGGTGGCAGCTATCATCGTGGTTGCACTCTGGACGTCGACACAAAGCTATCGCCCGCTCTACAGCCAGCAGGAGCGTTTTGACACCAGCGAGATTATCTCGGTCCTGGAAGCGGAAGGCATTCCATACCGCTTACAGGAAACAAACGGTCAGGTGCTGGTCGAAGACGGCAGAGTCGCTGAAGTCCGTATGTTACTGGCCGCTAAAGGGGTGAAAGCCAAACTGCCGACCGGCCTGGAAACACTTCAGACCGACTCTTCCCTGGGAACCAGCCAGTTTATGGAAACTGCGCGTTACCGTCACGGCCTTGAAGGCGAGCTGGCCCGTACCATCATTTCACTGAATGCCGTCAATAACGCCCGTGTGCACCTGGCGATTCCCCGCCAGACTCTGTTTGTGCGCCAGAACACAGAAAAGACCACGGCCTCTGTCATGGTTGAGCTGAAACCGGGTGAAGATCTGAAACCTGAACAAGTTGAAGCCATTGTCAACCTGGTGTCGGGCAGTGTTACCGGTATGACGGCGGAACACGTCTCTGTGGTGGATCAGTTCGGCCGTTTACTGAGCGCAGATATCGGCTCTGAGACCTCCGGCCGGATGAATACCAAATATCTTGAGTACCAGAAGAATCTGGAAAAGCAGGTGATTCAGCGCGCCACTGACATGCTGACGCCGGTTCTGGGTCCAAGTAACTTCCGGGTGCAGGTCGCTGCCGATCTGGATTTCAGCCGTATTGAAGAAACCCGTGAATTGGTGGATGACAATCCGGTTGTCCGCTCAGAACACAGCATTGAAAACAACTCAACGGATAAAATTGCACTGGGTGTACCGGGTTCACTGAGCAATCAGCCACCGACGGTGGAAGAAGAGGGTGAAGGCGCAGCACCGAAGAACACCAGTGAGCGCTCTGAAGTGAACCGTCAGTATGCGTTAGGCAGCAGTGTCAGGCATACCCAGTATCAACAGGGCCAAATCAGGAAACTGAATGTGTCTGTCCTGCTTAATAATGCAGTTGCACCGGATGGCGCAGCCTGGGATGAGGCGCAAAAAGCCGAAATCAGCCAGATGATTTCTGAAGCGGTTGGTCTGAATGCCGAGCGTGGTGACAGCCTGAGCCTGATGAGCTTCAACTTTACCCCAGTCAACATTGAACCGGTTACACCTATGCCGTGGTGGCAGGATACGGCATTGCAGCAGCCGTTGCGTTACATCATTGGTGGTTTACTGGGACTGGCGATGATCTTCTTTGTTCTACGTCCTTTGATTCGCCACCTGACCGGTGTGGATAAAGCACGACAGGAAATGGACATTGCCACTTTACCAGACAATATTCTGAGCAAAGAGCTCGACGAGCAGGCACAAGAAAATGAGCTTAATCGACGTCTGTCCGACAGAGGCCTGAGCAATACCACCAACGGGCTGGATGCCGATGCTGAGATGATGTTGCCGCCTTCAGGTTCGCCTCTGCACATCCAACTGAAACATCTGACATTAATTGCCAGCGAAGAACCACAGCGCGTTGCTGAAGTCCTCAAACAATGGGTAAATGGAAATGAGCACAACCGAGACAACTAATCCGGCAGACATGCAAACCTTAAGCAGTGTGGATAAAACAGCGCTGGTTTTGCTGGGCATGGGAGAGGATGCAGCCGCTCAGGTTCTGCGTTATTTCTCCCGCGATGAAGTACAACGCGTCACCCGATCCATGGCGAAACTCACTGGCATCAAAAGTGAGAACGCCAAGGTCGTGATTCAGCGGTTTTTTGATGATTTTCGTGACCACAGTGGTATTCGCGGCGCGTCGAAAGATTATCTGTCGAACACACTGTCGAAAGCCCTGGGCAATGATCTTGCCAAAGGCGTACTGAACAGTATTTATGGTGATGAGCTGCGCAATAACATGCAGCGTCTGCAGTGGGTTGATACGGACGTTATCGCAAAATTTATCAGTCAGGAACACCCGCAGATGCAGGCTATTTTCCTGGCTTATCTACCGCCGGAAACCTCATCTCAGGTGCTGGCGAAACTGCCGTCAGAGCAGCATGATGAACTGATTTACCGCGTTGCCCGCCTGAGCGAAATCGATCATGAGATCGCCAAAGATCTGCATCTGCTGATCGACCGCTGTATTCAGCAGGTCTCGGGCGGTCAGGGCGCATCGGTCTTGGGTGCCAAGCAGGCTGCCGACATTATTAACCGCTTTGAGGGTGATCGTGCTCAGCTGATGGAAATGCTGAAACTGCATGACGAAAAAGTGGTCAGCGAAATCGAAGAAAACATGTTCGACTTCGTGATCCTTTCCCGTCAGCGTGAGGCCACAATGGATCGCCTGATCCAGGAAATTCCGCTCGACCTGTGGGCAACGGCGCTGAAAGGGGCAGAGCTCAAGCTGCAAATGGCCATCAAACAGTCCATGCCACAGCGTATGGCCACTTCACTGGATGATGAAATGGCTATGCGTGGTGCGATGCCATTATCCCGGGTCGAAAGGGCACGACAGGATATTATGCAAGTGGTTCGTGAACTGGCCGATGCCGGTGAGATCGAGCTGAGCTTGTATCAGGAACAAACAGTGGAGTAAGTGATGCGTTCAGTAAAAGTGATGCAGCTGAATCCTGGTGAATACCGCTCACACCGCTTTCCGCCCATGGTGAAGCCTGTTGTACAGCACGAAGGTGGTGCACAGGATGCAGACAATTATGTCGCCCAGCCGGAGTTCAATACCAAGGAACACCAGGCCGCTTTGCAGAAACAGCTGGAAGAAGGGTTTCAGCAAGGCTTGCAGCGGGGCCATGAAGAGGGCCTGCGTCAGGGGGTTGAGCAGGGTCGTCAGCAAGGCTTTACTCTTGGTCAGCAAGACGGTTTTCAGCAGGGCTATACCAAGGGTGAAAGCCAGGGTCGCGAAAAATATGAATCAGCAATTGCGCCGGTTCAGGCACTGCAGGCGCAGATTCAGCAATGGCAAGATGAGCGGGAACATGCTCAGCGCGAGCAGATTTGCTCCCTGGTGCAGAAAGTTGCCCAGCAGGTGATTCGCGCGGAGCTGACACTGATGCCGCAGCAAATTCTGGCGCTGGTGGAAGAAACGTTAGACAGCATGCCGGGTAACAGCGACAAGGTGGTGATCAATCTTAATCCGCAGGATCTTGAGCGTATTACCAATCTCAGTCCGACCCTGCATCCGAGCTGGAAACTGGTCGCGAACAAAGAAATGCCGATCGGCGGTGTTCAGCTGGTCACGGACCATGCTGAAGCCGATGCCAGCAGTGATGCCCGACTGGAAGCCTGTATGGAAACGCTGCGCGAGCACTTGCTGGAGAATCCGGCTGCTGAAACCAGTCATTCCGCAACAGTAGAAACGGCGGAGAGTCTCAGTGAGTGATGGTGCATTTCATGATCGTTTGAATGATGCTATCGCCTCCATGTCATCCATTCCGATTGCCCGGGTCACCGGGCGGTTGGTCAAAGTCAACGGTCTGATGCTTCAGGCGGTTGGCTGTAAATTCAGACTGGAACAGCGTTGTCTGGTCGAAACGGATGATGGTGAAGCCATTGAAGCCCAGGTCGTGGGTTTTGACCGTGATGTCGCATATTTAATGCCCGTCCGGCAATTAGGCGGACTTTACGCCGGCGCAAAAGTGGTCCCGCTGGACGGCGACAGCACAGTTGCGCTCGGTGATCACTGGCTTGGCAGGGTCGTTAACGGTCTTGGCGAGCCATTTGACGATCTGGGCCCGCTCAAAGGCGGAGAGAAAGTGTCGCTCAACCCTTCACCAATCAATCCGTTAAAGCGTCGTCTGGTTGATACACCGCTGGATGTGGGCATACGTGCCATCAACGGGCTGCTGACGCTGGGTAAAGGCCAGCGTATCGGTTTGATGGCAGGCAGTGGTGTGGGTAAAAGTGTCCTCATGGGCATGATCACCAAAAACACCAAGGCCGATATTGTGGTGGTGGGCCTGATCGGCGAGCGAGGCCGGGAAGTCCGGGAATTCATACAGCGCAACCTCGGGGTTGAGGGGATGAAACGGGCTGTGGTGATAGCAGCGCCGGCCGATGAATCTCCTTTAATGCGTCTGCGTGCCACGAAACTGTGTCACCGCGTGGCGGAATATTATCGTGACAAAGGCAAAGATGTCCTGCTGCTGATGGATTCTTTAACTCGTTACGCTATGGCGCAGCGGGAAATTGCTTTGTCGCTGGGCGAGCCGCCAGCTTCTCGTGGCTATCCGCCGTCTGTGTTCAGCCAGTTACCTCAACTGCTTGAGCGCGCCGGTAACGGTGAGCACCCGGACGGCAGTCTGACGGCAATTTACACCGTACTGGCGGATGGCGACGATCAGCAGGATCCTGTGGTGGACTCTGCCCGTGCCATTCTCGATGGCCATGTGGTGTTATCCCGTACGCTGGCAGAGCAGGGGCATTACCCGGCAATCGATATCAATGCCTCGATCAGCCGTTGTATGAGCAGCTGTACCGAAAATTCTCATGTCACGGTGGCCAACCGTTTCAGGCAGCTCAATGCCAACTACCTGCAAGTCAAAGAGCTGTTGCCTTTAGGCGGGTATCAGCCCGGACAGGACGCCGAACTGGATCTGGCAGTGCAGGTGTTTCCCCAACTCAAAGATTTTCTGGTTCAGCAGGTTGATGAAGTGACTGACTACCAACAGTCGCTGGTTCGGCTCGCTGAGTTGTTTACGCAAACGCAGCAAGGTTAGGAGACGGTGCGATGAAAGGCAGACTGAAAGCCGTGAGTCAGCTTCAGCAGATCGCGGAGCAGCAGCGTGATCGTCACGGACAGCATTTTGCAAGGCAGCAAGATCAGGTCGGCTTTTTTGCCCAGCAACTGCAGGCGCTGGCCGGGCTGAAATCGGGCTGCCAGCAAGAAGGAAGCGTCGGGTTGAACGCACTGGCGCTGCAGAACACCACTCAGGTCAATACGATGCTCAGCCGCCTGATTTCCCATCAGCAGCATGAAATGGCCTTGATGCATGCAGAAAGCCAGCGCACTAAAAAAGCGCTGGAACAAAGTCAGGTCAAGGTGAAAGGCCTTGAAACCGTGATGGAGCGCTGGCAAGCCAGGCAGCGTTATGAACAGGCCAAGAAAGAGCAGAAGTTCATTGAAGATCTGATCAATGCCCGCAGCAAACGAAAAGCATTATAAGAAAAGCGCCCTCGGGCGCTTTTCTTTTTTGACGTGAAAAATTCTCAGGCCGCTTCTTTATAAAATGCTAACCCCGACGCCATCGCGGCCAACATGGCAGCACAGGTTTTGTTGAGCGATTTCAGGCGGCTGACCGATAAATACTTTGCTGCCTGAAACCCTGCAGTTGCGTAAAGTAGCATTACAGCGATATCAATCAAGATGGTAGCAATCGCGAAGAGCACGTATTGCATGAAAACCGGCGCTGTTAAATCCAGAAACTGAGGTAGAAAGGCGCCAAAGAACAGGAGCCCCTTCGGATTAGACAGGGCTGCGAACAGGCTGCGCCGGAACGCTGCTGCAGGGCTGTGCACTTGTGTGCTTTTGAGTTTGTCTGCTGTCAATGCGCTGGCTGAAGGTGTACTGCGCCACAACTGGTATGCCAGCCACAGCAGGTAAGCAACGCCACAATATTTGACGGTCAGAAAGAGGGCTTCAGAAGCTGCCATCAATGCCCCCAGCCCCAGCCCCGCAGCACTGATCAGAATCGCGTCAGAGAGAGCAGCCCCTAAAATGCCATAGAGTACAATTTTTTTGTTTTTACTCACACCGTTCGATAGAGATAACAGCATGGTCGGCCCCGGAATGACGGTTACGGTAAATGAAGCGATGCAATATAGAAGTAATGTACTGACCATGGTGGAAGAATACTCCAAGTGAATTTGAATCATTTGATGCATTGTCAGGCATCATACTGAGTCGAGATTTAATAAACTAAACGCATATATCATGGTTGCATAATGGTCTTGGCACGGCAACGATGATATCCCCGCTATGAATGCAAAACAAACTCGTGAACTAGTTTTCTGGTTTTTAATTCGATAAGTCTCACAACATTGGTACTGTTTTCACACCGGTTGGCAGGCGTCAGCGTATTCCGCGGAACGTGAAAAACCAATATTCTTATCACATAAAAACAGATTGAATTCAGAACAGAAAAGCGCCGAATTGACGATTCTGGAATCCAGCGATGGCGTATGCCAGCATGACAGCGATATCAATGAGGGCGGTACAGATTGTAAAGAGGAAATATTGCATAAAAACGGGGGTGGCGGCTCAAGAAGCGACAGTATAAACATGCTAAAGAGACGCGAGCTTTTGGGAATGACAACTGCGGTGTTGATAAATCTGTTATCGTTAGGTGCATTGTTGCATTTGAGTTTGGTTGTCTCAATCGATTCATCACTTAAATAAGCGACTTCAGTGATTTGATTGAAAAAATGCTTAATCAAACCAAAAATTGGACGCCTTAACTATTTGCTACCTGAGTACCCGTGAAGAATGTTGTTAAGCCAATCGCACAGTCTTCCAGAGCGGTACGCTAATAGCGCATATCCTGTTCCCATCAGGAACATTTTCACCACTATTTGTTTGCCCGGTCCCTTTGGAACCGGGTTTTTTTTGTCTGTCCCGTCTCTCACCCCGAAAAGGTGAAAATAAAAAAGCACAGCCGGCCGGCTGTGCTTTTCAACAAGAGTCAGGCGTACCGTTATGCGGCTGTCGCCAGCTTCTGATCAGCCACGGGTGTGGTGACAGGCTTGGTGATGAATGACAACAGTACAGCGACGGCCAGCATGCCAGAGCACACAGAATAGGCCAGCGTGTAGGTGCCGGTCATATCGACTGCCACAGCGGCGACTACAGGGCCAATGAAACCACTGACACCCCAGGCAGTGTAGAGCACACCATAGTTCGCACCGTAATTCTTCAGGCCGTAAAAATCGGCGGTGATCGATGGGAAAACGGCAAGCAGAGTACCATAGCCAACCCCGGCAACGGCAGCGCCGACCATCAGGCTGAACTCGTTGTCGAACGTGGCGAACATCACCATGTTGATGGCTTGCATGATAAAGGCAATCATCAGGGTTTTCACACCGCCGATTTTGTCTGACAGCATACCGGCAGCGATGCGGCCACCCGAGTTGAACACAGCCAGAATCACCACCAGAAACGCCGCATCAGACAGGTCAGCCTGAGCCGCGGCAATCGAGGTAATATTGCCGATAATCATCAAACCTGCTGCGGAGGCAAAAGCGTACATCACCCACAGGGAGTAAAACTGGGGGTTTTCACCATGCTTCGCCAGGTCATGTTCACAGCCGCTGCCGGATTGGCAGAGGCCGCGACGGCAGACGGCGCCTCAGGCTGGTAGCCTTCAGGCGGGTTGTTGATGGTGCATGCCAGAGGGACAGCGACCAGCAGCACAGCGATGCCGAGGATCAGGAAGCTCTGGTTAATACCGTAATCGGCAATCAGGGATGATGTCAGCGGCGCCAGATACACAGCAGCCAGGCCAAAACCGGCTGCAATCAGGCCGTTTACCATGCCTTTCTTTGACGGGTGGAACCATTTCATCGCGGAAGGGCTTAAACAGGCATAGCCAAAACCGATACCGCAACCTGTCAGTACCCCGAAAGTCAGTACCAGTAGCAGTGGCGTGGTGGCAAAGCTGGATACAATCATGCCCAGGCCAACCATGGTCGTGCCGAGCAGCAAGACCTTACGCGGACCGATTTTGTCCTGAAGAATACCGGCCAGTAACAATGAGAGAGAAAAAGTAATGATAGCAACAGTATAAGGCAGAGACGCATCGGCGTTAGACCAGCCAAGATCCACCACTAAGGCTTTTTTAAATACACTCCAGGCATACAGAATGCCCATACACAAGTTAATACAGAACCCTGCCAGCAGGATTTGCTTGGCGCGATCAAATGTTTTCATAGGTCTCTCTAAATGCCGGAACGGCAACTGCTTTACTAAACTTTTCTTGGTAGCAATCAAAAAAGATGTATTTGTTGTTGAGGGCGCGGATTCTATCAATAAATGTTATGAAAATACCGGGCAGCAATGTTTTGTTACAAATGGCTTGTTTGAGGCAGGGGATGATGGTGTTTGGCGGCGAAGGTTCTCCACCCTCCGGACTACAGAGGGTGGAGCCAGTGAAAAGCTGACAACATCAGTTCATGAGTATGTTGTAAATTTTGTCTTTCAGCTGCAAACGCTCCATTTTCAGTTGGGTGAAGTGGTGATCTTCGGTGGGAATGTTGCTGCATTCCAATCCCCGTATTCTATGGTCAAGCTGGTGATATCGGTCTGACATGGCCTTAAAGTTTTCGTCGCAGGTTTTCAACTCGGTGATTTTGTCCTGCATTTCGGGGAACTCAATGAAGAGTGCGTGATTTTCACCTAACATGTCTGTCACTCCATAAATCTTAGTGAATGAAAGCCCTGCTTTTTCGTCATTGTTCTTTTAAATGTGTAACTATTTGCTTATTGATCAGAGATTACTGCTGGTCAGCACATCCCTTGCAGTTAAAAATGTTTACTTGTTTAAGCATAGTCGAATGAGGTTATTTTCAACCCGACTGAGGCTGAAAATCAGATGAAAGGCACAAAATCTGCAGTGACGTTGTCACAAGTTGGCGAGGGGCAGGCGGGCAGTCAGGTGATTATTGATACTTTTTGGCACGTAAGGTTTTTTTGAGTGATTCAATATAGGCAATTCTGTCGGCATTAGCTGGCGCAGCCTGAGTTTGCAATTTTGCTTTCGCCTGTGCTTCTTCCTGTGACATGTAGCGGCCATTAATTCTGACATGAGGGGCTTTGGTTTCCTGTTCGGCACGAACCGAAGCATCTTCCTGGGCTTTGGCGATTGCATCACGCGCCGTACTCTGGCTGGTTTTGTCTTCCATACGCTGTTGCAGCCAGACAGGTTGCTGCTTATTTTGGACCGGTTTATTGGCCTGTTGCTGACGTTGCTTAAGCACCGTTTCCAGATAATCGCTAAAATCCATGTTTCTATCCTCGCCCATACTGAGCGTATTGTAATTGGCTCTTGGCAGAAGTGAAAGGTTACAATCCCTGGCAGTCTGGCTCAGTAGGTCGACTGTTCTTTCATATTCTGAATTGGCTGTAAAAATCTTGTTTCAAAGTCTGATAGCGGCAGTGGCTTACAGTACAGAAATCCCTGAAATTCTTCTACACCTATGCTTGCCAGAAAATCGGCTTGCCCTTTGTTTTCCACCCCTTCCGCCACCACGCTGATATTCAGATTATGGGCCAATTCAACAATCGCGTTAGTGATAGTGACAGATTCTTTATTGAGGGGTAAGTCACGGACAAATTCGCGATCGACTTTGAGTATCTGAATCGGAAACCGGCTGAGGTAGGCCAGGGAGGAATAGCCGGTCCCGAAATCATCAATGGCAATCCTGACTCCCAGTGCGTTGAGCTGGCGTAACTTATTGAGTGCCAGCTTCACGTCTGACATGACGACACTCTCTGTGATTTCCAGTTCTAAAAAACTGGGGTCACACTGGCTGCTCTGTATTGCTTTGCTGACGGTACCGACAATATCGGAATTGAGCAACTGGCGGGCTGAAATGTTCAGGGCAAAATGCAGCCAGTGGCCTTGTAATTGCCATTGACGTAATTGTTTGCAAGCCTGTTGAATCAAATGCTCGCCCACTTCAATAATCAGTCCTGTGGTTTCCAGAATCGGGATGAACTCAGTCGGCGACTGGATGTGATTGTCATCATCGATCCAGCGCATCAGGACTTCCACGCCGCACAGTTCACGGGTTCGTGAGTCAAAGCGGCCCTGATAGTAATACTGATAGCGGTCAGTGCCGCAGCTTTGCCGGAGCTGTGCTTCCATTTCCAGGCGTTTGACACTGTTGGCCCCCATCTGCCGGTTATAAACCCGGTACTGTTGCTGCTGTTTGTCATCTTTGGCTTTATACAGCGCAATGTCTGCTTGTCTGAGCAGGGTTTCGCTGGTCGAATGGCTGCTGTCACTGTAGGTGATGCCAATGCTTGCACCGACCACCACTTCTTTACTGCCCAGAGTCATCGGCTCGCTGAGATGGCGAAGGATACGCTCGGCTAACTGCTCCAAAGCCGGCAGCCGGTTATCAGAGAACACCAGAATGGCAAATTCATCACTGCCTAATCTCGCCAGCATGTCATTTTCACGCAGAATAGCCTGCAGTCGTTCACTGACTCCTAACAGCACCTGATCACCGGTGTCGTGACCCAGAGAATCGTTGATTTGTTTGAAGCGATCCAGATTAAGGGTCAGCAGGCCTATGACCGGACAGGGCGACTGCTGGAGCAGGTGATCGATCTGCTGCTGCAGCATCAGGCGGTTTGGTAGCTGAGTGAGTATGTCAAAATGCGCTAACTGTTTGAGTTTGCTTTCAAACAGCACTCTGTCGGTAATATCTTTGCCTGTTGTAATGTAATGGCTGATTTTTCCCAGGTTATTGCGGATAGGGGAAATGCGTTTTTCCATATACACCAGGCTGTTATCTTTCTTACGGTGCGAGATAATGCGGTTGACTGTCTGGCCTTTGACCAGCTGTTGTTGCAATTTTGCCAGCTCTGCCGGATTTTGCAGGGCAGTCAAAATCAGATGCGCGGCATCACTGCCGATCAGTTCGTTGGCATCGAGCTCGTTATACTTTTCAAAGCTGTGGTTGACGTACTCGATGATCCCTTTTTCGTTGGTGATGATGATAGAGTCGTCACTTTGTTCCAGGGCGCGGGACAGGCTTTTCAGTTTTTCTTCACGATCAACCCAAACAGTGACATCCCTGATATTCAATAAAATCTCATTACCGTCATTGTATGCTGTTTCGCTCGCGATGATTTCAAGGTGCTGTACAGATGTGGTGTTAATGGTGATCTGTTGACTGACGGGCCGGCTATCGCCCTGATTCATCCTGCCGTGTACCTGACTGAGTAATGCTGTCAGTTTATTGCTGGCCACGGGGTCGCTAACCAGTGCGGTAATGTTGCGCTGTGAAGCCTGTTGCTCCGAGGTATTCAAAATCTGGCAAGCGGACTGATTGATATTGAGTACAGTGTTGTCCTGTTTCAGCAAAATCATGCCATCCGGTGCATGTTTCAGTACATGGCTGAACTTTTTCACCATGTCATGTAATTCAGCTTTCAGACGTTTTTCATGGCGAAGCATTTTATGCAGGTGCCAGGCCAGTACCAGGCAACCGAGCAGAAAGCCGAAAGAGATCAGGGAAAATAACGTGAACTTTTCAAGTTTCTCGCGTGAATACAAGTTGTTAAAGATGAATTGATTGACGCTGAAGAGGTTCAGTGCCGAGTGTAAAATCTCAGATTTTTCCCATTCTTCTGCCAGGGTTTGATACCCGTCAGAAAGAAAAGTGTGTTGATCAAACAGTGATGAGGCCTGATGAGTCACAGGGTGATCTCGTTTTTCCTGGCTGTGTCGCATGCTCGCGTTGAGAAAAAACACACACAGCAAAAATACAAAAAGCAGCGAAATCAACAGCAACACTTTTGAACGAATCACATTTCTCTTCATATATCATCCATGATAAAGCAGAGCCCCTAAAAGAACAGTATAGTGACGGTTTTCTGGGCATGCATAACATGCAATCCATACGTATCAGGAATTTTTTGGGCTTATCGCTGAACAATAGACAATATTTTTCAATATGAAAAATACAGGCAGCGATAGGGCTGCCTGTCATAGCGGGGGCTGAATCGGAATGGAATCGATCAGTTTGGCGTGGATTGTGCTTCAACCAGTTGCTGGCGCTGACTGCTGACAACAAAAGAGAAGCCGATCAGAACAAAGACACAGGTTCCGGCAATGCTGAAGGCAACAATGCTGAGGCCTTTATCGGCAAAAGCCGCAACCACTGAACTGGCAGCAAAGCACCCTAAGGTTTGCAGGAAATTCATCAGCCCGGCTGCGGTTGCGCTGCAGTGCTTGAAATCTTCCAGGGCTTTACTGATCACAATGGGGTAAATCGCACCGTTAGCCACGGCAATAAAACAGAAAGGCACCAAGATAGGCCAGATGTTGTCTGGCGTATGCTGAACAGTGATCAACAGTATGACCAGCGCACTGCCGATGAACAGTTTCAGCAGCCAGGGCAACAGCTTTTTACCTTCCATGCGGTTTAATAATGCCCGGCAACCGTAGCCACCAATCAAAAAGGCAATCGTCTGCGGTACATAACTCAGGCCGATATCTTCGCTTGAGTAGCCCATCGCGGACATGATGAAGGGCGAACCGGTCAGGTAGGCGAAAAAAGCAGCAGAGCAGGCCGCGAAAATGAGCATGTTACCGATGAATTTTTTTGACTTGAGCAGGCTTGTATAGTTCATTGCCAGTTCTGACAGGACTTTACCTTGCTTTTTCCCCCTTTGACACTTTCAGGCTGCATGGTCGTCATCAGGGCTAAAATCGCGCCTAAGGCAATCAGACTCAGGAAAATGGCACGCCAGCCAAAATGCGACTGAATTGCTGCGCCCACTAAAGGTGCAAGGGCCGGTGAAAGGGCCACCAAAGGCATGATCGTTGCGAACACTTTCTCGGCAAGCTTACCTTCATATCGGTCAACGACGATGGCCTGCCATAGCACGGTGGCACTGCAAGCGCCCAGCGCCTGAAGAAAACGGAATGCCAGCAGCGTTTCCACATTCGGCGCCATTGCGCAGCCCAGAGTGGCGAGACTGAACAACAACATGGCGCCCAGCAATACTTTTTTCTGCCTAAGCGGTCAGAGAGAGGGCCATAGATCAACTGGCCAATGGCCATGCCTAACAGGAAAATGCCGAGTGTCATACCAATCAGGCTGGATGAGGTATTCAGGTCGGCCTGCATGGCGGTAAAAGCAGGCAGATACATGTCGGTGGCCAGAAAGCCAAGCATGCTCAGTAATGCAAACCAGGCAAGTGTAACGGTAGTCGGTTTTGTCGTCATTTTAATGTAACCAGAAGTTTTTTCAGTGATCAGATTGTAAGCGTGGTGATTTGTGCTGTGAAACGCTAAAATTTCAACATTGCTTTCAAAAAATTTGATTCAACATAACGCGTAATTAAATAGTGGGATATATGTTTTCTTTCAATGACTTGCAGGTAATTGATGTGGTTGCGAGGCGGGGCAGCTTTTCGTCTGCCGCAGAAGAGTTGCACAAAGTGCCCAGCGCAATCAGCTACACGGTCAGGATAATCGAAGAGAAATTATCTGTGACCTTGTTCGAGCGGCATCACCGGCAGGTCAGCCTGACACCGGCGGGCCAGTACTTTGTGGAAGAAGCCAGACAACTGCTCAAGCAAATGGAGCACATTCAGTTGCAGACGCAACGTGTCGCCAACGGATGGGCTGAAAATGTCTCGGTGGCACTGGACACAGTGGTCAGACAAAGCCGTGTCAGTACCATGGTGCGGGATTTTTATCAGGCGTTCCCGGATGTCGAGTTGCATCTGACGATGGAAGTCTATAACGGGGTGTGGGACGCACTGGCAGACGGTCGGGCCGATTTGGTGATTGGAGCAACGGCCGCCATTCCGGTCAGCGGGGATTTCGATTACACCGATATGGGCAACCTGCACTGGGTGTTTGTGATGGCGCCGGATCACCCGCTGACGGAAAGGCCGCTGCCTTTGCTGGATTCAGAACTGGCAAAATACCCGGCGATTTGCCTGGAAGATACTTCACGGACACTGCCCAAGCGCACAACCTGGTTAATGAACAATCAGCGTCGCATCATGGTGCCGGACTGGTCCAGCGCGTTTCAGTGCCTTGAAGCCGGGCTGGGCATAGGGGTTGTACCTGAACATATGGCTGCACCCAGGCTGAAACGAGGCAAACTGGTGACCCGCACACTCCCGCATGCGCCACCGGTCAGTCCCTGCTGCCTGGCATGGAACAAAGCCAGCCTGAATCCCGCCCTGAGCTGGCTGCTCGAGTATCTGGGCGACAGCGAACAACTGCACCGCGAGTGGATGCGTTAGCAAATCAAGAGCAAGTCTCGCGCGGTGATATATCGGAGCGAGCACCACCGCGAGCTGAATAAAAAACAGCAAGAGGATAAAAATCTCCTTAAAAACTGCGCTGAGTCATAATTCTTTCATTCAGACCGCTTAGGATGCCCTTCGTCAAATCCATTACTTCATAGAAATATGAATAAAAACACTGTGTTGATGATGAAAAGAATGACTGAAAAGAATGAAGGGACGCTGGCCATTGCGATCGATTACATCTATCAGGCCTTTCCGAACCTGAGTTATCGTCCCAGACCGGATGACGTGAAGCTGCTGGCTGCTTTTCTGCAAAGTCAGAACCCTGATTCTCCGGCCTGTTTGGGTGAGCTGATGAACAGCAGCTATAACGCCATTGATATTGAGATCAATAAATTTCACAGCCGGCAGGAAAAGCACAATCAGAGAATTCCGAATTTCAGCTAATTCCGAGCTTCAGCTCGCGGGCTGGTGAATAAAACGGCGGTAGTCCTGGTTAGGGCTGCCGTTTTTTGTTGCTGAGATTCTCTCTGCTGGCGCTATTGAGCCGGTGTTTTCAGGGTTTGATAACCAGCCCAGACCCGGGTTGCAGTGGTCACCCAGCACAATGCACCGAAAGTCCATGCGATGAGCGCAAAGTGTGCCGGCAACAGGCAGAAGAGCACAAAACATGCGATCGTTTCTGTTCCCTCCGTCAGCCCTCCCAGATAAAACAGAGATTTATGCGGATAAACCGGGTTATCAATATCGCGTTTACCCGCCATGATGGCAAAAGCCAGAAAACTGGAACCTGTGCCGACAAAGGCGAAGATCAAAAACGCACCGGCAACAGCATTTTGCGTCGGATCCGCCAGAATGAAACCAAAGGGCACCAGGGAATAAAACAAAAAATCCAGTGTGATATCCAGAAAACCACCACAGTCGGTGATGCCTCTTCGTCGGGCCAGTGCGCCATCCAAACCGTCAAAAATGCGGTTGATGATGATCAAACACAGTGCCAGCCAATATTGGTGGAAGATGAGCGCAGGCAATGTCAGCAAGCCAATACCAAACCCGGCCACCGTAATTTGATTGGCGGTGAGAGGCGTTTTATCCAGCAGTAAGCCGAGACCGTTCACCGGCGCTTTGATGAGTTTGATGGCGTAGCGATCAAGCATAGGACTGTTCCTCCTCCGGCAAAGCGGGCCAGTGCAGTACCTGACCATCGGGCGGCACATCATCCTGATCGTGGGTGACCATTAACGCTGGGATATTCAGTTGCCGGATTTCCTGAAACACCAGGTCGCGGAACTGGATGCGCAAATCTTTATCCAGCTTGCTGAAAGGCTCGTCCAGCAGTATGGCGTCCGGCTCTGCCAGCAGGCAACGCATCAGACTGATCCTGGCGCGTTGTCCGCCGGAAATCTGGCTCGGACAATGAGAGGCCAGTGCTGTCAGGCCTAACGCCGATAAAGTGTCATAAGCTCGGGTTTTCCGTTCTGGCTTTTTCACACTGGACGGTAAACCAAAGGCCAGGTTCTGCCACACGTTCAGGTGCGGGAATAGCAGATCATCCTGAAACAGCAGGCCAATGCGCCGCTTATCCGGCGTCAGATCATTGAGCAATCTGTTGTTGAGCTTGATCTCGCCCCGATAGGAGCAGTCGGGCGGAATATGACCGGCAATCACACCCAACAGGGTCGACTTCCCGCAGCCGCTGGGGCCCATAACCGTCAGTACCTTTCCCTGCTCAACCGACAGCGTCAGCGAACTGAGTAACCGCTGATGCCCATTATTTATAGTGAGGTTTTTGACTGACAAGCACATTGGCTTTTGCATTCCTTGTGTATTTTCCGGATGTCATTCTTGATTGATAGTAACGGCTTGCTAAGGTGGCAAACGCGAAGAGCATGAAGGGCACCAGTCCCTGCAGGAGTCCGTAAATCGCGCTGACTCTTCTGTCCTGCCCGCTGGCAAGTGCAACGGCTTCTGTGGTCAGGGTACTGACCCGGCCGGCACCAAGACTGAGTGTTGGCAGGTACTGAGCCAGACTGACACTGCAGCCCACGGCCAGTGCCAGACAAATGGCCGGCATCAGCATAGGGCGTTTGACCCGCCACCAGGCCTGGAATCCCGATAAGCCAAGGCTGTTGGCTGTTTGTGTATACCGGCGGTCAAAGCTGCGCCACGGGCCATCCAACGCAAGGTAGAGATAGGGAAACACAAACAGCACATGGCTCCATATCACCCACAGCAGGTGGTGCTGGCCGGGGATCAGATAAGTGGTGACCTGAATACCGAACAGCAGAGAAACCTGCGGCAGCACCATGGGCATGGCGATCAGCCAGCCCGGAATGCCGGTTCCGGTTTTGTCCCTGTATTCCAGACAGCCAATGGTCAGACAAAGAGCAATCGCTGTACTGATACCGGCCAGCATCAGGCTGGTGGAAGCCAGATCGGTAAACACGGCGGTTTCCTGTTGCCAGAATTGCAGACTGAACCGGCTCGGTAACAGATCGGGAAAGCGCCAGCGCAGCGCCACTGACCAGAGCATGAGGACAGGAATGACCAGCAGTGGCACCGCAATTAAGGGGAAGTGAAAAAATCGTCCGGGCAATCGCTGTTTGCGATGTCCGGCATATTGCCAGCCCTGAAAACCACGCAGAATCAGCCACTCCAGCGCGCGAAACACAGCAAGCAGGCAAAGGCCCAGCATGAGCAGCATGAGTGCGCCGACGGCAGCTCTGGGCAGCAAAGCGACATCCGGTTCATTGAACCATTGCCAGACCAGTACAGCGAAAGTCGGCGGGCGGGTCGGGCCCAGAATCATGGCCATGTCGACCACGGAAATGCCATAAGCCAGCACGGCGTAGATCGGTAGTCGCATCCTGGGCAGCCATTGCGGCAGTATGACAGTGAGCCATGTTGATGCCCGGTTGTAGCCCAGCCCATTGCTGGCAGCCAGCAAGCGGCCGATATTCAGTTGCTGCAGCACAGAGATACTCATTAATAACAGAAACGGAGTTTCTTTGATCGCCAACGCCAGAGTGAGCCCGATGCCATAAGCGTCCTGCAGCAGTGAAAACTGACCGGGGTCGCCGCCGAATGCGGCGATGAGGCGGGTAATGAGCCCCGTGGATGAAAAGGTGAAAGCAAAGCCAATGGCAAAGGCCACATGCGGAATCGCCAGCATCGGAGAGAGCCAGGATTCTATCTGCTGCCAGCGGCGGGATCCCCAATACTTCTGCAGGATCAAGAAAGTAAAACCTAATGCCAGTAAAGTACTGACGACGCCAGTGGAAAGCGTCAGCAGGACAGAAGAAGACAAACCGGGCCAGGTCAATGCCTGATAGAAAGCCTGCGGCCCGGGATGCGTCAGGCCGGCAAAGGGCAACCAGGACAGGGCCGGCAACAAAATGCCCAGCAGCCCTGGTAACAACGGCAAACAGCAGATCAACAGCGTGGCAATAAACATCAGATACAACATATTGCAACGTTCGCCTAGCAGATGTCTGGAATCAGTTTACAGGGAGTCAGGAAATGCTCAGTGTCCATATTTTTGCTGCCAGGCGGCCTCCAGTGCCGTTTGCCAACTGGGATGCGGCTCAGGGATAGCGCGATACAGCTCAAAACCTTGTGCCTGGTCTTCACCCATCGCCTCTGGTGTCAGCACCGCAGGATCACCCCAGATCTGAATATTCGCTTTCCGCTTTTGTGCTTCAGGGCTCATCAGAAAGTTAATCACAACCCGTGCGCCTGCTTTCGCGCTGGCATTCCAGGGGATGGCCAGAAAATGAATGTTGGAGAGGGCGCCTTGCTCAAAGGCAAATGCCTTGGCTGATTCAGGTAGATCGCCACGTTCAATCGCCGCTTTGGCTTCATTCGGATTAAAGGTGATGGCGACCAGAAGCTGCCTGTCGTCCAGAAGTTGCATCATTTCCGTCGAGCTGGCCGGAAAGCGCTTTCCCTGTTGCCAGGCAACGGCATGGAGCTGATCGAGGTATTTCCAGAGTGGTGCTGTGATGCGGGCGAATTTCTTTTCATCCGTTGTCGGATCAATGGGCTCATAGAGTGCCGGTGCTGCATTGGTCAGTTCAATCAGTGCTGCTTTTAAAAAACTGGTGCCATGAAAGGCAGGCGGCTGCGGGTAGGTTACTTTGCCCGGAAAAGCGACGGCCAGACTTAACAGTTCAGCAAAACTATTGGGTGGGTTATTTAAGGTCTGGCTGTCATGAATGAAGACCAGTTGACCGACTCCCCAGGGGGCTTCGAGACCTTCTGTGCTTTCAGTAAAATCCTCATACACAGGCAGCTGTTTATCGACCAGTTCCCAGTTGGGTAACTGGGCGACAAACGGGCCATCCAACAAGTGATTGGCTTTCATGGTGCGGAAGTTTTCGCCATTGATCCAAACCATATCGACACTGCCGCCGGTTTGCTTGCCGGCCGCTTTCTCCGCTAACAGTCGTTGCGAGGTTTCAGCGATGTCGGCCACCTTGACATGATTGAGCGTAATGTCATAACGGCTCTTCACCTCGCGGGCCACCCATCGTAAATAGCTGTTGATGGGCTGGCTGCCTCCCCAGGCATTAAAGAAAACCGTCTGTCCGCGGGCTTGCTGTTCAATCGCTTGCCAGCTCATCTCTGCGATGGGCGGGGTTTCCGGCTGTGCTTCATTTGCCAGAGCAGGCATAGTCGCTGCGATTGCCAACCCAAGTGCTATCCATGTCATTTTCATTGCTGATCCTTACTTTCCTGCAGATGAGCCTTCAGATGCTCGCTCTGTGATTTCTGTTGCTGGCCGTTGTCTCCACCCCGGCGCCAGCGATGAAATTTCTCCAGCCATGCCAGAACCCGTTCTGGTTTATGGGTATTTTTCCATATGCCCGCCGTGTATTTATTGGCTTCGCTCATGGTGGGATAGGGGTGAACCGTCCCCAGAATTTTATTTAAGCCAAGCCCGTATTTCATCGCCAGGGTAAATTCTGCGAGCAGCTCACCAGCCTGATGCCCCACAATGGTGGCACCGAGGATGGTATCTTTCCCTTTTGGCGTCAACACCTTAATAAAACCATAGTCTTCACCGTCGGCAATTGCGCGATCTAAATCATTCAATTGATACAAAGTGACTTCTGCATCTATGCCCTGAGCTCGTGCTTCTTTCTCATTAATGCCCACACGAGCGACTTCGGGGGCGGTGTAAGTGACCGCGGGCAGGACACGGTAATCTGCTTTGAATCTCTTCAATTGCCCGAAAAGACTGTTTACAGCCGCATACCAAGCCTGATGCGCGGCGGCATGTGTTAACTGGAACGGCCCGGCAACATCGCCGACGGCGAAAATATTGGGATAGCGGGTTTGCAGGTAATCGTTCACGTCCAGGGTTTTGCGTTCGTTCAGTGTGATGCCGAGTTCTTCCAGGCCAAACCCTTCGACATTGGCTGCACGGCCCAGCGCCAGGATAACCGCATCAAATTCAACCTGGTGCTGTTGTCCGTGATGATCTTCAAGAATGACATACTGAAGAGGTTCGCCGGAATCTGACGTCGAAGCGCCAAACTTTACGGCTTTGTGTTGCAGTTTAATGTCTACGCCGTCTTTCATTAGGCTATCCTGAACCTGTTTTGCCACATCGCTATCTTCCCGGACCAAGAGCTGATCGGTCATTTCCACCTGAGTGACCTGGCTGCCCAGGCGCTGAAAACTCTGTGCCAGCTCACAGCCGATCGGGCCGCCACCCAGCACCAGCAACTTTTTGGGCTGCTCTGTGATCGACCACAAGGTGTCTGAGGTCAGGTAGTGCACTTTTTCAATGCCATCAATAGACGGCACAACAGGACGGGCACCGGTCGCTATAACGATGTTGCGGGTCGTGATGCGTGTGCCGTTCACTTCCACTTCCCAGGGAGAAAGGATCCGCGCTTCACCCTGAATGCAGTTCACCCCAAGCTCAGTGTAGCGTTCGACGGAATCGTGCGGTTCAATTCCTTTGATCACACGGTGAATACGTTGCATGACAGCGGGGAAATCAACCTGTGCTGGCTGGCTGCGAATGCCGAACTCCGGTGCACGGGTTATCGTATGCAGCGTATGGGCGGCCCGGATCAGTGCCTTCGACGGCACGCAGCCGGTATTCAGGCAGTCACCGCCCATCCTGTGTTTTTCAATCAGCGTGACTTTGGCTTTGACGGCTGCGGCAATATAGGCGCTGACCAGCCCGCCGGCACCGGCACCGATCACCACCATGTTCTGATCAAAACGCTCTGGTTTCTGCCAGCCTTGATAGACTCGCCGTTGCTGGACGAAAGCCATGACTGCTTTGGCGATAAAGGGAAAAAGTCCCAGCAGAACCAAGGACACCAGTACAGGAAAAGCAATCAGTCCGGACAGCGACTGAATCTCCCCAAGTTGTGTCCCTGCATTCAGGTAGACAGCGGTACCCGGCAGCATACCTAACTGGCTGACCCAATAAAACTGACGCGGGCGCATCGGTGTCAGGCCCATCAGCAGGTTGACCAGAAAAAAGGAACGACCGGAATTAAACGCAGCGAGAAGAGGTAAAAAGCGCCGTCTTTTTCGATACCACGATTAATTGCGGCCAGTCGCAGGCCAAATTTGCGCTGCACCCAGTCCCGCAATAAAAACCGACTGGCCAGAAAGGCCAGTGTCGCCCCGATGGAACTGGCAAAGGAGACGATCAACAGACTCCACCAGAAACCAAACAGTGCAGCACCAAGCAGCGTCATGATGGCAGCCCCCGGGAAGGACAAAGCCGTCATGACAACATAAATGAGGAAAAAGAGTCCGCTGGAAAGCAGGGGATTTTCGGTAATGCTTGCCTGTAATGAGTACTGGTAAGCCTTCGCCTGCTCCAGGGTGAAATAATCACCGAGATCGAAAGCAAACCAGGCAAGGATGGCGCTGAAGATGAATGCCAGCAATAAGGTTTTTTTCATATGATTCATCATTGATTATCTGCGTTGCTATTGGTTTGCATTGCCATTCGACGGCTCATCTTTTTGCTCAGTGTGTTTGTGATCCTTTGTTAAAGGAATAGTGCAAAACGCCTGAGAAGGGACATCTAACGCAGTATTAAATTTCGCAGAAAGGTTTTGAAAGCTGACTAATGCGGTTAATTCAACGAGGGCGTCGTCGTCATACCACTGTTTGAGATCAGCAATCATAGATGGTGTGACTTTCATGCCTGTCACTGTCATGGCTTCTGTATAGGCAAGAACGGCTTTTTCTTGTGCGTCGAACAGCGGGCTGTGCTGCCAGTCAGACAAAGATTGTATTTTTTCTACAGACTGGCAACGCTGCGCCAGTCGCATACCGTTGGCATCAATGCAAAATGCGCAGTCATTTAGCTGCGAAACACGGACACAAACCAATGAGCGTATCACATCAGAGACAGGGGAGCGTTTTCGGTCGAGATAGCCAAAAAAACTCGCAACCAGATAAAAGAGGAAGGGGCGACGTCCCCAAAGCAAAGCCGGGTTCAGGGGCTTGCCAAAGTGCCGTGTCTGCAGCCAGAGCAGTGGACGGATCCAGATTGAATAATGCTGTTTTGGGGGAATGCGCACCTGAGGGTCTCCGGATAATGCGATTTAAAATACCGACCGCGGATACCCGGACAAATTTCAGAAAACAGTCAAATTTGTGTGTTCTTGTGGTTAATTGACTGAAAGTTGAACACTTCTGGGGGTGAGGTGGTTCGCCGCTGTTTTAGATTCGTGCTGTTCCAGTAACATATAACTGCTTGCGATGACAGGTACAAGTGCAATGAGCATGGTTTTTCCGATATGGTAGTTTCGGTACCAGTATTTTCGTGCTTTGACTTTCAATATGATGCCCCAGAAAAAAATCAGCATATTGAGTGCAGAAGCAATAACGCAGGGAATCAGCACTTCCTGAAAGCTGACTGTGTCAGCATGCACAATAGCAACGAGAAAGGCCGAAGGTAACAAACTGATGAAGACCAGGTAACGCATCAGCCTTGGCCATTTACAGAATTTGTCTCTGAAGATGTTGTCAGTCTGACCCGGAAACGGCGATGACGAACGCATGAAACCTCCCTTGGGTGGTGGCAAAACATACATTCTAAAGGTGACGGAGCTGAAGGGAAGCTAACTGATAATCTTGTAACTTGTGTTTGTGAGTTGCGTCTTCATTTTACACAGCCCTGACGGAGCGCCAGGGCTGGAAAGCAGGTTATAAACCGTCAGTGTTCATTACACTTAATGAAATACGGACAGGGGAAACCTTAATGATGAGCACTTAAAGCTGATGTTTCCAGCTTTGACAACAGCTCATTTCGGCGTTGTGGGGTAATCACAGACCAGTGTTTGCCACTGACTGCACCTTCCAATGCCCAGAGCAGATCCAGACTCAATGACTCGTGATGAGATTCCTGTAACGCCTGGAAAGCACCAATAGCACCGACTTCGAAGAGCTGATCAACAGAACTGATGCCGGCTTTTTTGAGCATACGCTCATTAGCCAGGCGCAGGTTGGGCAGATCTTTAATGCGATTCGGGCTCGCCTGCAGTTTTTTCTCTTTATCTGCCTGAGCAGCATTCAGTGAACGTTCTGCATGTTCCAGGATGACATCAGGGGTTTCCCACCAGCTATCCGGAATGGCATAGTGCTTCGTAACGACAGGAAAACCGCGTTTCTGGTAGACGTACGGTTTGAGGTCTGCTTGTTTGAAGGCTTCTTCATTTCTCGCATTAGCACGTAGATGCAGCTTGTTGTTAACAACGAGAGCGAACATCGTTTCACCTGCGAAAATGCCAAATCCGCCAAACATAGAGCGAGATTTTATTTGACCAAATTTCTCAAATAAACGAATTGAATCTTTCAGTAATGGTTTGTCCATGCTTCTTTTCTCGGCAATTATTTTCAACAAAAGAAGTCACTTAACAAAGGAGCGAGGATTCAATTATGCACAAGATTATGAATGCTTTGTCATAGTTATGACAAAAACAGCCTATAATCTTCACTTCATCCATCGGCAACCCCGCTACCATGAGCAAATACTAATCAAGTAATTACTTTTAGGCCGGAAGCTTTGCGTCCCATTCTTTCAAATGGTTTGCCTTGTTCGTGACTGTTTAATCATATATCAATAAGACGAATTTGATATGGATCGCACAAAAAAATTGTGAGGCTAATCGCAATAAAAATCGTATAAATTTTACAGAATGCGATGGTTTGTCTCATTAATTCCCCCATGGCGTAGTAATATTCCATATGCAAATAGCCGATAGTCAAATTTATATCGGCTGTATGCTGCAGAACATGGAGGAAAATCGTTTATTTTTTACGTGATTCGTTTGACGGAATGGCGGACAACTAATTCCGGATTTATTTCAAATGTCTGGAAATCGTGGCTTTTGCTTTTCACTCGCTCCATCAGGATTCCAACCGCCGTTTTGCCCAAACGCCGCTTTGGCTGGTGGATTGTGGTCAGCGGTGGGGAGAAGTATGGGGCCAGATCGATATTGTCATAACCGATAATGGACACATCTTCGGGTACCTTCACACCGGCTTGCTCAAATGTGCTGATTAACGCCATCGCCATAATGTCATTGAAACAAAAAATGGCCGTTGGGCGATCTTTCATGGCAATAAATTCATTGGCTGCAACAACGGCAGATTCACATTCGAAATCACCTTCAAGAATCCAGTCTTCATTGACAGTCAGACCCGCTTCGCGCATCGCTTTATTAAAACCTTTCAGTCTTTCACGGCAGGTGGATTTATCTTTCTGGCCAGACAAGCAGCCGATTTTAGTGTGACCATTGTCAATAAAATGACGGGTTGCCAGGTAGCCGCCCAGTTCAGCGTTATCCTGTATATTGTCTGTTTTAGGGCGTGCCGGACCCCAGTCCATGATCACCATCGGCAGATCAGGCTGTCGCTCCAATTGCTCCAGCAACTGGTCATCCAGATCAGAACACATGACCAGTAGCCCATCGACGCGCTTTTCGGACAGCATGCGCAGATAATCTTTCTGCTTGTCGAGATTACCTTCCGTGTTACACAGGATCAGTGTGTATCCTGCCTTATAGCAGTATTCCTCGACACCATGCACCAACTCAGCAAAGAATGGATTCGTCGATTTGGTCACCAACATACCGATTGTGCTGGTCGTATTGCATTTCAGGCTGCGTGCGACAGCACTTGGCGCATAATTCAGCTCTTCAACTGCAGTCAGGACTTTTTTCTGTGTTGCCTCCGCTACAAAGCGGGTCTTGTTGATCACGTGTGAAACTGTGGTTGTTGATACACCAGCCATACGTGCAACATCTTTAATGGTTGCCATAGTTGTTCTTCTAGTCAGCAGGCCCTTTGGCCTCTTTGAGTCTGAATGTTGGCCAGACGCTAAAAAGCCGCTTTTGCATAAGAAAGCGGCGAGAAATGAATGACTCAGGCCTGGTTGTTCATTATGTTCTATCGTTGTTGTGTTATCTGACAATGACTTGAAAAGATACCCACAACGCACTGTAAAAAAGAATCCGAAAGGCTATTGCCCAAGGACGCATAAACCGGATAAAAGTCTGACCGTCATTACGCTTCGTTTCATCGGTTAATCGCTTGCGATCACATTTTACTGAGACTCACGCACAGTGCAACGTTTCTCTTGTTGGGTGGAATGATTCTTGATAGAGGTCAATAATAGGATGCAACAATTGTACGCAATCTGAGTGACCTGATGTCGGCAGAAGGCACAGTCCATGTGCCTTCACGGTTTTTGGCGTTATGCCGACAGGACGACAGGAAAATGCCCGCGTGGGTGCGTCTCTATGATGACAGGGGCACCATACACGGATTGGATATTCTCTGCTGATAATGTGTGCCAGGCATCGCCATCGGCCTGAATTTTACCGTGGTTGAGCAAGATCAATCGATCGGCATACTCAGCGGCGAGATTCAGGTCGTGAATCACAAGAATGACCGCAGCGCCATTATCTGCCATCTTTTTCGCCAGGCTTAAGCAGGTTTGCTGATGGGCAAGATCTAAAGCAGAGGTGGGTTCATCCAGCATCAATATGCACTGATCACCGGCAGCGCTGAGTTGTGCCAGGACTCTGGCAAAGTGGACACGTTGTTTCTCCCCACCGGACAGCGAAGGGTAAAGCCGCTGGCTGAGATGACTGATACCCACATCGGCCATTTTTTCTCGTGTGATGTGCTGGCTGTCTTCCAGACTGAGTTTTAAAGGCATGGTACCCAATTCTGCAACTTCCTGAGCGGTAAAGCCAAAAGACAGCGTACTGTGCTGGGGGAGCACGCCCATATGACGCGCCAGTCGGTTGGCATGCCAGTGACTACGATGCTCACCAAAGATGTAGACATTGCCTCTGGCATGCATTTCACCTGATAACACTTTGAGCAAAGTACTCTTGCCGGCGCCATTGGGTCCGAGCAAAGCGGTCAGCTCACCACTGCGAAAACTGATGCACAGGTTATCGAGCAACACTTTTCCGCCCAGTGTCAGCGACAGTTGCTCCGCTGATATTGCCACGGGCCGGTTTCTGCCTGCTTGTTTTTTGGGCTGACGGACTATGTGGTGGATCATTGCAAACGACCTCGCTGTTTTGTAAGCAGGACGATAAAAAATGGTGCCCCCAGCAGGGCTGTGATAATACCCACCGGCAGTTCGGCGGGCGCGGCGACAACGCGGGCGAGCATGTCGGCAATCAACAGGATCAGTGCGCCCAGGAGTGCAGAAAGGGGCAGCAGTGTTTTATGGTTAGGGCCGGTTAACATGCGGCCAAGGTGCGGTACGATCAATCCAATAAAGCCGATCACACCAGATAGCGAGACGGCCACACCAACGCCGGCTGCACACAAGAGAACCAGTAAACGTTTCAGTGCTTGTACATTGACACCTAAATGCTGCGCCTCAGATTCACCCAGCAAGAGGGCATTTAATGCATTAGCCTGACGAGTGAACAGCCAGAGCAGGGCTGCAAGGGTAACAAAGGACAGGGTAATCCCCGGCCAGGTCGCCCCCGCCAAAGATCCCATAGTCCACAGTGAGAGATCACGCAGTGCCTGATCATCGGCATAGAAATTGAGCAGTCCGAGCGCTGCACCGGATAAAGCACCGATCGCCACGCCTGCAAGCAGCATCACAGTGACAGAGGTGCCGGTTTTATCTGTACCGAGAAAATACACAATCCAGGTTGTGATGGCGCCACCGACAAAGGCAAAAACCGGTACGGTTCCCAGCGTCAGCAGTAGCGGGAATGACGCCGCCAGTGAGCCGAACAACACGATGGCGAATGCAGCGCCTAAACTTGCTCCGCCCGATACGCCGATAATCCCGGGATCAGCCAACGGGTTTCGGAACAACCCCTGCATAACTGCGCCACAAAGCGCCAGCACAGCGCCTATGGCAATACACAGCAGCGTACGTGGCAGACGAACTTGCTCAATGATCAACTCAATATGAGGAGCGACCTTCTGTTGCCCCGGCAGAATAACCTGCCAGATGTCGGAGAATGAGATAGCCATAGGTCCGACAATGATGGAACAGCTTGCCGCAACGGCCAGTAGCAGGCATGCCGCAGGTACGATAGCTGAGGTTGGCAATCTTAGAAATGACAACAGATTGATGCGTTGCATCCTGGAGTTAGGCACAGTTGGGTTAGACATGGTTTTACTGGCCATACAGAGCCTGATTCAATCGCTCGGCTTCTTCCAGGCTCTTCAGGTTCAAGCCGCCAATCAGGGCAGTACCGTCAATGGTATATAACGCATTGTTCTGACCCGCGGGTGTTGCTGCCAGTAAGGGTAAGCTTTTTATCAGACCTTTGAGTCCGCCGATCGACTGACTGGCATGAGTACTGAGCAGGATGATATCAGGCTGCATCTCCACCATAGCTTCCGCAGATAAGGGTTTATAAGATTCAATGGCGGCAGCCGCCGGATTCATACCGCCTGCGAGTCTGATAACCGTATCCGCTGTGGTGTGGCGTCCTCCAACCATAGGTGCCCGTCCGGCATGAATGGTTAAAAAGAGCATACGTTTAGGTGTGTGATTGCCTGCCAGACGTGATTCAATCCGCTTTACTTGTTGTTGAATTTGGCTGTTTAGCTGTGTTGCCTGCGCGGGTTTCCCTGCGAGCTGACCCACTTGCTCGACACGCTTGAGCAGATCGACAATGGTATCGCCTGAATTGAGAATGTCGACTGAGATTCCAGCCTGACGAAGCAGCGAGAGGGTAGTTTCAGGCCCCATTTCCTCAGAACCCACGACCCGATCCGGTGTCAAAGCAATGATGCTTTCTGCAGAAAGCTGTCTGTGATAACCAAGAGTTGGGATGTCATTACCGACATAAGCTTTACTGGTGATATCGACACCAACAAGCTGACTCTCTGCGCCCATTGCCACGATGAGTTCGGTAATGCCGGAACCTGCACTGATGATTCGTTCTTCTGCCCATGCAGATGTGGCAGCGAAGAAAAGAGCAAGAGACAGTACGGCGCGTTTCATGAAAATTCCTCAATGTGATTGCAGATAGCCTTGATAAATCAAATCAATATCAATTGGTTACGGAGGTCAGGCAAAATGTCTCAAGTGAAATATAGATGAGAATCCATACCATACAAATGATATTGCTATCGCAAGTGATAATTATTATTAATCGCGTCATTATCCATGAACGGCAAACAATATCAATTATCATTTGCAAAAGGACATAGAGCACCTTATCATTTTTGCAAATACAATTAATTATCATTAGTTTTTGTATCTTTCTGTGCTTCCGCGTGCCGATGAGGGCCGACTTTGAAGCAGCATGATGAAGGAGAGCGTGAGTGTTTGAGAAATTCAGTTTGGCAGCGTTGAAAACAGAAGTAGGTGCGATGCTGGAAGAAAATCCTAACTTGCATGCAGTGCTGATAGCGGAAAAGCTGGGCGTGATTGAGGGCGAAATCATCCTGGCCTTACCGGATGAACTCGTTACCCATATTGCTGGGGAACATGCTCAGGCTATTTTAGAGGCGCTGCCGGAGTGGGGAATGATGACAACCATTGTTCACTCGATGGGGTCAATCTTTGAAGTAAAGGCGCCATTTCCGAAAGGCAAAGAAGCGCGTGGTTACTACAATTTGATGGGGAAAGCGGGTGAGATGCACGGTCACCTGAAGCTTGAACGCGTGTCGGATGTGGTGTTAGTCAGTAAACCTGTGCAAGGAAATGAAAGTTATTTCATTGGTTTTCTGGCGGATAATGGTGAGTGTATTTTTAAAATTTATCTCGGCAGGGATGAAAAGCGTCAGCTTATCCCTGAGCAAGTTGAGAAATTTCATGCGTTGAAACAGGCTTTTGTTGGAGAAAAAGTGTAATGAGCGAAGTGAAACAAGAACGTCTGCAAAACCGTCTGGAGCCACAAATTCAGGCGTTCAGAGATGCTTGTCAGACACTGCAACTGGCAACCGTAGACTCGGAAGGGAAGCCGAATGTGAGCTATGCGCCATTTGCTTTGCTGGATGACGGATACTATGTGCTCATTTCGAAAATCGCCCGGCATGCCCGAAATCTGCTGGAAAATCCGCAGGTATCTCTGATGATGATTGAAGATGAAGCCACCTCTAAAACGATTTATGCGCGTACCCGTTTAACCTTTGAAGCCAATGTTGTCCTGGTTGAGCGTGACACAGAACGCTGGCAATTGGGTGTTGCAGCGTTAAAAGCGCGTTTCGGGGAGATTGTTGACGGGCTGAGTGGCCTGGAAGATTTCAAACTATTCCGTCTTGAGCCGACTCACGGACTGTTTGTGAAAGGATTCGGCCAGGCATTTCAAGTGACCGGCGATGATCTGATCGATTTTGTTCACTTGACGGAAGGGCATAAACGCATTGATGACAGCGGTGATGCGAAGTCAGCCTGATAGCTATTGATATAAAAAAACGGACAGTTTACTGTCCGTTTTTTTATGGTGAGCAATTTAATTGCTGAGATTGGCCTGAGAAAGAATGCGTGCCGTGATCGCGTTAATCTTAGGCAAGCTTTGCTGGCTGGTTAAAGCCAGTTGCTTCTGTTCTTTGAGCACATCACTCAGAATGTCTGGGGTGGTCAGCGGGTTAGCCAGCACCACACGAAAGACTGTGGTGATCCGGCGATCCCATTGTTCTGGCATCAAACGTGTCCGCGAGACAAAGGACTTACCTGATTCACGCTGACGTTTCTGAATGTACTGAGTCAGATCGTTCAGGGCTTCATGAATGGCCTGTTTGTCCTCATCGTTAGCAATAGTCAGCGCCTTTTGTGTATCTTCAGGTACATAACGATAAGTCAGCAGACACAGCTCTGGTGCTGATATCAGTTCAAACTCGGGGTCGGATTGGATCAGTTCTGCAAAGTACCGGGCTTTCTCGATACTGTTATTGATCAGTAATTCATATCCCTGGCGGCTGATAATATTCAGGCTGGCAAAAACCAGCATCGCCATACCATTTCTGGACCCTTCAAGCGTATGGCTGCCAAGGTCTTTGGAGCCTTTACGGAGTATGTACTCTGCATGATGTTCAATCGCAGCCATAGAGGCGGGATTTTTAAAAATCACCATACCCGCACCCATAGGGATATAGAGCTGTTTATGGGCATCAATGGTGACCGAATCTGCACGCTCGATGCCTTTCAGTAAAGGGCGGTACTTATTGGACATTAAAGTCGCGCCGCCCCAGGCCGCATCAACGTGGAAATGGCAATTGTGCGCGAGAGCGATATCGGCTAATTCATCCAGCGGATCGATGTTGCCTGTTTCTGTCGTTCCGGCGACGCCAACAATCGCGAAGGGTTTGATATTTCTGGCTTTGAGACGTTCGATGGTGCTTTGAAGATCTTTGGTACAGATCTTATTATTTTCATCAGTTTTGATCGCAATCAGGCAGTCTCTGCCAATGCCGAGCACATCGGCGGCTTTTTTCAGTGAATAATGACCGCGTTCAGACACCAGTACAGCCAGATCATCATAGCCGTAATGTTTCATTGCCCGGAAAAGACCTTCCTGCGCCACCCCTTTAAAATCGCCTTCTGGTTTTAGCAGGTTGTTACGGGCAACCCATAGCGCAGTAATGTTCGCAATGGTCCCGCCGGAACAGAATGCGCCTAAAGAATGTTCCGCGCTGTGCATCCAGCGTTGATAAAACGCGTCTCTTTCACCGTAGATCAGATTATGGAGAATCCCCAGTACCTGCCGTTCAAGTGGTGTGAAGGCCTTTGAGGTTTCAATTTTCACCAGGTTCTGGTTGAGGCCAATCATGATCTTTGACAGTGGCATCAAAAAGTAGGGCAGCGCCGATGTCATATGACCAATGAAAGTGGGTGCGGATGTGTGAACAGACTGAGCAACCAATTTTTCCAGTAAAAAATGGGTATGTTCAGAGACAAAACTGGGTTGCTCTGGCACAGAAGCACAAGAGAAATCTTTTTCAATTTCAGTCAGTGGCTTTTCCTGGGCGGCAATGTGAGTCTGTAAAAAGGCGTTGAGGTTTTCGGAGATCTCTTTCTCGATCCGACCAAGCGTGGAGTCGGGGGCTTCCGGCACGGTAAAGATACGGTGCAGGGTATCAAGAGATGCTTCAGCTTGTCTGTTTTCCACTGCCATAATGAGTTGTTACTTTTAGTTAACGTCGGCAAATCCGGCTAATTTACTGGAAATGAGGATAATTGTCTTGAAATATTTATCAGAATGCACCGAACGCGTCACGTCCGGTGCCAGGCGGTTGAGTATTATTCACACTGAGTGGCAGCAATAGCGCTCATTTGTCGGTTGTATGCTTTGAGCGGCTTATCGATGTCATCCGGGTGCGTTAACAGATCGGCAAAGGCACTGCGCAGCTCATAATTTTTGGGGTGTGGTGTGCTTTGGCGATCCTCAAAGACTTTTTTCGCGTAATCGCCGAGATTACCTGGCTGGGCCGACAGCGCTTTAATGTCTTGCTGAGTGAGTTTAAGCCAGGATTCGACAGATTGTGACAGGTCTAAATGGCTTTTGTCGTTTGCCAAGTACCAATCGACAGCTTCGCGCTTCAATTCAAAATGATGGGTTCTTCCTTCCATGAACCAGTCGCCGACTTCCTGCAAATCTGGATCTTTTTGCACAGTCAGCTGGACCAGGTTTTGGTACCACTCAAGAGAAGCATCAATGTATTGATGGTATTTATTGCTTTCGCAAGTTTGTGTGGAAGCAAAAGCTGCAGTAGGTAGCAGGGCGAACGAGAGAACAAGAGCTGGAAACTTCATGGTCTTTCCTTGAACTGTTTGATAAAAGCTATTCACGCCATGTCATTATGGTGTTCAAGCTTCTGGAGTATTTTTGCAAATTGTAGCGGTAGAAGCGTCTGAAAGGAAAGAGATCTTGGCATCATTCGTTCACATCGTGCGACGAATATGAATTAAGGCGCATTTTTGGGTGGAAATCGACTGCAATATGTCAGGAGAGAATACAACAAGAGGCCCGAAGGCCTCTTGTCAGCAAAGGGTTACCCCTTGTTTTTCATGGCGACAGAGATGCAGTAGGCTGCGCCTCCCCAGGTAATACCCAGGCCGAATAGCATCATGATGATAGCTCCAGCAGTCATACTTATACCTCTTTTTTATCTAGTGGTTTAGATGCAACATTGATAATCACTGCAATCACAAACATCGCTGCTACCAGGCCCCAACCCAGCATTAGCAAATCAGACGTTTCGTAACCACCGTAGCCGTCATTATAGGTATTGGTCAGGTTCGTACCCAGGATGATTGCCAGCATAATTGGGCTGATAAAGCGGATACAAATTTCAAACCATTTACCGATAGAGAACTCAGAAATGCTGTTCACATAGCTGCGAATGTCAGAGACTTTCAGTAACCAGCCAATCACCAGCAATTCAATCAGGCAGCTTGCCAGCAGGGCAACGTTGTTGATGAAGTAATCAACCAGATCCAACAGCAGCAGACCACCATTGGTTGCAAATGCCATCGAGACAATAAAGCCCACACCGCAAACAACGGAAGCCGCTTTTTTACGCGACCATTTCAGCTTGTCCATGATTGCTGACGTCACAGCTTCAATGATAGAAATGTGCGAGCTCAAACCAGCAACAACCAGAGCCAGGAAGAACACCGGACCAAGAATATACGGCGCCGGTAACAGATTGATTGCCGCAGGAATGGTGACGAAAGCCAGACCCACACCCGCTGAAACGACTTCAGTGAGCGGTTTCGCCTGTTCCTGAGCCATATAGCCAAGCACAGAGAAAATCAAAATACCTGCAACCATAGAGAAACCACAGTTGATCAATACCGTCATAAAGGCATTGTTGCTGATGTCGGATTTCTCAGGCAGATAGCTGGAGTAGGCGATCATAATGGCAAAACCAACACTCAGGGTGAAGAAGATTTGACCATAGGCGGCAGACCACACTTTTGCATCCAGGATTTTGCTGAAATCAGGCTTGAACAGGTAGTTCAGACCGTTCAATGCACCATCCAGGAAAATAACCCGGGCAATGAGCGCCAGCACCATCAGGAACAACAAAGGCATCATGATTTTGCTCGCGCGCTCAATACCGCCTTTAACGCCGGTGTAAATAGCCGCGAATGTGATACCCCAGGCGATGACCATCGGAATGGCGATGTGCAGTTGCAGCCCACCCAGGTTACTTGGCGAGTTATCTCCGAGTTTCAGGTACTCACTAAAGAAGAAAGCATTGGTATCACTTCCCCAGCTTTGCGTAAATGCAAAGCCCAGATACGAGATGGCCCAACCGATAACAGCGACGTAATAAACGGCGATGACAGAGGCAATGAATACCTGGAACCAGCCCAGCCATTCCAGTTTCACACCCAGTTTGGAGAAGGCTCTTGGCGCCGCACCACGCAGTTTGTGTCCCAGGCTGAACTCCATAATCATAAATGGAATACCGGCTGTTATCATGGCGAAAAGGTATGGAATAAAAAATGCGCCGCCGCCGTTTTCGTAAGCCATATAGGGGAAACGCCAGATATTCCCTAATCCTATAGCAGAACCCACCGCTGCCAGGATAAATCCGGCACGGGTTCCCCATTGTTCGCGTTTCATAAGTATCTCCTTGTGTACTGTTTTTCTCTATGAAACAGTATCTATTAAGTTTTTTATTCTAAGTATTTACTTCCTGTATCGTGGAATTTGGTTTGAAACCCCACGCAGTTAAAACGAGATTAACCACTGATACTGACCAGTGCAATAGACAGTAACTTTTGGACTATTGGCTATAAATAGGCATTACTATTGACTTATTCCTCCGTACTGTGGAAATAACAAGTTGTTAATGAAATGTTTAGATGATTGCACCGAAATGTAGTGATTATTGAGTGAATTGTTTTATTTTAATTTTTTAGTGCCGATGGCTAATAAATAGTCAAAAATTAGACTTTTGCAACATTATGAAGACTAATTGTACTAAGTAGGTAGTTTACTATTTTCTTTCAGAACACAAAGCTGACACCAAGGTTGGTTTGATACACATTCAACCAGTCACTGTCGATATTCACGTCACAGGCTTGTGTGCCGGTGGCTTCCTGGCAGTCAGCCGTGGTGCTGCCGTCAACGCGGCTGGCTAACCATCTGGCTTCTAACCGAATTCTGGCGTTGTTATTGATGAAGAAGTCAGAACCAAAAAAGGCACCACCTGAAATCAGAACGTCCTGTTTTGACCAACTGGCATCCATGAGTGTCCCGCCCAGGCTTAAGCCGATAAAGCTGGTGAGCATAGGGGCAATGCGATAATGGCTGCTGCTTTGAAAATGAAAAAACGTTGCGCTGCCGTCGTCATCAAAGCCTTTGGTTTGCATTTTCATGTGCTGTGCAGTAAATCCAATCCGGCCATTGAATAATGATTGTTTTCCGTAATTTCCTTCAATGGTGACACCGAAAAGACCCGCATTATCCGGGGATATTGTTCTCCCTCCTTCAGATTCAATACTATCCGGAAAGGCGTAACCCCAATACGGTGTGATATAGATTGGTTTTTGTGAACTCGCTTGTGTTTCCGGTGTGATCACCAGAGCTGAGACCATACACGCTAGAAATAAGTAATTGTTATTTAATGCCATTTTCTCTTCCTTGCGCCAGTGCCGGATAATTGTGATAGTCGCCCTAAAACCATGCTTTCTATGTGGTCAAGAGCGGCGCTCAGCTTTACAATCTGCTAATGTTAGTACCAGTGAATGGTGCTGGTAGCAGGCATTCACAGTGATAGTTAATATGGAGCGCATATGAATCATTTAACCCCTGAATTTAAAATGGCGTTAACCGTTGCCGTTATCATTATGATAGTCCTTTTCGGATTTGGGTTGACGGCAATAACGCATTAATCGTTATATATCACCCTGTTATTATTTTTCTCCTGTTGTTGAGCATCCGCTTTACAATGAAATGAGGGGAAGGTTTTTTGTTTTTTAACAGAGTGAGTTAGGTGTATGAATCACTTGCCTTTTAGTCTCGGGGAGCTTGATGACAGTCTTGTCGACACATTTTCTGCAAAATTGTCGGAATCAAAAAAGCAAAAAATTGCGCTGGTGGTTCAAGGGGGCGGGCAGCGTGGTATTTTCACTGCCGGTGTTTTTGATGCCTTTCTGGAGGCCGGGTTTGACCCGTTCGAGCTCTACATCGGCACATCTGCCGGTGCGCTGAATCTTTCTTCTTTCATCAGTCGCCAACCCAAGTTTGGTCATGACTTCATCGTGAACCTGACAACCCAACAAGAGTTTTTTAATCTCTACCATTATCTGAGTCAGCAAAAGCCGATGAATCTGGACTGGGCCTTTGACCAGATTGGGCTCAATGGCAAGACGCCCTTAGATGTTTCGACGGCCCGCCGGGTACTGACGTATCGTCAGGCCCTTGCCTGTGCCACGCGCAAAGATACCTTGCAGGATATCTACCTGCCTATGTACGAAGACAACTGGCGTGATGTATTGCGCGCGTCCTGTGCCATTCCACTGCTTTATAATTTGCCCGTTAGTCTCAATGAACTTGAATGGGTTGATGGCGGCGTCAGTGCGGCTGTGCCTGTAAAGGAAGCCTGGAAGCGAGGGGCTGAACTGGTCATCGTGGTACGTACCGAACCTTTGCAGATCATACAGCAAACACCGGGGGTGCTGGATGACTGGAGAGAGCGCATTGAAGTTGCCCTGCCGGAATATATTGAACGATTCAGCCTGAATGAATCTCTCGACCGCGTGAAAGCGGTAAGTCATGAACTGACCGACCGTTTCGACAATTGGAAGCGTCTGTGGCTGGATAAAGAAAAACAAGGCATGATCGCGGCCGATGAAATGAATAAAGAGCTCGAAGAAGAGAAAAAAGCGGTGAATGGCTACCGTAAATGGCTCAGTGGTTTGAATGTTGAACGTTTTCTGTCTTTAACCGGTAAGCGCTCTGAAGTGTTCGAGATGCTCAATCGCTATTATCAAACCTACAAAGATGTGAATGAATTTCTCATTCATCCTCCTGAGGAATTAAAAGTGATCCAGATTGCGCCGCAAAAAGCTTTGCACAGTAAGGCGTTGCTGAGCAGCCAGCAGGATTTGAATCTTGATTACGTGCAAGGCAAGGAAATCGGCCGTGAATTTTTGGCGTATTTTGCTGATATGCTGAACAACAAAACCACGGTCAGGCAATAACCTGAGGTTCAGTACCGCAGCAGACAAGGTCACATCATGGCCCAGACGGTGTCAGTGAGCCTATTGAAAAGAAAAAGATCAGGTAAAGACGGAAAGAACGCCGTTGAACCATGGAGAAAATGATGCAATCAGGTTTTTATATTGGTGACATGTTCTGTCAGCCGCACTTTTTTCAGCTGCCTTTGGATTATCAAAACCCCGAAGGCCAAAAGATTCGTGTTTTTGCCCGTGAAATGGTGGCAAGAGGTCAGGAAAACAGCGAGTTACCCTGGTTAGTGTACTTGCAGGGCGGGCCGGGTTTCCCGTCACCAAGGCCCGAGGCCGAAAGTGGCTGGCTGAAACGGGCACTGAAAGAGTACAAAGTCTTGCTTCTCGATCAGCGGGGCACAGGACAGAGTGAGCCGGTCCATGCGCAGACGCTGACTGGACGAACAGCGCAACAGCAAGCCGATTACCTGTGCCATTTCCGGGCGGATAATATTGTGCGTGACGCGGAAGCCATTCGGGAAGCGTTAGGGATTCAACAATGGTCACTGCTGGGGCAGAGCTTCGGTGGATTTTGCGCGTTGCATTATCTTTCTTTTACCCGGACAGCCTGGCCAGCGCCTGTGTGACTGGTGGCATTCCGCCAATCGCTGGCCATGCGGATGAGGTGTACCGGGCAACCTATCGCCGGGTACTGGATAAAAATGCGGCTTTCTTTAAGCGTTTTCCTGCCGCTCAGGCGCTGTGTAATCGCATTGCGGATCATTTATTGAACCATGATGTATTTCTGCCGAACGGGCAGCGGTTTACCGTTGAACAGTTTCAGTTAATTGGTATCAATCTTGGCAGAAGTGGCGGGGATCTGGCGCTCTATTATCAGCTGGAGAGTGCATTTGTCGAGGTCAATGGGCAGCCGGAACTCAGCTACAGCTTCCTGAATGCCATGCTGGCGGAGCAGTCTTACCAGACCAACCCGATTTATGCGATTCTGCACGAGTCGATTTATTGTCAGCACCAGGCCTCCCGCTGGTCTGCGCATCGGGTGCGCGATGAGTACCCTCAATGTCATTATCAGGCCGGCAAAGATTTTTGTTTTACCGGTGAAATGGTTTATCCGTGGATGTTTGAGCAACTGGATACCCTGAAACCATTACGTGAAGCGGCCGCTATTCTGGCCGAAAAAGCAGATTGGCCAGCGTTATATGATGCCAGCCAGCTGGCTGTTAACCAGGTCCCGCTGGCTGCCGCGGTTTATGTCGAAGACATGTACGTGGAATTTGATTACAGCCGTGACACCCTGGCCGGTATCCCAAACAGTAAAGCCTGGATGACGAATGAGTTCGAGCACAACGGGCTGCGGGCCGATGGTGAGCGTATCCTGGATACCTTACTGCGCTTTAGTCAGGAAATTCATGACCAGTTTCAGGACTAGCGCAGGGGGCTCTGAGGTAAACAGAGTCCTTTATCTCTGACAACAGTCATGATTGCCCATGCCTTAATTGTTATGTTATAACACTTTTGATGGGTGTCACTGGCGTATAAGTCAACGGTGATGGCTGTTTTAGTGTCATAATTTTAGATATCATCAGCGCCACATGCATACCAACAGCGCATTGAAGTCAGCGGTCTAATGAACTGTGTCGGTAGATAACATAGCAATCAAGGGTCGTCAGACTGTGGTTGTATGAGAGGTAATAAAACAAAATGGTAAATGTAAGGGCCAGAGTCCCCTTTAAAGTCGGTACGAAAAGCCATATCCCTGCCGATATTCTCTCTTTTGATGGCCTCGTTTCAGGAAAAGAGCATGTTGCGCTTATTTTCCGTGATGCAGATAAACAACAGATCCCCCCTTTGGTCCGGATGCATTCTGAATGCCTGACCGGGGATGTGTTTCATTCATCACGTTGTGACTGTGGTGAGCAGTTAGATGAAACCATAGAGCGGATGGCCGAAGAAGGTGGCATTATTTTGTATCTGCGCCAGGAAGGTCGTGGGATTGGTTTGTATAACAAAATCGATGCCTACCTGCTGCAGAGTCAGGGGATGAACACCTATGAAGCGAATAATCATCTGGGATTTGGTGATGATCTTCGGGATTTTTCCGAAGCGGCACAAATGCTCAAAGCACTAGGTGTTGAAAGCATCAGGTTGATCACGAATAACCCGAAAAAAATTCAGGACCTGGAAGCTTTAGGCATTTCGATTGAAGAAGTCGTGGGTACAAAAGCACACTTGAAAGAGGGTAATGAAAATTACCTTCGTGCCAAAGCCAGTCGCGGTAAACACCGTTTTCATTTTGACTGAAACCGGATAAAAACCGATTGAAAAGCGAGCTGAAATGCTCGCTTTTTTTTGCCCGGGAAACCGCAGTTTTAAGATTAGTTTTTATAATCCGAATCATAATAAAGTATCGTGCAGATTCGGTTAGGATTTACTTGTTGTTCGCCTTGCCTGCCATTACTATCCCGCTCGAAAGCTCGTCATAAGGATACTTGATGCAAATGGTCGATTCTGCAGCTATTTCTCAAGGTTCATTTTCCGCATTGTCTTATGATGACTTGAACTTATCTTTTTCTTTGTATTGTTGTAAGGAGTGAGGTTGTGCAAAGGCAATCTTATTCTGCCAGTGTGGCAAAAATTCTGTTTCTGATTATTATTCTGGCCGCCGTCGGGCAAATGACCCAAACCATGTACGTGCCAGCGATCCCACAAATGGCAGCGACATTCAGCGTCAAGCCCGCTTTCTTGCAGGCAGTGATGGCCGCGTATCTCATTCCATACGGTCTGTCACAGTTCGTCTACGGTCCTTTATCGGATCGGATTGGACGTAAGCCTGTGATGTTGGCCGGTATGAGTATTTTCATACTCGGCACAATACTGGCGCTGTTTGCGCCTTCGTTTGAAGTCTTTTTGGTCGCCAGTTTTATTCAGGGCATGGGAACCGGGTGCGGCGGCGCAATGTGCAGAACCATTACCCGGGACTGTTACGAAGGTGCAGAACTGCACAAAGTAAACAGTCTGGTCAGCATGGGTATTATTTTCTCGCCACTGGTCGCGCCGGTACTGGGCGGATACCTGTCCGAGGCATTTGGCTGGTCGGCAAGTTATGTGTTTTTACTGGCTTTGGGTGCTGCCGTCACCTTGATTATTTTATCCCGATTCACTGAAACTCTGCCTGCTGAGAAGCGCAGGGTAGAGCGTGTGGCTGTCAGCTACAAATATGTGCTGAGTAATCGCAAATTTCAGGGGTATGTCATGTGCTTAGTGGCAACCTTTTCAGGGCTTGCCGTATTTGAAGCTGCCGCTGGTGTCTTGCTGGGTAATGTACTGAAACTGGATCCGACGACAGTGAGCTGGCTATTTGTGATGCCATTGCCGGGATATCTGCTGGGCTCCTGGATGTCGACTCTGTTGCTCAAGCATATGGGACAGCAGCGGGTATTGTATGTCGGACTGGCAGCACTTGGCTTCGGTGCGTTAACCATTTTGCTGCCCGGAATGGCGGGACTGGTCACTGTCAGTTCACTCATTGGCGGCGCATTTCTGTATTTCATTGGCTCCGGGATTGTTTTTCCGGTGGCCACCACAGCTGCGGTAGAACCTTTTCCTTTCCATGCCGGTACGGCGGGGGCGGTGCTGGGTGGTTTGCAAAACTTAGGTGCGGGTGTTGCGGCTTTGGTGGCGTCTATGCTGAGTGCAAAAGACCAGTTCAGCCTGGGTGCGATCATGACATGCATGGTGCTGATGGCGATTGCCAGCCTGCTCTGGGTCAGACGTTGTCAGCAGGAAGAAGCGCCTGTCTTGGTATGATCTAAAAAAACGGTGCTGATATCAGCACCGTTTTTTGTTGTATCTGGCTTCATCACCGGATTAGTCGCGTTTCCACAAGATGTGGCAGAATTTATTGTCCGGGTTACGGCTGATCAGCATGCGGGCAAAGACGTCATCCAATTCATCGTTGGCTTCGTTCACCAGCCCGATCCGCACTTCTGCATATTCTTCGCCATCAACAGCGAAGCCAACATGGCCTGGCCAGTCTTCTCCGGTTTCTACAACCTCAGCAGCACCACGGTCATCAAACTGAGCCGTGAACAGCAAGACATCGGCAGGTTCCAGACTGTCTTGTGCCATTTCCAGAAAAATATCGTAGGCAGCTTCAATCACGTCGTCGTATGAAATCAGGTCTAAGTTATCCATGTTTGGGTCAATATCAGTTTTATTGAATAGAACCGGGAGTATACCAAGGCCACCTGCCGATGGCTATGATACAGACGATTGTGCTGTAGCCGGCGCGGTCAGGCCTTAGTTGGTTGAGATTGCAGCGTTTAAACCTGCCGCCAACTTTATGGCTGTCACTTTCATGCTATGATGCAGGCAGACAGTGCGGTGCTCCAGGAAACAGATATTGCCAACTCTTCTTCCCGTCATTGATAACAACCGGCCTTTTCAACCGGTGTTTCAACCCTGTATTCATGAAACTTTGCAACACCTCGGTGTCCTGTTCAAAGAAACACTTCACAGCGTATACCTTGCAGGTAGCGTTGCGCGTCGTGACGCTGTGCCCGGGCAGTCAGATCTCAATCTGACTCTGGTGTTTGAGCGGCCTTTGAACGAGCAGGAAAAAAGCCGGTTACACAGCCTGAGCACCCATATAGCCAGGCGTCACAGGGCCGTGAAACGGCTGGATATCAGGCATGCCATTACGCGTGATGTCTTGTCACTGGACGGCATTTTTCAGTGGGGCTTCTGGCTCAGACATTGCTGCGTGTGCCTCAAGGGCGATGATTTGTCCGGCCGCTTTGGTGCATTCGAACCCAGCTGGGACGCGGCAAAATCATTAAATGGCCCTTTTGAGCCCATCCTCATTGAATACCGGGAGAAAATCCTGAAAACACGGGTACCTGAGCATTACCTTGACTATTGTGAGTATATAGGGAAGAAAATGCTGTGGACGGCATACACGCTCGTGTTTCACCGGGAAAAAGTACTGGCCCTGTCAGTCAGAGAAGCCACAGATCTGTTTTTGAAAAATTATCCTGATAAAGCTGTCGACATCGAGCGTGCGTATATTCTGATGAGCCGGACACAAGTACCTAAAAAGGCCTCCTTGTTTTTGATGCAGGGCTTTGGCCAGTGGCTGGTTGATGAGTGGAAGAAAATTGAACGCAGAATCGGCTAAGCATCCCCACGTCTCACCCGGGCAAAACACACAATCTTCATTGCAGCAAGCTGAAGGGTTTGTGCTCACCCGGCAAAGCCGCGACAGGCAAGGGCAGACTCAGATTGTTCTCTGGGTAAAAACGGATCAAGGGCCTTGCCAGTTGGTGATCGACGGTGAGCATCCGGTGTGTTTTATTCCGGCCAGCGAGCAGGCAAGGGCAGACGCTGTGCTTACCCAACACGGCCTGCCCGTCAACTGGCGCACGCTGGACATGAAAGACTTCCAGCATCAGACCATGTCGGCCTGTTATAGCGCGACCATCAGCGCCAGCCTTCGGATTGGCGCCTTGTTGTCAGCGGAAGGCATGAAAGTGTTTGAAGATGATATCCGACTTGCTGACCGTTATCTGATGGAGCGTTTCATCCGTGGTGGCATCGCCTTCGCAGGGAATGCTGTTATCAGAGACGGGTATACCGAATTTCGTCAGGTGAAAACCAAATCGGCGGATTATCTGCCTTCCTTGTCTGTTGTCTCACTGGATATTGAATGTTCAGAGAAGGGCATTTTGTATTCTGTCGGTCTGCACAGCGAGGCTGACAGCCGGGTGATCATGGTTGGTGAGCCTCTCAATGCTGAGCAGAAAAATCTGACATGGATTGAATGGGTCCGGGATGAAAAAGCCCTGCTGATTGCCATGCAAGAATGGTTTATCCGCTATGATCCTGATGTCGTGATCGGCTGGAACGTGGTGGATTTTGACTGGCGCTTGTTACTGCGGCGTGCCGAGTGGCACAAATTGCCTTTGCGGCTTGGCCGTGGCAGGCAGACGCCGCACTGGCGCCAGTCCAGTCAGAACCCGAATGCCGGTTTCATTACCATTCCGGGCCGGGTGGTGATGGACGGTATTGATACGCTAAAAACCGCCACCTATAACTTTCGCTCCTGGTCACTGGAGTCGGTCGCACAAGAACTGCTCGGCGAGGGCAAAGCCATTCACAATGTGTACGATCGCATGGCTGAAATTAATCAGATGTTCCGCGAAGATAAAGTGTCACTGGCGCGCTATAACCTGCAGGACTGTAAACTGGTTACCCGGATCTTCGAAAAAACACACTTGCTGGATTTTGCGCTGGAACGCAGCCGACTGACGGGCGTCGAGCTGGACAGAGTCGGCGGATCGGTTGCTGCATTCACCAACCTGTATCTACCTCAGTTGCATCGCGCCGGTTATGTTGCTCCTAATCTCGAAAGCGAAAACTGGATCGCCAGCCCCGGCGGTTATGTGATGGACTCGAAACCGGGTTTGTATGACTCGGTGCTGGTGCTGGATTTCAAATCGCTGTACCCGTCGATTATCCGCACATTCTGTATCGATCCCATGGGGCTGGTTGAAGGTTTACTTCTGGAGGAAGGTAAATCTGAACACCAGGCTATCGCTGGCTTTCGGGGCGGCCGTTTTCACCGGCGAAAGCATTTTTTGCCCGAAATGATCGAAGCATTGTGGGCCGCACGTGACCAGGCAAAAAGAGACGGAGAAAAAGCGTTTTCCCAGGCGATAAAAATCATCATGAACTCTTTCTATGGTGTATTGGGCTCCTCCGGCTGTCGTTTTTTTGATCATCGCCTGGCCTCTTCGATCACTATGCGTGGTCATGAAATTATGAAGCTGACCCGCGAGCGCATTGAAGAGCAGGGGTATGAGGTGATATACGGCGATACGGACTCGACGTTTGTGTCGCTGAAAAAGGCCCACAGTGGTGAGGATGCGGATGCCATCGGTGCCCGGCTGGTGGCGGAGATCAATGCGTGGTGGGCCCGGCATCTGCAAGAACAGTACAACCTCGCTTCCGCCCTTGAGCTGGAATACGAAACCCATTATCACAAATTTCTGATGCCGACGATCCGAGGGCAGGAAACCGGCAGTAAAAAGCGTTATGCCGGTCTGGTGATTCGAAACGGTGTTGAGGAAATGGTGTTTAAAGGGCTGGAGACGGTCCGTACCGACTGGACCCCCTTGGCACAAGAGTTCCAGCAGACCCTTTACCGTAAAGTATTTCATGACGAAGACGTGGAAGAGTATGTGCGTTCATACGTCGAAATGACCGGGCAGGGCGCTTATGACGACAAACTGATCTATCGCAAAAGGTTACGCCGTCACCTGTCTGAGTACCAGAAAAATGTGCCGCCCCATGTCCGGGCCGCCCGTCGGGCCGATGAAGTGAATCAGCAGTTGGGGCGTCCCTTGCAGTATCAGACTGGCGGCTGGATTGAGTATGTCATCACCACCCATGGCCCGGAACCGGTGGAAGCCAGACAAAGCCAGATCGATTACGACCACTACATTGATAAACAGTTAAAGCCCATCGCAGATGGGATTCTGCCGTTTATCGGACGGCATTTTGACGACATTATTGCACCGCAACTGGGGCTGTTCTAAATCAGATTTTCTTTCACGGCATAAGCGGTGAGCTCAGCCGTGGAGTTCATATTCAGTTTATGCTTGATATTCTGACGGTGGGTTTCCACCGTTCGGGTGCTGATCCCCAGCTCTTGGGCAATATTTTTGCTGCTTTTACCCAGTGCCACCTGACACAGTATGGTTTCTTCCCGCCGGCTTAATGGTGTCAGTATCACCTCCGCGGGCTGAACCTGCTTAATGGGGGCGGCGAATAAGGTATCGGCGACCAGCCGGCAAAAATAACGTCCGCCCTGATGAACGGCTTCTATGGCTTGCACCATTTCCTGCGCGGAAACTTCTTTGAGAATATAGCCACTGGCGCCTGCCTGCATCACCTGAAGAATGTATTCGCGATTGTCATGCATGGTCAGGATCAGCACTTTGATCTGCGGAAAGCGGTGACTGAAATGGCGAGTGGCTTCAATACCATTCATTTCCGGCATACTGATATCCATCAGCACGACATCGGGTTGATATTGTTCGGCTTTTCTCAGCGCTTCAGCGCCATTACTTGCTGTTGCAATCACCTCGATGTTGGCTTCGTTGTCGAGCCGGGCTTTGAAACCTTCCATGACGACCTGATGGTCATCCACTAACAGCACTTGAATTTTTGCCATAAATGTCCAGTCCTTGTTTCAGAGGGAGGTTGACCAGGATTTCCGTTCCTTGCCCTGGTTCACTGCTGATATCCAGCTCGCCACCCAGAAATTCCAGCCGTTCGCGCATGTTGCGAAGGCCGATCCCTTTGCCATTCATGGCATGTTGTACGTTAAAGCCCGTCCCATGATCGCGAATCATAAACTGCAGGTTTTCCTGTATCACTGACAGTTCGGTCTCAATAACATCAGACTGAGCATGCTTGCTGATGTTCACCAGTGACTCCTGAGCCACCCGGTATAGCGTCGTCATCATATCTGAAGAGAGGCTGGCATGACCCAGTGTCAGAGAACGATTGACACGTATGCCGGTCGAAGCGGAAAAATCACTGAACAGGTTATCCAGTGCCGCAATCAGTCCGATGTCATCCAAGGAGCTGGGACGCAGGCTGTGCGAGATACGCCTCAGTTCGGCAATGGCCTGCAGCAGGGAATATTCACTCAGGCCCCGGTGGCGTATGGCCTGTTCGATGTCTGATTTGGCCATTTTATCCTGAAGCAATTCCAGATGGCATTTGCAGGAAACCAGTAATTGGTTCACCCCGTCGTGGAGCTCTCTGGCAACATGCTTTTTCTCTTCTTCCTGAAACATGACCGTTTTATGCGCCAGTTCTTTTAAACGGCTGTCTGCTAACCTGTGCTCATGAAGATTGATTGCCAGCGTGGTCGTCAGAATAACCAGGGTGGTGATGGCAACCAGCACAATGACAGAAATGAAGGTTGTGCGTATGTTGGCCTGCACCCCTTGTTCTACCTTCGCCATCTGGCGGGCGACATCTTCAATGTACAGGCCGGTGCCTATCATCCAGCGCCATTTCGGAAGCCATGCCGCATAACTGAGTTTTGTCACGATTAAATCACTCGACGGTTTATGCCAGAGGTACTGATGAAATCCGCCGCCCGATTTTGCTGTTTTTATCAGCGCCTGAATCAGGTAATCGCCATTATTGTCTTGTAAATGCAATAAATTTTTCCCGACCAGCTCGGGTAAAACAGGGTGGGCCAGGTTGGTGCCATCTTCGTGGTACACAAAAAAATAGCCGTCATTTCCGTATCTCAGGTCGTTCAGAATACGTTTTACTTCCGCTTTGGCTTTATCATCATCGACGGCGGCGTTTTGATAGATGTGATTGATACTGTCGAGGGCAAGATCGACTGTATCTTTCAGCGCTTGCTCTTTAGACGCAATCAGGCTGGCACGAAAGGTAGCAATTTCTTTTTGCCCCAGCGAGGTTGCCTGATAGATAGCAATCCAGCTGATCGCAGCGCTGATCAGTAGTAATGGGAGCAGTGTCAGTAAAATCAGCTTCACTTTCAGGGGCATCGTTGCAAACGTAGGGCTTTTGAGCGATTGCATAGTTGCCTTGAATGTTAACAATTTGTTGGGAAGATCAAAGCAAAATAGCGGCACTTTATCGAAAAAGTGCCGACTAGCTCTAGATTTGCGGAGTTTTATTGCCAGGCTACAGTCCGTAGAAGCCAGGGAATACTAAGACAGAGGCCAGGATGAGAACCTGAATGGTAATGAAGGGCATAACGCCTTTATAAATATCGCGGGTGCTAATACCGTCAGGCGCGACGCCTTTCAGGTAAAACAGGCTGAAACCAAAGGGCGGCGTCAGGAAGGAGGTTTGCAGATTCATGGCAATCAGAATGGCAAACCAGAGCATATTGATCCCCATAGCATCCGCAATCGGGGCCAGAATCGGTACCACGATAAAGCAGATTTCAACGAAATCGATGAAGAATCCCAGGATCAGAATGATGAGCATGGTCAGGATCAGAAAGCTCCATTCTTCTCCAGGCAATGCAAGCATCCATTCTTCGACCAGATAATCACCGCCTGTGTAGGTGAATGCCATAGAGAAAGCCGTCGCACCCAGCAGGATCCCAAATACCATGGCGGTGACTTTGACGGTTTCGAATGCACTGTCATACAGCATACGCCAGGAAAACTGCCGGTAAACAACCGACAGCAGAACCGCGCCCATGCCGCCCAAAGCCGCTGACTCGGTAGGGGTGGCGATACCCGCAAAAATTGACCCCAACACGACGATAATCAGTGCCAGAGGCGGCAATACGGCTTTCAGTGCCGTGATGATTTCTTGCTGACGAGACTGGTCGGGATCCCGCTCCATCGGTTGTGTGGCTTCTGGATTCAACCAGCTGTATATGACGATGTAAACGATATAAGCCAGTACCAGTGCGAGGCCGGGCCAGATCGCAGCCTGAAACAGATCGCCAACCGGAATTCCCAGTACGTCTCCTAACAAGATCAATACGATGGACGGCGGAATGATCTGACCCAGCGTACCAGAGGCGCAAATTGTGCCGGTTGCCAGGCCTTTGCTGTACTGGTATTTCATCATTACAGGCAGGGATATCAGGCCCATTGCGACTACAGAAGCCCCGACGACACCGGTTGACGCGGCCAGCAGTGATCCCACTAATACCGTTGAGATAGCCAGACCACCACGGACACTGCCAAAAAGTTTTCCCATGGATTCCAGCAACTGCTCTGCCAGACGGGTTTTTTGCAGTACTAAACCCATGAAGACGAAAAGTGGGACGGCCATGAGCACAGTGTTCTGCATAATGCTCATGATGCGAAACGGCATGAAGGCAAAGATTTCCGGTCCTTCTGCCCAGACGCCGAACAGCAGTGCGATACCGCCGAAGGTAAATGCCACTGGAAACCCGAGTAACAGAGCAAACAGGGCAACGATAAACATGATGATACCAACCACGGAATATTCCTTATTTTTCGTGGAACAGGCCTGGGTTGACCAGCCGGTTAATGTTGTGCAGCAGCATTCCGATCCCTGAAATGGCCATAAACAGGAAAGAAAGCGGGATCAGCCCTTTAATCAGCCAGCGATAAGGTAAACCGCCCGGGTCGCCGCTGGACTCACCAAGCGCGTAGGACTCTTTCATATAATCAATGCCATACCAGAACACCAGGATACAGAATGGCAGAAGAAAAAAGAGCGTCCCCAGCAGGTCGATCATGGCGCGGGTTTTGAGAGTGAAACGTTCGTAGAAAACATCGACCCGCACATGGCCTCCGGCCTTCAGTGCATAAGGAACGCCAAGCAGGAAAACGGCTGAGAACAGGTGCCATTCCATCTCCTGCATGGCAATAGAAACACGGTTAAAGGCATACCGCATCACAACATCATAAAAAACGTTGAACATCAGTATGATAAAAAGAGTGCTGGCTATCCAGCCAAGCAAATCAGAAAACCGGTTGATGATTTTTTCGAAGGCTAACAAGCTTCGCATAATGACTCCGTCGCGAGGCAACATTCCAGACTGATAAAGGAGCATGCACCGGACAAACCGGTGCATGACTTGCGTGTTATTTCTGTTCAGCCTGACTGTCGAGGTAGGCTTTATCGGCAATCAGCGTCCATTCACGGGCTTTTTTCAGATAGGCCGCTTGTGAATCCAGGATTTCTTTTGCCAGCGGATCATTCTTGGCCTGCTCGTCAAGCAATTCATCGTTGGCCTGGCGAATGGCTGCCATGACCTCATCCGGGAAATTCATCACTTTGATGTTCGGATATTCTTCCTTCATGGTTGACCAGTTCTCGGCACTGGCGTGGGTATTTAAGATATACATGTCATAGGCCGAGAGGCGCATGGCAACACGCAGAATTTCCTGCAGATCAGCTGGCAGGCGTTCCCAGGATTGCTTGTTGACCAGAAACTGCAGTTCAGTTGCAGGCTCATGCCAGCCGGTATAGTAGTAAGGCGCGATTTTGTGGAAACCCATTCTCAGATCCAGACCCGGTCCCACCCATTCCAGCGCATCAATGGTGCGGCGCTCAAGTGCTGTGTAGAGCTCGCCCGGTGCAATATTGGTCGGGCTGGCGCCTAACTTAGCCAGAACTTCACCGGCAAAGCCCGGAATACGGATTTTCAGGCCTTTGAGATCATCAACGGTTTTGATTTCTTTCTGAAACCAGCCGCCCATCTGAACGCCCGTGTTACCACCGGGGAAAGACAGCAGGTTATGCGGGCCATAGACTTTTTCCATCAGCTCCATGCCGCCACCGTGATAGAACCAGGCATACTGTTCAGCCGCGACCATACCGAAGGGCATCGTGGAGAAATAAAGGGTATTCGGTACTTTGCCTTTCCAGTAATAAGACGCCGAGTGGCCCATGTCATACTGGCCGGCTTTGACCATATCAAACACACCCAGCGGCGCTTTGTGTTTGTTGGCAGAATCAATGCGGATCTGCAAACGGCCATTGGACATTTTCTCTGCCATTTCGGCCATGGCTTTGGTGGTGTCACCAAAAATAGGAAAGTTTGCGCCCCAGGTTTCTGCCAGTTTCAGGCGATAGACTTTTTCTGCGGAATAAGCGGCGGTACTGGAAAGTAAAACCGCAACCGCGCTGGCTGCCACCAGAGCATTGCGTACAGTGCGTTTTACCAGACTCATGGTTCACGTCCTCATTGTTATTGTGATAGCGGGATAATCCCTATTGCAATCAAAGCATTGAACAAACTATAGGCCCGAACAAGCGCAATAACACTGAGTGGCTGTCAAATAAGATCGTGATAAATAGCGACTAAGGTATTACGTATTAATACGTATATCGCTTTTGCAAGTTAACTTAACTTTTTGATAAATAATAAATATTTATCACGGTAAGTGTTTGGGTGAGTTGCGTAAACTACGCAGAAAAGACATCAGTAATTATGTTAACTATTTGTGATGGGTGTGAAGTGGCTCACTGATGACAGACTGGCATCACTTTCCCGAGGGCACCCATGGCCGACTGGCGTTATCAGCATAAAGTCGTTACTATCAGTTTGTATGCAATTTAAGCAGTTCGCCGTCGTTATGAACCTTTCACCGTATAGCACGCTGATAGCAGAGAAGGGGATATGGAGCAGTTAGAACTTTTTACCATTCCCAGCCCGTGTATTGGTGTCTGCCAGGTGAATAACAGAGGGTATTGCAAAGGCTGCCTGAGAAGCCGCGAAGAGCGATTTCACTGGCAGGTGATGAGCAACGATCAGAAGCGGCATGTGATCAAATTATGCCGGCAACGTTATCTGCGTTTACTTAAGCGCAGGCGAGAGCTGGAAATGCAGGCCGCGAATGCGCCAGACAATCCGCAGCAAAGTTTGTTTTAGCGTGTCATCCCATGAATAAACACCAGACACAAAAAAAGCGCCCTGAGGCGCTTTTTTCTTCAGCGTTTTCACACCAACCGCAATTAGATGCGGATGAAGTCCATGTGCTGAACTTTTGGCTTGAACGGGTGACGCTGGATGTCTTGTGGCTTAACGTTCACTTCTTTACCGTCGATTACCAGAGTGATGGCATCGTAGAAGCCTTCTTTGTCCATCTGGTTGATCACGTCATCGTGTTTCAGTTCGATTGCAACTGGAGCTTCAGTGCCACCGTAGATGATCGCTGGGAATTTGTTAGTGTGACGCAGGCGGCGGCTCGCACCTTTACCCAGGTCTGAACGTACTTGTGCTTCAAATTTCATGATAACTACTCTTAAGTGAGTGGATAAGAAGAAGGTATTTCAGTAATGCGACCTTACTGAGTACCGTCAAATTGAGCGCGGATACTAACACTCCCTCATGTCACTGACAAGAAAAAATCCTGACAAGCCCTTTAAACAACGAAAAAATCATCAGATCCTTCCTTCGCATAGCTCAATTCTACTTGCAATAAAAAACACCCAACAAGTTTCATAAATTGGACTTAGTTCCAATAAAATCGCTTGATTGTGATCTAAATAACATTGAGATTGATAGTAATTATCATTTGTTTTTGTATAATCGCTGCCAATAACGAATCTCATTGATAAAAAATTGATAGCAGGGATTATGAATCACAAACAACTCTCACTGATTGCCAGCTCTGTATTGCTGGCCCTTTCTCCTTCATTGCATGCTCAGGAAAAAAAGCGTACACAGATGAAATTGTGGTCACAGCCACACGAACTGAACAAAGCATTAAAGATATCCCGGGCTCCGTATCAAAGATCACCGCTGAAGATATGGAAAAGAATCTGGCCAATGATCTGCAAGATGCCCTGAAATACGAGCCAGGTGTTCAGGTGAATGGCAATGGCCGTTTTGGTATTTCTGATTTCACTGTACGCGGTGTTTCCGGAAATCGCGTGAAAGTGATGGTTGATAATGTGGAGCAACCGGCGGGTTATAATCCGGGTGCCGACCAGATGCGAAAATTCTCTAACGGCATTGAAATTGACACGCTGACAGCGATTGAAGTCAGTAAAGGCCCTGGCTCAAGTCTGTACGGAAGTGATGCCATGGGGGGGACAGTCTTGCTGAGAACGAAAAATCCTGAAGATGTATTACAGACTGGAGAGAACAATCATCTGGCTGTCAAAACTGGTTATGCGAGCGACAGTGAGCAATACAAAGCAACCGTTGAAGCGGCGAATCGTACCGGTGCTGTGGAAAGTTTGCTGATTTATACCTATCGGGATGGCCATGAAACAGAAGCGCATGGCGATGGGGCTGATATTGAAGGCAACAGTCGTGGGCAGGCGAACCCGCTGACTTTTGCATCACATAACGTGCTTGGCAAAGTGTATGTTCAGGTGAACGACACCAACCGGGTCGGCTTGGTTGCTGAATATTATACACGTGATACAGATGCCCAGATCCTGAGCCAGGAAAATTACGATGCTGGCGGTGTTTTCATGCCGGGTTTTGTGTACACCAATGTGCGTGGTCATGATGAAGATGATCGGATCCGATTGGGGTTGACCCACGAATGGCAGGCGAATCTTGCCGTTGCGGATGCCGTAAACTGGGCGTTGAACTGGCAGCGTAGTGAGAGTAAACATGATAACTACGATCATACGGATAGATATGGTCATCGGAATCGCTACCGTAGCGGTGAAGACTCCAGCATTCAGTTTGATACGCAGTTTAATAAAGCTGTTGCATTCTCCGATACTCGTCATGAGCTGACTTATGGTTTGAGTGTTGTACAAAATGAGTTCGAGCTGGATTATAGAGACTACTTCCTGGATTCAGGGACCGTGAAACCTGGCCCGGTAGAAGTGCCCAATGCAAAATCCGTGAAATACGGTATTTTCTTGCAGGATCAACTGTATTTAATGCAGGATCAACTGGTCGTGACCGGTGGTCTCCGTTACGACAACTATCAGGCTGAACCTGCCAATTCTTCAGGTCTGCCTGATCATGATAGTGATGCAGTGACGGGGCGTCTGGGGGCGGTATATCACTGGACGGAAAGTTTCAATACTTACGCTCAGATCAGTCAGGGCTTCCGTTCACCAACCCTTGGTGAAATGTATGAAGATAAAGATAACAGGGCACATGGCTACAAAATTGTTGCTAACCCGAATCTGAAACCAGAAAAAAGCCTTGCTTACGAAATCGGTGCAAGATCACAGGGGCGCATCGGTTCAATGAGTATCGCGGCTTTTTACACCGACTATAAAGATTTCATTGCTTCCCAAACTGAGGTGGTCAGCGGTATTCAAATTATCAGCAATGAAAACTTAGATGCAGCCAAGATTTATGGTGCGGAATTCGCGTCTGAACTCTGGCTGGACGAAGCACTGAACGCGCCAAGCGGTACTTACGCAAAAGTCTCTCTGGCTTATCAGGAAGGCGAAGACAAGAAGACGGGTGAGGCCTTAGATTCTGTTTCGCCATTTACATCAGTTGTGGGGCTTGGCTATGACGCGCCAAGTGGTGACTGGGGCAGTGAAATCAACGCGGTTTATGTTGCATCGAAATCTGGCTCAGACTGGTCGAGTGACACCAATGTTGATGCATCAAGCTACACTGTGGTTGATCTGACTGCGTATTATACGCCGACTGAAAATCTGATGGTGCGTGCAGGTCTGTTTAACGCATTCGATAAAAAATACTGGCGTTATCAGGATGTTGAAGGCTATAAGTCGACTGAAGAAGGCTTAGACCGCCATACACAGCCAGGCCGTAACTGGGGTGTGAATCTGGATTACGCATTCTGATTGTTGAAGAAAAAACTGCCTGAATTGAGCCGCACATTACTGTGCGGCTTTTTTCTTTCTGGAACATCAGACTTACTGCTTGTATTGATCCAAATCGAACAACTTATCCCGGATTGCCCAAAAGCGGCCGCTTTTGCGGGCGATAATGATTTCCGGCGGGCGCAGCCGGTGCTCGTTGCTGGCCACTTTGGTGGGAGCGGTCTCGGTAAAGGGCCGATGGCGATCGACCAGATGCGGATTGATGAATTTCTTCAGGAATTCGGATTTCTGGGTTTTGTTCGTCAACTGCCAGATTTCACTGATCTGGCCGTCCTCTTCACTGAAATAGGTCACTTTCAGCTGAGGCTTGCCGTACTGGTTTTTACCTGGCTCAAGCTGCATGTCGGTACACTTCATGATCATCGCATCTTTGAGTTTCAGCGCGTCACGTAGTTTTTTGTCCGGGTCGACCATCACCGCATCGCACTGATGACAGCGCCGGGCGGCGATGTCGTTGTCTGCACCGCATGCTTCACAGTATTTGGCGCGGAAACGGTAGCCACACTCTTCCCGCTCACCGGTGTCATCATCTTCAAAATAGCCCTGACAACGACGGCCATAGTGTTCTATCAGAAACCCGGCCGGATCGAGTTTGCCCCAGAAACTGTTTTTAAAGCCGCAAGCCGGGCAGGGCACCATAATGACTTCACTGCTACTGTCCGGTTTGGGATCGCCGACTTCCGGCTGGTACAAGTCATAGCAGTTCCCGGCATATTCAAGCACCAGGCAGTCTGTTTTTCCTTCGGCCAGCCGTAAACCGCGACCAACAATCTGCTGGTACAGGCTGATGGATTCTGTCGGGCGCAGGATGGCAATCAGATCCACATGCGGGGCATCAAAGCCTGTGGTGAGTACAGAGACATTGACCAGAAATTTGATCTGCTGGTTCTTGAAATCTGTGATGATCCGGTCCCGCTCTTCAAGCGGGGTATCGCCGACCACCAGCGCGGCAGATTCACCGGCCAGATACCCCATGATCTCTTTGGCGTGATTGACCGTAGAAGCGAAGATCATCACGCCTTTGCGGTCTTTAGCATAATCAATGACCTGCTCAATAATCATGGGCGTCGCGCGTGCGGATTTGGCAATCACAGCGTCCAGATCCGCTTCGCGGTAATGGCCATGATTGGCTGGCTTCAAACTGGAAAAATCATACCCAATCACTGCCATATCCATGATTTTAGGTTCGGTCAGGAAGCCTTCATCCAGCAGATAGCGAATAGGCAGCTCGAAAATACAGTCACGGAAGAAGCGATCCTGCTCTGTTCGCACCTGTCCTCGCGTGTGGTATTTGTAGATCCAGCCCATACCCAGCCGGTAGGGGGTTGCGGTCAGGCCAAGAATTTTGATACCAGTGTTGATACGCTGAAGATGCTGGATAACCCGCTGATAGGCACTGTTTTCATCATCCGGTACCCGGTGACATTCATCGATGACCAACAAGGAGAATTCCGCATCAAACTGATCCAGACTGTTCACCATGGATTGTACCGAGGCAAACACCACCTGCTGATCCGTTTCTTTTCGCCCTAATCCGGCAGAAAAAATCGATGCCTTTAAGCCGTAGCTTTCATACTTGGCATGATTTTGCTCGACCAGTTCTTTCACGTGCGTCAGCACCAGTACCCGGCCACGGGCAATTCGGGCCAGCTCAGCAATCACCAGGCTTTTCCCGGCACCGGTCGGCAGTGCCAGCACCGCTGGTGTGCTGTGTTTACGAAAGTAGTGCACTGTGGCTTTCACACAGTCTTGCTGATAAGGACGCAGGGTATACATGGATTTGGCTTGATTGATGAACAGCGAACAGGAGTGTAACGGCTTTGAACTGCGGGAGACAAGTCTTGGTGTGGTGGGTGTGAACAGGGCTCGTTGTGCAGAGCCCTGTTTTCATGTCAGATTCAGGAAGCCATATTCAGTGGCAACTTTGACGGTTTGATGGTTTTGGTCATCATGCAGAACTGGCGGCGCGGTATAAAATCGTGCTTCTCATAGAAGCTGCGGGCGCCTTTGTTACCAATATTCACTTCAAGAGTCAGGGCATGCACACCGGCTTCTGCGCAGTGATGTTCAATCTGAGGCATCAGCTCAGTGCCTATACCTTGCTGGCGCCATTCGGATTTCAGGTAGAACTGATCAATCAGGGCGATTCGTCCGCCATGCTCAAGGCTGAAGCTGTAACTCAGGATAATATGACCGGCAATCATAGTATTGCCTTCATGTTCAATTTCTATAAACCAAACCTGACCCAATTCAGGGTTGTTCAACATCTGGTGCACTGCCTGTGTGGTTTGCTCGCGCTTTTGTGGCAGGACTTCATATTCAAAGAGTTCCCCAACTAGTGTAAGCAGCATGTCCACAGAAGACAGGCTAGGCGCTACAAGTGAGATGTTCATAAGTCAACCTTAGTTGTTCGGTGTTTTCATGGCACAGTGGTGAGTTGTTCAAGGTGTTTATACGGATAACTCATGCCCTCTGTCTATAAGTGAAGACCGTGAAAATGGAGAAATGTTCTACTTTTTGAGCTTAGTGGCAGTTCAGGCAATGCGATGTAAAAATTTGTGATCAGGGGTTGCAATTAGTGATATTGCTTCAGCCGGCTCAGGTTTGAGATTTCTCGTGCATCACGCAGTCCAGGTTTTTATAATGGCGCTTTTGCACCACTCGGAGCCTGCAATGCGGCTTGATAAATTTTTATGTACCGCCCTGGGAATTACTCGCAAGGAAGCCGGTAAATTACTCAAAGAAAAAAGAATAGAAGTGAATGGCGACATCGTCAAAAACGGTGCGCTGAAAATCACGGATGACTGTGACGTTGAGTTTGATGGCAGTACGCTGCACATGACGGGCCCGAAATATTTTATGCTGAACAAGCCTCAGGGTTACGTGTGTTCGCATGTGGATGACTTTAATCCGACCGTCTTTGTGTTACTCGATGAAGTCAGCCCGGAAAAGCTGCATGTGGCGGGCAGACTGGACGCCGATACCACAGGGTTGGTACTGCTGACGGATGACGGCCAGTGGTCACACCGCATCACCTCGCCGCGACACGTCTGCGAGAAAGTGTACTACGTGGAAACGGCCGATCCGATTCCGGCCTCTGCAATCAACGAGTTCGCAGAAGGGGTACAGCTGCGCGGCGAGAAAGATCTGACCCGGCCGGCAAAACTGGAGATTCTTGAGGAGTGCGCGGCACTGATCACTATCTCTGAAGGGAAATACCATCAGGTGAAGCGCATGTTTGCGGCAATCGGCAATAAAGTGGTGGCGTTACACCGCGAGCAGGTCGGCGCTGTCGTGCTGGATGAGAACCTGGAACCTGGTGAATATCGCCCCCTGACCGAAGAAGAAATCGCCAGCTTTTAATCTGTGAGTGGTTTAGCTACTGAGTGCTGTCGCGACTTAGTGGTAAAACGACTGAGCGCTAAAGCGAGAAGGCGTCGGGCCTGTTGTAAAGCTACCGACGCCTTTTTAGTACCTGATATTCGTTCAGTTCAGGTTGCCAGAGAAAAAACAGCGAAAATTCGCTGTCAGGCAACATAGGTGAGATTTTTGGTCAATAATTGATCTTTGTGATAACGCTCATCACAATTTTTCGCTAGTACACCAGAAAAAGAAACTTATCATTTCCTGTCGGGAAAGATATAAGTAGCGGAAATTGTCGTACAATCACTCCCTTTCCTTTTCAATATGCTAATAAGTGGTTTATGAATAAATCTGACAGTCCTGGCCTGAGCTTTTCGCTGATCCTCATTCTGGGGGCAATTGCCGCACTCACCCCGCTGGCAATTGATATGTACCTGCCTGCGATGCCAACAATCGCAAAAGATCTGGGCGTGAGCCCCAGCCTGGTGCAGGTAACCCTGACAGCGTATACCGCAGGCTTTGCCGTTGGACAGCTGATTCATGGCCCGCTTTCAGACAGCTACGGCCGGCGTCCGGTCCTGATCATCGGTGTCATGTTGTTTGCACTGGCGGCAGTGGTCAGTGCAATGAGCCATAACATTAATGAACTGACCTGGATCCGTGCCGCACAAGGCTTTGCCGGTGCCTCTGCCGCCGTCATCATTCAGGCGCTGGTGCGGGATATGTTTGAACGGGAAGAGTTCGCCCGCACCATGTCTTTTGTCACCTTGGTGATGACAATTGCGCCATTGGCCGCGCCAATGATAGGTGGGTACCTGTCCGTCTGGTTCGGCTGGCGCTCCATCTTCTGGTTTCTGGCACTGGTTTCAGTGATTGTGATTCTGGCCGTGCTGAAAATGATCCCCGAAACCCTGCCGGCTGAGAAACGACTGCCGTTTCATCTAGGTTCTACACTCCGGAACTATGCACGGATGCTGACATCCGCCCCCGCGCTCGGTCTGGTGGTGAGCAGCGGTTTTTCGTTTGCAGGCATGTTCGTGTTTCTGACCGTCGGCTCTTTTGTGTACATCGATCTTTATCATGTCAGTACGGAAAACTTTGGCCTGTTGTTCGGCCTGAATGTGATCTGCCTGATTGTCATGACCACACTGAACGGCAAGCTGGTCCGCAAAATGGGCTCGCACTTTATGCTGCGTTTGGGTCTGATCATTCAATTGATTGCCGGGGCGGGGCTGATTGCAGGACAAGTGCTTGAACTCGGCCTGTGGGGTGTCGTGGTACCGGTAATGCTGTTTGTGGGCGCGATTTCTACTGTTGCCAGTAATTCAATGGCTTGTTTGTTAGCCAAGTATCCGCATATGGCGGGTACGGCGTCGTCATTGGCTGGTACAATGCGCTTCGGCACAGGGACTGTGGTGGGGGGTATTGTAGCAGCGATGCCCGATACCACAGCCTGGCCGCTGGCAGGAACGATGGCCGCTTGCGCAGTCTTAGCCTGCTTGTTTTATTGGGGATTGGCGAAAGACGCCTGATTACCTGTGATTGAATAAGAGTATTTGAAAGTAACTATTATGGCTGTGTTTTATCAAGAGCTGAACAAACTGGTGAATGAAGGTCTGGCTGAGTTGCAGTCTTCTGTTACAGCAGGCAAAACCCCCAATAATCCGGTCAGCGAAACGCACTTCATGAGTGCCTGGATCACCAAAGTGATTAAGCAGCAACGCTATGACCATTGTGTGGCGAAAACCTTGCTGGGCTGGCAGCAGATGGCTCGCAGTATGGGTAAGCAGGCACAGCTGAAGCTGAAGTTTGAACATCTTGGCTGGGCATTATCGGGCGTGCTGAACCAGGAGGGCACCACCAGTGCAGTGAAGGCTGAGCAACTGGATGCCTTGTACAGTGCGCTGCAGCAGCTCGATTGGGTGGTGGCGACAGAATACGAAGTGAACCGGAAAGTGACCCACCACACCGATGGTCAGGCGTCATTGGTGGTGTGTGCGAAGCAGTTCAAAGAAGCCTTTGACGAGGCAGGAAAACTGGCTAAGCCATTGTCTGTTTATGTTCGTGGTAATATCCAGCAATGTATTGACTTGGCCTATCAGCAAGGATTACTGCTGTACAAAGTTACTGACTATAAATCGCTGGTGAAATACCACGGTGAATATATTCTTTATCCCGATAATGCAGGTGACTATATTCCTGAACTCCCCACGCGAGCGGTTGAGTAAGAGATATTAAAGTGCAGCGAGATCGCTGCACTTTTTATATTTTTTAGGTTTATCACAGTTTGTAGCCTGTCAGATCGCATAAATAACAGGTCGGTTCTGGTTGTCATTCACTCGTGATTTCAGCTTGTGATTTGAAAGGGCCAGTATCAAAACCGGCCAGTTGCTTTTCTTGTGCTCTCCTATTTTTCAGGAATATCTATGTCGCCATCTGCTTCTCCTTTATTTGAAGGGGTGTTTGTCCGTCGCCTGCTGGCGATTGCTTTTCCGATCGCCTTACAGGTGATGCTGTTTTCCAGCCGTAGTCTGGTCGATATTCTGATGCTGGGCCAGCTCAATGAACTGGATGTGGCGGCCATTGGTATTGCTGGCCGGGCACTGTTTGTTGTCACCATTATGCTGTTTGGTGTGACGACGGGCGGGGCACTGCTGGCGGCCCAGTACTGGGGCGCGGGCAATCAGCATGGCATGAAGCAAAGTGTTGCGCTGACGCTGACCATGACAACCCTGGTCGCCACACTGGCGGCCCTGGTATTTCTGGTGCTGCCTGAGCAGGTGATCGGGTTAGCAACGAATAACCCTGAGGTGATTGCGCGGGGCGCTGAGTACCTGCAAATTACCGCCGTGAGTTTGTACGCTGTGTCGTGGGGCAGCAGTGTCTCTGTGGGGTTACGGGCGATGCATCAGCCGGCGATCAGCACGCTGTTCAGTGCCGTAGGCATTGCGCTGAACCTGTTCCTGAACTGGGTCCTGATTTTCGGTCATCTGGGGATGCCGGCTTATGGCATTGCCGGTGCCGCATGGGCAACGGCCATCAGCGGTCTGGTTGAAATCGCGCTGTTATTTGGTTATCTGCATCTCAAGGCTCACCCGATTGCGCTGCGCTGGTCGCTGTTTCCGGAAGTCCTGAATGCTCAGATGATCAACCGCTTTCTGAAACTGTCGCTGCCGACGACCTTGAACCATCTTGCCTGGGCGGGCGGGATCTTCATGTATCACGTCATTATCGGACAGGCTGGTGTTGATGGTTTGGTGGCCTTGTCCGTCATGACGCCTATCGAGTCACTGGCGCTGGCGATGCTGATTGGTATTTCCAATGCGTCAGCCGTGCTGATTGGCAATCAGTTGGGCGGTAGCAACATGGAGCAGGCTTACCGGCAGGCCTGGGCCGTCACAGTGATCAATTTTGGCTTTGCTGTGGTGACGGCAGGGCTCATGTTCCTGATCCGCGATCCGGTGCTGGACTTGTTTGCTGCCATGACGCCGGAAACCCGGGAGCTGACCGAACATTTCTTCATGATTTTTTGCGTCGGTATGATCGTGAAAAGCCTGCCGATGACCATGATCGTGGGGGTGTTACGGGCAGGTGGTGATATTCGTTTCTGCTTTTATCAGGATATTGCGGCGCAATGGATGATAGGGATCCCACTGACCGCATTTTGTGCCTTTGTGCTGAAACTTCCGCTGGAATGGGTGTACGCCATGCTGGTGTTGGAAGAAGTGGTGAAAATCATCGGTTCCAGCCTACGGATACGTTCAAAAGCCTGGATGAATAACCTGGTCGCCGGCTAAAAAGCGTTGGTATTTTTTACTTTCTGCCGCAGTTATCTCAGCGACCTTCCTCGCGATAGCCAGTGTGTGAAATCACTGGCTGGCGATTGCCGTGATGACTTTTCTTGTCGCTGCGCATCACACTGGCATGTAACTGACGCATCTCATTCTCTCTGCCGTTCCAACATGGGTTGAAATTTAGATATAAACGTCTTCCTGGGTAAAAAATAAATTGTCATTTCCAACCATGCTTTCCTATTCGTTATGCACTGTTTGTCACAGCATCATGCTGAGCAGAATAGGGCATGGCACAGCCGTGCCGTTTCACTTCACCTAGAAAAGGAATGTCTGATGGGAACAGCGGCTTCAAGTAATAAACTGCAACATGGATATCCAACCCCCGGACCACAGAATCCGGATGGTCAGAAAGTGATGGATCATGTTTTTTTCCTGTCGAACGCCCAATGGAAGCAAGCCAGGGAAGAGAATGACTATGATTTCGTGGTGATCGGCACCGGGTTTTGCGCCTTGGCGTTTGCAGAGCGAACGTTGAAAACCAATCCTTTCGCAAGGATTTTAATGGTTGAGCGGGGGCCCTTTTTCCTGCCAGAGCATTTTCAGAATTTGCCTCTGCCATTTAAGGATACCCTGGGCGGCTTGTCGGAAACCTTTCCCTGGACCATGTCGGCCAAAAATCAGCTGGGTCTGGCAGGAACGATCCACTGGCAACATGGGATGGTGCCTTTCTTTGGCGGACGCTCCACATTGTGGAGTGCCTGGTGTCCCAGACCCAATCAAAATGAGTTTTCTGGTTGGCCGGAAGAAACCATTGCCGCGGCTGAAAAAAACTTCGAGTCTGCAGAACGGTTGCTCAGGGTTCAGAGTGCTGATCAGATAGACAGCGGGCTCAGTAAGCAGGAGAGAGCCTTTGTGTCGGGTAATCGCCCGGTTTACGGGGAATTACAGCGAAAGGTTCAGCACCTGCTGGAAGAATCCGGCACTTCTGTTCAGGGTGTTTACCGCACTGAAGCCGCGCCGCTGGCCTCTGCGTCAGAAAATGTTAACGGGATCGATTTTCAGAAATTCTCTACCCCAGGCGATATTCTGCAACTGGCAGAAACACAGGCCGCACTGTTTAAAGCAGGGAAAGGGGCGAAACTCGATATCGTCACTGAATGTGTGGTTGAGAAAATCATCCAGCAAGAGGTGGATGGCACACCGCAAGCGACAGCGCTGCAGACATCAAGAGGCGTCCTGCCCCTGGGTTCTGCCAAGCTGGTTCTGGCCATGGGAACCTTGCCACCGACCACGTTATTGCGAAATTCATTTCCTGAATATCCGGGCCTGGGGCAGCGCTTTTCCGCGCACTTTATCAGCTCGATTGTTGCGCGCGTGCCAAAGGCAGACTTGGATCCGGCTGCCGATCTGGGTCGTTTGGAGCTGGGGGCCTGCTATGTGGCCGGTATTGCGAATAACAGTTATGAGCAGCAATTCCATATCCAGCTGTCTGCTTTGTGGGATGAGAACCCGGTCGTGAATTCGCCCACAGCATTGCGTTATATGCCTGATGTCGTGGCGACAGCTTCTATGGCGCAACTGCTGACCTCGAAAGATTATGTTGTTTTCGTCTGTGCTGTGCTGGGAGAGCTGGATTACACCAACCCGGGCAGCTGGTTCCTGCAAAACAGCGATGATTCGAATTTAACAACCAACTCTCTGCTGCAGATCGAAGAAAACGGCAGAGACAAACAAACCTGGACGGCCATGGACGAAGCCACTTTCGGTATTTTGGAAACCGTGTTGTCGCCGAAAGGAAAATCGGCTGTGCAGTACTGGCATGGCAGCCCGGATCAGGGCGAGTGGGCAGCGGCCCGTCCGGATGCCGCAGCCATTCGGGTGGATGCACCAGTGCATGAAAGTTCAACCCTGCATATCGGCGCTCAGCCGGACGCCCCGGTTGATTTAGACTACCGGTTTAAAGGCGCCAACAATGTGTATGTTACCGGCGGTGCACTCTGGCCACAGGGTGGCTCCTGGAACCCGACGTTGACCATGGTTGCACTGGCGCAGGATCTGGCGGATAAGCTGTCCGTGAAATAGCGCCTGAAAGTTTGCCGATGGAATAACAGCGCCTTCTGAAGAAAGAAGGCGCTTTTTCAGGATTAATGTAAGCTGCGCTTTTTCTGGCGTCAGGCGATACACAAAATGATAGAGGCTGACTTGTGACTCTGGCGCCATTTGAGTCCGGCTTCGCTTAACGTCATATTTCCCATCTGTACTACACTTAGCCATGACAAATTCGCCTGAAAAATCCTCAGTTTCAGGTGGATAAGTGGCATATTCGACGTCTTCTGCTTCCGCTTAGCTTGTTTGACCGTGCATCTTTGACCGGAGTGAACCATGGCTGATCTTTTTGGGTTTGATGCCTTTTCACCGAAACAAATCGCTGAAAGAGTGGACAGTATAGGCGTGATCAAAGCCCGCCTGCCGTTGCTGTCTATGGTCATGCTGGGCATTCTGGCGGGTGCCTTTATTGGCTTGGGGGCCTTGTACTTTGTGATAATCAAGTCTGACGCGAGTCTGGGGTTTGGCACCAGTCAACTGTTAGGAGGGATTGCATTTTCACTGGGGCTGTTGCTGGTCGTGATCGCCGGGGCTGAGTTGTTTACCGGAAATAACTTACTGGCGATGGCCTGGGCTGATAAAAAGATTTCAACGGCTGAACTGCTGAAGAACTGGTTGGTGGTCTGTGGTTCAAACTTTATCGGCGCGGCGGGACTGGCCGTCTTGGTGTATGCCTCTGGGCATACAGAAATGAATCACGGGGTTATTGCAGAGCGTTATCTGCAGATCGCTGAAGCCAAATGCAGCTTACCGTTCTGGAGCGCATTTTTTCGCGGAGTGTTGTGTAACATCCTGGTTTGTATGGCGATCTGGATGGCAATGGCCGGGCGAAGTGTTATTGATAAAGCGGTCGCGATTGTTTTTCCGATCTCTGCTTTTGTCGCGGCGGGTTTTGAACACAGTATTGCGAATATGTTCTTTATTCCATTGGCCATGTTCATTCAGGCATTTTCAGATACGGGCGCAGTGGCCGGTTCTGTGGGGTGGCTGGGCCTCATCAGTAATCTGATCCCTGTCATTCTGGGAAATTTGCTTGGCGGAAGCGTCCTGGTTGGTTTGGTGTATTACGTAATTTACCTCAGAAAGCCGACATCTGGCCCGGATAGACCTTAATTTGTTTTCATGAGACAAAGATTGTGGCGGCATGAATCTGCTCTGTGCTGGCTTGCTATACTCAATGCCAGAACCCGCCGATTGATTGTGGATGGTCATGGCTTCTTCAATAGTGAAAACAGTCTGCCCTTTTTGTGGTGTCGGCTGCGGGATCAATCTGAAAATTGATGAACACGGCAAGCTGACCGGGGTTGAACCTCAGCGAACTCACCCCGTGAGTCGCGGAAAGCTGTGTGAAAAAGGCTGGAGCACAGCCTATGCCATTCGTCCTGACAACCGGGTCACTGAGCCGCTGAAACGGATTCATGATCGCTTTTATCCCATCAGTTGGGATGAGGCACTGAGTGAGATCAGTGAAGCGATAAGGGATATTCAGGCTGAACACGGTCCTGATGCTGTAGGCGTTATCAGCAGCGCACGCGCAACCAATGAAGACAACTATGCCGCTCAGAAATTTGCCAGAGCCGTCCTGAAGACGAACAATATCGATCACTGTGCCCGTATTTGTCACAGTCCCACGGTTGCCGGGCTGAAACAAACCTTAGGTTCCGGTGCAATGACCAATAGCACCAAAGATATTTTCGACACCGAACTGATTGTCGTGATCGGTGCGGATCCGACAGAAAATCACAGCGTTTTCGGCGGACAGATGATTGAAGCCCGGCTGCGAGGGGCGAAATTGGTGGTTATTGATCCCAGAGTGACCCGGCTGGCTAAAATAGCGGATGTACATCTCCAGCTGAAACCGGGCAGCAACATCGCGCTCATCAATGCGATCTTGCACGTTATCATCAAGCAAAAGCTGTATGACGCATCTTTCATCAGTCAGCGCTGTGAGGGGTTTGATGCCCTGGCACGCAGTGTGGAGACGATCACCCCTGAGCTGGCTGAATCGGGCACAGGCATTGCCGCGGCTCAGATTCGACGAGTTGCGGAGCTCTATGGCCGGGCGAAAAGTGCCATGATTTTGTACGGCATGGGAATCACACAGTATGTCAGCGGGACTTCGAATGTGATTGCGCTGTCTAATCTGGCTTTGGTTTGTGGTCAGATTGGCCGTCCCGGGACAGGTATCAACCCGTTACGCGGACAAAATAATGTGCAGGGCGCATGCGATATGGGCTGCCTGCCGAATGTGTATCCGGGTTATCAGGCGGTTGAGGATAACCTTGCGCAAGACAAGTTTGCGCAAGCCTGGGGAGAGCCGGTCGCTACCCGGCCAGGGCTGACGTCGCTGGGTATGACCAAGGCAGCGCTCGCCGGTGATTTTCACTGTCTGATTTTATTCGGCGAAGATCCCGTGGTGACCGATCCGGATCAGAATCATGTTCGTGCAGCCATGAAGAAAATGGATCTGCTGGTGGTTGCTGAATTGACCATGACGGAGACAGCCAAGCTGGCCGATTACATTTTGCCAGCGGCATCTTTTGCCGAGAAAGAAGGCTCTTTTACCAACTGCGAGCGACGGGTACAGCATATTAATCAGGCTGTGCAGCCACCGGGTTTAGCGATGGACGACTGGCAGTGGTTGAAGGCATTGGCTGAAGCACTGGGCAGCCATGCACTCAGCTGGACCAACAGCGAGGCTGTGTTCGATGAGATGGCCTCGCTGACGCCGTCTTATCAGGGCATGACCTATTCAGGGATTGAGCTGGCTCATGGTTTACAGTGGCCCTGCAACCAGGATGCACCACAAGGAACGGCAATCTTACATCAAACGGTTTTTCCTATCGGCAAGGCAAGATTGATCCCGGTACACCAGATTGATATTGATGAAAAGACCGACGAACAATACCCGCTTATCCTGACCACGAACCGGCTCTCTTGTCACTATGGCTGCGGGTCTATGACCCGAAAATCTCCTTTGCTGGAACGGGAAACGCCTGCGGGACTACTCTTCATCAATCCGGAAGATGCGAGGGTACTGAATATTCAGCGTTACTCGCCGGTAGGGATCCGATCTCGCCGGGGCTATGTGGAGACTCGCGCCATGATCACCGATGATGTCCCTCCGGGCCTGGTGTCAATGCCATATCATTTCAAAGAAGCCCCGTCGAACCAACTGACGAATACCGCGCAGGATCCAATCACGAAAATGCCTGAGCTGAAAGCTTGTGCTGTGTCTGTGGTGCCATTACCAGCGGGTCAGGAGCCTAAGGATATTGAGCACTTATTGGAGGGCCAGTAACATGCAGCAGTATGTGCTTCACTCACTTCAGCAACTGCAAGTGCACTTATCCCAGAGCCGCCAGTTGTACCAGATAGTTGATAATGATGGTGACGCGCATTGGCAGCATCAAGCGCAACCCCCTTTCCGGCACTGAGTCAGCAGCGGCCGTTGAGTTCAGCCAAACGCTTTTTCTTTGCTGAACAGGAGACCATATATGTCTTCGATGGTCAGTTTTTTCGTGAAACCATCCCGAAACCAGAACCTTTTGTTTTGTTCGGGGTTCAGAGCTGCGATCTGATGGCAATCCACTATCAGGATATCTTTTTTGAACAGGATCCTTATTATCAGGCCCGGCGACAGCAAGCCTTACTGGTCGGCGTGGATTGTGTTCATCCTTGTCAAAATGGTTTTTGCTACCTGGTCGATGCCGGGCCGGGGGTCAGAGATACCACGGCCGATCTGATTCTGCACCCACTTGCCGATGATCAATGGTTATTGATTGTGGTGACTGAACCAGGCCGTGCCGCACTGCAAGGGCTGGCACTGACGCCTGCGACGAGTCATGCAAAAAATATGCGCTCTGACCACCTGACCCAGTGCGAGCATGCGTTCGACGATCATTCTTATATTCTGGAGGGTATAGAAAAACTGAACCGTGGCCAGACATCGGATGCGTTCTGGCAGCAACTCGCGATTCAGTGCATTGCGTGTTCCGGCTGCACCACCTTGTGTCCGACCTGCTCTTGTTACGGCACACAGAATCAGGCGGTGTCGCAAGACGCCCCTGATAAGCTGTCATCGCAGGCCAAACAGGTACGCTTCTGGGATTCTTGTTTGTACGAAGGGTTTCAGCGTGAGGCCAGTTTGCATAATCCTGCAGGGCAGGCCGGTGAGCGGGTGAAACGCTTTTGGTACCACAAATTCAGTGATGATTTTTTGCCAGAATTTGGGCGGTATGGCTGTGTCGGCTGCGGGCGCTGTGAGCAGACTTGCCCGGGTGTCATCGGGGTGCATTCTGTCATGAAAAGGATAGTGAAAGATGCATAGTCTCACGCCAACAGCCGTTCGTTTGATCGACTTTTATGATGATGGTGAGCATGCCCGCCATTTTACCTTTCGTCTGCTAAATACGGCATCTCAGGCCACGAAGTCACAGGGTGGCTGGATGCAGGCAAAGACAGGACAGTTCTTTATGCTATGTCTGCCTTCAGTGGGTGAAGCGCCGTTCACTTTTACACAACCTCCTGATCAAAATGGGAATTTTCGGGCGCTGGTCCGAAAAACAGGCAGTGTGACTTCAGCCTTGTTTGAGCTCGAAGCCGGGCAGATCCTGGGGGCCAAAGGGCCCTATGGTAAAGGCTGGCCGATGGATAAAGTGTGCAATAAGCGGGTGCTTGTTGTCGGCGGCGGCTGCGGCCTGGCGCCTTTGGTCGGAGTGGTGAATCAGCTCATTGAACAACAAAATTACACCCAGCTGATGGTGGTATACGGGGCACGAAACCGTCAGGCGAAGATGTTGACGCCGGAACGCCGTGACTGGCAGCGTCACATCCCGGTTTTCAATATGATTGAGGACGGTGATACTGAGCCGGGCGAAAATGAATCCGGCGGTACCCCGGTCGATATTCTGCCCACTGTGCTCGGTCAGTTTGCTCAAAGCCCGGACGTGGTGCTGGTGGCTGGTCCGCAAGCCATGATGTTTGCGGTGGCTAAATATCTGGTCGCCAGCGGGGTGCCTGAACAGGCGATTTATCTGTCGATTGAGCGTCGCATGCACTGCGGGGTCCGAACCTGTGGGCACTGTTACCTGAAGGACAAGTATGTGTGTTCCGATGGTCCCACGTTTCGCTGGGATGACCTGAAACAGTTCATCCCAGCGGGTCCTTAAAGATCGTACAAACTCTGCTTCTTGACCTGTTGCAGGTTATTCGTGACCGGCAGCTTTCATTTGGGATTTGCGTTCTGCAAGCGCGATTTGCTGGCACCCTTTGGCGAAAGAGTCGGGGTTCAGAGAGATCGAGTCAATCCCGCAATTGACCAAAAACTCGGCAAAATCCGGATAATCTGAAGGCGCTTGGCCACAGATCCCAACCTTACAACCATACTGGTGCGCGACAGTGATCACCTGGGCGATCATTTCTTTGACTGCATCGTCCCTCGCATCAAATAATGGTTTCAGTTCGGCTGAATCACGATCGATTCCCAGAACTAACTGGGTGAGATCGTTACTGCCGATTGAGAAACCGTCAAAGCGTTGCGCAAACCGGTCTGCCAGAATAACGTTCGAAGGGATCTCGCACATCACATACACCTGCAGACCATTTTCACCGCGTTTCAGCCCTGCTTCAGCCATGACATTCAGCACTTTATCGGCTTCACCGGTTGTGCGGCAGAACGGGATCATGACGATGATGTTATCAAAGCCCATCTCCTGGCGAGCTTTTACGATGGCCTGGCATTCCAGTTTAAACGCTTCACGATACAGCGGATGGTAATAGCGTGAAGCCCCGCGCAGACCCAGCATTGGATTTTCTTCGTGGAGTTCGAAAAATTCACCGCCCAGCAGGCCTCTGTACTCATTGGATTTAAAGTCTGACATTCTGACAATCACTGGTTTAGGGAATTGCGAGGCTGCAACTTTTCCCACACCCATCGCCAGATGATGGATGAAGTAATCCGGCGGGTATGCATAGCCTTGAGTCAGCTGGTGGATCGTCTGTTGAACCGCTGGATCCGTGACTTTTTCGGGGTGGAGCAGTGCCATGGGATGGACCCTGATCTGGCTTGAAATCATAAATTCGATTCGGGTCAGACCGATCCCGTCAACCGGTAACTGCCACCAGCGAAACACGCCATCTGGCATGGCGGCGTTAATCATGACAGCTGTCTTCGTACGCGGAATGTCATCCAGGTTCACCTGCTGGGTGTCATAACGTAAGATGCCTTCGTACACTTGCCCGACAGTGCCACCGGCACAGCTTAATGTGACGGCTTGCCCGTCGGTCAGGCTTCGGGTTGCATGCTCAGTACCGACAATGGCCGGCACTTTCAATTCACGGCTGACGATAGCCGCATGGCTGGTTGGGCCGCCGGTATCAGTGATGATTCCTGCGGCTTTTCGCATTAATGGCACCCAGTCTGGATCGGTCTTCTCAGTGACCAGAATGGCACCTTGGGGAAATTGATCGGTCTGGTGCGGATCGTTGATCAGAAAAACCTGGCCGGTAGCGATCGCGCTACCGACGCTGGCGCCTTCCAGTAACAGGATCGATTTTTCTTTCAGCCTGTAGTTCACCAGCACGGCTTGTTTTTTCTGTGATTCCACGGTTTCAGGTCGGGCCTGGACCAGATAAAGTCCCTGGTTGTCTTTCGTCCATTCCATATCCATAGCACAACCGTAATGGCGCTCAACGATCACCGCCCAGCGAGCCAGTTGTAAAATTTCATCATCCGACAGAACCAATGCACTGCGCTCTTGCTCGGTTGTCGCAAGCACGACAGTCTGGCCGTTGCTTGGATTATCTTTGTGATGTCGGGATGCATACATCATCTTCAGTTGTTTACTGCCGGGTTGCTTTTCGATGATAGGGCGCTTGCCAGGCTTCTCCAAAAGTGGCTTGTAAACCATGAAACGATCAGGTGTGACGCTACCCTTGACGATGGTTTCCCCAAGCCCCCACGCACCATTGATGATTACGACATCGGGAAACCCATTTTCTGTGTCTAAACTGAACATTACCCCGGCGGCTTCAGATTCCACCATTTGCTGAACGCCAACAGATAAGGCAACTTTCTGATGAGCAAAGCCTTTTTCCTCGCGATAGACAATCGCCCTGTCCGTATAGAGTGAGGCAAAGCATTGCAGGCAGGCCTGCAGTACCTGTTCACAACCGCGAACATTGAGATAACTTTCCTGCTGACCGGCAAAGCTGGCATCTGGCAGATCTTCAGCCGTGGCGGAGCTTCTGACCGCAACACTGACATTGGCGGTCTGCAGTTGGTCACAAAGTTCCTGATAAGCACGGGTAATCGCTTCTTCTTGCTGCGTGGTGAAAGTGCCCTGGGTGATCAGCGCTCTGATTTTTTCGCCTGTGTCTGTCAGCGTAATGATGCCGGCAGTCATATCTGCCAGCAGTTGGGCAATGGGTGCATCAAGCTGGTTCTGACTCAAAAAATCGCGAAAGAGCTGGGCGCTGCTGGCAAACCCTATCGGCACTTTTATGCCTGTTTCTTTCAACTGGCTAATCATTTCACCCAGACTGGCATTTTTACCGCCAACGAAAGGAATGTCGGTAACGCGTAACTGGTGGTACCAGTAAATGATCGGACTGGCAGTGTTGTGGTGGTCGGAAGTCATACTGATCTCCTTTTGGACCCTCTGATGTTGTCGATGCACTCAGAGCCAAGACTCATTTTATTTTAGGAGTTCACACTCAAAAGATGAGTCAAGTGATGCTGGAATAATCGATTTCTTGTTATCAGCCTTGATTCCTCATCAGAGCCTGCCATTAATGGGGAGAGGTTGAGATATCACCCATTAGCTTTTGCCGGTTTTTCAGGAGACGCTCATCAGACAATGCAACGTATAGCAGCAAGCCGAACAAAGAGGGAATGGCATGAAATGGCATCAGCAGACGCCATTGAGGCCATGAGCTCGTATAATAATGGCCTCTCTTCTGAAGAAGCGGCAAAACGTCTGTCCATTTATGGCCCGAACCGTTTGCCAGAGCCCCCGAAGCCACACCCTCTGCATCGTTTTTTGATGCAGTTCCATAACATTCTTATCTACGTCCTTCTGGGCTCTGCTGCCATGACGGCTATGCTCGGGCATGTGGCAGACACGTTTGTGATCCTTGCTGTCGTCATTGTGAATGCGGTCATTGGTTTCATCCAGGAGGGGAAGGCCGAACAGGCGATGGATGCCATTCGTCATATGCTGGCATTGAGAGCATCAGTGCTGCGAGAAGGGATGCGCCATACGGTCGAAGGCGAAAAGCTCGTGCCCGGAGACATCGTACTGCTTGAAGCCGGAGATAAGGTGCCCGCCGATCTTCGGCTTTTGCAGGTGAATAGCCTTCAGATTCAGGAAGCAATACTGACTGGCGAGTCTGTTCCCGTGAAGAAAGACACACGCGCGGTTGCAATGAATACCGCTCTTGGAGACAGAGTCTGTATGGCATACAGCGGTACGCTTGTGACCAGCGGACTGGGGTGGGGGATTGTGGTTGCTACCGGGGCGGACACGGAAATTGGCCGTATCAGTGGCATGCTTTCAACTATTGAAACCTTAACCACGCCCTTGCTCAGGCAGATGGATGTGTTCGCGCGATGGTTAACCGCCCTGATTTTGTTAATCGCCGCCGTGGTTCTGGCCTACGGGTATTTTGTTGGCAATTATTCCTTCTCAGAAATGCTGATGGCTGTCGTGGGGCTTTCAGTCGCTGCTATCCCAGAGGGGCTTCCGGCGGTGCTGACCATCACGCTGGCCGTTGGCGTGCAGAACATGGCACGCCGTAATGTCATTGTCAGGCGGTTGCCGGCCATTGAAACGCTTGGGGCGGTATCGGTCATTTGTACGGATAAGACGGGCACACTGACTTGTAACGAGATGATGGCTGTTTCTGTCGTGACCGAAGCTGATGTTTTTTCACTTGGAGGGATGGGGTACGAGCCGAAAGGTGAAATCTGGTTAGATGCAGTGGCAGTCCGTGCGAATGAACATGTCATCCTGAATGAACTTGGGCATGTCGCCGTATTGTGTAATGACGCCTCTTTACATCATCACAACGGGTCATGGGGTGTCGTTGGCGACCCGATGGAGGGCGCTTTGCTTGCCCTGACCGGTAAAATGGGCATTGATATTCAGGCGGAACTCGGTGACTGGATGCGGACCGATGCCATTCCCTTTGATGCTAAGCACCGCTTCATGGCTACACTCAATCATGACCATGAAAACCATGCGTTTATTGCGGTAAAGGGTGCACCGGAGCAAATCTTTTTGATGTGTGCTCAGCAGCGCACAGCAGCTGGAAAACGCGAAGCCTTTAATGCCAGTTACTGGCATCAGCAAGCGGAAGACATTGCCGCTCAAGGACAGCGTGTATTGGCCTTTGCTGTTAAATCCGTGCCGCCGGATCATACCGTTCTTGAATTCACCGATGTTGAGCAGGGCCTGACATTGATTGGTATTGTTGGCTTGATTGACCCGCCGCGTCCTGAAGCCATTGACGCGATTGCAGAATGCCGGACTGCCGGTATCCGGGTAAAAATGATTACCGGTGATCACAAGGGCACAGCCGCCGCGATCGCGAAAAAACTTCATTTGCAAAATCCTGACAAGGTGTTGACGGGTGCTGACTTGAGTGACATGGATGATGATGCGCTGGCGGCGGCTGTGATTGAGACGGACATATTTGCCCGCACCAGCCCGGAGGATAAACTGCGGCTTGTGATGGCACTGCAATCTCATGGGATGACCATTGCGATGACAGGTGACGGCGTCAATGATGCGCCTGCACTCAAGCGTGCCGATGCAGGGATAGCCATGGGGCTCAAAGGTAGTGAAGCGGCGAAAGAAGCCGCCGAACTCGTGCTGGTTGATGATAATTTTGCGTCTATTGTCGCTGCGGTTCGTGAAGGACGAACGGTTTACGACAATATCAAAAAGGTCATCAGTTGGACACTGCCGACTAATGCCGGAGAGGCTTTGACTATCATGGTGGCATTGCTCTTTGGGATGACAATGCCGATAACGCCCATCCAGATTTTATGGGTCAACCTGATCACCGCGATTACTCTTGGGATAGCCCTGGCTTTCGAGCCAACGGAAACCAACACCATGAGCAGGCCACCGCGTCCGCGAAATGAACCATTACTGAACGGAGAATTGGCATGGCGTATCGTTTTTGTCTCTGTCCTGCTGCTTGGGGGCGTGTTCGGCATGTATGCTTACGCTGTTGAGCAGATGTATTCTTTAGAACTCGCGCGCACAATGGCACTCAATACATTAGTTGTCATGGAAATATTCCACCTGTTTTTCATCAGAAATATTTATGGAACATCGTTGAAATGGGATCTGATCGCCGGCACCAGGGTTGTCTGGCTGACTGTGATTTGTGTGACAGTGTCACAGGTTGCGATAACCTATCTGTCACCGCTGCAGGTGCTTTTCGGCACAGTGGCGATTTCGTTCTGGGATGGGGTGATCATTGTCGTCGTCGGCTGTGTATTTTTTGCGATTCTCGAGATCGAGAAGCAGATCCGCCTGCACTTACATGACATTCGCACAGAACAGTAAGTGTAATGAAAAAGACCTGTCTGCCTGGCAGCACTAAGCCAAGTGGTCATTCAGATAGTCAACCATGGCCGTAAACGTTCTGACGCGTTGATAATCCACTTCCGGAATGTTTACCCCGCAGCTTTTCTTCAGTGCAGCCAACAGGTTAAGAAAATCCATTGAGTCGAGATCGCATGTGTCGCGCAGATCTTCATCCGGGGCAATGTCCGCTTCGGTGATTTCCGGCGCGACACTCTGTATGGCTTCCAGAATCAGGGTCCTGATGTCGTCGTTGTTCATAATTGATCCGGTTGTTGTAATTGCTGAGACAGCGCATGAAGAAACTTGGCGCCTTGGATGCCGTCGCTGACCCTGTGGTCAGCACTGAGCGTGACTGTCAGGGTATCGCAGATTTCAATCTGATTGTTTTTCACCTGCGGTGACTGACGCAAGCGGCCAAAACCCAGGATCGCGACCTGCGGCGGGTAGATGACGCCAAACACCCCATCACAACCCCGTTCGCCGATACTGGTCATCGTGATGGTGGCATCGGTCAGCTCAGAGCTGCGAAGCCGGCCGGTCCGGCTGCGGAGACTGATATCCCTGAGTGCCAGCATGGTGTCATTGAGCGAAAGCTGGTCAGCGTGATGAATGGCAGGCACCATCAGACCACCTTCCCGCAGGCTGATCACTGTACCGATATGAACAGCCTGTGCCTGATCAAAGCCCCCATTTTGGTAGAACCCGTTCAGTGACGGAAAGTGAGGCAGAAGCGTAGCGACGGCCCTGATGAGCAGAGCCGGTAACAGCAGGCGATCTTCAGGGTCCCGGCCGGCATTCTGATCGTTCAGCCATTGCTGTGCCGTGCTGAGATCGATGTCATGGCTCAGATAGTAGTGAGGAATTTCCCGTTTGGATTTTTCCATCGCAGCGCCAATCGCTGCCCGCATGGCGGCTTGATTGCGGCGGTTGGCGTCAGTGTCTGTCGTCACGGCTGTCGATGATCTCGCTCGCGGTGCTGCGTCACTGCTTTGCTGGGCCTGATGCGCCTTGTTCAGATCCCGCAATAAAATGGCGCCGGATGGACCAGAGCCTGTGATACCTTGCAGATCCAGCTGTTGTTGTCGCGCCATTGTCCGGACAACAGGCGAGGCTAGGGGAACGCTCGTCTCGGAGCGTGCGGAGGCAGCTTTGGCTTGATCGGGTGCAGGGACGGGAGTTGCCTGAGGTTTATCTTGTCTCTGGGGCGATAGCTGTTCAGGTGCCGGTGTCTCGTCACTTGTGCCTATGTCTGTTTCAGCGTCGGGGTCGATGTTGGCCAGAATGGCCCCGACAGGCAGGGTCGTCATTGGCTGTACCAATAGCCGGCTGATGGTGCCGGTGTGGTAGCTTTCCATCTCAATGGCGCCTTTATTGGTTTCAATCACGGCGATTGAGTCACCTTTGTTGACATGATCGCCCTCTGCAACCAGCCATTCAGTAAGCATGCCGTCACGCATGTCGGCACCCAGTGAAGGCATCACAATGTCGAAGGTTTGGCGAGTCATCATCGACCTTCCATCACGGCTTTGGCCGTCGCGACAATCTGCGCAACCTGAGGCAGGGCAGCCTGCTCCAGATGCCGGGGATAGGGAATCGGCACTTCCGCACTACAGACCCGTTTGACCGGCGCATCCAGATGCCAGAATCCCTCTTCCATGATGATGGCACTGATTTCACCGGCCAGACTGCCGGTGTGCCAGCCTTCATCAATAATGACGGCGCGATGAGTTTTGCTGACGCTCTCCAGCAATGTGACTTTGTCCAGTGGGCGCAGACAGCGCAGATCGACCACTTCCGCAGAGATCCCGTCTTGTTGCAGTTGTTCAGCGGCAGTCAGCGCTTTCGGGAGGTTGCCCCCATATGTCATTAGACTGATATCGGTTCCCAGGCGGCGAATCAGCGCCTTGTCCATTGGTGCATCAGGGTTTTCAGGCACTGAACCGGGTTCATTGAGCAGCATGACGTGCTCAAAAATCAGGACAGGATCCGGATCAGCCAGCGCTTGTCCCAGCATGTATCTGGCATCACTGTGAGTGGCCGGGCTCAGCACTTTGAGGCCGGGGATATGGGCATAAAAATTTTCCCAGCTGTGTGAGTGTTGGGCGGCCAGTTGCCTGCCAGCGCCGCAAGCCATGCGGATCACCAAAGGGACGTTGAACTGACCACCCGACATATGACGCAGGGTCGCAGCCGTATTGACAATTTGATCCATCGCCAGCAGGCTGAAGTTCACCGTCATGATTTCAACAATCGGGCGCATGCCACCAAGCGCCGCGCCAATGCCGACACCGACAAAGCCGGACTCGCACAGTGGCGTGTCGATAATGCGTTCAGCCCCGAACTGGGCCAGCAGTCCTTTACTGACGGCGTAGCAGCCGCCGTAACGCCCGACATCTTCACCCATCAGGAAGACTCGGGGATCCTGAATCAGTGCTTCTTCCAGACCGGCGCGTAATGCTTCCCGGTAGCTCATCGTTTCTGAAACCATCTTGGCTATCCCCGCAAGTCGATTAACTGTTTGTCTGCCGGGGGCTATAGACATCCCGATACAAATCTTCAACCAGTTCCCACTCCCCGGCTTCAGCAAAACGGACGGCAGCCTGAATTTCCTTTTCAACGTCTTTTTCTATTTCATCCAGTTCGCTGTCCAGTAAATGGCTGTTGTTTCTCATCCATTGCACCAGTTGCCTGACTGGCCCTTTTTCTTCCCACAGAGCAATTTCTTCTTTTTCACGGTAGAGCTGACTGTCGAAGCTGGAGTGACCACGAAAACGATACGTTTTGCATTCGAGCAGGTAGGGTTTTTGATGCTTGTGAATGAACTCCGTCGCTTCAAGGGTGGCAGCCTCCACATCGACCACATTCATGCCGTCCACCTGTGCGGCGGCAATCCCGTAACTATCGGCTTTTCTGGCGATATTGGTTTCTGACTCAGACAGGGTCAGGGCGGTGCCCATGGCATAGTTGTTGTTTTCACAGATAAATAACACAGGTAACTGCCATAAAGCCGCAAGATTGAGGCTCTCATGAAATTCACCTTCAGCAACGGCGCCTTCACCAAAAAACAGGCCGTCAGCATCAGGCGCTGCATTTTTTTATTGGCCAGCGCCAACCCCGTTGCCAGAGGGAGCCCGCCACCGACAATGGCATTGCCGCCATAAAAATGCGTGGCCCGGTCGAACAGGTGCATCGACCCGCCGCGTCCGCGACTGCATCCTGTGGTCCGGCCGTACATTTCAGCCAGGATGCTGCCCATGCTTACCCCGCGGGCCAGTGCATGGCCATGTTCCCGGTAAGTGGCAACCACCTGGTCATCGGCGGTCAGTGCGCTCATGACACCAACTGCCACGGCTTCTTCACCGATATAGAGATGCAAAAAGCCCCGAATTTTCTCGAGTGCATAAAGTTCGGCACATTTTTCTTCAAAACGGCGGATCCTGAGCATTTGTTTGAGTTGCTGCAGCAAGTGAGCACGGTTGATATGGAGTTTGCTGATCATTGCTCATCACTCTCCAGAGTTGAGATATCGCCTTCAGGCAGCCCGAGTTCACGGGCTTTCAGCAGCCGGCGCATGATTTTTCCGCTGCGGGTCTTCGGCAGGTTGCGGCGAAAAACAATGTCTTTAGGCGCCACGGCAGCCCCCAGGCGCTGGCGGGCAAAACCCAATAAGGTTTTTTGCAGTGCTTCATCGGGTGTAAAGCCGGGTTTGAGTGTCACAAAGGCTTTGACGATTTCACCCGCGACGGGATCCGGTTTACCGATAACACCGACTTCCGCCACGGCTTCATGTTCCATCAGAGCGCTTTCAACCTCAAATGGACCGATCAGATGTCCGGAGGACTTGATGAGATCATCTTTGCGTCCGACGAACCAGAAATAGCCGTCTTCATCCTGCATCGCCAGATCGCCGCTGAGGTACCAGCCGTGAGCAAAGCTGCGCTGGTATTTTTCTTCCTGATGCAGATAGCCTCGAAACATGGATGGCCAGCCGGGCCTGAGAGCAAGTTCGCCAACTTGCATTGGCGTGGTGATCACTTCGCTCGATCCGTTATCATTCTGGCTGAGTATCGCCGCCTCGATACCGGGAAGCGGACGGCCCATAGACCCGGGTTTGATGTCCTGACTGGCGAAGTTGGCAATCATGATGCCGCCGGTTTCTGTCTGCCACCAGTTGTCATGAAAAGGGATAGAAAAGACGGTCTGGCCCCAAATGACGGCTTCAGGATTGAGCGGTTCACCGACACTGGCAATAAAACGCAGGGCAGAAAGGTCATACTGATTTCGAATATCGGTGCCAGCTTTCATCAGCATCCGGATAGCGGTTGGCGCGGTATACCAGACAGTCACCTGTTGTTGCTGGAGCAGGTGATACCAGCGCTCTGTGTCAAACTCGGCCTCGTCGATGATCATTGTTACACCTAAGCACAATGGGGCGATGATGCCGTAGGACGTGCCGGTGACCCAGCCCGGATCGGCCGTGCACCAGTAAATATCTGAGGGTTTCAAATCCAGCGCCCAGTAAGCCGATAACTGGTGGTACTCAACGGCCTGATGCACATGGATGACACCTTTCGGCTTGCCGGTCGTCCCGCTGGTAAAGTGCAGCAGCGCCATGTCTTCGGGTTGCGTGGCGACGCAAGGAAAGTCGGGATTGGCTTTTTGCATGAGCTCTGCCAGACAGTAACAGCCGGGTTCGGATTCAGGGTCGCCGTCAATGACAATGACAGCTTTCAGACTTGGCAGGGTGTTTCGCCACGGTTTCACTTTTTTGCGATACAAGCTAAGGGTCGTCAGTAGTAACTGGGCTTCACCGATTTCCATACGGGAACGAATGGGTTCAGGACCGAAAGCAGAAAATAGTGGCGTAAAAACACAACCGGCTTTTAAGGTGCCAAGCGCTGCAATGTAGAGTTCTGGCTGGCGTCCGAGCAGACTGAAAACACGCGCACCTGTTGGTAATCCTAAGACTGGGAGTATGCTGGCAAAACAGCTGGTGAGCTGGCACAGAGCGCGATAACTGAAGTCGGTGACCTGATCATTTTTACTGATCCAGCGTATGGCGAGTTTGTCAGCGACAGGGCTGTTGAGGTGGCGGTCCAGCGCTTCAAAGCATATATTCAGACCACCGCCAGGTAACCCGGCCAGTTGAGGCCCGCTAGGGCAAGCACGATCAAATTCATCATAACACTGCCGGTAATTTGCCAGATTGGCACACGCAGCCGTTGCTGATTTCCTGATGAGTGGATTTGCCATTTCTGTTACCCCTGTATCAGTCCGGCAGAGCTGATGCCACTTCACGCTGAACATCGATGTTGCTGTTTAAGGATAGTTTGTTTCGTTGTGAGGGGATGGTGACCCGAATGAGACAAGTCAGCACTTTTAAACACCAATCGGATTATCAAGCCTTGTACTACACTTAGCTCCTGAATCCATTCTTTGAAAACAGATTGATTTCAGGCTGATAAGCAGCGGTTTACTTTACAATGGAGGTCTGCATTGTGTCCGCGGAGGGAGGAATGCTGCGACTTGTCGAGCTCTGCAAAGGGTATCAGGATGGCAATGAGTTTCATTCTGTGCTTCAGGGCGCCGAACTGACACTGCAGCGGGGTGAACAGGTTGCATTGATGGGGGAAAGCGGGTCAGGGAAAAGTACATTGCTCAACCTGATTGCCGGGCTGGATAAGGCTGACCAAGGGGAAATCTGGCTGGCAGAGACCCCGATTCATGCCGTCACCGAACGTGAGCGCACTGCTTTTCGCCGTCATCATATTGGTCTTATCTTTCAGCAGTTTAATCTGCTTCCTACCTTAACAACGCAAGACAATATTGAGTTCTGCCGTCAGTTAAAAGGCTGGCCGGAAAAGCCTGAATTGTGGCGAACGATTGTCTCTGCACTGGATTTAAAACCTTTGCTGAAACGGTATCCTGAGGAAATGTCGGGGGGCAGCAGCAACGGGCGGCCATTGCACGGGCCTTATACATGGAACCCGACATCCTGCTGGCTGATGAACCGACAGGCAGCCTGGATGAGCGCAATGCCCGGGCCGTCATGGGCTTGCTGACCGGACTTTGTGAGCAACTCAATTGTTCTTTACTGCTGGTGACTCACAGCAAGCAGGTTGCTTCCCATATGAACGGCAGCATCGTGCTCAAAGGGGGCGTACTGAATGCGCAGTCCCGTCTTTAATGCGTTGTGGGGACATTACCGGCGCCACCCGCTGCAGATAGTGCTCTTGCTGCTCGGGTTGATGATGGGGGTGGCATTGCTCGTGGGTGTGCTGGCGGTCAATCAGCAGGCCAAGGCGAGTTACAGGGCTGGCGAGATGTTATTCGATAATCCGTTTCAGTATGCCATCCGGCATCATCAGGCAGGCATGACTGTGCCCCAGGGCTTTTATATTCAGCTGAGACGGCTGGGGTATCAGCAATGTATCCCTCTCGACACCCACAGGATTCAGACGGCCGAAGCCGGTGAGCTGACGCTGGCTGGTATCGACCCGTTTGTGATGCTGCCGTTCACTCAGTCCAATGGTCAGGTGACAGGCACACTGTCCCTGACACAAAAGCCGTATCCGATATGGATAAATCGCGAACTGGCCGTGATTAAAGGACTGAAGGCAGGTCAGCTACTGACGCTGGATTCTGGCGCTGCAGTCGGACGCCTGGTGCTGGTGGGAAACAACCGGATTCAGGGCTCCCGCTTGCTGGCGGACATGGGGCTGGTCAGGCAGTTATTCCCCGATCTGGGTTTACCGCCGTGCTGTGCGGTGCATTGAGCGCTCAGGAGCAACAGGACATCAACACCCTGCTGCCTGGTGGTTTGATCCTGACTGAAAATGACAGTGCGCAGCTGGAGCCGCTTACCCGGGCATTTCACCTGAATTTGTTTGCCATGGGGATGCTGGCTTTTGTTGTCGGGCTATTTATCTTCTACCAAGCCATGTCATTGTCGTTCACCCAGCGCCAGTTTCTGGTTGGTTTGCTCTGTCAGGCCGGCGTGACGGGCAGGCAGCTGGCGAGCGCCTTGTGCGTTGAAGTGGTCATCTGGCTGATGATAGGCGTCGCGGGCGGTAACCTGCTGGGATTGTTTCTGGCCCGTCAGTTATTGCCTTCTGTCGCCGTGACACTGAGTGATCTCTATCAGGCGAATATTGCGCTGACAACAGAATGGCACTGGCAATGGGGCGCGCTGAGTCTGGTGATCGCGGTTCTGGGCACTCTGCTGGCCTGCGGCTGGCCGTTAATGAGGTTGATTCGTACCCCACCGATCAGGCTGACGGCGCAGATGACGATGGTTCGGGGCAGCTGGCGAGAGTTTATCTGGCAGGCTGGTATGTCCGGCGTCTTTATTATGGCTGCTGTCCTTGTTTATTTTGCCGATCACAGTCAGTTTGCCGGCTTTGTGCTGATTGGCTGTCTGCTAGCGGCGGCGGGTTTGATCATGCCATTTCTGTTGTGGGCAGCATTCAAAGCCATTGCCAGATGGCTGAAGTCGCCCCGGCTGCGCTGGTTTTTCAGTGATGCAGCCGCCAGTCTGAGTTACCGGGGTGTAGCGGCGATGGCGTTTATGCTGGCGCTGGCAGCAACAATCGGCATGGATACCATGGTGGGCAGCTTTCGGCAGGCCACTCAGACCTGGCTGGGCCAGAGGCTGGCTGCCGATATCTATGTGCAGCCTGCCACAGCTCAGGCCGCAGGCATCGCAAACTGGGCCGCGGAACAGCCTGAAGTGACCGCGGTATGGTGGCGGTGGCGGCAGGAAGTCCCCGCCGAGCTGAAAGAGCACACCTTGCAGGTGCTCAGTGTTGGCCGCTCCGAGGGTGAAAAACAATCGCTGCCCATGAAGCAACATATAGACGGCTACTGGTCTGCGCTGCAGACCAACGGCACAGAGAAAGTTTTTCTGGCCAGTGAATCTCTGGCACTGAAAAGGGGATGGCAGCCCGGCCAGCGCGTTGATTTACCGTTAAGGCTGGGAGAGAACTGGCTGATGGCCGGGATTTATTATGATTACGGCAACCCATACAGCCAGATTTTTGTGTCTGATGAGCAATGGCACCGGCTGTTTCATCAAGATGGCAAAGTCAGTCTTGCCGTCCACCTGGACAACAAAGATCGCACATCCGCGTTTCAGGGCCAGTTGCAGGAAACATTCGGCCTGAAGCCCAATCAGGTTCGCGATAACGCGCAGATTATGACCCAGGCACTGGCAGTGTTTGACCGTACCTTCGTCGTCACAGCCACCCTGGGTAAACTCACACTGCTGGTGTCCATCGGTGGCCTGTTCATTGCGACAATCGCGGGTGAGCTCTCGCGCCAGAGGCAGTTTGCGCTATTACGTTGTATGGGTATGACAGGGAAAGAGCTGGCCTTACTCGGCGGCGGGCAGTTAGCAGCGATTGGTGTGCTGACGGCAATGATTGCACTCCCTCTTGGCTTGCTGCTGGCACAGTTGTTGATCGATGTAGTGCTTAAGTATTCCTTTGGCTGGACCATGCCCGTGAAGTTTTTCCCGCTTCAGTACCTGCTGACACTCGGGACGGCGCTGACCGCATTGCTGCTGGCCGGTGCCTGGCCGGTGTGGCGTCTGGTCAAGCGTTCCGCCATGCTGTCGCTCAGGGAGGCATTCTGATGGGGGCTGATACGTTGTTTCAACGACTTCTCTGTGTTCTGTACCTCTTGTCAGGGATAACAGGGTGCGAACCGATCGGGCCTGAAAACCGGACTGCGGACATTCTGTCGCAGCAGAGCCAGACGGGTTTTGAACAAGTCTTGCCCGGTCAGCCTCTGGTGTTTCCGAGAGATCACCTGAGTCATCCGGGGTTTCGCACCGAATGGTGGTATCTGACGGCCAATCTGGAAACCGAGCAAGGTCAGTGGATTGCGGTGCAATGGACGTTATTTCGCATTGCCGCTCAGCCGTTTTCAGGGGCTGAAAACGCCACAGGCTGGCAAGATACACAGCGGTTTATGGCACATGCGGTGGTGGCCACGGCAGAAAAACGCTGGCAGGCTGAGCGCTTTGCCCGCGGCGGCATTGGTCAGGCCGGTGTGGAAGACAAACCATATCGACTTTGGCTGGACAACTGGCGCTGGCAGGGGCTGGACTCATCACCGTTTCCCGGTACTCTGACGTTTGCAGATGCCAGTACAGATGCGAATATGGCCGCAACGCTCAATATCCGGAGCTATGGCAATCTGGTCAGGCAGGGTGAGGCGGGTTACAGCCAGAAAGATCCCACGGATCCGCGGCTGGCGTCTTACTATTACAGCATGCCGTTTTTGCTGCTGGACGGGGTTGTGACACTCGACGGCGTGCCGATGGTGGTGAAAGGTGAGGGCTGGTTTGATCGCGAATGGAGCAGTCAGGCGATGTCTGAGCATCAAACCGGCTGGGACTGGTTTTCTCTCCATCTGGATGACGGCCGCGCACTCATGCTTTATCAGCTCCGCAGTACGCAGCATGATCCTTTTGTCTTCGGCAGCCTGAGCTGGCCGGATGGCCGTTCAATCGCCCTGTCTTCTGATCAGGCTTCGTTGACACCGATAGCGACCACGACACTCTCCGGCAGGGAATTTCCGACCCGCTGGCATTTGCAAGTTCCTGCACAGCAGATCGATCTCGATGTACAGGCGCAAAGGGAAGATCAATTACTGCCGTTTCTTTTCCCGTACTGGGAAGGCCCGGTAACCGCGTCCGGCAGCCATCAAGGACAAGGTTTCATGGAACTGACCGGGTATTGATAAGATAACGCCTTAAACAGCCACCCTTCATTCCCGCACCCCAAACCGGCAATTCGCAACCTGAAAACTGTTATTTCCACTGACAAACCCCCGCAAAAACCGTCACACCGCAACCGCTTCCCGGTGGTAAAATCTTGCACAAAATCTTTGATAGACCTGCTTTTTTTCAGGAGGCATTGTGAGTGCGGATGACGATTCAGTGAAGCGACGGTATCCAAAGGCGTCTTATGCGCCCCTTGAGGATGACGCCACCCTTACGCCTCCGCCGCCGGTACGGGAAGACCCGGAGCCAGTGGCACAGTTTGAGTACAGTTTTGATCTGTCCTGTTCGACTGAGTCATTGCACCAGCACAGCACTTGCGAATTTGCGTTAGGCAACACCGAAGCAGAAGACTGGCGGGCAAACTGGCAAATCAAACCGGTTGAACAGGGCTATCGCCATACCACGACAGTCAGGGTTGAAGAGCCGAAGCATTTGTACGTGATCCGCGCCGGTTCATTGCTGGGCGTCACCCCGGTTGAGCCGGTGACCGTTCATCCCAAAGGAGCCGGTCAGGCCCAGGATGCTTTCGTCGCTGTGATGCCTGCGGTAGAAATTGACGGGCGCCTGGGCCACCCCACACAGGGTTACTTCTACCATTTCTGTGACGGCAAGCTGGTGCAGGAATACCAGATTCTTGGTCATCAGCGCTGGGCATTTCAGGCAACGCATGCCTCTCATGAACAGCTCAGTGATGCGCTTTATCAGGGCGTACAGAGTGCGATTTTGCTGCCGTGGAAGCGAGGCGATCAGAAGGCAGACAATCAGTATCTGGTCTATCGCCGTGAGCGGATCACTCGTCTGCACCTGGATAATCTGAGTGAAGACTGGCTGGTACAAAACGGCGTGAAAATCGACCTCGGTGCGTTGCTGGATGCCATCAAAGAGCCTGTCGTTAAGCGGGAGAACAAGAGCAATGAGCTGCATCAGGCTGAGTCAACAAACTCTCATACGGTACAGCGTGATCCGGCCACCGGACAGCGGGAGTCATGGTCTGAGATTGCACAGCAATACGGCCTCACCTCCCGCGAATTGCTGGATTTGAATCCAGGTTACGAAGAAAACCCCTTGTTGCTGGAGGCGGGGCACATTCTGACAGTGCAATCACCGGATGCTGTGGCTGTCTCTGAGCCGGTCAGAGAGCGTCCGCCGGTGCCGCCGTCAGATGTTAATCAGCCACTTAACGCTTGCTATCACTATGACGGTTTGTGTATTGAAGACACCAGCGTTGTCCCGATGTCCTCCAGCGGGCTGGCGGCAGATATTCCTGTGGTGCGCATCAAGTCGTTAGTAGCGCCGGTGTTTGCCAAGTCCTGTGACGTCCCGCAAGGGTGCACAGACGCAGGTACATCGCCAGAGCCGATCACCAATTTCGGGCCGTTCTCGTGGTTTTTCAGCTCGGCTCATGCCAATCCAATCGCAGTGATTCAGGCGCAGCAAGCCACCCAGACGGCACTTGCGAGCAGTGCAGGCGGCGCGGTTGGCAACAAGGCACTCAGTTCGGCTAATAAGGATGCCGCTAACGCTCTCACCAGGCTGACCGGTAAGCTTGGCAGTGTACTGGACGACTACCGTTTGATGACCTCAGGCGGGATTACCTCAGTGCTGATGATGCAGCAAAAAATCTGGCACGATGACGACACCCAGCATACCGAAGAAGAACTGCACAACCTGGAAAGCGTGCAAAGCCGGATCCGCATCCACCTGACCGATCCGGCCCCGGGCGAGTCTTACCCGCAGGTTCGCGCGTATCACATGGATGACACCCGCATTTCGGTGCGCTATGTCGGGCTGGATCAAAAGAACAACCACTACTCAGTTACGCTGGAGGAAAACGGCCCGCATATTACCTGGATACCAAATGAAGCGGGCAAGCCAGCGTGGCAACTGACCCCGGATCATGATGATGGTTTTGAGGTGGATGATATTCACACCACACCCATCTCAGATATGCCAACCCCGACCGTTGAAACCTTTCCGGCCACAGAAGAAGCACACTGGCGTGATGCGATTCTGGTGTTTCCTGACGGTTCAGGGATTGCGCCGATTTATCTGGTATTCAATAAACCCTCGGGTGATTTAAAATATATTCCAGCACCAAAGGGTAGTCCGCCTCTACCTGCTTTTCCTGATGCAGTCAAAGCCAAAAAGAAAACGGCAGTCAAAGGTGGAGGAAAACTTCGTGAGCGCTGGAAGGATAAAAAAGGGCGGATTTATGAATGGGACTCGCAGCATGGTAAGGTTGAAGTTTACACTAAAAATGGTAAGCATTTGGGTGAATTTGACCATATCACTGGTGAGCAGACTAAAGTGGCTGACCCATCTAGAGAGGTTGAAAAGTAATGAAAGTTGTCGTGGAAGCATTTGATAAAGAGTCTGAATTGTTGGTTTTTGAGATTGAAATTGAAAAGTCACATTTAGATAAGATAAAGCAGATAGCTGGCTTGACTGAAGATGATATGAATTTTTTACTTAGTGGCGCTGGTGGGTTTGATCTGTCGGCCGATCAAGTAAAGGAGATAGAAATGGCCACAAGTAAAGCCATTTATAGACTCGACTGTGATTTTCAGCTTGGAACCGGTGCATGATCTATTTTCCTTACAATTGAATGTTCTAAATCGATATGGGTTTGGTTTACCCTGCTTCAAATCTGAATAATCATCGCACTGCACGCCACAATTGGTGAATTCCATTGATTGTGGCGTGTATTTAACCCTCAGCGAATTTTTAATTGCCGCGGAATCACTTCGACGCCGGGGCGGTATCGTCCTGCGGTGGCATTGAGCGCCAGTTCCAGTGCGCTGTCTGCAATCTCTTCAAATTGCTGTGGCAGAGAGTGAATACGCATCGGCAGAAAATCCAGCAATCTGTGATCACCAAAGGTCGCCAGTTGGGTGGCGGCCATCAGCTCAGGGTGGGACAGAAAACAGTCCAGCATGCCTTCAAATAAGGCGTAGGAGGTGATGAGTATGCAGTCCGGCACCTGATCGTCGTCAATCCAAATCTGCAGCAAACGCTGGCCTTCTTCAGGGCTGAAGTGAGTGCCATACAGTGTCTTCACCGCTATGTCGGGCCGGTGATCACGGATGGCGGCATGGAATCCCATTTCTCGCTGTTGTGAAATCCCCAGATCCGGCACGGCGCCAATCAGGCCAATAGTAGCCGTGTCCGCTTTTATGAGCTGCTCGGTCAGCGCATAAGCACCGTCGTGATCTTCACTGATCACACAGGCAAAAAACTCATCATCCAGGCCACGGTCAATGGCGATCACCGGGACACCGGCATCCTGAATCTGGCGATAAAAAACATTGTCAGCAGGCAAGCTGCTCGCCACAATCAGGGCATCGATACGGCGTCCGACCAGCGTCTGCGCCACTTTCATTTCTGTCTCTGGCTCATCGTCAGAGCAGCTGATAATCACCTGGTAGCCGGCTTTGCGTGCGTCACGTTCAAGAAGCTTGGCCAATTTTGCGTAACTGGAGTTTTCCAGATCCGGGATGATCAGGCCCAGCGAACGTGAGCTGCCTGCCCGCAACGCGCTGGCCGCATGGTCGGGTTTGAAGTTGTGTTCATCGACCACGGCCATGACTTTTTGCTGGGTCTTTTCACTGATCCGGTACTGGCTGGCTTTGCCGTTAATCACATAGCTGGCCGTCGTGCGGGAAACGCCCGCCAGTCTGGCAATTTCATCTAGCTTCATCGTGTCTCATTCACTCGAAAATCAGGCAAAGTGTGTGGTGGATCATAGATTGAAAACGGATCCAATGTCCATTGTTTGCAATTCTTGCTGAATCGATCCAGCATCATAGCTGAAAGGTTTCAGCACTGTCTTCTCAGATATTCTATACTCTCTGATACAACGCTGAAACTTTTTATTTACCTCGGTGCTGAATCGTTTCAGCTTTGGTTTTAGATATAGTTAAAGCTGAATCGAATATCAGACAAAACACTCAGTATATCCGGCCTCCAGAGCCGGTGAGCACAAACAGGGGAGTGAAACAGATGTTGTCACTGACGCAACAAGACATAATGCTGAATCAATCAGCCAGAGATAAAACCGCTGCCATATCGGCCCTTGCCGGTGAACTGACCCAACAAGGCTTGGTGTCTGACGGTTATGTCAAAGGCATGCTGGCCCGCGAAGCGCAAAATTCGACCTTTCTCGGCAGCGGGATTGCGATTCCTCACGGGACAACCGATACCCGGGATCTTGTTCAGCAAACCGGCGTGAAAATTCATCATTACCCGCAGGGGGTCGACTGGGGTGACGGCAATACTGTGTATCTGGCGATTGGCATTGCTGCGAAATCGGATGAACACCTCGGGATACTGAAACAACTGACCAAAGTGCTGTCGGCAGACGGTGTGGCCGAGCAGATCCGGCAGTGCAACACTGCTGATGCTTTAATCTCACTGCTGAATGGCGATACTCAGCTGGAAGCTGATTTTGATGAATCACTGATTTCATTGCACTTTCCTGCAACCGATTTACTTCAGCTGACCGCGGTGGCGGCTGGTCTGATTAAAAATAAGCAGGCAGCGGATAATGCATTTGTGGCTGATGTGATCGCCGAAAGCGCTTCGTATCTGGGGCAGGGACTCTGGCTGGCCAAAAGCAGCAAAGGGGTAAGCCGTACTGCCTTATCTTTTGTGACGCCGTCACAAGAAATTCTCCATCAGGAACAACCGGTGAAAGGCTTGCTCATGCTGGCTGCCTGTAACGCGGCCTGTCATAAACCGCTGAACCTGCTGGCGCAAAAGATGTACCAGAACCAGCTGCACACCCTGTTTGAAGCCGATGCGGCACAACTCCCGGCAGTGTTTACAGACGCTCAGCCCGCGGCGAGCGATGCGGCTAACACCGCCGTGTTTAAGATCCGCAATGCGCACGGCCTGCATGCCCGTCCCGGCGCCATGCTGGTGAGTGTGGCGAAGAAATTCGAATCGGCGATTCAAGTGAAAAATCTGCAGGGCGACGGTAAATCTGTCAATGCCAAGAGCCTGATGAAAGTGATTGCGCTGGGTGTCAAGCATGGTCATGAACTGGAATTTATGGCTGACGGCTCGGATGCCCCTGAAGCCCTGTCGGCCATCGGTGATGCGATTGCTGCCGGACTGGGTGAGGGCAGATAGATGAGTACTCAGGCAACCCGACATGAGACCCAACCCAAAGTGGTGGCGGTGAACCTTAACCCTGCGCTGGATCTGACCGGCAGTTTATCCGTGCTGGAAGCCGGTACGGTCAATCTGGTCGAACGCGGGACGCTGCACCCGGCTGGAAAAGGAGTCAATGTCGCCCGTGTGCTGGCCGAACTGGGCGCCGCTGTGACTGTGACCGGACTGCTGGGCACTGAAAATCAGGACCCGTTTTGTGAACTCTTCAGCCAGTACGGGATTGAAGATGCCTTTGTCCGCGTACAGGGCGCCAGCCGGATTAATGTCAAACTGGTCGAAGCCAGTGGCCGTGTCAGCGATATCAACTTTCCCGGTGTGACTGTCAGCCAGGACGATGTGGCCGCGATGGAAAGCAAACTGTTTGAGCTGGCCGAACAGCATGAAGTGTTTGTGATTGCAGGCAGCCTGCCAACGGGACTGAGTCCGCAAACCTGTGCGGAATGGATTAAAAGACTGAAAGCACAGGGCAAAAAGGTGCTGTTTGACAGCAGTAATCAGGCCCTGAAAGCCGGCCTGACCGCCGCGCCCTGGCTGGTGAAGCCCAATGACGAAGAGCTGTCTGCCTGGTGCGGCAAGCCATTGGAAACACCGGCGGAACTGAAAAGCGCCGCGGAAACGCTCTATCGCCAGGATATCGCCAATGTTGTGGTATCGCTGGGCGCGAAAGGCGTGATGTGGCTGGATGAATCTGGCTGGTTGCACTCGCAGCCGCCGGTTATGGAGGTCGTCAGCACCGTTGGCGCCGGGGATACCCTGGTGGCTGGCTTATGCTGGGGATACCTCAATCAATGGAATAAACAAGAAACACTGGCGTTTTCGACGGCGTTGTCGGCACTGGCTGTGACTCAGGTCGGGGTTGGTGTCCCTGATGCCGGGCTGCTTCACCAAACGCTGGAAAGTGTTCAGATCAGTAACCAGTAGCCTGTTGGCCCAAACGTGAATTGTTGAATGACAAAGGTGACGACATGAAGATAGCAATACTGACCGCTTGCCCGAGCGGAATCGCAAATACGGTCATCGCGGCCGGTTTAATGGAACAGGCGGCGAAAGCGCTGAACTGGCAGGCGGAAATTGAAGCCCAGTCCAGTATTATGCCGGTGACCCCGCTGTCACAGGCTGCCATTGATCAGGCCGATGCTGTGGTCGTGATTGCCGACTGTCCGGTGGATCTGAGCCGTTTTGTTGGTAAGAAACTGTATCGCGGCGGCATGGCCGATTGTCTGGCTGATCCTGATGCCTTCCTGCAATCGGCGGTATCGCAGGCTACAGTGCTGGCAAAGGCAGAACCGATTGTTGAAGAGTCCGCATCAGCTTCTGCGGCACAGCACATTGTTGCCATTACGGCATGCCCGACAGGGGTCGCACACACTTTTATGGCTGCAGAAGCGCTGGAAGAAGAAGCAAAGCGCCAGGGTTACAGCATCAAAGTCGAAACCCGTGGCTCGGTGGGAGCCAAGAACCAGCTGACGGCGGAAGATATTTCAGCGGCTGATTTGGTGATCATTGCTGCTGATATCGAAGTGGATCTGTCTCGTTTCGAAGGAAAGCGACTGTATAAAACCAGTACCGGCGCGGCATTGAAGAAAACCCGACAGGAAATCGACACTGCTTTTGCTTCTGCTTCCGTGTTTCATGGCAAAGCATCCGGTGCGGCCACGGCGTCAGCCAAAGAAGAGAAAACCGGCCCTTACAAGCACCTGATGACAGGTGTGTCGCACATGCTGCCCTTGGTGGTGGCTGGTGGTCTGGCGATTGCCCTGTCGTTTGTGTTTGGTATCGAAGCGTTCAAAGAAGAGGGCACCTTAGCTGCGGCATTAATGCAGATCGGTGGCGGCTCGGCCTTTGCGCTGATGGTGCCTGTGCTGGCGGGCTATATTGCTTACTCGATTGCGGATCGTCCGGGTCTGGCGCCGGGTTTAATTGGCGGCATGCTGGCCAGTTCAACCGGGGCCGGATTCCTGGGGGGGATCGTTGCCGGTTTCCTGGCCGGTTACAGTGCCAAGCTGATTGCCGAAAATGTGCGTTTACCCGCTTCGATGGAAGCACTGAAACCCATTCTGATCATTCCGCTGCTCGCCAGCCTGATCACCGGACTGGTGATGATCTACATCGTTGGCGGTCCGGTATCTGCGGCCATGAACGGACTGACTGAGTTTTTGAACAACATGGGTTCGGCTAACGCTGTGCTGCTGGGCATTCTGCTGGGCTGTATGATGTGCTTTGACTTAGGTGGTCCGGTCAACAAAGCGGCCTATACCTTTGGTGTTGGTCTGCTGGCATCACAAACCTATGGTCCGATGGCGGCCGTGATGGCTGCCGGTATGGTGCCGGCACTGGGCATGGGGCTGGCCACTTTCCTGGCTAAGCGTAAATTTTCGCAGCCTGAGCAGGAAGCCGGCAAGGCCTCCTTTGTACTGGGACTGTGTTTTATCTCAGAAGGGGCGATTCCATTTGCCGCCCGTGATCCTATGCGTGTGATTCCAAGCTGCATGGCTGGCGGTGCGTTAACCGGCGCATTGTCTATGCTGTTCGGGGCAAAACTGATGGCACCCCATGGTGGTCTGTTTGTGCTGTTTATCCCGAACGCCATTACACCTGTGCTGATGTATCTGGTGGCGATTGCGGCGGGTACGATTCTGACGGGGGCCACTTATGCCTTTCTGAAACGTGCCGAACAGGCGGAGCTGGTAACCGCATAATGAAAAAAGCCCCAGACATACAAAATGTCTGGGGCGTTGCCACCGCTGCCTACTGAATCTGTGGGTGCTTATCCTCGTGATGCACTCTGCTTTCCCCAAAAAGCGCACGTTCAGAGTGACTGAGAACACCGACCGCTTTTTTGTATGTAGGCTCTCCTTGCGAGTAAAACTGCCGTATTGGCGAATGCGCATGTTTCCCAATTATTATTGTTGTTTGCCCAATGTCATCGTGGATGCATTGATGTTGTTATGACTGCCGTCGCATGAACTGCGATTATTCTTCGACTGTGTATAGAATCTCGTCATCACTGGTAATCAGCAGATAGGTATCCCCGGGTTCCAGGTCAGGTAAACAAAGATCCAGTTGCTGCGGATCCACCACCTCGCCGTTCTGACCTTTGGTCGCTGAAATTTCAAACTTATCACCACAACTCGCCATGAATATGGTTGACGAAACTTTACCGGCGGCGACATTGGTTGAGCCCGTGGCTGTGGCTGACTGGTAATCAATTTTGATGTCTGTATTGGTAAAAACTCTGAACCCGTACTGATCGTCCGGTACATCATCGTCGTTATCGCGCCGGATGGAGCTCACTTTGAAGCTGTTGGTGGTTTCACCGTCCAGCCAGACAATGGTCCACCAATCCTCACCATTGTTGAGCAGGGTATTCGTCTGCGCCGGTTCTTCTTCCAACTGGTATTTGGTGTCCCAGATACCAATGGAGACAGGCTGGGCTGAGCTGCCGCCCCAGCGGTGCATATATTCGCGGTGCGTGCTGTCGCTGATCGGGCCGCCTTGCATATTACCGGTGGTGAATAAGCTGGCGGTACTCGCATCGGAGCCGTTCTGCACAAAAACATTCACTTGCTCGCGGGCCGTATTGACGAAGGTCAGTCTGGCCTGGCGATCCAGCTGGCCGCTGCCACCGGACGCATCGCCGGAATCACTGCCTGAGCCGCCACCACCACAGGCAGTCAGCGTCACAATGATTCCCAGATTCAGCGCAAAACCCCAAAATGGCTGATTCATTTGCCACCTCTAGTTGGATTAATTTATTCCTTTCTCAGTAAGCATATTGCAACGATTGGAGCTTTTTTGAGTAATAAGAGGGGCGCAGAAAAGTTTTCATTAATTAGTTCAAATTGCGAGGTTTTTTCACTCTCAAAGCTGAGACATGTCGCCCGTCGGCGGGATATCGTATGCGATCAGCAAAGCAGGGTGGAGAGATAGCTGTGACGGAAGGAAAGCCACTAAACCATAGTTTGACACGATGGTTTAGTGAATGGTCTAGTTAATTTTATAACATTATCAATACTATTTTATTAACACATTCTGCGTTTCAGACCGCTGATATCCAGCAACCGGGTTGAGATTTCTTCAACCGACAGGGAGGTGGTATTGAGGTAAGGAATTGCCTCGCGGCGGAACATGGCCTCGACTTTTGACAACTCACTTTCACATTGCCCCTCACTGGCATACTGGCTGTTGGCGTAACGCTCGTTCCGTATGGTGACAAGGCGCTCCGTATCTATGGTTAACCCGTATGTTTTGTAACGGTAAGGTTCAATGCCCTTCGGTAATCTGAGGCTGTGCATGTCGTCTGCAATGAAGGGGTAGTTCACTGCACGTATGCCAAACTGCATCGCCAGATACAGGCTGGTTGGGGTTTTGCCACACCTGGACACACCCAGCAGGATAATATCGGCCTTATCCAGGTTACTCAGGGATATTCCATCGTCATGCGCCAGGGTGTATTCGATGGCAGCGATTCGGTCCTGATAGCTGGCCACATCACGGCTGATGCTGTGTGAGCGGCCCAGCATGGCATTGGGCTGCATGTTCAGATCTTTACTGAGAGGCTGCACCAGCGCGTCGAGTACATCATACAATTTGGCCTGGCATTGATTAATCACGGCTTTTACTTCCGGCAGAACGATGGAGTAAAAAACCAGCGGCTCGACACCGGATACCCGATGCGCTTCATCAATTTTTTCTTTGACTTGCTGAGCACGCTCCACTGACTCAACAAAAGGCAGTGTGGTTTGGCGAATCTCAAGGTTAAATTGACCGAGTACGGCATGCCCAAGTGTTTCAGATGTAATCGCTGTACCGTCAGAAACGTAAAACACATCACGAAAATCAGATTTGCGGCGCATAATAAGTTGAGTCCTTTAGATGATCCTGTAACGATTGAGGCCAACAAACAATTTATAACTATAACCCTACAGGGTAAGTGTTCTGCTGAGCAAGGTTTTGCCAGCAGTTTGTCTTGAACGGCGACTATTCTGAAGCAAGTTTTTTGAATGCTAAAGCAATCGTTTCCGTTGAGAGTTTGCCCACACTATACAGCTGATCCAATACAAGGAGACTTCCCGTGCAACAGAATGTTGTTTGGTATGATGCTTTATCAATGAACGACGTTGATAAAGTTGGTGGTAAGAACGCATCGCTGGGCGAAATGGTCGCCAATCTTGCGAATGCTGGCGTGAAAGTACCTAACGGCTACGCAACAACATCTTATGCATTCAACCAGTTTCTGGAAGCCAATCACCTGAATGATCGGATTTACGATCTGCTGGATAAGCTGGATGTCGATGATGTGAATGCGCTGAAGCAGGCTGGTGATACTATCCGTAAATGGGTGTATGAAGCACCGCTGCCAGCCGACCTTGAGCAGGACATCCGTCAGTGCTACAAGGAACTGGGTGAAGGCGATGACATGTTGTCTGTCGCTGTGCGCTCTTCTGCAACGGCTGAAGATCTGCCAGATGCCTCGTTCGCAGGCCAGCAGGAAACTTTCCTCAACGTTCGCGGTATCGATTCAGTTTTCGAAGCCGTGAAACATGTATTTGCTTCTCTGTTTAACGACCGTGCTATTTCATACCGTGTTCACCAGGGCTTTGACCATAAAGGTGTGGCACTGTCAGCCGGTATTCAGCGTATGGTGCGCTCTGATAAAGCCTCTTCCGGCGTGATGTTTACACTGGACACTGAATCGGGCTTTGATCAGGTCGTCTTCATCACATCTTCTGTTGGTCTGGGTGAAATGGTCGTGCAGGGCGCGGTTAACCCAGACGAATTTTACGTTCATAAACCTACTCTGGTTGCCGGTAATCCTGCCGTCGTTCGCCGTACACTGGGCTCTAAGCTGCAGAAAATGATTTACGGTGAAGGTAAAGCCCTGGGCACTCAAGTTGTGATTCAGGACACAAACGCGACAGAGCAAAACAGTTTCTCCCTGACTGATGACGAAGTCGAGGCGCTGGCCAAGCAAGCGATGATCATCGAAAAACACTACGGTCGTCCGATGGACATCGAGTGGGCGAAAGACGGTATTACCGGTGAGCTGATGATTGTTCAGGCGCGTCCGGAAACCGTTCGCTCCCGTGATGATGCCAACGTGATGGAGCGTTTCCACCTGAACGGTCAGGGTAAATCCCTGGTTGAAGGTCGTGCGATTGGTCAGCGTATCGGTACCGGTGTGGTCCGTGTGGTGAATCATCTTGACCAGATGGATCAGGTACAGGCTGGCGATGTGCTGGTGGCTGACATGACTGACCCGGACTGGGAACCCGTCATGAAGAAAGCGGCTGCCATCGTGACTAACCGTGGTGGTCGTACTTGTCACGCGGCGATCATTGCCCGTGAACTGGGTATTCCTGCTGTTGTCGGTTGTGGTGACGCCACTGAGCTGCTCAAAGACGGCCAGATTGTGACGGTTTCCTGTGCACAGGGCGAAACGGGCTTTATCTACGAAGGTGAACTGGATTTCGAAATCCGCCGCTCAGAAGTGGACAATCTGCCTGAACTGCCACTGAAAGTCATGATGAACGTGGGTAACCCGGATCGTGCATTCGACTTCGCCTGCATTCCCAACGAAGGTGTGGGCCTGGCGCGTCTGGAGTTCATCATCAACAAGATGATCGGCATTCACCCGAAAGCGCTGCTGAACTATGACGCGCAATCGGACGAGCTGAAAGCTGAAATCGATCGCCGCATCGCAGGTTACTCCGACCCGGTTGAGTTCTACATTCAGAAACTGACCGAAGGGATCTCAACGCTGGCCGCCGCTTTCTGGCCGAAGCGCGTGATCGTTCGTATGTCTGACTTCAAATCGAACGAGTACCGTAACCTGGTTGGTGGTGTGAACTTCGAACCAGTTGAAGAAAACCCGATGATTGGTTTCCGTGGCGCATCGCGTTACGTGTCGCCTAAGTTCCAGGATTGTTTTGCCCTGGAATGCGAAGCCATTAAACGTGTTCGCAATACCATGGGTCTGCGTAACGTTGAAATCATGATCCCATTCGTACGTACCGTGAGTGAAGCGGCTTCTGTGATTGATCTGCTGGCGAAATTCGACCTGCGCCGCGGCGAGAACGGCCTGAAAGTCATCATGATGTGTGAACTGCCATCGAACGCGATTCTGGCCGAAGAGTTCCTGAAGTACTTCGACGGCTTCTCCATCGGCTCCAACGACATGACACAGCTGACGCTGGGTCTGGACCGTGATTCCGGTGAAATCGCCCACATGTTTGATGAGCGTAATGAAGCGGTGAAAGCCATGCTGTCGATGGCGATCAAAGCAGCCCGTAAAGCCGGGAAATATGTTGGCATCTGTGGTCAGGGTCCATCTGACCATGACGATCTGGCCGACTGGCTGATGGAGCAGGGCATCGATTCCGTATCCCTGAACCCGGATACCGTGGTGGAAACCTGGCTGCACCTGGGTAAGAAATAAGCATAAGTCAGCGAAGCTGAAATAAAGAATCAAAGCCCGCGCATGTCGCGGGTTTTTTATATCCGTGCTCGCCTCACGAACCCCACCCTGACCCTCCCTTGCCAAGGGGAGGGAATTGCCGAGCTCACAATGAATTCGGTCCGGTTTGTAGTGGTTTAATAAACCCGGACACCATTTAAGGGGGAGGCTAGGAGGGGGCAACGCACAAACGCTACATTTGTGATCACTTAGCGACCACCCTTAAACCACACTCACCGCCTCTTTTTCCTTCCGGCGGGTAAAGGCAATCCCGGCCACTAAAACCGCAAAGCCAATACAGACCCAAACCGGTAATTGCGGGAAAATGACAGCCGTACTCGCCAGCAGAGAGGCCAGACCATAACCCAGGGTGTGTGCCATCGAAATCAAACCGGCGATCTTTCCGGGTTTTTCCTGGTTGATTTGTGTTGCCATTGATGTATATGCCGGAACTAAAAGTGCAGCGCCTACGGAAACCACGACCATGGCAATTGTGAATACCCAGAAAGCCGAGTTGAGGAAAAGCACGAAACCAGCCAGCAGGGCAAAGCCGCCCAGCCGGTACATGGTGTCGATGTCCAGTTTCTTCTTTTTGATCACCAGCACCTGGGTCAACAGGGTAAACGCGGCGCTCAGAGTCAGCAGCAAGCCAATGGCTTGACTAATCTCATCGGTCGACCATGCTGTAATGGCGCTAATCAGAGGTGACAGGCTGTATTGCAGCAAAGCAACAACCGTGCAAAGCAATAAACCTGTCAGTAAGAACGGCAGCAGCGTCATTTCCGGCAGTTTAGGTGACTTGCCTGGCGGCGATGTTTTTTCTGAATCCGCTTTCGGCATAAAAGTCGGTTTGGGCAGCCAGCAGGCGCCCAGCAAAGCAATCACTGGAAATGCGGTCATCAGCATCAGTGGTGCATAGGTGTGCAGTTGTAAAGCTCCCATTGCTAGCAAAGGACCAATCAACCGCCCTGTGCTCAGCCCGATGCTGACGGACGTGATGGCTTGCAGGCGGTTTCCTGCACCGCACAGTAATATTGCCCAGTGCTGACTGGCCGGCACCATACCTGCCACAGTACAGCCGTAAATGATACGCGCCAATACAAGCCCGGCCAGCCACAGGTATGTTTGTTCGATGAATTCATGACTCAGGGCAGTGAAGGTAAGCAGCAGCAGGAAGCTTAACGCCATGCCTGCCAATGCTTGCAGCACGACAACTTTGGGACCATTCCTGTCACTGTAACTGCCCCAGAACGGTGCTGAAGGCAGGAACAGAAAGCTGCCAATCGCAATCACAATCGACCAGGTGGGTAAGCCAAATGCGGAGTGTTCAACAAGAAAGGGCAGTGATACGAGTAAACCGTTCTGTCCGATACCCATTAAGGCAGCGATAAGCCCGATAAGAGTAAGGTGAAGGCGATGTTGAGTTCGGCTGGCATCGTGCGTCATGTTTCCGTCCTGACTGGAAATGAGTATGAAAATCAGGTGATATAAAAATAAAGGAGAAGTGTTCTCGTTCTCACTTGAGATTAGTGATGGGTATCCTACATCTAATTAATGGTTGTGAAAACTATTATCATTAACAGTAGGCTGTGATAAAGTTCGTGCACTCTGTTGTGCAACACATTACCGCATTCATGTATCAACTCATTGACGCTGCCTTTGATGTGGACGGGAAACGGATTCTTCATCCTACGTCACTGGCCTTTGAACCCGGAAAAGTCACGACTTTGCTTGGCCATAATGGCTGTGGCAAATCCACTTTGATGAAACTGCTCAGCCGGCAAAACGTACCTGCTGCCGGGCAAGTTCTGCTCAAGGAACAACCTGTTCAGCAATTTGACAGCAAGACTTTTGCGCTTAATGTGGCTTATCTGCCTCAGCATCCGCCGATCACTGATGGTGTAACAGTGCGCGAGCTGGTGTGTTTTGGCCGGTATCCGTGGAAAGGCGCATTCGGTCGTTACAGTCAGAATGATTATCAGTTGGTCGATGAAGCGATTGAGAAAGTGGGGCTGACTCGCTTCGCTGATCGATTTGTTGCCACTTTATCCGGCGGTGAAAGACAGCGGGCCTGGGTCGCCATGTTGCTGGCACAACAGAGCAAGTGCATTTTGCTGGATGAACCGACTTCTGCGCTGGATGTTGCCCATCAATATGAATTACTGCATTTAATCAGAGAGTTGAACCTCAGCTTAGGCCTGACCGTCATTATGGTACTGCATGATGTCAATATGGCAGCCAAGTTCAGCGACCATTTAATCGCTTTGCATTCAGGCAAAGTGATCGCACAAGGGGCGCCAGAAGAGATGATGACCACTGATGTTCTCAAGAAGATATATGGCATGGAGCTGGCGCTGTTTGCACATCCGCAAACCGGCCAGCCAATCAGTTACATTCCATAGCAATAATAACAGGGAAAGACTGTGAGAAAGACTATCGCATTGCTTTTTACCGTACTGACTTTTCAGAGTCAGGCGATGACGATAAAGCACGAGTTAGGCGAAACAGAATTTGCTGAGCCGCCGGAAAAAGTGGTGGCACTGGACTGGGCACTGACAGAAACCGTGCTGAGTTTGGGGGTGACACCCGCAGGTGTCGCGGATAAAGACGGTTACCTTACCTGGGTAGGCGAACCGGCATTGGCCGATTCAGCGATGAATGTCGGCTCACGGCGTGAACCAAATCTGGAGTTGCTGGCAGAGATGAAGCCGGATGTCATTCTGGTCAGCAATCACATGAGTCCTGTTTATCAGCAGTTAAATGCCATTGCACCAACACTGGTGTATACCATTTACAGCGATTCGAAAACACCGCTTGCCAATGCCGTCAAGGTGACTCAGCAATTAGGGAAAGTGCTGGGTAAAGAACAAAAAGCGCAATCTGTGATTGAAACTGTATCGGCTCGTCTCAAGCAAAACGGTGACAAAGTCCTTGCTTCGGATGCAGGGCAAAAGCCTTTGATGTTTATCCGGTTTATCAATGATAAAACCCTGCGTATTCACAGTGAAGGTTCTCTGACTCAGGACACCATTACGGCAATGGGCCTGAAAAACGACTGGCAAGAGCAGACCAATCTGTGGGGATTTACCACAGCCGGTATCGAAAAAATGGCTGAACATCAAAACACGAATGTGATGATTTTCGGCCCGTTGAAAGCAGATGAGCGAAGGAAGCTGACCCAATCACCACTCTGGCAGGTGATGGCGTTTACCCGTTCTGACTCCGTTTATGAACTGCCCGCGATCTGGACCTTTGGTGGTTTAGTCTCAGCGCAGCGCTTCAGCGATTTCATTACTCAAAAACTGACACAGAACTAATGCCGTCCCAGGTTACTTTGATGGATTCATTGCTGCGCCCGGTTCAACAAGCCCGGCTGCTGTTGATTATACCGGGCCTGATAGTCGTTATTGGCTATCTGCTTAATCTTACCGTGCCTTATTCGCAAGGGCTGCCGTTACTCTGGGAAACGCTGCTCAATTACGATCCCACCAATTACCAGCACATTATTGTTCACCTGACGTATTTGCCTCGCCTGGTGGTGGCCGTGTTATGCGGTTTTTCACTGGCCGTTGCGGGGGCGGTCATGCAGTTTGTGTTACGCAACCCAATTGCATCGCCAACGACCCTGGGTGTGGCCTCGGGTGCCGAGCTGGGTATGGTACTGGGTATCCTGTTATTGCCGGCATCTTTAGCAACACCTTCATTTTTTCCCGCGTTTCTGGGCGGCTCTCTGGCTACGGCTCTGGTTTTTCTGCTGTCAGCTAAACGGGGGTTCGCGCCTGTTCATATGGTGTTGGCGGGCATGGTGATCAGCCTGTTTTTTGGCTCTGTCAATACCATGCTGTTGCTGCTTCATGAGCAGACTTTATCGTCTGTCTTTGTCTGGGGTGCGGGTACACTGAATCAAAACGGGTGGGGTAAAGTCACAACTTTGCTGCCAATGACGCTCTTACCGCTGGCTGCCTTGATGTTATTGCAGCGCCCGTTAGCGTCTTTGCAACTGGGCGATGGCGTTGCTCGCTCGCTGGGCATAAACGTTAAACAGATTAAAGTGCTGTGTTTGGGGCTGGCCATTTTTATGACGGCAAGCGTGGTCAGCGAAGTCGGGTTGATCGGCTTTGTCGGTATTGTTGCACCAGCCATCGCCCGTATGCTGGGTAGCCGGAAGTTGCATCAGAATATTCTGCTCAGTGGGGTGATGGGTTCGCTGATGCTGCTGCTGGCAGATCTCATTATTCAGCCGTTCTCTGGTGTCGGCGGCGAGATGCTGCCAACGGGTGCCATGACCGCCTTGCTGGGGTCACCGTTTTTACTTTGGCTGCTGAGGCGAAAAACCTTACAGTCCGAGCTCAGAGCCAGAGATGAAAGTACCACTCACTACCATCAGCGTGATTTTGAGAAGACCGTGCTGATTTTATCTGTGTTTGCAACTTTATGTTTGATCCTGGCGATCACCGTGGGCCAGGGTCAGCAAGGCTGGTCCGTGACTTTTACGGGCGCTGTCTGGGAGTACCGTTTCCCACGGGTGGCAGTGGCTCTGCTTGCGGGTATTGGTCTGGCACTGGCCGGCACCATGATTCAACGCGTGACAACCAATCCAATGGCAAGTCCTGAAGTTCTGGGAATCAGTTCAGGAGCCGCTCTGGCACTGGTTATTGGTGCATTGCTTGGTATTTCGGTTGAACGTCATGAACAAGTCATGCTGGGGACGGCGGGGGCGTTACTGGTCACCGCAGTGATCTGGCTGATGGGCAAGAAGCATCAGTTTGCACCGACTCAGACTTTGCTGACAGGTATTGCATTAAGTGCCGGTCTGGATGCTTTCCTGCGCATTGTAATGTCATCGGGGCAGGATAATGTCCGAGCTTTGCTGACCTGGCTTTCCGGATCCACCTATTTGGTTTCAGCTCAGGATGTCACTTTACTGGCTATCGGTGTCGGCGGGCTGCTGATCGTCACTTTGTCGCTGAGTCGCTGGATCGACCTGATCGGTCTGGGTGAAGTCAGTGCAACAAGTGTTGGCCTGGATTGCCGGCGAGTCAGGCAGTTTTTACTGTTACTGGTTGCGGGTTTGACAACGCTTTGCACGATTGTGATTGGTCCATTGAGTTTCGTCGGGTTACTCGCCCCGCACATGGCTCGCACTCTCAACCAGTACACGGCAAGCCGACAATTAGTTGTTGCCTGTTTACTGGGTGGCTGTCTGATGATGATCGCCGATTGGATCGGGCGAAACCTATGGTTCCCCTGGCAATTCCCCGCCGGTCTGCTCGCTTCAGTGATAGGCGGCGGCTACTTTTTGTATTTGATGCGAAAGTAACTTTTTCAGTCAATGTTTAATTAACTGAGGTTACTTCGGTAAAAAGCACCATATTTTTCGAGAGCCAGCAATGATTGCTGGCTTTTTCTTTTTAGATCTGATGGATAGGAAATATTTATATGAGAACGAGTCATATAAAAAATTAAAATAGAATTAACATAAAAAGTATTGATTATGTTTTTGATAATCATTAGCATTTGACGAAATTGTTAATGCAATGAGTTCATTATGAAAATACATAACAAATCCAGTGCTAATTCAACAAATGGTCAGCATGATGTTGCCGCTGCCTGTTTCTTAAATGCGCTTGCCAGAGAATGCTCGTCAGTTCAGTTTGAATCTGGGCGGGAAGGTACGAATTATCTGATTCCTTTAGCGAATCAGCAGCAAATTCGCATTCCACTTCGTTATTACTCTCCGCTGGGTGCTCATGAATATCAGTTTCCGGCCTTGCTGGATGCGGGTACACCCAGTGAAATCAGTTATCCTGAGCTGGTTGCTCTGATCCTGGAAGAGCCCTCGCTGGTTGGCTTGGTGACAGATGAACAGAAACACATTTTCACCAAACGTGTTATGGAAAGTCACCACAATACCTACAGCGCTACTAGCCAAAGTCCCTATGGTGAAGCGTTGTTTAATCAGGCACTGAATTTTCAGCAGGCAGAGCAGGGGCTGCTGATTGGTCACTCTTTCCATCCGGCACCCAAGAGTCGCGAACAGTTCAGCGCTGACGATGCGAAGCGATTTTCTCCTGAGTTTGGCAGCCATTTCCCCCTTCGCTGGCTGGCTGTTGATTCATCTATCACTGTGTCTGGCAGCTCGGCGAATCAATCCGTCACAGAGCGTATGTCCGAACTGATTCGCTCTGACGCAAGGTTTAATCAGGCACTGTTAGAACAGCTCACTGATAGTCAGGTTCTGCTTCCTGTGCATCCCTGGCAGTGGCAAGTATTTGGCCAGTATCCGGATGTAATCGAATACTGCGAGAAGGGGTTGATTAAAGACTTAGGGGAGTCAGGATGCGACTGGTATCCAACCTCGTCGACGCGTTCATTGTATGCGCCTTCTCTGCCATACATGCTGAAATTCTCGTTGAGCGTGAAACTGACGAACTCAATTCGTAACCTGTCTGTCAAAGAAGTGGTTCGCGGTACTCGTTTGAATCAGCTTTTTTCAGATACGGATATTCAGCGCGTACTGGGTAACGGAAAAGGGTTTCAGCTGATGCAAGAACCTGCTTATCTGGGACTGATTGATAAAAACGGGAAAGCCATTGATGAATCTCTGGTGGCGTTTCGGGACAACCCGTTAGCTGACAAGGAAAATGAAGAAGCGGTCGTGCTGGCAACCCTGGCACAGCAAAATCCATTTGGTGGCAAAAGCCTCTTAGCAACACGGGTTGCCGATTATGCCGCCAGTCAGAAAATCAGCTCAGAGCAAGCTGCGAAAGCCTGGTTCCAGGCGTATTGTGAGCATTGTGTTATTCCTCTGTTTAATCTTCAGGCCAACTATGGCGTGGTATTTCTGGCTCACCAGCAAAATATCGTCATGCAATTGCAAGAGGGCTTCCCGGTCGGCATGTATTACCGGGATTGTCAGGGAACGGGATATACCGATCTGGCTTTCGAGCGATTTTCAAATGCCTTGAGCGACACCAGGCAGGATGTCGAAAATTACTGGAGCCAGGAAAAAGTACGTCGTTACTTTGCTTACTACCTGATCATTAACTCTACGTTTAACGTCATCGGTTCTATTTGTGCTGGCGCCGATGTTGAAGAAATGGCGCTGATTGCCATTCTCCGTGAACAGCTTGAAGCACTGAAAAGCAAAGGCGTCAGCGACTCCGCCTGTCTCGACTATGTGCTCAATGACGAAGGCCTGTGCTGCAAAGGAAACTTCTTCTGTTACCTGCAGAATTTCAATGAAAACTCCATTCCTGATCCAGCCGTGATCTACTTTGATCTGCCCAATCCACTCATCAATGTAAAGGAAGCCATGAATGCTTAATGCAAAGACGTTTCAAGTGGTCGAAGGAAGCGAAAACCCACTTCGCGTGCAGCTGACGCTATCGGAAAGCGATCTAATCAACCCTCAGGTGATAGAACAGCTGATTGCTGATCTGGATGGCGAATTCAGCCAACAGTTTGACTGTCAATGTTTTCAGCTGGAAGCTTCTGAATTGATTCTGGCCGAGCTGGCAAAATGGCTACCGCTATGTGAAGGGGCGGTTTTATATAAAGCGCTGTTTTACCAGATGCCGGCGCAATGGCACCGCCACACGGTATCGAGCCGGTTTCCGCTGATTGAAGTACAGTCAAACAACCAGTACCGCCATCATCCGCTGCGTCCTGCTATGCCAACCGGTACTGTCTACCAGCGCTTTGATCATCAGGCCGATCTGGAAGTCTCTTTTCGTGTCTTCGATATGGAGCGGGATCTGGATCGATTTGTTCGTTGGATGAATGATCCTCGTGTCGCGCATTTCTGGGAGCAGGCCTGGAGTAAAGATGATCTGGCTGAGTTTGCTCAGTCTCGGTTGAATGACCCACATATCATTCCGCTGATTGGAGAGTTCAACGGCGAAGCATTTGGCTATGTTGAGGCTTACTGGGTGAGTGAAGACAGACTCAGCCCGTATTATGACGTGCAGTCTTATGATCGCGGTATTCACTTATTAGTGGGTGAAGATCAGTTCCGCGGGCCGCGGTATTTCAACTGTTGGATGCGCGCGATCAGTCATTACTTGTTTATTGATGATGTGCGCACGACTCGCATTGTTCTTGAACCCCGTTCAGATAATAAGCGCCTGTTTAACCGGATTAAAGAAGTGGGTTATCAGAAACTGTTTGAATTTAATTTTCCGCATAAACGTTCAGCGCTGCTGATGTTGGAGCGCGGTGCATTCTTTGAGGAGCAATGGTGATGATTCAACAGGCATTACAAAAGTACTGGCCTCAGGCGAATCGTGCCATTGTGGCCAAGATGATCAGCGAGTTTGCCTATGAGCAGGCCTTTCAGTTTCAGGTGTCAGAAGGCGGGTTTATTCTGAATCTGGATCATGGTGTCAGCTACCAGTTTGAAGGAAAAGCAAATATCTGGGGGCAAGTGGTGATTGACCCGCAAACTGTCACGCGCACACCGGATACCGGGTTATTGCTAGCCACTCAGTTTATGATGGATATTCAAAGTCTGCTCAACATACCGGATGAAGCATTAGCCGAGCACTTTGAAGATTTAAATGCCACCTTGCTGGGTGACTGTAAGCTGGCAGTGAAAAAACAGGCCATGACAGTGAAAGATCTGGCCAGTTTGAGCTGTGAATTGCAGCAGACCTATTTCGACGGCCATCCGAAGTTTGCTTTTAATAAAGGCCGCAGAGGGTGGGGGACGGATGATCTGGAGCTCTACGCTCCGGAATCGCAACGTGCATTCCAGTTAGGTTGGGTTGCCGTCCATCAGTCAATCTTGCAGAAATCAACCAACACACGTACCGATTGGCAGGAGCTGGTTGACTCGGCGGTCTCTGAAGCCGAACAGGCGAAGCTAGGGCGTGTATTAGCTCAATGTGAGGTAAAGCAGCAGGATTATACTCTGGTACCTGTGCATCCCTGGCAGTGGTCTCAAAAATTATCACTGTTGTTTGTCCGAGAAATGGCCGACAAATCTTTGCTGTATCTTGGTGAGTTTGGCGACTACTTTTTGCCGCAACTGTCTATCCGTACCCTGAGTAATGTGTCCCGGCCACAGGGCTATGATATCAAGTTACCACTGACAATCATGAATACTTCCTGTTATCGGGGTATTCCTGGTCGTTATATTTTGGCGGGGCCGCTGGCATCAGACTGGATCGATCAGGTTTTTAAAACCGATCCGCTCTTGCTGGGTAAAGAGGCTGAAGTGTTGCAGGAACCGGCTTCGGCTTATGCAGCGCAAGCGGATTACAAGCTGCTGGAAAAAGCGCCATACCGATATCACGAACTGCTGGGTGTTATCTGGCGTGAATCTCTGGCCTCTAAGCTGAGAGCTAATGAATCCGCTATTCTGATGGCTGCCCTGATGGAGTCTGATTCTCAGGGCAATCCTCTGATCGGCGAATACATTGCAGCGTCGGGGTTGTCTGTCGAAGCATGGCTGACCAAGCTCTTTGATGCTGTCGTGATACCGTTTTATCACTTGCTGACTAAATATGGCGTGTCGCTGATTGCTCACGGTCAGAATATTACTATCGTGATGGAAAATTTCGCACCCAAACGCATTCTGCTGAAAGATTTCCAAGGTGATATGCGTCTGGTTGAGCGTGATTTGCCCGAGCAGGACTCGCTTGATCCTATGGTCAAAGCCGTGACGGTACGCTTACCTGAAGAGCTGATCATCCATGATTTGCAAACGGGTCATTTCGTCACAGTACTGCGTTTTATCTCCCCGTTAACTGAAAAACTGGGCTTCACCGAGCAGCAGTTCTATCGCTTGCTTGGCGATCGAATCAACGAGCATATTTCCCAGCATCCTGAGCTGGAAGAGCGATATCAGCGGCTGGATCTGTTTAAACCCCGAATTTTGCGTATTGGATTAAATCTGGCGAAGTTCAGACATAGCACTGATAGCAGTGCGTCCCGAATGTTGCCGGACATGGACGACATGCTGGATAACCCATTGGTTTTGGCCCGATAACAATAAGGAAATAGAAATGGAAATGAATAATCATAAACAATGTCTGGACTTGGCGGGTGTGGGTGTAGGGCCGTTCAATCTGAGTGTGGCGGCACTTATTGACAGTAAAACAGAGCTGAATGCCTGCTTTTTTGAAGGTCGCGAATCTTTTTCCTGGCATCCGGGGTTGCTGCTGGATAACACCAATATGCAGACCATGTTTCTGAAAGATCTGGTGACGGCGGTTGATCCGCAAAATCCTTACTCATTTCTTTCATACCTGGTTGATCAGAAAAAGTTTTATCGCTTTTTGTCTGCAGAGCTGAGTTGCATCAGCCGTCATGAATTTTCCGATTATCTGGCCTGGACAGCACATCAATTATCAAACGTAATGTTTTCAAGTCGTGTAGAGAATATTGAGTACACGGGAGAAGCGTTTGAAATTGAGACCAATAATGGTTCCTACTTAGCGAAAAATCTTTGTATTGGTACAGGTAAGGTGCCGTTCATTCCTGATTGTGCCAAGCCGCATATCAGTGACAAGGTGTTTCATGCAGCTGAAATGGGCCTGCGTGATCGTGATTTTACCGGTAAGCGCGTTATGGTGGTCGGTGGTGGTCAGAGTGGTGCTGATATTTTCCTGAATGTGCTGAATGGCAAATGGGGCAAAGCGAAAAGCCTGGATTGGTTATCCCGTCGTTCGAACTTCCAGCCACTTGACGAAGCGGCATTCACCAATGAATTCTTTACGCCTGAATATGTTGAAACATTCCTGGATTTGGACCCGTCAGTCAAACAGTCTGAAATTGATGCCCAGAAGCTGACTTCAGATGGCGTGACCCAGGCAGCTTTATTAGCGATTTATCGCGAGCTTTACTATCGGTTTGATGTTCTGAAAGAAGACAAGTGGGTACGCCTGCTGCCGCATCGAACGGTGAGTGCCGTTGACAATCAGCCTGGCGGTTTTTCCATTCAGTCACTCAATGCACTGAGCCAGCAGGTGGAAGCGCATGAAGCCGATATCATTATCCTGGCTACCGGTTTCAGTTCACCTTATCCGCAGTGCCTGAAATCCATTTTGCCGTTACTGGAACTGGATGAGAAAGGCCGATACGGTATGATGCCTAACTTCGAATTGAAATGGAAAGGCAGCGCTGACAATAAAATTTTCGCAGTGAATGCAGGTATGCACAGCCATGGTATAGCGGAACCCCAGTTGAGCCTGATGGCATGGCGCAGTGCCCGGATTATCAATCAGCTTTGTCAAAAATCTGTCTTCGATATTGAAAGTGATAAGGGCATGATCGAGTGGGTGACAGAGCGCTTGGTCACTGAGTATGCCAAGGCATCTTAAGCGGCAATCAGGCCTTATAGATATCCTTATGAAATATAAGGCCTTAAAAAAATAAATAAAATTTGAACTTTTTTTACCTTGGATATAGAAATAAAGTGGCAAATGAGTATGATTATCAAACTCTGTATTGATAGTTAACTTAAAACAAGAAGTGGTAATCATGTCCGTGAAAAAAGGGATGTTTCAATTGACGACAGTGGCAGCTGCAGTGGCCGCCACTACTTTTGTCTCCAGCGCAGCTTTCGCTCAAGAATATAAGACAACGGAAGAAAAGATGGTGGTGGTCTCCAGCCGCACGCCGAAAGCAATCAGTGATATTCCGGGTACGGTCTGGTACATCGACAATGCTCAAATCGAGCAAGAATACCGTGGTGGTAAAACATTAGGAGAGATTCTGGCAGACTCAATCCCGTCGCTGGATGTGAGTAGCGGTGCCCGTACAAACTATGGTCAAAACCTGCGTGGCCGCGCCATGCTGGTGATGATTGACGGTGTATCCCTTCAGTCTTCTCGCCCAATCAGCCGTCATCTTGATTCCATCGACCCGTTTAACATTGAACGTATTGAAGTGCTGTCAGGTGCCACTTCTATCTACGGTGCAGGGGCAACCGGTGGTGTGATTAACATCATCACCAAAAAAGCGGAAAGTGAAGAGCTTCAGTTTGAAAGCTATGTCAGTACAACATCTGGCTTCAACAGCAGCGATGATTTTGATTATAAGCTGGCGCAATCTATTTCAGGTGGTACTGAGCGTGTGAAAACGCGTGCTGCTGCGGTGTATACCAAGACGCAGGGGTTTTACGATGCAAATGGTGACATTGTCACGCCAGACATTTCACAAGGCTCTTTGCAGTATAACGAAACGATTGATACTCAGATTCACTCAACCATTGCTTTGACTAATACACAGTCACTGGACTTACTGGCGCAGTACTATGACAGCCAGCAGGATTCACCCTATGGTCTGTACATAGTGAACAATCAATTTGTTGATGTTCGCAAAGGGTTTGAATCGGATCGTCAGCATGGTACCGAGCGTATTTTGCTGAATGCGGCATACAGCAACAGCGACTTCCTGAGTCATCAACTGATTGCCGAGCTGTCATATCGAACAGAAGACCAGACATATACGCCGTACTATCAAGCATCCTCCCAGCAAAAAACAGATGTATTGTCTTTACAATTGGCGCTGGCAAAGCAGTTCGGAAATCTGAATCTGGTTTATGGTCTGGACGGCTATATTGATTCATTTGACAGCAATCAGGCGCTGTTTGATCCGACTGTTGCAAATAATTCAGGTAACCTGGTGAACGAGACCTATGCGAAAGTGGGTCGATATCCAGGTGTCGATGTCAGCTCTATTGCTGCCTTTATCCAGGCGGGTTACGACATTACCGATCAGTGGTCTGTTCAGGGTGGTTATCGTTTCCAATATATCGATAACGAAATCGATGATTTTGTCGCTTACAGTGTCCAAAAGAACATTGCTGCCGGAAAAGGTGTCTCTGCTGACGCTGTACCGGGTGGTTCGACGGACTACAACATCGGTCTGTTTAACTTAGGGACCATCTACAAGTTTTCTCCGGAAACTCAAGTCTGGGCAAACTTCTCACAAGGCTTCGACTTAGCGGATCCTGCGAAATTTTACGGCCAGGGGACATATTCGGCCGTTGATGCCAATGGTCATTACGCATTGAACGATAGCATCAATGTGAATGATTCTAAAATGTCTGGGATTAAAACCAACAGTTATGAGCTTGGTTTCCGTACTGAGCTAGCTGACGTCAGCGTTCAGACGGCCGCTTATTATTCACAATCTGATAAATCAGTCAGCTACAATAAAAACACGCTGCTGATTGAGAGTGTTGATGACAAGAAGCGTGTTTACGGTGCTGAAGCGCTGTTGACTTATTGGGCAACTGACAATATTCAGGTCGGCACTTCAGGTCATTACGTTGTCTCAGAGCTGGAAGATGACGGTCAATGGAAAGATGTTTCTGCCGGTGAAGCAAGTATTTCTAAAGCCGACGCATGGATTGGCTGGTATGACGCTGATTTAGCTGTGAAGCTTCATTCTCAGACTCTGTTTGATTATGAAGATGAAACGAAGAATGCGAAACAGCCAGAGAATAACAAGATTGATGGCTATACGCTGTTTGATTTGGTTGGTACCTATCAGTTACCCGTCGGCAGCTTAGGCTTTGGTATCAATAACTTGTTCGATGAAGACTATACGACGCTTTGGGGACAACGTGCGCAAATTCTGTATTCTGCGCACTACGATGCGGCTGCATATGACTACCGTGGCCGTGGTCGCACTTACACCCTGAACTACCAAGTGAAGTTCTGATTCATTCAAAACACAATTATCCTGCCTTTAAACCGCCCTCTAATCCGGGCGGTTTTTTTTATTTCTTTATCAGAACATCATCTATCTATTCGCGATTTCAAATGTTTGCTGTTTGTTTAACTGCGGGTTACTGATGTGATGCGCATCAACTCTGAATGAATCCTATTGAATACATCTCGAAAAGTCGTCGCTTCAAAAAAGTGCTTGTATTGATCACCCTTGTTTATCAAGAAAAAGGTGAATGTGATAATGAAAGGAAAAGTAATGAGAAAATCAACAGTATCTTTATTATTGTTAGCGGCAATGGGATTAACGGGTTGTGGTGGTGATTCATCCAGTTCCAGTCAGACAACTCAGCAAGACTCTCTAGGCTCCACAGTGACCACAGAGGTGAATGATGCGCTTTTTACGCCGGAACCCATGAGTATTCAGGTCGATCTGGCCAGTCAGTTGCCAGCGACCATACCTGATGATCAGCTATTTGAGGTAGCGGTTAATTTTGATTTAAACAATTCAGGCAATATCGATGAAGGCGACATTCAGGTCCGAATGAAGCGTATTGGGACGGGTTGGACAGATACAACCTCCAACCTGTATTACATTTTTGTTCAGGACGGCGGACATACTGTTGTGTTTGATGAATCTCCGAACTTTAAGTCTGAAAGCGGAAGAATTACAAGTTTGGGTGTTAAATCTGTTGGCACAATAACGCAGACGGATAATGCAGGTAAAACAGCCCTTCGTTTTGATTTAATTAAAAATCCTCAGCGTAGCCTGAGCGGTGATCTCAATGGTTCAGACGCCGTCTACAGTGCATTTGAATTGGCATTGTCGCAAATCAGTGCGTCGACACCTGTGAATGCGAGTGTGGGTTTAGCCGACCAAAGTACGACACCCGCAACATCTGTGAGTTTTGACCAAGTACCAGATGGCGGGGCTTACTTCCAGGGCAGTAATACAAGTATCGAAGATAATCTGTCTGATTATACAGGCGTGAGCGGCGAAGCGGATATTGAAAAAGTCTCTGTTGGTTTTGCGGAATAATTGTTACTGACGCTTCTGATTCCGGTACCGCGAAAATAAAAATGCCGCCTGTGTGAGTTAGACCAGGCGGCGAATGTTCAGCAAGAGAATATAGTTATTATTGTGTAGGGTTTATTTCAGTGCAGGGAAGGTCTGATAGCGAACGCCCATCATCTGTTCCATACAGTGAACGACCTGGCAGCTGTAGCCAAATTCGTTGTCATACCAGATATACAGTACGCAGCGTTTGTCTTGTGCGATAGTCGCCGCACCATCGACAACACCTGCATGGCGAGAGCCAACGATGTCGCTGGAGACGATTTCAGTCGATTGAGTGTAATCAATCTGACCAGACAAAGCCGAATTCAAGGCGACGTTTCTCAGGTAGGTGTTCAGTTCTTCCGCAGAGACATCCGTACCCAGATTCAGGTTTGCCACCGCCATGGACACATTCGGAGTCGGGACACGAATCGCGTTACCTGTCAGTTTACCCGCCAGCGCAGGCAGTGCTTTGGCAACCGCTTTCGCAGCACCGGTCGAGGTCAGAACCATGTTCAGTGATGCAGAGCGTCCACGGCGTTCGCCGGAATGGAAGTTGTCAATCAGGTTCTGATCGTTGGTGTAAGAGTGAACAGTTTCAATGTGTCCGTTCAGTACACCGTACTTATCGTGAACAGCTTTCAGTACTGGTGTGATGGCGTTGGTGGTACAGCTTGCCGCCGAGATAATGGTATCTTCGCTCAGAATGTCTGTTTCATTCACACCAAATACGATGTTCTTGATTTCACCTTTACCCGGCGCGGTCAGCAACACTTTCGCTGCACCAGGGCACTTCAGGTGCTGGCTCAGGCCGTCAGCGTCACGCCAGATACCAGTGTTGTCGACGACCAGCGCATTGTTGATACCGTAAGTGGTGTAATCAACATCTGCCGGGCTGTTCGCATAAATAACCTGAATGTAGTTACCGTTCACAATGATGGCTTTGCGCTCTTCATCAACAGTAATGCTGCCGTTGAACTGGCCGTGTACTGAGTCACGACGCAGCAGGCTGGCACGCTTTTCCAGATCGCCATGCTTGCCACCGCGAACCACAATCGCTTTCAGGCGCAGCGGGTAACCCGGGCCGCTTTTTTCAATCAGCAGACGAGCCAGCAGGCGGCCGATGCGTCCGAAACCATAAAGGACAACATCACGTGATTGCAGCGTTTGCGTGCTGCTCAGCGAGTCAGCCAGCGCCGTTGCCAGGAAGTCATCCAGATTGCTCTCATCGTTGTGATCTTTCCAGTAGGCATGTGCCAGCTGACCGATATCGATACGGCAAGGCGACAGGTCCATGTCGTTCAGCTTTTCGACCAAGGGCAGGGTCAGGGAAGGAGAAATATCAGTGCCGGTATAACGGCGACCAACACGGTGGGCTTTAATCAGGTCGATAACAGAGGCATTGACTACCTGACGACCGAACAACAGCACTTCGACGCCTTTTTGTCGATATAGCTGGCCAAGAATTGGTGAGATGGATTCAGCATTAGTTTGACTTGTTTGCCAGTCTAGGAGGTAATTTTCCGGACTCATCTTTACTTAGGACCTTTCACATATAGGGAAGAAAAACAGGCATTTATCCTGTGAACTGTTATCGTTTTTATGGGCAGGGATTATAACGGTGAGCAGGTTATTATCCTAGTAAAATTAATCACTTGTATTTGTGATCCAGATCTTTTGTAACTTGTGATCTTGGTCGTTTGGTCAGAGTGATATGCTGGAATAAGTGTGAGGTGAAAAATAACTTATTTTTTGAGAAATAATAGGATGATTGTAATAAAACAAGAAAAAATAGCTATCAGGGAACAACTCCTCGATAAAGTTGGTATTTTTACAAAAAAATCGGAAGAGGCCGCTAAAACGGTGTCAAGCCCTGCAGAAATCGCTGTCATCAGCGTGCTGGTAAGTTTTCTCTCAGTATCCGGTGATATTTTAGTCAGTAAACTGCATTGCAATGGGTAACGCTCAGGCAGAATGCCACGTTTGCCGTCTCTGAGCACTGTCGGACACTTTTGTTCAGTGAACAGACAAAGCGTGATAAAACTCACGTCATCTGTTAATATACCCGCCAATTTCCGATGAAAAGCTGCCAATGCTATCAGGGCAGCTTTTTTCATGTCTGATTATTGTTGTAGGAACCTATTTTGATCACAACAGCGAACATCACCATGCAGTTTGGCGATAAGCCTCTGTTTGAAAACATCTCCGTTAAATTCGGCGAAGGAAACCGTTACGGCCTGATCGGCGCTAATGGTTGCGGTAAGTCGACGTTCATGAAAATCCTGAGTGGGGAACTGGAGCCTTCTGCTGGTGTGGTCAGTAAAGATCCTAACGAGCGTATGGCGAAGTTAGGTCAGGATCAGTTTGCTTTTGAAGAGTTCACTGTTGTTGACACCGTGATTATGGGCCACAAAGAATTGTGGGAAATCAAAGCAGAACGCGACCGTATCTACTCGCTGCCGGAAATGTCTGAAGAAGACGGGATGCGTGTTGCCGATCTGGAAACCGACTTTGCTGAAATGGACGGTTATTCTGCTGAAGCCCGCGCCGGTGAATTGCTGCTCGGTCTGGGGATTCCTGAGCACCTGCACTTCGGCCTGATGAGCGAGGTGGCACCGGGTCTGAAAGTACGGGTACTGCTGGCTCAGGTCCTGTTTGCCGATCCTGAAATCATGCTGCTGGACGAACCGACGAACAACCTGGATATCAATACGATCCGCTGGTTAGAGCAGGTGCTGATGCAGCGTAACTGCACGATGATCATTATTTCGCACGACCGCCACTTCCTGAACACTGTTTGTACTCATATGGCGGATCTGGACTACGGTGCACTGCGCCTGTTCCCGGGTAATTATGATGAATATATGGTGGCAGCGACGCAAGCCCGTGAACGCCTGCTGGCTGATAATGCGAAGAAGAAAGCGCAAATTGCTGAACTGAATACCTTCGTCAGCCGTTTCTCTGCTAACGCCTCGAAAGCGAAACAGGCCACTTCTCGCCAGAAGCAGATTGATAAAATTCAGCTGGATGAAGTGAAAGCCTCCAGCCGTCAAAACCCGTTCATCCGCTTCGAACAGGAAAAAGAGCTGTTCCGTAACGCACTGGAAGTGGAAGGCCTGAAGCAGGGTTATGGTGAAAACATCCTGATCAATGGCGTGAACCTGATGGTAGAAGTCGGTGAGCGTATTGCCATCATTGGTGAAAATGGTATCGGTAAGTCGACCTTCCTCAATACGCTGGCAGGCGCGATGACGCCGATGAGCGGTATGATTAAGTGGTCTGAGAATGCCAATATCGGCTTCTACGCTCAGGATCATTCCGCGGATTTCGACACCGACATGAATCTGCTGGACTGGATGGGCCAGTGGAAGAATGAAGGCGATGACGAGCAGGTTGTTCGCGGTATTCTGGGCCGTATGCTGTTCTCGCAAAATGACATCAAGAAATCAGTTCGTGTGATTTCCGGTGGTGAGCAAGGCCGTATGCTGTTCGGTAAACTGATCATGCAAAAGCCAAACATCCTGTTAATGGATGAGCCAACCAACCACATGGATATGGAGTCTATTGAGTCTCTGAACCTGGCGCTGGAAAACTACAAAGGGACATTGATGTTTGTCTCTCACGACCGTCAGTTTGTCTCCTCGGTGGCTACCCGTATTATTGAAATCACCAAAGACGGTGTAAATGACTTCCACGGTACTTATGACGAGTACCTGCACAAGCAAGGCATTGAGTGCTAATTCGGTACTTTTAAAGACAGCCGCCTTTTCGGGCGGCTTTTTTTATGCAAAATAGGAAGCGAATTGGCCAATGCGCCCTGAACCAGAGTTAAGGAAACCATCATGAATATCTGGGTTGATGCTGATGCTTGCCCGAATGTGATCAAAGAAATCATTTTTCGTGCCGCTCATCGGGTAGGTGTATGCACGACATTGGTTGCGAATCATGCCATCCGTGTTCCGCCGTCACCGCATATCCGGGCGGTGCAAGTGATGGCTGGCTTTGATGTCGCTGATAATCATATCGTTCAGCAGCTTGAGCCAGGTGATTTGGTGATTACTGCCGATATCCCGCTTGCGGACGAGGTCATTACCAAAGGCGGTCATGCGCTCAATCCACGTGGCGAAATGTACAGCAAAGATACGATTAAACAGCGCCTGCAAATGCGGGATTTTATGGAAACCATGCGCAGCAGCGGTATCCAAACCGGTGGCCCAGCACCTATCAGTCAGGCTGACAGGCAGCAATTTGCCAATAAACTGGATGTTTTCCTCGCAAAAGCCCGCCGATAAGCAACGCCATACAGGCTCCTGTTATGCTGATTGGGGCCTGCCATTTATCTTTCTTTTCTTCTACGGCATGACTTTAATTTTTTGCTCTTTATGCCAGGCTTGCTCTGCGTGCCTGCTTTTCATGCCTACTCTTTATGTTTGATCTCTGTGCCTGATGTCTTTACTGGCGGGACAAGGATAAAAATCATGCGCTCAGACTCTTATTTCTAATAAACAACTTGTTTCATCTGCATTGTGATGAATAAAATTCATGCCGATGAGTTGGATATAAAGAATAAGGAATGAGCTGTGCTGGAACTGACCACCCAAAGATGCGTACTACGCCCACTGACCCTGAGTGATGCCGGGGTTTTGTTTGATATTTTCTCTGATCCGGACGTGATGAAATATTGGGATAGCTGCCCATGGCAATCCATCGAAGAGGCAAATGATTATATTCAGGCATCAAAACCGTCACTGGATGAGCCGGAAAAGCTGGTATTGGGGATTTATGAACAGCCCGGACAGCGATTGTTAGGCAAGTGTATGCTTTTTAATATTGATCAATATTCGCGCAGAGCTGAATTGGGTTTTGGTATTGCCAAAGCTCACTGGGGCAGAGGTATTGTCCATGAAGTCGCCTTTGCCCTGATTCAGTTTGCTTTTCAGGAAATGCAACTCAACAGGATCGAGGCAGAAATTGACCCGGATAACATAGGCTCGGCAAAAGTATTGGCGAAACTGGGTTTCTCACAGGAAGGGTATTTGCCTGAAAGGTGGATTGTTGACGGTAAAATGTCAGATTCAGCGATTTATGGTCTGCTTGCCAGCCAGTGGAGTCAAAGCGGCCAGTAAGAATGCTTATTGCTGACTGACGCTACAGATTATTCGTGTAAAGGCTTTTTTGAGCAATACTTACAAGGTATACGTTGCACACTGGCACGTTGGAGGCGATATGTTTAATGTTGAAAAAGTGGGTAATGACAGGCTCGACATTGAAATGAGCGGTAAGCTGGATTCAGAGGAGATGAGATCGGCGCTGGATGAACTGCTTGATAAATCATCAGATATTCAGAATGGCAAAATGCTGTTTGATATCGTGGAATACCATCTGCCGTCCATGGGGGCGATTGGTGTTGAATTGTCACGCTTTCCGTCAATGATGAGGTTTATCCGTAAATTTGACCGCGCTGCTGTGTTATCCGATACAAACTGGGTCAAGAAAGTCAGCGAAGCGGAAGGTTTCCTGATTCCAGGCTTGAATATCAAATCCTTTAACCGCGATCAGCGTGATCAAGCCGAGGCGTGGCTGGAAGGGTTCGGTACTGACTCGTGAGAGTCTGTGAAGCCGGATACCAACTGCAGGAACAAATTAATCTTATGTATCATGTAATGTTTGATGTAGACGATACGTTAATTCAGTCCAGTCAATTTGATGAAAATTGTTTTGTTAGGGCGGTGAAGTTGGTAACTGGTCTGGATCTCTATCAAAGCTGGAGTGATTATCCGCATGCTACCGACAGAGGGATCCTTCGCACTTTTATTGAAATTCAGGCGCCGGATGAAGAACTTGCTGATCTTGAGAGACGGGTCAAAGCGGTTTTTATTCAGAATATCAGGGAGCGTTTGCGCCATCGTCCTGCACTAGAGGTCAGCGGAGCCAAAGCATTCTTTCACCGTTTACTGGCTGATGAGCGTTTTATTGTGTCTCTGGCAACCGGTGGCTGGCGGGAAACAGCAAGAATGAAGCTGATCTCTGCGGGCTTTCAGATTGAAGATGTCAGTATGGCGTCATCAAACGATCATTATTCCCGCGCTCGCATTATGGAGCTCGCCCGGGAAAGAGCGGGCGATACGGATTTACAACTGACCTATTTCGGTGATGCCGAGTGGGACGTTCGAGCATGTCAGGAGCTGGGTGTAAATCTGGTGATCGTCGGAAATAAAGTCAGTCACTGTCAGACGATTCATGACTATCACAGTGACGAGGCGCTTCACTACATTATTCATCAGTAGGGCGTCACACGAATATCAAGCTGCCTGCATTGGGCCGGCACAACAGGGAAGCGACATGGATAACAAGGAAATTATGGCTTTATACAATCAGTTTGAGCGTATTGGGCAGACAGTGCCCGGCTATGAAAAACAAGTGAATGGGTCGGTTGTCAGATTCGTCTCACCCGAGTGTCAGGGCAGCTATATTACGTATTTCCATTTGGATGAAGTACAGGTCATTTCGGCAATCCAAAAGGAAATTCACTTCTTTTCAGAACAGAAGAAATCTTTTGAGTGGAAAATCTATTCCACTGATTCACCCGCGAATATAGGCAAACATCTGATTGAACAAGGTTTTACCCGGGAGGGTTCTGAGTCCTTTATGGTGCTGGAACTGGATAGTATTCAAGGTACTTTGCCTGTGACTGCAGACATAACAGAAGTTGATGATCTGGATGGTATTCGTGAAGCCATGTCTGTGCAGGAAAAAGTATGGGGTACAGATCATACAAGTCATGCCTTACATTTACATCAGATAAAGCAGGCTTCCCCCGAGGATGTCGCTGTCTATGTTATCTATGATAATCATATTCCCGTTTCGTCGGCCTGGATTTTATACAGTGCCGACAGCCCGTTTGCCGGCATTTGGGGGGAAGCACATTGTCTGAATACCGGTGCAAAGGCTATTACACCGCGTTACTGCACCAGAGGATTAATGATGCCAAACAGCGGGGAGTTCGCTACCTCACCATTGACGCATCTGCCATGAGCCGGCCAATTGTGGAAAAGCATGGCTTTCGGTTTATCGCTGAAACAACACCATACTTTCTCGAGGCCAATGGCTGACAGGCAGTACCTGCCTGTCACCTTGTTTCGGCCTGTTTGCAGCGCTTGATTGCAGACAGGCCGAAAGCCGAAATAAAAAGGCGCAAATTATCCAGCCATCGCCATTGGCTTTATCTATTCTGATCTGAACGGATATCTGACTGCACCTGCTATTCAGCCTGACCTGTACTCGTTAGGAGGTCATATGGATCGGAAATATGTCATCACCAGCTTTATCTACGCTATTCTCGGGCTGTTGTTAGGTATTTACATGGCGGCTTCTCACAACCATGGTCAAATGGTGACGCATGCTCACATCATGCTGGCTGCCTTTGTTGTGTCTTTCATCTATGGTTTGTGCCATCGCCTATGGCTGACAAACGGCTCAAGTGCTTTATCTCAGGTTCAGTTTTATGTCCACCAGGCTGGCATTTTGGTGTTGGTGGTCGGGCTATTTCTATTGTATGGCAATATTGTTGCCCCGGACGTGCTGGACCCGGTTCTGGCATTGGCATCGGTCGCTGTACTGGTGGGCATGATTTTGATGACAGTTTTGTTTATGACTTCAGGTAAAAGTCGATAATCAGGGCGAGGTGCGTTTCGCCCTGATTGCATCGTACTGTCTTTAGTTCTCTGTCTTTTCGGCGTCGACAGCGGGTGTCTCTACTTTTTTAGCGCTTTCTTTTTTCGCTTTTTGCTCTTCAAGAATGCGTTTGGGTGTGGATTCTTCTTTTTCCCGCTGACGATAGGCTAATGCGTAGCTCCAGCTTGAGGTCGGCCGGGTGAGTAATGAATCCAGTGCTTTGGTATTGATTTCATCAAACTGACCCAACTCTTTCGCGGTTTTGCCTGATGAGGCAATATTTTCATCATCTGCTGCCGCCACAATCAGGCTTGCTGCTTCTTTAAGCGCAGCGGCGTACTCATCGGGGTCGTTCAGGTCGTAACTCGACACCTTCATTTTTTTACGCAAATACTGAGCCCAGTAATATTGCATATAAGGAATCGACATCGGACGGATCAGCGGATTCACCGTTTTACCTTTATCAGGATCGCTGTAAGCGATATTGCGCAGGAAAAAGACCAGTGACAGGTACTTGTCATGTTTTAACTGTTTCATACCCAGATATTCGGGTAATTCAGAGGGTTTCATTTTTTCGCCGCGGGTATCGAAAAGCCAGATCTGTCCTGCTTCTTTCATTGCATTCCAGACTTCATCAATATCATCGCCAGCCAGGCTTTGAGTGACTTTCACTTTCACAGGGACACTGGTTCCACCGTTAGGCATATCCCAGAATGTCGTCAGAATATGATGGCCGGAGAGCAGGTAAAGGGTTTTACCATCCGGTGCCAGCAGCACGGTCGGCAGGGCATCCTGGTTGCTACCCAGGGGTTCCTGGCAGGTATAGCTGTCCAGGTCGGTTGGCTTAGACTGCTCATCCCATGTTTTCACACCCTTGCCGCCATTGGTCAGGCAAAGATCATCAAACATTTGGGCCGGGCGTGCTTCATAACGCCCCAGGCTGGCAAACACCCGGTCAAAAGCAAGAACGGATTGTGTCGGTAACAGTGCATCCAGTTTAACCGTCAGCACGTCACCCACTTGAATCGTATTATCCTCGCTGTTTTTTTTGCTGTCATCGCTTTCAGCCTGACTGGATGCTTCTGTGGCTGCTTTTTCTTCCTGATTTGCGAGTGCAGAACCTGTGACAACAGCACCTAATATGGAGGCAAAAACTAAGCAGGCAGTACGATGGAATCGCATGAGAGCTCCTCATTGATAAGGGTAGCAAATTGAGTTTAGCAAATAGCTAAGGTCGCGTTGTATAAGAAATAATACTGAATTCGGGCAGTGGAAGTATCAGAAGGCTGTCAAAAAACTGTCGTATTGAAAAAACCCGACTGGAGTCGGGTTTCTCGGGTGTGTATGAAAATCAGGCAAATCGTTTCTCGAGATATTGAATAATGTCTCCAGATTCATACATCCATTCAACTTGGCCATCTTCTTTTTCAATACGCAGGCACGGTACCTTTCGTTTTCCACCACCGCTGATCAGTTCCTGCTCAAACGCGGGTTTCTTTGCATCCAGAGTCTTCAGCGGAAGGGCCAGTCGTTTGGCACTGCGGCGAACTTTGACGCAGAAAGGGCAGGCATCAAATTGATAAAGTCTCAGCTTTTCTGCAGCCACATTGATTTCGCTTTGCTCAAGGGTAGAGCGTTTCATTGATTTTGGAGTAAATACGGCGTTAAGCAGTAAAATAATCCGGCCAAGGAACCATCGAACAAATTTCATTGGGGTGTCTATCTCTATAGTTCAGATTTTAGTGGCAGGATTGTAACTTAAAAGCCCTCCTGACGTCACCAGTGTTCCAGCGGCAGTATGTACCGGCAGAGAGCGAAAATCTGCCTGTTTAACTGTTCGGAGATAATGACTGGCAGAAGGCATGTGAGTACCTGGCTAAATTAGCTGATTCTTATTGATAAATAAAATAGTTAACCTGAGCACAGTTGGTGTCACAGAGCTTGAAAAACAAATTGGACACTCTATCATTTGCTGTAGTGTTGGGTGGAATAAGCAAAAGATATGGTTGTTGAATCTGATGGTTATCACGCGCTGATCGAGTACTTTACGGAGCACCTGAGTGTGTTTGCCGCAAGTGGTACTGATGCGAGTGAGGAAACCGTAGAAAATGTTGTCACGGATCTGATCGCTACAAACCTGATGGCAGTCTTTGGCCAGAACCCGGATCTTGAACCGGAGTTTCGATTTAAGCTGATGCAGGAAGCTGATGCTGTATTGGACGATATGGCGGAAATGTTAGGCGGCTTATGGCAGAAAAATCCGGGCATTGAGCAAATTACTTTCCTGGAAGATTATATCAGCCTGGTCAAAAATCTGTTTGACAGTGTGATAAGTCAACAAACGTCTCACGCCTGAGCACAATGTCCGGAGAACGGCATCCGGAGAGCAACGCAGAAGCAGCTGAGGCTGCTTTTTTTGTGCCTGACATTGAGCTAACTGTCAGCTTTCGTTACACATTTTTTACCTTTGACATTTTATTGTCATATTTGAGTCGTATGTTATCGGCGAATTAAATGAGAATAAGATCACAATTATTGCCCTGTCATGTGTTGGAACTGGTTTTGCTGGGGCAGAAATTGTGGCATTGACAAAGGTTCACTATGACAAAAAAACGCACTCAACGGACAAGGCTGTCAGTTGTGGTTCTGATACAGTCCGTCTTTCTGCTTCTTGTGGTGATCGGTGGATTACTGTCATTTTTTGGTAATCAAGGGCTTAACCGTGTATCGACTCAGTTTGCCTCGCTGAGTCAGCTGGCTTTACCCGTCGCTACACTCAATGCCGAAATGGTTAAGGGATCACTGGCTTCCGCTCAGAGTCTGACTGAAGTGATCAACAGCGGCACAATGGAAAGCCTGGAAACAGCGCTGAACACGCTGAAAAGTCATGAGCAGCACGTCGAAGATGCTGTGGCAAAATTGCAACAGCTGGCTACTGAACACGGCATTAGCTGGCTTGAAAATGATGTCAGTGCGTTTGAAAGCGATCTCACCACATTTAATCAGCTCGTTTCGTCCATTCAACAAACACAGCAGCAAATTCTGACCAATCAGGCCAAGCTGGAATCTGACAAAGCCACGATGAATTATGCGGTTTCCTCTGTGCGTTCTGAAATGAGCAGGATCAGTATCGGCCTGTACGCAGGTGACGCTGCTGCGATGGGTCATGTCACCAACTTCATTAACCATTCTCAGGAAATGGGCAACAACATGGTGGCGTTGCTGTTTGAGAGCGATCTGCAAAAAGCCGAAGCGTATGCGAAAGACCTGAACCGGACAAACTTGTCAGGCATGCTATACGCATGGAAAGAGTTGAATCGACTTAATCCTGAACTGGCGGAATTCTCAAGTTTATCTGTCCCTTTTGAGATGGTGAAAGGCCTGTTTAGTGAGCAGGGAATGGTCGCGCTCAAGCTTGATACGCTTCGCCTGATCCAGACGCAGGCTGAAAAAGCCGATCAGGCAAAAGTGCAGGTGGAAAAAATCATGCTCAAGCTGGGAGAGATGGAAACGGGTTCGCAGCGTATGATCCATGACAGCGAGCAAGGGGTGTTGGCTGCCAGCGACAATGCCAAAATGATCTTTATTGCGCTGAGTGTCGCCGGTTTGCTGTTGGCACTATTCGCCGGTGCCTGGGTCAGCAAAACGGTTCGCCTCTCTTTGCAACGGCTGGATGAGGTGATCAAGGCAAACAGCATGGGTGATCTGACCGTTATCGCTGACGAAAATGCACCGAAAGAGTTTGCGGAACTGGCCCGTTTGCTGAATCAGTCGAACCGGACGAACAGCCACGCCATGGCGCAACTCAGTGAAAATGGCCATACCTTGACTCAGGCGGCTGAGCGCAGTCAGACCGCTTCGGCGCAGTCTCGCCGTGCACTCAGTCAGCAGAGTGATCAGCTGAGCACAATTGCTGCTGCCATCACTGAGCTGGAAGCTTCGATCAAAGAAATCGCGCAAAGCACCACTGAGTCGGAAACGGAAGCCGAAGCGGCCAATACGCTGGCCAAAGAAGGGGCTGAAATCATTGCGCGCAGCACTGCACGCTTGCAGTCGCTGGATGCTCAGTTTGCGCGCAACGAGACCTGTATGATGTCGCTCGATGCGCATGTCAGCAAAATTACAGAAGTCGTCGAACTGATCAGTTCGATTGCCAATAATACCAATCTCCTGGCCCTGAATGCGGCAATCGAAGCGGCAAGAGCTGGTGAGCAGGGCCGCGGTTTTGCCGTGGTCGCCGATGAAGTCAGAAAACTGGCCAGTGAGACCAACCAGCAAACCGAGTCGATCCGCCGGACGATCGCCGAGTTGCACCGGGCGGCTGAAGACGCCAATGCGGCAATGCAGGAAAGCCGCTGCGAGATGACAGCCTCCATTCATCTGAGTGGCGAGGTTGAATCGGCGATTCAGAGTATTCAGGGGGCTATCGAGCGTATTACCGATAAAGTGATTACGATTTCTGCCGCCACTCAACAGCAGGAAAATGCCTCCATGGAAGTGGGCCGAAGTGTGGAGGAAGTCGCCAGCCAGGCCAGTGTGAACAATCATCAGTTATCAACGCTGGTTGAGGAAGCCAGAACGGTATCTGATATTGCGCGGGAGCAGAGCCAGATGCTGACCCGGTATAAAATTCTGGACCCGACCGCTTAGAAACCGCAGGCACGGACTTGTCACCAGGTCACCAACGCCAGTAGAATGCTGGCGTTTTTTCTTTCCCTGGTAGTCTAGCTATGCGTATCCACGCTGTTCATAATCTGTATGAAATGCGTCTTGCCCGTTCAACACGGCCATTTCTGGCCCGGGGTGGAAAAGTTGAGCGTTGTCAGTTCTGTATGCTCAGAGCACATCTGTGTATCTGCAGTCATAAACCACAGATTGAGTCGGACGCCGCCTTCATGCTGATTATGTATGATGATGAAGTCCTGAAACCCAGTAATACCGGCAGGCTGATTGCCGATCTTTTTACCGATACCTTTGCATTTATCTGGTCTCGTACTGAGCCGGATCCCGCCATGCTTGCGGTGCTGACTGATCCCCAATGGCAACCTTATGTGATTTTCCCGGCGGAGTACGGAACACCAGAGCGTGTTGCCAGCGAGGTTGTGCCTGCGCCTGGCAAACGGCCATTGTTTATTTTGCTTGACGGAAGCTGGTCTGAAGCGAAAAAAATGTTTCGTAAAAGCCCGTATCTGAACGATTTCCCTATGCTGTCAATCACGCCTGAGTCACGTTCGCGTTATCAGGTGCGGGAAGCGACGAAGGACAATCAGCTGGGCACGGCAGAAGTGGCGGCCCGGATCGTGGCCGATTTCGGTGAGCAGGAAAATGCCCGTATCCTGGATCTCTGGTTTGATGTATTCCGAGAAAATTATATGGCCGGAAAGTTAAACCGGTCTTTGCCTGAGGATTCAGCCTTGGCACGCTTAAAACAGGCTGGGCTGTCCGAAGCGCTTGTTTAACTGTGTTTTTCAGCTTTGCATTGCTTACTTCATATAAATGTGCGCTTGCGCTGATGGATGCACCGCTAAATATGGATTGCGTCACAGTCTGTATATGCTGATAAATGGATAATTTTTGCAGCGTAAAATAATGGAGACAACGATGTATTACGGCTTCGATGTGGGAGGCACTAAAATTGAATTTGGTGCGTTCAACGAACAACTTGAGCGTGTGGCCACTGAGCGTGTGCCGACGCCGGGTGATGATTATGAGGCGTTGATTGAGACGCTGGTGGCTCTTATTCAAAAAGCAGATGAACGTTTTGACTGTACCGGAAAAATTGGTATCGGGATCCCCGGTATGGAAGACGCAGAGCACGGCACTGTACTGACATCCAATATCCCGGCTGCAAAAGGCCGTCATCTGCGTCGGGATCTTGAAAACCGTCTTGGCCGTACGGTCAGCATAGATAACGATGCAAATTGCTTTGCATTGTCTGAAGCGTGGGACGAAGCCTTACGTGATGAGCCGTCTGTACTGGGTTTGATCCTGGGCACAGGCTTTGGTGGTGGTTTAGTGTTCAACGGCAAAGTGTTTTCCGGTAAAAACCATGTCGCCGGTGAGCTGGGCCATACGCGTCTGCCCATTGATGCCTGGTTTCACTTGGGCGACAAAGCCCCTTTGTTCCAATGTGGCTGTGACAACAAAGGCTGTATTGATAACTATCTGTCCGGGCGCGGTTTTGAACAGCTTTATGCGCATTATTTTGGCGAGAAAGTCCCGGCCGTTGAGATCATTCAGCAGTACAACCAAGGCGAAGCCAAAGCCGTTGAGCATGTTGAACGTTTTGTTGAGCTGCTGGCTATTTGTCTGGGTAATTTGCTGACCGGTCTGGATCCGCATGTGGTGGTACTGGGCGGTGGTTTGTCCAATTTCGAACTCTTGTATGATGAGTTGCCAAAGCGTTTGCCTAAGCACTTGCTGTCAGTGGCACGCGTACCGAAAATCATCAAAGCGAAACATGGCGATGCGGGCGGTGTCCGTGGCGCGGCATTCCTGAATATAGAAACGGTCTGAACCCTGTTCTGATTCGACTGAAGGCACCCGTAAGGGTGCTTTTTTATTGGTAACTCACGGCAACAGGGGATAGAATCCCTGCTTTTTCGTAATCAGGGCAGCGGTATGGCGTTTTCCAAATTAGGGCTACAGGCTGATATTCTCTCAGCGATCAATACGCAAGGCTTTACAGAACCGACTCCGGTACAGCAACTGGCGATCCCGGCCGTGCTGGCAGGAAAGGATGTGCTGGCTGCGGCGCAGACAGGAACCGGTAAAACCGCTGCTTACGGATTACCGATGCTGGATCGGATGCTCAGTCAAACCGCAAAGAATCAGGAACAGGGGAAGGGCGCACCAGTCAGAGCCTTGATTCTGACGCCGACCAGAGAACTGGCGCAGCAGGTACAGGACAACATGGACGCCTTTTGTTCTGCCTTGCCTCTGAGCTCTGTGGCTGTGTATGGCGGTACCAGCATGACTATGCAGACCAAAGCCCTCAGAGATCGCCCCGAAATCGTCGTTGCCACGCCGGGACGTTTATTGGATCACGCCCATGTCGGTAATATCGATCTCAGTCAGGTTGAATATCTGGTGCTGGATGAAGCCGATCGCATGCTGGATATGGGCTTTCAGGATGAAATCCAGCGTATTTTAAGGCGAATGAAATCGCCGCGGCAAACCTTACTGTTTTCTGCGACCTTCTCGAAAGCGGTCAAGAACCTGGCGTACAAAATGATGCAGGACCCTTCTGTCATTGAAGTCACCCCTGCCAATACCACTGCAGAAACCGTGCAGCAGATTGTCTACCCGGTTGATAAACATCGTAAAGCCGAACTGCTGGCTTACCTGATTGGCTCACGCAACTGGAAACAGGTACTGGTATTTACCAAAACCAAACAGGGATCCGATGCGCTGGTGAATGAATTACAGCTGGATGGCATTAAAGCTGCGTCTATTAATGGTGATAAAAGCCAGGGGGCAAGACAGCGCGCATTAGATGATTTTAAATCCGGAAAAGTGCGGGCCTTGATTGCAACTGACGTGGCAGCCAGAGGGCTGGATATAGAACAACTTTCGTATGTCGTGAACTTCGATATGCCCTTTAAAGCCGAAGATTATGTTCACCGTATCGGACGCACCGGCCGTGCCGGCAGTGAAGGTCTGGCGGTGTCGCTGATGAGTCTGGATGAAGAATGGGCGTTAAAGGCGATTGAAGATCTGCTGGATACGCGTTTGCCGCAGGAATGGCTGGCCGGTTATGAACCTAACCCGAATATTGCGCCGCCTGAACATGCCCCGAAAGGCCGTTCAGCAGATAAGCGCCGTTTGAAAAAACAGCTTAAAGTGCATCAGGGCAGGGGGAAGCGTCAATCATCGAGGCGCTAATATGATCAAGGCGCTAGTATTTGCCAAGCGTTAGCATTTGCCCTGTCTAGTCCTAAAATAGGTTGACGCTTTTTATGTAGCCAGTAGGTATTCCCTACTGGCTTTTTCATGCACTTCACTCGGGGTTCTCATCCCCAAGCTCGTATGCGGTCTCAAGTCGTTATATGTCGATATCGACTCTTTCACTAACACCATAAGCTCTTTTAGGGTATTGCACTGGTAGAGTAGGAACTCACTCTTTAGTATGCCATTAACCCGCTCAGCCAGCGCATTCTGATAACAGTCATAACCATCAGTCATTGAAGGTATCATGCTATTGGCGCTTAACTTTTCCTGGTACTCTGATGAGCAGTATTGTAACCCTCGATCTGAGTGGTGAATTGTTGCTGCATCTGTTTGGCGGTTGGTTATGGTCATATCCAGCGCTTTTACCACGTCGCTAGCCTTCATTTCGTTACTCAATTCATAGCCTAATATTTTCCGGGAGTAAGCGTCTGTAACTAGTGAGAGATAGTGTGTCCCTTCATCTGTTTTGACATAGGTAATATCGCTCACAACCACTTGCTCTACATGATGAACAACTTTATCTTTCAAAAGGTTTGGGTGCTTCCTGAGCCAATGTTTGCTGTTCGTCGTCTTGGTGTAGTTCTTCCTTGGCTTGACCAGCAGGTTCTCGTTTTTTAAGTACTTGAATAACCCATCTCGTCCCAACTTTATTCCTTGTTTCTCTAGCTGGGGCTTAATCAACTGGTATAGCTTACGAGTACCAACCCGAGGCATAAGTTGCCGCCAGTACCTTACCATCTCTTTTACAGGCAAGAGTTCCTCAGCACGCACTTCGAGGCGCTGCTTCCATTGATGCACAGCTTGCCGGGATAAATTGAACTGCCTACATGCAGTTGCGAGCTTTACTTTTCCTTGCTCTTTGGCAAGCCAGAGCGCTCGGCTAAGTACTTTTTTTCCAAGTCTATTCCGTGTTCTTTTTTAAGGATTTCCACCATATCGCTGTAAATCATGTTCTTTAATTCAGCGTCGGCAAGGGCTTTTTCTAGGCGCTTAATCTTCTGTGCTGGCGATTCTTTTGATTTAGGCATAGTAGGGAAGTGTTCAACTGGCTTCGACCAATCTAACTTACCATGCTTTCTTAGCCATACAAGAACAGTGCTTCGTCCCTGAATGCCAAAGTGTGCTTGGGCTTGTTTGTAGGTCATCTCGCCTTTTTCAACCTGAGCAACAACAGCGAGTTTAAAGCCTAATGTGTAATCACGCTGTGTTCGTTTTATCTTTGATTTGCTTGATGAGTTCATTGATAAGTCTCCAATGTGTCAACTTATCTCAGGACGGGACACCCATTGAGACAAAAAAGCCACTTATCGATTAAGTGGCTTTTTCATTCGGGCTGTACTTACTTCACGCCGGTACAGTGATCAATCGCGTTTTGCATAATCTCGCGTGCGGTTTTCTCACAAGGCGGCAGCTCGGCATCTGATGTTGAAACAGGGGTGACCCGTTGTCCCCACTTGATCAGACAGGCGCCCCAGGTCAGGCCGGCACCAAATGCCGCCGACAGTATGGTATTACCTGGTTTGATGAAACCTTCTTCAACGGCCTCACAGAGTGCAATTGGCACAGTCGCAGCTGAAGTATTACCGTAGCGATGAATGTTAACGAACGCTTTATCCAGTGGAATACCTGTATGATCGCACAGGGCTTCAATAATGCGCTTGTTCGCCTGATGGGGAATGACTACATCAATCTCTTCTTTGCTGAGCTGAGCACGTTCCAGAACCGTACTGGCCGCTGACCCCATGCCCCTTACGGCACGCCGGAAAATCTCGCGGCCAACAAAGTTAAAGGTAAAATGACCCGGATCCGGATTGAAGCGATCCATCGAGGTTCCGAAGTCAGGAATCGCCAGCACATCACGGCCTTCAGCATCACAGCCAAGCTGCGCTTCCTGCAGGCCAAGCTTTTCTTCGGTGCGGCTGATGATCACAGCGCCTGCACCATCGCCGAACAATACGGCGGTGTCGCGTTTACTCCAGTCGATCAACCAGGATAAACGCTCTGCGCCAATCACCAGCGCATGACGGTAATTACCGGCCTGAATCAGGCGAGTGGCGGTTTCCAGGCTGTAAATGAAACCGGTACAAGCGGCGTTCAGATCGAAAGCCGCAGCACGTTTGGCACCCAGTTCCAGCGCGACTTTGGACGCAATGTTCGGCATCAGGGTGTCAGGTGAACAGGAAGCGATGATGATTAAGTCCAGATCACTGGCGGTTAACCCGGCAGCTGCCAGCGCACGGGCACCGGCGACTTCTGCCAGCTTTGAGGTGTCAACATGGCTGATGCGGCGTTCCTGAATCCCGGTACGGGACTGGATCCACTCATCATTGGTTTCGACAAACTGGCTGAGTTCATCATTGGTCAGAATAGCTGGCGGCAGGCACTTGCCCCAACCCGTGATTTCGGCGTGGTACATAGCGATTCTCTGTTCTGGTTATCGTTTTCGGCAAATTAATATTGCGAAAATATGAATTTGGTTGCTTTCTCTGCGGGAAAATGCAGGAACATCGGTGAAAATCCATTGAGTCAGCCTGTTATCTTACTTCAAGCTCTAACGGACTCCAAGGGATCGAAGCAGGGATTTGTGCTCATCATCAAACCCTTGACGTTTACCCGAACTTCCCTGTGTGGATAATGAAATTAATAAAATTATCGGTAAGGGTTTGGTGAAATGTTAAGAGTGGCAACAGTCGGTACAAATTGGATCACTGACAGTTTTATAGAGGCAGCCCAGCAAACAGGGAAAATCAACCCTGTCGCTGTTTATTCCAGAACAATGGACAGTGCTGAACACTTTGCACGCAAGCATCATATAAAACATTGTTTTGATGACCTCGAAGCCATGGCAAACCGTGATGACATAGATGCTGTGTATATTGCCAGTCCTAATGCTTTACATGCCTCGCAGGCTGAAGTTTTTATCCGTGCCGGAAAGCATGTGATGGTTGAGAAACCAATGGCATCCAATATTCAGGAAGTTGAGTCTTTAATTGCACTGGCTCAGGCGAATCATGTGGTGCTGTTCGAGGCACTGAAGACCACATACAACCCCAACTTTGCCGTGCTGCGCAACAGCCTGAGTAAAATCGGACGGTTACGCAAAGCGCATTTCAGTTTTTGTCAGTATTCATCCCGGTACGATAAATATCTCAAAGGCGAAAACCCGAATACCTTTAACCCTGAGTTTGCCAACGGGTCCTTAATGGATATAGGAATCTACCCCTTGAGTGTGGCGATTGCTTTGTTTGGTGAGCCAAGCAGCTTTACTGCGCAAGGTGCGTTACTGGATTCCGGAGTGGATGGTCATGGCACGCTGGTACTACATTACGGTGATTTTGATGCCGTGATTACGCACTCGAAGGTGAGTGACAGCAAGATCCCCTGCGAGTTGCAAGGGGAAATGGGGACTTTAGTGATCGATACCATCGCCGAATGCCGCAACATTGTGATTCATCGCCGAGAAGAACCAGATGTGACGCTGTCACGATTTCAGGCGAAAAATACCATGCAGTATGAAGCTGCCGAGTTTGCACGCTTGATTGAGGGGAAAGATTATGATCACTCAGGTTTGGCGCGTAGCCGAATCGTACACACCATCATGACGGTTGCCAGAGAGATTATCGGGATTCGGTATCCGGCTGATTCCTGAATCATCGAAAAAAGGTGGCCAATTGGCCACCGGAAAAAAGAGATTGGCTTTGCGATTGTTATTGTTGTCAGGGTTATCAGGGACGTTATGTTACTTACCAGAACAGATAAGCCACCATGGTCAGGAAAGCGATCGCAACCATGTTCAGGTAAACTCCGGCGCGCATCATCTCACTTTGCTTGATATGGCCTGAGCCAAACACAATAGCGTTCGGTGGTGTGGCGACCGGGAGCATGAAGGCGCACGAGGCGGCAACACCAATGAGCACGGAAAGAATCACGGGTGATACACCCATGGCATCTGCTACCGAGGCAAAAACAGGGACAAGCAAGGCCGCACTGGCGGTGTTACTGGCAAACTCGGTCAGAAAGACCACGAAAGCCGCGACAGCCAGGATAGTGAACAACAGGCCAGCCTGATCCAGGAAGCCGCTCAGGCTGTTCGCCAGGAAGACACTGGTCCCGGTTTCTTTCAGAACATTACTCAAACAGATACCACCCCCGAACAGAAGCAGCACACCCCAGTCGGTTGTTTTTTCGATTTTTTTCCAGTCTACGACGCGTGATGCACCCAGCAGCGCGATTGCAAACAGCGCGACCAGCGTATCAAACTTGCTCAGCCCGCCCAGCATACCATTGATGGGTTTACTGAAAATCCACAGCACTACGGTGATCGCAAAGATGGCAAGGGTGATCTTCTTCCCGTTGGTCCATTCCACCGGTTTGTGGTTCATCTCGAACGTGTGGTTCAGGTTTGGTTTAAGCAGGAAGTAGAGTACGCCAACGGCCAAAGGTAAAAGTACCAGTGTGATAGGCAAGCCGAAGGCCATCCAGTCAGTAAAGCTCAGGCCGGCTTCGGCGGCAGCAATGGCATTGGGCGGGCTGCCCACAACAGTGGCAATCCCACCGATGCTGGCACAATAAGCAACACCCAACAGGACGAAGACATAGGTATTGCGCTGATTTTTGGCATCCACTTTAGCCAGTACACCTAAAACCAGCGGTAACATCATGGCTGCCGTTGCTGTGTTACTGATCCACATCGACAGGCCGGCAGTCACCCCGAAAAGCATGAAAACAGCGACGGACATTTTTCCTTTTGCCATCACCAGCACTTTATCCGCGATGGCCTGGTCCAGTTCCTGACTGCGCAAAGCAGCAGCCAGCGCAAAACCACCCAGGAACAGAAAAATGATGGGATCGGCAAAATTCCCCAGCGCCTGGTTGGTTTTAAAGACACCAAAACCGACCGCCAGTAAGGGGACGAGCAGTGCTGTGATGCTGACATGGATGGCTTCTGTCAGCCAGAGTACGGCGACGAAAGCAAGAATACTCAGACCCGTCGCCACTTCCTTTTCAACGGGTAATGTATTTAGCAGGACGAAAAATAGGGCGATATCTGCAAGCAATATCAGGCTGTTCCGGTCAAACAGCCACTGTTTCAGTGTCAGTGCTAAGGCTGTCATAATTAGGTTCCTTCAGATTGACTGTAATTATGGTGTAGGTTGGGCACGAGGCGTTTTTCGCTTCTGTTGTGCTGTCGAACTGAAATGTTGCATTTTTTTATACTTTGTTAACGCGAATGTGAGGTGTGGGCTGAGTTGTCATGGCTTTTGTGAGGTCATGATTTTTGAATGTGTGGGAATCTACCCATTATGTTTCGGCTTATCTGGCAGAGCCGGCGGGCAAATACAGGTCATGTTGTCTTTACTTTACTGAAATGTATCAATAATCAGGCATGAGATAACACAGGTAAAAATTTGCTTATGTCTGACTTGCGATAGCGGTTTTGGTCCATTATCTTCTTGTGTCTGGTCTGGGTGCTTGAATCAGCCTATGGCCACAAACTTTCAGTCGGCAGGTTATAAAACAATAAATAAGCTAGGTTAACGAACAATGTCATCAACAAAAAAAGCGTTGAAAAAACGGATTCAGGAAGAAGCCCAGCAGCATATGAGCCGCGTACGTATGAAGGTGCTGGGACAGTATTCACTGCCTGACAAGGGGCAGCGTAAGGAATAAAAAGTCGGTTTTATCAATGAAATAACAGCATTGTTTCATTGTAGCGAAATGCACAACAACCCAGCCAGTTGGCTGGGTTTTTTATTGTCATCCCGAATGACTGTCTATGGTGCTGGCGACGGTTTGCAGCAGCAATCTTCACCTTCGCTGTCTTCCTGATACTTCAAAGCCAGCCAATTAGAGTAATTACTTGACATCTTGATAACATCAGGCTGATAGTGCTGATATAAATTCTGATGCATAATGGTTGGTAGAGGATAATGAATTGTCTGTATATAATGTTGAGGTGATTGGTGTGAAGGTGAATGTATTCTCTGCATTGATGGCTGAAAATCGAAGAGCACTTTCCTGTGCAGAGTAATTCGATATTTAACCGGTACAGTTTCGCAGGTCTTGGGGCAACACTGATTGGTAATGGCATTGGACGTTTTGCTTATATCGCGCTGATGCCAGCGCTGATCCAAGCCGGTTGGTTCCGGGTAGAAGATGCCACTTATCTGGGAGCGGCAACGTTAATCGGCTACATCTTTGGCGCGCCAGCTGCCAATTTTCTGATCAGGCACTTTACCGTTGGCCAGGTTATTCGAGTCGCCATGCTGGTCAGCAGCCTCAGTTATCTGGGTTGTGCGTTTCAGGATGCGCCTCTGGTGTGGTTTTACGTACTGCGCACTCTGGCAGGCGTTGCAGGCGCCATGCTGATGGTACTCGCCCCGCCCGTTATTGTGAGAATGCACAGTGCCAAGGTCAAAACGCGTATCAGCGGCGTGGTGTTTTCCGGTATTGGCCTGGGTGCCATGCTCTCCGGAACACTGATTCCGCTCCTTATCTATCACAGTGTGGTTTCTGCATGGATAGGCATGGGGATTGTGGCTTTAGTGACGACTGTGCTGACCTGGAATGCCTGGGGGCAACAGAGCCGCTATCCGGAAGTCGTTCCGCCCCGGCAACCTTCCGGAATATGTCCCGATCTCAGGGGATGACCGTGTTGTTTATCCTGTTGGCTTATACCTTTGATGCCATCGGCTACCTGCCGCATACGCTCTTTTGGGTGGATTACATCGTGCGTGAGCTGGGGATGACATTTGTCAGTGGCGGGCTCTACTGGGCAACGTTCGGGATTGGAGCGGCGATCGGTCCTGTTTTAACGGGTTTTCTTGGTGATCATGCCGGGGTCAGACGCTCGCTATTGATTGCATTTTCTTTAAAAGCACTGGGTGTTTCGCTTCCCTTAATCAGCACTCATCCGTTTGCACTGTTTTTCTCTTCCCTGCTGGTGGGTATTTTCACACCGGGCACGGTCACTTTGGTCTCGACTTATACACTGGAATCTGTGGGTTATGAACTGCATACCAAAGCCTGGAGCGCAATGACCTTGTCTTTTGCTATCTCACAAGGGGTGGTGGGATTCATGATGGCATACTATGCCGCCCATCTTGCCTCGTACTCTGTTTTATTTGCCGTCAGTGCCAGTGCGTTAGTTGTATCCATTGCATGTATCTTTTTCACGCGGCCGCAACAGGGAAGCGAACCTGTCTCTCAATCAGTATCTTAATCAAGGGAATGACGATGAAACTTTATTTGAATGAAACCTCACCGTTTTCGAGGGTTGTGACTGCAACAGCATTGCTGTCCCGGTGCGATGCTTTGCAAATGGTGTGGGTCGATCCCTGGCAATCACCATCAGAATTAGAGCAGGTTAATCCTTTTTGCATGATTCCCGCTCTGGCGCTGAATGACGGTGTCTCGCTCAGCGAAAGCCTGTGTATTTGCCAGTATTTGATTGCCACGTATCAGCCTGAGGGCTTGCGGGCTGTGGATAATCAAAATGTGCTTGAAGTCTCTGTGATGGGATTGGCAAAAACCATGATGGAGACAGCGTTCAGAACCGTGGCGCTGGGGCGTTTTGTTGAAGGGGACAATGAACTCGGCAGGCGCGGAAAAGCCGGACTGGCGAATGCATTGCACAAGCTGGAAGCAGAGGCAGGAAGTGCGGGTAAAGAAGTGTTGCTTCAACCTCATCTGGCGACGCTTTATCTTCATGTTGCGCTTGAGTATGTACAATTTCGTCATCGTGAGATTTATCATGACGCAGCGGGTGACAATATCATGCACTTCCTTGAACACTCTCCCTTCAGACAAGAGCTGCAGACCGTGAGTTTGGAACGGTTGTCCACCAAGCCCGATTTTAAAACGCTCATCTCAGCGGGCGTTTAGCACAAGGCGACTGAACATCCAGAAACAGACGCACTGCTCCGGCAGTGTGTCTGAACTTCAGAGTGTATTGATCAGAAGCGGGGATAAGGGCGCTGAGTAAGTCGGTTGTTCAGGTTGCTCAGGCTGTATTTGTCGCAGCGGCGGCCTGGTAAAGATGGGCTCTTTGGGGCCGGGAAAACGGGGTTGCTCATTGAGAATGTACAGATCCAGTATGGCTTTTACTCTCGCAAACACTTCCCTTAACCGAATTTTGAATCCGGCGAACCCGCGCGGTTCCGGCACTGCAAGGCAGATGGCATTCAGGTTCTTGTGGTTGGCAATAAACAGCGCACGTTCACAATGGAATTGCTGGGTAATAATCACCAGGCTGTTGGCTTCAAACACATTCTTCGCCCGGATGACCGAATCTAACGTCCGGAAACCCGCATAGTCGAGCACAATCACTTCGTCAGGGATCTCGGCTTTAAGCAAATCACGTTTCATTGTCCAGGGTTCGTTGTAGGAACGGTGCGCGTTATCACCACTTAAGAGGAAGATCTGGACCTTTTTCTGCCGGTATAATTTAACCGCGGCATCCATCCGGTAGTTGTAATAAGGATTGAGATTATGGGCGATGTATTTACTCGTTCCCAGCACCAGACCAACGGTACGGGCAGGGATGAGATCTATCTGGGTATAAATACGATCAGCCGTGCTCGCTGCTACCCATCTGTCGAGTATCAGAAAGAATCCGAACAGTACAATCATCAGCATGACGGTATACCGCAGAAATGTAGGTAGCTTCATAGAGGCCCAAAACGCAAAATAACGGTTGCTTAACGCCTTAAGTGTACCTTAATCCGTTGATAATGTTGTGTAAAAATCAGGTCATACTTGTCGTGAAAATCATCAGCATGACAGGCTGGAAAAAGAAAAACCCGCCAATGGCGGGTTTTTTCATCAAAAAAGCGAATCATTAGAACGATGTCCGCTTATATCGGCGGTAGCCCGGTTCCCAGAAGTTCGCATCGATTTTCTCTTTAATGCGTTCTTCGGTGTTTTTCGGTGCTTTACGTTGCTCAACCGCTTTCTTAGCCACAGCCAGGGCGATGTAGCGAGACACATTCTGGATATCTTCCAGCGGCGGCAGCAAAGCGCCGCGGCCGTTTATGGCTAATGGCGAACATTCCGCCAGTGCCCGGCTGCTTTCCATCAGCATTTCATCAGTTACGCGGCGGGCACCAACAGCCAGCACGCCCAGACCAATGCCAGGGAAGATATAACTGTTGTTACACTGGGCAATCGGGTAGGTTTTACCGTTATAAACAACAGGTTCAAACGGCGAGCCTGTGGCAACCAAAGCCTGACCGTCTGTCCAGCGGATGATATCAGCAGGCATGGCTTCAACACGGCTGGTCGGGTTGGATAGCGGGAAGATGATCGGACGCTCACAATGCTTGTGCATTTCACGGATCACTTCTTCACTGAACAGACCCGGCACACCGGACACCCCGATCAGGATATTCGGCTTACCGTTACGCATCACATCCAGCAGGGAAATATTGCTGTCGTCAGTTTCCCACTCACTGATGCTCTTACGTGTTTGCACCAGTTTTTTCTGGAAGTTCACCAGATTAGGCATATCGTCCAGCAGCAGACCCCAGCGGTCGACCATGAAGACCTGGCCGCGTGCCTGTGCATCAGAAATACCTTCAGAAACCATTTGCGCAATAATCGCTTCGGCAATACCGCACCCTGCAGAACCTGCACCTAAGAAGGCAACACGTTGCTGAGACAGTTTGCTGCCGGCCGCTTTACAGGCTGCCAGAAGGGAGCCAACCGTTACCGCAGCGGTACCCTGAATATCATCGTTGAAACAGCAGACTTTATCTTTGTAGCGATCCAGCAAAGGCATGGCATTTTTCTGTGCAAAGTCTTCGAACTGGATCAATGCATCTGGCCAGCGCTGCTTAACCGCCTGAATGAAGTTATCGACGAAGTCTTCGTATTCTTTGCCGGTAATTCGGGTATGGCGCCAGCCCATGTACATCGGGTCTGACAGGCGCTGCGGGTTATTGGTACCCACGTCCAGTACCACTGGCAAGGTATAAGCCGGGCTGATACCACCACAGGCGGTATAGAGTGACAACTTACCAATTGGAATACCCATGCCGCCGATGCCCTGATCACCCAGACCAAGAATGCGCTCGCCGTCAGTCACGACGATGACTTTGACATTATGACGGGAAGCATTGTTGAGCATGTCTTCGATGCGGTCACGGTTCGGATAAGAGATGAACAAACCACGACCACGGCGGTAAATGTTGGAGAAGTTCTCACATGCTGCACCGACAGTCGGGGTATAGATGATTGGCATCATCTCAGTGATATGGCTTTCAACCAGTCGGTAAAACAGTGTCTCGTTGGTATCCTGAATGTTGCGAAGATAGATATGCTTATCCATATCATTGTCAAATTTCAGGTACTGCTGATAAGCACGCTCTGCCTGTTCCTCAATGGTTTCAATCGCTTCAGGTAACAAACCTTCGAGGTTGAAGAACATTCGTTCTTCGACAGAAAATGCACTTCCTTTGTTCAGTAGAGGAGTTTCTAGCAGGGCCGGTCCGGCGTAGGGGATATATAGGGGTCTTTTATCGTCTTTCATGCAATAGACTCTGTTTTTGGCTGAAATTTTGGCATTTCTTCTTATTGAGGCCACATCGTAGACCTATCACACCTTATATTCAAAGAGAAAGTTCAAAAATTTTGTTAAAATGATCAACATTTTCAACTTTTGTTGAATGTCTGCTTTCTGAAGGAAAATGCGAGATAAAGTAAGGCATTATCAGGCGAGCTTGGCTGTTTGTGACTCAACCGAACTGATTTATTGCGTTTTTGTAGATTACTTAACTGGATGGGCGGGTGATTATCAGAAATTTACCCCAAAATCACCCGATTTACATTATCCGTCTTCTGTATTAGGCATTCCAAGAGGGAATCACTCGGAAGCGCCTGCCTGAGCGGACAGTTTTGCCTTGATGAAAGTGGCATGGTCAACATAGATCAGCTCTGCAACCTGACGGATAACGGCTTCTTCCACCGGGTCTAAAATGCCGTCAGCAAAAGCGACTTGCCACATAGCTTCGATCAAGCGGTAACGCGCTTCTGCAGACAGTGAGCGCAGCTTGTTGGTGAATTCAAAAACCGACACAGACTGCTCGCTGCGGGTTTGCGCTTCGTGCAACAGGGCTCTGGCTTGTGCGTCATTCACTTCAAGCAATTTGACTAACAAGTGGACTTTTGCACTTTCCTCGCTGGGATCCCGGCTGTGATCGGCATCTGCGACTTCACAGAGCAGTGAAGCCATTGCCAGGTGAAGGGAGGGCGTATCAACCGCTGCTCCGTTATCACCGCCTTCATTCATCACCTGGCGAAAGAGTACACGTAATTGCTGGAACATCATCATTTCCTTTCAACAGCCTCAGTCATACTTTTATCTTTGCAGTGCTCGCAGAAAAAATGCAAGGGATAGTTTTAGCCTGCCTGATGAAAGATAAACTATGTGTTAGAATCGCGGCAGTTTTATGATGTGTTGTTCAGGCCATTTGTATTTTGTATTCAGCCTGAACGGCCAACTGATACAAGCAGGAAATCCCTTGACTCAGTCTACAACGTCTCCATCTGAGCGGACCGAGGTTCGCAATAATGAAAAAACATTAAAAGCCGCGCTGAAAGATTGCCTGATCCGCGATCGTTTCCGTCTGCAGAAAAGAGTGCAGGGCGCCGCGAAGATAAAGAATGAACAGGCTCGCCATGCGGTATTCGATGAAATCGCCATGGACATTGCTCGTTCAATGCAGTCTGTTGAAATCCGACGCAGCAGTTGTCCTCAGATTACCTATCCCGAACAGCTGCCAGTCAGTCAGAAGAAAGACGATATTGCCAAAGCGATCAGCGAGCACCAGGTCGTGATTGTCGCCGGTGAAACCGGCTCAGGTAAAACCACTCAGTTGCCTAAAATTTGTCTCGAGCTTGGGCTGGGCACCACGGGAACCATAGGTCACACTCAGCCCCGACGGCTGGCGGCGCGCTCAGTGGCGAACCGTATCGCGGAAGAGCTGGGCTGCGAGATGGGCTCAACCGTCGGTTACAAAGTTCGTTTTAACGATCAGGTATCAGACAAAACGCAAGTGAAGCTGATGACCGACGGTATTTTGCTGGCTGAAATTCAGAACGATAAATACCTGAGCCAGTATGACACCATCATTATCGATGAGGCCCACGAGCGAAGCCTGAATATCGATTTTATTCTGGGCTACCTGAAGAATCTGTTGCCGAAACGCCCGGATCTGAAGGTGATCATCACCTCAGCGACTATCGATCCGGAACGCTTTTCAAAACACTTCAACAATGCGCCGATTATTGAAGTATCTGGCCGTACTTATCCGGTTGAAGTCCGTTACCGGCCGATCATGGATGACAGCGACGATAACGATCGTGATCAGCTCCAGGCCATTTTCGATGCGGTCGATGAGCTGTGCGATGAAGGCATGGGCGATATCCTGATCTTCATGAACGGTGAGCGGGAGATCCGCGATACCGCTGATGCGTTGAATAAACGCAATATCAAGCACACTGAAATTGTGCCTTTGTACGCCCGTCTGTCCGCCAGTGAGCAGAACCGGGTGTTCCAGTCGCACAGCGGCCGGCGCATTGTGCTGTCGACCAACGTGGCTGAAACCTCACTGACAGTTCCGGGTATCAAGTATGTGATTGACCCGGGTACAGCCCGTATCAGCCGCTACAGCTATCGCACCAAGGTGCAGCGCTTACCGATAGAGCCGGTATCGCAGGCCAGCGCCAATCAGCGTAAAGGTCGTTGTGGTCGTGTAGCGGCAGGTATCTGTATTCGGCTGTATTCGGAAGAAGATTTTCTGTCGCGCCCGGAATTTACCGATCCGGAGATTCTGCGCACGAACTTAGCCTCGGTGATTTTGCAGATGACGGCAATTGGTCTGGGTGATATCCAGGCTTTCCCGTTTGTCGAGCCGCCCGACAGCCGGAACATTCAGGACGGTGTGCGCCTGCTTGAAGAGCTGGGCGCGATGAACGCCAACGCGACTGACCCGCGTAAGCGCCTGACTGAGGTCGGCCGCCAGCTGGCGAAGTTGCCGATTGACCCGCGTTTAGCCCGTATGGTGCTGGAAGCGCCGAAACACGGTGCGCTGCAAGAGGTCATGATTATTGCCTCGGCCTTGTCGATCCAGGACCCGCGGGAGCGTCCGACGGAAAAACAACAGGTTTCGGATGAGAAACACCGTCGTTTCTATGACAAAGAATCGGATTTCCAGACCTTTGTGAATCTCTGGGAGTACGTGAAGGAACAGCAAAAAACGCTGTCCGCGAACCAGTTCCGTAAGCAGTGTAAAGCAGACTACCTGAATTATCTGCGCGTGCGGGAGTGGCAGGATATTTATTTTCAGGTGCATCAGGTTGTGCGTGAGCTGAAGCTGCGCCATAACGAGGAACCTGCCGATTATCAGGCAGTACATACGTCGTTGCTGGCCGGGTTACTGTCGCATATTGGCCAGAAAGATCAGGAGAAGAACGACTATCAGGGCGCGCGCAACGCCAGATTTAACATCTTCCCCGGTTCAGGTATTTTCAAGAAGCAGCCCAAGTGGGTCATGGTGGCCGAGCTGGTGGAAACCTCCAAGCTGTGGGGGCGTATTGCCGCCAAGATTCAGCCGGAATGGATCGAACCGCTGGCACCGCATCTGATCAAACGCAGCTACAGTGAACCGCACTGGGAGAAAAAGCAGGCGTCTGTGCAGGCCTTTGAGAAAGTCACCCTGTACGGCATTCCGATTGTGCCTAAACGCAAGGTGAATTACGGCAAGATTGATCCCGTGCTCAGCCGCGAGATTTTTATCCGTTCGGCACTGGTCGAAGGGGACTGGGACACAAAACACAAGTTCTTCCATCAAAACCGGCAGTTATTGCGGGAAGTGGAAGAGCTGGAGCATAAGTCCCGTCGCCGTGACATTCTGATCGATGACGATGCGTTGTATGAGTTCTACGATCAGCGGGTTGAGCATACTGTGGTTTCCGGACGACATTTTGACGCCTGGTGGAAAGAGGCGTCCCGGAAAGACAAAGAGCTGCTGAATTTTGAACGCGAGATGCTGCTCAGAGGTGATGCGAGTCATGTGACTGAGCTGGATTATCCCAACTTCTGGCATCAGGGCGGCTTAAAGCTCAAGCTGAGTTACCAGTTCGAACCGGGTGAAGACACAGATGGTGTGACGGTTCATCTTCCGCTGCCTGTATTGAATCAGGTGGAGCCGGACGGTTTCGACTGGCAGATCCCAGGTTTGCGCCATGAGCTGGTAGTGGCTTTGATCAAGTCATTGCCCAAATCGTTACGACGTAACTTTGTGCCGGCACCGAACTATGCCGATGCGTTTCTGGCCCGGGTGCAGGCACTGTCGATGCCTTTGCTGGATGCGCTGGAGAAAGAACTTAAGCGGATGACAGGTGTGACGGTACTGCGCGATGACTGGAATCTGGATCAAGTGCCTGAACACCTGAAGATCACATTCCGTGCTGTGGATCACCGCAACCGGAAACTTCGGGAAAATAAAGACTTGTACGCGCTGAAAGACAGCCTGAAAGAGAAAGTTCAGGAAACCCTGTCTAAGGTTGCCGATGATGATATCGAGCAGGACGGCCTGAAGACCTGGAGCTTTGGCGCGTTGCCTGAGCGCTATCAGCAGAAACGTGGCGGGTTTGAAGTCAAAGCCTATCCGGCCATTATTGATAATAAAGATTCGGTCGGCATCAAGTTGTTTGAGACCGAAGAAGAGCAGCGCACAGCCATGCAGCAGGGTCAGCGACGTCTGATATTGCTGAACGTGCCGTCGCCGATCAAGTATCTGCATGCGAATTTGCCGAACAAGTCAAAGCTGGGTCTGTACTTTAACCCGTATGGTCGGGTCATGGATCTGATTGACGACTGTATTGCCTGTGGTGTGGATAAACTGATTGAAGAAAAGGGCGGCCTGGTTTGGGATGCTGATGGGTTTGAAGCGTTAAAAGAGCATGTGCGGGCCGAGCTGGGCGACACAGTGGTCGATATTGCCAAACAGGTAGAAGCGATTTTGACCACGGCTTTCAATATCAACAAAAAATTGAAAGGGAAAGTTGACCTGAGTATGGCTTTCGCACTGTCTGATATTAAGGCGCAAATCGAAGGGTTGATCTTTAAAGGGTTTGCCACCGAGTGCGGCTGGCGACGTCTGCCGGACATTCTGCGTTACATGAAGGCGATTGAGCGCAGAATGGAAAAACTGCCGATTGATCCGAATAAAGACCGAGTACACATATTGAAAGTTGAGTCCGTTGCCAATGAGTATAAAGAATTACTCAATAAGATCCCCAAAGGTCAGCCGATACCTGAACAGGTAAAAGAGATCCGCTGGATGATCGAGGAATTACGGGTGAGTTATTTCGCTCAGCAATTAGGGACACCGTACCCTGTCTCGGATAAACGGGTCAGAAATGCAATTGCTGCCTGTTAATGAAGAGATTCATTTAAACGTCATTTAAAAATCATGATAAATAAACAATTGGCGAGTTAATAACTCGCCAATTTTTTTGATTGTATTTTCTGAGTTTCGTTATTGTAAATATCAGATGAAAATAAAATTCTGGCAGGACGGCTGGGCTATTGTTCTATCAGTCAATTTATTTTCGGAAATATAAAGTCTTTGTTTTTTATAAACTGTTCATCTTCTCAGTTACAGAAAATTTCATCACTTATACTTGCAACACGCAAAAATCTCTCCTGCTGTTGAATGCGGTTTAGACAAGTTAAATTCTCTTTCCTACACTTCTTTACGCTGTGAATAGTCCGGTAAATACCTGAAAGTAATAGCTGATATCACTCATTAGTCATGTTGGGGCAAATCTGTTCCCTCACTTTTTATTACCGCTCGTACTGTCAGTCGGCGCCTTTTTATGCTGGCCGTACAGTGAGTTTCATTGCGTATTGACAATAAGATAGGGAATATTATGAATAAACAGGCTCAGTTAAATGATAATAGCCTACAGTCTTTTTATTTTGTCGGTGCAGAGCAACATACTTTGCATGGGATTACCACGGCCCAGCATGAGCTTTGGCTGAGCGAAACCATGTCGCAAACGCAGCCCTTTAATTTCTGGGGTTATGGCGTGATAGAAGGGCCATTGAATGTTGCGCTGTTGCGCCAGGCCGTTGAGATAATAATTCACGATATACCCGCTCTTCAGGCGCGATTTGTTGAAAAGGAAGGCGAACTTTATCAGTACCGCGCCAAGCCGACGACTGAGCCTCTGTATTGGTATGATTTCTCTTCCAGTCATAATCCATTGGACGCTGCCATGGCATGGATGCGCAATGACGCTAACCGGGTCGTGTCTGTCCTTGAGCACGAATTGTATCATTTTGCTGTACTGAGTCTGGCACCAGATAAGTGCATTTTTTACCGCCGCATACATCACATGCTGATTGATGGCAGAAGCGGGGAAGAATTCAGCCGCCGGATTGTGCTGACATACAATGCGCTGGCGGGCCAGCATCCCATTCCTGAGTTTGAAAGCTGTGGCTTTACCCAGCTCTATGAGAACGATAAAAAATATCTGGGCTCATCGCGGCTTGGCAAGGATAGTCAGTTTTGGAAGCAGTATACCGCGTCTTCCGTTCACACGCTGACCCGCAAAGAAAAACACGTCCCTTATTCAGCAATGAACATCAGTAAATATGTGCTCGACAAGGCAGATTTGGATCAGATTGATCAATGTGCGACACAAATTGGTGTTCACCGTGCACACTTGCTGGCAACGGCAGTGGCGGCTTGTTTTTATAGTGTTACAGGTCACACCGAGTTGAATTTCAGCCTGCCGGTAGCGGGCACCCGGGAGAGAAATGGCATAGGGATGACCGCGAATGTGGTTCCGCTGATTTTGCGCTTAACCCCTGATGACACGCTAGAGCATCTGGCCCGGCAGGTGACGGCAGAGATGGGGAAAACGGTTCGGCGCCAACTCTACCGGGGCGAGGATATCCGGCGGGACAGGAACGCTGCTGATGTATCCTGGTTTGGTCCTGCGATTAATATTGTCACTTTTGATAACGGGGATAGCTTTTGGCAATGTAAAACACGCTGGCATTATGGCGGGAATATCTCGGTCAGCGATATGCAGATTCTGTTTTTTGAAGACAGGCAGGCACAGGAACTGGATGTCATGTTTGTTGATGCGCCGCATATCCATTCTCTGGCGCAGCTTGACAACCTACAGCGCCGCTTTCAGTTCATTCTTCAGTCACTTTGCCATAAACCTGACAGCCAGCTTGAATATGTCGTGCGCCTTGCTGCCAAAGTGGATGCGGCGGATTTGCAGGATAATTTTTATGTATCCCGCCTTCAGCCTGTTGCGGGTGGGGTGCTGTGCTGGGAACAACCCGCTGAGGCATTGGAGCGGCTGTCGTATGCCATCGGTCATCCTTCGCAAGCTTGTCCGGTTAAACTGGCACTCAAGGACGGTTTGATCGGCATCGATACTGTGGGTGTGTGCGAAGGCCAGACCACGGCCTTACCAGGCACGATACTGCATATTGACGATCAGGGATGGGACATTGCGACAGCACGGGGAATCGTTCGCATTGGTGGTTGGTTTAACGCATCCGGAAAAGTGCAATCAGGGAGACAGCTTGCACAGCAGTGTAAGCTGGAGCCGGGGCACCGTCTGCCTGTACTGAGTGAAGAGCAGGCTGCCCGCCTGACCGCGCTGTTTGCCGAAGGGAAAGACTTTGTTTCTTTTTGGCAATCCCGTCTGGAGCAACCTATACCTTCGGCCTTTCCGGCCCATCACATCGTCTCGTCAGCGACAAGCTGGCAAACGACGGCCTGGCAGCCAGTGGGCAATAAGACCGATCTGCCGACTTTTCTGAGCGCTGTCGCTGTTTATCTGGCCCGAATGGGGGATCAAACCGATTTCCAGATTGGCTGGTTACAGAGGCAGGTCAACAGTCTGTTAGCCGATGCTGTGTTGCCGGTGCACGTTTCTCTGGATCTGACGCAGCACTTTTCAGCTGTCCGGCAATTCTTGAAAACGGAATGTGACCGTGTGCTGGCGCATCTGCCTTTCCATCCTGAGTTCCATGCTTTACTGTCGCCAACCGCCCGCTGGCCAATGGTGGTTGAATTAATTTCTGATATTTCTGCCGCGACTGACTGCCCGATTGATGCCGGCGCACTACTGCAAATCGATAAAACCGGGCACAGATTCCGTTGGCTGTATGACGAGGCAGCACTTGGCAATGAGCAGGTGGACAGGCTCAGTACACACCTGCTTTTTGTCCTTGAACAAGCGGGTAATGAACCTGATATCCCAGTAGGTGAGCTGAGTTTGCTGAATGCGAACGAACGTCATTATTTGCTGGAGGAGATGAATGCAACAGCGGCTGACTTCCCGCCGGTGAGTTGCGTGCATGCCATGTTTGAGGAGCAGGCAGAGAAAACGCCTGATGCCATTGCACTGCGTTGCGGAGATACCGAATTCAGTTATGCGGAGATCAACGTGCGGGCAAACCGCCTCGCGCATGAACTGCTGGTTTATGGCGTGGGGGCAGAAACCCGGGTAGCAATCTGTGCCTCGCGCAGTCCGGAACTGATTGTGGCCATGCTGGCAGTACTCAAAGCAGGAGGAGCTTATGTTCCATTAGATCCCGGTTATCCTGGTGAGCGGCTGGCGTACATTCTGAATGATTGCCGTCCTGTGTTGTTGCTCGCCGATGCTGTCGGCCGTTCGGCGTTAAGTGCCCATCATGTTCCTGTGCTGGAGCTGGAAGCCAGTTTACCTGCGACGATTTCATCTGAAAACCTGGCGAGGTACGTACAGCCCCGTCATTTGGTCTATGTGGTATACACCTCAGGGTCAACGGGTAAACCTAAAGGGGTGATGGTCGAACACGGCCAGTTGCTCAATCTGATTCACTGGCATGCCAAAGCGACAGGACTGAAAGCCGGAGAGCGTGCTAGCTGTATGGCGGGTCTGGGTTTTGATGCCTGTGTGTGGGAAATATGGCCGGCTCTGGCATTGGGCGCCACAGTGCTGATGCCGCCAAGAGAGGTCTCCGGTGATAGCGATGCGCTGTTGCGTTGGTGGGGTAACAGTGACGCTCAGATATCTTTCATGGTGACGCCTTTGGCTGAAGTTGCCCTTGCAGCCGGTCATCTTCCTGTGGCGCTGAGAACTTTGCTGATTGGTGGCGACAGTATTCGCCGCTGGCCGCTGGACATTCCGCCTAGCCTGACATTATTGAATAACTACGGCCCGACAGAAACCACAGTTGTCGCCACATCGGGCAATCCGCACACAAGTGCCGCAGTACCATCAATTGGCCGCCCGATCGCTAATACGCGTGTCTATTTGCTGGATGAGTTGGCGCAGCCCGTACCCTTAGGGGCGATTGGCGAATTGTATCTTGGGGGTGAGCAGGTTGCCCGCGGCTACCTGAATCAGCCTGAGCTGACTGCTGAGCGATTTCTTGACGATCCTTTTCAGCCGGGAGGGCGAATGTACCGGACCGGTGATCGGGCCAGATACTTGCCTGATGGCAGCCTTGAATACCTGGGCAGGAATGACCATCAGGTGAAAATACGGGGTTTCCGGATCGAGCCCAGCGAAATTGAAGCGCAGCTGGTGTCGCACCCTGCCGTGTGTGATGCGGTTGTCGATGCACTGACAGACAGCACAGGAGAGAAACGGCTGGTTGCCTGGCTGGTAGCCGCAGAAGAGCGCGGGTGGGGAGAGCTGAATTCCGAGATGCCAGCGTTTCTGGCGGGACGCCTGCCTGACTATATGATTCCTACTGCGTTTGTCTGCCTGAAAGCTTTGCCTTTGTCGCCGAACGGCAAACTGGACCGCCGCGCCCTGCCTGCGCCGGATTTGACCGCAGCCGGAAGAACGTTCTACGTCGCTCCCGAGGGGAAAACAGAATCGTTGCTGGCGCGTATCTGGCAGGATCTGCTGGGTGTCGAACGTGTAGGCCGCGATGATAACTTTTTTGAACTGGGTGGCCACTCATTGCTCGTGGTCAAATTGCTGGCTCAACTGCGTAAGGCCGGTTTGACGACAGATTTGCAGGCATTGTTTTCTGCCCCGACTTTGTCGGTACTGGCTCAGACGCTGGCCCCTAAGGCCGATGTGATCGTACCTGAAAACAGGATTCGGGCTGGCAGTCAAACAATTACGCCAGACATGTTGCCGCTTGCTGAACTTGTTCAGGAAGAGATTAGTGCGATCATTGACAGTGTGCCGGGCGGCGTCGGCAATGTGCAGGATATCTATGCACTTTCCCCGTTACAGGAGGGGATCTATTTTCATCATCAGTTCGCAGAAAAAGGCGATCCCTACCTGCTGTCCGCCACCTTACAGTTTGACAGCCGGTCACGTCTGGATCATTGGCTGGCTGCCATGCAGCAGGTTATCACTCGGCATGACATTTTGCGCACCGCCTTTGTTGCATCTGGAACGGCGTCTCCGGTCCAGGTCGTGTGGCGACAGGCTACTTTCAATGTCACAGAGCTGGTGTTGGACTCGGCGCAGGGGCAGATCAGTCAGCAATTGGCATCACGTTATGATCCCCGGCATACCCGGCTGGATCTGACTCAGGCGCCGTTACTGCATGTTGTGATTGCGCAAGAGCAGGACGGCAGCTGGGGCGCGTTACAGCAATGGCATCATCTTATTGGTGATCATACGACGCTGGCCTTGATGGTCGAAGAGATCAGCGAAATCATGGCAGGTAAAGAAGCGGCACTGAAACCGGCACAACCTTTTCGCAATGCGGTGGCACAGGCCCGGCTGGGCGTCAGTGACAGCGAGCATGAAACGTTTTTCCGTCACATGTTGGCTGATAGATCTGAACCTGTGCTGCCTTTTGGTTTGAGTAATGTTTATGGTGATGGCTTGCAAACCAATGAAGCGAGCCTGACGCTGTCTGCTGAATTGAATCGGGCGTTGCGGGGACATGCAAAACGACTGGGGGTCAGCCTTGCCAGCCTCTGTCACCTGGCGTGGGGGCAGGTACTGGCGAGAACCAGCGGTCAGGACAGTGTTGTTTTCGGCACTGTGTTGCTGGGTCGCATGCAATCCGGTGAAGGGGCTGAAAGTGCGTTGGGTCTCTTTATCAACACCTTACCTGTGCGGCTGGAAATCGATAGCCGCAGTACAGAAGAGGCCGTTCGCCAGACTCATCAAAGCCTGAGTGCTCTGCTGGCTCATGAACATGCCCCGCTGGCACTGGCGCAGCGTTGCAGTGGTTTACCGGCAGGAACGCCATTATTCAGCGCTTTGCTGAATTATCGCCACAACGAAGGTGACAGCCTGCCTCTGCCTGAAGGGGTGAGTCTGATTTCTGCAGAAGAAAGAACCAATTACCCCTTTATGCTGTCGGTGGATGACGGTATCGATATGCTGTCTGTTACGGCTCAGGTCATTGCGCCGATAGAGGCTGAGCGGGTATGTGGCTATATGCAACAGGCGCTGAGTGAGTTGACCAATGCACTGGCTTATACGCCGGATCTGCCGGTTTGTGAACTGCCGATTGTGCCGGACAATGAGTATGCCATGCTCGTTAATGGCTGGAATAGCACTGCCAGGGATTATCCTCAGTTTGCATGCCTGCAGACCTTGTTCGAAGCGCAGGTGGCACGCACACCAGATGCCGTTGCCCTGGTCTGTGAAGATAAAGCTTGTGAAGATCAGGCTTGTGACGATCAGACATTGAGCTATACCCAGCTCAATGAGCAAGCAAACCAACTGGCACACACCCTGATAGCACTTGGCGTCGGGCCGGACAGCAGGGTGGCTGTCTGCGCTGAGCGAAGTCTGGCCATGGTGATCGGTCTGCTTGGCATTCTGAAAGCCGGTGGCGCTTATGTTCCCCTGGATCCGGCTTATCCCGGCGAGCGGTTACAGTACATTCTGCAAGATGCTGATCCCGTCCTGCTACTGACTGATGAAGCCGGACGCAATGCGCTCGGCAAGCAAGCCATTCCTGAACTGCCGTTAAATGGCAACCTGCCATCTGATGTGAGCCGTGAGAATCCAACACCACAGTCCCAGCCGGACAATCTGGCTTATGTCATCTATACCTCGGGTTCAACAGGGAGACCGAAAGGCGCGATGAATGAGCACAGGGGCATAGTGAACCGCTTGATCTGGATGCAGGAAGAATATGGGTTGACCGCAGAGGATACGGTCCTTCAGAAAACACCGTTTGGTTTTGATGTGTCGGTCTGGGAGTTTTTCTGGCCGCTGATGTATGGGACCAGACTGGTGATGGCACGTCCTGAAGGACATAAAGATCCGGACTATCTCAGCCGTACTATTGCCCGTTATGGGGTAACAACCCTGCATTTCGTGCCCTCCATGCTGCAAAGCTTTCTGGCCTACAGCCGCGCGGCAGAACGCTGTCAGCCTGTCGTGCGGGTTATCTGCAGTGGCGAGGCGCTGCCTGCCTCTTTAGTGAAGGCGTGTTACCGTCAGTTGCCGCACGCACAATTGCACAACCTTTACGGGCCGACCGAGGCCGCGATTGATGTTACCGCCTGGCATTGTTCGCGCGAGACAAATCTGGTGACCGTACCGATTGGTCGTCCGGTTGCGAATACCCGTATTTATCTGTTAGACAAATATGGCCAGCCAGTGCCTTTAGGAGCGGTGGGTGAAATGTATATCGGAGGGATACAGGTCGCACGCGGGTATCTGAATCGTCCTGAACTGACCGCTGAACGGTTTCTCAGTGATCCGTTCAATGCCGAACATGGCGGACGTATGTACCGGACCGGTGATCTGGCTCGCTACTTGCCGGATGGCAACATTGAATACCTGGGCCGTAATGATCAGCAGGTAAAAATCCGCGGTTTCCGTATTGAATGTGGTGAAATTGAAGCGGTATTGCTGACACACCCGCAGGTGCACGATGCCGTTGTGGACGCCCGCAGTGACAGCCCCCTCTGTGACAGTCATGGTGACAAGCGCCTGATTGCCTGGTTTGTGGCCGCTGAGGGTTGTGTGCCGGACGGAGCCGGATTGCGGGACTATCTGACCGGTCTGCTGCCGGATTACATGATACCTGTGGCCTTTATGCCGATTGACACAATGCCGTTATCGCCGAATGGCAAGTTGGATCGCCGTGCTTTACCGGATCCTCAGGAATCGAGCCAGTCACGTGCTGACTATATACCACCCGAAAATGAAACTGAGCAACGGCTGGCAACTTTGTGGGAAGCCTTGCTTGGGGTGGAGCGGGTAGGCCGGGATGATAACTTCTTCGCGTTGGGAGGCCATTCGTTGCTGGCCGTACGTCTGGCTAACCGGATGCAGCAGCTAGGCCAGCCGCTGGCTCTGTCGGTGTTGTTTACCAATCCTGTGCTGCATCAACTGGCCCGTCAGTTGACGACAGACAAGACAGAAGTATTACCGCCTATTGCGCCCGTTGTGCGCGGTGAACACCTGCCATTGTCATTTGCCCAGCAACGCTTATGGTTCCTGACACAGCTGGATGGCATGAGTGAAATCTATCACATGCCACTGGCGGTGCGCCTGCGGGGGTCGCTTGATATTCCGTGCTGGCAACGCAGCCTGGATACCATTTATGCGCGCCATGAAGCGTTGCGCACTGTGTTTAGCAGTCAGGACGGCAAGCCCTGTGCACAGATCCTGCCTGCGACTGAACTGCCGCTAACTGTGTATGATTTGCGTCAACTATCCGGTGCAGATCAACTATCCGATACAGACAAGGCAGAAGCGCAGGCGCTCCAGATCGCCGCGAGTGAAGCGGCCAGACCGTTTGACTTATTGAGTGGTCCCTTGCTGCGTGTCAGCCTTATCCGGCTCAGTGATGACGAGCAGATCTTTACCTTCACCTGCCATCACCTGGTGTCCGATGGCTGGTCTAACGGTATCTTGTTGCGTGAACTGGCAGCCTTGTATCAGGCTTTTACTCAAGGTGAACAGAATCCGTTACGCCCGTTACCCGTGCAGTACGCGGATTATGCCAGCTGGCAACGTCAGTGGCTGACGCCAGAGCGATTGTCGAGCCAGGCAGATTACTGGCAACAACAGCTGAGCGATGCGCCCGTCTTACTGACATTGCCGACAGACCGTCCTCGTCCGGCCGTGCAGTCGTTTACCGGGGATCAGGTTGCGATACGCCTTGAGGCCGAACTGGCCCAGGCATTACGCCAGCTCAGCCAGCGCAATGGTACCACCTTGTTTATGACTGTACTGGCCGCCTGGGGCATTGTGCTGTCCCGACTCTCGGGGCAGCCGGATGTCGTTATTGGTACGCCGGATGCCAATCGCAGGCAATTAGATACCGAGCCCATGATGGGTTTCTTTGTCAGCACATTGGCGTTGCGACTGGATCTGTCCGGCGACATTGAGTGGCCGGCACTGTTACAGCAAGTTCGCGAGACATTGCTTCTGGCGCAGGAAAATGGCGACTTGCCGTTTGAACAAGTGGTTGAGCAGGTTAATCCGCCACGACAACGTGCTTATACGCCACTGTTTCAGGTGATGCTGACCTGGCAGGAGAATACTGCTCATGACATTTGCTTAGCGGGACTGGATGCGGAACCCCTGGCACTGGGCTACGCGGCCGCAAAGTATGATTTGACACTGGATCTCACCGATCATGGGCAGGAAGTCGCAGGGGCATTGTATTTCGCAACCGCCTTGTTCGAACGGGCTACTGCTGAGCGTTATGTTGCGTATCTGCGTCAGGTTTTGATCGCAATGGCAAAAGGTGTGTCAGAGCCGGTGAACCGCATGAACCTTCTCCCGGATGCTGAACGTCAGTGGTTATTAGATGGCAGTAATCAGTCTGAAAATCAAATGACAGAACAGTGTTGTCTCCACCACAGATTTGAAGCCATGGCAGCGAAAACACCGGATGCCATCGCTCTGGTGTCTGGTGATCTGCATCTGAGTTATCAGTCTCTGAACCAGCAGGCCAATCAGCTCGCTCATGAACTGATCGCGCGTGGTGTCGGGCCAGATACTCTGGTTGCACTGTGTACGGAGCGGGGGATCGGCACAGTTGTTGCTATTCTCGCCATTCTCAAAGCAGGAGGGGCCTATGTGCCGTTAGATCCGGCTTATTCCGGCGAACGTCTGCAATACATTGTTCAGGATGCTGATCCTGTGTTGTTACTGGCCGATGAAGCGGGTCGTTCTGCTCTCGGAGCACAAGCGATACCGCTGCTGTCGCTGGATAAGCCTTTGGCAGGGGATAGCCGTGATCCGCAGGTTGCGGGCTTATCACCGGCCAATCTGGCCTATGTCATCTACACCTCCGGCTCAACAGGTCAGCCCAAGGGAGTGATGGTTGAGCACCGACAGGTTGACCGTCTGTTGACTGCCACAGATGCCGATTTCGGTTTCAATGCTGAGGATGTCTGGTGTCTGTTCCACTCCTTTGCGTTTGATTTTTCTGTATGGGAGATCTGGGGGGCGCTGAGACACGGTGGCCGCTTAGTGATGGTGCCACAGGCAACAGCCCGTTCTGCAAAGGACTTTTACCGCCTTGTCTGCCAGAACGGTGTGACTGTGCTGAACCAGACCCCGAGCGCGTTCAAAGCCTTTATTCAGGCACAAGATGAGACACCGCACCAGCTCAGATACATCATCTTCGGCGGTGAAATGCTCAACCCGGCCGATCTGACGCCCTGGTACGACCGCCACAGTGCCGATGCGCCGCTGCTGGTGAATATGTACGGGATTACCGAAACAACAGTCCATGTGACTTATCGGGCCATGTCACCAGCGGATATTCATGCCAGCGGCAGTCCGATCGGGCATCGTCTGTCTGATCTTCGTCTGTATCTGCTGGATCCGCATGGTCAGCCGGTGCCGTACGGCGCAGTCGGTGAATTGTATGTGGGCGGTGACGGCGTCGCACGCGGTTATCTGAACCAGCCGGCGTTAAATGCAGAACGTTTCCTTGACGATCCGTTTCATGACGGTGGGCGTTTGTACCGATCAGGCGATTTGGCTCGCTATCTGCCGAACGGTGAGCTGGAGTATTTAGGACGTAACGATCAGCAGGTCAAAATTCGTGGTTTCCGTATTGAATGCGGTGAAGTGGAAGCAGCACTGCTTGCCCATCCGAAGGTGACCAATGTGGCCGTCGATGCCTGGCAGGCTGCCGATGGCGATAAACGGCTGGTGGCCTGGGTTGTCGCCAAGGATCAGACTGGCAGGGAAACAGGGGCCGGACAATGGCGTCAGTTCCTGTCAAAACGTCTGCCGGACTATATGGTACCCGTATCATTCGTCTGTCTGGACGAAATGCCGCTGACAACCAATGGCAAGCTGGATAAACGTGCTCTGCCGGCACCGGAAAAGCTGGCAGGGAACCGCGAAGTCTATGAGCCACCGAAAGGCGAAAAAGAGTGCTTGCTGGCTGCCTTGTGGGCCTCTTTGCTGGGTGTTGAATCTGTGGGCCGCAATGATAATTTCTTCGACCTGGGCGGGCATTCATTGCTGGCGGTACAACTGGCCAACCGGATTGAACAGGCTGGCTGGACACTGTCGCTGCCATCTCTGTTCTCAACGCCTGTACTGCATGCGCTGGCCGAACAGTTGCAGGGTGAGGGAGATAGCCGGCAGCGCCCTGTTACCCCTGTTTCCCGGCAGGAGTCTGTGCCTTTATCGTTTGCCCAGCAAAGGTTGTGGTTTCTGAGTCAGATCGAAGGCACCAGTGAAACCTATCATATCCCGGTAGCGCTGACATTAACGGGGGGATAGATAAAGCCGCTTTCAGCCAAAGTCTGGATGTGCTGTATTCACGTCATGAAAGCCTGCGCAGTATTGTTCCAACGCAGGGAGACCAACCTCAGGTGCGTTTCCTGCCTGAGCAGGCTATGCCTCTGTCATGGCATGATCTGCGGGCCGAACCGGCCGCGGACGCCCGGCGTCAGGCGCTGGCGCTGGCTCGTCGCGAGATGGCCGCACCCTTTGATCTGAACTGCGGGCCACTGGTCCGCGCCCATGTCTGGCAGATCACGGACAATCACACTCTGTTTCTGTTGGTTTGCCATCACATCGTCTCAGATGGCTGGTCAACCAAAATCCTGCTGAAAGAGCTGGGTGAGCTATACCAGGCGTTTAGTCACAACCGGCAAAACCCTTTGTCGCCGCTCAGGCTGCAGTATGCTGACTATGCCCACTGGCAGCGAAAGTCTCTCAGTCAGGATAAGCTGGACAGGCAGGTACAGTTCTGGCGTGACTCGCTGGGCGATGCACCGACGCAACTGACGTTGCCGACGGACAAACCACGCCCTCCGGTTCAGTCTTTTGCCGGCGCAGAGGTGCCGCTTGAAATTGATGAGGCGCTGACCCAGTCATTGCGCCATCTCAGCAAACAACACGGAACCTCGCTCTTTATGACAGTACTGGCGGCCTGGGGGATCGTGTTGTCGCGGCTGTCGGGACAGCAGCAGGTTGTGATAGGCATGCCCGATGCCAACCGCGGACGGCTGGAGGTAGAGCCTGTTGTCGGTTTCTTTGTCAGTACCCTGGCCCTGCATATCGACCTGCGTGACGATCCCTCTCTGGATGCCTTGCTGACAAGGGTCAGACAGGCCGTGCTTGCGGCGCGTGAAAACAGCGACTTACCTTTTGAGCAGGTGGTGGAGGCGCTCAATCCGCCTCGCCAGCTCGACAGAACACCGCTGTTTCAGGTGATGATGTCCTGGCAGGATGGCACGGTTCGCGACATCACGCTGCCGGGGCTGGAGGTGGCCGAGGCCGCACTCGGCTACGATATCGCCAAATTTGATTTAACCCTGGCACTGGAAGAGAGCGGTGAGCAGATCACCGGTATGCTGAATTTTGCCACGGCATTGTTTGAGGCCGGGACAGTACATCGCTTTGGTGATTATCTGCTGGCGGTGCTGACAGCGATGGCGGCCGATGTCAGCCAGCCGGTGTCGCAGGTTGATATTTTGTCTGACAGAGAACGCAAGCTGTTGCTTCATGAGCTGAATCAGACTGAGCGTGTCTATCCCGGTTTCGACAGTGTGCATCAATTGATTGAAGAGCAGGCCAGCCGATCTCCTCAGGCTGTTGCCCTGGTATGTGGTGATGAAGTTCTCAGCTACAGCCAGCTGGACAACCGGGCAAACCGGTTAGCCCATGGACTGATTGCCCGTGGTGTCGGCACCGAAACAAGAGTGGCAGTCTGCGCTGCCCGGAAGCCAGACATGATCGTTGCGCTGCTGGCCGTGTTAAAGGCGGGAGGAGCGTATGTGCCGCTGGATCCGGATTATCCGGCTGAACGGCTTCACTATATTCTGAAAGACAGTGCCCCGGTGCTTTTGCTGGCCGACTCGGCTGGCCGTAAGCCGCTGGGTGATGTACAGGTGCCTGTTCTGGCTTTGGATGAGCCGCTGGCAACACCGGTGTCTGTTGGTGCGCCAGAGACAGTGGTTCGTCCTGAACATCTGGCCTATGTGGTTTATACGTCAGGCTCTACCGGGCACCCGAAAGGGGTGATGGTTGAACATGCTCAGCTAATGAATCTGATTGGCTGGCATGCTGAAGCAACCGGGCTGCAGACCCGGGAGAAGAGCACTTGTATGGCGGGACTGGGTTTTGATGCTTGTGTCTGGGAGATCTGGCCTGCTTTGTCGCTGGGCGGAACGCTGCTGCTGCCGCCGTTACAGGTAAAAGGCGACAGCGATGCTTTGTTGCGTTGGTGGCAGAACAGCGGCGCGCAGGTGTCTTTTATGGTGACACCGCTTGCTGAAGTCGCACTGGCAAACGAAATGGTACCTCAGTCGTTACGTCAGTTGCTGATTGGCGGAGACAGTGTCCGCCGCTGGCCGCTGAATGTCCCGCCGGGACTCACAGTCGTCAATAACTACGGGCCGACCGAAACGACTGTGGTGGCAACTTCGATGCCGTTGGATCTCAATGCCACGGCTCCCTCAATTGGCCGCCCGGTGAGTAATACCCGCGTCTATCTGCTGGATGACTACGGGAATCCTGTACCCAAAGGAGCTGTTGGCGAGTTGTATATCGGCGGGGTGCAGGTGGCTCGTGGTTATCTGAATCAGCCAGCGTTAACGGCTGAGCGTTTCCTTGACGATCCTTTCCATCCGCCGGGACGTATGTACCGCACCGGCGATCTGGCCCGTTATCTTGCTGACGGCAGTCTGGCGTTTCTCGGACGTAATGATCATCAGGTGAAAATCCGTGGTTTCCGTATTGAGCTGGGCGAAATCGAAACTCAGCTTGGTGCTCATCCCGCGTTAAAGGATGCGGTTGTTGATGCGCCGGCAGGCACCTGCGGCGATAAACGCTTAATCGCCTGGGTTGTTCCTGATGCGGTGGTTGAGACAGACAAGGATAGAGCTGTGCTGACTGAACAATTACGCCTGTTCCTGAGCGCGCGTCTGCCTGAACACATGATCCCATCCGCTTTTGTATATATGGCAGCGCTGCCGGTATCTCCTAACGGCAAACTGGATCGCCGATCGCTACCTTTGCCGGAAGCTGAGGCTGGCCGTGCTTATACGGCACCACAAGGCGAAACGGAAATATTGCTGGCTCAGATCTGGGCAACAATACTGGAACGCGAATACATTGGCCGGAATGACAATTTCTTCGAGCTGGGAGGTCATTCTTTGCTTGTGGTGAAACTGATGGCTGAACTCCGTCGCTATGGGCTTGCCGTTGATGTCAAAACCCTGTTTTCTGCCCCCACGCTGGCCTCACTGGCTTCAGCAATGGGTTCACAGCAGGAAATCCGGATTCCGGAGAACCGGATCACTGTCGACACCACAAGTATTACACCTGAGTTAGTCCCACTGGCACATCTGAATCAGCAGGAGATAGATCAGGTAGTCGCGACGGTGCCGGGCGGTGTGGGTAATGTGCAGGATATCTATGGCTTGTCGTCATTGCAGGAAGGGATTTACTTCCACCATTTACTGAATGAACAGGGTGATACCTACCTGCTGTCCGCTTTATTGCGCTTTGACAGTCGCCAGCGGCTCGACAATTGGTTGTCGGCTATGCAGCAAGTAGTTGATCGTCATGATATTTTGCGTTCCGCTTTTCTCAGCCATGGCCTGTCTGAATCTGTGCAGGTGGTCTGGCGCCAAGCCACCTTACCTGTTAGTGAGATCGCGCTGAATCCGGCCGACGGGCCAGTGGCAGAGCAGTTGCTGGCTCGCTATGACTCCCGTTGCTCCCGTCTGGATCTGACGAAGGCGCCACTGCTCAATATGGTGGTAAGTCAGGACGAAGAAGGTCGCTGGCTCATGCTGCAGCAATGGCACCATCTGATTGGCGATCATTCAACGTCTGCACTGATTGAAAGTGAGATTGCCACTATTCTGGCTGGCAGAGCCAGTGAGCTGGCGACCGCGCCACCATACCGAAACGTCATTGCACAAAGTCGGCTGGGGATGAGTCAGGCACAACATGAGGTGTATTTCCGCCAGATGCTGGCTGATATCGACGAACCTGTGCTGCCATTCGGGCTGAGCGATGTACGGGGAGACGGCGAGCGTGTTGTGACCTCTCAGCTGTCTGTCCCCGGCGATCTTAATCGTGCTTTGCGAGAGCAGGCTCGCAAGCTGGGGGTCAGTCTGGCCAGTCTCTGTCATCTGGCCTGGGCACAGGTGCTCTCTCGCGTTACGGGCCGGGATACTGTGGTATTCGGCACTGTATTGCTTGGCCGGATGCAGGCCGGTGAAGGTGCAGAGCAAGCGATGGGGCTGTTCATTAATACTCTGCCGCTTCGTCTGGACATTCATGATAAGGATGTAGTGAGTGCGGTGCAGCAGGCACACCAGAATTTAAGTGGTTTGCTTGAGCATGAACATGCGCCTCTGGCGCTGGCTCAGCGCTGCAGTGGTCTGCCGGCAGGATCGCCGTTGTTCAGTGCGTTACTGAACTACCGCCATAACCAGGGTGACGAGTTAATCTTACCGCCAGGCATTGAACTGCTCAGTGCTGAGGAACGAACCAATTATCCCTTCGTCATGTCAATCGAAGATGGCGGCGACTCACTCGGTCTGACGGCGCAGATCAGTCAGCCAACTGAGGCAGTCAGGGTGTGTGATTATATGTTGCAGGCGCTGATTTCACTGTCCCATGCTCTGGACACAACGCCTGATTTACCTGTCAATACGCTGGACATAGTCACCGATGCTGAGTATCGCTTGCAGCTGGAAACCTGGAATCAGACGACCACGGCTTATCCGGCAGACTGCTGTGTGCATACTGTGTTTGAACAGCAGGTACGCGCTAATCCTGATGCGATTGCCGTTACTGATGGTCTGCGATCTGTCAGTTATGGCGAGTTGAATATACGGGCTAACCAACTGGCCCATGTCCTGATTGAGCGGGGTCTCCAAGCCGGTGAACTTGTGGCGGTCAGGCTGGGGCGCAGTCTGGATTTGGTTGTGGCACAGTTGGCTGTACTCAAGGCCGGCGCGGTATACGTGCCTATTGATCCCAAACTACCGGAATCCCGGCAGGCATGGATCATCTATGATTGCGGTGCATGTATCATGATTACAGAACAGCCGGGTGATGATGCATTGTCTTATGTCTTAGCCGATGAGCGCAGTCAGCACACTGACAATCCTGACCGGCCGCGGTCAAGTACAGCAACGGCATATATTATGTATACCTCAGGGTCGACCGGGCAGCCGAAAGGTGTGATGACACCGCATCAGGGGATCAGCCGGCTTGTGATTAACAACGGTTATGCGGGCTTCGACGAGACAGACATTGTCGCGTTTGCAGCGAATCCGGCCTTTGATGCGTCAACGATGGAAGTGTGGTCAGCCTTGCTCAATGGCGGTCAGTTGGTGGTCATCTCCCCGCAAACTGTCCTGGATGCCAAAGCCTTTGCGGAGGTATTGCAAAGGCAGCAGATCACGACCTTATTTTTGACAACTGCTTTGTTTAATCAATATGTTCATACCCTTGGCAGTACTTTGTCTCAGCTCAGGTATTTGATTTGCGGCGGCGAGAAGGAAGATCCGGCCGCTTTCGCGACGCTGTTGCAATACCAGGGGCCGGTGAAACTGATCCACGCCTACGGGCCAACCGAAACAACGACTTTTGCGACTACGGCGCATATCGAGCACTGTCATGGCCGCGATCGTTTACCTATAGGTAAGCCGATAGGTAACACGCGTGCTTATGTACTGGATACGCGGGGGCGGGTCGTTCCTCGTGGCGCTGTGGGTGAGCTTTACATTGGTGGTGTCGGCGTGGCTCTGGGGTATCTGAATCGCCCGGAAATGAGTGCAGAGCGGTTCCTGCCTGATCCGTTCAACGCGGGAGCTAACATGTACCGGACCGGTGATCTGGTGCGTTATCTGCCGGATGGTAGCCTGGAGTATCAGGGACGTAACGACCGGCAGGTGAAAATTCGCGGCTTCCGGATCGAAATGGGCGAAATCGAGCAATATCTTCGGGCACATGATGCGGTTCGTGATGTGGTGGTCGATCTATATCCTCAGGGTGAAGACAGGTATCTGGTTGCCTGGCTGACACTCAATGACGGTGCATCAGCCCCGGACACACAGGCACTGCGCAAGTATCTGGCGGAGTCTCTGCCGGCTTATATGCTGCCTGCGGCTTACATCTGGCTCGAGCACCTGCCGCTGACACCGAATGGTAAGGTGGACAGATGTGCGTTACCTGCACCGCAAGGCCAGGGTGTTGCGGACGCAGATTATGCGTCGCCTCAGGGAGACACTGAAGTGATGCTGGCTCAACTGTGGCAAGAATTGCTGGGAGTGGATCGAGTAGGCCGTTACGATCATTTCTTTGAATTGGGAGGTCACTCTCTGCTCGCGGTGCGTCAGGTGAGCATGGCACAGCCGCTTGGCCTGAGTTTTCCGGTACAGGCCATATTCGATCATCCGGTACTGGCCGACCTGGCTGAGCAGATCGATAACCAGTTCGGTGAGCGACGCCTGCGAAGCGCGTTACCGGCTCGCCGCAGTGGCATACGTTCACCCCTGTTCTTTCTGCCGACAGGCTTTGGCGATCATTCTTACGTGTATGAGATAGCGAAAGTCATTAATCCGGATCATCCTGTTTATGCCGTACCCTGGCCGGATAGGGCTCAGCCGTTGCCTGACACCATGGACGGCATGGCAGCAGCCAGCATAGCGCTGATTCGTAAAATACAGCCGCGTGGGCCGTACCATCTGTTCGGATATTCGTCTGGCGGTATTCTTGCTTACCAGATTGCACTGCAATTGCAAAGGGAAGGGGAAGAAGTGGCTCTGTTGGGACTGTTTGATACCATGCGGCCACAACAGGCGATGAGCAGCGTAACAGCCCTTTTCCTGAGCTGGCTCGAAGTGGAACATGCAGAGCTTGATCTGGTCTTGCTGGCACAACTTCGTGAGATGCCACTTCAGGATGTGCTCAGGACGTTGAAAGAAAGGGGGATCAGTACACAGATGGACGATCATCAGGCAGAGTTGTTGTTGTGGAACCAGCGTTATCACTATGCGACTTTGGTTGGCGCAACAACTCTCTCGCCATCGGAACTGACAGTGCATTTATTTAAAGCAAAAGAAGACATGCCTCCCATGCGCAGTGACGATCTGATTCGGTATTGGGAAACTATCAAACCTCAGGGCTTTAACCGCACGGATAACTCGGCACTTGGATGGGAACACCATTTGCCGGCACATTCGCTGATTGTGAAAAAAGTGGATGGCGACCATGTCACTATGATGTCGGATGCCGAGAACCGCCGTCGGTTAGGGGAGTGTATTGATGCGTTGTTGCTGGAAATATCGGCTGATACTTTAGTGAACCGCTCGATGGAGACAGAACATCCGCGGTAACTGAATCACTCAGAAAGACTCAAAATCCGGTGCTCTGGCAGGCACCGGATTTTTTAACTATTTTGTTTTTTTATGCTGTTTTTTAATTATGCTGCGCGCCGTGCAGTTACTGCTCCAGCAGCTTGGTGGCTTCTTTGCGTGTGCCGCCGACCGGCCGGTTCACCGAGATTGAGCGGCCCTTTTTCATGCCTTTCTCATAATCATCTGTCATCGCCTTCATGGCTTCCTGCAACTGTTTTTTGAAGGTTTCACGATCCAGGTTTTCAAATTCACGGTCGATGAAATTACTCATGCGTTTGTCATGGTCATCGTCGGTGTTCAGCATCGGCAGTTTTTCCAGCGCGCCTTCTATCCAGCCGGCTAGGAAAGAGGAAACACGGCGGGTGACTTCGGTTGTACTGGCACCGGTGCCGGCAAAGCTGTTACGGAACTGGCCGGTTTGCTGGTTCATTTCTCGGTACACGACATCAAAGGCAAAAGCGGCGAAAATGGCACGCTCGGCCACGCCAATAAACTCAGCCTGTTTGAGTCCTTTGTAATTGGTCAGCACACATTCGACACCAAAGCGGCGGTTAATCCCACGAATGATTTTTAATATGTGTGCACTGATGTCTGACGGTAACAGGGTGGCTGATTTTGTTTTGCCCATTTGGATGAATTCAATGTCATCTTGCTCCAGGCCGTACTTGAGCATCAGGCGGTGTGCCATTTTGATGGCTTGCGCTGCTTCATTGACGTTGGCCGAGTTACCTAACTCAAGGCATTTCGCTATTTTTTTCAGTGCCTTTCGCTTTTGTTCAGACATCCACACCACTCACATTCAAAAAACGGTCACGTATTTTAGCGTGTTCGCTATCAGGAAGGCAAAGTTCTCTGTTGGTATTCTTTTGCCATAAGCGGGAAATGAAGCGCTTGCCTTGTACTGATGGTGGTTGAACCGCATAATGAGCCGCACTTTTTACCAATCAAACCGAGCTAAGTCATGACGATTGTCCAGTCTATCGATGTGCCATTTGAATTTCGCCATACCTGCTGGTTTTGCGGTGAGCCTTACTATGAATGCCATGTGTTCCGCCCTGAGCCTAACTACGATAATGATCCGCCGGTCAAAGTACCTTGCTGCGAAGAATGCTATGGCTTTTGTTCCCGCACCAAAGCCAGTGGGCTGGACATATTACGTGACAGAGTAAAAGGGCGCTTGCACCAGCAGTATCAGAAGCATTTACAGATAGGCGCACAATGGACCAGGGAAGAGCTGAAAGACTCTGAATTGGAAGGCAAGGCATTTGAAGGCTTTAAACACAGCGCCTGGATGATGTTTGAAATTGCACGGGACAGAGTCAATTATCCGGGCTGGCCGCTGGCGATTGATGGTCAGCCGGTGGGGCAGCTAAGCCATGCTTTTCAGGTTGAATATAACGGTATTGTTTACCCCAATATTTCGCAGGCAGTTGAGCAGCTGGCCAAAAGTTACGTGATTCCGCAGGAATACCTTGAACAAACCTTAGAGCTGGTGGGACGTCACCAGTTAGGGTTTGCCATCCGCTTTTGTAAAACCACTCATGGTTATTCAGAAACTCAGCGTGCTGTTAGTCTGGCCAGTCTGCGAGAAAGACTGCAGGAAGAGGCTGAATCTGAACAGACAGTCTCGCTCAGTCAGGGCATTGAGGTTGGCATCAAGTATATTGAACCCCAGATACTCTTTCGCACCGAAGTCTCCCCGTATGCGGTGCAATGGGCTTTGCAAAATGGAGTGACAACCTTGGCGCAGCTGGCCGAACTGGAAGATGCTTTTCTGGCGCATTTCAGTCAGGATTCTGAACTGACCGCCTTTCGTTATTTCACAGGCTTGCAGGTTTATCTGGAGAAGAGAGAAGAGGATACCCACTGGGCGCTCACTCAGGATCCCAACAGGCAATGGTTCGCAAAGTTGCTAAAGAAATAAGCCTTAATCAAAACCTCAGATAGATAATAGAAAAAGGCCAGTTTATCTGGCCTTAATTTGTACCTTTATTGAGTCTGGGCCTGGTTATGACTGGCCCAGATGACTGTATTGCCTTCGTCATCGAACGCGACGACGTCATACGGCATTTTCTGGTCGTTATACTCCATGCCCGGTGAGCCCATCGGCATACCTGCCACGGCAAGACCTTTCAGGTTGGCGGGCTTTTCCTTCAGAAACCGTTGCACATCTTGCGCAGGCACATGGCCTTCAAAGACGTATCCCTGAATAACAGCGGTATGACAGGATGCGTACTCAGGTTGTATCCCATTGGCTTGTTTGATTGGATGGAGATTATTTGCCATGTTCATTTCAATCTCAAAACCATGACTGTTCATGTGTTTTACCCAATCCTTGCAACAACCGCAGGACGGAGACTGGTAATTTTTTCCCTTGATCGTATCGGCAGCCATCGAGGGGCAAGCCGCCAGCAACAGTGCGGCAGTCAGGAGATATTGTGATTTTTTCATTATTGAACCTTTTATTCATCTGTGATGCTGGGCATACAGGCTCAGCAGTTTTTATTGAGCCGCGTCAATCGAAAAGCAGCACTCATCGAAAGCGTTACCCAGGCTGGACATAAGATTGTCTTGCGTTACAGATGAATAGGAGGCCGTAACAGCGTTGAAACCGGCTCGTCCCAGTACCCTGATAAATAGGGATGGTCACTTTGGCTCGAGGCCATTAAAACCGGAGCTGCTAAAGTAGCGGGAAGGATCAATGTGGTATGGCAGGAAGACTGGCAATGCAGTAAACAACCCGAATGCTGAATATCTTCCTGGCAGGAAGTGTGGGTTGCTTTGTTTGCATGCGAGGACATTGTATCGGCACAACAGCCTGTGTTTGTCATGACCGGCGGACACCCGTCTGACAAGTCTGTCGGGAACAACGCTGCACTGGCGTTATTGATCGGCAGCAACAGCAGGCACAAGATAACCATGATTATCCTGTTCATTGAACGATGCGGCTGGTGAAGCAACTGAGTCAACATGCTGTCAGCGAATGTCTTCCTGAATGATCAATGCTGTAGATTATAACCCCGGTGCAAATCGGATTCATAACCAAAATCAAGAAACGGTCAGTTTTCTAACTTGCTGAAAGATAGAGAACTGCCTGGCACCCAGATTCTATGCGGGTTTGCGAGGGTCGCATTTGGAACAAGCCTAACGTTTTTCTGACATTTCCTGACAGGGTTTAGGCTTTAATTGCGGTGAATTGACATTTTTTTGCGCTAGGAACAGGTATGCAATACACAGAAGAAGACAGAAAAGTACTTTATGAAACATGGATGAGCTACAAGGCAAAAATGCGGGTGACTCAGATTGAAATGGCCAAGAAGCTTGGGGTAAGCCAGCTGTTTTTCTCTGATATTCTGCGTGGTAACTTACCGCTTGAACATCGTTTTGTCAGTCAGTTCTGTCAGTATATGGGTGTTGATCCTGTACTTACCATTCCTTCCCTGAGGGAGCAGATTGGCAGCAGTCTGCCTAATACAGTCACATTAACAAATACATATATAGTTGATGGCAATATCAAAAATGTGCGATATAGTGGCAATCAAATCGTTGTTGAATATGAGCACAGCGTGACAACGCACTGATCAGTTCACGTGTTGTTTGCAAATCAACAAATCAGGCCCTTGTCACAGACGAGGGCTTTTTTGTATCGGCTATTTGGGCTTTAACAAGGAGAAATGATGAAGATTGGCGTTATTGGCTTAGGGGACATAGCGCGCAAAGCGTATTTGCCCGTACTCACTCAATGGCCGGATCTTGAGCTGGTATTCTGTACCCGCAATGCAGACACATTGCAGCAACTTGCCCGAACACACAGAATTCAGGAGGCGGTGACGGATTATCGCGGGCTGGTGGCGCTGGGCGTAGATGGTGTCATGCTCCACAGTGCGACCTCTTCGCATTTTGAGATTGCGCGCTTTTTTCTCAATCAAGGCATTGCCGTTTTCGTTGATAAGCCGCTGACCGATAATTATCAGCAGTGTGAGACGCTTTATGAAATGGCCGAAGAAAAACAATGTCCATTGTTCCTTGGTTTTAATCGCCGATATTTACCGCTGATAAAGCCTTATCTGAGTGACGCATCAGTGACTGAGGGTAAGAAACTACTGGGTTTGAAATGGCAGAAACACCGACTGAATCTGCCTGGTGATATCCGAACCTTTGTATTTGATGATTTTATCCATGCGCTGGACAGCGTGAATCTCTCCGGGCAGGTGCGTGACAATGACCTGCATGTTGTGACTCAGTCTCACCAGGGAAAACTGGCGCGATTGGACGTTGAGTGGCAGCTTGATGGAGCGATTTTTCAGGCATCAATGAACCGGCTCAATGGTGTAACTGCAGAACAGGTGACGATCAATTATGAGAACCTGACCTGTCATTTTGATTCTCTGGCAACGGGTAAGCAATGGAATGAGGGTCGTGAACAGACGCTGGCGCTGCCAGACTGGACCCCTATGCTCGATAGTAAAGGGTTTACCGCCATGATTCGCCATTGGCTGGATGTGGTGGCGAGCGGAAAAATGGAAACCTCTCTGGTGACGCGAAACTTGAATACTCACTATCTCGCTGAAGTCATTTGCCAACAAGTGACACCCTAACCTCAGAGACCCCTTGATGATAACCAGACCTGACGGTCTGGTTATGGGAAATTAATTCGAGTTCAAACTTTTTTCAGAATGCAAGGAAATTCGATGCAGGGATTTTTGACTGTTCGTTAATTCACCACTTGCGCCTCTTTGGCTGTTTTTTGTGGTTAATTTGAGCAATTGCGTTAGATTTACTGTTTCCAAGCTGGTAATGTGCGTCCCCTCACACAACTGGTGAGAATTTTATGCAAACCTCCGAACGAAATAGTGCTGATAAAATGGTTTCAGCTCTAACCATTGGTTTCCTCAGTCTGTTCCTGATTGCTGCGCTGGTAGACCTGTCATGGGTATCCTCTTCCATCCAATCCCTTTTTGCGCTTTCAACCGCTCACTTCGGTTATTTCTGGCAATGGTTGATGGTACTGAACTTTATCCTTGCGCTGTGTCTGGCGCTGTCGCCTTTGGGCAAATTAAAGCTCGGTAATACACAGCGGCCTGAAATCGGTCAGTTTCGCTGGACCGCCATGATCATGTGTACTCTGCTTGCTGGTGGCGGCGTATTCTGGTCTGCCGCTGAGCCTATTTACCACTTCGTGACCACGCCGCCAGCCTTTGATGGCCTGGCGGCGCGTCAGCCAGAAACGGTTGCGCCTGCGCTGAGCCAAAGCTTTTTGCACTGGGGATTTCTGGCCTGGGCGGTGCTGGGTACACTCGCAACAATTGTGCTGATGTATGCGCATCATCAGAAAGGGATCAAGCTCAGACCGCGAGCTTTGTTATATCCGCTGGTGGGTGACCGACTGGAAAATCACTGGCTGGGTTCGGTAATTGATGCAAGCTCAATCCTTGCCGTCGCCGCGGGCACAATTGGTCCGATAGGCTTTTTAGCCTCACAGCTGGGTTACAGCCTGCATGTTGTCGCCGGACTCGATAACTCGGTACTGACTCAGATTGGCTTGCTGGTGGTCGTGGTCACGATTTATTCCTTGTCGGCTGCGACAGGGATGGATAAAGGACTGCAGTGGCTGAGCCGCTTTAATGTCATTGTTGCCGTTTTACTGCTGGTGGTGATGCTATTGCTGGGACCAACGGGTTTCATTTTTGACAAGTTTGCCGAAGCGATGACTGTGTATCTTCAGCATTTTCCCGCGATGAGCCTGACAAATAGCGCTCCGGATTGGAATGCATGGTGGACATGGTTTTTCTGGGGTTGGTTCATCGGCTTCGCGCCGATGATGGCAATCTTTATCGCACGGATCACGGTTGGCCGTAGTATTCGGGAGCTGGTTATGACAGTGGCAATTGGTGCGCCTCTGGTGACCCACTTCTGGTTTACAGTGCTGGGCGGATCAGGCATTTACTTTGAACTGACTCAACCTGGTGTTATTTCTGAACCCTTAAGTGAAGGGGGCTTGCCTGCGGTGTTGTTGGCAACCTTGTCTCAGTTGCCTTTCAGTGAGTGGCTTATTCCGGCATTTCTCGTGCTGACGACAACGTTTGTTGTCACAACCGGGGACTCTATGGCTTATGCTATTGCTATGGTGACCTCAGGTAAGAATGAGCCGGCCAGAGGGCATCGCCTGTTCTGGGCGATCGCAATGGGGGCCGTGGCCGCAGTATTACTGCTGGCCGGTGATGGGGGATTGAATGCCCTGCAGTCATTCATTGTGATTACGGCTGTACCTGTTTCATTGCTGATGGTCTTCACACTACTGACCGGTCCGCTGGCCGCCATCAGGCTGCGCCGGGAAACAGATGTTGCCTCACCTGAAAGCTCGCTGATTTCAGAGCAGTAAACGGTTTCAGCCTGATACAACGCCCTCATTTCGGAGGGCGTTGTTGTTTTCGTCGCGAGTTACTCCCGGTTTTTATGCTTTCGGTTAGTGCTCTGTATCGTACGATACATGCGGCCCAGCTGTTTCGACTTGGCACGTTTCTCTGCAATGCTGGCAGTATTGAAGGTTACTTCGCGGTTCAGCTTGAGATAATTGCGCAATCTGCGCTCTTCAAGCGCGCCGGATTCAATGGCCGCCTGCACGGCGCAGCCCGGCTCGTACTGATGAGCACAGTCGCCAAACCGGCATTGTTCTGCCAGCGTTTCAATATCCGCGAAGGTGGTTGCCAGTCCTTCACTGCAGTCGGCCAGCTGGAGTTCACGCATGCCTGGGGTGTCCAGCAGCAGACCTCCGCCTTGCATCAGGTGCAGAGATCTTGCGGTCGTGGTATGTCTGCCTTTACTGTCATCTTCTCTGATACTGGCTGTTTGCTGTGCTTCTGTGGCAAGCAGGGTATTGACCAGGGTGGATTTTCCCGCACCCGATGAGCCCAGGAAAGCAACCGTTTTTCCTGTTCTGCACCAAGGCGCCAGTTTGGCGACACTGTCACTGTCTAATCCATTGACGTACTCAACCAACAACATGTTGTCGATGTGACGTACCTGTTCGACGAAAAGGGTGGGATCGTCAACACAATCGGCCTTAGACAGAACAATAACCGGCTCAACACCAGACTGGTGCGCAAGCGCCAGATATCGCTCGATACGACTGAGGTTAAAATCCTGATTCAGTGAGCAGACGATAAAAACGGTATCGACATTGCTGGCGATGAGCTGTTCTTCAATTTTACTACCTGCGGCTTTTCGCCAGAAGCGGGAAAAGCGCTCCAGCAGACGGACAAAATGGTCTTCGTCAGACAATAATACCCAGTCTCCGACAGCGAGTTCAGGCATATTCGGTAGTACAGGGAGCGACAAGTGGCCGTGCTCTGAGAAAACGTCCAGTCGGTTTCTGTGCAAAGCAGATACCCGGGCTGGTTTCACTTGATCCCATTCGTCGAGAGACAGCTGCTGTTGAAAATAAGGTTTCCAACCAAGTTCTTGCAAAGAATATGTTGGTGTAGAAATCGTTGTTGTCATGATGTGTTTACCCCTGACGCAGCACAGGCGTCATTAACTGAAACGGTAAAATTCAGGGGCAATATGTCCCCGGTTATTCAGAACCGGGCAATCGAAGAGGGAAGGGCAGAAGCGGGGAGGGTGTCCTGTTATCTCTTTCGCTTACTGGCTCTTTGCCTGTTTCTGTGCCCAGTGAGTCGTTAATACAATCATCTTGTGTCCTCCAAAGTAATATATGGGTGTTAAGTGCATGAAATGTAGCAGGCGGAGTAAGATGTGTCTAGAAGCGGTTTAAGGTTTCCAGACACATTTGTCAGATTATGCAGCCTGATACGCTTCTTTTCTGGCGTTAAAACGGGCGACCAGGTCGTCAATGTCGTTCTGGCAATAGGGCTTGAGGCCACTCATCAGCATACGCTTGCGGCCTTCACCCACGACTTCACCGTGCTCTGTAAAGCTGAATGCCAGTGTTACGCTGCCACGCTTACCGTCGGATTCGAGAATCGAGTCAGTCAGCTCAACGGTTGGCGCTTCAAGGTCCAGCCGGCTGAACTCCAGTTCCATGCTTTCATAGATAACCAATGGGCGGGCAGGGTTAATCATCACCTGCTTGGATTCCATTAAAGGCACCATGATGTGCGGGAAATTCTTTCCGGAAAATTGCACATAATTCTTGGTCACTGTTTCGATAAGGCTGGCATTGTGGGTGATTTCACCTTCGCGAAGGACGTGAAGGTACTCTTTGCCTTTTTCATCGACGAGTGACAGATCGTTGGATGATTTTGTGTTGATAGCCAGGGCTACGCCATCGGTGATCATACCTGCAAATTCCACACGCATTTTCTGGCTCAATCCTGTTTTTGCCAGCATGACAGAAAAGAGGAGATCACCCGGAACGCAAAAGCGTTTGCTATCGGCATCGTGGATTGGATTGAAATCGCCAGCGACTTTTTTGGCAAAATGGCTGGCTTGTTCGCGGGTAAATGTATAAGCACCATTTTGCTCGGCGAAGTAAGAATCTAAAAACATTGAGTTGGAACTACCTTAGATCATCGTAATCCTGATAGTTTACCTGATATCAACAGAGTAAATGGTCTAGCCAGCTGAAAATGTGGCAGAACACTGATTTGATTCAGAGGTGAAAACAAAAGTGATGCAACAAATCACATACTAGGGTATTATCCGAGACCTTTGAGCTGTAAACAGCTCTGCTGAATCACCCATCTGTGCGTGTAGAAGAGCCAGATATTATAAGCGGTAGGGAAACTGCATGCTAATGGGTACTCTGTCAGTATTGCTGGCTGAGTACCCAAATTTTATTTCGTGTGGTGATGCCAGTTGCAGTCTTCAGCGATCAATGCATTCGAGCCCGAACGCCAGCCTCGTGCTCAGGCTGCCGACGCTCAGTTGGTTGCGCCAGTGAGTAGAGTTTAAAAGATCATCAACATCAGTCCTGCTGCTAAAATAAAACCGGCCACACTTGCTGTCCGACCGATGAGGCCAAAGGCGCTTGGTACGATCATTTCGTCATGATGCATGAATACTCCCTCCAGGTGACTTCTCACTATTGTTATGGTCCTTTCGTTATTGCACGAAAGGCACTTTCTTTATTTTCAGTATAGTTCGTTTTAACAATTAGGCTGAGAATTGCAGTATAAGTCGAAAAAAAATTCACATAAAAAAATGATGATCAGAATTTCATACTATGACGAATTATGTGTCTATACTCATAAAAAATAAGATAAAAATATTTATTGTGGTGAATTAATGACAATCGTATTTTTAGTTGTGGGTGCAATCATTCAGGCCGTTGCAATTTATGTTGCGTTTTTTACCCAATTACCAGGGCATTTGTATATAGCAACTATCCTGATGGTGCTGGCACTGACAAGCCTGATGGCGATCCGCTCTCTGATTGCTCCAGCATGTTTACTCGCCGGGGTGATCGTCGGCCTGGCACTGTCGCATAATCAGTCAGATGTAAAGTTGTTAATCAATATGGGTGAAGTGATGAAATTAGCCATCCAGCCTGATTGGGAAATTAATCAAGCCTGGCAGTTTGTCAATGGCAGGGGGCCGGAATAAATATTATTTGACTGGAATAAGCAAAAGCTGACCCGCATGTATTTTATTATTCACTAACTGATTGGCTTGTTTTATATCACTGATCGATGTGTTGTTTAATGTGGCAAGCTTATATAGGGAATCGCCAGGCTCAATATACCGGACACTGTATTTATTTTTGACATAGTGTAATGTTTCAGGCTGCTGATAAAAGTGGTTGAGCTGTTTTTTAGGTATGAGTAACTGACTCTGTTCCTGTCTTAATGTTAGCCCGGAGGAGTATCCCGGGTTTAGCAGATACAGTGCTTTTCCAGTCAGTCCTGCATCATTGGCAATCTGAGCAAGGGGCACTTGCTGTGTTATCGTCACTGACGTCAATACTGGGCTGTTGGGTATGTATACCAAAGGAAGCGTACTATGGCTTTCTTCTTTGATTATCTGGCTTAATGCCAGCAGTTTAGGGACATAGTGCTCTGTTTCCCGCGGCAATGCCAACGACCAGAAGTCAGTTGGTTTACCCAGCGCTTTGTTGGCTTTGATAGCTTTGCGAACTCTGCTTTCACCGGAATTATAAGCAGCAATCGCATGGAGCCAGTTACCATTGAATTTATGATGAAGATATTCCAGTAAATCAAGTGCAGCCTGAGTCGATGCAATAATATCAAGCCTGCCGTCATACCCAGGCCGAAATTGCAGTCCGAATGATTTACCTGTTGGTTTCGTGATTTGCCAAAGCCCGGCTGCACCTTGCTGTGAATAGGCATAGGGATCAAATGCACTTTCGATGAAAGGCAATAAAACAAGTTCAATAGGCAGATCACGAGATTGGGCGTTTTGGTAGATATAATAAAGAAAGGGTTGAGCACGCTTTGATACTGTCTTGAGATGCAATGGACGGCTCAGATACCACTGTTTATAGTTCCGCACTCTTGCGTTGTTTGGTACCGGAAGATCACTTTCTTTTGCGAGAATTTGCCAGAGACTCTCTTCTTTGATCATTGATAACTCTGTTAAGGGAGGAGGTGAATAATCAGAAGGTAAGCCTGTTGCCAGATAGCGACCATCAATGACATCTTCCGGAATAGGGCATCGCTGGCTTTTACTCGCAACCAACAGCAATGTTTTTTGGAAGGCTTCATTGTGCGTGTCATTGGTAACAGACATGGATCCACAGCCTGTCAGTAACTGGAATGATAAAACCAACAACGGGTAAGCGTTTCTCATAATCGGCCTGCTAACCTTAGTTTGATCGAACCCAGCAATACATTTTTATTGTGTTTTTTTAAGGTATAGCAAGACTGGTTTGCTGAACTTGTCTGGTTTTTGATACAGCGCCTGAAAAATTTTGTGGTGATTTTTTGAAGATATTGGATTGCGGTATAAAACAAATAAGGTGAGATGTGAAGCTGAAGCGGGTCATAATGCGAAAGGGGTATAACGTATAGAAACGACAACGCCACATTGCTGCGGCGTTGTATGGGTTTGAGCTGTTAGAAGTAGAATCTTGTACCAAAAATGAATCGGGTAAAGCTGTCCTCAACACCGTCTTTTGTGACGCTGATATCGTCGGTTGCGATGTTGTAGTTCACTTCAGCACTGATGGCAACATGTGGGTTGATGAAGTATTTCACGCCACCTGCGATTTTAATATTCAAAGCAGTGACATCTTCAATATCAAAATCAATGTCTTCGTCTTCATTTGCCGACAGGTTAGCCAGCTGAGCAGCAGCACCAAGGTAAGGCACCCAGTTACTGTCGTTTGTGAAGTTGTATTCTGTAAACATACCAAGCTGGAAGGTTTTGGTACTGTCACTCATGTTTACATCCAAAATACCGCCGATTTCCCAGTCATCTTTCACAAAATAACCGTAGGTGGTATTCAAAAGGAATAAATAATCATCAACATAGTCAAAATCCATACTACCTTGTAAGCCGAATTCTTGCGTACCTTCTTCCAGAGTTACGGCAAGTGCAGCCGGGCTAGCCAACAGTGTTGTTACTAATAATGCCAATGCTTTTTGCTTCATTTCCATCACTCCATTGTTTTTGTGATACAGGAGAAGCATAGACGAGACTATTCAAAGTTGCCTAAATACTTCAAAGTTTTCATCGTGTTTCACTAAGATACATAAACTATTTTATTATTGGTTCTGATAATAAAATTCAGAAAATGGCTTAAAGACAAAACAACATGTCGTACAAGGAGAATCATCCTTCATATTCTTATTTGCGAGATTAATGGCCTTGCTTAATGCACTATAACTTTTTATGCGGTAGAGTTTATATCAATCGCACTTCACCGGATGCTCGTACGAAATCCACTTAAGACTATTGTCTGACAAGGTAAGAGTTATATTGCTGTCCGGTCGATGGTATAACTGTGGTAAACGTTAACAAGGGCAAGGAAAGATGCATTTTCCCTATCGAAATATAGTGATACTCACTGGGGCCGGGATATCAGCCGAGTCGGGGATCAAAACCTTTCGTGACCAGGATGGACTGTGGGAAAACCACCGTATTGAGGATGTAGCAACACCTGAAGGGTTTAAAAGAGATCCTGAACTGGTGCAATCCTTCTACAATCAGCGCCGTCAGCAGTTAGAAAGCGGGACTGTTCACCCCAATGCTGCGCATTATGCGTTGTCACGTTTGGAAAATGAACTCGACGGTACGGTGACAGTCATCACACAGAACATAGACAATTTACATGAGAAAGCGGGTAGTCATCATGTGATTCATATGCATGGTGAGTTACTGAAAGCGCAGTGCAGTCAAAGTGGTCAGACGATTGAGTGGACTGGTGATATTTCACTGGATGACAGTTGCCATTGCTGCCAGATTCCAGCGCCACTAAGGCCAAATGTTGTCTGGTTCGGAGAAATGCCACAGTCAATGGATAAGATTTATTCTGCGCTGGTTGAAGCCGATCTTTTCATTGCTATCGGTACATCTGGTTCAGTTTATCCGGCGGCGGGCTTTGTTCATGAGGCTGCAATGCACGGAGCACACACCTTAGAGCTCAACTTAGAACCCAGTATCGTAGAGAGCGAATTTGACGAAAAACGCTATGGGCCTGCGTCAAAAATTGTTCCTGAGCTGGTTGAAGAGTTGTTAACGCCTGCAGATTAGCACAATGTCTGTTATTCAGTTCAGTGTCGCTGAAGTCGGTAATCATAAGGCGTCTGTTGGACGCCTTATTTAAGTATTTACTGGCCGGCTTTTAGCTTTTGGTAATACTCTTCATACAGTGATACTGCATCACCGACACTGTTTTGCCATTCACCCGCATCCATGACGGCTTGTGGCGGGTAGATGCTCGGATCATCCACAAACGCTTTTGGCAGTTTATCTTTGGCTGTTGCAACAGGGGTTGGATAACCAATTTCCAGTGCAACTTTTGCTGCGTTCTCTGGTTTGAGCAAAAAGTCGATCATCTTATGTGCGGCCTCAACGTTTTTAGCGCCGGCTGGAATTGCCAGGCTGTCCATCCAGAAAATGGCACCTTCTTTAGGCCAGACAATATCAATAGAGGCACCTTCCTGGCGTGCCATGTAGGCAGAACCGTTCCATAACATGCCCAAGGAAGTTTCTCCGGCCATGTAAGGGTTCGCAGGGTAGTCTGAGTTAAAGACCAGCACGTTAGGCATCAGCTTTTTCAGTTCTTCATAAGCGGCTTTAATTTCGTCAGGATTTTCAGTGTTAGCTGAGTAACCCAGCTTACGTAATGCGATGTGGAAGAACTCACGCGCATCGTCCATCATCATCAGTTGGCCTTGCCATTTGCTGTCCCAGAAGTCACTCCAGCCAGTGATCTCTTTGGCATTAACCAGATCTGTATTCACGCCAATGCCTGTCGCGCCCCAAATGTATGGAATCGAGTAGTCATTGCTTGGGTCGAAAGGCTTATTTAAAAAGTTAGGGTCGAGGTCTTTAAAATGCGACAGCTTAGATTTATCGATTTTCTTCAGCATATTCTCGTCACGCATCTTAGCTACGTAATATGTAGAAGGCACGACCAGATCGTAACCTGAACCGTAGGTCTTCAATTTAGCGTACATCGTCTCATTCGACTCATACGTCGAATAGATGACTTTGATACCGGTTTCTTTGGTGAACGCTTCCAGCACACTGGCTGGGATATACTCAGACCAGTTGTAGAAATACAGCTCTTCGTCTGCAGCCAGCGCTGAATGTGATGTCAGCGACAAGGCAAACAGGCCGCCGGCCATGATTGAAGACCATTTTTTCATTGAGTTACTCCTAACTTCAGAAGCCCTACATAGCATTCTGGTAGCTATAGCAATGCCCACCTCTCTTGCGGACAGGGTGTGTCATTTCAGATGACAAAACATGTCAGAATGAGATATTAACCCATTACTAACGTATGGAATTCATTAAAGAATCAGTGGGAGAGTATAGCAGAGGGGATAAGAAAAAAGGCAACCAAATCATTTTGGTTGCCTAAAGAAAGCGCTTATTGACCAGCTTTCAGCTTGAGGAAGTTTTCTTCATACAGAATGTTGGCGTCACCAACAGCATTCTGGAACTCACCGCGTTCCAATTCCTCTTTCGGTGGGAACAGAGTCGGGTTGTCTTTATACTTCGCATTTGATGCTTCAACACCTGTCAGATAACCGGTTTCTTCTGAAATTTTCGCGGCAACATCCGGGCGCAGCAGGAAGTCGATCATCTTATGAGCGGCTTCAATATTTTTCGCATTGCTGGTGATTGACAGGTTATCCACCCAGTAAATGCCGCCTTCTTTTGGCCAAACCAGTTCAATTGGCAGACCTTCACGCTGTGCAGCAGCCGCTGAGCCATTCCACAGCATACCTAAGCCGACTTCGCCAGCCATATAAGGTGCCGCTGGATTATCCGAGTTGAAAACCAGTACATTCGGCATCAGCTCTTTCAGCTTTTCATAAGCTTCAGCGATTTGTTTTGGATCTGTGGTGTTACCTGAGTAACCCAGAATCTTCAGGGCGATATGGTGAACTTCACGAGTATCATCCATCAGCATTAGCTGGCCACGATATTTCGGATCCCACAGATCTTCCCAGCTGTCAAAGTCAGCCGGATCATACATTTCGGTGTTCACGGCAAGGCCAGTGATACCCAAAACGTGAGGGATAGAGTATTCGTTGTTCGGATCGAACGGCTTATTCAGATAATTCGGATCAAGGTTTTTGAAGTTGCTCAGTTTCGACTTGTCGATTTTCTGCAGCATGCCTTCATCGCGCATTTTGGCAACGAAGTAGGTTGAAGGAACAACCAGATCGTAACCTTCCGGGTGTGCTTTCAGCTTGGCATACATGGTTTCGTTCGACTCGTAAGTCGAATAAATGACTTTAATGCCCGTTTCTTTAGTGAACTGTTCACGTAGCTCCGTAGAAATGTACGGGCCCCAGTTCATAAAGACTAATTCTTCATCGGCTGCATTGACACTACCAGATACCAGAGTAGCGGCGCATGCGGCGCTGGCCAGAAACGAGGACCATTTTTTCATTGATGTGATAACTCCAAAATCCCTGCTGGGATGGTTAATATAACAGGAGTCAAACCTTTGTCTCCTGCGTAAACGGCCGGGTGTAAACCCGGCCGTGTTTCGGTACGATTATCATGCAGATAAAATTAAACGCAACTTATTTCGTCTTGTCTCGCACAATGATTTGCGACAACACAACCAGCGTCAGTGACACGATTAACATCACAGTTGCCAGCGCGTTAACTTCCGGTGAAATACCCACTTTTACCATAGAGTAAATTTTCAGCGGCAGGATTTCATACGTCGGTCCTGTCACGAAAGAACTGACAATCACATCATCCAGTGACAAGGTAAAACTGAGCAACCAACCCGCAAAAACCGCGGGTTTCGCTAAGGGCAGAATGATCTGTTTCAATATGACCCACTCGCTGGCGCCTAAATCACGGGCAGCTTCCAGCATTTTCACATCAAAGCCTTTTAAACGGCTATACACGGTCACCACAACGAATGGGAGACAGAAGGTGATATGAGATAACAGCAGGGTCAGGAATCCCAGTTTGGCTCCCATCAGAATGAAAAGCGCAAGCAGCGAAATAGCCATCACGATATCTGGTGACATCATGACCACAAACAGCATGCCGTTAACAAAGCTTTTTCCCTTGAACTGGTAACGGAACAGGGCAACGGCAGTCAGGCTGCCGATGATGGCAGCGGCTGTTGCAGAGTAAACGGCAATGTTCAGTGAGTGCCAGGCGGCTTGCATCAAGCTGTCATTGTTCACCAGTTGCTCATACCACTTGGTGGTAAAGCCGCCCCATTTCATGCCAAATTTACTGGCGTTGAATGAGTTAACAATAAGAATAATGATGGGAATGTACAGGAATGCGTACACTACCGACATCAGACTGACTTTGAAAAAACGTCCCACAGTTAGTCCAACTCCACTTTACGGTTGAGCAGCTTGCCAGCCCGGTAATAGGCATACAGCAGAATTGCCATTGAAATTGTCAGTGCGATGCTTGTTGCAGCACCAAAAGGCCAGTCACGGGCGTTCAGTACCTGACTCTTAATGACGTTACCGATGAGCAGGTTTTTGGCACCGCCGAGCAGGTCGGAAATGTAGAACATACCCATTGCCGGCAAAAACACCAGCAGGCAGCCCGCAATCACGCCTGGCATAGTTAAGGGTGCGATAACACGAATAAACGTCTGAACCTTGTTCGCGCCCAAATCCCGCGCAGCTTCAATATAAGTGTTATCCAGCTTTTCAATAGCGGAATACAAGGGCAGCACCATGAATGGCAACAGGATATAAACCAGGCCAATCATTACCGCATACTCTGTGTACATAATGCGCAGGGGCTTATCAATAACCCCGATGGCCATCAGGCTGCTGTTGAATACGCCCTGGGTACCCAGCATGATTTTCAGGCCGTAAGTCCGGATCAGTGAATTGGTCCAGAACGGTACGATCACCAGAAACAGCATGAACGGACGCCACTTTGCCGGCATTTTGGCAATACTGTAGGCAAACGGATAGCCCACCAGCAGGCATAAGATCGTTGCCATGCCTGCCATGTAGAACGAATGCAGCATGACCTGACCATACAAAGGGTCAAACAAGCGCGCGTAGTTTTCCAGCGTGAAGGTTAAATCAATCAGATTCGCATCATCACGAGTCAGAAAACTTGTGCCAATAATCATCAGGTTCGGGATGAATACAAAAACCAGTAACCATCCTACAATCACCGAAATGATGATATTTTGCAGATTAAGCTTCTTCGTCATCAGCCAGTACCACTTCCCAACTTTCAACCCAGGTGATAGCTACTTTTTGATCCAGGGAGTGGTCTACATCCGGATCATCTTCGTTAAAGAATTCACTCACCATGACAGATTTGCCCGTTTCGATCTCAACAACTGAATCCAGCGTCATCCCTTTATAGGTACGCTCACGCACATGGCCCATCAGGCCCCAGCTTTCTTCGTTTTCGTTGATTTCTTCCAGACGGATATCTTCAGGGCGAAGCAGCACTTTAAGTGGTGCGTGTTGCTGCACATCAAGATCACAATGGATCACTGCCTCACGGCCTTCGACAATGGCTTTAATACGTTTTTCGTCAATACGTTCAATCACAGTGGCATCGAACACATTAATTTCACCGATGAAGCGGGCGACAAACAGGTTGCTTGGCTCCTCATAAATTTCACGCGGTGTGCCGTCTTGTTCAATACGTCCATCACGCATAACGATAATACGATCTGACATTGACAGCGCTTCTTCCTGATCATGTGTGACGAAGATGAAAGTAATGCCCAGACGACGCTGCAGCTGTTTCAGCTCCAGCTGCATCTGCTTACGGAGCTTGTAATCCAGCGCAGAAAGCGATTCATCCAACAGCAGTACTTTCGGCTTGTTCACCACAGCTCGCGCTATGGCAACACGTTGCTGCTGACCACCGGATAACTGATGTGGCTGACGAGGAGCAAACTGCTCCAGCTGAACCATCTGCAAAGCTTCCATCACACGTGGCTTGATCTCTTGCTCTGGCACTTTTTGCATGCGCAGACCAAAGGCAACATTTTCAAACACCGTCATGTGCGGGAATAAGGCATAACTCTGGAATACAGTATTCACATGCCGCTGTTCTGCATGAACGGCAGTCACGTCCTGACCGGCAATAATAATCTGCCCCTGGTCAGCATCTTCAAAACCAGCGATAAGGCGAAGGACAGTGGTTTTACCACAGCCGGAGGGGCCTAAAATGGTTAAAAACTCACCGTCATTCACGTTGAGATCTAACCCGGCGATAATCTGTTTACCGTCAAAGCTCTTGCTCAGCCCTTTGAGCTGAATAACCGGTTCTTTGGATGTGATGTTTGTGTTCAACTCTACCTGGTCTCCACATCGTGCCTGCAAATATCTGCCTGCATTTTCTTGGTCAATTTCAGGAGCCGGATGATAGACCCCCATAGGTATAATTCAAAGTATTTTTTATGTTGTACAGGCGACTTTTTCGCTTATCCGTTTTGCAAATGATTTCAACGGAGTTCATTGCATTATCTGAGGATTTTCAAGGCTAATAATGCAGTATTTAGATTGCAAATTGACTACTGAGCTTAGATGAAATCTGAACAAAACCCTAAATTGAACGATAAATTTCCACCATTTTGAGGCATTGAAGCATTTTTTAACCATGACGCGATTTGTTTAGCGCAAGCGGTAGCGTACAATCGGGCCCATTGTTCTAATTGAATGTGAATCAACTATCTGCATGAGTAATAAAAGTCTTCAGGTTGGCGGCTCAATCGAAAAGGCGCTGTCAGGCAAAGCAGACTTACAGTCTGTCGCGGTACTTCAAGAAGCCTGGAAGGTGACAGCAAAGCATTTTCTGACCTTTTTTCCAGCAATTGCAGGGCTGTTTTTAGCGCAGCTTGCCCTCTTGTTGCTAGCGTTGCAAGTTCAGCTGGGTAATCCAGCTATATTCTTTGATGCCATTGTCAGTGGTGAAGGGATCACTCCCGAGATCGTTGAAGCGGGTTTTATGGCCAATTTCTGGTCGGATGTATTAAGCGCCCCTTTGTATGCCGGTGTCAGCCTGATGGCGCTGAACCATGCGGTTGGCCTGCCAACCAAACCGCGTTATTTGGTTAAGGGCTTTCCCTTTGCCGTCGTGTCTGTAGTCACTATGCTGCTGACATCCTCGCTGCAGGGCATAGGGAATGCGTTGTTCCCATTAATTGGGTTGTTTTTAACCATGGCTTTCAGCATGACGATCACACTGGTTTGTGAAAAGCGTGTTAGCCCGTTAAAAGCGATTCAGTACTCTGTCGTGGCCACGTTCCGTAAAATATTACCGCTATCTGCTATTTTCCTGGCGGTACTGGTTTTGTTCTTTATCTCTTTTGCGACCGCTGGCATCGGGCTGATTTGGACAATTCCTTTCTTCTTTAATGTGAAAGCAATTGTCTATCGTAATTTGTTCGGTATTACCCTGCAGGTCACAACCGCCGGTAAAGGCGGTGACGGGGACGATCAAGGCAATAAAACAGAAGAAGAAAGCAAGGTATTTAACGCGTGATAAAACATGTCAGACATTTTGCGCTTGCCGGATGCACATTGTTCTTTGTAGGTTGCGCTGAGCCTGAAAAGCAAGCAGTGAATACCCAAGATGAAGCCACCCGGCCAGATTTTAACGTTATGGAAGACGTGAACCTTAAGAAGCAATCATTTTTCACGTTCTTACGTCCGTTCGTGCAGCAAGAGAATGCCAGGATCAGCGAGGAGCGTTCTTTTTTACTGGCTATTCAAACCCAGTTGAAAGTCGGACAAGCTCTCAGTACCAATGACCTCGATGAAGCCCGCCAGCTTGGTGATGCTTATAATCTGGAACTTACAGATGACGCTGTCACTGAATCCTGGTTGAATAACATGCTGATTCGTGTGGATCTGATCCCTGAAGAGCTGGTATTGAGCCAGGCGGCCAATGAGTCGGGATGGGGGACGTCACGGTTTGCCGTCGAAGGACATAATTATTTTGGACAGTGGTGCTACACCCAAGGCTGTGGCCTGGTTCCCAGTGCCAGAGGAGAAGGTGCGAAACATGAAGTTGCCGTTTTCTCTGATGCGGCTCAGTCGGTTCACGCTTATTTTATGAATGTGAACCGCAATCGCGCTTATGCGGAGCTCCGGGATATCAGGGCTAATGAGCGTGCGACAGGTCAGCCCGTTACCGGGTTAAAGCTTGCGGAAGGATTGCACCGATACTCTGAACGTGGACAAGACTACGTGGATGAAATTCAGGGTATGATCCGTCATAACAAACAATTTTGGCAACAGGGCTAACCGTTGATGAGCACTTCTTTGATCAAAACCCTTCTTCTTACTTCCGGCTTGCTGACGATTTCCGGTCATGTTTGGGCACAGAATATTGAGATGCGTTACAGCAATCTTTTCGGCAAACTCAAGCACAACGTCGCTGAGTCTCACCCTGATGTGAGTATTGCCTTGTATCTGATCAATCAGCAAACCGGTGAAACATGTGCAGTCCGTAAGGGCTGGATGCAAAAAGAGGAGCATTACGAAGAGCTCGTTATTCCAGCGGATAATGCTCTGGTGGTACCAATCGACAATAACTTAAGGCAGGCGAATCCGGATGTCACTTTTGTGATAGATGACGGGATCACCTGCGATGTGTCTATGCAGGTGATCGTCAGCAAGCATTTAGGGCAATCTATCAACAAACAAGAGTTGGATCATCTGCTGCCACAAATGGACATACTCCTAAATGATCTGGGTGGAATGTTCTCATCTTGGTTTATGCCAGAGGTCAGCGGTGTTGTGATGCATTTTGCTGCCGAGCAGACGGGTGTTATCACCGTTTCTAACGACACCGTCATTCCCATCGCAGCAGGCAAAGCGATTGTGAAAGTCAATCAACTCCCTGAAAATGCTGTGTTGACCTTACCATCTCCCGCGATTCGTATTACGCCCTGGCTTGAACCCTCCTCAGATTAACGGCTCCGATATTCAGGACTGATCACTACGTTGTTCAGTCCTGCCTTCTCTTCCGTTGAAGACGTGTTTACGATCTTCGGCTTGTCACTTTTGTTCATTTATAGACTTGATGCTAAACTAAGTCCATAAATGAACAAGATGAGACGATGATCATGAACACGCATACCGTGGCGGCGAATCAGCCCATTGAGCATGCAGGCAATCAGGTACTGCCAGTCGTTTTCAATATTCTGGATAAATGGCATTGCAGTCAGAATCAGCAGATGGCGCTGCTTGGTTTATCAAGTCGCTCAACACTGAACAAATACCGCACCAGCCCGGAGTCGGCCAAAGTGTCCAAAGACTTGCTGGAGCGAATGAGCTACATACTGAATATCCATAAATGCCTGCGCATTTTATTTACCCGTGAAGACAGTGTTTATCAGTGGGTGCAGAAGCCTAATTCACACCCGTTTTTTGCCGGGCGAAGTGCGATGGAAGTGATGGGTCAGGGGAAGGTTGCCGATTTGTACGAAGTGGCTACGCGTCTGAACGCCTGGCGCGGGGGACGATCCTGAGATGTCAAAGACTTATCCGCACAAGCACTTCAGGGAGCAGTCTTGCTACCGGTTAATTCCCTCAAAATATCCGCCAATCAACCTGTATGAAGATGTCGCAGAGCCCGATCAACTGGAAGCTGTCTTTGCCGTTGAAGCCCTGACCAATCCTCGTCTGGCTGAAGAAACAGGGCAGTTTGCTCGTATACCGGTTGAGGAAAGGCTGGTCGGTATCCCTCACTGTAGCTACGTAATGGCCGCATTTACCCATGTTAACCCGGATGGGGGCCGTTTTAATACGGCAGACTTTGGCGCGTATTATGCTACAAGAGACATTAATACTGCGATCAAGGAAACGAGTTATCACATGGAGCGGATACTGGGCTATACCCAGGAGCCGTCGCAAGATATCCAGATGAGAAGTATACAGGCTTGGTTTTCTGGCGCTTTGGTGGATTTTACAGAGCAGTCGTATCTGGATTCTGCGCTTTACCACCCCACAAATTATGCGCACTCTCAGGCTGAGGCGATCGCGATGAAGGAAGAGAAACAAGACGGCGTCTTGTATCACTCAGTACGGCATCAGGGCCATGATTGTTTTGCCTTGTACAAGCCCAACCTGGTCAGCAAGGTCTGTCAGTCTAATCATTATGTTTACAAATGGAATGGCAGTGCTATCAATACTGTACTGGAGATCAGCATGGTGTAAAAAAGGGCCGTCAGGCCCTTTTTCGTTGACAACTTTGCCCTTATCTTTCAGGTCGTTAGTTCTCGAGGTAGCGACTTTCAAGGTGTGCTTTGAAGTGCTCCGGATTCAGCGTCTCGCCGGTCGCTTCTTTCAGCAGGTGATCTGTTGAAAGGAAGCTGGCTTTCTTCCAGACATGTCTGTCTAACCAGTTGAAGATGGGCTGAAGGTTGCGCTCACGAATGAGGTTTTCCACATTCATTTCACGACGGATGGCCGCCATGAACTGAGCCGCATACATCGCACCCAGAGTGTAAGACGGGAAATAGCCAAAGCTGCCGTCTGTCCAGTGGATATCCTGCATACAGCCGTCAGTAAAATTACCTTTGGTCGATAACCCCAGATACTCGGTCATCTTCTTGTCCCACAGCTCGGGGATATCCGCCACTTCGATGTTGCCTTCAATCAAATCGCGTTCAATTTCGTAACGTAAAATGATGTGTGCAGGGTAGGTCACTTCATCGGCATCGACTCGGATATAGCCAGGTTCGACCCGGGTACTGAACAAGGATAAATTTTCGGTGCTCAGCGCTTTGTCGTTATTGCGGTCAAATGCTTCGCGAGCTAACGGGGCGAGGATTTCAATAAAAGGCTTACTGCGCGAAAGCTGCATTTCAAAAAACAGGCTTTGTGACTCATGAACGCCCATTGAGCGCGCCTGACCCACAGGTAAACCATGCCACTGCTCAGGAAGTCCTTGCTCGTAACGGGCATGGCCAGTTTCGTGGATAACCCCCATGAGTGCGCTGGTAAAGTCAGCTTCATCATACCGGGTCGTAATGCGGACATCAGTCGGCACGCCGCCACAAAACGGGTGCGTACTCACGTCCAACCGGCCGTGTCTGAAATCAAATCCCAATTTGCCCATGATATCCAGACTCAATGCTTTCTGTTGAGCTATCGGGAAGGGACCTTTAGGGGTAATCACTTGATCACTGGCTTGTTTTGCTCTGACTTGTTGAATCAATGCGGGCAGCCATGTCTTCACCTGACCAAATATAGAATCGATTTTCTCGCACGTCATGCCAGGTTCATACAGATCCATCATCGCGTCGTAACGGCTTAACCCCGTTGCTTCAGCTCGAATCTGCGCTTCTTCTCTTGCCAGTTGAACAACGGCTTCAAGGTTCTGGCTGAACTCATGCCAATTATTTTCTTTGCGTTGCGTTCGCCAGGCATGCTCGCACTTTGAACCGGCGAGCGATTTTTTCTCCACCAGATCAGCCGGCAGAATATTGTCCATTTGCCAGGAACGCTTCATCTCTTGCAGACTGATCTTTTGCTCTTTAGATAAAGATTCGGTTTCGGCTTTGGCGAACCATTCAGTCAGAGAAGGGGCTGTTGCGAGTTCATGATGGATAAGTGCCAGTTCAGCCATTGCTTCGGAGCGCGCGGCATTTCCGCCTTCTGGCATTTTCGCAGCCTGATCCCAGCTGCAGATAGCGGATAAATGAGAAATCTTGGAAAGCTTTTTAGCGTGTTGTTCCAGTTTCTGATAGTAAGTCATTTTTAATCCTTTATATTGACTTAGTAGCGTGCAGGACGGCTACAGACTTGATTGGACCTCACTCAGTTTCAGGCTCGCTTGTAAAGTCAGAGCGTGGAGATGTCACTCAACATGAAACTGCTCGGTAACCGATAGAAATCATTCGTAGGAATAGCTGGCTATGAGCGAGAATCATATTGTGCAACGTATTACTGAGCAGAATAACGTTGCGTATCTCTGCGAGTACCTGAACGTATAGGTATCTATAGTATGATACGGATAAAACTGCCATATACCAGACTGTTCTTAGCAATTTTTTTGGTTTTTTGTTAACAAATCTTTATATGTTGTGATGTTTTTGGGCTGGTTTTTAGTGTTTTTGGCTGCATATGTTCTGAATGCCGTATTCGATATGCAATATGTCTGGCAGGTATTTCTGCCGATAAAAATAATGAACACATTAAAAAAGCCGCAATGTTTGCGGCTTTCATAGGCGGATAAGTTAATTAACCTGCAAGATATCCAATTTTTCGCCCGGATCAAATTCACCGGTACTTTCGGCAGCGACAGGTGAGCTTGGTAAGTCTTCTTTATCGAAAGCGATATCACCACCGTTAATTGCACCTGATTCCCTGTCGATTGACTTGAAGTCAAACAGGTCAAAGTCTGCCAGGTGTGAGGGGACGACGTTTTGCATTGCAGTAAACATTGTCTCAATCCGGCCCGGATAGCGTTTATCCCAGTCTCGCAACATTTCTTTGATCACCTGACGCTGAAGGTTTGGCTGCGAGCCACACAGGTTGCATGGGATAATCGGGAACGCTTTCATTTCGGTATAGCGTTCAATATCTTTTTCGCGGCAATAGGCAAGCGGGCGAATTACCACGTGCTCACCGTTATCTGAGACCAGCTTAGGCGGCATACCTTTCATTTTGCCGCCGTAGAACATGTTCAGGAAAAGCGTTTCCAGCATGTCATCACGGTGGTGCCCCAGCGCAATCTTGGTCGCGCCCAGCTCTTTTGCCGTGCGGTACAAAATACCCCGACGCAGACGGGAGCAGAGAGAGCAGGTCGTTTTACCTTCCGGCACTTTCTCTTTGACGATTGAATACGTATCTTCATTCACAATCTTGTACGGAACACCAAGCGATTCAAGATATTCGGGCAAGATATGTTCAGGGAAACCAGGCTGTTTCTGATCAAGGTTCACTGCAATCAGTTCAAAGCTGACAGGGGCACTGCGCTGCAGGCTGCTCAACATTTCCAGCATGGTATAGCTGTCTTTACCACCAGACAGGCAAACCATAATGCGATCACCATCTTCGATCATATTAAAATCAGCAATCGCCTGACCCGTATTCCGGCGCAGTTTCTTTTGCAGTTTATCGAAGTTGTATTTCTGTGCCTTTGTAAGCTCTTGATTCTGAGTCATTGCTTCTCTCTTTCGCGTCGATTGAATCACGCTGTCAACCAACGGTAAATGCATTGAGCACGATGATAGATGCAGTCATGAAATATCATCGGTAAAGGTTACCGTGAGCAAGGTTCGCGACTTGTTCTCACTGGCAAATTTCATGGCGGGTATGATACGGATTCCAGCGTCGGATTCCAGCGTGATTTTGATCTTAATTGATAATTAAGCGGGTGAATGGCAGTTTAAACGATTGTTGCAGGTGAAAAGCACGCCTGAAGGTTGCAGGCGCGCCTTTCAGAGCATGTTTATTGGTTTGGATCCAGAGGACTGATGTAGCCATCTGGCTTGAGGGCCAGTAAGTCGCAGTTAAGGCTGTCAATGGTGTGCTCAGCAGTATTACCAATAAAGACTGCAGAAAGCCCGGTCCGGCCTGTGGTGCCCAGTATAACGAGTTCTGCATCTAACTCTTCTGCCACTTTTGGAATGACGTCTTCAGGCAATCCTTCGACGACATGGGTTTTTTCTGCATCAATACCGTGTTTTTGCCTCAGTGCCTTCATTGAGGTCAGATGGTGGCCTCGAACCGCATCTGTGTAGGTTGCAGGGTCAAATTCAGGTAATTCAATCGTAATGTTAACCGGGGTGGCAGGGTAGGCGTTGACCAGATTGACTTCGGCAACCAGTACTTCTGCCATGTTCTTCGCTTCGCTGATGATTTTATCGTTCAGTGTTTCGTGCGTATCACTTTCGGCTGCTAAGTTGACACAAGCCAGTACCTTACCGTTTTCGGGCCAGCTGTGCTCTTTAACTAAAAGCACAGGACATGGACATTTGCGCAATAAATGCCAGTCGGTAGGGGTAAAAATAACAGAGCCGATTTTGTCGTGTTTATGAGTGGCTTTTATCAGTAGGTCATGATGATGGCTGTACACCTCGGCGATAACGGCTTCATAGGGCCGATTGTGCCACACAACAAGGATGTCGATATCAACACCGGCACTGACATGAGGGCGGATAATGTCTTTTAACCATTCTTCGCGCTGTTGGATTACGCCGCGCCGCATGGCCTGGCGCTCATCCGACGAAAGCATGGATGTCATTTCGTAAGAAAAATCGTAAATGGCAAGGAATACAGTGATGTGAACATTCTCACTTTTTTCAGCGAGATGTACTGCGCGTGACAAAGCCGGTTGGTTGTCTTGCAGTGGATCGGCCACTACGAGGATGTTTTTGTATGAGTTCATTACTGCCCCCTGTCTCAACGGATTCGCAATCGACCAGATCTGAAAAACTGTTTGTATTCAGATTAGTATATTCACTGTAACGGATTGCTGCGAGGAAATGGAGAACTTTGAAGAGGAATTACAGTAAAAATTGATGGGCATCAAGCCCATCAATTTTAATAAATCTATTTACAGTTAGTCGCACCTGCAAGCTGAGCGAGCTGCTCACGATCGAGAACCGTGATGTACTTGCCTTTGACGCCGATGATTTCAGATTTTTGAAAACGCCCTAAAAGACGACTGATTGTTTCAACTGTCAGCCCCAGGTAATTACCAATATCGCCACGGGTCATGGTCAGCCGGAATTCACGGGCTGAAAAACCACGCTCTGAGAAACGGCATGACAAATCATAGAGAAACGCAGCCAGACGCTCTTCGGCATTTTTCTTAGAAAGCAGCAGGATCATATTCTGATCGCTTTTAATTTCACTGCTCATCAGACGCATAATTTGCTGTCTGAGCTTAGGCATCTTACCGGCAAGATCGTCCAATGTTTCAAACGGAATCTCGCATACCATAGAGGTTTCGAGCGACTGGGCAAAACTTTGGTGTTTATGGTCGTTAATCGCGTCGAAACCCACCAAGTCGCCAGCTAGATGAAAAGCGGTAATTTGTTCGTCGCCTTGCTCGGTGATGGTATAGGTTTTCACTGTGCCTGAACGAATCGCGTACAGCGCTTTCAGCTCGTCCCCGGCTTTAAATAACTCCTGGCCCTTATGGATAGGTTTTTTACGCTCAATAATGCTGTCCAGCTGATCTAACTCTGCGTCATTGAGCGTAAAAGGGATACATAACTGACTGATACTGCAATCCTGACAATGGATGGCACATCCACCGGATTGAATGCGTTTTGTGGCGATTTTATCTGAATTCATAAACTGTGGCCTGACCAAGTTCGGATACTCGGGTCACTCTATCACATTCTTATTCATAATGACGAGTATAAAACATTAGGAAAATTGTGTGATTGCGACATAACCTGTGTGGATGCCGTATGCCAATAACAGTAATGCACTGGTTTTTTTACTATCTGATTGGAAAGCCATTGTTTAAGCGTTTCTGCAAAGCTGCCGACTAACAGCATGGCAGGCAGCGTTCCCAGACCAAAGGCCAGCATGACACCGGCACCGGAGCCTGCATTGCCAGCCACAGCGGCCCAACTTAACATCGAGTAGACTAACCCGCAGGGTAACCAGCCCCATACCAGTCCAAACGGAAAGGCCGCCAGGGGAGACTTGAGCGGTAACATCGACTTGGCTAAAGGTGAGATTAAACGCCAAAGTGATTGGCCGAGCGCTTCAATTTTGGTGACCCCTTGCCACCACTGGCCAATATACAGGGCGAGAAGAATCATCATCGCTGCGGCGAAAATTCGCAGGAAAAGGAGCGCAGAGCTTAATCCGCTCAACGTTGCCATACCTGCCACTGTGCCACCAATTACAGCCCCGGCTGCTGCGTAAGAGATCAGGCGTCCGGCGTTATAGCAGAGCAAGTATGGAAAACGGCGGCTTTGCTGTTGGCCTGGCATACCTAAAGTAATGGCGGCAGCGATACCGCCACACATCCCCAGACAATGGCCGGCACCCAGCAGGCCAATCATAAAAGCAGCGAAGAAATCTGTGGTCACTGTTTTTCCTTGCCTGTCTGCTCATCATCCGTTTGTTGCGTGGGTTGCTTCTCTTCATTCTCATCAAACAGGATGTCATATCCTTGTCTTTCGAGGTCTTCAAACTGTTCTGATTTGACGGCCCAGATAAAAATGGCAACGGCAATGCAGACGAAGATGATTGCAATCGGGATGAGTAAATACAGGCTAGCCATCTTCTTTCAATAACCTCAGTGAATTAGAGACAACAATGATGGAGCTGGCAGACATGCCTAATACGGCAATATAAGGGGCAACCAGTCCGGCAACAGCCAGAGGCAGAATAACAAGGTTATACCCTAATGCCCACGACAGATTTTCCCGAATGATCTTCTTGGTTCTCATCGCCAGACGTCGTGCTTCCAGTACTCGGCTTAAATGATCGCCAAGTAAAACCATATCTGCTGACGATTTAGCAACATCCGTACCACCGCCCATCGCGAGTGACAGATGAGCGCCAGCCAGTACGGGGGCATCATTCACACCGTCCCCAATCATCAGGGCTATCTGATCTTTAGCAAGACTGTTGAGGTAGTCGAGTTTGCCTTGTGGGGTCGCGCCGCTGATCAGTTTGTCGACAGCAAGCGTATTCGCCACGCGAGCAGCGTTGTCGGAGTTATCACCTGTGAGCATGGTGACCTGAATCCCTTCAGCCTGAAAGGCGCTGACCAGCGATTGACTGTCGTGCCGGATAGGATCATCCAGCAGGAAAGCGGCGATGGCTTTGCCATTACAGGTCAGCCAAACCTGGAAGTCCTGGTCTGGAGAAGGTGCGTTTTCGCCGTTGAACGCAAAACTCTGCTTTCCGATTCGCCATTCTTTTCCTTCTCTCATGCCTTTGAGGCCAAAGCCGATCTCGTTCTCAACCTCATCGAAAGAGAACGTGTTATTACGATAACCTGAAAAAGCGCGGGCGATAGGATGGTTTGCAAAACGTTCCAGTTCGGCAGCGATGCTCAGGACCTCTGTTTCATCGTAATTGTCGAAGCATACTGTTTGGATAACTCTGACATTGCCTTCGGTTAAGGTACCGGTTTTATCAATCACCAGTTGGTTTACATTGCAGAGTGTTTCCAGAACGTGTCCGCGCCGGAGCAGAATGCCTAAACGACCCAGCCGCGATGTCGCGCAAGTCAGCGCAGTTGGTGTCGCCAGCGACAGGGCACAAGGGCAGGTAGCGACCAGTACTGCTAATGTAATCCATAGTGCATCATCGGGTTTTGCCTGATGCCAGTAAAGCCAGGTCCCCGCTGCAATGATAAGAATCACAGCGACAAAATAGCGCGCGACCACGTCGGCAATTTCGGCAATTTTTGGCTTCGTTGCCTGCGCTTCATCCTGAAGACGAATGATGTTCGAAATAAGAGAGTGCTGGCGGTCCTGAGTGACTTTCACGGTCAGGTTACCGTCACCGTTAATGGTGCCAGCATACACAGTATCATCCTTGCCTCTTCTCACGGGCAACGGTTCCCCCGTCAGCATTGACTCGTCGACCACACTGTTCCCAGACACAATCATCCCATCGGCTGGCAAGCTTTCTCCGGGTAAAACTGTGACAACGTCACCTGCCTTCAGGCTTTTGGCTGCAATCTGGCGACCATCCACCAAATTTGCCATAGCCGGAATCAATTTAAGCAGATTGGCACTGGCTGCAGCTGCTTTACGGCGCGCCCGCATCTCAAGATAGCGGCCGATCAATAAAAAGAAGGTAAACATCGAAATGGATTCGAAGAACACTTCGCCCTTTGCTGTGACAGTGGCATAAAAGCTGGCCACGTAAGCAAAGATTAGTGCAATAGAAACAGGGACATCCATACCTAATGTGCGTGCTTTGAGGTTCCGCCAGGCATTTAAGTAGAATGGTAATGCCGAGTAGAGAAGCACAGGGGTGGCGAACAGAAGGCTGACCCAGCGGAAATAGTTTCGGAAGCTCTCATCCAGATCACCAAATACCTCGAAGTACAGTGCAACCGCCAGCATCATCACCTGCATGCTGGCTAAGCCGGCGATACCTAAACGGTACAGGTAACTCTTCATCGTATTGTGGTAATGCTGCTCTTGGTTATCCGCCTCAAAAGGGGCCGCTTTGTAGCCTAAACGGTGAATGGCGGACAAAAGAGTGCTGAGTTTAGTCTGCTCGGGGTTCCAGCTGAGCAGAGCGCGGTGCGTGGTGGTATTGACGCGAATGTTAACTAAGCCTGTTTCGCGTTTGAGTTGTCGCTCAATTAACCATGCGCAGGCGGCACACGACACGCCTTCGAGTGACAATGTCACTTCATGTGTGTTATCGCGAGTCCTGACAAAGTCCTGCTGAATCTCTTCGTTGTCATAAAGGGCAAGGGACTGTAATTGCTGAGGGACCAGATCGGCTTTATCTGCTGTTGCGGTCCGGTACTCGTAATAGGATGTCAAACCACTGTCGACTATGGTACTTGCCACAGCGTGGCAGCCCGGGCAGCACATACTGCGTGCTGTTCCCAGGATGTCGACCGTTAAATGGGTATCGTGTGGGACAGGATCACCACAGTGGTAGCAAGAGGTTGTCATCCTTTGTTTTGTCCATACAGCTTGATCGGATCGGATGAGGGCAGGTTCAAACGGCCATTCAGCTTCCATTCGCCCTGAAACGGCTCGACTTCGACAAACCATGGGCCATCAATCGACTCTGGGGCTGTAAATCGGTAGCGGCCTTTTTGGTCCGGGCTGATCATTTGGGTAAAGTCTTTTTCCGCTAAGGTGCGGTGAGTAAAGAGCACTCGCAGGGTCGGAAAATCAGCTAATTCACCTTTATCCAGAGACAGAGTGATATCTTGCTGGTTCACCTGGATATCGGCCTTGATTTTCAGAGCGTCGGCGACACGCAGTCGCGAAAAGTCCTGATTGATGCCTTTCCCTTTCTTGTAATAGTCTTCAGCAACCAGATCCACTTTGTTCTGAGAGAATATATACAGCGCAGTCATGCTGTATGTAATGGATAAGGCTGGAATCGCAATTATGAACCAGGGCCAAAACTGCTTATACCATGGCTTTTGCATTGTGAATCCTTTTAGTATCTATAAAAAGAGCCCCTGATTTTAGCAGGGGCCCTATGACTTAGCTTCAGTGAAATTGTCAGCAAACGTCAACAATTAACTGATTCGTAACAGAAATCAGGATTACTGCCCGTTGTTGCTCAGGCCCCATACATAAGCAGAGATCAGCTGAATTTTTTCTTCGCCCAGAATGTTATCCCAAGCGGGCATGACGCCCTGACGACCGTGAGTAATCGTATCAACGACCGCACGACGTGAGCCACCATATAACCAGATATTATCCGTCAGGTCAGGCGCACCAAATGCAGGGTTACCTTTACCATCCGTACCATGACAGGCGGCACATACCACAAAGCGTTGTTTACCCGCTGCGGCCTCTTTGGCATTCACTTTACGGCCAGACAGGCTCAGAGCGTAGCTTGTGACTTCTTGTACACCGTCTTCGCCCAGGGTGTCAATCCATGCTGGCATCGCGCCTTTACGGCCATGCATCAGGGTGGTTTTGATGGTTTCAGGTTCACCGCCATACAACCAATCGTTATCGGTCAGGTTAGGGAAGCCCTGCTGACCACGTGCATCAGAGCCGTGGCACTGAGCACAGTTTTGCAGGAACAAGCGTTGGCCGACACGGCGAGCATCTTGATCGGCTGCAATTTCTTCGATTGGACGAAGGTTGTTACCAGACTCGTCATAGGCAAGGGCTTTAAACAGCTCGCCATAAGCTTGTTCTGCATCACCTAACTCTTTGGCATACTGATCAAGCTCTTTCGTTTGCTGGGAGTTAGCAATAGAGGCTTTTGACTCAGCCACTGTACGAACAGTCTGATCTGAACTCTGCCAACCCAAAAGACCCTTAAAATTGCCCAGGCCAGGGTATAGCGCCAGGTATACCAAAGAAAAAACGATGGTTCCCCAGAACATGTAAGACCACCACTTCGGCAGTGGGTTATTGATCTCGCGAATACCATCGTATTCGTGGCCCATGTCCTCACCTTCTTCAACACCCATTTTGTCCTTGCTACACCAAGTAAGGACGGCAGCAACTGCAGCCAGGGTGCCAAGCGTGATGACGATGATCCATACACTCCAAAACGTCGACATTCTTATTTGCTCCTGTCTTTTTCACGCGTGGCCACATCCTTCTCCTCGTCTGCAAAAATCAAATTAGCAGCTTCGTCGAATTGGGATTTACGGCGTTTACTGTAGGCCCAAAGGACAATACCAATAAAGCTACCGAACAGAATTACAGTCCAGATACTATGAATGGTTCCGATATCCATGGTGCCTCCTTATTTCATCGCGTGACCTAGAGACTGAAGGTAAGCAATAAGTGCGTCCATTTCAGTCTTGCCTTTCACATCACCACCTGCTTTCGCAATTTGTTCATCAGTGTAAGGTACACCGAACTTATCGCGGAATAAGGCAAGCTTTTTAGAGGTTATTTCGCCATCCAGTACATTCTCTTCCAGCCAAGGGAAACCGGGCATGTTAGATTCTGGTACGACATCGCGAGGGTTGCGCAAGTGTACACGGTGCCATTCATCGGAATAACGACCGCCTACACGAGCAAGGTCCGGACCTGTACGCTTAGAGCCCCACAGGAATGGATGCTCCCAAACACTTTCACCGGCAACAGAATAATGGCCGTAACGTTCAGTCTCTGAACGGAATGGGCGAATCATCTGGCTGTGACAAACGTTACATCCTTCACGGATATAAATGTCACGGCCTTCCATTTCCAGGGCAGTGTAAGGGCGGAGGTTTTCTACTGGCTCAGTTGTTTGATCCTGATAAATCAACGGCGTGATTTCTACCAGCGCCCCCAAACTGATTGCAATCACAATCAGGATGGCCAGCAAACCAACATTTTTTTCAACAAGTTCGTGACGAAAGCTCATCAGTTTTACTCCTTATGCTGGTTGCTCTATGGCTTTTAAGCTGTCTTTCGGTGCGGCAATAGTTCTGTAAGCGTTGTAAGCCATCAGGAACATGCCGGTTACGAAGATCAGACCGCCACAGAAACGCACGAAGTAGAACGGATAAGACGCTTGCAGTGCTTCAACAAAGCTGTAGGTCAGGGTACCGTCGGTATTCACCGCGCGCCACATCAGACCTTGCATCACACCAGAAATCCACATAGCGACGATGTACAGAACCGTACCAATAGTGGCCAGCCAGAAATGCACGTTCACCAGTTTGATGGAGTACATACGCTCTTGACCGAACAGTTTTGGAATCAGGTGATAGACCGAACCGATAGAAACCATGGCAACCCAGCCTAACGCACCTGAGTGAACGTGGCCGATTGTCCAGTCGGTATAGTGGGACAGAGCATTGACTGTCTTAATCGCCATCATCGGACCTTCGAAAGTAGACATGCCGTAGAACGACAGTGACACTACCAGGAAGCGCAGAATCGGGTCATAACGCAGTTTATGCCAGGCACCAGACAGCGTCATGATACCGTTGATCATGCCACCCCAGGATGGCGCAAACAGTACCAGAGACATCACCATGCCCAGTGACTGAGTCCAGTCAGGCAATGCGGTGTAGTGCAGGTGGTGCGGGCCAGCCCAGATGTACAGAGAAATCAGTGCCCAGAAGTGCACGATAGACAAACGGTAGGAATAAACAGGACGACCGGCTTGTTTCGGGACGAAGTAGTACATCATACCCAGGAAGCCAGCAGTAAGAAGGAAACCTACGGCGTTGTGTCCGTACCACCACTGAACCATGGCATCGACTGCACCAGAGTAGACAGAATACGACTTCGTCATTGAGACCGGAATCGCCATACTGTTAACAATGTGAAGAACGGCTACCGTCAGGATGAATGCACCGAAGAACCAGTTTGCCACATAAATGTGGGAGGTCTTTCGTTTAATCATCGTTCCGAAGAACACGACAGCATAGGAGACCCAGACCACGGCAATCAGTATATCGATTGGCCATTCCAGTTCAGCGTATTCTTTGCTGGTTGTATATCCCATAGGCAGCGTAATGACTGCTGATAGGATCACGGCTTGCCAGCCCCAGAAGGTGAACGACGCTAACTTGCCACCAAACAACGTGGTTTGACAGGTACGCTGAACGACATAATAAGATGTCGCGAACAGTGCACTGGTACCGAAAGCGAAGATCACTGCATTAGTATGCAGCGGACGCAGACGGCTGTATGTCAACCAAGGGGTGTCAAAGTTAAGTGCCGGCCAAACCAGCTGAGCGGCAATAAATACACCAACGCTCATTCCAACAATACCCCACAGTATGGTAGCTAGGGTGAATTGCCGAACGACCGTATAGTTGTAGTTTTGATCAAGCTGCTTTTCTTGGCTCATGTTGCATGCTTCCACTAAAAAATTTCAACTACACTCTTGTTTCTTTGCGAACAACCATTTCGCAATGCCACCCAAAGCTTAGACAAATCCTGTGTTGTTTTTATAAACAATTCGACACGGAAATTGCTATTTTGTTGTAAAAGTGGCATTTTCAGCACGCATAATACTTGAGATAAGAAATGATTGACAGTGTGAAGGGTGGGCTCATGTCGCGGCTCACTATTTTTATGCAAAAAGTTTGAACTATGTAACATGGGAAATGTATACAATCATGGCCGCACAGAAACTAACGAAAGCTCGGTTGATCCAAATTCTGCTCCTACTTGCTGTTCTGATTACGGCATTCGTATGGAGAACAATTACATATACATCTGACAATAAGGCAGAAGAAGCCCCAAGGCCTTGTGAGAATTCGGTAGAGAAATGTACTGAGAATGAAGCGAAATAGAAGCTGAAAACACTGAGGTTTGCCAGGCTGGAATAAGGTAAGAAACGGGTACCAGTAGTCGATCCCTTTGTATTTAAAGGCGCCAAGTGTGGCAGAGCAAGGGGACGATTTGATGAATCAGTATCAAGAAGTCTGTTTTAGCACTCAACTCATTGAAATATTTAACATTTTAGTGATTTAACGCAATGTTGCTCTGATAAGGCAAACATGCAAGTACTCGTTCAGAAATCAGAACATTATTTTTCATTTGAAATTAATTAAAGTTGATTAAAAACAATAATATAAAGTTAAAATCTCATCCATTCACCAGTTTGAATCTTTTTCCGTGCCATTATGACGATTTTTTATCCAAAACTCGGTTCGAAACGTTGAAAACCTGTCCGTTGATGTGCGAAGCTTCGTTACTCACTAAAAAACGTACCATAGCTGCCACGTCTTTGAATTGATTTACATCATTTTTTATCGCATTTGTCCGGTTAAGAATGTATCGGGCAGCATGGACAGTAACATCCGGTGATAAGCTATTGGCCAATGCTTCAGTCAATCCAACCAGGCCCTGGCTGCATACGGCGAGTAATTCACTGTGAATGGCAGATTCATGCGGGGTAGGGACAACATGAACAATGGTTCCTTTTGTTGCTTTCAGAAGAGGCAGGCATTGCCTGGCGGTGAACAAGGTTGCTGTTAACTGGTGGTGAAGTGCCTGGTTCCAATCAAATAAATCCATTTCAGTGAAGGGGATACCCACATCGGGAAGTGAGACCGGTGGGTTAATAACAAGTGCATCAAGCCGACCGAATTGAGATTCAATCTCCCGGACGGCTGTGGCAATGTCTGATTCTTTACTGCAGTCTGTATTGCGAAACCTGACTCGTGGGTCCTCTGCAACCAAATCGTAGCCCGCATTTTCGTCATTGCTCAGTGACATGACAATAGACTGAGTCGCAGCAAGCTCTTTACAGATACGCTTGCCTAACTCTGTCGTTCCTTCTGTGACAATGATTACTGGTTGCTTTGTCATACCCAAATCTGCTTTGTCGAATAGTTAAATACTAATAACGGTAAATCGCACACAGACTTAAGAGTTTTTTTTATAAAAATTCAATACTCTGCTGATCCTCAAATTGAAACTGTCTATTATGGGGAAGATACACACTCAGCCGTGAACACCGCATGGAAATTGTTACCAGTTACTCAACGATAGAAACCACAGCGGCAGCAATAGATGAAGCTGTCAGTCAACTCAAAGCCAGATTAGTACGGCCCAGCTTGCTGTTGGTGTATTTTTCAGGGCATGACAATGCGCAAGTTATCCGAGAGCAACTTGTCGCTGAATTCCCCGATACCCAAATTTTAGGCTGTTCATCGTGCCAGGGTATCCTGACAGAAGATGGCTATTTCCCTGATCGGGTAATCGGTTTATGGGCTGTTTTTGATTTTAATGGCGCGTATGGCTCTGCTTTGGTGTCTACCCATCAGCTTCCTCAACAAATGGCAAAACAAGCATTACTGAAGGCCATTCAAAATACCGGACGCTCGGGGAATTGCCTTCACTCGTTTTGCTGCACGCTAGTCCTGGCGCAGAAGAAGAGGTGATACAGGCGATATCTCAAGAGTTTGGCACACCAGTGCCCATTATTGGTGGGAGCGCCGCGGATGCAGGGGTTTTGGGGGAATGGCAGCTTTTCACCCAAGATCATTCAGCTTCTGAAGGTGTTGCTGTGAGTGTCTTTTATCCATCATGCGACTTAAGCTTCTCTTTTCACTCTGGTTACGCAAAAACTGATCAGTACGCAGTGGCGACTAAGGTTGAGGGAAGGGAGCTCATAGAACTCGATCACCGGCCGGCAAAAGAGGTCTATGAAGAGTGGATTAAACAACCGTTAGAGTATGGTCAAAGTATCATGTCTCTCTCTGCTTTACATCCAATTGGCCGTATTGCGGGCACCTTACATGACTTACCCTATTTTAAGCTCGCTCATCCCAATTCTGTTACTGCGCGTGGTGGAATCACATTATTTGCTTCTATAAAGGAAGGAGAGAAGCTCTACCTGATGACGGGGACAGAAGATAATCTGGTCAACCGGACCAGCCGCACAGTGGATGGATTGCTTCATGGCAGCCATCAGCAGATCGAGGCTATTGGCGGGATAAGTATTTATTGTGCCGGCTGTATGCTCCAGGTGAAATCAAGGATGAACATAGTTGCAGAGAAAATGCAGCAATCTATGCTCAACGCGCCGTTTATTTGTCCGTTCACATTTGGAGAACAAGGTCAGTTTCTTGGTGGTGAAAATGAGCATGGTAATTTAATGATTTCTAACGTTTTGTTTTACCGGGAATGATGAGCATGCCAAGCAGAGAAACAGAAACCCTACAGGAAACCTTGCTTGCCTTACTCAGAAGCCAGGAAAGGGAAAAACAGCTCAGAGATGAGTACTCTGCTATTCTAGCGGGCATGTCAGCGATGGCTGGCGCCAATAGCAAGCGGCAAGTATTCAATAGCTTGCTCGCTGTTCTGCGCAAATATATTGGTTTCGAACACGCTCTGGTGCTGACTCGTGAAGATGAAACGTCACATCTAGAAGAGCTTGTCACCACCTGTACAAATTTTGAATCTTGCTCCTGGGAAGTCAATCAAACCTTTATACGTGCTATCAATGGTGAAAGTATTGCACTGTTTGACCCGCTGCAAGTTGCCGAATTTCGCTATTTACCCAAGGATCAGACAGGACTTTGTCGATCAGTGTTGATGACGGGAGTGAAAGTCAGCTCAGGTGACGCGTTATTGCTATTTTTGCATTCTCAACCCGGCCAGTTTGGTGCTTCATGTAAAAGAGTACTGGCACGATTTCGCCCGTTACTTGAGCGCGCAATCATCGATATTGACTACAGGGAAAGATTACAAACTCTGGTGACGGTGAGAACGCAAGAGTTATTACACAACCAGCAACGATTTAAAGACTTTGCAAATACCGTTGGTGACTGGTTTTGGGAGATAGATACCGAATACAGGTTCACGTATATCTCTGCGCCAGACTTATCTAATCACGTGATTGATAAGAAAAGTTTGTTAGATCTCTTTGATGATGATGCCGATTTCCAAACCAAGCTGCGTAATAAACTGCTCAGTAATGAAGATTTTGAAGACCTGGAGTGGCAGTTGCCCGGTAATGAGGGTGGGGCATGGATTAGCTTCAGCGGTAGCCCGTACTTTAGCAAACACGGAGAACTCCGGGGATATCGGGGAACAGCGAAAGATATCACCAGCAAGAAACAGCGTTTAGTCGAATTACAGCAAGCGCGACAACAAGCGGAATCTGCAAATGCTGCTAAATCTCAGTTTCTGGCCATGATGAGCCATGAAATTCGCACGCCTTTGAACGCCGTTCTTGGTTTGATGGATACTTTAGCGGATTCAGGACTGAATATTGAACAGCTTAAGTGGGTCAATCAAATGGAGCAGTCTGCTCAACTGCTTCTGACAATCATTAACGATATTTTGGATCTCTCCCGTATAGAATCAGGCAAGTTTGATTTATACATGGAACCTATGTCTGTCGCAGATTGCGCCACGCTGGTCGTTGAGCAGTTGAGAGATCAGGCTCAGAAAAAAATATCGATTTGAATATCCGGGTTGATGAAGTGGTTCCTGCAAGAACGCAAGGTGACAAGAACCGGGTCACTCAGGTCATGTTTAATTTGATTGGCAATGCTATCAAATTTACCAATAGTGGCTCTGTGAATGTTGTTGTGACGACAGCAGATAATGAGATTGTGATTAAAGTGATTGATACCGGAATCGGCATCTCAGATGAAGCACAGAAAAACCTCTTTAATCCGTTTGTGCAGGCAGACGGCAGTATTACAAGAAAATATGGCGGTACCGGATTAGGCCTGGCCATCAGTCGCCATCTTGTCGGAAAAATGCAAGGCCGTATATCACTGGTCAGCCAGTTAGGCCAAGGTAGCTGTTTTTCTGTGTTTTTACCGATTGTTGAAGCTGCCGCTGAAATTGAAGAAGAAAAGCTGCCGCAAAGAAAAGTTCCGCGCCGAGCATTATCTATTTTGTTGGCTGAAGACAGCAAGACAAACCAGATGGTCGCAAAACTCATGCTGGAAAAACGAGGACATCATGTTCAAGTGGCCGACAATGGGCAAATGGCACTGGATATGATCAAAGCGTCACCCGAACAATTTGATTTGGTATTAATGGACATCTCGATGCCGGTTATGGACGGTATGGAAGCAACCAGAAAGCTCCGGGAAGAACATGTTGATTTACCCATAGTAGCGCTGACGGCAAATGCCATGCATTCAGATCAGCTTGAATATCAAAAAGCGGGCATGAACGGCTTTTTAGCAAAGCCGATACGTGTCACTGAATTGGATAAACTGCTGAGTGAATACGCCGAGTTAGTCTCGCTGGCATAATTCACATTTACCGACGAACGCATTGGCGTTCGTCGACCTTAGGTAATTTCACCTGACATTGAAGGACCAGGCAAACTGAACATTTGCAGCAGGACTTAAATATAAGTGTGAATTACCTATTTTATGGTAAATCAGCGTTATGGTTAAATGACGCGTCTTAGCCAGCCAGATAGGCAGAGAGAAGGGAGCAGAAGAACTTTAATGCATCGGTTCTTATACCTCCCATACCCATCATTTAACATAATGTACATAATGCGTACTTAAGGGTTCCGGATTCCCGGGGACTTTCAGTGAGTTGCAGCGCTGCAACTTTGACATGCTGACTGGCTGACGCGCTGCGCTTGTAGAGCTTGAAGTGATTGCGACTGAGCAATCACTGAATCGGTGATCTGATTCAGTTCGGTGTGTGTGCGGAATTCCGCACTTAGTTGGGGTGTTACAGGCACACCAACATTTTCTCGGTAGATCCATGGCTGTTAAAAGGTACCTTCCCGCGCTGCGGGCCCCTTCCTTTCAACAGCCATTCATTCGATGATAAATCTGAACTCATAGCCTGTAGTGGGCCATTTATCATATACAAGCTTGATATCAGCAACTTTTTTCTGATCAGGTGTGGTTGCTGACCAGTTCATTGACTTACGGTTTTTTATTGCATCCTCAAGTTGTGGAAGTGAATCTACGCCAAGAGATTTGGAGATAAGTGTCTGAAATGCTTTTAATGCAGTATCTTCAGTATAAGACGATGGGGGTTGATTAAAATTTACGACAACTTTTAGCTTCTCAATCTGACTTCCCTTTCCCATAACATAATAAGCAATGTTATTAGCTAATGCGTCACTATCCGATGAATCGAGCTCAACGTAATTCGAAAAACAGATCGATCTAGTCACATCAGGATTTTTACTCATATGAGTATCAATTCCTTGTGAACTGAGAAAGTTACAGACTTCGCTTACATTTCCAAAACTTCTGGATGAGCTGGATTTATTAATATAGTGGGCCACAATCGCCGACAAAAAGATAGCTAACCCTATTAATTTCAGGTACTTATTTGATTTCTTATCAGACAAAATGTTTCTCTCCAAGAATGATTATGCCTTTGAGTACATATTATACGACATTATGTTACGGGCTCTCATTGCAAAACGATTCTCACACGATGTCATCACGGCCCGAAGACCGGATTTCACATCTACTCGCCCACCTTTTGCTGCTTCGAGGTAGCCAGTTCTAACGCAATGCTACTGACGACAAACCACTCAACATAATGACGCACCACATAATGCGTACTTAAGGTGTAAGATCTATTTCGAAATGTCAGGTTGTTCTAGGTTGTTTGGAGCCTGTGGATGCTATTGACTGAATTACTGAGAATCAAACTTATCCAAGATATCTCTGACAAACGGATCACCGGCGTCGAAGTTGCCCGCTTACTCAAACTGAGTCCCCGGCAAGTTTACCGACTGATTAAACGCTTTGCCGAATTAGGCGCTGCCGGCTTGGTTTCTTTAATTGGTTTATTTAAAGCGTGGCCAGCTTGGTAATCACCGGCATGATGATAAATCAAAATTACAGACATTGGCTTTGCTCCATCAGCACTACGAAGATTTCGGCCCGACATTGGCCCATGAAAAACTCTCCGATCTTCATAACATCCATGTTTCAGTTGAGACCCTGCGCCAATGGATGATTGCCGATGGCTTCTGGGTTCCCCATGCCAAGCGTAAACCACGGGTTTATCAACCACGACATCGTCGTGATTGCCCGGGTGATTCGATGATATGGCGCCTACCCGTGGTTACCTTGAACAACACGGCAAACCGATCGCGTTCTATAGCGACCGCCATGCCGTGTTTCATGTCAGTAAACACGATATCTAGACTGCACATTTAATCCAATTTGGTCGTGTACTGAATGATCTCAAAATCGAGCTGTTCGCAAGCTAAAGGCCGCGTTGAGCGCGCGAACAAAACGTTACAGGATCACTTAATCAAAGAAATGCGGCTGCAAGGCAATAAAGAAGACTATCGAGCAGTCAATGTCTGGCTCCCCGGCTTCATCACCAATTTTAACCGCCGCTTCGCCAAGTTAGCACGGTTTCCGAAAGACATGCACCGACCGCTGCGGCAATCCACCGACGAACTGAATGATATCTTTACCAGGCAGGAATTGTGCAAGCTGTCATACCGTGTTTTGGAGCCGCTCGCTTAATTTAACTGGGTCAGCACCCTTTACCCCAAAAACTGCTCCAAATGGTAACTTTACCTGGCATGAAATGCGCAGACACTGACCTCTGCAAATAAAACGAAATAATAGCTAATGAACGAAGTGACAACGTCACCCAATCCAAATCCCGACATTCAATCTGATTAGCTTGATTAAGTTGTCCCTTAAATTGTTTTAATTTCACAAGCTAGTTTGAAATTTGAAATCAATAAATAAGTTATAGTGCGTTATAGCATATGTTCTTGAACTCTTTTGCTGGTATGTCAGTAAATTCTTATCTAATATCAATGAGGACAAAAACACATAATAATTAGATGGATGCCGGAACATGAAAAGTATTCTGATCATTGAAGACAACAAAGTGATGGCACAAATTTTAGCGCAACTGCTAAGAAACAGCATACAACCCAAAACATTGCTTCATGCCAGCTCCATTAGCCAGGCTGAGGCCATATTCATGAAATCCAGACTCGTAGGCCATGCATTGGATTGTGTCTTCTTAGACTTAAACCTCAGCCTGCCTTTGGATGGCCTGTCGTTGCTCAGCCAAATAAAACAGGAGCAGCCAGACTTACCTGTTATCGTTGTGACTGCAGAAAATGAAATGGAAACGGTGAAAAAAGTTATCTCGCATAAGCCTGATGGCTACATTGTGAAACCCCTTTCGATGCAAAAGCTCAATCAATGTTTAGCCAAGGTCTCAAATTTTCAGCTTAATGTTGAAAAGTAAATATGAGCGATTTTTGTTTTAATCGCCTCTCAGTAAGTTATGGTGCACTAAGAAGGCACCAGTATCTCCTCTCCTCGCATTAGCAGACCTGAACCTAGGCTTGTCGCCGGCCTGATTTCTTATTGTTGGAAGAAAACGGAAACACGTTGTGAATCTTTTGCTTCACTTTTGCCGGAACATCTTTCGAGAAAACCAGCTTTGTCGTAAATCGATTCTTATAGACTTTGATTTGCCCACTGAATGGCTCTCGATGGGCTATGTCTTTACACCCATGTAAGAACCCACTGGGGACATTTCCCTTCGTCTGTTTCAGCTCACCGTGCTCAAATTTTAACATCATTACTGGACGGTCCTTAAAAACCAGGATCAGTACAGCAACTGCCAGCAAAAGAACATATTCCATTGTCTTATTCCTCAAACAAACAGCGCATGATATTAGGTATAGCGAATCAGTCGAGTTGAAGCAATTTACTTAAGTCTTGTTTTATGTCCTGTACCTTTTTATTGGCTTCCAGGGACTTGGTGCTTTCACTCAACAAATACTCGATAGTGTCAGATAAGGTACAGTCCAGCTCTTTCGACTTCTCTGCCAGCTTCTCCCAGACTCGATAATCCAGATCAATAGATTTTTTGCGTGTGTGGATCTGCTCAGCATTGAAGTGGCGTTTTCGCTTCGCACGTATCGCCTGCTTCATTTTATTTTCGAGCCCGGGAGACATGTGCTGGCCGATCCAATCCAGTACTTTGGTTGGTTCGTGCTCTATCTCAAATAATGATGCCACGGCGGCCTCGGCCTCACTGGTATCAATATGACGCGTAACGGCTTCCCCTTCCTTGTACTTCTTTACCAGGTAGCCCCACTTCCAGCCAGCCTCAAGGTTTTCTAATTGCTGATATTTCATAATCGACGCTTATTTGGGTATGTAAAGTCTACAATGAATAGAGAGTGACAGTGTAACTAGATCGACATTGAAGCACAATAGCACATTGATTTAGAAGCATGTCCCCCTCTTTAAAGGAACGCCTTTTGGCTGATTCTCATCCGAATCGCAGGATAATCCATGCCTGTTCTATTATGCGGACAACGATTCCTTTATACTGCTGTCTTTTTCACAGTAACGGAAATTATATCAAGCCTATGCAAGAAGAATCCTGGCGTACCATGCTCCCAGATTACACTCAGTATGAGCCAATTCTGGACCAGTATGCACAACTCCCCCTGCACCGACAGGCATTTTACAAGATCGCCTGAGCGATGCCGTACGCCGATTCACAGCAGTTGATATCCAGCCCAGATTATTAAGAATTACTGCACCAGACAACAAAGTTTATCGCGACTATATCATTGATCTGCTGACGCATTGGGATTCAGCAGGTAAAAGCCCGTCTGATGAGTCTCCGATTGTAATAGCTGGTGACAATGTCACAGACATCAATCTGTTTGGGGCTGTGTATCCGCCTTTAGAGGATGGCAAATTAACAAAACCTCAGGTTAAGCATGGCCTGCTTCACCAAGCCAACAATGGTTACTTAGTCTTGTCTGTTGCCAGTATTCTTGCCAATCCAAGCTTATGGCCAAGGCTCAAAGCGGTACTGATGAATGGCGAACTGGAGTGGCAACCCGTTACTCAGAAGAAATTTTACCCCTTGCCACCGGCAGAAGCACTGAATGTAAAATTAGTCGTGGTTGGTGACAGATTCTTAATGGCAGAACTGGAAAATGCTGAGCCCGACATCGCTTCTGGTTTTAGCATGTATGGTGAGTTTGAACAGGATATGCGCCTCACCCAAGACAGTCTGCCAAACTATTTAGCCTATCTGAAGTCTCTGATTGAAAAAGCCGGGATACCCGACATGGCAGACAACGATGCATTGAAACTGTTGATGCGTACCGGTGCTCGCCATGAAGAAGATCAAAACCGTTTACCGCTTTGCCCTATCTGGCATTTAAGTCTGCTATGTGAAGCAGCAATAGAGTCCCAGGGTAAACCGATAACAGCCGAACACTTGCAACAGTCACTGAAAGCCAGAGAATACCGCAGTTCATACTTGCCAGAGAGAGCCATCGAAGATATCCATCACGGCCAGGTTATTATTAACTGCCAGGGCAATGAAATCGGTCAGGTGAATGGTTTAACTGTTGTTGAAATGCCTGGCCACCCTGTCGCTTACGGCGAACCTGCACGAATATCCTGCGTGGTTCACTTTGGTGATGGCGATATTTCAGATGTCGAACGCAAGGCTGAACTGGCAGGCAATATTCATGCGAAAGGCATGATGATCATGCAGGCCTTTGTCAGTACCGCCCTTGACCTTGACCAACCGCTCCCGTATTCGGCATCTATCGTTTTTGAGCAGTCTTACAGCGAAGTGGATGGCGACAGCGCGTCTTTAGCAGAATTATGTGCTTTGGTGTCCGCCCTTTCTCAACAGCCCATCAATCAGCAAATCGCCGTGACAGGGGCTGTCGATCAATTTGGCCGTGTGCAGGCTGTCGGTGGCATTAACGAAAAAATCGAGGGATTCTACAAAGTTTGTGCCTATCGAGGGCTAACCGGCCACCAAGGTGTCATCTTGCCGAAAACAAACTTGAGTAACCTGTGTCTTTGTGATGAAGTCCTGAATGCTGTTAAAGACGGTAAATTTCATATCTGGGCCGTAAATAGTGTGGATGATGCGCTACCTTTACTGACAGGTAAATCTTTCCGTCGAGACGAAAGTAATCAAGAAAGCGATGAAGATACACTCTTAGATGTCATCGCGATACGCATAGCGCACTTCCATAGCGGTCATAATGATGAAGGCTCAGGTTGGTTGACTAAAATGAAAAACTGGTTGGTCCACCACTGATCCGAGTTGTTAGGCGTACAGGTGTAAGCTAAATTGCCCCAATAATTTCAAAGAGAAAATAGCATCCAATGAAGAAATGCAATTCTTACAACCGTGACGATCTCCTCGCTTCCAGCCAAGGCCAATTGTTTGGTCCTGGCCGTCCTCAATTACCAGCACCTAATATGCTGATGATGGATCGTATTGCTGAAATCACTGATGAAGGCGGTGAGTTTAATAAAGGCTTCATCATTGCTGAACTGGATATCAAACCTGATCTTTGGTTTTTTGACTGCCACTTCCCTGGTGATCCCGTCATGCCTGGCTGCCTGGGTCTGGATGCAATGTGGCAGCTTGTTGGCTTCTTCCTTGGTTGGATTGGCGGTGAAGGTAAAGGCCGCGCTCTGGGCGTGGGTGAAGTGAAATTCACGGGGCAAATCCTGCCTACGGCCAAAAAGTCACTTACGAGATCCAAATGAAGCGCGTGATTAACCGCAAGCTGATTATGGGTGTTGCTGACGGCCGAGTGCTGGTTGACGGCAAGGAAATTTATGTTGCTAAAGATCTGAAAGTTGGCTTGTTTCAAGACACGTCGAATTTCTAATTCAGGTTAGCGCTATAGTAATGACAGAAAGGTCGCACACGCGGCCTTTTTTGCGTGTCTGCGGCAGATAAAGTAAAGCCCCTCTCCAAAGGGGCTCTGTATGGTTAGGGATATGAGGGTGAAGGTTTTATTTTGCGCGGCCAGATTGCAATTCTTCTCTCGCGTCTCGCCAGCCACCTAGCCAGTTCATACGGGCGTCCACAGTTTGATATGGACATGCGTCACTGGAACGACCATTAATGCCAGCTTGATAGCCTCGAGATTGTGCGCGTTCCATACGATCCCGCTTTTGTCTCTTCATAGTTCGATCCTCATCCTTATTCATATTAATCATTACCGTTACATAATGATGGAGTTTTTGTGACTCCACCTTAAGGATTGGATATTTAGCTGAAGAGATCAACCTTCATAAAAAATCAGGCTCACAACTTGTGAGCCTGATTAAAAATTAAACAATTTTGACAAATTACTTTCTGCGGCGTAAGCCCAGCAGCACCATAAGTGACAGCGTCACTATACCAATGGAGCCACCTTTCCGGCTGATACTACTTTCATCATCGCTTCTTGGCTGCACTTGAGCATCGACGCGAGGAATCAGCTTAACAGCCACTAAACGTTCATCGCCATCGCACTCTGCATTCTTGCTGGTCGACTTATACCCCGCATCGCACTTCAGTGCTGTCGCAGAGATCACACCCGCATCATTAATACCTGTTGCCTGAGCGATACGGAACCGGTTCGCATTTCCGTTCACATTATCGTCATTGGTGAGGTCATCCAGCATCCAGGTCGACTTCGCCGGCAATGCATCTGTGACAGCGTCACTACCCGCCAGATAAGTGAAAGCGCGTTGACGACGCTGACGACCATTTACCTGATTCACAGTTTCTGCATCCACCCAACCGACAATCTGATCACTATTGTTGATCGCGCTTGGGTAACCATTTGCGCCGGCAAAGAAAATGCTGCTGACAGATGAGTCCAGCCATTTGAACGAATTCGACGTCGCATCGTACAAGTACATCATTTCTGCGTACGAACGCTCTGTCGACTTGGCTCGCTTAGCAACACCAATCACTTTGTTCTGGTCATTGATATCTGTCGCCATGGTATAGCGGTAAATACGGTCGTTCCCCTGTTCGATATTCAGGTTCGGAATGTAAGAAACCGTCCAGCTCTCTGCGGTTGGAGTGCCAGTCACACCATCTTTCAGCTTAAAGATAGCTGCGCGCACCGCATAATAATCGTTATCCACTGAATCGGTGGTGTATCCCACCATCACAGGTTTACCGTCGACCAGAGAAACCGCCCGGGCTGATGCCTGGAAAGAACGATTGTTGTCATCTGGGTCCAATGCAGGGCGATTCGATGCACGGGCGGCAATTAACTGAGCTTCTGAAGTGGCTGAACCATCAACATTCCAGAATGCCGCCTCATTGGCGAAGACAGTAAACTGGCATGCCCATGAATTAAATATCGTGCCTGGCGTCGCGCCATTTGTGACACAGTTATTCAGGTCACCACGGTTGATCGGCACGTCATCAGGCAGTTTGATGTTGTCATTGAGGTTTGAAGGGGCAAACGCCGCACTGCCAACCACCAGCAAATTGCCAGCTGGGTATTCAACAGCATCCCAGGCTAATGTCTGCCCCATGTTTTTAACCAGGTCATTCCCGGCGATCGGCAGTAATGAAACCTTAGTCGCATCAAGGTTCACAAAGCCGCGCTTATTGAACTGGCGGGCATAATGGTTGTTATTGGCGAAGTAAGCCGAGCTGGTCACACCCAACGTATAGTCACCTATCGTCGAGGTACCTACTGCACTGACCGCACCATTGGCGGAGACATGATCGCCGCCATCCACCAGCGTACCGAGTGACGGTGTCACGCTTGAATCATACCCGGCCGCATCATTGGCAAATGTAGTGACACGCTCAAAAGCGTCAGCGCCGTTATCTAGCAGTGGCAGTGTGTTCGCATAATAGTTGTCCTGCCAGGCAAATTGCTCTCTGCGCAGGCCGCCATAGCCCGAACCATCTTCCGGATTGTCTGAGTTATAGCCGACACCAAAAAACCGAGTCTCAGCCCAGGTATCGCAAGTGTTGAATCCGTATGCAGAATTGCAGTGTCTTTCCAGTGACCACTCATCATTGATCTGCTGGAAGTTATCCAGCTGATATGGAATCTCATCGCGGATATCAATACCGTCACTGCCAAAGCGGCTTTCACCGAAGACTTTATAACTGGTTGATGAACAGCTGGTTTCAAAGCAGTTTTCAGTGCCTGTCGACTGGCTGATCCCCTGGCCGTAAAACTGCACCTGGCTGGCCAAATCACTGTTGTTTTTATCGTAATATTGCAGTGCATCTACACCACTGGCATCACCGCTCACTTCAACAACGTCATAAACCGCCGCTTGTGCCTGCGTGACGCTGGCAACAACAATTGCCAGCGTTGAAAACTTGAACATCTTATGTCGCATTAGGATTCCTTCTGCATTGCTTCTAGTTCTTCCCAACGTTCAAAGGCGACTTCCAGTGCCTGCTCTGCCTCTGTCAGGCGTGACAGGGTCACCTGAGTGTCATCAGTTGAGCTTTGGAAAAATGCAGGATCATTGATTTTTTCCTGCAACTGGGCAATCTCATTTTCCAAATCTTCCAAACGAGACGGCAATTCTTCAAGTTCTTTCTGAAGCTTATAAGACAACTTCTTACCCGGCTTATCCCGGTTCACTTGCTGCCGCTGTTGGCTTTCATCTTTTTTATTCTCGGCGGCTTGCTCTTCTGCCTGTGCTTTGGCACGTTGTGCAGCTGAGTTGGCTCGCTGGGCTTGCGCATCATGGTAGCCACCCACGTATTCATTGACGACACCCTGACCTTCAAAAATCCAGCTTGTGGTCACAGTATTATCAACAAACTGACGATCGTGGCTCACTAAGAGCAAAGTGCCCTGATAATTGGCAAGAATATCTTCCAAAAGTTCCAGAGTTTCGATATCCAAATCGTTCGTTGGTTCATCAAGAACCAATAAATTATTGGGTTTCAGAAATAACTTGGCCAGCAACAAGCGGTTTTTCTCACCGCCAGACAGCGCCTTCACCGGCGTGCGCGCTCTTTTCGGGTGGAACAAGAAGTCCTGCAGATAACCTAACGCATGGCGGCTGCGGCCGTTGACTGTGACTTCCTGTTTACCTTCTGCGAGGTTATCCAGCACGGTTTTTTCGGGATCAAGGATTTCACGGTACTGATCAAAATAAGCCACTTCCAGCTTGGTACCACAATGAAAATGCCCTTCTGTCGCCTGCAGCTGGCCCAGCATGAGCTTGAGCAGCGTACTCTTACCGCAGCCGTTTGGCCCAATCAGGGCGATACGGTCACCGCGCATGACGTTAAAGCTGAAATCATTAATGATAGGTTTGTCGTCGTAACGGTAGCTGATATTCTCGGCTTCAAAGACCACCTTACCTGAACGACGGGCATCCTGGAGCTGCATATCCGCTTTACCCATCACTTCCCGGCGCTCGCTGCGCTCGGCACGAAGCTGCTTCAGCGCTCTTACTCGCCCTTCATTACGGGTACGTCTCGCTTTGATGCCCTGACGTATCCAGGTTTCTTCCTGCGCAAGTTTTTTATCAAATTCAGCGTTCTGCTCGCTTTCGATACGCAATAACTCTTCCTTCGCGTCGAGATACTTATCGTAATCGCCAGGGAATGAGTTCAGCCTGCCTCGATCCAAATCGACAATTCGGGTCGACATTGAACGAATAAAAGCCCGGTCGTGAGAAATGAAGATGATAGAGCCACGGAAATCTTTTAAGAAACCTTCCAGCCATTCAATTGTGGCGACATCCAGGTGGTTGGTCGGTTCATCGAGCAGGAGAATATCCGGCTCACTTACCAGAGCACGAGCCAGCGCAGCTTTGCGCTGCCAGCCGCCAGACAGGTCCGCCAGCAAAGTGCCGGCATCTAATTCGAGGTGTTCTAATACAGAGCTGATTTTGTTGTCAAACTGCCAGGCATTCGCATGATCCAGTTTTTCCTGTACCTTTGCTAATTGCGCAAAGTGTATTTCACTGGCATCCGTGGTGATTTTATCGAGTAAGTGATGATATTCGCGAAGCAATCCACCCACCTCAGATAAACCTTCTGCAACAAAATCAAAGACAGTGCCTTCGGCATTGCGAGGTGGATCTTGTTCCAACCGTGAAACCTTTAATTCACTCATACGCTGGATACTGCCATCATCCAGCAGGACCTCACCGGCGATGACTTTCATTAACGTGGATTTGCCTGCACCATTACGGCCGACCAAACAAACACGCTCATTCGGTTGCAGCAGAAATTCGGCATGATCCAATAATGGATGATCACCATAAGCAAGCTGCGCGTTACTGATTTTAATTAATGCCATGACTCTTTAACCAAAGTGCCAGCTCAGCGGCATCAAAAGGCCAGCCAAGCTCAGAAACAGATTCATTATCGTAAAAAGATACGACCGGTATTGTGACGCCGTAACGGGAAAACAGGTTGTCGTCAAACGCAATATCAACGACATCTACCTGCTCTGAAACGCCGGCCTCCGTCAGCAGTGCATACGCCTGCTCACAGAGGTGGCATCCCTCCGTACTGTAGAGGATGATAGACAAGTAACAATCCTTAGTTTATCGACTTCAGCGACTCACACATCGCCTTCCTTATGGGTAATAATCCAGCAGTTATGAATTTGCTTATTACGGGCAAAATCCATCGGCAGTGTTTCAGAAGAAATGTTCTTCGCCACCAGCCCCAAATCTGCTAATGCCGCTTCATCCATCTTGAAGTGGCGTTTATTGTTTGAAAACACAATTTCTCCCCCTTGCGCAGCATTCGCTTCAGGTTCTCCATCAGCATGATGTGGTCACGCTGTACATCAAAACTCTGTTTCATGCGCTTAGAGTTAGAGAAAGTTGGCGGATCAATGAAGATCAAATCAAAGGTGTCATCCACTTCCTGCAGCCATTGCAGGCAGTCCGCCTGCACATATTCATGCTGACGGCCGACCTGACCGTTCAAGGTCATATTTTCCTGTGCCCAGCGCAGGTAGGTATTTGACATATCAACCGTGGTTGTGGATTTCGCGCCACCACAAGCAGCATGCACTGTTGCCGAACCAGTGTAAGCAAACAGGTTGAGGAAATCTTTGCCTTTTGACATTTCGCCAAGACGACGACGGGTAATTTTATGATCCAGAAACAACCCGGTGTCGAGATAATCAAACAGGTTCACCTGCAGCTTTACACCGTATTCGTTGACCGTCATATAACGCGATGCATTAGACAGCTTCTGATACTGGCTTTTGCCTTTCTGGCGCTCTCGTACCTTCAACACCACTTTATCGCTGTCGACACCAGTTACCTGAATGGTGGCACGCATAATATCCATCAATCGACGGCGGGCCGTTTCCTCAGGCACGGATTTAGGTGCTGCGTACTCCTGAATCACCACATAGTCGGCATACTTGTCGATCGCGGCATTGTAGTCAGGTAAATCGGCATCGTAGACACGATAGCAATCCAACGCTTCTTTCTTTGCCCATTTATCCAGTTTCGACAGGTTTTTCTTCAGACGATTCGCAAAATCCGGTGCAACCAGCGTTTCTTCAAGTTGCCCTTCTTTCTCACCTTCTACCTGCTTAACACCGCCGGCAGTGATCTGATAGGTCTTGAGAACACAATCTAATGCGCCGTTGCGCAGCTTAAACTGCTTATCGGCCCGCATACGCATACAGCTCAGCAATTCATTCGACGATGAGAAGATCGACGCCACTGAACCGGCAAAGGCCAGCTTGAGACGATTTCCTAACTCGGTGTAAAGCGCAATCAGCTCAGGGGTGGTGCCCAGGCGCTCACCATAAGGGGGTTACACAAAATCACACCGGTCTCGAATCCGTTAGGACGAACCAATTGGGTGGCATCACCGTATTCGAAATCAATCAACTCGCTCACACCGGCGCGGCCTGCGTTATCTCTGGCCACAGTCAAGATACGCCTGTCCATTTCGCGGCCAAAGAAAGGTGTTGTGACGTTAGCCACACCCCGACGGGCTTTCACAGAGGCTTCGGCATGAATCTCTTGCCAGGCATCCTGGTCAAAATCATTTAAGGCTTCAAATCCCCAACGCTTACGCTTTAATCCCGGCGCAATTTCCGCTGCTATCATGGCCGCTTCAATCAATAATGTGCCTGAGCCACACATTGGATCTAACAATGGTTTCTCTGGCGTCCAGCCACTTTTCATCACCAAAGCTGCAGCGTGTGTCTCGCGCAATGGTGCTTTACCCGCTTCAGTACGATACCCGCGCTGGTGAAGGCCACTCCCCGCCATATCCAAACCCACAATGGCTTTATCGTTCGACAAACGCACGTGAATACGTAAATCAGGCCGTTCACGGTCAATTGTCGGACGAGGCTGATTTCCCTTGGTAAAACGGTCAACAATGGCATCCTTCACTTTCATCGCGCCATACTGGCTGTTACGGATTTCACGGTTAGTACCGTTGAAGTCGACCACAATACGGGTACGGGAACTGAAATACTGCTCCCAGCTGATTGCTGTCGCGCCGAGATACAGATCCAGGTCGTTCCTGACGTTGAATTCGCTTAATACCTGGACGATACGTGATGCAACACGAGTCCATAAACAGCAACGATAAGCCGTATTCTGATCAGCGGAAAAGCGAACGCCGGCATGCACAACTTTGACTTGCGCAGCACCGAGTTGAGTCAGTTCATCGGCCAGAAGATTTTCCAGACCACGGGAAGTAATAGCGAGATATTGATTCATGGGTTTCTTTTCAAACAAATGTTGCCCGCGATTATACCTGAATTCACAGATATGCGCCTGTATCAGCGATGCCGGGCAGTCATTTTTTCTGCACTGTTCGAGTATAAATCAAGCGAACAATCGCAGTTTGCCACTTCACAGACGGTTTTACTTTGCAATCCACACCCCACCATTCCAGCAAAACAGATAAACGCATACTTTTCAGAACATCTCCCCCAGATAGATCGTTTCCCACAGGAAACGCACCTGAGCTAACTGCTTGAATACAATCCATAAGACGGATGAAACAAGCGCTTACCTCTACGCCCATTAACTGTTTCCCCAAGGAAACGACCAACTAAAACACATTAGAATCAATAACTTAAAAACAAGCAACAATCATGTCGACAGCGAAATTTCTGAAGATACCACTGCCAAACACAAGCAATGTATGTAAGCATTCGCTATCCCCATGGCTATGTATATACAATAACCTCTCACCGCATCAATCACTCCAGGCGCAACTCTTTCCCACCAGGAAACTTGATTCAATGTGTTTATTCGAGTTTGTAATGGGCTTTCACAAATGGGGAAAACAGGGAAATATCTACCCAGATAAACGATTATTTAACGGAAAATAGTGGTGTTTTTTTGTCCAAAAAAAGACAAGTGACAATAAAAAAGTCCTTCTTTTTACTGATTTTTTGCATCAAGTTGACGTTAAGTCGCTCAATGCCCGTATAGATATCCATCAAATGTCGGGCTGATGACGATTATCCCCACGGCTATGGATGTCTCTGAAGCCGCTCAAAAGACAAAAGCTGCGATCGCGAAAGCCTGTCTCGGCACATATCAATGGCTTTCTTTATGGTTTCTTTATGGGATGGAAGAAACCCCTGATAAACCAGAGGCCTGTTTAAAGATGCGGGAAATGATATGAGGAAACACATGCGTGTTGAGCTAAGAAGATCGAATGGAAACTTGCACTGAGACACGAACAGGGAGCAGAGCGCCTGTACCTGAACATGTATAGCAGCGGGTTAATCAGGCATTTTATCTATGAGGCTGATCGCTCATTGGGAAAATAGCTTATTGGAGATTCTGTAGAAATGACATTTATAAGCCGAATAGGCTAAACCATTGTTAAATATAGCTTTAAATGGCAAGGATTAGCCGACCAGTGCTAAACCCAGTTCAGTGTCTAAATGAACGGCCTGCATTCTGTCGTTCATTACTTTGATAATGCCGCAGAATTCCATGTCTTTCCCAGAAGTCAGAACATGAGGTTCCACATCTGCCAGCATGCAAAGACTCGCACAACCGCTGTTTTCAATCACCAAGTAACGGGCAGCGCCGAATTCGGTATCCAGCCCGATGATTTCGCCATTATGAGGCGTATAACCCCCTCTTGTTGGGAAAAAAACCAACTTTTAGGCATCATGGGTTTATGAAAACGACTGGCAGCGACCGCATTTAAGGCCAGTTCGACCTTACGCGGAGCAGACAAATCCAGCACAGAAATACTTTCGAGGTATGTTTGATAGGTACTTGCATCGTCAACCGTGAATTCACATCGATTAAAGGCGCAAGCAATCAGATGTTTGCTCGGAATTGAAACGCGGAAAACCATCTCTTCGCCCAGGTCGAGCATTAAAGAGTCATTCTTCTGGTCGTAATACCACGTCCATGAATTATTTGGTTTTAACACGATAGGCTCCAATGTCAGTGTCTTAACTGTGATCAAAGCAAGCAAATTAAGTACGTAAAAAGAATTGTACTAAGTAAGTGATAAAATAAAAGGGGAAAAAATTCGTAAGATCATAGTGTTAAGCTTTGTAATTTTGACAAAATACCGCTCATCACCGATGTTGGGACAAAAAAACGCCCACATCAAAGTGGGCGTTTTTCGTAGGACGGCAGATTTACAAGCGCGATCATTTAGTGACAGCGTCACTCATTATCGTAAATCACTATTGAGCACGATATCTTTAACCAGTTTAGGGCCATGATAGATAAAGCCTGAATATACCTGGACCAAACTGGCACCGGCTAGCAGCTTCTCTCTTGCAGCAATGGCTGAATCAATGCCACCTACCCCAATGATAGGGATTTGCCCTTTTAGCTCATGATTAAGCATACGGATGACTTCCGTGCTTCTGTGCTGCAGCGGACGTCCACTCAAGCCGCCGGCCTCATCACAATGCGGCATTCCCTGTACCAGGGTACGATCCAGGGTCGTATTCGTCCCTATCACACCGTCTATCTCATTTCGGATCAATGAGTCGGCAATCTGGATCAGCTCGTGATCTTCAAGATCAGGCGCGATCTTCAGCGTAAGCGGCACATATCGGCCAAACTTCTCAGCCAACGATGTTTGCCTGCTCTTCAATTGCGTCAGCAAATCATCCAGTGCCTCACCGTACTGAAGATTACGTAGCCCTGGTGTATTCGGTGATGAGATATTCACAACGATATAACCAGCATGCTCGTAGACTTTATCCATACAAATCAGATAGTCGTCTACCCCTTTCTCCAACGGTGTATCTTTGTTTTTACCGATGTTGATACCGATAATTCCGTCAAACGTGGCTTTCTTTACATTTTCTACCAGTTGATCAACGCCTTTATTGTTGAAACCGAACCGGTTGATAATCCCTTCTGCAGGTTTTACCCGGAAAAGTCTGGGTTTGTCATTTCCCGGCTGAGGTTTAGGCGTCACAGTGCCGACTTCAACGAATCCGAAGCCCATCGCACCAAAGGCGTCAATACATTCGCCATTTTTATCCAGGCCAGCGGCCAGACCAACAGGGTTTTTAAACTTGAGTCCCATGACTTCAACAGGACGATCAGGGAGGTTTTGACGGTAAAAAATATCGAGAGGTGTACCGGTGAAGCGAGAAAAGTTCTTGATAGCCAAATCATGCGCTTTTTCAGGATCAAGCTGAAACATGGCCGAACGCGCGAGGCGGTAAATCATTATACCTCCTTAAAAAAAAGCCCCGTATAAACGGGGCTAGATTATTCACTGATTTGGTTTGCAATTCAAATTTAATAGCACCAATTCACGCATTGCAACGGAGAATTTTGCAAATTCATGGGCTGTACCCACCTTGAATTCAGCAAGTACGCTTTCCCAGCGTTGAATGGCGGAGTGATGATGCTCAATCCACATCTCAATCAGCGTTTCAGGTTTTTCACTGCCCTTGCCTGCTCCGATAACTGCAGATGTGAGCTGACGTTGCTGCCAATCCAGATCTTCACGGAAAGAAGCACGAGCCAGTGCCTGCCAATGGTTTTCAACCGGCTGATTATGAACCTGTTGCAGGAACCAGTGCAGTGACAACTGTGCGCCAAGGACAAAGTAAACACGAGCGATAAAGCCAACATCTTTGTTCAGCTCTTTCGCACTCTGCGCAATATCCATCGCAGAGTACAGGCTGCTGAGGCGGGCAATATTGTGCGCAAGCTGTGCCGGGACGCCTTCATTGATCATGCTGTTTGCCTGATCATCATGCTCCTGCACTTCTTCAGCCACCAGATACTGCTCCAGGTTATCACGCAGATTGTTCAGCGTTGGCTGGTAGAATGCAATTTGCTCTTCAATACCCATCTTACGGTCGCGGTTACGCAGGAACCAACGAGTGATGCGACGCAGCATACGACGGCAACGATACATCATCTCGTACTGGATATGCGCAGGCACTTTATTATCCAGTTCGCGGATTTGCTCGAAGAACTGCTCAAAGCCAAACACATCACGGCCAACAGAGTATGCAGACGAAATTTCCGCCACTGTCGAACCCGTCTCTTCCTGCAAACGGGTGACAAAGTTACAACCCATCTCGTTAGACATCTGGTTGGCCAGCGATGTGGCAATCAACTCTCCTTTCAGAGGGTGATTTTCCATCTGAGCACGATACTTTTCCTGCAGTGCTTTCGGGAAGTATGCCGGCAGCAGGCGGTTATGATAAGGATCTTCAGTGATCTCTTCAGTAACCAGCTCTTCTTTCAGGACCATCTTGCCGTAAGCAACCAATACAGCCAGCTCCGGACGCGTCAGACCAATACCGTCTTTCTCGCGCTCTGCCAGTGTATCGTCATCAGGAAGATATTCCAGACCGCGATCCAGCTTGCCTTCTTTTTCCAGATGATGGATGAAGCGGATCTGCTCTTTCAGCAACTGTACGCTTTGATGCTGAGTCACAGAAATAGACTCACTTTGGGTGTACGCATCGTCCAGTACGATATCGCCCACTTCATCTTCCATCTGCTCAAGCAGAAGGTTGCGTTGCTTGTATGTCAGATCACCTGCAGCCACCAAACCATTGAGCAGGATCTTAATGTTCACTTCGTTATCAGAGCAGTCTACACCGCCCACGTTGTCAATAAAGTCGGTATTTACGCGTCCGCCATTGATCGCAAACTCGACACGACCCAGCTGAGTCATACCCAGGTTACCACCTTCACCAACGATCTTGGCGCGCAACTCACCGCCATTGACACGCAGGCCATCGTTAGCACGGTCACCAACATCGGCATGAGTTTCACTGGCAGCCTTCACATAAGTACCGATACCGCCGTTCCACAACAGATCCACTTCCATCGTCAGGATCAGTTTGATCACTTCGTTTGGCGTCAGGCTTTGCTTGCGCGTGCCTAGCAGTTTCTGAATTTGTGGCGACAGCTTAATCGACTTACTGCGACGCGAGAATACACCGCCCCCTTCAGAGATCAGGCTGGCATCATAATCTTCCCAGCTTGAGCGAGGGAGATTGAACAGACGGTTACGCTCTTCCCAGCTTGAGGCTGAATCCGGATTGGGATCCAGGAAGATATGCATGTGGTTAAAGGCAGCAACCAAGCGCGTATGCTTAGACAGCAACATACCATTACCGAATACGTCGCCGGCCATGTCACCGACACCAGCACAGGTGAAATCTGTTGTCTGGCAGTCAATACCCAGCTCACGAAAATGACGCTTAACAGATTCCCAGCCACCTTTGGCAGTGATACCCATTTGCTTGTGGTCATAACCGTTAGAGCCACCAGAAGCAAATGCGTCCCCCAGCCAGAAGTTATAATCCGCTGATACCGAGTTAGCCAGATCAGAGAATGTCGCGGTGCCTTTATCGGCAGCAACAACCAGATATGGGTCGTCCTCATCATGACGAACAACATTGCTTGGATAAACAACCTCGCCTTCAATGATGTTATCAGTCACATCCAGCAGTGCGCGAATGAAGCGCTTGTAACAACGCTGACCTTCAGCCAGGATTTCCTCACGGGTTGTCATTTGCGGCTGACGCTTACAAACGAATCCGCCTTTTGCACCCACAGGTACGATAACGGTGTTCTTAACCTGTTGTGCTTTAACCAGACCCAGGATTTCGGTACGGAAATCTTCCTGACGGTCTGACCAACGCAAGCCACCACGGGCAACCTTGCCACCACGCAGGTGAACACCTTCAATATCTGGCGCGTAAACGAAGATCTCAAAGAAAGGTACAGGTGCCGGAATTTCCGAAATTTCAGACGGACGCAGTTTCAGCGACAGCCATGGCTTAGGCTGGCCTTGTTCATCAGTCTGGTAGTAGTTAGTACGCTGGGTCGCCAGAATCATTTCCATATAACGACGGATAATACGGTCGTCATCCAGACTTTCGACTTCTTCCAGCTTTTCATTCATCTTAGTGATCAGTGCTTCTTCAGCTTTTGCACTGAACTTAGTTGCCGGATCAAAACGCAAGGCAAACAGATCAACCAGATCACGCGCCAAATCAGCATGGTTGGCCAGCGTATCTTCGATGTATTGCTGGCTGAATGGAAAACCAACCTGGCGCATATAACGGGCATAGCTGCGGACAATCGTGATTTCCCGGCCAGTCAGCTCTGCACAAAACAGAAGACGGTTAAAGCCGTCACTTTCCAGTTCACTGTGCCAGATAGCAGCAAACGCTTCCTGGAAACGATCTCGTGCATCGCTCAGATCAATCTCATTGCAACCATTGACCAGCATCGCAAAGTCGAGGATCCAAAATACAGTGCCGTTCGCCGTAACGATCTCGTATGGCGACTCTCCGATCACGCGCAAGCCAAGGTTTTCCAGCATTGGCATTACATCTGACAGATGGATTGGCTCATCACGATGGTACAGTTTCAGCTTCACAAAACGTGAATCTGTTGCCACTTCCTGCGGACGGTAGAATAGCATGCCCAGCTTTTTGTCTTCGCTCAGGCTTTCCAGCAGCTCAATATCTGCAACCGCAGAACCTGGCAGCATTTGTTCTTTATAAGAGCGCGGGAAGGCGCGCGCATAGTTTTTCGCCAGAGGCGTTCCCTGATTTTCACCGAAATTTGAGATCAGTGAATCAATTAAACGATCTTCCCAGGAAGCAGCAGCCTCAACCAGATTACGTTCGATCGCTTTTACATCTACATCAAAGTTGTTGTTATCTACACGCACAATATAATGAGTTCTCGCTAGTGGGCTCTCTGAGAAGAAAGTGGTGAAATCCACGTTTTGTTTAGAGCCAAAATACTCTTGGAAAATTTTCTGAGTCTTAATACGCAGTTCGGTGTTATAACGCTCGCGGGTGACATAAACCATGCAAGAGAAGAAGCGACCGAAAGGATCACGGCGAACAAACAGACGCAGAAGATCACGATCCTGCATTCTTACAACACCGCTGGCCACATCCTGCATTTCTTTTTCACTGGCCTGAATCAGCTCATCGCGCGGATACGTTTCCAGAATGTTATTCATCGCCTTCCACGAGTGTGAATCTTCTGAATAACCACTGCTTTGAAGAATGCGAATCACTTTATTGCGGATCAACGGAATATTCATCGCTGTCTGATGGTAAGCCGTTGCAGCATACAGGCCGGTAAAACGGTGCTCGCCGATGACATTGCCGTCTTTATCCAGACGTTTAATACCGATGTAATCAATATAGGCAGGACGGTGAATTTTCGACTTACCGTTGCTCTTGGTCAAAATCAGCAGATTTGGCTTTCTCGCTTCAACTCGCGCTGATTCAGGCAGGTCAGACAGCATGAGTGAACGGGCTTTACCCGGCTTGCTCAAGAGGCCCAGGCCTTTTTCGTCACAGGGACGCAGTTCAAAATCACCTTCAACAGGCACCAGATCGTACTGATGGTAACCCATAAAGGTAAAATTATGGCGGGTGACCCACTCCAGAAACTCAATCGCTTCTTCACGGTGGCTTTTATCTACCGGCAATTTTACTGATGATTTAAGTTCTTCTGCAATCTCCAGCATTTTGCTCTGCATTGCCTGCCAGTCATTCACGACCAGCTCGATATCTTGCAATACTTGCTCAAGCTCGGTTTTCAAAGCATCCATTTCTTCTTTGCTGGATAACCGATCGACTTCAATGTGGAATAAGGTTTGCAGATCTCCGGATTCTCCACATGCTTCAATGATCACCCCTTGATCATCACGCTTGAAGAAATACGGGCCATTGAACATCAAATGACTGGTGATGCCCAGACGGGTTAATGTCATGCGGACTGAGTCGACCAGAAAAGGATGATCCGGCATCACAATCTCCACTACCGTGTGGGTTGACTGCCAGCCATATCGACTCAATGTCGGGTTATAAACACGAACAGAAATTTGGTCAGGTTTGTTTTGCACCAGATGGTGCCAGAGGCTAAGTACGGCACCATACAAATCAGATTCATTCCGTTGAAGCAGATCATCATCTGCCAGTTGTCCTAACAATCGTTGAGCAAACACTTCGACTAATGACTGCTGAGGGGATTCTATCTTGTCCTGGATTAAGCCATACACTTTTTCAAGCAGTACCGGCACTATTGTGTCAGGTGCGGTCATAGCAGATGCTCCATCGTTATTACTTTTATCAATCTAGTATAGGGTTTTATAACGACGCCCCGAGTTCAGCGCTAAAAAACTTCTCTCTGGCGAGGTATTGTTGACTCGAAAGCTATTGTAGGGGGTTTTGTTGCTAAATGGTTACGTTAATTACTCTGGTTTTTGAAGAAAAAATCGAATATGTGACTAAGGTAGATGTTTTGACTGGTGGCCTGCCAGCAGACAAAAATTCCAATGCGATAACTTGCTGTTACACGCACTTTTTGGTCTAACCATCTAAAAATATAAACTTTTTTCTAGCCGTGAAACTAATCAAAATCCCAGGTAAGTGAATATGGAATACTTTATTCGCAACAGATAAAAAAACCAGTTTCGCATAATTATGTAGGATATTTGTTAATATCCGACTAAAGACAGGTTTTAAGCGATTTTCTCCAACTTTTCAAAGCGGTTTTCCGCGCTGACTACAACCCGAAAACGCCCTTTTATACCTAACTGACTGAGGAAAGGACGAAGTCTGACGGCGGGGAGCTGCAGCCGGAGGCCCTCATCGGTGTGAACCAGCACTGAGCTGGCAGCACCTGAGTAATGCTTCAGGTAGGTGTGATAGGGAATGTTGACTGAAAAGGTGTATCTCTTCATGCAAACAAGCCTGCTTGATCGAATAAAATGGGTCGAATAAAAAAAGAAAGGCTCCCGGAGGAGCCTTCTGATTAAAACAGACTTGCTTTATTGTTCAAGTGCTTTTTCCACTTTCTCAAACAAATCTCTCGCCAGATTGTCCAAACCGGCCAATTTCTCCAGTTCGGCACGCATCAATGCCTGACGTGCCTCATCATACAGACGGTACTTGAGGAAAGGCTCAATCAGGCGTGAAGCCAGCTGCGGGTTCGACGTATTCAGGGCGGTCAGTATCTCAGTCAGGAAACGATAGCCGCTGCCGTCTTTCGCATGGAATCGAACCGGGTTATTGGCACAAAAACTTGCGACCAGGCTACGCGTACGATTCGGGTTCTTCAGACTAAACGCTGGATGTTGCATCGTGTCACGCACATTATCCAGTGCGTTTGCCGCCGGATTCTTGCCCTGAAGAATAAACCATTTGTCCATGACCAGTCCGTCATGAGTCCATTTGTCGCTGAAATCTGCCATCTGCAATTCACGGCAGGCCAGCTGTGCTTCATTCGCCGCTGACATAGCAGCCATAGTGTCTGTCATATTGTCAGCCGTTTCATACTGGGCCGACACCAGTTTTTCACCCTGCGCTGTCAATGCCAGATAAGCAAGGCAGCGATTACGCAATGCACGTTTGGCGATTGCGTCATGCTCAATACGATAACTGGCTTGTTTCAGTGAGTGATAAATGGCAGTCAGTTCATCTTCCAGCTCGGTCGCCAGAAGCTTTTCAAGCTGCCCTAACACAGCATGGATGGCATCAACATCAACAACGTCATACCAGCCAGCCACTTCGTTCTCGCTGGGCAGAGTCAGCATTTCAGCAATAAAGGCAGGATCGAGTTTCTCGTCCAGTAATGCCCCGCGGAATGCATCTACCACGTTGTCAGGGAAAACCACCTCTTCCCCTGTTTGTACTGCGGCCACATTACTGCGAATGTATTTCGCCAGCAGCATCTGACCGGCATCCCAACGCGCAAACTCATTGCGTGCATGGGTCATCAGGAAGACCAGTTCCTGGTCACTGTAATCGTACTCCAGGACAACCGGTGCTGAGAATTCACGTAACATGGAAATCACAGGCTGCTCATTCACCTGATCAAATTCAAAGGTCTGCTCAGACTCAGTGACATTCAGGACATGATGAATCCTTTCACCGTTACGCTGTAACTCAATCACCTGACCTTTGCTGTCATAGAGTTCAATATCAAACGGAATATGCAGGGGCTGTTTCTCTGTTTGTCCTGCTGTGGGTGCCGTATGTTGTTTTACCGTGACAAGGTAACGTTTAGCATCTGCATCGTATGCAGTGCTGACTTTTACCAGCGGTGTACCCGACTGGCTGTACCATAAACGGAACTGGCTCAGGTCAACGCCAGAAGCCTCTTCCATTGCCAGCACAAAATCGTCGCATGTCGCTGCTGTTCCGTCATGACGTTCAACATACAGTTTCATGCCGGCCTGAAAACCGGCTTCGCCCAGCAGTGTATGCATCATCCGGATCACTTCACTGCCCTTCTCATAAACAGTCAGGGTGTAGAAGTTATTCATCTCAATGACTTTTTCAGGGCGAATCGGATGCGACATCGGACCGCGGTCTTCAGCAAACTGTGGCCCACGCATCACACGGACGTTGTTGATCCGGTTAACCGGACGAGAGCCCAGATCCGATGAAAACTCCTGATCCCGAAATACCGTCAACCCTTCTTTCAGACTGAGCTGGAACCAGTCCCGGCATGTAATGCGGTTACCGGTCCAATTGTGGAAGTACTCATGACCAATCACCGCTTCAATCCCCAGATAATCCGTGTCCGTGGCAGTGGCCGGATTCGCCAGCACATATTTGGAGTTAAAGATATTCAGGCCTTTGTTTTCCATCGCCCCCATGTTGAAGAAATCAACCGCAACGACCATATAAATATCCAGGTCGTATTCCAGGCCGAAGCGCTCTTCATCCCACTTCATGGAATTAATGAGCGATTGCATGGCGTGTTCCGCGCGATCCAGATTGCCCTTATCGACAAAGATCTCCAGTGCAACGTCACGGCCGCTGACTGTTTTATAATTGTCACGCAACACATCAAAGTCACCGGCAACCAAGGCAAACAGGTAGCAAGGCTTTGGATACGGATCCTGCCACTGAACCCAATGACGGCCATTGTCCAGCTCACCGCTTGCCACTTTGTTACCATTACTCAGCAAATACGGGAAGTTGGCTTTATCTGCGATCACTTTGGTGGTGAAGCGGGCAAGCACATCCGGGCGATCCTGATAAAACGTAATGCGCCGAAAACCTTCCGCCTCGCACTGGGTACAAAAGCCACCGCCAGATTTATACAGGCCTTCAAGCGCGGTGTTTGCTTCCGGATTAATCTCGGTTTCAATGGTCAGTTCAAACGATTCAGGCAATTGACGAATTAGCAGGCCATCTGCAGTCTGTTCATAGTGCTGCCAGGTTTCACCATTGATTTCCAGCCGACGCAGAACCAAATCATCGCCATCTAATTCCAGTGACGTCACACCTTCGGTTTGTTGCTTCACTTGACTGACAGCAACAACGCGGGTCGCCGTATCCTGCAGATCAAACACCAGATCAATATCGGTAATCGTAAAATCGGGTGCGGTATAATCAGCACGGTACTTCGCAGTCGGTTGAGCGGCATTCGGTTGATCGGCCATAAAGTCCTTCCTTCATCATCCATATGGGCAGTTGCCACAATACAACGAACAAGATTCGATCTTTTCAATCGATGAAACATTGTTTGCGGAACTGAAAAATTTGCATACCCAACTTCAGGTTATGATAGCGGGTATGGAGCAGGTAAAGTCAGCAAGCAGCATGTGCCATATACACGCAGCTATAGGTAAGACAAGAATTCTTGAAATCGCATCAACTATACTTTATGTGAATACGTATAATTGGTCGCCAATAATCTTTACACTGTGTTAAGACAAAATGTTAGCAGATAGCACTTGAGGTGAAAATCTTATCTTTATCTATTGTTACCTGTGTCGCGTCGCGTAACAATGACACGGTCGTACAACCTCCTTTACCCGAATACATTGATTTTAGCCTCTTTAACAGGAATGACTCTGCAATATGAACCACACGATGCAACCTTGGATCATTGATTCACTGCTTGATACCGATGCGTACAAACTCCACATGCAGCAAGCGATTTTTCACCTCTACCCGGATGTGAGTGCTGCCGCCGAGTTTCGCTGTCGCAGTGGCGAAGATCTCAGGCCTTACCTGGCTGAAATCAAAAGACAAGTCGCCCACCTGGGCGAGCTTCGCTTTACCACAGAAGAAATTGACTACTTATCCACACTGCCATTTTTTCAGCAAGACTATCTGGACTATTTAAGCCAGTTTCACCTCGATCCCGCTCAGGTCATCATCGATGAAAACGATGAACAGCTCACGATTCGTATCGAAGGTAAATGGCTGGATATCATCTTGTGGGAAGTTCCCCTGCTTGCCATTATCTGCGAAACTCGCTGTCGTCATCGCTATGCTGACGCCTCACCTGAAGATGCGATTGATCAACTCAAACACAAACTATCCCATTTTCATGCGCTGGCTGCAGATACGGACATCAGCGAATTTTCCCTGGTCGATTTCGGTACCCGGCGTCGTTTTTCTAAAGACGTACACTACGCCGTTGTCGACTATCTGACAGCACATTTCCCTCAGTTTGGCGGTACATCCAACTACCATCTGGCCCGAACTCGCCAACTCACCCCTTTTGGTACTCAGGCACACGAATGGTTCCAGGCTCACCAACAACTGGCCGGTGAACTGGCTGACTCTCAGCAGTTAGCATTGAACCGCTGGCTTCAGGAATACCCGGACTCATTAGGCATCGCCTTAACCGACTGTATTAACATGGATGCATTTTTGCGGGATTTCGATCTGCGTCTTTCGAAACGCTTCAGTGGCCTTCGTCATGACAGCGGTGACCCGATTGCATGGGGCGAAAAAGCCATTGCGCATTATCAGTCGCTGGGTATTAATCCGAAAAGCAAAACACTGGTGTTTTCCGACAGCCTGACGTTAGAGCGCGCACTGGAGATCTATCAGCACTTCTGTCAGCGCGTCCAAATCAGTTTTGGTATAGGGACGAATATGACATGCGACTTGCCAGATGTTGATACCCTGAACATTGTGCTGAAACTGACCGAATGTGAAGGCCGGCCAGTTGCCAAAATTTCCGATGAACCCGGGAAAAGTATCTGTCAGGATGAAGCGTACCTGGGTCAACTCCGTGAAGCCTTCAAGCTGGCCAATGACTGAGTTCAATGTACAGTAATCTACAGACAAAAAGAGAGGCTTTCGCCTCTCTTTTTGGTACAACGTTGCGTTACAAGGTAACATTTAAAAGATAGATAAGGTGTTATTGACGCTGCATCACAGCTTCCATACCAAACTGTTTATTTGTCAGGGTTAAGGTATTGTCTCCGCCCAGCTTAAAATGACTGTCGTGCTGGCCATCTTCGTAAATCAGCACAATCCTGTCATCTTCCAGGTAGTAGATGCCCTTATGCTCTTTACGCTTTCCGTCTTTTCCAATGACCTGTGCGGAGAATAAGAAATCCGGACGCAACGATAGCTTCAGCTCAGTTACACTGTTATCTACATCCTTACCGCCTATCGCGGAAGAACGCCATTGACCCGGTAAATTTTCAGGCGCCAGCTTAGTAAAACGGGCACCGTCTAAAAGAAACTGGTTATAACTCAACACATATTCATGCTGCTGGGAAGGCTGATTGATGGAGTTCATGGTAAGCGTCGTTTCATCAATATCATAGTTACCGCCCCACTCGTCGATCAGTCCGTCGGTACGAAGCAGACGCACTTTAAAATGATAAGACGAATTGAACTTAATATTCATCGCACGGTAATTGATTCCCTCACTCTCCACCCCTTCCTCGGTAGTACTGAACCAGTACCAGTCTCCAAGCAACAGCGGATAATCAAATTCAGTCAGCTCATCGGCTGCTGCAGTATTGCTCCATGTAAAAACACTGAGAACAAATGACAAAAGAACGGCTCGCAGCATGATAGTACCCCTAAGAAGTATCAGCCCCTTCTATCAAATTAGCCCTCATTGGAAGGTCCCGCGCGCGAATGTGATACTTGTCATAAGTATTCAACCGCTTGTTTCAACTATGAGACATGACCAGACATGGACATCAGCCTAGTTCAGAATATAGCTAAGGCACTGTTATAAAAGAAAAACGGCGCAGAATGCGCCGTTTTTTCGTATCGTCATTAAATCTTAATCACTTCAGCTTTGTTCTTCCCGAACTAAATCAGCCGTGATTGCGACAGCCTCATCCAGATAAGCATCAGGCGCCTCATAATCTTTAGGGACATCTTTCAATGCAATGAAAGGCTTCTTCCCTAAAGCTTTCTGACGTGCATTCAAGCGCTCCAAACGCTCTTTCTCATCCAGATCCTGCTCAGACCGACGCTTGCTCTCATTCAGAGACAAGGCATTTTTATCTTTCTCTGCGTTGTACTTGGCTATGTCATCAAAAATAAAGCCAAACTCCATGTCGCTCTTAATACGTTGCTCATGTTGGGCACGTAACGAAGGCAACAATGGAGAGAAGTCATACAGCTTCTGGTAACCCGCAGGTTTGATACTGTCCCACGGCAAAGCATTATCTTCTACACTTTCACCCGTATCCGCAGGGTCAATGGCGGTAGGGAAACTGATATCCGGTACAACCCCCAGATTCTGCGTACTGCCGCCATTAATGCGGTAGAACTTCTGAATCGTGTACTGAACGTGACCTAACGGTTTATCGAACAGATCATAGATATGATTCAGAGAACGGTGTTGCTGGACTGTGCCCTTACCAAATGACTGTTCACCGATAATAACGGCACGACCGTAATCTTGCATTGCCGCGGCAAAAATCTCAGACGCAGACGCACTGTAACGGTTGATCAGCACAGTTAAGGGGCTATCAAAGTAAACGCGATCATCAGAATCACCATTCACTTTCACACGTCCGTAACTATCACGCACCTGAACCACCGGGCCACTGTTAATGAACAGACCGGTTAATGCAGTCGCTTCGGTTAACGCACCGCCGCCGTTATTACGTAAATCAATGACAATACCGTCAACCTGTTGCTGGTTTAATTTCGCCAGCTCTTTCTTGGTATCTTCCGACAGACCGACATAGAAACTTGGGATCTCAAGGACACCAATTTTTCGCCCTTTATAAGTTTCTACCGATGACTTGGCAGCCCTGTCTTCAAGACGGATCTTGTCCCGGACGATGGTGACACTGTAGCTTTTGGCATTGACTCCCTCCGGAAGAATCTCCAGGCGAACCTTGCTGCCCTTCGGCCCTTTGATCAGCTGTACCACATCATCCAGTCGCCAGCCCACCACATCGACCATTTCTTTACCGTCCTGAGCGACACCGATAATACGGTCTCCTGCAGACAGTTTTTTAGAATTGGATGCCGGGCCACCAGCAACTAAAGAACGAATTACAGTGAATTCATCATCCACCTGAAGCACAGCACCAATCCCTTCCAGAGACAGGTTCATCTCTGACTGGAACTGCTCAGCGCTGCGAGGAGAGAGATAACTGGTATGAGGGTCAACTTCACGCGCGAACGCATTCATATAGAGCTGAAACACATCTTCGCTGTGACTTTGAGTAAGGCGCTTCAACGCATTGTTGTAACGTTTACCCAAGGTTTCCTGGATGTCTTTCCACTCTTTGCCTGCCAGCTTAAGATTCAGCTCATCCGATTTAACACGTTCGCGCCAGATTTCATTCAGCTCTGCCCTGTCCTTTGGCCATGGCATTTCTGAACGATCAACCACTATGTCTTCGTTGACATTGAAAGACATAGGTTTGTCCAGCAGAGTCAGCGCATATTGGTAACGATCAAACCGACGCTTCAATACCGTATTAAAGATATCGTAAGCTGCTGTTGTTTCGCCTCTTTTTAACTGGTCATCAAGCTGATATTTCCACTGTTCGAACTGTCTGATATCAGATTGAGTGAGGAAGCTTTTGTTGAAGTCCAGCATTTCCAGATAACGATCGAAAATGTTGGCAGAAAATTGATCATCAAGTGAGAACTGGCGATAGTGAGATCGGGTAAACCGTGAGGCTACACGCTTACTGGCGGTCGCATGCTGTTTTTCTGGAGACAAAACAGGCAATTCACTTTGTGTATGTGTGGCTTCCAAGGCCTGAGCTGATGCTGCCAGCACAATACCGGCAGCAATCAGTGAGAAACGGAATCGACATTTCATACGTCGAGCATTCTCCTTTATGAACGCAGGTGCTCCGCTTTCACAACCATGGTCAGGCCATTAGTCAGACGGACACGCACATCGTCCTTATTAATTTCTACAATGGTTGCCGGCATGTTGCCATTGCCCATATTGACACTGACATCCTTACCCACTGTCACTTCATCGGAAGACAAAGCACGTGTTGTTTCTACCGGCTTCTTATCTAGCTTAGACGTTTTTTGCTTAACGTTTCTAGGTCTAGGTGATTTTTCCCTAACTTTCTTTGGCTTAGCATCACCTTCAGCCGCCGCTTTAGCCGCTGCCTGCTCTTTACGACGGGCGCGAACTTTCGCTTTACTTTCTTCCAACGCCTTTTGCGCGTGATCGACATGTTCCTGTTCTAACACACCACACTCATTGCCATCAAGGTCAATACGGCTAGCGCCTGCTTTAACACCATGAAGATAACGCCAAGAAGAAGTGTACTGACGAAGTGCTGCTCGCAGCTGAGTTTTACTGACTTTAGGATCATCACTCAGTCGTTCAGCGAGGTCTTGGAAGATACCAATTTTTAATGGTTTAGCTTCACCTTCAACAGTAAAACAATTCGGGAATTGCTCTGCAATATAGGCAATCACTTCTTTACTGTTCGTTAACTTTTCAGAGTTTTCCATGGACTTTCCTGACAAAGCGAGAGTACCTCGCTGTTAGTGCTTTTAAATAAAACCAATAAGTGCGGGCTATTATAATTACCTGATGTTGAAAAACCACCGAAAGCATACAATTAGAGCTTAATTTGTAGTTCCTCAATGAATGCAACCAGTCCGTCTTCATCTTCCTGGTCAAATCTTGACAGGCTTGGGCTATCAATATCCAATACGCCGTACAATTCACCTTTAACAGAAAATGGAATCACGATCTCAGAATTGCTGGCCGCATCACAGGCAATGTGCCCCTCAAATTGATGGACGTCACCAACTCGCTGAACTTTGTTTTCTGAGATTGCCGTGCCACAAACACCGCGGCCTACAGGTATGCGGACACAGGCAGGTTTACCCTGAAATGGACCCAACACCAACTGGTCATCTTTCAGCAGATAAAAACCGACCCAGTTAATATCTTCTAACTCCATGTTCAGTAACGCACTAATATTAGAAATATTAGCAATTACATCAGGTTCACCGTCAACGATTGCCACAGCCTGTTGGGTTAAACGACGGTAGAATGCAGATTTATTTTCCATGGCTTACTCCATATATAGCCGTTAAAATGGCACCTTTGCATCGTAATAGGAATCGTTATCACTGTGAAAGGCTCAACGAATCAAATGATTAACTGGTCATGGTTGATAAAGCAAGCAAAACATCACAAAAAGAGGCTGATTGCTGCCAATATCATCGCCCTGATTGCCACGCTTATCAGCGTCCCTATCCCACTGCTGATGCCGCTGATGGTAGACGAAATTCTGCTTGACCAGCCGGGAAAAGGAATTGCCTTATTAAACCATTTCCTGCCGTTAGCCTGGCAACAACCGGCTGCCTATATCATTCTGGTGCTCCTGATGGTCGTCGTTATGCGTGCTGCCAGCCAAGCTTTGAATATTCTGCAAAGCCGCCAGTTCACCTTAGTCGCCAAAAACATCACCTATCAGATGCGCAAGCACCTGATTGATAAACTGGGCCGGATCAGCATGCGTCAGTATGAAGAGCGCGGCAGCGGCGGGATCACCTCCCACCTGGTTACGGATGTTGAAACCATCGATAAATTTGTCGGTGACACGTTAAGCCGCTTTCTGATTGGTACACTAACTGTACTCGGGACAGCCGTGGTGCTGCTGTGGCTGAACTGGGAGCTGGGACTGTTCATTCTTCTGGTCAATCCCGTCGTGATTTATGCATCACGAAAAATGGGAAACAGAGTTAAGCACTTAAAGCGGAAAGAAAACCAAGCCTTCGAGAAATTTCAGCAGCGACTGGTTGAAACGCTGGATGGTATTTATCAGCTCAGAGCGGCAAACCGTGAACGCGACTTCCTGAAAAACCTGAAAGAGCATGCTGATGGTATCCGTGATAATGCCGATAAGTACGCCTGGCAGTCAGAAGCCGCCGGTCGGATATCCTTCCTGCTGTTTTTGATTGGATTCGAGCTCTTCCGCGCGGGGGCCATGCTCATGGTGCTGTTCAGCGATTTGACCATTGGCCAGATGTTCGCGGTATTTGGCTATCTGTGGTTTATGCTGGGCCCGGTTCAGGAACTGTTGGGTATTCAATTTGCCTGGTACGGTGCTTCGGCCGCTATGCAGCGTCTGAACCAGCTGATTGCACTGGAAGAAGAGGTTCGTCCTCAGGCCAAAGTAGATCCCTTCTCCGGCCATAAACAGATTGCCATTGATATCAATCATCTGGACTTTTCCTATGACGAAGACAAGAAAGTCCTGAACGGATTGAATCTTTCATTGCCGGCAGGAAAACGCGTCGCATTAGTGGGCGCGTCAGGCGGCGGAAAATCCACATTGATCCAATTACTTCTTGGCATCTATCAAAAAGACAGTGGCGATATCCTGATCAATGGCCATCCTGTTGAAGACGTTAGCTATGAGGCACTTCGTGAAAAAATGGCCGTTGTGTTGCAACAACCGGTACTGTTCAATGACACCCTTCGCCATAATCTGTCATTGGGCGCTGAGTATAGCGACGAACAGCTCTGGCAAGCGATTGAAATCGCACAACTTTCAGATGTAACACAGCGACTGAGTGACGGACTGGATACTCAAATTGGCCGTCAGGGAATTCGCCTTTCAGGGGGCAGCGTCAGCGGCTCGCTATCGCCAGAATGATTCTGACTAACCCGGATTTCGTCATTCTGGATGAGGCAACATCTGCACTGGATACTGCCACTGAAGCCGCTCTGCATACTGCGTTGAACCACTTTCTGGCAGACCGCACGACCCTTATTGTGGCTCACAGGCTCTCTGCGGTAAAACAGGCTGATATCATTTATGTGCTGGAAGACGGTCAGGTAAGCCAGACGGGCACACACTCTGAGCTGGTGAACACAACCGGCCTGTATCAGACCCTGTACGGTACTGCACAATCCAGCGATGCTGAACATCACATTAATGATCAGAATCTGACAGTAGCCAGGTTCAATTCAAAATAATATAGTGATGCCAGTTCAACTGGTTAACGGTTCCAAATAGGATGGACAACAATGTCAACGGTAAGACTCTGCCCTAGTTGTGATTTACTTTTGACACCTAAAGTAACCGCCAGGGGACAAAGCGCTTTTTGTCCCCGCTGTGAATCACGCATGTACCGTGGCGGCATGCCATCGATACGTGGCGATCTGGCCCTTGCTGTCGCCGGTTTGATATTAATCATACCGGCGCATCTCTACCCGTTAATTACCATTCGCCTGTTCGGCGTCATGATACCGGCGACCATACCCTCTGGCGCACTGACATTGTCAGCCGATTATCCCGCGGTCGCGCTGTTAATCCTGTTCTGCAGCACAGTCGCACCTTTACTGGTTTTTCTGTCGGTAGCCAGCGCTCAACTGGGTTTGGCGAAACGCCATCTCAGCCTCTTTAAGTACTCGATGTGGTGCATAGACCACCTGAAGAATTGGGCGATGTTTGATGTTTTTCTGGTCAGCTTAGGCATTGCCTGCTTCAAAGTAAAAGACTATGCCGATATCTATGTCGGCCCCGGTCTGTTTTGCCTGGTCATGATGGAAATACTCATGGTCATCATGCTCACGCGATTCAATGTCAAACGGTACTGGGAAGCCTGGCAACCTGAAACCGATCATAAAGGCCCGGCATTGAAGTTACACTGTGGCAATTGCCATCTGAGCCAGGAAGAGACTGACATATGCCACCGTTGCCATAGCCCGACCCACTACCGTAAACCGTTTTCAATACAGAAAACCTGGGCTTACCTGATCACAGCGACTATTTTCATCATCCCGGCTAACACCTACCCGATATCTATATTTCTGAACAACGGTAAGCGGATTGAAGACACGATTCTCTCTGGTGTCGCGTCTCTCATCAATACAGGTATGGAAGGCATCGCCATTCTGATTTTCTTTGCCAGTATCGTTGTACCCGTTGCCAAAATACTCGGACTTGCATTTATTCTTCTGTGCATCCACGGTAAAAGAAAGATCAATCACTTACACAGAATGAGGCTTTACCGTATCATTCAGTGGATCGGAAAATGGTCAATGATGGACTTGTTCGTCATTGCTTTAATGGTCACGCTCATTGATCGCGGCCAGATTCTGGATTTTACCCCTGGCCCGGGAGCCATTGCCTTTGCGATCGTTGTCGTGCTCACCATGCTGGCAGCAGAAAGCCTGGACTCTCGCCTGATTTGGGATAATTATGACAAACAATAAGTACCCGCCACAGCCCCCTTTTGGCCCTCCTGTCGGGCCACAACAACCTCAACCGGTCAATGTCAAAAGGGACAGACAGATATCGCCGCTGTGGATTTTACCTGTTCTTGCTTTGGGACTGGCGGCATGGCTGGTGGTTCAGGCTGTCAGCGAAGCTGGCCAGCGAATCACTATCCATTTTGACGATGCGGCCGGCCTGGTTGCCGGCAGAACTATGATTCGTTATCAGGGCCTGGAAGTCGGCGTCGTCCGGGACGTAAAACTTTCAGATGACCTGCAAAGTATCTATGTGACCGCTGATATCTACCCCGAAGCGGTACAGGTTTTACGCAAAGGCACGCGGTTCTGGCTTGTTAAACCCAAAGCCTCGATTACCGGCATCAGCGGCCTCGATGCACTGGTATCCGGTAACTACATAGCACTGCTCCCTGGCGAGGGCGAACCGGCCCAGGAGTTTGACGCTTTAGCCAGTCAACCCTCAGAAACCCCGCTGGCGAAGGGCTAACCATTCAGCTTCAGGCGCCCGATCTGGGTTCTGTCTCTATCGGGGCGCAGGTTTACTATAAAAAAATCCCTGTTGGTGAAGTCTATAACTACACCCTCAGCAACAATAAAAAACGCGTGTTGATCGACGTTCTGATCCAGCCTCAGTACGCCAACCTGGTGACCAATAAAAGCCGCTTCTGGAACGTGAGTGGTGTCAGTGCCAATATCGGATTTAATGGTGTTGATGTTCAGTTTGAAAGCCTCTCTGCATTGATTGCCGGGGCGATTGCTTTCGACTCTCCGGACGAAGGTCTTCCTATCCAGCCGAACCATTTATTCCGCCTGTATCCCGATCTGAATACAGCAGGACGCGGCATCGCCATTACCGTTGAATTACCTGATGACAATCACATCAGTGCTGGCGGCGCTCCGATCGTGTATCGCGGTCTGCAGATTGGTCAGATCTCTGATTTGCGTTTAGATCATCAACGCAAGCGTGTAATCGCCCATGCAGCCATTGAACCCAGCATGAGTGATTTACTGACATCCGGCACCAGCCTGTTGCTGGAAGAAGCCAACCTCTCCTTACAAGGGGTGAGTAATCTCGGTAATCTGATCAAAGGTAATTATCTGACGTTGATTCCTGGCGAAGGTGAGCCTGCCCGGCACTTCCAGGCATTCACCCAGGAACAGCTTGAAGAGAAACGTCCCGGCGCTGCCGTCATTCATCTGTACGCCGATAAGAATATTGGTATCAGCAGAAATACTCAGGTGACGCACCGTGGTATGGCTGTGGGAAGCGTCAAAAAAGTCAGCCTGGAGAAAGAAAAAGTTCGTTTTGATATCATTATCAAACCCGAATTCACTGCTCTGGTACGAAGCCAAAGCCGCTTCTTTATTGATGGCGGAATTCAGGCCGACATCAGTGCAGACGGTATCAATGTCTCAGTACCGCCAGCAGAGCAGTTAATCAGTAGCAGCATTGCTTTTACCTCTGAAGGCACAGGGAAAATGCGTCGCCAATATCCGCTGTTTGAAAGTCGGGCACTCGCTAAACTGGCCAGCAGCCAGCAATCCGGCAGTACCACGGTACAACTTTTTGCCGAGACCCTTCCCTCGGTGAGCGAAGGCAGCCCGGTGCTGTACCGTAACCTTCCCGTCGGCAAAGTCAGTGGTTATGCCCTAACGCGTGACGGTGTCACAATAAAATTATCAATTCAGAACAAGTACCGCTATCTGGTAACAGCCGACAGCGTTTTCTGGGATCAATCCGGTGTTGAAATCGAAGCTGGCCTGTCTGGGGTCAATATAAAAGCCAGCCCTGTCACTTCATTACTCAAAGGCGGTATAGCTTTCGATAACATGAACGGTATTCCCAACCGTGTCGGCAAACAATTCAAGCTGTTCAGCAGCCTGAAAAGCGCGAAGGAATTTGGCACGCTAATCAGCCTGACGGCAGAGCATGCCAAAGGCATTTCTGTGGGTACTGATATCAAGTATCAAGGGGTAACCGTAGGTAAAGTGCTGTCGCTGATACCGGATTTTAAAACCGGTCTGGTTCAGATTGATGCGCGCCTTTTTCCCCGGTTTGCTGAGGCTCTGACAAAAGATAAAACGCACTTCTGGCTGGTCACACCGAAAGTCGATCTCACTGGTGTCAAAAATCTCGACAGTCTTTTTAGCAGCTACATAGAAGTAGAACCGGGTGAAGGAAATTATCGGCAAACATTCGCGCTATCTGAGCAGGCAAAAGCAAGGTTCGATGGCCTGACCGTTATTCTGGAAAGTGTCACCCGCGCTTCAATACGTTCAGGTACGCCCCTGCTGTTCAGAGACATGCAAGTGGGTCAGGTCAGCAAGGTCACACTGGGTGAGCTGGCTGACAGAGTGATGATAGAGGCGCACATTGAGCCAGGGTTCCGGCATCTGGTTCGTTCAGATACCGTATTCTGGAACACATCGGGGCTGGATGTCAGTGTCGGTCTGACAGGAGCCAGCATTCAGGCTGGCACGGTAGACAGCCTGATTCGTGGCGGCATTGCACTCGCGACACCTGAAGGCCAGCCTCTTTCCGCGCCGGCTCAAAGCGGAACGCACTTTCTGCTTCACGAAAAGGCCAGTCCTGAATGGAAACAATGGCGGACCGCTATTCCGGCGGAATAGCACCCGGCATCAACCAGGTCGGCATCATCAAGGCAAGCTATCAGGCTTGCCTTGTTATTTTATCCTGACGCCAGTTTGTTATAGACTTGCCGACTGCATTCCAACCGAGATAAAGCAAGTGCATCAGTCCATCTACATTCCAGACGATTTCATTAACCTCATTCGCCAAATTCTGCCAGACACTCTGGATATGGACAGTTTCCTCGCCAGTTGCCGTACCCCGCTACGCCGCAGCATCCGGGTCAATACACTGAAAATTTCCGTCGCCGATTTTTTGGCAAAAGTCAGTGACAAAGACTGGACACTCACACCGGTTCCCTGGTGTGAAGAAGGATTCTGGATAGAGTACGATGAGTCAGTCACTGAATCTTTAGGCAATACCGCAGAACACCTGGCAGGACTGTTTTATATACAGGAGGCCAGCTCCATGCTGCCAGTCACCGCTTTACTCACAAACAACGAGCAAATCGGTTGTGTGCTGGATATGGCAGCCGCCCCCGGTTCAAAAACAACGCAAATCGCGGCCTCAATGCAACATCAAGGTGCACTGGTTGCGAACGAACTGTCAGCCAGCCGCATCAAGGTATTACACGCCAACCTGCAGCGATGCGGCGTGTCTAATGCCGCAATTACACATTTTGATGGTCAAATTTTCGGTAGCTGGACCCCTGAGGCGTTTGACAGCATTCTTCTCGATGCTCCCTGTTCAGGCGAGGGGGCAATCCGTAAAGACGAAGACGCCATGGCAAACTGGAGCCTCAAGCACGTCCAAGACATTGCAGACATTCAACGCGGGCTGATTGTCAGTGCTTTTCAGGCGCTGAAACCCGGCGGTGTAATGGTGTATTCCACCTGCACGCTGAATCATACTGAAAATCAAGCGGTGTGTTTCTTTCTCAAAGAAACCTTTGGCGATGCAGTGCAATTTGAAACTCTGGCTGACTTATTTGACGGTGCAGAAAAAACCTGCACCGAGGAAGGCTTTCTACACGTATTCCCACAGGTCTATGATAGTGAAGGTTTTTTTGTCGCCCGCATTCGCAAGCTTGCGGCCGTTGAAAGTGAGCCGGCTAGAAAGCGAAAAGCCAGTTTTCCCTTCTCTTTGGCCTCGCGCAAAGACAGTGAGCAAATCCACCAGCAGCTGTACACAGATCTCAGCCTGACACTACCGCCAGAGCGGGAGGTTTGGCTTCGGGATCAGGAAGTCTGGTTGTTCCCTGCCCGACTTCGTCCGCTGCTAGAAAACATCCGTTTCCAGCGTATTGGCATTAAACTGGCAGAAAAGCATAAAAAAGGGTATCGCTGGCAACATGAAGCAGTCATGACACTGGCTACAGGCAAAGAGCCAAGTTGTGTTTCTCTAACTACTGATGAAGCCAATGAGTGGGTCATGGGCAGAGACATACGTCCGCACAACCTGACTGGGAAAGGTGAAGTGATTGTTACCTATCAGGATTTTCCTCTGGGAATAGGAAAATGGGTTGGCAATCGCATCAAAAATGGCCTGCCAAGGGAATTAGTGAGAGATACAGGTTTATCTGGAAAAACACTTTGAATTTGGAGTAGATGGTTATTGGTGCTGATGATTGCAGTAGCCTTGACTGTCTCAGGGCTAAAACTGGCAAAAAATGCTGCTTGAACTAAGCTTGATATTGTAATTGATCTCCATTTATAAACCAGTTAGCGCAAGGCTCTCACGAGCCATTCCCCTAAGCCCGAAACAGGAGTCGTTTCGGGCTATTTTTTATCCTTTTTTCAATCCCTTCCGCCCTCAGACTGCTCGGATTTTTCCGAACCAAATCTTGCTTCATTCAAAATACTCGAACAACTTACACAAGTTTTTCAGCTTTTAGTGTTGTAGTCCGGCATTTATAGTTAGCCCAAGTTCATTAAAGAATCACTATAGAAGGGACAGCATTATGTCTAAAGTTCTTGTTCTGAAATCCAGCATTCTTGGCGATTACTCTCAATCAAACGCCCTGATTGATCATCTTGTCAACGTGAAAGCAGATAGCATCTCCACCATTATTGAGCGTGACCTGGTTGCTCATCCGCTCCCTGTATTAGACGGTGAACTGGCCGGTGGTTTACGTGGCGGTGACAATCTGACTCAGCGTCAGAAAGAAACAATTGCGCTGTCCGATCAGCTGATCAACGAAATCAAAACCAGTGACACGATTATCATTGGCGCACCTATGTATAACTTCAGTATTCCGACTCAACTGAAAAACTGGTTTGACCTGATTGCCCGTGCAGGTGTGACTTTCTCTTACACTGAAAATGGACCTGTTGGTCTGCTGACAGGTAAAAAAGTGATTGTTGTTTCTTCTCGTGGCGGTATGCATAAAGGGAACGCCACTGACACTATGGTGCCTTACCTGACCACTATCCTTGGCTTTGTCGGCATGACTGAAGTTGAGTTTGTGTACGCAGAAGCATTAAACATGGGTGATGAGATGGCCGATAAAGGCCGCGTAGAAGCGAAAGCACAGATTGAAGAGCTGGCAATCTAACAGCGCCTCATCGCTGCAGACATTTGTGACGAAAAAGCCGCTTACGCGGCTTTTTTATTATCAGAGACAAGCGGTTATTGTTGCTTATCCGTTTATTTCGCCGGGCGGTTCGCCAGCTCAGTACGCTTATGTTCTTTCAATTGCTTACTGGCTTCACGGCGCTCTTTTGATAGCTCAGCCGTGATGATGATATGGTCATCAACACGGTCTTCATAATCCGCCTTCATGTTTTCAATAATGCTGACAATCTCTTCATGTGTCATATTCGGCTGAATGTAATCAATCAGGTTTTCCAGCAACTCGACGCGTTTGCGGTTGTCTCTGATCTTGCGGTCATTATCAAGAATTTCACGCTTAAGTTTATTTTTGCGTCTTGCAAGACGCACCAATTCCAGGATATTGCTCATGTTTTGTCCTTACTTTGAAACTAGAAAACCTGCATTACTTGGGTTATAACAGAAACTTGTCTTTCTTCACAAGTAAGATCACTCTTAATTCACGACACCCTGCATTTCATTGATCTTGCTCAGCGCATCCTAAATCAAGATCGATTTTTAACCGATTCATTATACTGTTGATTTTCATTATTCCGATGACAAATGCTTTTCATTCATGCGACAAGCAATGAAAAACAAATATGCACACTGTTTCTTGTTATGTGACTCACAATATACTGCGGAATTATTTGCTTTTGGAATACAAGAGCCTACTCTTTCTTAATACCAGTATTGATTTAGCTGAATGCGATAGCGTGCGACACTTCTCGTCAGGACTCTTTCGGATGACTGTTGATGTAGAGTTAGCAATTCTTTGGTGTTTCGTTAAGCCTTATTGGTTAGCTACGTAAAGAGTAAGAGATTCAGGAGACAACATGTCCAAAGCAACAGGTACCGTTAAGTGGTTTAACGAGGAAAAGGGTTTCGGTTTTATCACTCAGGATAACGGTGGTGCCGACGTATTTGTTCACTTCCGCGCAATCGCCGGTGATGGATTCAAGACGCTGCAAGAAGGTCAAAAAGTACAGTACGAGGTTGAGCAAGGTCAAAAAGGCTTGCAAGCGGCCAACGTAGAAAGACTATAAGCTAACATCACATTAGCGTAAAAGGGGCTGCGAAGCCCTTTTTTTGTCGCTGAAATCCGACCAGTTCCTATTCCTCCTTTCAGGTAAAGCTCTGAATCCATTTCACAATTCCTCACATTTGCAGTTATCTTCACAATTTTTCAGGATTTTTTGGGTATGACTCACTATTTGCTTGCCGTCTGCCTTGCATTGTGGCCTAATAACTCTGCCTATAATGCAACGCTATTTATGCAACAAAGTGAAAAGTATACTTCGATACACCCGCTTCACCTAAGCGCCGTTGTCCTGAAGAGCTACATCCTTGTCCATAAGTAATCCATTATGTTGGCATGAAGCACGCCCAAGGGCGTATTTATTCCTATATTTTCAGGAGACATCCTATGTCTAAAGCAACTGGTACTGTGAAGTGGTTTAACGACGAGAAAGGCTTCGGTTTCATCACTCAAGACAACGGCGGTGCAGACGTATTCGTACACTTCCGTGCTATCACTGGTGAAGGCTTCAAATCTCTGGCTGAAGGTCAGAAAGTGAAGTTCGATATCGAGCAAGGCCAAAAAGGTCCTCAAGCTGCTAACGTTGAGCGCGCATAAGCCCTCTTCAAGCACATGAACACGAAAAAGAGCGCCTGAGGGCGCTCTTTTTATTTCCTCTGATCATCCACTGCAATCCACTCAGTTAACCCCACATCAGGTACACAACCTGCCTCCTTGGCTCATGCATACACCTTGGTTCACACTTTTCAATTTTAGCCACCATAAGCACCTAAACGCACTATAGTGAACACATCAATGTATAGAAAAGCAGGCAATACATCCCCGAGTTCAGCCGTCTCCTTATTGCCTTCCGCTTTTTAAATGACAGAAGTCAGGAATGAGGAGCGAGAGATGACAACCATAGCGAAACTCAATTACCGCAGAAAACTGGCGGGCTTACCCCTGATCCGTTTCAACCTGTTACGTCTGAATCCTCAAGACATGAACGATTTACGAGACGCCTATGCCGCAATGTATGAAATTTCAGACATTGCGGTTGGCGATCGCCGCGGCTATTTTTCGCTGGCCAGAGGGCACGGTTATGACCAGGATCTTTGTCATGATGATAACCGGGTATTTCTGACCTGGCACCGCTCATATATCTACTCATTTGAAAAGGCCCTGAATACGGCCTTACAGTGGAAACGTAAAGATAAAGAACTCGAACTCACATTGCCTTATTGGGACTGGACACAGTTCAGTCAATCGACTCATGCAGCAAACGGCCTGCCCAAAGTGCTCAATGACCCTCGGTATAAAAATGCAGAAGGCGTCCAGCTGGATAATCCCCTCAACCGAGCAAAAAGCCTGTATCGCATCACGTCGCAGGGCCTGGAAGGTGATGAGCAGTATACACAACGCTTCCCCAGCGCTTTTAAAAGCATCATCAGTCAGCTAAAAAACGATATTGAGCGTTATATGGACAACCCCAACTTTATGCGTTTCCAGGAAGATTTCGATTTTGGCGCCCATGGTGCTGTGCATGTATATGTCGGTGGTGCAGGTAACTCCCCTTTACCACAAGGGTCAGGTGACATGAGCTCAGTCATTTCTGCAGCCTATGATCCCCTTTTCTGGCTTCACCATTCCATGGTCGATAAAGTCTGGTTTGACTGGCAAACACTGCACCCTGATGCAAATATTCCGACATTTGTTCAACAGAAAGTTGTCTATGACGGGCGTATCGGCCGTGATCTGATTGACGCAGAGAATTCGCTAAAATACATCTATTCTGACAATTCAGTGGAATCCGCCATCGCAGCCACAGGTACCACCAATACCCTGCCGGCCAAAACACTCTCTGCCGCAGCGAGCCTGGCTAAAGAGCTCTCAATGGGACTGGTCGAAGGCGGCTTTGTCCGGGCGCAGCTTGATTTCCTTCGTTTACATCCCCCCAAATCGAGTTACGAGATTCGCGCTTATATCAATAATCCCGCCTGTAACGCTTCAACCGGTTATGACGATGAAAGCTACTCTGGACGTCTCGTCCTGTTTGGTCATGGTACTTGTCACGGCGCATCAGGGCATTGTAATCCGACCTTGGCCGTACGTGACGATTACGATATCCGTACAAAGCATCCATTGCGCTACGAGCACACACGTTATTCGATTGATCTCACTCGCGGATTGCGTCGCTTTATCGGCCGGAAGAAATCCGTCGATGATTTGAAAATCTACCTGCTTGTGATTGATGCGAAAGGCAAAGCCGTTCCACCGGAAACCCTCAAATATGACGGTTGTTCCCTTCGCACTTTTGCGAAGAAATAGCGATTGCCCTGTGGTATGTGCCTCTTACAGCCACAGGGTTTAGCTATAATCAAATTGCCATGAAAATTACCGTTCCCCCTACCGCCGCAAGAAACGGCATTCTCCGTGTCTGGCTTCAACGGATCCCTGTCGACAGCCGGATCATTTATGCCTTTCGAACCGGCCCGAATGCCACTGATGATCACCCTATCAGCCAGGCCCATATCTACGGCCGCGGCGAAGGCTCATCCGCCTCTGAAAAGGTCATGCTGCAATTCCCTATCGGCCCGGGTGGCAAGCCCTTTCAGTCTGGCGAAGTGCTTGTCCTTAAAAGGCGCAAGACAGCGGCTGACGCCTACGAAGACGTTCAACTCGATGTCATTGAAGTTACATAACAACCCAAGATCCATTCAGAAAAACAGTCCTTATGCCTAAGCGCTGCCAGTATGCACTTGTTCGTCATCTTAAAATAATCCGTTCTTTCAAAGGTACAGCACGTCATCCATACCAAAATCCCCCGCAGCCAGTGCAATTCTTTGGTAGAATGACCTCAGAAAACACGTTTATGCCAGCAAAGGTAAGAATGAGTAATAACGATAACCAGCCAACCCTGTTTTGGCTGGACTATGAGACATTTGGTGCAAACCCTTCGGTTGATCGACCTTGCCAGTTTGCCGGGGTGAGAACCGACATGGATTTCAATGTGATTGGTGAGCCATTGGTGATTTACTGCCAGCCGCCCAGCGATTACCTGCCGTCACCCGAAGCCTGCCTGATCACAGGGATTACACCGCAAGAAGCGATGGAAAAAGGCCTGCCGGAACATGAATTTATTGCGCGCATTCATGCGGAGCTCTCCAAACCCAATACCTGCGTCATCGGCTATAACAACGTGCGCTTTGATGACGAAGTCACCCGATATACCCTGTACCGCAATTTTTACGATCCTTATGCCTGGAGCTGGCAAAGCGGCAATTCACGCTGGGATATGCTTGATATCATGCGTACTTGCTATGCGTTACGCCCAGATGGACTGAACTGGCCAACAAACGAAGACGGATTTCCGAGCTTTAAGCTTGAGCATTTATCGGTTGAAAACGGGATCGAACACAGCAACGCACACGATGCAATGGCCGATGTATACGCCACCATTGAGCTGGCCAGAAAAGTCAAAGCCAGCCAACCCAAACTCTTTAACTACCTGTTTAACTTACGTCATAAAAGTAAATTGCAGGCGTTGATCGACATCGCTGAAATGACGCCCCTGGTGCATGTTTCAGGTATGTTTGGTTCTGAGTGCGGCAATACCAGTTGGATCGTTCCCATGGCCTGGCATCCGGATAACAAAAATGCGGTCATTTGCGTCAATCTGGCGATGGATCCTGCCCCGCTGTTCGAGCTGGATGCTGACAGTCTGCGTGAGCGGCTGTACACCAAGCGGGCTGATCTCAATCCCGGTGAGCTGCCTGTCCCGCTCAAGCTGGTTCATATTAATAAGTGCCCAGTGCTGGCACCGGCGAAAACACTGACGGCCGAAGATGCGGAGCGACTAGGGATCGACCGGGCTCAATGTCTGGCCAATCTGAGCGCACTGAAAGAAAAACCGCAGATCCGTGAAAAACTGCTGGCTGTATTTGGTCAGGACAGAGAGTTTGAGCCAAGCGATGATGTTGATACACAACTGTATAACGGCTTTTTTTCTGCTGCAGACAAATCGGCGATGGACATCATTCGCGGATCCGCGCCTGAAGAGCTGGGCAAACTCGAGCTGAATGTGGATGACAAACGCATCAAGCCATTGCTGTTTCGTTACCGCGCCCGTAATTTCCCGTTCACGCTAAGCCATCAGGAACAGCAGCAGTGGAAGTATCATTGTCAGGATTACTTCGAAACCAAACTGCCGGCTTACATGCAAAATCTCGAATCTATCGCGATGGAACACCAAAGCGATGAGAGAAAAATGAAAATCCTGAAGGCCGTGTACGATTACGTAGGCAAGCTGGTGTAATTACACAGCCAGGATGCCAGAAAGATAAATCGTTACAGAGCGCTGATCTTGCTCAGTAATTTTGCAACCCTGACCTTCAGAACGGTCAGGGTTTCTTTTTTCAGACACTTTTCCTGCCCCGGTAGTTTGAACTTCAACGCAAGGCCAATAACAATTAATAAGTATCCGCTTTGTGTCATGCGTCATGGAGGCGCTTGGCGACATAAGCCACCATCAAGCCAATGATGTTTTACTGCCAGATGCCACAGGGACAGCATGCCGACAGTAAATTGGAAAAGTGATTATTATGGCAACTGAGTCTCTCACCCGGTGTTATCGATTTGCCAGGGTGGATTTTGAACCCGATCTGCGGCTGCTCGTCTGGCCTGATAAATCAGAGACTGCCCTGACGCTGCATGAGTCACGTCTGCTTGAAGCGCTGTGCTACTTTGCCGGTGAGGTGATTAGTCATAAATCATTGTCTGATAAAACATTTCTGCCGCAGGATTCCATGTCGCACATACAAAAAATCGACCTGGCTTCGATATTCAACTCACTTCGCCGCAAGCTGACTGTTAACGGTGTGATGGCTATTCCAATCGAGGTGCTCCCCATTTTGGCTTTCGCGTCCCTCTGCCGAAAGAGACCTGCCGCCATATCCATCGCTTCAGACAACCCGAGACGCTGCCGTCCAAACCATCGCCACAGCCGGCAGTCACAACGGTTAAAACCGGCCGGCCGCATAGTTCCGCAACAGAACACATCGTAAAACACAGTCTGATGCATAAACTGTCTGTCTTGTTGCTTGCTGCCGCCGGCATTGCAATCGTCATCGTTTCAAACCTGTGAACAAGCTGACCAGGATCAATACAGCCACAAAGAAATGTGGTGTAGATCTCATCCATTTTGTATCATTGCGACACCATTCATCATCATCCTGACGTATATGAGCTATCTGCGTTCATTTGCAATCATTGCCATTTTTCTGATGGTCGGGAAAGGATTTCAGTCTCTTACTCAGATCCCCATCCCCGGCAGCATTCTCGGCATGTTATTTCTCTTCACGGCTCTGTCTGCAGGCCTGCTGCCACCTAACTGGGCTAAACCCGGCTGTCATCTGTTGATTCGCCATATGGCTATTTTGTTTGTGCCTGTGGGTGTCGGGCTGGTCAATTATCTGGATCTGCTCAGAGTCAATGCTTTGCCTGTTCTGGTCAGCACCATAGGCAGCAGTTTAGTGGTTCTGTTATTTGTTGGCTGGTATGTACAGCGCAAGGAGTCTGACTGATGTGGTTAGCCGTTACGCTGATTGTTTTTATCCTTGCCCGTAAATTGTCCAAGCGCTTCCAGCACCCCATTCTTAATCCGTTACTTCTCTGTCTGGTGGTGATCATTCCGCTGCTTTTGGTGCTTAATGTACCTTATGAAGTGTATTTCGATGATAACAAATGGATCCATTACCTGCTGGAGCCCGCCGTCGTTGCCCTTGCTTTTCCTCTTTATGAGCAATTGCCGCAAATTCGCAGCCGCTGGAAGGTCATCGTCACAGCCAGTTTGTTTGGCAGCATACTCTCAATGATTACCGGCACAGCCATTGCCCTTGCGCTTGGCGCTGATTTACAGCTGACAGCAAGCATTCTGCCTAAATCCGTGACCACCCCCATCGCTATGGCGGTTGCTGAACAAATTGGCGGTGTGCCGTCACTGGCCGCCGTCATGGTTCTGATCGCTGGCGTCTTTGGCGCCGTATTGGGTTATCCGTTGTTTAAGCTCGTCAACATCACCCATCCGATGGCCAAAGGCTTAAGTATGGGGACTGTGGCACATGCGTTAGGCACAGCCAAAGCGGCTGAGGAGAATTACAAAGATGGTGCGTTCAGCTCACTGGCGTTAGTTCTTTGTGGTGTCATTACCGCCATACTCGCCCCGATAATCTATCCGCTGCTGTTGTCTGTCTTCCACTGACAACTGCTATCCATTGCTTCTTTAGCGGTCTGGCTGTGCAACGCCCTTGCAACACCAGGACAGCCAGATCGCTTTACTGAGTATTTAAATACATACACTTATCTCATCAGTCATGTGAAACCACTCACTATTTTGCAAATAGAATGAAATGAACAACCTTAAATAGTGACAATGATCACTATATCTATTCATTGACGCACTACAATGCGTAAGTGAATACATTAAGGAGAATCAGTATGCGCACCGAAGTAATGGACGCTTTAGAGCACCTGCCACACACATTGTCACAGGCGCTTAAGCCTATCATTACCGCACCGGGTTTTGATGCCACACTGAGCAAAGAAGAATTCGAACAATTAATGAAAGACAGCCAACTGACCGATGCAGATCTGCGTATTCAGTTACTGAAAGTGGCTGCGGCATACTCGATTGCCTCTCTCTCCAACTTCCATGTGGGTGCCATTGCCCGCGGAAACTCAGGTCGCCTGTATTTCGGTGCGAACATGGAATTCAGTGCCACCTCTATGTCTCAAACGGTTCACGCAGAGCAGTCTGCAATCAGCCATGCCTGGTTGAAAGGCGAAACGGGTATTGGCGACATTACCGTCAACTACTCGCCCTGCGGACATTGCCGGCAGTTCATGAATGAACTGACAACAGCACAAAGCATCATGGTGCAACTGCCAGAGCGCTCACCCAAAGCACTGCAGGAATACCTGCCAGAGTCCTTTGGTCCGTCTGATCTGGGCATCACCGAGCTCTTATTATCAGACAGCTCACATAAGCTGAAGCTCGAAACCGATGACGTGCTGCTGCAAGAAGCCTGTAAAGCGGCAGATAAATCCCACGCGCCCTATAGTAAAAACTATGCGGGAGTTGCGCTGAAAGCGAAAGATGGCCGGATTTTCTCAGGTATGTATGCCGAGAACGCAGCATTTAACCCGAGCCTGCCGCCACTGCAAGTGGCACTGATTCACATGAATATGACGGGCTATCCACTGTCAGATATCGTTGAAGCCGCTTTGGTTGAGCAGAAAGATTCAGCGATCAGTTTGCTGGCTGATACACAGAATACGCTGGAAACCTTCAATCCTGATCTGCCACTCTCTTACGCCGCCATCTGAGAACAAACTAAAAATTCCTTGCAGCCGACAAAGCATCCTGTTTTGTCGGCTTTTTTTATCAATTAACAATTTCTTCTATGCATCCATCAGAGTATGATTCCAGATTATTTTTCTGAAAGATATCTTATGGCTCATCAACACAACCCGATTCAGGGCGCTTGCTGGATGCTGACAGCCGGAATGGCGTTTGCCGTGGTTAACAGCATGGCGCAATACCTGAGTGTGACCTTCCATTTGCCATCTACCACGGTCGGTTTGATTCAATATTTTATTGCTCTCCTTGTCATGCTTCCCTGGCTGCGCAGTATTGGCCTTCGCCAGGCTCTGAAAACACAACACTTTGGTATGCATTGCTTCCGCGTGTTTCTGTCCGTGATCGGTATTCAGTTATGGCTTTGGGCCCTGGCGTACCCTGTGCCAATCTGGCAAGGCATCGCACTGCTGATGACATCGCCGTTGTTTGCCACCGTAGGATCAGGTTTGCTGCTGAAAGAAAAAGTCGGCTTTGTACGCTGGATGGCAACCCTGGCCGGCTTCGCTGGTGCGATGATTATCCTTGAGCCATGGGCCGACAATTTCAATCTGGCCTCATTGCTGCCCATTGGCGCCGCTTTCTTCTGGGCGAGTTATTCTTTGATGGTGAAAAAGATGTCGCACCACGACTCCCCGACGACTATGGTTGTCTACCTGCTGGTGCTGATCACGCCTTTTAACCTTTTTCTTGCTGCGCCTGATTTCACCTTACCTGTTGGCCAGCACACCTGGATTCTTCTGGTCGGTGCCGGGTTGTTCACCGCACTGGCTAACTGGGCCATTGCGAAAGCCTACGCCATTGCTGACGCCTCTTTCGTGCAACCTTTCGACCATGCCAAACTGCCATTGAACGTACTGGCCGGATTTATCGTCTTCGGATGGGTACCACCTGGACGGCTCTGGCTGGGGGCTGCCATTATTATTGCCTCGGTCGCTTTCATTACGCAGTGGGAGCGAAGAAAACCGATGCTGCAGGCGGCAACAATCAATGAAGCTGCCTGACCTGACGACAGATACAAAAAAGCTGGCAATTCGCCAGCTTTTTCGATTCACTCTGAATCAGAAGCGCACTCTTACACCCATAGCCGCTTCCAGTTCGACATCAACATCTTCCACCATATACAGTGTCGGCCCAACTTCACCATACAGCTCAAACTGATTCACAGGCACTTCCAGGCCAATACCTGAGCGGATACCCAATTTGTCATAACGGTTATCAACGTACTGAGCGCCAACAAAGGTATAGCCCATGTTAAGCTGCGGGTCCCGGGTCAACGTGCCCAGGTTAAATGTTTTATCCACGGCAAAACCAAATTCATCTAAACCCAGCGAAAAGCGCAGGTCATTGTGTTTGTACTGCACACCACTCATTGGCGAACCAAGAAAAATACCTGCCGATTGCGACGCCAAAGCAGACGTAGACAAACCGCACAACAAAATACCAATCAACGACTTCTTCATGTTACTGTCCGTTTTCCCTGAATTGCGCTCTAAAAACCTTAGATTATACTGATAGAGCTCATTTTAAGCTTGTCACTCTACTGTAACTGCAATATCGCGGCAATACGAACTGATAACCATACAAATGACAATTATTTGACATTCCACCTGTCAAATAAATACAGATAAACGCATGGTCATTCGGTAGAAATCATTGTTCTTAAAACATAATGTAAAATTCCGCCCGCCTTGAGATACGCCATTTCAGTTCGGGTATCGACCCGGGCTTTTACGCTATATTGTGACTCTTGTCCCTGTTCGTTGGTGATTTTCAGCGTCAGCATTCCCCCCGGCGACAAGGTATCAATGCCTTTCAGTTGTATTTTTTCCTTGCCGGTTAACGACAATGAAGCCAGTAAACCTTCAGGGAGCTCAACAGGAATCACCCCCATACCCACCAGGTTTGAACGGTGAATTCGCTCGAAACTTTCAGCCAGTACCGCTTTCACACCCAGTAAGTTAGTCCCTTTCGCGGCCCAGTCCCGGCTGGATCCTGTGCCGTATTCTTTCCCGGCAAAAATCACCAGAGGTATGTTCTGGTCCTGATACCTCATCGCAGCATCATATATTGATACTTCTTCACCTGTCGGCTGGTAAATGGTGTACCCACCCTCTTTACCCTTGAGCATCAGGTTCTTAATGCGAATATTGGCAAAAGTGCCGCGCATCATGACTTCGTGATTGCCGCGCCGTGAACCGTAGGAATTAAAATCTGCCGGTTCAATCCCCTGCTCCTGCAAGTAGTGTCCTGCCGGGCTGTCTGCCTTGATGTTACCTGCAGGTGAGATATGGTCGGTCGTTATTGAGTCACCAAATATTGCCAGAATGGCTGCATTTTCAATATCTTTCAGTGGTTTTAGCGGCTGCGTTATCTCGTCAAAATAGGGCGGAAGGCGAACATAAGTAGAATCTGGCCGCCACTGGTACGTATTCCCTTTATTGATGGTGATCTGCTGCCAGATATCATCGCCGGCAAAAATGTCCGCATATTCCTGCTCGAACAGGCTGTTCTTCACTTCCCTCATCGCTTGCGCAATGTCTTCCTGAGAAGGCCAGACATCGTTCAGGTACACCGGCTGGCCATCGCTGTCATGGCCCAGCGGCGCTTGGGTCAGATCAATACGTGTTGTGCCAGCCAAAGCAAAGGCAACCACCAGCGGCGGAGAGGCCAGCCAGTTGGCTTTCACCAGCGGATGTACACGACCTTCAAAGTTCCGGTTACCTGACAGCACCGAGGAAACAGTCAGGTTGGCGTCATTGATGGCTTTTTCGATTGGCGCAAGTAAGGGTCCGGAATTCCCGATACAGGTCGTACAGCCGTACCCCACTAAGTTGAATCCCAGCTTGTTGAGATACACCTGCAGGCCAGATGCCTCAAAATACCGGGTCACCACTTTCGAGCCTGGCGCCAGAGAGCTTTTCACCCAGGGCTTCGTCTGCAGGCCTTTTTCCACCGCATTTTTGGCCAGTAAACCCGCGGCTAACATCACGCTGGGATTAGAAGTGTTGGTGCAGGATGTGATGGCGGCAATCACAACATCACCGTGAGTCAGTGAAAACGTCTTACCTTCGGTATCCTTGCCAGACTCGCCCAAATCAACCTGGATTTTCTGCTCGGGTTCCAGACCGCTCAATGCCAGCAAATCTTCCGTCGCAGTTTTAATGTCAGGCAACGGAACTCTGTCCTGCGGGCGCTTAGGGCCGGCCAGGCTCGGGACAACCTCGTCCAGTGCCAATGCCAGTGTCTCTGTATAAAATGGCTCAGGCTGGCTGGAATCCCGCCACATGGCATTGGCCTTGGCATAGGCTTCAACACGGGCAATCAGAGACTCACTGCGCCCTGAAAGACGCATATAGCGCAACGTTTCCTGATCAATCGGAAAGAAGCCGCAGGTTGCACCGTATTCTGGTGCCATATTGGCAATTGTCGCCCGATCAGCCAAAGGCAAGGCATCTAAACCGGGGCCGTAAAATTCCACGAATTTACCGACGACCCCTTTTTTTCGCAGCATCTCAGTGACAGTTAAGACAAGATCAGTTGCCGTCACGCCCGGATGTAATTTGCCACTGAGGTGAAAACCAATCACTTCCGGGATTAACATAGAGATGGGCTGACCAAGCATCGCGGCTTCAGCCTCAATGCCGCCAACCCCCCAGCCAAGTACACCCAAGGCATTGATCATCGTGGTATGCGAGTCGGTTCCAACCAGAGTATCCGGATACAGAACACCACTGTCCTGCCATACTGATTGCCCCAGGTATTCGAGATTCACCTGGTGGCATATTCCTGTTCCCGGCGGGACGACACGAAAATTGGTAAAGGCTTGCTGCCCCCAGCGCAAAAACTGATAGCGTTCGATATTACGCTGCATTTCAAGTTCAACGTTTCGGGCAAAAGCCTGTTCAGAGGCGTAAACGTCCACCATCACGGAATGATCAATCACCAGATCAACGGCCGACTGAGGGTTGATGCTGTCGGGGTTTTTACCGGCCCGGGTCATAGCATCCCGCATCGCAGCCAGATCGACGACAGCCGGCACACCGGTAAAATCCTGCATCAGGACACGGGCTGGACGGTATTGAATTTCTTTGTCTGAACGGCGGGTATCAAGCCAGTCAATCACGGATTGGATATCGGAATCAGTGACAGTGTCACCATCCTCAAACCTGAGCAGGTTTTCCAAAAGCACTTTCAGGGAAAAAGGCAGGCGGTCAACCTCCCCCAAATGACGCAGTGCGGTCAGGTCAAAATAATCAAAGCGCTGACCGCCAGTCTCCAAGGTTTTTTTACTGTGAAAACTGTCCTTCGAAATTCGTGCATTCATTGCTCACCTCCGTCTGGTCATTTTGACTATAGACGGGATCAAGCTAATGATAAAAATGGATAATCATCAGGACAAACAAGTGTGACTGAAAGCACAGTCACACGAAAAAGGAGTGTCAGGCTGGCGTTTGAATAAACCAGACTTCTTCAGCAAAACGACTTAAGCCCTGCTGACGTCGCGGGTGTGATTCATCGGCGTCCTGCCGCGCGATATGAGTGACTTCACAGCCTTTAAAAAGTGATTGCACTTCATCAGCTCTGACGCTGAACGGCGGTCCTGCCATTTCTTCCTGAATATAATCAAGTGTCACCAGCATGATCTTTCCACCGGGCTTCACTAAAGATAACAAGCGCTGCACATAGCTTTGCCGCATGTGCTCCGGCATCGCAATCAACGCCGCGCGGTCGTACACAGCATCTACGGGCTGAACCGGCGCAGTAAAATAATCACCGCAATAAATACGGACCTCATCAAACTCATACAGCGTATGCCCGTTACCTAATGACGTCACAGTCGGTAAGTACAAATGCTCGGCAAAATAAGCACGGACAGCGATTTCACTTAACTCAACACCCGTCACCTGATGGTGCTTTTCTGCCAGCCAGGTCAAATCCAGAGATTTACCACACATAGGCACAAACACAGTATCTTCGCGTTGCAGCCCTAATTTTGGCCAATAGTAAGGTAATACCGGGTTTGTGTCGTTTAAATGAAATCCGATTCGGTTTTCTGCCCAGCGGCTATGCCAAAATTCTGCATCCATCGACTGCTCTCTCTGTACTTGACTGACTTCAGGGCGGTATCAGACCACATTTCTGTATTGAGATCCAGCCAGCCCTGCCTGCGCTTCAGCACTTGCAGAAACGAAAAAAGGATGCCTGAGCATCCTTTTTCTTACCTTCGACAAAACAAAGGCCTGCGGTCAATTCTCAATTTCTTTATGCGAGCTTAGTGACAAGGTAACGCACCAGTATCAACCAATGCGGAATAACTTGATTGAATCACGACGCACGGTAACCCCACGGAAAGTCACAGGTTCCAGTAACGTCATCAGTTGCTTAGACACAAAAAACTTACCGCCGTAGCTACGATCACCACCACGGTTTACCCAATCTGCAAATTCATCTGCCAGGTTGAACATTGAGTTTCCTACAAGTAAAACCAGGACTTTCGCAACTTCACTGTCGTTGTGTTTATTGAATTCTGCGTCACGAACCTTCTTGCGGTATTCTTCGACAATTCTCTCAAGGCAATCAAATCTGCTCATATACACCACCACATAAAAAAGAGGTGCGGATACTACTGATGAATAGTGTTTAAATCAAGCCATGAGGCCATGATTTTGGCGATTGCTAACACAAATCCATGCCATCTGAGCAAGTTCACAGAATTTCAGTTAATAGAAGCGATTAAATGCCTAAGTTTCTATAACCATTGCTTTACTTTTATGTGTTTTCATTTACCTGTCAGTGCTATCGATAGTAGTCCACCACCTGCACAGTAACAGGTGTATTTTGAGGGGCGATTTCAAGCGTAAACTGGTACTGCCCCGCCATATTTAACGTTGCGCCGGACTCTCCCGTCACACTCACTCCTTCAATTTTCGTAAAGGGTTGCTCCTCGCCATAAAACATACTGACCGACAGCATCACTTTCTGGTTGCTTTCGAGCTCAAAGCTGCATATTCCCGACGAGCAGTACACATCCAGCGATGTATCTTGTCGCTGAATACGGTCCACGCCCTTTGCTGGTGTCGCTGAGACAGACAGCGCCTCACTACAGCCCGACAAAACCAGCCAGCCCGGCAACAGTAGAATCAAACATTTTGCCCAGCCACTCAGGCAGATTCTTTTTCCCATGGTTCACTCCAACGAGGTTTACTGATCTCTATCATGGAAAGATTACTGTATAAGAGACTATCCATACATACTGTATAAATACACACCCCACAAGACGAACATCAAAAATCTGTTTAAAACCCACGCAAAGCAACGCCATTACAAAAACAGAAAAAATAAAACAAAATCAATTGTTTAAAAAGATACAGCAATGTAAGAAAAAGCCAGACAGCTCAGATTCTTGTGAATCAGCCCCAAAAAACACTTGCATCCCTTTATGTTCAAAACTACTGTATAGAAATACAGCATGTACAAATAAACAATACTATCGACTCTAGCAGAGGATGGAACTCTCATGACAGCACAATTAGACAGCATCCAATCAGTGACCGCTTCTCAGGTGTACAAATCCACTTTTCTGTCTCATTCTTCTTCCCTGAGTTCCAACCCGGTTCAGTATCCAATCGAAGTCAGTTTCTGCGATCATGAACAAGCCCAGCTTGCTTATCTGCTGAGACTGCTCAAACAGGCCAGTGAGCAGAACCGCTGGATTATGTTTATCGGTGCCGATGCGCTGCTGGATCGCCAGCTGCTCAGCAATGCCGGAGTCGATATCAATAAAGTGCTGGTGTTAAAAGAGAAGAACAGGCAATCCACCCAGGTGCTGATGGCAAAAGCGTTACACATGGGAAATTGTAGTGCAGTCATCGCCAGCGGGAATGTGAAGGAGTATTGCAACCAAACCATTCATGATGCGGCGATTCATGGCAATTCAATGGCGTTTATTATCAATCGGACTCAGCAAGCCAATACACTGTTGCATTGAAAAGCCACGGAAACGATTGCTTGCGACTGAAATGAAAAATGCCAGGAATCGAATACATTCAACTGGCATTTTTCTATACTTGTTTTTCCATGACCTATGTCGTTATCCTGGCGCAGACAGACACAAGGGCAGCTTAGGTTCAGGGCACCATTAAACGAATGTGCAATTGTTCGCCATTGTTGCCAATTTCCTGGATCTCACAGTCTGCTTTTTCTGTAATCAGATCCAGTTGATCCTGATCCAACGAATATGGCAGGCGGATGTCCAGCTCAAAAATCTGTTCCATACGAGCCAGACGCAACAATCTCACCAGGTTATTCACATCGCTGGTATGGGTAGACAAGACTTTCAGCGCCTGGTTACGTAAGCGCTCCGTCTTGCTGGCACCAGAACCAGACGACCTGCCCCAGGAAAATTCCAATGCTGGCAGCACCACTTTAAACGCATCCCACAAGGTTGGTCTGTGATGACACAACACAGACAGAAATGAGGTGTAATCAAACACAATCTCTTTCGCTTGTTGGGCTTCAACTGAAGATTTCATAACTTTCCTTCACAAGAATTCAACAGCATTAATGTGCAAGCTAAAGTAAATTGGACGAATGCTATATTTAGCGAGACACTATAAAGGCTTCGCCAATCACTTACTTTTTTATCTCTTCATTTTTTTGCGCATGATCGTGTTTTTTCTTGCTTCGCATCAATTAAAAAATATCGGAAAAACACTTAATTAACATCATTTGAACGCATTTTAAACAACTCTTCATGCTTTGTAATTTTTCGGTTTTTGCTAATTCAGTGCATTTTTTAACTCAAAAGCAACAAATTAAACACTTTATTTAAACCTTCTGCCAGATTAACCCCTCGCTTAATCCAAATTAGCTCATGATTCAAATAAAGCAATTACTAAGCCAACACAGTTGATCTGTGAATCAACCCATAATACCAATAGGTGATAATTCAATAAATACAACAAGTTAAAACAAAACCGGAAATAGTGTACTGATGGGCGGTGATAAGAGGAAAGTTGAGATGTGTATTAAAATCGGGCACTTGCACCAATCCGCCTCATATTCAGGCATAAATTCAATAAACGAATTAAGTGCAACGACACGAATAAAGCCAGGGTGTTCTGCTCAGTATTATCAAAATAATGGCAAAAGAACCTGGCTTTTTAGCGAATTAACGATAAGAAACAGATTTAAGGACGCTCACCTGCCGCCAGTCTTCGATTAATATCAGCAATGACATCAGGCAAGTCAGCAACCGTATCTATCTGATAGTGTGCATGACAACCATCAAAGGCTTGACGTGCTTTTTCTCTCGCAACAGCCAGTTCATGTTCTGACGCGGACAAGTATTCTTTTTCGGTCAGTCCCGCTTCATTCCCCGACAGTAATAACGCGACAGTCCACATACCTGCATTGTGGCCTTCTTCGATGCCCGGTACTGAGTCATCTATTTTGACGCAAGCAGCCACGCTCCCAATCCCCAGTGCGATCACATTTTGCAGTGCCATAAACGGACCAGGACGACCACCTGCGGCAAGATCATCGGTGGCGACCACATAATCAGGCGCAAACCCTTTTTCAGCCGCCGCGGGTAACAGCTCGTTCATCACAACCCGTGGATAACCCGAGCATGAGCCCAGCTTGATGCCCTGCTCACGGAGCTGTGCAACGACCTCTGTGGTGCCTGGAATTAAATCGGCATGCTCCGCAACTTTTGCTACCTGTAACGGCATAAACGTCTGGTAAATCGTGTCAATGTCTTCTCTGGTCATCGCCCGGCCAAACCGGCTCTCCCAGCGGGCGGCAACATCGGGCAGTTCACCCACCGCCTTAATATGATCCCACTTCCCTAACCCCATGGGTACGCGGGCTTCTGCCAGTGAGATATCAAAATCGTATTCACGTTTGAACGCTTCAACAAAAATGGTGGTAGGCGCGAAGGATCCGAAGTCAACAACCGTACCCGCCCAGTCAAAAATTACCGCTTCTACTTGTGTATTCATCGTCCGTTTCTCGTTTGTTGTGTTGCCCGTCACTTCAGGCGCTGTCTCAATGGTGAATCAACATGCCTGCACACAGATTCAATCGCTTCTTCCAACCAGTCCATGGCCAGTGCCAGCTCTTCTCTGGCAATAATCAAAGGCGGGCTGAGTTGTAATACATTTCCCTGAGAAACTTTAAAGCTCAGCCCGCGCGCCAGGCAGCGGTACATCACCTGCTCTGCCGCGTCGAAGGCACGTGCTTTTGTGTCCCTGTCTTCAACCAGCTCAATGCCCCACAGCAGGCCAATCCCGCGAATATCACCAATGATGGGCAACCGTGCCTTCATGACCGCCAGCCGCTCAGCCATATACACCGCATCATGGCGAACCTTCTGCAGCAATTGCTGCTGTTCGATGACCCGGATGGTCGCTAACGCGGCCGCGCAGCCTATCGGGCTCTTCTCGTGGGTATAATGGCCCAGCGAAATCTGAGACGCCGTGTTGTACTTGTCTTGAGTCAACATGGCTGCCATTGGCACCACACCACCGCCCAGCCCTTTGCCGATACACAGGATGTCCGGTTCAATCCCGAATGCCTGATGGGTGAACCAGTGACCGCTGCGGCCCATCCCATTGGGAATGTCATCGATAATCAGCAATACATTATGGCGATCACAAATGTCCCGGACGCGCTGCCAATAGGCTTGGCTGGGCACCTGAACATCGGTATTTCGCACCCCTTCTGCAATGAATGCCCCGATCCCGCCCTCTTTTTCAATCACATATTCCAGGTAATCGGCATAATGCACATCTGAGTCGTCGTCACGCGGGAAAGCGCCCCGATAGCGAACCGGCGGTGGGATACGTTCAACCCCGGCCATCAGCGGCCCCATGCCTTCGCGAAAGCAGGCTTCCCCACCGACAGAAATCGCATCCAGCGATGCACCGTGAAACGCATCCCAGAGTGAAACCACTTTGGAATTACCCGTGATATAGCGAGCCAGCTTGAGTGCCATGCCCACCACGGATGTGCCTCCCGGTGCGAACAACACCCGGCTCAGCTCACCGCCGGCAATGCGGGTCAGCTCGCGGGCACAATCGACAGCCGTTTGATGGGTAAACCTGCGGGGTGAAAACGGTAATTTGGCTAACTGTGCCTGAATCGCCGCCAGTATCTCCGGGTGGCCGTAACCCAGCTGATGGACATTGTTGCCATGAAAATCCATGTAGCATTTACCGGCCACATCGGTCAGATAGATCCCCTCAGCACTTTCCAGGGCATCCAGACAAGGGGTCGACATGGCCTGATGTAAAAAGTACTGACTGTCAGCCTCCAGCAGTACCTGGGTTTGCCGGTCAGAAATGCTGTTTACCCACCGGGCACGCGCAGAAGATGTATTGATATCTCCCTCACATGCCAGCGCACGCTGGCCGAGGTCAGTGTGGCGGGACGTCATGCCTGCTCTCCGGCCGTTTCCGTTTCACTGGCCCAGAACATAGACGCCTGAATGGCCTCCAGCAGGCGCTGAATGTCACCCGGATAAATATCACCGATATTGCCAATCCGGAAACAATCCGCATCGGATACTTTGCCCGGATAGATCACAAAACCTTTCGTTTTCAGACTGTCATAAAAAGCCTTGAATTCGTATGCCGGTGAAGCGGGTGAATAGAAAGAGGTAATAATGGGCGAATGGAATGTCTTGCTCAGCAGGCATTGAAAGCCCAGTTTTTCCATGCCTGCGACCAGGGTTTGTTGATTCGTACGGTAGCGCTGAAAACGCGCTTCAATACCGCCTTCCTGTTCCAGTTCTGTCAAGGCCTGGGCAAATGCCCGTACGGTGTGCGTTGGTGATGTAAAGCGCCATTTGCCATGGTTGTTTTCCATGCATTGCCATTGATCGCAGAGGTCCAGCGACACTGAACGCGCACGTCCGTGGCAGGCTTCTAACAAGGAACGGCGCGCAATTACAAAACCAAATCCTGGCACGCCCTGAATGCACTTGTTCGCTGAGCTGATCAGAAAATCGATGCCCAACGCTCCCATATCCATCGGCATGCCGCCGAAACTCGACATGGCATCCAGGATCATCACTTTGCCGGCCGCTTTTACTGTTTCACACACGACTTGCAGCGGATTCAGCATGCCTGTGGTTGTTTCACAGTGCACCATAGCCACATGGGTGATGCTGGGATCTTCGTCCAGCAAACGGGCCAGTTCGTTCACGTCAGGCTGGGTCATTTCCCCTAAAGACCAGTTCAGGTGCGGGATATTCAGGCAACGGGCAATTTGCGCAATGCGGGCACCGTAAGCACCATTGTTAATCACCAGTAACTTACCCTCTGCCGGAATCACAGAGCCTAAGGTGGCTTCCACAGAAGCAGTCCCGCTGCCCTGCATCAGCACGCTGGTGTAGCCGTCGTGGGTGGTGGCCAGAGCAACCAGCTGCTGGCGAATGTGCTGCACCACGCCCACATTGTAGTCATCATCCCAGGTGCACCAGTCTTTCAGCATGGCTTCCCGCACGCTTTGGGTTGTCGTCAGCGGACCTGGCGTAAGAAGCAGATATTGATTGTCGGAGTTTGCCATTTGTTGATCTCTTTTGGACTATACCAGATTTCGAAATCACTATAGCGATGGCGAACCAATGCTGTAAATGCGACTGAAGCAGTCTTCATAAAAGTTTAATAATGGCATCATTCGCCGATTTTCAGCACAAGTTTGCGCTGAATCACGATCACACAGTCCTCATGAAACTGACATCTGGCAATCATCGAACTGTCATAAATGGCACCTAGCATCTTCCGTGTCGAACCAATCTGGTACATACCACATTTACTTTTTTAGGAAGGACATATGAAAAAGACATGGCTTGTTGCACCACTGACGGCATTCATGGCACTGAGCAGCACTCAGGCTTTCGCCTCGCAGGAATTGACGGTCTACACAGCGTTCGAAACGGACATGCTGGCGAAATTCAAAACCGGATTTGAAAAAGCCAACCCGGACATCAAGATCAAATGGGTCCGGGATTCTACCGGTATCATGACCGCCAAACTGCTGGCCGAAAAAAGCAACCCACGAGCGGATGTGGTCTGGGGTCTGGCCGGCTCTTCGATGGCACTGCTGAAAGAAGAAGGTGTGCTGAAACCTTATCAGCCAAAAGAACTGGGCAAAATCCACAGCAATCTGATCGACCCGCAAGCCAACCCGGCCTGGTTTGGCAACGATGCCTTCTTTAATGCGGTCTGTTTCAATGAAAAAGTGGCCGAGCAACTGGGTCTGAGCAAGCCGGCTACCTGGAATGACCTGCTCAAACCAGAATACAAAGGCCATATTGCCATGCCCAACCCCGCCTCTTCCGGCACAGGTTATATGCAGGTCTCTGCCTGGCTGCAATCTATGGGTGAGCAAAAAGGCTGGGATTATATGACCAAACTGGATCAGAACATTGCCCATTACACGCACTCAGGTTCCAAGCCTTGCGTTCAGGCCGGTATGGGTGAAGTTGCCATTGGTATCTCGATGGCCATTCGTGGTGCCAAGCTGAAATCTCAGGGTGCCCCGATTGACATTATCCTGCCTGAAGGCGGCGTGGGCTGGGAAACGGAAGCCGTTGGTCTGGTCAACACCCGGTCCGATGCCGCAAAGCGTCTGGTTGACTGGTCACTGTCGAAAGATGCCAACCAGCTGTATAACGAGTTCTACCCGGTTGTGGGTCATAAAGACGTGAACAAACCTGTGAAGAACTACCCGAATGTTCAGCAGGCCATGGTGAAAATGGACTTCTCGAAAATGGCGGTCAGCCGTGAAGATGTACTGAAAACCTGGTCGGATAAATTCGACGCGAAATCTGAACCGCGTTCTTAACCGCATCCCACAGATATTTCCAAGCCAATCTCAAGGCAACCGCTCAGGTTGCCTTTTTCATTGATCGGGCAGAACCGGCTGTCTTCTTATCGTCAAGCTTCTGTCATCGAAGTGTCACTGATGAGGCCTACATTTGGTATATACCAAATAGAGAAATGACTTTGCTATGGAAACTTACCTGAAAATCTCACACGTCGGTAAACAGTTTGGTCAGTTTACTGCGCTGAACAACATCTCGCTGGATATCAACAAAGGCGAATTTATCTGTTTTCTTGGCCCTTCAGGGTGTGGAAAAACCACCTTGCTGCGCGCCATCGCTGGGCTGGATCTGGCCAGCTCAGGCACGATTGAACAGGCAGGACGTGACATCACCTGCCTGCCACCTGAAAAACGGGATTTTGGAATTGTTTTCCAGTCCTACGCCCTGTTTCCCAACCTGACTGTGTATGAAAACCTGAGCCTTGGCTTGCGCAATCAGGGAAAATCCGTTGCAGACACCGACAGTATCGTCAGCCAGTGGCTGGACACCATTGCCCTGCCGACAGCTGGCAACAAGTACCCAAGCCAGTTATCCGGCGGACAGCAACAGCGGGTGGCGCTGGCCCGTGCTTTATCATTATCACCAGGATTGTTACTGCTTGATGAACCACTTTCGGCCCTGGATGCCAAAGTGCGATCTCACCTGCGCGAAGAGATCCGCCGCTTACAACGCAAGCTGGGTATCACCACCATTATGGTGACCCACGATCAGGAAGAAGCGCTTGCGATGGCCGACCGTATCGTAGTCATGAATCACGGCTGTATCGAACAGGTCGGCACGCCACAGGAAATCTATCAGAACCCGAGCTCTCGTTTTGTCGCTGAGTTTGTCGGTCAGATGAATTTCTTACCGGCCTCAATCGTCAGTGAGCAGCAAATGCGAATCGGTGAAAGCCTGCTGCCGCTTCCGGCCGCGCAATTCAAGCGCGGCGAGCAGGTCGAGCTGGGACTCAGACCGGAAGATCTGCATTTCCTGCCCGCCGGTGAAAAAAGTGACAGCAGCGTGCTGGTGCGCATCGACGATCTGGAATTTCAGGGCACTTTCATGCGGGCCGACTGCCAGCTCCAGGGCGCACATCAGTTGCCGACGATCAAGGTGGATGTCCCTATCCGGGAGACACGCAACCTTGGCCTGAGCCGCGGCCATTATCTGCAACTGCACATTGCCGATAAGCATACCCATATCTACCGCCAAAGCCGATAAACAGGACGTCACCATGACCCAACTGACCCGACCGCTTCCTACGTCAAAGCCTGGTCTCTTACAATCCATCGCTCGTCTGCGCCATCACTTTGGCCGTGACAACGTCACCCTGGCAGCACTCTTAGTGGTCTTTAGCGCACTGATGGCAGCTTTTATCGTCGCGCCGCTGCTTGCCATGCTGCAAAAAAGCGTGCACAACTCGGAAGGCGACTTTGTGGGTCTGGCCAATTTCGCCACCTACTTTGCATCGCCAGCCCTGTGGCAGTCATTACAAAATACCGTGGTCATCGGTGTGGTGGTCACTGTCATTGTCGGCCTGCTGGCATTTGGTTTTGCCTTTGCTTTAACTCGCAGCTGTATGCCATTCAAAGGATTTTTTACCGTCATCGGCTCTGCCCCCATTCTGGCGCCATCGCTGCTCCCTGCCATCAGTCTGATCTACCTGTTTGGCAATCAGGGCATCGCCAAAGAGATGCTGTTCGGCCACAGTATCTACGGCCCCATTGGCATTGCGATTGGCCTGGTGTTGTGGACTTTTCCTCACGCTTTGATGATCATCAGCACATCACTGAAAACATCCGATGCCAGGCTCTACGAAGCCGCCAAAGCGCTCAATACATCCAGTATGCGCACTTTCTTTCTGGTCACTTTGCCGGGAGCCAAATACGGTTTGATCAGCGCCTTGATTGTGGTCTTTACCCTGGTTGTCTGCGACTTTGGTGTCCCTAAAGTCATTGGCGGCCAATACAATGTCTTAGCGACGGACATTTTCAAACAAGTGGTCGGGCAGCAAAACTTCGCCATGGGTGCAGTCACGTCCGTCATGCTGTTACTGCCGGCTCTGCTGGCTTTTGCCGGCGACCGCTGGGTGCAGAAAAAACAGCAGAACCTGTTCGATGCACGCTCTGTCGCTTACCAGCCAGAGCCCAACCGCCTTCGCGACGGTGTGTGTTTGCTGTTCTGCTCACTGATCTCACTGGCGATTCTGAGTGTTATTGTCATGGCGATATACGGCTCTTTAGTCACATTCTGGCCCTGGAACACCGCATTGAGCCTGAACAACTACAACTTTGCCGAAGTCAGCACCTATGGCTGGGCTCCGTATTTCAGTTCTCTCAAACTGGCTGCCATGGTCGCACTGGCAGGAACCCTGGTGATTTTTACCTGCGCCTACTGCATTGAAAAAGGACAAAGTTTCGCCCCTTTGCGTCACCTGCTGCAAATGCTGGCGATTTTGCCGATGGCGGTGCCGGGCATGGTATTAGGGCTGGGGTATATCTTTTTCTTCAACCACAGCGACAATCCGCTGTCCTGGATGTACGGCACACTGACCATACTGGTGGTCAATACGGTGACTCACTACTACACAGTCGGCCATATGACGGCAGTGACCGCGCTGAAGCAGTTGCCGGGCGAAATCGAAGCGATCTCTGCCTCGCTCAACATTCCTCAGTTCAAGACATTCTTTAAAGTCACTGTCCCTGTGTGCACCCCAGCCATTTTAGACATTGCGACCTACTTGTTTGTGAATGCGATGACCACCACTTCGGCGATCGTTTTTCTGTATGCCTCAGACACCATGCCAGCTTCCGTGTCTGTCCTGAATATGGATGATGCCGGTCAGACCGGACCTGCTGCCGCAATGGCGGTCATGATCCTGCTGACAGCAGCTGCAGTGAAACTCATGCATCTGGGTGCCAACCGTTTGAGTGATCAATACACCCAAGCCTGGCGTAACCGCTGATGACTCTGTGAAAACAGACTTTATAATAGCTAACCAATTGAACCCTGGTCGGCAACGGGAAGGATAAACGTGCAATATTTAAGAATCATGGAAGCCATCAATGAACAGATTGATGCCGGGCTTCTGGCGGGCGGACATAAACTGCCTGCGGAACGTAAGCTGGCGGAGTCTTTCAACACCACGCGGGTCACGCTGCGTGAGTCGCTGGCCTTGCTCGAAGCCGAAGGTAAGCTGTATCGGGAAGATCGCCGCGGCTGGTTTGTTTCACCGGTCCCCCTCTTGTACGATCCGACCTACACCACGGACTTTCCGGCCATGGCCAAAGCGCAGGGCCGCGAAGCACGCTCTGAACTGCTGTCGGCCAAGCGGGTTCCTGCCGGCCGTCGGGCCGCTTCTTTGCTGAAAGTCAAACCCCTGACCGAAGTGTACCGTATCGACCGGCTGCGATTTCTCGACAATCGTCCGGTCGTGGTGGTCACGAATTTTATCTCGCCTGCGCATTTCCCTGATTTGTTCGATCACAATATTATCGACTCGCTCACGACGACATACCGTGAGCAATACGGCGTGTTATATTCCAAAACCCGGTTCCGGGTTCGCTCAACCTCACTGATGGCAGAAACCGCCCATCACCTCAGAGCAACGTCCGGCACACCCGCCATGTTTGTCGAACGGGTAAACTACGACCAGAGCGGCAACCTGATTGACTGCGATTTAGAATACTGGCGCCACGATGCGATTTTAATTGAATCAACGGCGACGATTTAACACCCTGCCCGGCTGCCCGCTACAGCGCAGAGTTCTTCACTGAAAAAACGGCGCCTGCAAAGGCGCCGTTTTGATTTTGCAGACAATCGCGAGAACAATAAATCAGTGAATGATCTGCTGCAGGAAATTTTGTGTCCGGTCAAACTGCGGATTGCTGAAAAACGCCTCCGGTTCATTCTGCTCAATAATTTCACCGGCATCCATAAAGATCACCCTGTCCGCCACTTCGCGGGCAAAGCCCATCTCATGCGTCACGCACAGCATGGTCATACCATCTTGTGCTAACTCAACCATGACATCCAATACCTCGCGCACCATTTCCGGATCAAGCGCAGAGGTCGGCTCATCGAACAACATGATTTGCGGCTCCATACACAGGGAACGGGCAATCGCGACACGCTGCTGCTGACCACCGGACAACTGGCCCGGAAACTTATGGGCCTGTTCTGCAATCCGTACCCGCTCCAGGTACTTCATGGCCAGGGCTTCGGCTTCTTTCTGCGATTTTTTCTTCACCCACATCTGCGCCAGGGTGCAGTTTTCCAGTACGCTCAGATGGGGAAACAAATTGAAGTGCTGGAAGCACATCCCCACTTCGCGGCGCACCAGTTCGATATTTTTCAGATCGTCTTTCAGCTCTGTCCCTGCGACAACAATGTCACCACGCTGATGTTCTTCCAAATGGTTAATACAGCGAATCATGGTTGATTTACCCGAGCCGGAAGGCCCGCAGATCACAATTTTTTCGCCCTTTTTCACTTCCAGGTTAATGTTTTTCAACACATGGAATTCGCCATACCATTTGTTGACATCTTTCAGACGGATGACAGGTTCTTTGTCTGAACACTGGTTCACTTTTTCAATCATAGACATCCTAACTTCCTTGTAATTGATCAATGCCCGGTATGGAGTTTGTTTTCCAGATAAAGGCTGTAGCGCGACATGCCAAAGCACATCACCCAGAAAATGAAGGCTGCAAATAAATAACTTTCTGTTGAGAATCCGAGCCAGGCCGGATCACTGTTGGCCGACTGAGCAATCCCCAGCACATCGAACATACCGATAATCAGCACCAGGCTGGTATCTTTGAGCAAGGCAATAAAGGTATTAACGATAGACGGAATACTGACTTTCAGCGCCTGAGGTAAAATGACTAAACGCATCATTTTCCAGTAGCCCAAACCCAGCGCCTCTGCCGCTTCGTACTGCCCTTTCGATATCGACTGTAAACCGCCCCTGATCGCTTCTGCCATGTAGGCCGAGTTAAAGAGCACCACACCAATCAGGGCACGCAGTAATTTGTCGATTTCCGTTCCGCCAGAGAGAAACAGAGGCAGCATGACAGATGCCATGAAAAGCACAGTAATTAAGGGAACACCGCGCCAGAACTCGATATACACAGTACTGATGCTGCGGATAACCGGCATGTTTGAGCGACGCCCGAGCGCCAGCAGAACACCGAAAGGCAGAGAAGCGAGGATGCCTGTCAGCGCGATGATCAAAGTGACCATCAGCCCGCCCCACTGGTGTGTTTCCACCGTTTCCAAACCAACTGTACCGCCGTGCAGCAACATGGCTGACAACACTGGAAATGGGATCAGGGTGATCAGCAACGCCCATTTTTTATAGGGAATACGATCCACCAGCAACCACAGGATTAACCCTGCTGTGGCTGCAAAAAACACCATGGGACGCCAGATCTCCGATTCCGGGTAAAAGCCAAACATAAACTGTTCGAACCGTGCCTGAATAAAGACCCAGCACGCGCCTTCCCGGGTACAGGCATCGCGGGTTGAGCCAATGAAATCCGCATCCAGTACGGCCCACTGGAGAATCTGTTCAGCCCAGGTTACCACCAGCCAGAGCAACACCAGTGTGACCAATGTATTGACCGGACCGGCAAACAGGTTTTTGCGTAACCAGCCGCTCACACCCGTTAACTTGGCCGGCGGTGCTTCTGAGGGCGTAAAATCAAATGTTTTCATCATGCTACCTCTGACTACCTTTCCACCAGCGCAATTTTGCGGTTATACATATTCATCATCAGTGACGTCAGCAAACTCAGCGCCAGATACACTGCCATTGTCATCGCAATAATCTCAATGGCCTGCCCTGTCTGGTTTAGCGTCGTGCCGGCAAACACAGACACCAGATCCGGATAGCCGATCGCCATGGCCAGCGAAGAGTTTTTGACCAGATTCAGGTACTGACTGGTCAGCGGCGGCACGATGACACGCAATGCCTGCGGAATCACAATCAATCTGAGCGTGTGCGAATTTTTCAGCCCCAGAGAGTGCGCGGCTTCCGTCTGACCATGACTGACAGCCATGATCCCTGAACGAACAATTTCAGCGATAAAAGAAGCGGTATAAATGCTCAGTGCCACCAGTAAAGCAAACAGCTCAGGCATGACGGAAATACCGCCACGAAAGTTGAATCCTTTCAGCTCGGGATATGCCAGTGACACCGGCTGACCCGACACAAAATACGTCAGCACAGGCAAGATCAGCAGCATGCCAAGCGAATAGCGCCAGGTCGGACGCTGCTCCCCGTGGCCTGTTGATGCCGGCTGGCCCGGACATGCACTGCCACCCCAGCGATCACACTGATTACAACAGCAGCAAGTACCATCCAGGCGCCTTGCTCATAAACGGGTGCAGGCACATACAGGCCACGCACATTCAGGAACACGGCTTCACCCAATGACAATGATTGTCTTGGCGAAGGTAAAGCGCGCAAAACAACGAAATACCAGAAAAGAATTTGCAGCAATAGCGGCACATTTCGGAATACTTCGATATACACAGCAGCCAGGCGGCTTAACAACCAGTTTTTTGATAAGCGAGCGATGCCAATCACAAAACCCAGCGTTGTTGCCAGCAGGATGCCAAGCATACCGACCAAAGCCGTATTCAATAATCCAACAATAAAAGTCCGGCCATAGCTATAGGTCTCATCATAGTCAATGAGCGACATGCCAATGCCGAAGCCAGCGGTTTGATCCAAAAATCAAAACCGGTTGCGATTCCCCTTTGCGCTAAATTATCCAGTGCATTGCTGACAACGGTATATAAAAATAACCCGACGGCCAGAATCAGCAGCGACTGGAAAAAAACGGCGCGAGCGCCCGGATGATAAATGAAAGAACGGAGGTTCAAGGAAGGTGTTTCAGAAACGGCGGCGCTTTTTTCGCCCGTCGTTCCATTCTTTTTGTCTTTTTCGGTGACAGCATCGAATTCAACTTCACTCAGTGCCATACAACTACCCTGTTAAGCCAATGGATTCTCATCTTTTCATGATTCATTTCAATGAAAAGCTGTTCCAATCAGGCGGGGAAATATCCCCGCCACGTATTGAATGTTAACCGGTAATTAACGCACAGGTGGCGCGTACATGATCCCGCCGTCTTTCCAGAGGGCATTCAGTCCACGGGCAATTTTCAGTGGCGAGCCTGCACCTACATTTCGCTCAAAGCTGTCGCCATAGTTACCCACTTGCTTGATCACCTGATAAGACCAATCGTCAGCAAGGCTCAGACCGGCACCTTTCGGGCCATCCAGACCTAAAATGCGGCGTACATTTGGATCGGTCGATTTCAGTTTGGCATCAACATTGCTCTGATTAATCCCGTACTCTTCGGCGTTCACCATCACGCTCAGTGTCCACTTCACGATGTTGAACCACTTGTCATCACCCTGACGTACAACCGGACCCAAAGGTTCTTTTGAAATCACTTCAGGCAACACAACCGCTGACGATGGGTTGGCCAGTTTAATCCGCAGTGAATACAGCTGAGACTGATCTGAAGTCAGCACATCACAGCGCCCGGCTTCGAATCCTTTTACCGTCTGATCTGACGTATCAAAAACAACGGGCTTAAAGCTCATGTCGTTGGTGCGGAAGTAATCGGCCAGGTTCAGCTCTGTTGTGGTACCAGACTGGATGCAGACTGACGCGCCATCCAGCTCTTTCGCAGACTTCACGCCTAAATCTTTACTGACCATAAAGCCCTGGCCGTCGTAATAGTTCACGCCGACAAAATTCAGACCCAGAGCCGTGTCTCGTTGCAGTGTCCAGGTCGTATTCCGGGACAGCACATCCACTTCGCCTGATTGCAGCGCAGTAAAGCGCTCTTTAGCCGTCAGCGGAATATATTGCACTTTGCTGGCATCTTTCAAAACTGCCGATGCCACAGCACGACAGAATTCAACATCAATACCTTCCCAGTTCCCTTTGGCGTCGGTATTTGAAAAACCTGGCAGCCCAGTGCTGACACCGCACTTCAGCACACCGGCTTGTTTGACTTTATCTAATGTTTCAGAGCCTGAAGCCATGTCGGCATGAGCGCTTGCAGAAATACCTGCCAGCATCAGAGATGAAGCAATTAAAGAAGCTGAAAAAAGGTTTCTTTTGTTTTTCATAAAGACTTCCTGTCTGTTGTGTTGACTAACCTGAATGGTTATTTGTGCTGTTTTAATATTTGTAAATCGCCTTCATGTGTTGCAGTTGCATATGATGGCGTTCCCATTCTTTATGCTGTGTTATGCATAAATAACCGCACTAACTCAGCATTTTCATGCGATAGGTAATCCATCGCATCCTTATTTAACATTCTTATAGCATTTGACATGCCAAAACACCGACAAGATCTCATTCAACTTCATTTGGGGTTATTATCTGAACATTTATTTAAAAGGCAGGATAAAAAACCGCAAAAGTAACAAAAGAAAAGATGATAAAAATATTAATAAATTTGATATTTTCAAAGTGCACTTTAATTGTGCATAGACTGCACATTTTGCGTATAAACAAGGATTTTGACTTGCACAATAACGGGGCATCCTCTACTGATATTTCACCAAATATGTTCATGCATTCACATCATTCCCTTTTTCAAATTTTCATTACAGCAATCATTCAGCGTAATGTCACAGGTGAAACTGAACTGGTCGGGTTCTTTGCATCGTCAAACACAGGCATAATTCATTGTGTATTTATTTTGACGGATACCTGATCAATGCGTTCATCGCCGGTTCATGCTCACTCAGATTATTTAAAGTCAGGCAGCTTAATTTTACTCTTTAGCCTGGGTCTTGGCTTCATCGCAGACTATCTGTTTAACCTGACACTCAGTCAGGCGCTTTCCAGCCATGAATACGGCGATTACAAAGTCGCTTATGCCTTTGCGACTTTAACCAGTGTGATCATCTTATTAGGCGGTGATCGGGTTGCCCCACGGGTGCTGTCCGGTGCCATTGAGAATAAAGACCGACACTATATCGTCTCTTTTCTTCTTTTCTATGGCGGCATTGCCATGCTGCTTGCAGCCTTGGTCATACTGGTCACTTATTTAGGCGGGGTACTGCATTTGGGGAAAACGGACGTGTTGAGCCATCACCCACTGATGCTCATCTCGTTTGTCATTCCTCTGATTGCCATTGGCGCTTTATTCAGTCGTGTACTGCAATCTGCAAAATTGCTGGCAGCGTCAAATCTGCCCTGGCGAATTGCACTGCCTGCGATAAAAACCTGTTTCCTGTTACTGCTCATGTCGGCGATCAGCGAAGTGGAATATTGGCATGTCATTGTGACCGGAGGCTTAACCGTTGCCGCTATCGTGGTGTGGCAATGGCATAAAATTCGTCAGTTAGACTTGATTAGTGCGGACCACTCTGGCACAAATGAACTTGAAAAACGCAGGCTGTTAAGTCTGTCCGTTCCTATGATGCTCGCCATGATGGTGACCATGGCCTTAAATCAAATTGACCTTTTCATGCTGGAAATTCTGGCCGAAGAACAGGAAGTCGGCTATTTCGCGGCAGCAGCCACCACAGCCCATCTGTTACCTGTCGCTCAGGTCACTATTGCAGGGTTATTTCTTCCGCTGATTGGCCCGGCACTTGATGACTGCCCTGACAACGCCAAAGCCCTGTTCCGGCAGGCACAAAGGCTCATAGTTATCGTGACTGTGATACTGACGGCTGCTGTGATGACTGGCGGGCCATGGCTATTAGCCTTCTTTGGCGAGGATTTCACGCAGGCGGAGCTCTCGCTCAATGTACTGACAGCCGCATACAGCGTCTGGGCCATGAGTGCGTTCGCCTCAACCTGGCTGCAATACAACGGGAAAGGCCGGCAAGTCATGACTATCGGTGTGCTTACTCTGCTGACAGACACGCTGGCAAATCTGTGGCTCATCCCTGAAATGGGCATGACGGGTGCGGCCATGGCAACATGTCTGGCAATGTTTGTGGCTTCTGTTCTGACCTGGTATCAAGTCATCGTCATGCATACCGGAAAATCTCCGCTGCAGATCCCGCGTTAAATCAGGATCAAAAAAAGAGCGCAACCAGACTGGCTGCGCTCAAAGCTGCAGGAGCTAAATGGGACTTTCGTTACAGGTTAACCGTGATCGCTTTGGTGGTAATGCCACCGTCATTATCGATAATCCTGATCTTGACTTCATGCTGGCCGTAGCTCGGGAAAATCGAAGTAAACACCCGACCTCGTTTCACCTTGCCATTTGGCAATGTCCACTCAGTATCCACAATGCGACCATCACTGTCTGTACTGGTTGACCACATGGTGACCCAGCGTCCCAGGTGAATATATTCCGCGCTTGCTTCAGGCAAGGCATTCGGCGCTTCCACAGTGACAGTGTAACTGAAGGTGTCAGTGGCACCTTTGTCATCGGTGACCGTCAGGCTGACAACATAGCTGCCAGCTTGCTGATATTGCCAGGCTGGTGCGGCTTCACTACTGGTTTGGCCGTTGCCGAAATCCCATTGATAGGCCGTAATCTGGCCATCAGGATCCACACTCAGATTGGTTGCCGATACCGCCAGGCCATCAACCTTCAGTTCAAAACTCGCCGTTGGCAACTCGTTCTGGGATGCCACTTTCGATAAGCGCACCACACCAAACTCGTTGTTCGGACCTTGCTCGACAACATCAATCATCAGGCCAAATTCAGTCAGCTTACGACCTGAATCCGGTGCCATCGGAGCGCTGTAATCGTCCGCATCAGAGAAGTAGGCATTACCGATCAGGCTGCTGTCTTCCAGCACATCCCCGCTGCTGTTTACCAAGCGCAAAGGCGCCTGATCCTGCAATGAGAACGCAGCGTCGCGTACCTGGAACCGCGTCTGCGCAGCCTGGCCAGAATCAGCCCAGACCAGCGCATTCTGATCCGCATCCACAACACCTAACCAACCCTCACCCGGGTGTTTGCCCACCCAGTTGTCCGTCATCGACTCATCGACATACCAAACAATCAACCCAGGCTCAAAGCTCATCAGCTGACCCATGCGCTTGATATTTGCCAGGCCTTCATCAACACCGGTATGGCTCCGCCATTGCAGCAAATAGTAATGCGCCGCATCGTGATAACCGTCTGACAGCTTGTAACCAGCAAAAGCAAAGCTTGAGCCAGATTCGCCATTGTCAATCGCGGTAACAGCACCATCGACATCCAGCACCATATTGTCCAGATACAGACCATCCATCGCCAGACCGCCATCTGTCACATAATCAAAGCTCAGTGTAATTTCCTGACCGGCATACGCGGTCAAATCAAACTCAGCATCGATCCAGCCATTTGAATCACCGCCAATTGCCGGCACCAGGCCTGTGTTATACGGATCATCCATGGACGTGATATTGCCGCTGACGGGCTTGCCATTGACCAGCACTCGGGCAAAATCGTAGTCTTTTTCTATCTGATACCAGGCTTTAAATTTCAGGGTCGCTTTTGAACCTGCAGGCACAGTCAGTTTACGCGTCATGCTGTTGCGCAGATCATCGCCTTTACCCGAATGGAAGGAATACTGGCCTTCGAACGGCTTCAGAGTCTCAATGCGTTTATTTGGCAGTGACACTTTCACCATGTTTGGCTGTTTGGTATCTGTTGTCTGGAACAGGGTGAATTCGCGCGGAGCATTTTCCAGCTCGCCGATAGCAACCTGCTGTTCATTCACCCAATGTCCGCCAATGGACTGCTGCAGGAATTGCTTCGCCCAGGAACTGAACGCCGTAGGCTGCGTGCCGCCAATTTTACCCGCCCAGCTGCCCGAGGACATGATGGACCAGTAAGAGACAGGTTCGCCCTGGCCGGTATATTGGGTGTCGTACTCATCCGGCAGTCCAAGATCGTGACCGTATTCGTGGGCGCACACACCTGCTGCTGCATCAATTGGCTGAACCGTGTAATCGAAAGCGGCATACTGGCCGTTAAAGCGTCCCGGCACCGTACTCTTCGTACCAGCCAGCACGTGATACTGACCCAGGTTGAAACGGTGCGACCAGATAGCATCTGCGCCCAGCACACCGCCGCCTGCTTCTTCACCGACGGAAGAGTGGAATATCATCAGGTGATCGATCACACCATCAGGTTCGCGATAGTTCCCGTCACCATCGTAGTCGTAGCGGTCTTCTACATCGTAATCAGCCAGATTAATCGAAGGATCCTGTGCCAGTTGGTTCAGCGCTTCACGCACCAGTTCCTGTGCATTCAGATCGTTATCCGTGGTGGGTGAATTTCCACCATAAAAAGCCGCATTTTTCGATGCGCGATACCAACCGGCAGCCTGTCCCATGACGGAGTAGGAATCCCCGGATTCCGCCTCGTAAAACTGACGCATTGAAATCAGGTTTTCACCGTTTGGCCCGGTATAGCCGGCACCTGAAAACAGCAAATCCTGATAATGACCCGGTTCATAGCTGTCATACAGCATTTCGGTGTGGTCTTTCGTCAGGCGGTTGTCATTCCACGGCAGATCAGGAAAATCAATTAACAGTGCCAGCACTTTATCTGTTCGCTTCTGGCCAACATCCAGTGCAAAAATATTGGCACGCTGGTTTCCTTTATTTTTCTGAATCGCTTTCAGCACTTTGGCTCTTTTTTCTAAAGCCTGTTTACCAAACTGCGCATCCCCTTTAAAACCTGAACGTATTTTATTATCCAGATATTTATCCAGCGCGTGACGCTTCTGCTCCTCTGAAGCATCCGCATCAACAACGCCATTTCTGACCAGCATTTCAATGAGTTTGTCTTCATTAACAACGCCCATATCAACGGGTGTATGCGCATAGCCACTACCACTAAATAAAGTGAACATTGCTGAAGCCAGCAATGTTTTCTTCATATGTTTCATTTACTGTCCTTATTTATTATTTCCATCGTGAAGCTGTCAAAACCCCGGCTTTGCACATAGTGCTCAGCGGTTAACAACATTTTTTAATGCGTTATTATTCTGGTGAAATACACGTTTTTTTAGTGTCGCCCAAATTGGACGGTTGCCCGGTTGTGTCATTGTCTTTTTGTTTTTTATCTTTCATCGTGGCTTTACGATGTAAGTAAATTCGCAACGCTTCCTGTTTTTCTTCGTATGAGAGTCCTTTGCATATAATGCCCTGCTCCTCCAATGCACGAAGTAACCGCTCATCGTCCGGCTGAACCTGAGCGAAAGATAGCAGCGGACAAACCAACAAGAGGGTGAATAAGCATGCACGTTTCACGGCTTACCTCAACACATGTAAACAATGTGTAACAAACTATATGCAACGATATTGCCCATCAATATGCCAAAACGGGCTGTTTGGCTGAGCATCACAACTTAAACATAAACAGTAAACTATCTATAATAAGTCAATCACTTAAATACCAACTATTTAGTCAAAACAACAGCATAGATAGTCAACATATCTATCATTAATGAAAGTTCACTTTGAGCAATAGTTCCTTTCGTTCGAGCAATAATCACCTTCATTCTTATATCGTTATAATAAAAACCACCAATACAGGTCGGATCAGTTTGAATTTATATTCCGAAACATTGTGTAACTATTTTGATTGGTTTATTTGACGCGCGTCGAATAAATGCTTCTATCACTATCAATCAACGAAAAATGAATGAATACCAGTGAATTACGCTGTCATTTTCATTGAGTGATTGGCCAATAAGAATATTTAAGCGATGCAATACGCCGCGACTCAACATGAATAAAAAATCGGCGGCAATCACATCTGTATCGCCGTAAGAGAAAAAATCAGAAAAGTTTGTTTTTTAAACAGAAAGGAATCAGCCTCACCCTGAACAGATAAGGCCTGATAAAAAGAAGAGATTAGCGATCGGCGGGATGGTTCACACCGTCATTCACGGGGACATGATCCAATTCAAAGGGATTCACACCTTCAAGACAGGCAACATTAAAACCATATTGTTCCGGATGCGATCGACGTTGATGGTGCGTGTAAATACCGCAGACCGAACAAAAATAATGTTTCGCGGTGTGGGTATTAAACTGATAAAGACTGAGTTTGTCTTCACCTTTTATAATAGTGATACCATCAAGCGGAACAGAAGCGACAATCGCCCCTCGTCGGCGGCACATGGAGCAGTCGCAACGTCTGGGATCAACTAACCCTTTCGGTAATGACAGTTCCAGTACCACACTGCCGCAGTGGCAGCTCGCTCTGTGTACAGGTTGAATAACCATGAAATTCTCCCTGGTGATGTCCTGAGCACGTATCGATCACTCACAGGACACAATAAAAAATGTCAGTGTGAGCCGATCGGCAGGACAAACTTTAACGATTCATGGTGAAAGCCGGCATGTGCGTAAAAAGCATGGGTGTCCTCTCGTGCCACTGAACTGGTGACTTCAATGCAGGCACAGTCACGTTCCGCCGCGTTGATTCTGGCATATTCAAGCAGCTCTGAGCCTATCCCTTTACTTCGGTGTTGAGCATCAACCACCAAAGCGGTGATACGCGCATACCGCGCAGCCGCAGGAAAATAATCAAAAAAGATCAGCGACATCACCGCCACTAACTGATTATTGATTTCAGCGACCGTGATCTGTTCAGAATCAGAATCTGCAAGATAAATCATCTGCTCGATGCATGCCGGCTCAGTGTCATAACCCAATTGGGCCAACAAACGCGTGAGCGCAGGTGTATCGGCAGGCGTTGCAGGACGGATGTAAAGCTGAGGTGAATACATGAAGAAATCCTTTCAATGAAGTGGGAACTCGGACTCGGTTTTCCATACCTTACCCCAGTTCCCACATCATCGTCATGCCGTTCAAGATGAAAGGTTTATTGCCAATGCTTGTGTAACGCTTTCGCTAAAGCTTTGTTTTGTGTCATAAGGATATTCTGAGGATTGTCATCAACAATCTGCTGCTTCAACAACGTTACCCCAGCCTTTGATACATCCGTATCCAGAATCATTAAGTTGTTATTGCTGAACTGAATTGTGAGGGTCTGGAAAGTCTCATTTGGATCAGATGTAAAACTCCACTCCGCTTCATCGGCATCCGACCCCATTGGATTGATCGACACGTGTGTGGCAGAAATAAACACGAGTTCATTGAGTTCAGGAACCGGGGGCTCTTCTTCTTTTGCTTCTGGTCCGGCGGCATCTCTCAGGAGGTACCAGATTTGCCCCGTGAAATCCTCTTGGGCCAGATCAGTGCGCCCGTTCAGATAATCCTCCTTGGATTGCCAGAACGTCAGAAACTTCTTCGAAGGATCACTATAGACATAACCCAAGGCGATATCCGGGGAAACATACACAAAATCGATCTTCGTTTCTGGCTGAGAAGCCAATGTCACGGATGTACCTGAAACCTGATAATCCGTACCAACCTGAATATATCCAATACTGCTGTCGGTAATTTTTCCATCCGTAAATGTGAGATTGTGTGGGATATCGATTGAAGCATTGAGCCACTCCAGGAATTTCATGCCTCCGTTTCCTTCCAGAAATGGCTGGATACCTTTGACACGGTCGGACTGAGTGAACTGCCCGTTATCCTTATCCAGCGATAACGTGACGGTATCAAAATCAACGTGATTGTTTTCCAGTTCCTGAATTTTGTTTTTCAGGTTCCGAATCCAGATTTTCTGCCCTGCCAGATCGGTATCAGACAAGGTTTTACCGAGCATCGCGTGCATCGTCCGCGCATACAAATGGACTTTCTTCGCATCGGGATTTGATGATTTTAAAGCCACATAATCCTGACTGAGCAGATTGGCATCCAGATTCAGACTGGCCGCATAATCGGCAAGGCTTTGATCATTTAAATAAGCCAGGGTCGAAAAAGGGGTCAGGATTGTCTGGCCGGCTGGCGCATAGAGTTCAGCATCATGCCAGACAAAACCAGGGTGATCAGTGTCAGACGTCTCACCGGCAATGATTCGGGCAATCAAAGGATACTGGCTGTCGCTTTCAGAAATGGTGATTTGACCGTTGCCATTGGTTTTTTCAGTGAGCAGTTCGTCTGTATCACAGTGCGCATTGCGATTTCGGTCGACACACAGTTGCGCATTCGACAAATAACCGTCGATCACCTGAACAGTGACCTTGCCGTCGAGATTCTTCCCATCGTCATTATCTGAGTCCGAACCACCGCACCCCGATAAAATGGTTGCTGCCACCACAACCGATAAAAGCGACTTCCTCATGCGCGCCCCTCAAAAATAAAAACTGAATAAATATCAAACAATATTCACATAGGTTATGAGTTTTCGGTGCGATATGTCCACTTGCGCATAATGACAACGTGCGTGTAATCGCATACACAACTTGTGACTTGAATCGCAAGATCAGGAAAATAAGAGGGGAAATTCAGATATAAAAAACGGGAGCCTGTTGGCTCCCGCAATCTTATCCACTTTGGATCTTTACATTAAGCTTGTGCCGGTTTTGCGTTGGCTGGCACGTCGGTAGTATCTACCACTGTTTTCCCTTCAGCACCATGCATCCAGCGAATCAGCTGATTTGAGAAAACAACCAGAATCAGACCCGAGACGGCTGCGGTAATCGCAATACCACCAAAGATAGCCATTGGACCGGCTTCACCCACATGGGCACCAATCATACCGGCGACATAGTTCGCAACTGCATTGAAACCAAACCATACGCCCATCATCAGAGACGCCAGTCGTAACGGCGCCAGCTTCGTCATCATAGACAGGCCAATTGGCGACAGGCACAGCTCACCCATCGTATGGAAGAAGTACGCCGCGACAATCCACAGCATCGAGGTCTTGGCGGTCATATCGCCCCCCTGCTCCATCACAGCACCAACCATGCATACAAAGCCCATCGCCAGCAAGAAAAGTGCAATGGCAAACTTGATTGGAGAACTTGGTTCTTTCGGCCCCATCTTCACCCACAGTGCAGCCAGCAAGGGTGCCATTGTGATGATAAAGAATGGATTCAGAGACTGGAACCAGGCAGTAGGAACTTCAAAGCTGCCAATCATGCGATCTGCGTATTCCTGAGTATAAATACTCATCAGTCCGCCGGCCTGCTCGAAACCGGCCCAGAAGACAACCACAAACAGTCCCATAATCATCACCACTTTCAGGCGATCGATTTCTTTTTTAGTCAGTGGCTGTTTCTTACCGTTATCCGACATAGCAGCCGCACGTTTGGCAGCAGGCACTTTACCAATATTTCCCAGCAGCTTTTCAGCAAACAGCATTTGGATCACAAGGCTGAATACCATACCTATCCCTGCAGCCAGAAAGCCGGCTTTCCAGCCATAAGCTGTGGACGCGGAACCCGCGATAATACCGGCCAGCAGTGCCCCGAGGTTAATGCCCATGTAGAAAATGGTGAAAGCACCGTCACGACGGTGATCGCCTTCGGAGTACAGATCACCCACCATGGTTGAAATGTTTGGCTTAAACAGACCATTACCAACAATCAACAATGCCAGGCCGAGATAAAAGGCTGTTGTGGCATTCGGGTCAACCAGAGAATGTGGCAGTGCAAGCGTGAACTGACCTAAAGCCATCAGAACACCACCGATGATAATCGAGCGGCGCTGTCCTAAGAAATTGTCGGCGACCCAACCACCGATCAAGGGCGTGATATAAACCAGACCGGTATAGATACCATAGAGACTGAGCGCGTCTTCCGTTGACCAACCAAGACCACCGTTCATTGTTTTATCGGTAAGATACAGCACCAGAATAGCGCGCATTGCATAGTACGAAAAACGTTCCCAAAGCTCGGTACCAAACAGCAGGAACAAGCCTTTAGGGTGTCCCATCAGGGTCCCATTTCCTTTGTTGCTCATAATTATTCTCTTCGTTGAGGTAGTTATGTATCCATAAATGCGGCTCAATTTATAAATTACAAACTAAAACACTGCAAATTTTAACAAGATCAGAACAAAATACAAACAACGCAAGTTATTGATTTTTATAACAACAAAAAATCCAACCAAAAATGGAAATTTACTTTTTACTGACATGCAAGATTTATCAACCAATAAATGATTAACACACAGACTTAAGTTCCAAAAAATAAATATAAATCAGATTTTATGTTTGAATTTCAGGGTTATTCATGATTATTACATTTATGCCTGACCGAATGGTCAAAAACCAGTCACGTTCATCCAGTCGGTGTGGAAACAATTTTGCAACAGGGTGAATAAAAAAAGCAGGCGTATTCACCTGCTTCGTGTTTCATTCTGAATGGATGACGCGCGTTAGCCCTTATCCGATTTACCCGCGGATTGAGCCAGTTTTGAGAGCTGTTTATCCAGCCATCCCGGCGTCATGTTCTCATCTTCTGCGCTTTCTTTTCGCCGTATCGCGTTTCTGACCAGCATGGCCCCCAGCCAGCGAATCGGCTCAGGTGGAAATGAGCCTCTGGGTCCTGACGCTAAGCCAGACCGTGTCCAGTCATTGTCTTCTTCAAGCACCAGAGAAGAGAGAATATGGCCTCCGATCCAGCTCTGCACGACCCCATTACCGGAATAGCCCAAACCATACACAACAGAAGGGTTGTCCGCTAAACGACCAAAAAACGGCATGCCTGTGGCAGAGCGGTCGGAGGCACCGGTCCAGGTCGTCGCGACTGGAACAGATTGCAGTGCAGGGAAAAATCGCCGGAAAGCAGCGCCAAGTATGGATTGATAACGGCTTGGCTGATCAAACACGGCGCTCACTTTGTTACCAAAGGAAAAATAGTTGCCGCCTTTGCCGAGCATCAACCGGCCATCCGGCGTTGTACGGTAATAATGAACAAAGGTTCGGCCATCGATCACGGACTTTCCGTCACTTAATCCCAGTGTGCTCAGGCGTTCTGGGGCAGGTTCAGTGATCAACATATCAGACGAGACCAACACCACACTGTGTTTCAATTCAGGGAATAAAGATGGCGTCCAGGCATTTAATGCCAGCACCACTTTACCTGCCTGAATCGTCGCGCCGGGCGTGACGATCCGAACCGGAGTTTTCTGCCGATGGATCGCCGTCATTGGCGTGTGTTCGAAAATGGTCACGCCCATTTTTTCTGCGACACGCTTGAGACCTCTGACAAGCAATCCGGGTTGAACGGTTCCTGCCGCTGATGAAAAATGGCCCTCAAGATGCACCTCGGATCCCGATTCTGATTGCACCTTTTCCTTGGTCCATGGCTGCCAGGCATTGATCGACTGCTTGTCCAACGCTGCCAGAACTGGCGCCATGACCCCTAATTGCGCCTGATTTGAGGCAGTATACAAGGTGCCGTCTAACCGGATCTGCGCCTCAATGCCATGCGCATGACAAAAGGCCGCGATGTCATAGACCGCCGCTTCAGAGGCTTTCACCAATCGAATGGCTTCTGCTTCACCGTAGAGTTTTTTCAAGCTCAGGTACTTGGTTGACCAGGTCAGCATGCAGCCGCCATTGCGACCCGATGCCCCGCTGCCGCAGAGATCTTTTTCAATCACAAGGATATCCAGAGACGGCTGTTTCATTTTCAGCTGGATGGCCGTCCACAGTCCGGTGAACCCGCCACCGACGATGCAGACATCGGTTGTTGTGTCTGTCTCTAATTGCCTGGGTTGAATTTCAGGTTCGCTTTCCAGAGCTTCTTGAAACCAAAATGAGCTGTACTGTGTCGATTGCATTGCATCACCAAGTGGTATAGACCAAAATTGCGTATACTCTACGTAACCTGCCTGCCCAGGCTCAATAGCAAGCAGCGCATTGACACAGAAAATTCATCTAAGGCGGGAAGTTCGTTGTCGGGGAAAACACAAAGATCTCATGTCTTCCCCGCGCTGTGCAGTTGTTGTCAGCGATAGTTCATCATGGCGATATAGTCGTGTTCTTGCGGCACGGTGGAATCATCATCGTAACCATAGATATCATCACGGACTTGCAATTTACCTTGCTCATCAAGCCAGGCGGTGCGGTAAATGAAATCCACTGCCAGTGTTTTTCGCAGATTGATCGTCGCCGGATTGCGCTTTCTTAATAAATTATCATAGGTTGCACTTTGCCCTGCCCGCTGTCTTTCCAGCAGGAAGTAGGCCAGATCATGCGCTTTTTCCACCCTGACGCAGCCCGAGCTGAAATTCCTTTTACTTTTGTTAAACAGACGTTTAGCCGGCGTATCGTGTAAATAAATCGAAAAGTCATTCGGCATCATGAATTTCACCTGCCCAAGTGCATTATCAGGGCCCGGTCTTTGCTGAAATTCGTAAGGAAAATTACGGGCCGATACCGTACTCCAGTCAATCTGTGCGGGGTCAATCGTCTGGACATCACTCCACCCCGACACCATCCGCATGTTATGCCGCGTCAGGTAGTCAGGCGATCGTTTCATGCTGGGTATGACATCTTCTTCCTTGATGGTTTCAGGGACATTCCAGGTTGGATTGACCACCATATGATTGATGGCTGAAGAGAATAAATACGTTGGCCGGCTGCTTCTGCCTACAATGACTTTGGACTGAAATATCACATTTTCATCATCCATAATCCGCAACATGAATTCCGGAATATTCACCTGAAGCACCTCGCTCTGCCCATGCCGTTGCAGAACGCGGTTGCGCTGAATATTCAAGGCCAGAAGCTGGGCAACCTGTTCGTAAGAACGCGCCATATTCTGCGCGGTTTCAGGGCCAATGACGCCATCATCAGTCAGGCCATGGCGCTGCTGAAACTGCCGGATGGCCTGATGAAGTACACCGGTATTGGTGAAGCGGTTTGCTGCTGATTCACCGGTTGCCTGCTCCGTCTTCATGACATTGGCAAAATCCTGATCCGACAAGTCACCATAGGTTTTGAACATACGCGCAAGCTTGTCACCGTTCGGTATCTCAGCGCCAAATTTAATGGCCGGGCGTCCCGACAGATACACACCATGCGGCTGAGCCTGTTCAAGCGTCTGCATTTCGGCAACCAGCGCGTCAAAGTGCTTCTCTGTCGGACGCAGTCGTTGCAGTGAGGTGATGGTCAGTGGCACAGTGATCATCGGGGCTGAAGCAAGATGTTGTGCATCCAGAGTAAAACTGGCCGGGCGATAGAGCGAGCTCGGGTCACTGAGCATCTGGTTAACGGCAGATTGATAGACCATCAGAGTATCCGTCGCCAGCAAATCCAGGCCACGTTGATCATCCTGCTGCGAGAGTTGTTGCAGCTCCTGAACTCGCTGCAATAAGCCCGGCACCCGACGGGTTTCTGCCAGTGCTGTTATCTGCAGCAGTAATTCATCAAGCAGCGCGGAATCACGCCAAAGAGGCATAAAATCATTGCTGGCGTAGAGATGTTGCAACGCGGTTGGAAAACACAGCTGATCTGTCTGGCTCGGACAAAGCTGGCGAGTGCTCAGAATGGAAACCGATTCCAATCCATGCCTGCCGAGTTGAGGGACAGTCAGCGTGGCAGAAACAATCGAACTCTGAGCAGGAACCAGCCTGATCACGCCCTCATCTGCTGCCAGCGAATACGCAGACATCAGCACTGCTGCAGCCAGTCCGGCTGTTCCTTTCACGAAACCAGAGACAGCAACATCCATTGCCTGTCGTGTCACTTTGCCGCTTTTGAAATTGAGCATAGCCTGACATCCCCACCTTACGTTCTTCATTATTCGCACTAAAAGTCAGTCGTGGTGAACTCACTTTTATCCGGCTTTTCTTAGCCTAAGTTTATCCAAGCCGCCTGCCGTAAAGTGTTCAATATTTAATAATCGCTAATATTCAGGTTAGATAAACATTAATGTATCTGTGCAGTAATGATTGACGCTATATTCGCTATTTCTAATATTGATTACGTAATTTTGTCTTGCAGATATGAAATAGTTGCCATAAAAAAAGCCAATACAGACAGTTAGCTGTATTGGCTTTTTTACGACCGCAGACTGGTTAACGAAAAGCGGTTAACGCAGTCCGTGAAGGAACTCTGCCCGGGTCGCAGGTATGCGTTTAAAAATGCCGCCGAGTGCAGTCGTTGTTGTCTCGCTGGTTTGATCCATCACACCGCGAGCTTTCACACAGTAGTGCGTCGCATCAATTCTCACTGCAACATCATCACTTTCCAGCAATGTTTGTAATGCCACTAAGATTTGCTGCGTCATGCGTTCCTGCACTTGCGGGCGCTGAGCAAAGAAACGAACAATACGATTGATCTTCGACAAGCCGATAATTTTTCCGCGCGGAATATAAGCCACCGTCGCTTTACCATCAATCGTTACAAGGTGATGCTCACAGGTGCTTGTCAGAGTGATGTCTTTCACCCGCACCATTTCATCACAGTTCATTTTGTTATCAATGACCGTAATTTTCGGAAAGTTAGCGTAATCCAGACCGGAGAAAATTTCGTCTACATACATCTTCGCGATACGTTTTGGGGTATCCATCAAGCTATCATCCGTGAGATCCAGAGATAATAATCCCAGAATTTCACGCATGTGGAATTCAATACGTTCTTTCTTCTCGGCATTGCCAACCAATTCGGTTGTCATCGGGGTTTCCAGTCCGCGCGTTTCTAACGCCTGACGGACTTTCAATGCTGATTCGCTTAATGTTGTCATTTTCTCCTCCAACTGACTGAGGCTGATGATCGAACAACACTGCCTTGCCAGTAAAACTGAGCCCGAAGGATACCCCCATTTGGCAACAATTACACCTCGTATTTGCTGGGGGAATTAGTTCCGGTGAGTTTTTTTGTCATAATAGTCAGCAATTAAGCATAACGAATGAAGGATTAACAAATGGACTCGTGTGATGCGCCGGGCCTGATGCCGGTAGAAACAGCCATTGAGAAAATGCTGTCAGTGGTAAAACCCATCAGCAAAACCAATAGATTACCTTTGGCAGAAACACTGGGACTGGTACTGGCAGAGGATGTGACCTCCCCGATTAACGTCCCGCCCTTCGCCAATTCCGCCATGGATGGTTACGCCCTTCAGCGTGCTGATTTAGACAAAACAGATACCCTGACTCTGGCCGGCCAGTCGTTTGCCGGTACCCCTTTCAACGGTTCATGCCAATCTGGCCAGTGCATCCGTATTATGACAGGCGCTGAGCTGCCGGCGGGAACAGACACCGTGATCATGCAGGAAGAGACAGAAGTTCTCGGCGATCAAATCCGCTTTCAGGTGAAACCTCAGGCCGGAGATAATGTTCGCCCGATCGGCGATGACATTCAACTCGGCGAGGTGGTCGTTGCCAAAGGCCACAGACTTTCAGCGCGAGAACTCCCGCTGATCGCTTCACTGGGCATTGCCAGCTTACCTGTGTTTGAACGTCCTAAAGTCGCTTTCTTCTCGACCGGTGATGAACTGCGCCCGCTCGGTGAGCCGCTGGCCGCCGGTCAGATTTACGACAGCAACCGTTACGGGATTCGGGCGCTGCTGGATAAATTCGGCTGTGACGTACTGGATCTGGGGATTATTCCTGACGATCCTGCCCAACTGGAAGCGGCATTTGCAAAAGCCACCAGCACCGCAGATGTGTTAATCACCTCAGGTGGCGTCAGTGTCGGGGAAGCAGATTACACAAAAGATATCCTGACCCAGCAAGGCGAAGTTGGTTTTTGGAAAATTGCCATGAAACCCGGTAAGCCATTTGCCTTCGGAAAAGTCAGCGACTGCTGGTTCTGTGGCCTGCCGGGCAATCCGGTTTCAGCCATGCTGACTTTGTATCAGATTGTTCAGCCTGTATTGGCGCAGCTTTCTGGCCAGAGCCAGTATCAGGCGCCTCAGCGCTTACCGGCCATTGCCAGTACCGTGTTTAAAAAGCGCCCTGGACGCACTGACTTCCAGCGCGGTATTTACCAGGTAAACAGCAAAGGACAAATTGAAGTGGCCACCACAGGCAATCAGGGTTCAGGCGCATTCAGTTCCATGCATCAGGCCAACTGCCTGGTCATTCTGGAACAAGAACGCGGTAAAGTGCAGCCGGGTGAAACCGTCACGATTGAACCTTTTAACGCCAGTATGTATTAAATGACGATAGCGCAGGAGCCAGTCATGGAAGAGTTATCTGATCAAGAGATGCTGCGTTACAACCGGCAGATCATTTTACGTCAGTTCGACTTTGAGGGTCAGGAAGCCTTAAAAGCAGCAAGCATCCTGATTCTGGGTGCCGGAGGTTTAGGTTGCGCCGCGAGCCAGTATCTGGCTGCGGCCGGCGCTGGCGTACTGACCCTGATTGATGACGACAAGGTTGAGCTGTCCAATCTGCAACGCCAGGTACTCCATCACGACGCGACTGTAGGCATGCTGAAAGTCGACTCCGCAAAACAGGCACTTGAGCGGCTGAATCCGCACTGTACTGTTCGCGCCATTGGCGAGCGACTGGATGATGCCGCCCTGCTCGATCTGATCAAACAGCACACGCTGGTTGTCGACTGCAGCGATAACCTGCCGACCCGAAACCAGCTGAACCGCCTGTGTTACCAGACAAACACCCCCTTGGTATCCGGCGCGGCAATACGCATGGAAGGCCAGGTCAGTGTCTTCACCTATCAGGACGATCAGCCTTGCTATGCCTGCCTGAGCAGCCTGTTCGGCGAACAAAACCTGACCTGTGTCGAAGCCGGTGTGATGTCACCGCTGGTTGGGATTATCGGTGCGGTGCAGGCGATGGAAGCCATCAAAGTGATTGCGGCGATGGGTAAACCGCTGACAGGCAAAATTCTGCTGCTGGACGCCATGACCATGCACTGGCAGGAAATGAAGCTGATGAAACAGGCGAACTGCCCGGTTTGCGGTTAATACGTCAAACAGCGCAGGTACCATACTCACGAATACTGTGATCAAAGAACATCACAGTATTCGTGTTGTTACACGTAATATTCCTGCAATTTTCGTCGAATCGCATCAATAAAGCGCATTTTCCATGCAACTGTTGACCTTCTGTACTGCATAAACACCCCACCTTCGACCTTGTCTCCTTCCAACGGTAAAATGAATAAACCCTCTTTATCAGCAAGGTTGATAAACCAGGGTTCAGGCACGACAGCCATGAAAGGGGCAGCACGTACTGCTGGCGCCAGTTGTCCATAATCATTACAAATAAACGCCAAATGACGGGACTCACCATCACGCATCATCTGACGATCCAGCTCATTGATTTCCTGTGGCCAAGGGTGACAATAGCAATGCCTGAACTGGCTTAGCTCAGACATACTGAGGCTGTCTCTCTCTTGCAGTTTTTTTCGCAACGGATTGCCGAAGAGTGCCACCAAACGCGTTTTACCAACCAATTCATACTGCAGCGCGCTAATCATTTTCTGATAATCACCGACAGCAAGAACTAAGTCGACTTTATCTTCCAGCAAATCATCCCGCCAAGCCCGACGTTCAAACGGTATGCATTGCACCTGGGCCTGATAATACTCCCCTTATTGGCCAATACCGGGGTGAGTAACGTATTAATTGCCGGTGGAATCACAACACGAAAGGTTCTTTTCTCATTTTCATCTTCGCCAAATAGCTCTTCATTCAATGAAACAAAAAGCGGCACTAGTTTTTCTTTCAGCGTACATGCAAAAGGAGTCGGAATCTGTTGATTTCCTTCACGCCGAAACAGAGGGTCATTCAGTGCTTCTCTTAATCTACCCAGAGCATGACTGACTGCAGATGGCGTAATGGCCAGCCTTCGGGCTGTTTGTCCTGTTGATCCCGTCTGTAAAAGTACGTACAGCACCTTTAATAAATTCAAATCAAGTTGAATCAAATTCATGATGCAATATTCTTATTGAGCTGTATTAAATTCATGTCAACTATACTGCGCGCTCTTAAAACTTCAACACAAAGAGCATTCATGAACCCTTATTCACTCTTGTTTGTATGTATGATGGCCATATCTGCTGATTCTTCCTGTGCTTCGCTTGATCCCACGCAACCTCTGTCAGCGGTTCCTCCGATGTCACTCTTCGATTCATGGGCAAAACCCATAGATCCATTTCAGATCGCTCAAGATGTCTGGTATGTCGGCACAGAGAATTTATCTTCCGTCTTAATCACTTCTCCTGAAGGTCATGTTTTGATTGATGCCGCACTGGAAACCAATGCAGCATTAATCAGAACCAACATTGAATCGCTTGGGTTTAATGTCACTGACATCAAGTATCTTTTGAATAGCCATGCACGACTGGATCAGGCCGGTGGCCTTGCCCGGTTAAAAATGTGGAGCGGAGGTCAATTAGTCGCAAGTCCCGACAATGCGGCACAATTGGCCCGCGGCGGTAAATCTGATTTTGCCCTGGGGGATGCGCTTCCGTTTCCCCCTGTTCATGTGGATAAAATTATTCAGGATAAAGAAAGTTTTTCTCTGGGTGCTATCCAGGTAACAGCCCTATTCACACCGGGACATCTGCCTGGAGCAACGTCATGGAAAATAGAGTTAAGCAATGGACAAGAACTTTTATATGCCGACAGCCTGGCAACCCCTGGATACCATTTAATCAATAATAAAAACTATCCCAATCTTGTCGCTGATTTACGGTACAGCTTTGACCTGCTGGCTTCGCAGAGCCCAGACATTTTCATTGCTAATAAAGGGAACCGTTTCAAATTAACCGACAAACGACGTCGCTACTACTCCGGTGATAAAGAGGCCTTCATTGACAGAGACGGGCTGAAACACTACGTCGACGCATCAAGGAAAAGTTTTGAGCAACAGCTTGCCAACCAGCAAAACGTAAGCACAGATTCCATAAACAAATAACAGAGTTAAAAACAGATAAAAGAATGCCGTTCATTTTCAAGAACGGCATTCTGCCTTTAGCTCTCCAGCAGCGTGCGCAAGCACATCACTTCATGATGTACAAATCACGGGTGTAACGGTTTGCCGAGGCATTGGTTGTCGAATACCCGCCGACTTTGGGCGACTTGATGACGGTCTTGGTATAAAAATACACAGGGATAGCCGGCATATCTTCAGCAAAAATACGTTCCGCTTCCTGATAGAAGTGGTTCCGCTCTTGATCAGATTTCGCCGCTAAGGCGTCTGCCATGGCTTTGTCGTAGGCTTGGTTGGCCCAACGCGAATAATTCATGCCCTTACTTTCAAAGTACGACAGAAAGGTTGATGCTTCGTTGTAGTCCCCTACCCAGGCGTATCGCGCCAGACTAAAGTCTTTCTGAGCCAGCTTCTGCAGGAAGGTTTTCCATTCCTGATTGGCCAGATCCACTTCTACCGGCAGGCTCTGTTTCCACATCGACAGCATCGCCAGCGCCAGTTTTTTGTGCGATTCATTGGTGTTATAGACCAGCTCAAATTTCAGCGGGTTATCTTTCGAATAGCCCGCTTCTTTCAACAATTCCCGCGCTTTTTGGTTACGTTCCTTCTGAGACAGCGAAGCCCAGGCCAATTCCGGCGCATCAAAACCCGCCACGGCAGGCGGTGTCACACCGTAGGCTGGGATCTGCCCCTGCCCCAGAATAAACTGAGTCACCACATCACGATCGATCGCGTAAGCCAGTGCTTTACGGACGCGGACATCATCAAATGGCTTCTTATCTAAGTTGAACAAATAGTAATAGGTCGCCAGCGATGGCATGGTCAGCAGCTCATCAGGACGCTCTTGCTTAATTTGCTTATATTGTTCGAGCGGAAATGTTGCTGTGATGTCAATTTCACCGGTACGGTAGCGGTTGTATTCTGCGGTCTGGTTTTCAATCGCCAGATAGGCAGCTTTGTTAATCACCGTCTTCGCATCGTTCCAGTATGCCGGGTTACGTACCAGATCAATGCGCTCGTTCACCACCCAGTTGGTCAGCGTGTATGCGCCTGAACTGACGATATGATCCGGATTGGTCCAGTTGTCGCCATACTTTTCAACCGCTTTGCGGTAGACAGGAAACGTTGATGGATGTGAGAGCATTTTGACAAAATAAGGCGTTGGCTGAGTCAGCGTGAATTGCACAGTGCTGTCATCCAGCGCCTTGACACCCAAAGTGTCTTTGTCTTTTTTGCCATCGGTGATATCAACAGCATTCAATATATTCGCGGTGCCCAAATACCAGGAATAAGGCGCTGCAGAGGCCGGATCGGCATTGCGCTTAAAGCTGTATTCCACATCGTGTGCCGTTAATGGCTCACCGTTCGACCACTTCAGGCCGTCACGAAGATGGAAGATCACGGTTTTACCATCGGCTGAGATATCCCAGTGCGTCGCCAGGGCAGGAATAATATTGCCTTCCTTATCTTCTGACACTAAACCATCGAATAAATCGCTGATTACTTTGCTGCTTGAGTCATCTGTGGTCATGGTGGGATCTAAGGTTGGCACCTCACCGCCCAGACTCCAGACAATTTCCTGTTTCTCTGCCAGCGTCACGCCCGCAGGCACATCGGCCGCATAAGCCGCGCCAGACATCAGCAGGGAAATACCTGCTGCCAACGCTTTCACTTTCATTCCTTGCATGTCTCTTCCTTGTCAATTGTAGTGTGTTGTCAGGGTTGAATAAGCCTTGGATGGAACCTGACTGTTCTTTACTCACAATCAATGACGATAAATGGTCCAAAACGGTAACCATTCAGGAATATAAACATACGCTCATATTGAGCAAGAGAGAATAACAGCGGTCACAAAAAAGCCGGTGAGTTTCACCGGCTTAAGTCAGAGTTGCAGCACTTTCAATTATCGTTGAGACGAATACCATCATTTTCGATGATGATCAGGCCTTTCTTGTATAAGCTGCCAATGGTTTTCTTGAAGGTTGCCTTACTGGTTCTGAACGCTTTGAAGATATCATCGGGTGCCGATTTATCGCTCAAAGGCAGAAAGCCGCCCTGCCGCTCCAGCGTGGCCAGAATTTTATCCGCCAGATCGTCCACTTTCGCTTTGCCAGCTTTTTGTAATGACAAATTGATCTTGCCATCCGGACGGATCTCTTTGATATAGGCCTTCAGTTTCTTACCGACAAACAGCTTGCCAAAGGCTTCTGTTTTAAAGAAAAGTCCCCAGTGCAAATCTTCGATCACCGCTTTATAACCCAGCTCAGTGGTTTCTGCGATCAAGACTTTCACTTCATCACCAACCTGATAAGGGGCCGGTGTTTTGTCCAGAAAGCGGTTCAGTTTGGTCGAACCAACGATGCGCCCGGATGCTTTATCGGTATAGATGCGCACCAGAATATTCTGGCCGACTTCCAGCCGGCGTCGCTGCTCACTGAAGGGGACCAGCAGATCTTTATCCAGCCCCCAGTCGACAAAGGCACCCACACCGGAAATGCCGACTATCTTCAGCAGCGCAAAATCGCCGACTTGCGCCAGCGGTTGTTTCGTCGTCGCGATAATGTCATCTTCAGAATCAAAATAGACGAACACCTCCAGCTGATCCCCCAGAGATGTGCCTTCAGGCACAGACGATTTCGGCAGCAAAATATTGCCAAAATCCTCACCACCATCCAGAAACACGCCAAAATCTACAATTTTTACGACTTCCAACGTGTTGTACTGACCAATTTTAATCATAAATATGTCACTCTCAGGGTAAACTATTCCAGCGGTTATCCGCCTCAATCTCCGGTCAACAGGGTTTCTGACACGAAACTAACGTTGTACAGGAGAAAGCACGCTATTTTGAAACGCGCATTATACGTGATGTTGATTCAGGCTGCCTGACCAAAATAGGCGTATCTGACCAAAATTTCAGCTGTCGAGCCATAACTCGTTGTCTGGTAGTGCTATTTCACATGAGTTTACACTAAAATTCTAACAGCAACTGAATCCAGCCGAACCACACTACAGAACCTTCAGAGAGGAACAAAATTAAGTGATCACCGTTGAAAAGAAAGATGGCCATAACCTGAAAATGTCGCATGTCATTCATGAGGCAAAAAACCGTCAGCTTGATGTATTTCTTTTCATTCCCGGTGAACTTGGCCTGAACGCCAATATCATGTCTGAAGACGAGTTCTATCATAATGTGATTCACGGTAAGCGAACTTACTTCAGTGATGTACATCACCTGCCACTGGTCCACAGCCGGCTCGCCAGTCGAGGCAATTTGCCATCCGGCCAGTACCGCTTGAGCCTGAGTTTGTTTGCTTACCAGTTTGCGGTCGCGCTGGAAGAAACCGTCCACCAGCTGCTTGATGAAAAAGTTGAACGGACAACCGAGGAGCTGGAAGAAGTCGCCAGTGTCTCGGCGGGTATCCTCAAGCGTTTGCGCCGGAATGTGCCGAGTGATGAAGAACTGCTCAAGTATTACCAGAACATAGATAACTATTTATCCTGGTTTACGGAACAGCGCTTCCTGTCGTTAGTCGCTCACCTGCCAAGAGCGGAAAACTACAGCGAAATTAAAACACTGTATCTGGATTTCTGTCAGTCCGAATCTGATCATCGTTTATCCAATCACTATAACTCTGAGCGTGCAACCGCTGATCCAACCCGTATGTCGAACAAAATGCGACTGCTGCGGCGCTTGATCGAATACCCGGTCACGATGAAAGAGAGCACGACCGTGTTGGGCAATACCACCAAAAAAGTCGTGACCGGATTTGCAGCTGGTTTTGTGATGATCTTTGTCACCATCATGTTGATTGAAGCCCGCGGGGTGCTGGGCGACATTACCGCGTCGTTTATTCTGGTGCTGTCGGTCATTTATGCCGCCCGCGAGGTGTTCAAAGACGATCTTAAGCATGCACTGTGGCGCTGGGTTCGAAAAGGCAAGCCCAAGTGGCGTAAACAATTTTTTGACAGCGACAGCAATAAACTGATTGGACGCCAGCTGGAATGGCTGGAGTACATGCGGTACGACACCCTGGATGACGACATCAAGAAAGCGCGCAAGCACAAGGTGTCGGCGAAAGAAGAAGCCATTTTGCATTACAAAAGTACCACCAGAATGTCGACGACCAAGTTTCTGACCGGGTATGAGCAAACCAAAGAATCAATTCTTTTTGATCTGCGGTTTCTGTCCACACTGATGGAGAAAGGCTCGCAGAAAATTTATGTCATGCGAGACGGCCAGGTGGCGAGAGAATCAGTTGAAAAACGGCATCTGATTAACCTGATCACCCGAGAGAGTGACGAAGATCAGGAACCTAAAATCCAGCGCTGGAAGATCATCATGAACCGTTCAAAGATCGTCGATATTGAAGCGATTGATTGATTTTCTCCGCTAACTGACACAATTGTTGGCCTCTTCTATGCTTATGTGATGAGGAGGCCCGCTTTCCGATGTCATTAACCCTACATTTTATGCCTTGTTTACAGGCCGTAACTTGATACGCTACCCCTCACTTTCATCTGCCTGGCGGCTATTATGCGCAAACTGACCGAATTGATTTTCAATAATACTTACAGTGAATTACCCAGTGTGTTCGGGACGCGGGTGATCCCTCAGCCTTTGGATAATCCTTACCTGGTCAGTGTCAATCCTGCCGTCTGTGACATGCTGGAACTGGATCCTGCCGAAGCGCAGACCCCTTTCTTTGCCGAACTGTTTACCGGCAACGAAGCACTGAACGGACTTGACCCACTGGCCATGAAATACACAGGCCATCAGTTCGGTCAGTACAATCCGGATTTAGGCGATGGACGCGGCCTGCTGATGGGGGAAGTGATCACCTCAAAAGGCAAAAAATGGGACATCCACCTCAAAGGCTCCGGGCAGACGCCTTATTCCCGCATGGGGGATGGCCGTGCGGTATTACGCTCCAGCATTCGTGAATATCTGGCCAGTGCGGCCATGAAAGGTCTGGGGATCCGAACCACGCATGCCCTGGCCGTATTAGCCAGCGACACCCCCGTTTACCGGGAAAAAGTGGAGCCTGGCGCCACACTGATCCGGGTCGCCGAAAGCCACCTGCGTTTCGGCCACTTTGAATACCTGTTCTATACCCAGCAGCACGCGGAGCTGAAGCTGCTGGCGGATTACCTGATCAGGCATCATTTTTCCGATCTGCTTTCCCATGCCACACCGTATGCTGCCATGTTCCAGCGTATCGTCGATCTGACCGCCACCTTAATTGCCGACTGGCAAGCCGTAGGGTTTGCTCATGGTGTGATGAATACCGACAACATGTCCGTGCTCGGACTGACCTTCGACTACGGCCCTTACGGATTCCTGGACGACTATCAGCCGGGTTATATCTGTAACCATTCAGACTATTCAGGCCGCTACGCGTTCAACCAGCAACCGTCTATCGCGCTCTGGAATCTGTCTGCGCTTGGCTACGCCTTCACCCCATTACTCGACAAAGAAGAGATTGATACCGCATTACACAGCTATCAGTCTCGCCTTCAACAGGAATACAGTATCCGGATGCGCAATAAGCTGGGGATCGTGGAACGCCATGAAGAAGACAGCGCCCTGTTCAGCGAGATGTTTGAGCTGCTCGCCAATCAGGCGATAGATTACACCCTGTTCTTCAGAACACTGACGGGCATACCAGCCGATAAACTGACGGACAGCAGTCACCTGTTTTCGGATCTGGTGAACGATCCTGTTCCGCTGCAAGCCTGGCTGAACACTTACGCAAAACGCCTGGCACGCGAGCAAAGCAATGATGCCGAACGACTCGCGCTCATGCGGCTGCATAATCCCAAATACATATTGCGGAACTATTTAGCCCAGCAAGCCATTGAGCAGGCGGAAAGGGGCGACTATGCCATGGTTGAAAACCTGCTGGACGTTCTGGCCAGCCCTTATGATGAACATCCTGGCTGTGAGCATCTGGCAGTGAAACCACCGCAATGGGGAAAAGCGCTGGAAATCAGTTGCTCGTCTTAGTAAGCACGCTTTTCCGACACAATTCCGACACGTTAGAAAAGAGCGGCAAGAAAAAAGAGCCTGAATACTCAGGCTCTTCGTAGTTATTGTGGGCTGCAGATAAGACTCGACACCGCGTGCTCCGATAGCCAGCGCTGAAGCTTTGGCTGAACCGTTGCAGAGCATGACAGAAACTCACAGGGCTTATTCACTTCCCTGCTCTTTTTCAGCGTCCGCTCCGCCAGAGATAACACAGCGTCACTATAAGGTTCGTCATAATCCAGCGTGTCATTTGCCGGATCGACCGCCAGCGTCAGTTGTGCCAGATGATCCAAATCGATCACCACGCCATCAAAGTAGTGCAGAAATTTATCTGCCATCACAGCATTGGCTGGTAAATCACACATCAGATGCACCTGCAAACCTGACTTTCCGCGAAACAAACCTTGCTCTGCCAGCAAATCATGCACGGATGCCGCATCGCTGTATGTCCGGACAAAAGGAATCACGATGGCGATTGGCAGATCACCGGTCACATGGCGCAGCTGCTTAATAATTTTACACTGCAGTGCAAACACTCTGGCCCACTGCGGGTGCAGGTAGCGCGCCACACCACGCAGCCCCATCACAGGGTTTTCTTCTTTTGGCACTAGATGACTGCCAATCTGCGAACTTTCGCTGGCAATTTCCGCTCCGCTGAGCCTCAGCTTCAGTACCGGTTTGGTCTGTCCTGCCGCAATCCGTTTCTGAGCAAATTCAGACAAATCACTGACCAGACTGTCAATCAGAAATTGTTCTGTATCTTTGCCGCCTGTTATCGCTGACAACGCGGCTTTCTCAATGTCATTCAGCGCATCCGGCTGACACACAGCGCTGAGATGAATCCCGGTTTCTGCCAGTAACGCATCTAACCCTATCAAGGCTGTATTGCTGACTTCATCTGTTGACCTTGATACCAATTGCGAGCGCGTTAATGCGATTGCTTTACCCGCGACAACATGGGTCGCCCACTCCTCTGCGGACATCATAGCCATCTCCCTTACACTGCTGTTTATTCTCTGTTATTCAACCAAAGTAGCTCAGCATCCGAGTTACTCTGAAAGGCAAGCACAATTTTTATGCTTGCAGGAAACATAACAATTCACTTTTATCCGGCGCAACCATTATTCTGGTTTTCTTCAGATCCCAGTAAAATCAGGGCATAAAGGTGATGGATATTAATCGTTTGGTTTATTCCTGCAGCCTTTTAGGCTATCTTTATTCGTCATCAATGTTATACCTGAAAAGCAGGCGCCCAAATGCCCCAAAAAACCGATGAACTTCGTACCGTCAGTCTAGGACGTATGCCCTCCCCAGACGAGGTGGAAGCCGCCCACCCGATGACAGATCCCATTGCTGAACACATTGCTCATTCCCGCCGTGAGATCGAAAACATTCTGACAGGCAAAGATAACCGCCTCCTGGTCATCGTGGGTCCCTGTTCAGTTCATGATACGGAAGCAGCTCTGGACTATGCACGTCGCCTGCTGACACTGAAGAAAAAATATCAGGAAAAACTGTGCATTGTCATGCGCACCTATTTCGAAAAACCGCGCACGGTTGTTGGCTGGAAAGGCCTGGTCTCCGATCCCCATCTGGATGGTAGTCTGGATTTAGTCGCCGGCTTGTACAAAGCCAGAAAACTGCTGCTCGATATTAATCAGTTGGGTATGCCAACAGCGACAGAATTCCTTGATATGATCACAGGTCAGTACATTGCGGATTTAATCAGCTGGGGAGCGATTGGCGCACGGACCACTGAATCTCAGATACACCGTGAAATGGCCTCTGCGCTTTCCTGCCCGGTAGGATTTAAGAACGGCACCGATGGGAATGTAAAAATTGCAATCGATGCAATTCGTGCCACCCGTGCACCGCACGTTTTTTGCTCCCCGGCAAAAAATGGTGAGATGACGATTTACAAAACGGCTGGCAATCCGCATGGCCACATTATTTTGCGTGGCGGAAAAATGCCCAATTATCACGCAGAAGATATTCAGGCAGCCTGTGATGCGCTGGAAGAATTTGCGCTGCCAACTAAGCTGGTTGTCGATTTCAGCCATGGAAACTGTCAGAAGCAGCATAAACGCCAGCTTGATGTGGCAGCCGACATCTGCAAACAGCTGACAGATGGCAGCCGTTACATTGCGGGCATCATGGCGGAAAGCTTTATTGTCGAAGGGAATCAGTCACTGGAAAGCGGCCAGGAAAAAGGCCTGACCTATGGGCAATCCATCACTGACCCTTGCATCAGCTGGGAAGATACTGAAGAGATGCTTGCCATGCTCGCTGCTGCAGTCCAAAACCCATAAACCAGGCCATAAAGCCACGAGTTACAATAATCTGGCGTTTTATGATATAAAAGCGCCCATTAACAATGATGAGCAGGAATACACCATGCCTTCTTTTGATATTATTTCTGAAGTCGATACCGTTGAGCTGAAAAATGCGGTGGATAACAGTAACCGCGAGCTGGACACCCGCTTCGATTTCCGCAATGTGGAAGCCACTTTCAGCCTGAATAAAGAAATCGTGAAAATGTCTGCTGAAGCTGAGTTTCAGCTGCTGCAAATGCGCGATATCCTCCGTGGAAACTTAGCCAAACGCGGCGTTGATGCCCGCGCAATGGAAACCAAAGATATGGTTCATATTGGGAAAACCTATTCACAGGAAGCCATGTTTAAGCAAGGGATTGATACTCCTGTGGCTAAGCAAATCGTCAAAATGCTGAAAGATTCCAAGATCAAAGTGCAAGCCTCCATTCAAGGCGACAAAGTCCGGGTCACCGGTAAAAAACGCGATGATCTGCAAGCGGCAATGGCGCTGGTACGAAGCTCAGAAGAACTGGATAAGCCTTTCCAGTTTGAAAACTTCCGCGACTGATTCACCCATTCTCTATTGATTTCAGGAAGGCGATCAAAGCCTTCCTGATCATCATCAGTGCCAACATCAACACTTTTTGCACAACTCCAATTAAGTTGTAGTGCGTTATCACAACTTCTCAGCAAGCCTCTGACTCCTACACTAATTCCTATTGCTTGCTATCACAGTTTGTCATTTCACCTCACGACAAAACCGCCATAAGCGATACCTTAATTTGCAGTACATTTTTTCGGCCAACTGGCCGGATTTTACTGCACTTAAGGAACCAACAATGAATCACAGACACTTACTGCAAAGGACGCTGAAAACAGTCCTGTTCAGCAGTGCTTTACTCTCTGCCAGTGTGATGGCCACGGCGAATTACAACCCCGATGGCGTCTACAGCGCTGGTGAACAAGTCCTCTATCAGGGAACCACCTATCAGGCACTGCGCACCACAGAAAACGAGGCCCCCGATACGTATCTGGGCGATGCCTGGCAACCGGTCAGTACGCTGAGCGCGGCCTCAGCAACCACGACAACTTATCCGGCATACCAAAGCAGTGCTGTGTATGTCGGTGACGACCATGTTTCTTACAACAGTCAGATATATAAAGCGAAATGGTGGACACAAGGAGAAGCACCAGACGCCACACCCGGCACAGGCGTTTGGGAATGGGTCAGTGCAGACAATAACCCGGACCCTGGCCCCGGCCCTGATCCGGATCCCACGCCTGAACCGACACCGGCCAACGGGATCATTGGGCAGAACCCGGACGGCAGCTATATCATGAGCAAAGCCTATCTGGATGCCCGTGAAGCCGAGCTGACCAGCTCACCTGAATTCACAGAAGTACTGGCTTCCATCAGCACACGCGACAACGCCATTGTAGAGGCCGTTGTGCCTGGCTTGTCCACCAACCCGGATAACGTCAAACGGGTTGAAGCCTTAATCAGTGAGCAAAAATGGGATACGCTGTTCCCGGAGCGCAACGCCGCCTATACCTACAATAACTTCCTGAAAGCCGTCGCGAAATTCAAAGGTTTTTGTGCCACCTATACCGATGAGCGCGCCGCACAATCAGATGCTATTTGTGCCAAATCTCTGGCCGTCATGTTTGCGCATTTCACTCAGGAAACCGGCGCCCATAATCCTCACTCGCCTTTCGAAGAATGGCGGCAGGGCCTGTACTTTGTACGCGAAGCCGGTTGTTCTGAAGAGGCCTCTTCCTGTGGCTACAACAGTGAATGTGCCGCCAGTAACTGGCAGACTGAACAGTGGCCCTGCGGCACCAACCCCGACGGCAGTTTTGTGAAGTATTTCGGCCGTGGTGCCAAACAACTGTCTTACCACTACAACTACGGACCATTTTCTGATTTTATCTTTAACGATGTGAACGTACTGCTGCAGGATCCGGATCGTGTTGCAGACAGCTGGCTGAACCTGGCGTCTGCCGTGTTCTTCTTTGTGTATCCGCAGCCACCGAAACCTTCCATGCTGCATGTCATTGACGGGACATGGCAGCCAACAGCGACCGATATTGCTGAGAAGCGCGTGCCCGGTTTTGGTGTCACCACGATGATCATCAATGGCGGTATTGAGTGTACGCTTGAAACCGAGAAGCCCCAGTCAGTCAACCGTATTCAATACTACCGTGGCCACGCTGCCGCTCTGGGTGTTGCCATTCCCGCAGATGAACAGCTGGGCTGTGCGGGTATGAAAGCGTTCAAGAAAACAGGCGAAAGCACCTTTGGCCTGTACTGGGAAAATGACTGGAGCTATTACCCGGATAACCCGGGTGGCAGCAGCTTTGCCTGCCGGATTGAATCGGGTTATCAAACCGCGCATACCACGCTGAAAAAAGGCGATTATGCCAAGTGTATCCAGAAATATTACGGCGTCACGATTGAGTAACACCACTCACTCCAGCAACATCAGATAAGCATTCCGGGATAATGAACAGCGTCATGCACTTATCCCGGATTTTTTCATGCAATCGCTTGAAAATGCGCAAGCTGTGACACCGATTCCCCTATCCGCTATCTATCCCTTGATTTCTTTTTGTCTCACACCCGAGTTTGTTAGAGTGCCACTGCCTGTCGTCGCAGACGATGATCAGGCGACACTTTTTTCACAACTGACGGAAACACTGAATGACCCTGCCAGAGCGTCCATCTGACGAACAACCTGAAAATCCGCTTATCTGGCCCATTCTCGGCCTGCTGGAAAAACAACCCGATGGATGGATGGTGCACACGCTGGCAGAGTCGTTGAAGCAGCAAGGATTACTGAACACCTTAGATGAGATCGCAGAACAGGATCTTTTCAAACGAAATTTTCTGCTGATGAATGCGTTATACCAGTTGCAGCAAATGCTGTTGCCCGGCCAGTGGCTGCAGGCGCAGGCAATGGACATCAAACTGATGCAAAATCAGGGTGATCAGCAAGTCGACGAGCAAGATCCGCTCAGGGAGTATTATCTGGACTGGCAAAATTATCAGTCTGATACCCACACCATCCGCGATCTGCTGTCGACCTTCTGGCAAAAGTATCAGCAGCACATTGGCAACCTGAGTGTTACGACAAATGCCTCTTGGCAACAGGATCTGGCCGTACTTGAACTTCCCGCTGACGCCAGCCCGGCACAAATACGCAAACAATGGCGAAGGTTGGCACTGCGCTGGCATCCAGACCGTCCAGAGGGCAATACAGACAAGTTCCGGCAAGCCTGTGAAGCCTGGCAGCGCATTCAAAGCCGCCTCCACAACTAACCCCAAGCGCCAACTCATTCAAATTTTTCTAATAAGCTGTTCGTCAGCCTGAACTGTTCTGTTGCCTCTGCCCGGCGTACACTTTTTCAAAATACGCCGGAAGCTGATATTCGGAGGCAATCATGGCAATCAGACAAATTCAACAAATCCTGCGCTCTCACCCATCTTCTGATGGTGATGGTGTCAAAATTCAACGCGTGCATGGTTTCGACAATGCGGCATTTTCGCCTTTTCTGATGGTTGATGAACTCAAGTCTGATCAGGCCGCTGACTATATTGGCGGGTTTCCCCCCATCCGCACCGAGGCATTGAAACACTGACTTATATGTTACGTGGCCACTTCCAGCATCAGGACCACATGGGCAACAAAGGTGAGCTGAAAGACGGTGGCGCGCAGTGGATGTCAGCGGGTAAAGGGGTGATTCACAGTGAGATGCCCATTATGTCCGACGGGCAATTACATGGTTTTCAAATCTGGATAAACCTGCCTGCCAGCAAAAAATGCTGCCCGCTCAGTACCATGACTTCCAGTCTGACGTGATTACTGAGAAACAGCTCAGTGAGCAGAATCTGATTCGCGTGATTGCCGGCGATCTCACCATTGACGGCGACACGCTGACCGGTCCGCTGCAAGAAACGGGTGTCCCCACCACGATTGCAGACTGGCGTGCCGCCGCCGGTGAGCAATTGAACAGCTGCCTGAACCCGGATTTCCAGGCTATGCTGTATGTTTACCAGGGTGCAGTCAGTATTGAGGGACGACACGCCAAAGCTGGTGAACTGGTGATGTTAACCGCCGGGGAAGGCCTGGCAATCACGGCGACAGAAGAGACCGGGCTGCTCTTGCTTTCGGGTACCCCGATTCATGAGCCAGTGGCACATTACGGCCCGTTTGTCATGAATACCATGGAAGAGATCGAGCAAGCGATTCGTGACTATCAGACCGGCCAGTTGACCGACTGACGGATATCCACTCGCTCTAAAAAAACAGCCCGCAAAGCGGGCTGTTTTTTTATCTGTTGCCAATCAGTATAAACTGGCCTCGCCTTCGGGACGGGTCTTAAACCGCCGGTGCAGCCACATATACTGCTCGGGTGCCTGCATGATCATCGGTTCAACCGCGTGTTTGTTAATGTACGCTGCCGCCGCATCCGGATCATGATGCGGGAAGTCTTCCAACGGTTTAAACACTCTGAGCGTATACATACCGTCATCGGTGTCTCGGACCAGGGCAATGGGCACAATGGCACAATCTGTAGCATCAACCAGCAAACTGGTGCCGACCGTCGTACACGCCTTCTCAACGGCAAACAGGGGCGCAAAGGTTGAACGGCGACGACCATAATCATGATCAGGGGCATACCAGACCCGCTCCCCTTCACGCAAGGCACGGAACATCCCTTTAACATCTTTGCGATCCAGCATATAACGGTTAGAACGCACCCGCCCTTTAAACTGGAAATAGTCAAAACAAGGGTTATTATTCGGACGGTAGACGCCAACCCCCGGAGCCCGGAGACCAAAGGCACGCGCTCCGACTTCCAGGTTCATGGAATGAACGGCCACCAGCAGTACACCTTTTCCTTGCTTATCCAGCTCATCCAGATACTCAACACCTTCGAACCGAATGTGTCGTTTGACCCGCCATTCAGGCCAGAACCAGGCCATACCGGTTTCAAACAAAGCCAGGCCGGCATTGTCGATATTTTTCTGAATCAGCGCATCGCGCTCATCCTTTGGCATGTCTGGAAAGCAGAGTTCCAGATTACGCTCAATGGTATAACGGCGCTTTTTGAGCAGTTTGATGGCCAGCCTGCCAACCCCTTTGCCCATCAGAAACTGAATGCGGTAAGGAAGTAAACTGATGAGTTTCATCGTGCCGATCATCAACAAGGTCGGCCAGTATCGGGGGTGAAGAAGTTCGGCCTTAAATTCCGGTGCCGTCAATTTGCTCATAACAGAGACGATTTTCCTTATTGTTTGAAGCGAAGCCTGCACTGTCATCGTCGTGGGCAGACAGGAAAAGAACAATGTATTGTATACCAGCATGGCAAGCTTGCAAGAACCAGAACACCTGGTCTGTTCTCCTGGCTGATCTCCCTGCAGTACGAAACAAAGAAAAGCCACCCGAAGGTGGCCAGTTGAAAATTATAGTTTTAGTCTGTTGTTATTATTATTCTGAATCCCTGCACAGTATCAGCGCTTCCCCTAAGCCCTGAAGCAGTGATATCAGATACTCCCTCTTCTTCACATCACTACACTAACATTCACGCAATACGCACTTTGTTTCTGGTGTATCTGGTTTCATTTTTAACTGCACTATTCGGGCCAACTTTTTCAAGGTATTCATTTCAGTGAGTTACAGTGATGCACATCTGGGGACTTCCGCCCCTGTAAAACTCTCCGACAGTCATAAGTCCTGTCAGGCCGCCTTAAAACGCCGTTCATCCGGGCTGAAATTGGTGATACTCTGGCAACGTCAGTCAAGATGCTTAAACGGAGTTAACACGGTCGCTATGTCCATCAGTAAAACCAAATCCAGCTTTTATCGTCGCTTGTACGTCGCCCACCTGATCGACCAAGGCATCGCGACAGTGCCCGCTTTGCTTGAGTATACGGGTATGCCGCGGCGCACAGCACAAGACACCATTAAAAGCCTCTCCGACCTTGATATTGTGTGTGAATTTAAACAGGCAGAGGGAGAACGTCACCGAAGCGGACGGTATGAAATTCAGGAATGGGGCGCCATCAACAAACAATGGATTGCCGACAATCTCACAGACATAAAAGCAGTGCTAGATTATCCCTGACAGAGTCTCTGCCGGACAAATTATCGCAGCCTGCAACTCAAATTGCGTTGCATTTTGCCTGTTTGATTTTCAGACACCCCGGTAAAGTTGACGTGATTTCCACACAGGTTCAAAAAATAGGCTAAACAGTAATAAAGGGCGGTAAACTCCAGCCTCATTCAGTGCTTTTGAGCCTTACCACTGCCGCTCTTATCATAAGAGTATGTAACCTGTGACAGAAAAATGTCATATTGACTTGGTTGCAAAGTAACCTAAGAGACAGTTTCTCGAGAAACTAGCGCTAAAAATGGCGTGTTTACTGGCTCTATTAGCAATATGTTGTGTTAATATTCGGGCCAAAATTTTTCAGCTTGTCACGGACAAAAGAGAAGATAAATATGGCTTTAGACTTTTCAAAAATGACGGTGGATTTATCCGCAATGCCAACCACGATTGATATGGCACATGGCGTACTGGCCGCTCTGGTTGTTATTCTTTTACTGCTATACGTGACAAAGAAAGGCAAACCAGTAGAAGTTGAAAAAGTCGTCGAGAAAGAAGTCCAGGTTGAAAAAATTGTCGAAGTCGAAAAACCGGTCGAAAAGATTGTTGAAGTAGAGAAAATTGTTGAGGTGGAATCTAAGCTCAAAACCGCAACGCCTGACGCTGCCCTTCAGCTCTTGTCTCTGCTGCAAAAAGAAGCACGTTTCATCGACTTTATGCAAGAAGACCTGAAAGGCTTTGCTGATGCCGAAATTGGCGCAGCTGCCCGGGTGATTCACGAAGGCGGTAAAAAAGTACTGGATGAATATTTCCGGTTCGCGCCAGTACGCAGTGAAGAAGAAGAAACCCGCATCACCTTACCAGAAGGCTTTAATGCTTCTGAAGTCCGCCTGACAGGCAATGTGGTAGGTAAAGCACCTTTCACTGGCACTCTCATTCACCGCGGCTGGAAAGTTACAGAAATTCATTTACCTAAAATGTCAGACGGACACGACCCGCGTATCCTGTCGGCTGCTGAGGTTGAGCTATAATGCAAGCACATCAAGAACATAAATACAGTGTGGGTATCGACCTTGGGACGACCCACTGCGTTCTGTCTTATGTTGATTTACAACAGGACGATGCACCGGTCACAGTGATGCCAATTGCGCAGCTGACCACCCCGGGCAATGTAGAAGAAAAATCGCAACTGCCTTCTTTCATGTATCAGGCACATGAATCCGAACTGGCACCCGGGGATACTGCCCTGCCATGGGATGCCCAGCCGAATGCGATTGTGGGTGCGATGGCACGCCATTTAGGCAGCAAAACCCCGATTCGTTTAATCACCAGTGCCAAGAGCTGGTTGTGCCATGGTGGTATTAACCGTCGGGATGCGTTTCTGCCGCTGAATGCGCCAGACGAAGTGACGAAAGTTTCTCCACTGGAAGCAACCCGCGCTTATTTATCCCACCTGGCCAAAGCCTGGGATCATACACATCCTGATGCGTCACTGTTCGATCAGGATGTCACCATAACCGTCCCCGCCTCTTTCGACCCGGCGGCGCGTGACTTAACTGCAGAAGCGGCGCGTGAAGTAGGCTTCAAGCACCTGACACTCCTGGAAGAGCCTCAGGCAGCGGTATACAGCTGGATCAAAAACAACGATGACACCTGGCGTGATCAGGTCAGCGTGGGCGATGTCGTTCTGGTTGTCGATATCGGTGGGGGTACCACCGACCTTTCTCTGGTCGCCGTGACAGAAGAAGATGGCAACCTGACACTCAACCGCGTTGCTGTCGGTGATCATATTTTGCTGGGCGGCGATAACATGGACCTGGCGCTGGCTTACCGCCTGAAAGCCAAACTGGCTCAGGAAGGCAAGCCGTTACAGCCCTGGCAGATCCAAGCCATTACCCACGCTTGCCGTGATGCGAAAGAAGCGCTGCTGACAGACAATACGCTGCATGCGGTTCCCATTGTGGTACCAAGCCGGGGTTCAAAGCTGCTGGGCGGCACACTGCAAACAGAACTGACACAAGAAGAAGTACAACAAACCTTGGTGGAAGGTTTCTTCCCGCAAACTGGTATTGAAGAGCATCCGGTTGAAATGCAGCGCGGTGCCCTGACACAAATGGGACTGCCTTACGCACAAGATGCCGCGATCACGCGCCATATTGCCGGTTTTCTGAGCCGTCAATCCTCCGCAGTAGATGAGCTTTTTGATAGCTTTGAGCAAATTCACGACGGCTTCATTCGCCCGACTGCGATTTTGTTCAACGGCGGCGTGCTGAAATCTGAGCTGCTTTCTCAACGCCTGACTTCCACCATTAATCAATGGCTGACTCAGGCCGGCAGTCCGAAAGCCAAGCGCCTGCAAGGGTTGGATCTGGATCTGGCAGTTGCCCATGGGGCTTCCTATTACGGATCAGTGCGTCAGGGCAAAGGTGTTCGCATACGCGGTGGTATTGCCAGCAGCTACTATGTTGGCATTGAGAGTGCCATGCCAGCCATTCCGGGGATGGCGCCACCTGTAGAAGCACTTTGCGTGGCGCCTTTTGGTATGGAAGAAGGCAGTCATGCAGAAGTGTCAGACAGAGAATTCGGCTTGATCATTGGTCAGCCCGTGACCTTCCGTTTCTTCGGTTCAACCGTTCGCCGGGAAGATGAGCCGGGTGTCCTGCTTGACTGGTGGCAACCGGAAGAGCTGGAGGAACTGCCAGCGATTCAAGTGACCCTGCCGGTCTCCGATGGCCGTACTGCGGGGCAAATTGTTCCCGTTTCACTGGCTGCACGGGTGACAGAGCTGGGCACCTTATGCCTGGAAGCCATTCCAACCGATGGCGGACAGAAATGGCAAGTAGAGTTTGACGTTCGGGAAAGTTGAGACTTTCTCAGATGAAATTTCGACGGCGCATTCATTGCGCCGTTATTTTACCCGGCTTACCCAGTCTCAGTCACATGCTAGTTACGCGGTAACCTCTGAGTAAAAACAGGTACGGAGTCTTACATGTCTTCTCCCCGATATTTAGTGGGTATAGATTTAGGTACAACACATACCGTTGTCGCCTACTGCCCGATTACTTCAGATCTTCAACATGAAGCTGTAAAGATTTTTGACATCGACCAGCTCATCGCCCCTGGTGAAGTGGCACGCAAACCCCTTTTACCCTCGTTCAGATACCATCCGACAAGCGGTGAAATAGCACCTGATCTGTGTGTTCTGCCCTGGGATGACAACCCAGTGAATGGCGACTTTCCAGAAGCGATCATCGGTGAATATGCCCGCGAATTAGGGGCCAAAGTTGAAGGCCGGCAAGTCACGAGTGCAAAAAGCTGGCTATCTCATACGGGCGTTGATCGCAACCAACCGATTCTGCCATGGGCAGCCAGCAGCGGTGTGCAAAAAGTATCCCCGGTGATTGCCAGTGCCAGTTACCTGAATCATGTCCGTCAGTGCTGGGACTACCATCATCCACAAGACAAACTTGCCCACCAGGATGTTGTGATCACCATACCCGCTTCTTTCGATGAAGGCGCCAGAGCGCTAACGATAGAAGCGGCCAGACTGGCCGGTCTGAGTCATATGGTGTTGCTCGAAGAACCGCAGGCTGTGTGCTACGACTGGTATTCCCGTCACCACCATGAAGCGGAAACCCTGTTGAAAGATATACCGCTTTTGATGGTGTGCGACATTGGCGGCGGTACCACAGACCTCAGCTTGATTCAAGTCAGCTACCAGAATGAAAGGCTTAAGCTTGATCGCATCGGCGTGGGTGACCACCTGATGCTGGGTGGGGATAACCTGGATTTAGCACTCGCCCATCAGGCAGAGAATAACCTGCACACCGGTGGCAAACGGCTGAGCGCTGCGGGTCTGTCGAAACTTATTCAGCAAACACGACGCGCAAAGGAACAACTACTGGCAGACAATGCACCCGATCAGGTGAGCGTGACACTGCTCGGCAGTGGATCGAAGCTGATTGGCGGCAGCCGCTCTGCGGTGATCACCCAGGCGCAAGTCAACCACATTGCGCTCGACGGTTTTTTCCCGGTCAGTGCGTTTGATGAACAGCCAAACCAACGTCAAAGTGCCGTTGTGGAATTCGGTTTACCCTACGCCTCAGATCCGGCTATCTCCAGGCATCTGGCCCATTTCATCAGTGAACATCATGCCGCCTGCCGTGAGGCTCTGGGATTCACCGAAGCCAGCAGCGAGGAAACGATTCAGGCGATTCCCCCTGCGATTCTGCTCAATGGCGGCGTGTTCAACAGCCCTGTTTTGTCCGGACGTGTTCAGGATATTTTTGCCCACTGGAAAGGATCAAGCGTCACCTGTCTGGACAATCCGCATCCCGATCTGGCTGTCGCATACGGCGCCGTCGCGTATGCAAAAGCCAGACACGGCGCACAGTTGAAGATTGGCGGTGGATCGGCGCGCTCATTTTTCCTCGACCTGCATACCCAGCCCGATCATTCTGGTATTTGCCTGTTACCGCGAGGCACTGAAGAAGGTATTGAAGTTTTACTGTCAGAGAGAAAGTTCTCGCTGACATTAGGCGAACCGGTTCGTTTTGATCTGTATGCCTCCTCTGAGGATACGCTGATCTCGGCCGGGGATATCCTTCCTCTGGATAATCTTCATATGACCTCGCTGCCCCCTTTTGTGATTACCCTGGACAGCGAAACCGACAGAGAATCACTGGCAGCAAACCAGAAAGACAGAGTTGACGTGACACTGGCCTGTCAGCTCACGGAAGTGGGCACATTGCAATTAGAATGCGTCAGCGTAGATATGCCTGGTAAACGATGGCAGGTCGAGTTTTCCGTACGGAAAACTGCCGCTGGCGATAATGACACTGATGAAATTGACGATATGCTTCATCCAAGCGCTTTGCAATCAGCCCGAGTCGCCATTCAGAAAGCGTATGGCGGCAGCAAAAAACACGCGGATGAAAAACCTGTCAAAACACTCAGAAGTGATCTGGAAAAGTATTTGGGTAAGCGTGAAGACTGGGAAATGCCAGCATTGAGATCCTTAGCCGACACCTTACTTGACAGCAAAAAGCGGCGACGCCGTTCCGCTGTGCATGAGCGAAACTGGCTGAAGCTGACAGGTTATACCTTAAGACCCGGTTTTGGTGATCCGGTTGATGACTGGCGCATGAATCAAGTCTGGGCGCTGTATCAGCACAATCTGCAATTTCACCAATCGGCTCAGAGCTGGAATGACTGGTGGATATTCTGGCGCCGTGTGGCTGGTGGTCTCAATCAGGCGCAGCAAGAAATCATTTACAAAGACATCGCCAAATACATTAATCCGAGCGCGACCCGCACCCCTAAATTAGCGAAAGAGATGCAAGAGCGTGGCTATGAGCAAATGGTGCGTTTAGCGGCTTCTCTTGAGCACATTGCATTTGAAAAGAAACTGCAACTGATCGAGTGGTTATTCTCACGATTGCAAAAACCACAATTTGCGCAGGCGCATTGGTGGGCAATTGGCAGGATTGGCAGTCGCTTCCCGCTCTATGGAAGTCGGCATAACCTGTTAACGGCTCAGCATATCAGCTACTGCCTGCCAGAATTATTAGATTCAGACTGGAAAAATGAACCAGATATCGCCCTTGCCGCTGTAATGATGTGCCGCAAAACTGGCGACCGAACGCTTGATATTGATGATGAGTTACGCCAAAAAGTCATCAGTAAACTGCAGGCAAGCAAGGTGCCAGAGCGCTGGATCGACATGGTCGCAGAGCATAAAGTGTTGACCCAGGAAGAAAACCAGCGTGTTTACGGCGATTCGCTTCCCACCGGCCTGATACTCCTGGAGTAAATATTCGCTTATTAAGCTTACGTTAGGGTATGACTGCTACTATACCGGGAATCAGAACTGCCGGTCAGTCATACCCAGCAGGCCTATAAAGGAATAACAAGCGAGTAGTTTTGGCTATGACACGTGAACAATTTAAAGTAATCTCAGAGCGAATTTTCAAGTCCCAAAATCAACGTACTGCTGTTGAGGCTGTCGTCTTCGAAGGGTTATCAAGCTATGAAGCCGAGAAGCGATATGGTGTACCCAAAGGGACTCTCTCACGGAATGTCCGCAAATATAAAAATGAAGTCGACTACATCACAACAGTCACTGAAGCATAATAAAAAAGGAGAGTAATACTCTCCTTTTTTATTATCAATAGCAATCAGATAGACGTTCGGTTATTCCTCTGTCTGAGAGTCCATCAACTCTTCAGGGTGTACACCGTCTTTTTCCATCAACGCCAGAATCTCAATCATTCTTACCTGACGAGCTTCTTCTTTAAATTCGTTCAATACAGCGATTAAATCATTTATTTTCTGCAGCGGAATTCGCTTGATGACAGCACGCTGTCTGCCAGGTACTTCGTCTGCAAAGTCAATCAGTGCCTGACGATAGTCAGTTCTGGTCTCTTGCAGATGTTTACCGTTTTCAACATTCTTTAGCATCGCACTGAGTGCTTTTTCCGCATCCGAAAAGTTAGCCATGAATTACCTCTAAACACTATTCTTATAAAGAGCACTTTCTTGCCATCGACTAACAGATTCATGACACTTGTTGTGCTATTTGAAATAGAGCAAAATTAATAAAATTAAACCAAGATCCCCAGATATCTCATAAGATCCGTATTCTGCCGAAAAACTAACGCTATGACTTCTGCTGCGCGTATGTGAGAAGAGTAGTACGCTCACTTAATTATAATAGAGAACTCTAACGAGGATGTAAGAGTAGCAGCAGTAATTAAATAATACTCTCAGTCTTCGTTATTGTGAACATAATTTTTGTGTCCTTGACAATTCTCTGACCAAAAAATGATTTCTGCGATTATCGGGCTAAGTTTCTCAGTTGCCACTACAACACATTTATTTTAGCAAATCTGCCGGATACCTTCTGCGCTGTCGCGGCCACCACAAATACCCTTTCATCCTCAAATCACCCTCAAAATCAGCCGGCAGCTGTTCAATCGATGAAATAATAGCCTGTTTCTCAGCAATTTAGCTTTGCCAAAAGCAGTCAGTATTGGTACTATACTCGTCAGTTAGCAAGCCTTTTGGCGGACATTAGCGCAGTTTGGTAGCGCACTACTCTGGGGAGTAGGGGTCGCTGGTTCAAATCCAGTATGTCCGACCAAAAGGCTTTTTCTGTTTCATTCCTCTCTTCTTTAATTTGTTTCCCCTCGAATTTTTGTCAAAACTTTTTTTAGCAACTGCTGCTTCAGTCTATCATTGGCTCGATTCCCCAAGGAGCATGATATGGAACAGGCACCATATTGCAAAAAATGCGGACAACACGAAGAGTTCATTGTCATCAATGAACATCTGTTCGTTTGCATATGTGGTTACCAATTCAGTTGTATCTCAATCAGCACGAAGCAAAAGACAATGACGTCTCCTTGCCCTTCTCCCTCTCCACCTCTCGATTATCAAGTCCATTAATCAGACGGCATCATCAACAAAACAGCGCCTTTCAATCAGGTCAAAGCACAACATCAATCTAAACGTCAAAGTGTTACAAACTGACAATCATCGTTAAATTTAGTTTAAAATTCCGTTAATGACAAATTAATCTCATTTTGATTTTTCGCCTACAGCACAGACAGCAAAAACTCAATAAGCAACTGTTTTTAAAACACAAAAAAATAAATTCAGCGTAATAATCCTCATTGAAAGCAGTATAAATCCATTAAAAACGTGATCTATATCCTGAGCCATTTGCGGGATTTTGTGCTACCTTCTCGCACGAAAATTAAGTCACTAATACACATTCGGGAACACCACTTCATCTCGCTGCATAAGCCAGTGAGCTGAATCATTCCCTTCATTTAGGACAATGCTTGTTGTCCTGCTTCTTAGTCAATATGACATCACAGGATCATTCTATGGATGCAACGATTAACAATTGGCTCGCCATTCTCAACAAACAATTAATGGGCATCATTGGCGACATTAACGGACTACTATGGGGCCACCTTCTTGTATATCTGCTGGTTGCTGTAGGTATCTATTTTACTTTTCGCCTCGGTTTCATTCAGATTAGACAGTTTCGCCATGCCATCAGTGTCTTGAAAAAAGGCAGAGATGTAGAATCTGGAATCAGTTCTTATCAGGTATTTTGTACTTCGATGGCGGCCCGCGTGGGTACCGGCAATATGGCTGGTGTCGCTGTCGCACTGACAGTCGGCGGGCCGGGTGCCATTTTCTGGATGTGGGTGATGGCCCTGCTGGGAATGGCGACCGCCTTTGTAGAATCCACACTTGCGCAAGTCTATAAAGTCAAAGACGTAGACGGACAATACCGCGGTGGTCCGGCCTATTACATGGAGCAGGGACTTGGCGCCCGCTGGATGGGCACCCTGTTCTCTGTCTGTCTGATTATTGCTTTCGGATTAGTCTTCAATGCCGTTCAGGCAAACACCATTACCGCTGCCCTCAACCATTCTTTTGAGATCGACCGTAAGTATGTCGGGCTGGTGATTGTGGCGTGTTCTGCCTTCTTCATCATGGGCGGATTAAAATCTATCGCTCAAGCTTCTGCTCGTATCGTGCCGGTTATGGCTGTCGGATACCTGGCTATTGCTTGTCTGATTGTCATCATGAACATGTCTGAGCTGCCTGCCGCAATCTCGCTGATTGTGAAAAGTGCTTTCGGCTGGCAGGAAGCTGCAGCTGGCGGCGTGGCTTATACCATTGCGCAGGCGATGCAAAGTGGTATCGCTCGTGGCCTGTTCTCGAACGAAGCGGGTATGGGCTCAGCGGCCAATGTTGCAGCCAGTGCAACACCCAACCCTAACCACCCTGCATCACAAGGCTTTGTACAGATGCTGGGCGTGTTTGCAGACACCATTGTCATTTGTACAGCTTCAGCCGCGATGATCATGCTGTCAGGTGTGATGGATCAGCCTGATGCTGCTTCTGGTATCGGTCTGCTGCAACAAGCTCTGACCAACGAGTTAGGCAGCTGGACAACCTATTTCATGGCAGCTGCTATCATTCTGTTCTGCTTTACTTCCATTATTGCGAATTACAGTTACGCAGAAACAAATATCATGTTCCTCAACGGCAATACGAAGAAAGGCCTGTTCACATTCAGAATCATCGTACTGGCTATGGTGTTATTTGGCTCAGTTGCCTCGCTGCCTGTTGTATGGAACATGGCCGATGCTTCCATGGGCATGATGGCACTGATTAACATTGCTGCACTTGTGTTGTTGTCTAATCTGGCTATCAAGGTGATCAAAGATTACGAAGTACAAGTGAAAAATGGTCAAGTGCCAACGTTTGACCGCAATAAGTTCCCGGAACTGAGCGATCTAAACGGTGCCTGGCACCCTAAGCCTGATACTGCGAAAGAATTACGCTAAATCTGCAAGACAATGCTAATAAAAACAAGCCAGAATTATTCTGGCTTGTTTTTTAACTGGCGCTTATCTTCTTGTTCAGACGTTTCGAATTGATAAGAAGGTTGCAAGCCCGCCTGATCCACTGATGTGCTTTTCTCGTCAGCACGTAAACCCAGTCCACCCGTTTGCTTCTGCTCGTGCTTCTGCTCCTGCTGGAGTAGAGCAATTACATCTCTTTGATAATTAATAAGTATTGCTTTTATGGCACCCCCTATTCATAACCATCATATTGCAGTGAACTTATTTTAATTTCTTTATAAACCAAATTAAAAACAAAGGATTTCTCGTTTTAACATCATTACCACAGACTTATTTCGGTTAAAAATACACCACAAATGCAAAAAAGATCACATTAATTAACATTTTTATCATTTATTTAACTTTCTTACTTTGAGAAAAAAAGAAACTGTTCTATTTATTGAAGTGCAATGACCGAGATGTCATTTGCCCTTTTTGATTGTTTCAACTCAAGGAAGAAAGCAATGTTATTCAACAAGTTTAGCTTGGTGGCACTCTCTGTTGCCGCCGCGACTATGTCCTGCAGCGTGCTTGCCGCACCGGGTACCCCTCAACTCGCATGGATGGAAACAGACTATGCCATCGTTGAAGTCGATCAGGCTGCAACAACCTACAAAGATCTTGTCACACTGAAAAATGCGGCTGAAGTCCCCGTAGCCTGGCAGCGTTATTCAGGCGAAACGGCAGACCATTGGAAAGTAAAACTCAATGGTAGTGTGGTCTTTGAGGAAAGTATTGACCCGGCATCCAGTGGTGAGGGCTCCACGACATTGTCCGTCTCTCAGGGTGGCCAGTATGCGTTAACCGTCGAATTATGTCGTGGTGCTGACGCTGAAGAAGCATGTAGCAGCAGTCCTGCAACCAACATCGTCGTCGCAGATACAGACGGCAGCCATCTTGATCCACTCCCCATGAATGTCGATCCGAACAACGGCAACTACGCAACGCCTGCAGATACCGTTGTTGGTGCCTATTTTGTTGAGTGGGGTGTTTTTGGCCGTAAATTCACCGTCGACAAGATCCCTGCCCAGAACCTGACACACATTCTTTATGGCTTCATCCCAATTTGTGGTCCGAATGCATCACTGGGCGAAATTGAAAATGGCAATAGCCTGGCTGCGCTGAACCGTGCCTGTGCCGGCACACCTGATTTTGAAGTCGCCATTCACGACCCATGGGCTGCTGTCCAGATGCCACAACCACAATCTGGCCATACCTACAGCACCCCTTACAAAGGAAATTATGGCCAGTTAATGGCATTGAAGCAGCGCTACCCGGATCTGAAGGTTATCCCTTCGATTGGTGGCTGGACACTGTCTGATCCTTTCTTCTCTTTCACCGACAAATCCAAGCGTGATGTTTTTGTAGCCAGTGTGAAGAAATTCCTGCAAACCTGGAAATTCTTTGATGGTGTCGACATCGACTGGGAATTCCCAGGCGGCAAAGGCGCCAATACGACGCTGGGCGATCCGGTGAATGACGGCCCGGCATACGTCGCGCTGATGCGCGAGTTGCGCACCATGCTGGATGGACTGGAAGCCGAAACAGGCCGTCAGTTTGAACTGACTTCTGCGATTGGCGTAGGTTATGACAAAATTGATGTGGTGAACTACGCTGAGGCATCTCAGTACATGGACTACATCTTCAACATGAGCTACGACTTCTACGGTGCCTTCAACAATATCCTCGGTCACCAGACAGCGCTGAACTGTGGCAGCCATCTGACTGCTGACCAATGTAACGGCACGGGTATTGATGAAAACGGTGAGCCGCGCCAAGGCCCGGCATACACCGCTGCGCATGGTGTTGAGCGTCTGCTGGCTCAGGGGGTACCTGCCAACAAACTGGTGGTGGGCGCAGCCATGTATGCCCGCGGTTGGACAGGTGTAACCCAAGCCAGCATGACAGATCCGACCAACCCGATGACAGGTGTGGGTAATGGTCCAGTCGCAGGTTCCTGGGAAGCAGGCGTGATCGACTATAAAGATGTTGTCACACGCTATGAGAATAAAGCCGGCGTCGTATTAGGCTACGATGAGCAGGCTGAAGCACCCTGGGCTTATGACCCAAGTAACGGCGATTTAATCACCTACGACAGCCCGCGTTCTATCATGGCCAAAGGTCAATATGCTCGGGATCTGGGACTTGCCGGTCTGTTCGCGTGGGAAATTGATGCGGATAATGGCGACATCCTGAATGCGATGCAAGAATCCCTGGCTGGCGCACCTGCTGGCAACCGTGCTCCTGTTGCACGTGCAGGCGCTGATCAGCAAGTCAATACTGCAGCCACTGTGACTCTGAACGGTGCTTCATCAACAGACAGTGATGGTCAGATTGCCAGCTACCAGTGGGAACAGACCAGCGGACCGGCATTGACCTTGTCGGGTGCGAACACTGCTTCTGCAAGCGTTGCTGTGCCAGAGGTTACGGTTGATACGCAGTATGTCTTTACCTTGACGGTCACTGATAACGAAGGGGCGACGGCAACCGACAGCATCACAGTCACTGCTAAAGCACCGGGTGCACAAAACACCGCGCCAGTTGCATCATTAACGGGCCCTGGTACAGCCAATGCCGGTGATGTGGTGACCCTGGATGCCTCACAGTCCACGGATGCCGATGGCGATACCCTGACGTACGACTGGACTGTACCTGCAGGTGTGAACGCCGTGATTAATGGTTCAAGCCTGAGCTTTACGGCCGGTAGCTATACGAGTGACACCGCATTGTCTTTCAGTGTGAGCGTCTCTGACGGAACGGTTAGCGATTCCGCCGCTCTGACAGTAACAGTAGCAAAAGACAATAGCGGAACAGGTGGTGAAGGTGATTTCCCAGCCTATGTGGAAGGCACTGCGTACCAGGCCGGTGATCAAGTGTCCAACGGTGGCCTGAACTTTGAGTGTAAACCCTACCCTTATTCTGGTTGGTGTTCAGGTGCTGCCTGGGCCTATGAACCAGGTGTGGGCGTGTACTGGCAGGATGCCTGGACTCAGCTTTAATGATTCACCGTCACGCTTGAACAGATATTGATCCCTAAAGGGGTCATCTAAAGTCAAGCCACTCGTTTTACAGCGAGTGGCTTTTTTTAATGCGTTTCACAATGTCCAATCATCCGGGCTTAAGTATCAGTAACCGCACTGACAGATGAACTACAGTCGGGTCTGTCTGTCATTCTGACCGACAAAAGAATACGGATATCAGCGATATAAAAAAGCCTGTAAAAACAGGCTTTTCGAATCACTTTGCGATGAAATACATGTCCTTGGCATAAATGTTGCCCTTCGGATTGTTGTCCGGAAACCCTTTCAGGTGACTTTTCACCAGCCGTGTGTGGTTGTAATGGTAAATTGGCATGATCGGCGAATATTGATCAAGAATCTGCTCTGCCTGACGGTAAATGCCATACCGTGCTTGTTCATCCGCCATATCAGCGGCCTGCTTGAGCAAGGCGTCAAATTCCTTGTTGCAGAATCCGGTCTCGTTACTGACATGCCCGCAGGTGAAACTGCTGAGCACAGAGGATGGCTCTGCATAATCACCAAAGGCATACGAACGCGCAACGGCATAATCACCCGCCGCTTTTGCCGCCAGGTAAGCATTCCATTCCATGTTTTCCAGCTTTACACTCACATCCAGAGACTTCCACATCGAGGCAATCGCCAGTGCCAGCTTTTTATGATTTTCACTGGTGTTGTAAGTCAGCGTGACATTCAACGGATGGCTCTTGCTATAGCCCGCTTTTGCCAGCAGCACTTTCGCTTCACCAATGCGCTCGTCATGAGTCTGAGACTTAAATGCCGGGATGAAATTCTGATAGTTTGGAATGATATCCGGCACGACAGAAAAAGCCTCGGGCTCGCCCTGTCCCGTTACTTTTTGCACGAGCAAATCACGGTCGATTGCCATACTCAGCGCGCGGCGTACATTGGCATTATCAAATGGAGGCTGCTGGGTATTAAAGGCATACACATAAGAGCCCAATAAGCGCAGAGATTTGATCTCTTCCGGGCTGTCCTTCAGTAATTTCTGATAATACTCCAGCTGGACACGGTTCGTCATATGCACTTCACCCGCCTGGTAACGCATCAGCTCAGCACTTTGTGACGAGAGCGCCAGATAGGTCACATCATTGATAACCGTAGATGCGTTATCACGGTAATAAGGGTTCCGTGCCACTTCAACCCTTTCGTTTGGCACCCATTCTTTCAGAACATAGGCACCATTTGAGACAAAATGATCGGCACGGGTCCACAGATCACCGTATTGACTCACCACATGTGCCGGTACAGGAAAGAAGGTTTTGATGCTCATCAGGCTAAGGAAATACGGCGTCGGGCGGCTTAATGTCACCTGCAACTGATGCAGGTTGAGCGCTTTCACTCCCAGTTCGGATGCCGGTTTTTCACCATTCAGTATGTCCTGGGCATGGGTAATGTTGGCGGTGACCAAATTGAATCCGGTATTGTTGCCTGTCGATTTATCAACCGCCCGACGCCACGCAAACACAAAATCCATGGCGGTCAATGGCTGACCATCAGACCATTTCAGGCCCTTACGCAGATTGAACGTGTAGGTTTTGCCGTCGTCAGACACAACCCAGCTGTCAGCTTGCCCTGCCGTGATTTCGCCCTGCAGATTTTCAATCAGCAACCCTTCGAACAAGTCATTCACGATGACATCACCCGGGCTGCCTGAACCCACAAAGCCCGGATCTAATGTACTCGGCTCTGCGCCGTTGGCTCGTACCAGATGCTGCTCTTTGGCTAAAACAACCCCTTCAGGCACATTGGCGGCAACGGAATGTAGTGAAAATGCGGAGATGGCCAGCCCGATGCTGGCAGTGATAAATTTCTGATTCAATGCGAAATCCTTTTGTGGCATTACTATCTGGAACCAAATCTATACTAACAAGGAAATCAGTAAACGCTATGAGCCGCATCAAGAAGACAAACTCAGTAACAATTTATGGAAAGACCCGCAGCGTATGCGGGTCTCGAGTCAACGATCTGGGCAAATAAAAGAAAATCAGTTACTTGGGAATGTTGAAGTTTTTGTCATTCATGCAGGTGAACGTATAAAAGTCTGAGCGCTCATTAAAATGGCTGAATCCTCGTCCATGGCAATATGCGCCGTTAATCTCATTCATGACTGTCAGCGTTTGTTGATTATTGACAGAAAAATAGCTGTCGTTTTCACACACCACGCGGATTTTTCCGTCATCACTCTGAGAAAAGGCTTTGACTTTTGCACCACATAAGGAATAGCTGACATCGACGAAATCATTGGCACGCTCATCGATAGATGCACTGCATCCTGCTAAAGCCAGACCAGATAATCCCACTACTATTGTTGTTAAGGCTTTCACAATCACCTCCTTACTTAATATTATATTTTGATTGTAGTGCGACCAGCATAAAAACGCATTAAAATCCTGCCACTAAATAAAAAATAAATCACATAGAATCATAAATTTAGTCAACCCTAATGTAGCGCTACCTCACTGGCGTTGCTGAGGTGAATTCTGTGATTGCGCCATCGACAACAAGAAAACAGTCCATCCCTGCAGCTAATGCCGCCCGCCGACCTAAATCGGTATCTTCAAAAACCACACACTGATAAGGTGCCAGCCCAATACGGTGAGCAGCTTCAAGGAAAGTATCCGGGTGAGGTTTATGGTTCCGGACATCGTCAGCAGTAACTAAGGCGTCAAGTAAGGGCAAAATGTCGGTTATGGTCAGCAAATTTTCTGCATTCACCTTGCGGCATCCGGTACCCACGGCCACTTTCTTTTGGCCTTTATACTGCAATAAAAGATTAACAGTGGCCGGAATCGTCTCTCCCTTGTGTTCCAGCGCTTCAAAAAAGCGCCATTTGGTATCCGCCACTTCCTGGATATCATGATCGGTCTGATATTTTTCATTCATCATTTGCGCGGTTTTGATCGTGGGCGATCCCCCCAGACTCATCAGCCACTGCGGATCATAAGGAATGTTGAATTGCTCGCAGGCATAGCGCCAGGCTGCTATGTGGGCTGGCATTGAGTCAATCAGTGTGCCGTCCATGTCGAAAATTAATCCCTGATACCGTGACAAATCCATATCCACCTCCAAATCAGTACTTTTCACCATAGTGACGCAGTGGCCAGTACAGATCCAGAGTGAATGACTTAGATTCCGACACAGCACAGACTGGTTACTCAATATCCATGACGGCCAGTCCCCATTTTTCGGCTATCCGGTCAAAAAATCCCTGCGTTTTCTTTAATTCTATCCATTGGTTAATGAAATTAATCCAGACTTGATCATCTCTTGGCATCAGCATCGCCAAAGGTGTCGCCCGTCGCATCCCCTGCACCTTGGGAATGGTCAACTGTGGAAATCGGCTGATTAGCATTGCGGCCTCAATATTGGACGTCACAATGACATTGGCACGGTTTGCCAGTAATTCCTGATAAGATTTTCCGCTCTCAATGACCTGCTGCCTGGCTCTGGGAAAGAATTCTTTTACCATCGTTTCCTCAGCAGCTCCCCGGCGGGAAGCCACCGTTACCGATGAAGCGTTAAAATCGGCCCAATAACGAAAGCGATTCTGGTTCGTTTTCTGCGTCACCGGCACAAAGGCAAGGTAATAGTAAGGCTGGCTGTAGCCAACTATCTTCGCCCGGCTGATATTGAGCGCCGCACTGCCGGTCAGGTCATATTTTTCCGTGACAATTCCGCTGACCAAGGCTTTCCAGTCCGTGGCCACGTATTCAACAGTCACACCGAGATCCTTGGCCAGCTCAGTCGTGATATCAATATCGTATCCTTTGTAGAAATTTGTCGCAGGATCCCTCATGGTCATTGGCCCCCAGTCGCCGGTAGTCCCCACCCGGAGCACTCCCCTGTCCATGACTTTCTGTAATCGGCTCGACGCCGCATGAACCTGACTGACACATACCAGAAACAGTGCTAAAGACAGCAGCAGCAACCTAAAAGATAAGGTGAATCGCATCGGACACCTCCGGAAACAACAGAACACGCTTACTCAGCATTGAAATAAAGATAGCAGTGTCTGTGTGATCATTTTCATCTGAGGACAGAATAATTGTGTGTCAAAATTGAAAGTTTCTGTATTTTTTTGTGATTTCCATTAATGCCAATACGTTGTCTTATTTATGAGAAATTGTGCGTAAAAAAACTGCATTGTTTCGCAATGCAGTAAACACAATGAAGGAATTTATACAGAAGTATTTATATTTACAGACACGCGAATAAACACTCCAATAACAGGTTAATTGTGATTTAAATTGTGCTTCCTCATTCTGAACTCACCCGGTGAGCATCCCATGTGCTTTTTAAAAACACGGGAGAAATAGGAAACATCCTTAAAGCCTGAAGAATTTGCGATCTGAGAAATTTTCTCGCGATCAGAGCTTAATAATCCACACGCAAGATCCAGCCGTTTCTTGATGATGTACTGTTTCAGCGTGACGCCCATAATGCTATGGAATAAACGAGAGAAGTAGGTCGGTGAGTAATGGCAAGCACTCGCCAGTTCTTCCTCGCGCAGTGGTGAGCTCAGGTTTTCATCAATAATTTTCAGTGCAGGCCGGATTGAAAGCTCACGGTTTTCGAAACCAGGCTCAGCTTCATTTTCAATATTATGCGTATGCAGTCTGCTAAAACACTCCTCCAGCTCTTGCCTGCTGGCATTGGCCGCCAGCACATCTTCACCACCGGCTCTTAATACATTAAGTGCCAGACTCCCATCCAGGTTATGGTATACGACAACAACCTTTGCGGCTGGGAAACGATTTTTCACTGCGCGCAGCAGCTCAAATCCTTCCGATGTCGAATCAATCACTTCAAGAAAAATCAGCTCTTGCCCCGTCATTGATGACAATAACTCGTAAGGAGAAATCTCAATGACCTTGTGCGAAAGCTTCAAATTTTCTTTCGCTTCAACCTGCTTGTCATGATGACTACTGCTAACCCAAATCACATATTCACCTTAAACTGCTAGTGTCATATTCCCATGCTCTTATGATCAAGTGCATGGATGGCGGTTGACACTCCTTGTCGATGAATAAAAATGTACTGATAAGAATTCGTATGAATATCAGGGCAAAAATGTATTTACTTATAATAATTAACGATCAATAAACTAAATAAATCCAGCCGCTCGTGTTTGTTTCAAATATAAGCAACAATGAAAAAAAACTCTGCTACCTATAAGACTTCAATGAGTTGAACAAGTTCCAATGGCGATTTTGTGCGGTTTATTATTACTTAGGATTATATAGGTGCATTTTTTATCACAAAGAAATCTAACTTTTTGACATTCCATCTTTGTCGCAAAAAAAGTCTCTATGACAAAAATGTCTGACATAAAGGTGTATAAACATGGCCTTTTGACATCTAAAATACTGTTATTTCAGCCGTATGTTCTTCTCTTTTAGAGTATGAGTGACATAAATTACTTCACGGCGCCTGATAACTGTTTATAGAGCTCAAAGCTGCTATCTTCCAGCCAGCACTCAACGATCACGCCATCTTGCAGCCGGAACTGGATCATACCTGTCATTTGTATCGTCTGTTTTTTACCCGGTAAATTGAACCATCCGCCATGATATTGAGCCTGACAGCGATATCTGACCACTGTCAGTGGCGGCTGGCTAATGACATCTGAGATCGAGAAAGCGACAGACTTAAATTTTTGCCGCCATAACAACAAATAGGAAAGGTAGCTTTCATGAGACAGTGGGTGCCGACGACCACCCGGCAAGTGAAAAACAAAAGGATCGGAGACATATTCAGCAAGGCTGGAACTACTCGCATTTGCCCAGATATCCAGGAACCAGGCATCAATCCAATCCTCCCTTGCCATTACAGATTCCACCTCACGACTTCAGACACAAACAACCCCTGCCACAAGAAAACAGGCCCATCTTCATTGCAAAGATACAGCAACATTCACTTCACGCCAATTTATCTCAGGCCCTCATCAAATCCTATACCGGAATGTAAAACAAACAAATAACTTCGCTCAATGTCAAATTTATCAATTACCTTGTGTCCTATGAACAATCATGAATATCAAATCTGTTATTTCTTGCGTTCTACATGGTATTCACCAGGCTGGTATTTGTTTTCGTGGTATCTGCCGCATCGGATACAAAAGGTTCAGCCTGCTTTAAATAGAAGCGTGCTTGCTCGTTATTCCCAACCAGATAATAGTTATGCGCGATTGCGCCAAGCAACTCAATCAGGGCTGTTTTATCATGATATTTACTTGCCTGCCGTAACATAGACTGAAAAATCACTATGCTTGTTTCTGGCGTGTTCGACGCCATGATCTGGGATAAATCAGGCCTTATTGTGTGTGGCGGTGTTGCACAGAATGTATTGCTGCTGGCTGCAAGCACAGTGCCGGAACCACACAGCATAGCCACAATAAACACAGTCCGACGGATGAAAGGCATCATAACCACTTGGCTCCCTATGCTGAATCAGAGCCATCATTACCATGTGTTCTCACGCCATACGAAGACTTACATCCAAACATGGTAATACACTCTCATGATTGCGTAATGGCTTCACCGTGTTACCAGACATTTTGTCTGCCTGGTAACATTCTTCAGTCACTAATTGATGTCGAACTTGGGAAGAACAGCCTGATAAAACGACAAACTGGGAATATAAGTATGGTGACTTAACTTTTTGCCGACAGCGACAAATTCATAACCCAGCTCCTGAGAAGCTCTCTGATTCCACTCACCTTCTGCAAACACTATCCGTCGCTTAAAGGTCATCCCGGTATCCTGCTTCGCTCTGAATGCAGCAAGTGCCATAATTTCCGTTCTGCTGGCAGCGTCTGATGACGAGGCAAAGGTCATTTTACTTGCATCTATTCCCGCCGCTTTCAATTTCAGGCGGCTTACCGCCGCCCATCCGCCACTGGTGATCGCAACGTGCGTATCATCCCGGACAGCCATTTGCTCAAGAAACTCTCTGGCGCCTTTACTCAGCACAAACTCTTGAGGGACCGCATGCAGCCTGGCGGTGAGATTCTCCAGGTACTTTTGTTCCACCTGGCGGTGAACAATAGAGCGGCTTGAAAGCACAGGATACTGATGAAGGATCTCATCTAACATTGCCGAATCCGTCACCACTCGCTCTTGATAACGCGATTTATCCAAAGTGATGTGGAGAACGGCTTCGACGGCTTGCTGAAAACACATCATATCCATTTCCCTGGCATTCACCAAAGCACCATCCACATCCACTAACAACAGATTCATCCCTATACCTTCATTGATTTTTATCATCGGTGATAATGACGTACAGAATGAAGATGTAAACAAAATGTTTCAATAAATGATTTATTAAAAATTATCATTTTTTGCGTAATCTCAAACTCTTAGCGCTCATTCCTATGCATCAAAATCTTTTGCTGTTCAGATATTGATAACAAATCGCAACTGACCTCAAAAACTTAACACTGTGATTTTTTAGCGGATTTGCCGATTCTTTCCCACAATTAATCAGTTCGCTGAGTAAATCCGGTGAACAGCATGTGAGCATAAATGACGATAAAAGGAAAATGTGATGAAAACCTCAACTGACCGTCGGCGCTTTCTGCGCCTGACTATGGCAGGCATCATAGGCATCACACTGGGTGATCAGATCCTGCAGCGTAAAGCGCTGGCCAGTGAAGAACTGCCACATCTGGCAGAAGATGATGCTCAGGCAACTGCCTTGCAATACACGCATCAGTCGCCTCATGAAGAGAGTCATTGCGGTAACTGTATGTTGTTACAAGGTAATGAAGGTGATGAATGGAGACCCTGCTCAATCTTCCCCGGTAAAGCGGTGAACATTAATGGCTGGTGCTCTGCCTGGACGGCCAAACCGGCTTGATGAATGACATAGCCCGTAGTCACTGCGGGCTTTTTACCCTCAGAAAAAACACGGAAACATTGCTTGCAGGTGATGGAGTTCGATAAGAATGGAGGCGCGTCCCGGAGTCGAACCGAGGTCCACGGATTTGCAATCCGCTGCATAGCCACTCTGCCAACGCGCCTTAATGAAGCTTGTCTCAGAAGACGAAGCGCATTATCCAAATCCTGATGAGAAGTACAAGCCTTTTCTGACTGAAACCCTTTAACTGATTACTTTTCCGGCCAACAGCAACTTTCAGCGTGAAATCAGCTAAAAAACAGTCCAACTCTTCCGTTATGATTCACGCGTTCAACCTGAGTGGCAAACGTCTGCTCAAGCCGTTCATTCGACATCACCTCTTCAGGTTTTCCCTTCGCAACACAGCTTCCCCCTTTCAGCAGGATGACACTGTCTGCAAATTGCAGCGTCCGGTTCAGGTCATGGTTCGCCATCACGACAGCAATACCTTGTCCGGCCATAAAATGCAACAGTCGGTATAAAGAGACTTCCTGTCCGATATCAAGCGCTGTTGACGGTTCATCAAGCAATAGCAGGCAGCCATCCGGGTTCAGTCCCGGCCAGACCTGTAAACAGGCAGCCGCTAATCTGACCCGCTGCCATTCGCCTCCGGACAGTTGCTGAATATGGCGATCCAATTTGTCGTCGATCGAAAGCCACTGACTGACATCCTGAATAGCCTGATTCACCTTCTCGGCGTTTACTTCCGGTATCGCGGATACGGCTAACTGCAAGTAATGATAAACACCAACGGCAAAACCCGGTTTATCCTGTTGCGACAAATAACTGCGGTACCGGGCCATGTCGCGAAGATCCATCTCTGACAGGCACTGCCCTGCCAGTGTTACCTTGCCGGCCCCCTGAAACAGCCCGGACAGGCACTGAATAGCCGTGCTTTTCCCGCTACCGTTAGGGCCAATCAAATGAACCACTTCACCGCGCTTTACCGAGAAACTGACCGGCAGTAATCGCCGGGCTAACGCTATATTTTCAGCTTGTAATACACAATCCAGATCTGAACGGGTTACCATCTGCTTACTCCACTTGCGAACGCAACAGCATCCAGATAAACACAGGGGCGCCCAATGTCGTGGTCACAACGCCCACAGGCAATTCTGCAGCAGGCAGCAGTACCCGCGCCAATACATCGGCAACCGCCAGCAATAGAGCCCCAAAGCAGGCAGAAAGCGGTAGCAGGTATCGGTTTTCCGCCCCCAACGCCAAACGCAACAAGTGAGGAATCACCAGACCAATAAAGCCAATCACACCAGCCATAGCGACTGATGTTCCCACTAACAGGGCGATAATCAATATCAATCGCCAGCGCAGTGCAGCCACATCCAGCCCCAACTGTCGTGCATGGGTTTCACCCAGCATCAGGATGTCCAGTTGCCGGCCACGGGAGCATAGCCAGATTAATGCGGGAAGCAGAATAATCAGCACGCTAAGCTGCGCCCAGGAAACACCGGCTACACTTCCCATCAGCCAGTACATCAGTTGTCTGAGGTTCAGATCGTCACTGAAATAAAACGCCCAGGTCACAACCGCCCCGGACAAAATACCCAGTGCAACGCCTATGAGCAGCAAACGCGCGGTAGACACCCGTCGGATACGGGCAAGACCAACGAGCAGTAAAGTAAAGAGCAGTGCGCCCGCCATGGCTACCAGCATGGTCAGCCAGGGACTCGGCACCGAGGGAAGCAAAAACAATAAGAGAACCAACGCCAGGCTGGCTCCCCCGAAATACCCAGCACACCGGGCTCCGCCAGCGGATTGCCCAGTAACACCTGCAACACAGCACCAGAGGCTGCCAGCGCAGCCCCAATTGCCATCGCGGCCACTAACCTTGGCATTCTGAGCTGCCATAACAATTGCTTCTCAAGCTCGCCAAATGGCTGCCAGGGGTTCAGCCAGATTTCGCCCACCGACAATGAAAACAGACCGCAACTGATAAGCAAAATCGCAACAAGCCAAAAGCTCACTTTCCATTTATAGCGACGCTGTTGAAGGATACGGTCTAAGTGCATGATGTCTTGTGTTTTCGTCAGTGAGAGCCAAAGGGGAAACATACAGGGTCTTTGAAAAATGAAAAGCAAGCCAGTTAAATTGGCTTGCTTTCAAAAGTATTTATACTGCGGCTGCTGATTATCTGACTGTTTTCAGTCCTTCAGAGCCTAATCACTCAGCACTTAGAATTTAGCAACGACCTGATCAGTCAGATCAACGTCTGATTGCTTGACCAGTAAGCAAGCCCGTTGTCCCAGCGCTACATTGGGGTTCGGGAAAACGACAGACTCCCCCTTTGGCAGCCACGAATTCTTCACCGTTATCGCTCCCCAGCACCGCACCTTCTTCAAAATAGGTAAAGTTAGCCTGATTCGCCGGAAAGGTGAAAGCGAACTGATCTGTGTGCTTAGTCAAAGTACGAGTTACCCGATACACACACACACGCTTATCGCCCTGATAGTCTGGCAGAGATTGTTGTGATACGAGTGCGAGCATCGCCTGGTTAAAAGCTTCAAGCCGTTCTAAATCGTTCTCACCCAGCCGTGCCACCTTACCCAGCTCCATCGTCAGTGCCTGCGCGCCATAGTTCTGAGCACTGTACCAGCTGAATGTTGGTGCCGCGGAACCAGAGAGCATCATCGCCTCAATCTCGCCGTGATGCAGAAAATTAAACAGTGCTAAGCCCCGGGTTTTATGCTCACTAAAAGGGCTGACCGCAAAGGTGTAGTGCTGTGAATCACGGATGGCACTATGCAGATCCAAATGCCAGCGTTCGGCATTCTTTAATGGCGAGTTCTGGAAGAATGCATCCACTGAGCGCTGAAGTAAGTTGGCGCGAATACAATCAACATTCTTTTCATCATTGATACCGCCAAATAGCCGATTCATATTCTCATCAATAAAGCGGGTATGAGCATTAATGGCTTCAGGGTGACCAATGATCAGCAGTAAACGATGCTCAGGCATTAAATCGCCAAGCAGGATTTTTTTCACTAACTGCTGTAGCAGTTCAATCGGACCGGTTTCATCACCGTGTACCCCGGATGAAATGACGATGTCTTTACTGGCAGCGGACAAGCCAGGTGGAATAACGGTTAAAACACCACGCGCCGTCAACTGACACAATACACCATTGTCTAACTGCCACTCCCCCGCCTCAAACGGCGAAGATAAATCCAGAGTCGCAGAAAGAAATTCCCCGTTTTGCACTGCCTTTAACAAAGCCATGATACCTCCTCGTCCTTGTAACAGGCATGTTCTTACAGGCGACTTCATGATTGCACGAATAATAACCAATAAGGAACACTAAAAGATGAAAGAAAATCAGTGAAATAAACTGCTTTTACTATACATCCTGGCTACATAGTTTCAACACTATATTGATGACTGCAGGCAAGAATGAGACCAGGGTATACACTTTTTACTGCTGATAAAGAAAAACCCAAGTAAACAATTCGCTTACTTGGGTTTCTTGTCGGCTCAAACCACTTATTTTTCGATTTTGATATTCTCAACGCGTGCTTTAAGCTTCTGACCAGGGCGAAAGGTCACCACTCGCCGTGCCGAGATTGGAATATCTTCACCAGTTTTAGGATTTCGTCCAGGTCGCTCGTTTTTGTCGCGCAGATCAAAATTACCAAAACCGGATAACTTAACCTGTTCACCACACTCAAGTGCCTTTCTGATCTCCTCGAAGAAGACTTCCACCGTATCCTTGGCGTCCCGTTTGCTTAGTCCGACATTCTCAAACAGGTTCTCAGCCAACTCGGCTTTTGTGAGCGCCATAGATAACTCCCTCAAGACTATGTTGAACGAATAGTAAACATATCAATTATGCTTACTGCGAATACTTCATATGTAGCCAGGCTGCCCACCCGTGCACTAAAGTGCATTATAGCCTTCTCATCAGTGGCTGACCTTAACTAGAGACAAGTTTATGCCAACTAGCTGATTTCCGCCAACTTTTTTAGGTAAACTTACCGTAAAATGATTGATTCTTATATTCCAGACAAGCATGCAGACATGCACCTGGTTGTGCTTACGCTTGCCGAGAAGCAACAATAAAAACCAAAATTAAAGTCAGTTGCAGTCAATAAAACCACAAAAATGAATCGCACAGAGAATTTTTACTATTTATCAAAATCTTAGCTCTAACTGAAAAAAATCAAAAAAAAGCAGCCCTATCGGCTGCTTTTTCATCAATTATCAAATGATAACAGTGAGTTAATCGCGAAGCGCTGCACCAAACTGATCGCCAAGAACCGCAACAATCGACTCTACGGCACCATTGATATCCGTTTCTTCCAGCGTTCGGTCAGCAGACTGAAGGTATAAAGCAATCGCCAGACTCTTCTGGCCATCCTCAACACCTTTACCGCGGTAAACATCGAACAGGTTTACATCAGTGAGCAACTCGCCACCTTGCGTCCGGCAAACCTGCAACACATCACCCGCAGCAATCTCTTCTGCAACCACTAACGCGATATCACGACGGTTCGCAGGAAACTTAGACACAGCTTTAGCCTGAGGAATCGCACGACTTGCGATAGCATTCCACTCAACTTCAAACACAACGGTACGTCCGTTCAGGTCGAACTTACGCTCAAGCTCAGGATGAACCGTACCGATAAAGCCAACTTCCTTACCGTCTACGACGATAGCTGCTGACTGTCCCGGGTGCAGAGCCGGGTGTTTGGCGGGCGTAAATGTAAACTCAGCGTCTTTGGCCGTCAGTTCCAGAACCGCTTCCAAATCACCTTTGAGATCGAAGAAATCAACCGTGTTAGTCGCGATATCCCAATGCTCTTCACTGCGTGCACCGGCAATCACACCAGCCAGCATAGTTTCCTGACGAATACCATTTTCAGCAGCTGCATCAGGCACAAAACGCATGCCTGATTCGAACAGACGCACGCGAGGCTGCTGACGCTTCTGGTTGAAGGCAACTGTGTTCAGCAGACCCGACCACAGGCTCAGGCGCATTGCCGACATTTCAGCAGAAATCGGGTGCGGCAGAATGATCGCGTCCGTATCCGGCACGATCAGTTTCTGCTGCTCTGGCTCAACAAAGCTATAAGTAATCGCTTCGTGGTAGCCACGGTCAACCAGCAGATCGCGAACACGCTTCAGTGGCAGGTTGGCTTCCTGGTGCAGGTTCATGCTCAACGCAGCAACCGGCGACTGTGCAGGAATATTGTTATAACCGTAAATACGGCCAACTTCTTCTACCAGATCTTCTTCGATGGCCAGATCAAAACGCCAGCTTGGTGCAACTGCACGCCAGCCGGTATCAGTCGGTTCGACCATACAGCCAAGGCGGCTCAGAATCTCAACGACGTCTTCATCAGAGACAAAGTGACCCAGCAGGTTGTCTAATTTACTGCGACGCAACACGATACTGTTTTGCTGAGGTAAATGCTGTTCAGATTCAGCTTCTACGATTGGCGCAACGTCACCACCGCAAATCTCAACCAGCAAGGCAGTCGCACGTTCCATGGCTTTGGTTTGCAGGCCTGCGTCCACACCACGCTCAAAACGATGAGACGAATCAGTATGCAGACCGTAGCTGCGCGCACGGCCACGAATGGCATCCGGGGTGAAAAACGCACACTCCAGCAGCACATCTTTGGTGTTTTCGCTGACACCTGAGTGCTCACCACCAAAAATGCCCGCCATTGCCAATGCTTTTGACTGATCGGCAATCACCAGTGTGTCGCTGTTCAGTTCCGCTTCAGTGCCGTCCAACAGGGTCAGTTTCTCGCCCTGCTCTGCCATACGAACAACAATGCCGCCGTCGATCTGGTTCAGATCGAACGCATGCATTGGCTGTCCCAGCTCCAGCATCACATAGTTGGTAATATCAACGATTGGGTCGATAGAGCGCACACCACAACGGCGCAGTTTTTCCTGCAGCCACAACGGAGATTCGGCTTTCACGTTCACATTGCGAACAATACGTCCCTGATAGCGCGGACACGCATCAGGCGCTTTCACTTCGATAGCAACTTTATCGTCAATGGTCGGTGCAACGGCATCAAAGGATGGCGCAGTCACTTCAGCGCGGTTTAATACGCCCACTTCACGTGCCAGACCCGCAATGCTCAGGCAATCAGCGCGGTTAGGTGTCAGATCAACATCAATGATGACATCGTTCAGGCTCAGGAATTCGCGGAAATCTGTACCAATCACAGCGCTTTCCGGTAGTTCCATAATGCCATCTGAATCAACATCGATGCCTAATTCAGTGAAAGAACACAGCATGCCATGAGATGGCTGGCCACGCAGTTTCGCTTTCTTGATTTTAAAATCACCCGGCAAAACAGCACCGACTGTTGCCACAGCTACTTTCAGACCCTGACGGCAATTTGGTGCGCCGCAGACGATGTCCAGCAGTTCTGCTTCACCCACATCCACTTTGGTCACACGCAGTTTGTCGGCATCCGGGTGCTGACCGCATTCGACAACCTGACCAACTTTCACACCGCTAAAGCTACCTGCGACAGGTTCAATACCGTCAACTTCCAGGCCCGCCATGGTGATCTGGTGAGCTAGTTCTTCGCTGTTGTTCGCAGGATTGACCCACTCGCGTAGCCAAGATTCAGAGAATTTCATAATTTGCTAGCCCCTAATGCTTACTTGAACTGTTTCAGGAAACGAAGATCGTTTTCGAAGAATGCACGCAGGTCATTCACGCCGTAACGCAGCATGGTCAGACGCTCGACACCCATACCAAATGCGAAACCTGAGTATTTCTCAGGATCGATATTCACGGCACGCAATACATTAGGGTGAACCATTCCGCAACCCAACACTTCCAGCCATTTGCCGCCTTTACGGCGTACATCGACTTCTGCAGAAGGCTCTGTAAACGGGAAATATGAAGGACGGAAACGAATCTCCAGATCTTCTTCAAAGAAGTTATGCAGGAATTCGTGCAGGATACCTTTCAGCTGTGCGAAGTTGACATTCTCATCAACCAGCATACCTTCGACCTGATGAAACATTGGGGTATGCGTCTGGTCGTAATCATTACGGTACACACGGCCTGGTGCGATAAAACGCAGCGGCGGCTGGTTCTCTTCCATGGTACGAATCTGTACACCAGAAGTGTGCGTACGCAGCATCAGCTCAGGATTAAAGAAGAAAGTATCGTGATCGGTTCGAGCCGGGTGATCTTCGGCAATGTTCAAAGCATCAAAGTTATGGAAACCATCTTCGATTTCCGGGCCGGACTCAACAGTAAAGCCAAGTTCACCAAAGAAGCTTTCGATACGCTCAATCGTACGGGTTACCGGGTGCAGACCACCATTTTCAATACGACGGCCAGGCAAGGTCACATCAATGGTTTCAGCCGCCAGTTTGGCTTCCAGTTCAGCGCGCTGCAGTGCGTCTTTGCGAGCGGCAATTGCCTGCTGAACAGCTTGCTTTGCCAGGTTAATCTGCTGACCGGCTTCGCGACGCTCTTCAGGTGGCAATTTACCCAGGCTTTGCAGTTGAAGGGTTAGTTCACCCTTCTTACCCATATAATGGACACGGACTTCGTCCAGAGCAGCGACTGAGTCAGCCTGCTCAATTGCTGCCGTTGCGTTGGCAATAATCTCTTCTAGATGTTGCATCGTTTCCTCATCCACACACTGGTGGCGTCCTTCAGGGAGATAAATTCGCGTAACGATACATATTAAAGAAAGCTGGTGCTAAATCCAAACGCAATCGCCACTTAGCTGTGTATTTGCTAAAAAATTTTCCGGAAAAATCGTCCTAAACAACGCAAGCAGACACTTTTGTACCTTTCAGGTCGCCAGAAAGCTCAGGTTCACACTGTTGGCAATCAAAGACGACCGCGACATCCATTCGCGTAACGGCAGTCACTTTCAGTTCTGCAACAAAAATTTTTTCGCACTTTAGTTGCCATATCGCTCTGAAAATCACTTTTTACTTCTTTCTCTGGTCTGCAAGTTCACCATGCATCCATAAAATTATGTTTTTAATCAATATATTTTCTTCACACTCAAAGGAACCATGATGAAAAAACATACACCTGCCCTATTATCGTTACTGATAGTTAGCTCTTTTGCCAGCGCAGACACCAGCTTTTACCCTGCTACGCAGTCCAGCCCGATTGAAACATCCAAAACACCTATGTTTATTGCTTTAGGCTTTGATGACAATATCGAGGCAGATGGATTGATCTGGGTCAGTGAACTGCTCAATCACCGTAAAAACCCAAATGGGCTGGATGCATTTGCCGCAACCAAACTGACAGCCAGTTTCTTCATGCACTGCCAGCCTGCCCGAAACCAGCCTGAGATCATCGATCTCTGGCGAAAACTGAACACGAACGGTCATGACATCGCCAACCACACAGAAACCCATCCGGACGATAAGATAAACTACAACCCTTTCGAGTCCTGGATGACAGCTGAGCAATGGCAACAAGAGGTTGCGCTTTGTAATGATTTTCTGACTCAGCCTGTCGAACAAGGCGGTGTTGGTGCCCCTGCGGTTGCCGGATTTCGGGCGCCCTTTTTAACATTTAACGACAATACGCTTGATGCTCTGACGACAAATGCCATCCAATATGATGTCAGCTACCCGGCCGGTATCACCGGAGAAGAGAATGGCACCAACAACTACTGGCCACACACGCTTGATCAAGGGAGTCCGTCACAATCCGCCGCCCAGCAAGGCGGCTGGAAACCAGCAGTAAAGAATGTCCTCGGGCTATGGGAAGTGCCGCTGCAAGCACTGATTGTTCCGACGGATGAAGAAGCCGCAGAGTACGGACTCACCTATTCGCTCAACGACAAAATTGCCAGCCGTGTCCCTTATTATGATCCGACTGCACGAAAGGCTGACAACTTCGACTGGAATCTCTATACCACGCCGGATTGGGGTGGATACGGCCTGAACGCTGCAGATGTGCTTACCTTATACAAATACAATCTCGACCTGCATTTATCCGGTAATCGCGCGCCTCTGGTGCTGGGCCTGCACTCTGCTTTTTACGGTCAGTTAAATGGTGGAGAACATTTCGGGATGCCTGAAACCAGCGTCGCTGACAGGCAGACAGTGCTGAAGCAATTCATTGAATACGCGTTGTCGAAACAGCAGGTGCGTTTTGTATCGCATCGTCAGCTGGTTGAATGGATGCAAAACCCTGTGCCAGTTCTGAGTTGTGAACAGGCTGTCTGGTCAGCGCACAGCACATACCGTGCCGGAGATATCGTTCAGTTTAATGGGGAGTACTGGAAAGCAAAATGGTGGACTGCACAAGAGATTCCCGGCCATACTCCCGACAGCCCGTGGCAGGCACAAACTGGCTGTAACGGTTAACGGACTCAAGTGACCCAGAGAGAGCTTGTGTAAATTGAAACAAAAAAAGGAGAGCCTGGGCTCTCCTTATTTCATCAAACTGAACTGAAATTACAGTGCAGCTTTCGCTTTTTCAACCAGAACGGTGAAAGTCGCTTTGTCGAAAACAGCGATATCAGCCAGGATCTTACGATCGATTTCGATAGATGCTTTCTTCAGACCATTGATGAAGGTGCTGTAGGTCATGTCGTTTTGACGTGCCGCTGCATTGATACGTGCAATCCACAGTTGACGGAAAGTACGTTTCTTATTGCGACGGTCACGGTAAGCGTATTGACCGGCTTTAGTAACTGCTTGGAAAGCTACACGATAGACACGTGAACGTGCACCGTAGTAACCTTTAGCTTGTTTAAGAACTTTTTTGTGACGTGCACGCGCTTGTACACCACGTTTTACGCGAGGCATAGGAAACTCCTAACTAAATAAATACGAAAACTAAAAACGATTAAGCGAACGGAAGCATACGTGCTACTGCTGCTACTTCACATGCAGGAAGCAGAGAGTTTGGACGTAGCTGACGCTTGTTCTTAGTAGTACGCTTAGTCAGAATGTGACGCTTGGTCGCACGCTTGTACTTAAAACCACCAGCAGTTTTCTTGAAACGCTTAGCAGCACCTTTGTTGGATTTCATCTTAGGCATGATGAGACTCCGCATTGTTGATAGTTAATAACATAGTAATCAGGCGAACAAAAAGCGCTGCACTGAGCAGCGCTTTTGCTACTTGAAGGCCTGAATTACTTCTTCTTAGGGGCAAGCATCATGGTCATTTGACGACCTTCGACACGACTAGGGAAGCTCTCGACGACAGCGATGTCGACCAGTTCATCCTTAATACGGTTCAGAAGATCAATACCCAGACCTTGGTGGGCCATTTCACGACCGCGGAAACGCAGTGTGACTTTACCCTTGTTGCCCTCTTCTAAAAAGCGAGTCAGGTTGCGCAGTTTTACCTGATAGTCGCCTTCATCTGTACCAGGACGGAATTTAACTTCCTTCACCTGGATTTGTTTTTGCTTTTTCTTTTGCTCTTTAGCAGCCTTGCTCTTTTCGAACAGGTACTTGCCATAGTCCATCACTCGACAGACTGGTGGCTCGGCATTAGGGCTGATTTCAACCAGATCGACACCAGCTTCATTCGCTGCACTAATTGCTTCTTCAATAGAAACAACACCGATAGACTCACCATCGATACCAGTTAAACGAACTTCGCGTACGCCACGGATTTCGCCATTGATACGGTGTGCGTTTTGCTTAACTGGTGCTTGAGTTCTTTTTCCGCCTTTAATACCTTATTCCTCCAAAACATTGAGCTTACGACTGCTAATCTCTTGTTGCATATACGCAACAAAGTCATCAATCTTGAATTTACCCAAATCGTTACCCTTGCGAGTACGAACCGCAACCTCACCTGCTTCGACTTCTTTGTCACCGCAGACAAGCATATACGGAACTCGCTTTAAAGTATGTTCGCGGATTTTAAAGCCAATTTTCTCATTTCTCAAGTCCGCGTTGACTCTGATTCCACTTTTTTGCAGTTTTTCTACGACTTCTCGAACATATTCTGACTGGCTGTCAGTAATATTCATGACCACTGCTTGTTGTGGCGCCAACCAGGTTGGGAAATAACCCGCGTACTCTTCGATGAGGATACCGATGAAACGCTCCAGGGAACCAAGAATTGCGCGGTGAATCATTACTGGCGTATGACGCTCATTATCTTCACCGACATAAGTCGCCCCCAGACGCTCAGGCAGAGCAAAGTCTAGCTGAACTGTACCGCACTGCCAAGCTCGATCTAAGCAGTCATGCAAAGTAAATTCAATTTTAGGGCCGTAGAACGCCCCTTCACCTTCCTGAATATCGTAAGGAATGCTCATTGATTCCAGTGCGATTTTCAGGTCAGATTCAGCTTTGTCCCACATTTCATCGGAACCAACACGCTTCTCTGGACGTGTCGACAGCTTCACCACAATATTGTTGAAACCAAAGGTTTCATACGTGTCGTAAACCATCTTGATACAAGAAGTTACTTCTTCCTGCACCTGATTTTCCGTACAGAAAATGTGCGCATCATCCTGAGTAAAGCCACGAACACGCATCAGACCGTGCAGTGCGCCTGACGGTTCGTTACGGTGACAGCTACCAAACTCGGCCATACGTAATGGCAGATCACGGTATGATTTCAGACCCTGATTGAAGATCTGAACGTGACCCGGACAGTTCATTGGCTTAATCGCATACTCACGTTTTTCCGACTCAGTCGTAAACATGTTCTCTGCGTACTTGTCCCAGTGACCCGAGCGCTCCCACAGCACGCGGTCCATCATCAGCGGACCTTTCACTTCCTGGTAGTCATACTCAGTCAGCTTGTCACGGACGAACACTTCCAGCTCACGGAACACGGTCCAGCCGTTGTGATGCCAGAACACCATACCCGGCGCTTCTTGCTGCATATGATACAGATCAAGCTGCTTACCCAGTTTGCGGTGGTCACGCTTCGCCGCTTCTTCCAGACGCGTCAGGTGCGCTTTCAGTGCTTTCTTATCATGGAAGGCTGTGCCGTAAATACGCTGTAACATCTTGTTATCGCTGTTACCACGCCAGTATGCACCCGCTACATTCAGCAGTTTGAAATGCTGGCAGAAGCCCATGTTCGGCACGTGCGGGCCACGACACATGTCGATGTATTCTTCGTGATGGTACAAACCCGGACGATCATCGCGAGAAACATTCTCATCCAGGATTTCCATTTTGTAGGGCTCGCCGCGAGACTCAAAGGTATCACGTGCTTCCTGCCAGCTGACTTTCTTCTTAATTACGTCATATTTCGTTTTCGCCAGCTCGACCATGCGCTTTTCGATCTTTTCCAGATCGTCAGCCGTCAAGGGTTGCTCCAGATCGACGTCATAATAGAAGCCGGAATCAATCGTCGGACCGATCGCCATTTTCACATCCGGATACAATTGCTTGATCGCATGACCCAAAAGGTGCGCACAAGAGTGACGAACGATTTCCAGACCGTCTTCATCTTTTGCGGTGATGATTTCCAGTTTTGCGTCGTTTTCAATCACATCACAGGCATCAACGCGAACACCGTCAACACGACCGGCGATACAGGCTTTCGCCAGGCCAGGGCCGATAGACATCGCCACATCGAGAGTTGAAACCGGGTTATCAAATTGACGCTGACTGCCGTCAGGAAGAGTAATTACAGGCATGCATTGATCCTTTGTTCAGTGGTGCCACATACCAAGTAGCACATGCAATTTCTTATTTTACCGCCTGCCAAGGCGCAGTACGGTGATGAGATAATGTCTGTTTCGGTGTGAATTTTGGTACAAATCAAAATTGCTGACCCCAGACAGAAGGCGAATTGTAATGGATTGACTCACAAAACTAAAGATACAAAAGCCAGTTACCTGTGAGCCGCTTGCAAAATAAGGGAAAAGTTGCTTTCATTTGTATAGGCAATTTACAGTCAAAAATGACGCAGAGACAACACCATGGCAAGCGCACCGCGTTATCAGCAAATCAAAGAGTACCTCGACCAGAAGATCCAGAGCCGTGAATGGCCTCCCGGATATAAGATCCCCACCGAAATTGAGCTGTCTGAGCAGTTTGAAGTCAGCCGGATGACGGCCAATAAAGCGATCAAAGAACTGGTAAATGAAGGGTTTCTGGAACGCACACCTCGTTTAGGCACTTTTGTCTGCAATAAAAAAGCCGAATCTCCTTTGATGGAAATTCGGAACATTGCAGCGGAGGTCACCAGCCGGGGCCATCAGTACTCCAGTAAAGTGATCACACAGCAACAGGTGAAAGCCCGCGATGAAATTGCATTGCGCTTAGGCGTCCGCCATGACACGACCGTGTATTTCACTCAAATCGTCCATTACGAAAATAAAGTGCCGATTCAGTTAGAAGAACGCTGGGTGAATCCGCACTTTGCGCCCGATTATATCCAGCAGGATTTTACGACTCAGACCCCCAATGAGTACCTGATGCAGACATGCCCGCTCAGTGATATCGAGCATACTGTCGAAGCCATTCTGCCCCCTCGCATATCAGTGAGTTACTGGAAATGGATCTTGAGTCGCCCTGTTTACTGCTCAATCGTCGTACCTGGAGTAACACCAATCTCATCAGTACCGCGCTGCTGTACCACCCTGGTGATAAATACAAGCTCAGCTCCAGAACACGGGTCATTTAACCTGACTCGTCTTCAGGCACTGAATTCCTCACTATTTCTTACCTGTCGTATTGAGACAAAAGCCGGTTCACTCTGTGGTCAGGCTTTTGTCTACTTCATCGTTTTTATCTGATACATCCCTCTCCCGCTGCTGGATGCGCTACGGTTAATAGAATCCTTCAACATCGATCACATTTTTATTACATCACATCTTGAGTTTTACCTGATTTCAGACTTTAATTTGTATATACATATTAAACAACCCAAGAGACTCTGCTCGCTATGGAACGTATTCTGACCAATCTCAAACTCGTCACCATGGAACCGGAACACGGTTATCAGATCATGGATAACGCCATGGTGATTATCCGTCAGGGTAAGATCAGCTACGCCGGTCCGCAGCAGTCAGACTGGCAGGATACCGTCGACAGCCAGGCTGACATCGTCGATTGCAAACAGGCTCTGGTCACCCCGGGTTTGATTGACTGCCATACTCATCTGGTGTTTGCAGGCAATCGTGCCAACGAATTTGAACAACGTCTGAACGGTGTGCCTTACGAAGAGATCGCCAAGGCCGGCGGCGGTATTTTGTCTACCGTCAGAGCCACGCGAGCCGCCACTGAAGATGAATTGTATCAATTGGCTACAGAGCGTCTGGCAGGCCTTAAGCGTGACGGCGTCACGACCATCGAAATCAAATCCGGTTATGGCCTGACGACCGAAGATGAGCTGAAAATGCTGCGTGTTGCCCGCCGAATTGGCGAGCAGGCCGATATCAAAGTCTCGACCACACTGCTGGCCGCGCATGCTCTGCCGCCTGAATATGCCGGACGCAGCGACGATTATATTACTTTGGTATGTGACGAAATAATTCCTGCAGCAGCAAAAGAGAACCTTGCAGATTCCGTCGACGTGTTCTGCGAAGGCATCGGTTTTTCTACCGCACAAAGTGCGCGGGTTTTTACAGCGGCCAAAGCGCATGGCCTGATGATTAAAGGGCATACTGAGCAACTTTCAAATTTAGGCGGCAGTGCACTGGCTGCCAGTATGGGTGCAACATCCGTTGACCATATTGAATATCTGGACGAAGCCGGTGTGGAAGCGCTGGCAGCCCATCACACAGTCGCGACCCTGCTGCCGGGCGCTTTCTATTTCCTGCGTGAAACGCAGCAGCCACCAATTGCCCTGCTTCGTGAAAAAGGGGTCCCGATGGCGATTTCCACCGACTTTAACCCTGGCACCTCGCCGATTGCCTCGCTGCGGACCATGATGAACATGGCTTGTACCTTCTTCCGCCTGACACCGGAAGAGTGTCTGAGAGGTGTGACCGCGCATGCCGCTCAGGCACTGGGCCTGAGTGAACAATGCGGACAGATCCGCACAGGGATGGCCGCAGATCTGGCGCTGTGGAATCTCGACTCACCAGCAGAGCTGTCCTACCGCATGGGTGTACCGGATTTAATCGCCCGGGTTGTGGATGGCAACATATTTTATCAACCCAAGAATCAGTAAACAGGAGGCTGTATGCCTATTGATATGAGTGTCTGGCAAGGACGCAGTGATCCTGAAGACGGCAACAAGGGTCTGCGCTGGCACCAGAAAGTGCAACCGGCTGACGATGCGAATGAAAACGGCATCATGTTGCTCGGCTTTGCCTGTGATGAAGGCGTCTCACGCAATAAAGGCCGTACCGGTGCTTATGATGCACCGGTTGCGATTCGCCGTGCACTGGCCAACCTGGCCTGGCATCACGAAGGGCCCGTTTATGACGGCGGAAATATCAGCTGCGACGACAGCAATCTCGAACTGGCGCAATACCGGCTGGCTGAAGACGTGAGCCGTGCCCTGCGTCAGCGTCACAAAGTGATCGTCTTTGGCGGCGGGCATGAAGTGGCCTGGGGATCGTTTCAGGGCATAGGTAATTATCTGGTGCAAAAACAGCATGTTGCCGGCAATGCCACTGAAGCGCAGCAGCCACCGCGTGTTGGCATCATCAACTTTGATGCGCACTTTGACCTGCGGAATCCGCCGGGTGGCAAGCAATCTGAGAAAGGCAGTTCAGGCACCCCATTCCATCAGGCTGCCCGTTTTTGCGAAATGCATAACTGGCCATTCAAATATGCCTGTCTGGGACTGGCACGGACCAGTAACACCCAAGCGCTGTATGAAAAAGCCGACCGTTTAGGCGTGCTGTACAAAGATGACCATGAACTGGTTCATCACAAAATGGAGCAGACGCTGACAGAGCTTCAGCGATTTATTGATCAATGTGATTACCTGTATCTGACCATTGATCTGGATGTTTTCCCGGCCTCTGTGGCACCGGGAGTCAGTGCCCCGGCTGCGCGCGGCGTGCCATTCGATATCGTTGAAATGCTGCTGGAACCGATATTAAAAGCCAGAACGCCGAAAGGTGAGTCGAAAATCCTGGTCGCGGATCTGGCTGAGTACAACCCACGTTTTGACATTAATAATCAAACTGCACGGTTAGCTGCACGGCTGGCCTGGACAATCGCCCGCGCGATTCGTTAACCGAAGAACGGCAAGGAGAGCAAAATGACGCAACAGCAGAATCCACGTCTGGACACGACACGTACCATCCAAGCACCAACAGGCACCGCACTGAATGCCAAGTCTTGGCTGACAGAAGCCCCGCTGCGTATGCTGATGAATAATCTGCACCCGGATGTGGCAGAACATCCGCATTCACTGGTGGTCTATGGTGGGATTGGCCGTGCTGCCCGTAACTGGGAGTGTTATGACAAGATCGTGGAAGTCCTGAAACGTCTGGAAGACGATGAGACACTGCTGGTTCAGTCCGGTAAACCTGTCGGTGTATTCAAAACCCACAGCAATGCGCCACGCGTCCTGATTGCCAACTCTAATATCGTGCCGCATTGGGCAAACTGGGAGCACTTTAACGAGCTGGATAAGAAAGGCCTGATGATGTACGGCCAGATGACTGCAGGCAGCTGGATCTACATCGGCTCGCAAGGCATTGTTCAAGGCACCTACGAAACCTTCGTGGCGATGGCGCGTAAACACTTTAATGGTGATGCGACAGGTCGCTGGGTATTGACCGGCGGTCTTGGCGGCATGGGTGGCGCTCAGCCTCTTGCTGCGACCATGGCGGGTTTCTCTATGATCGCCGTTGAGTGTGATGAGTCACGTATCGATTACCGTCTGCGTACCGGTTATGTGGACTGTAAAGCCACCACGCTGGATGAAGCACTGGCGATCATTGAAGAATCCAAACAAACCGGCAAGCCGGTTTCTGTTGGCCTGCTGGGTAACGCGGCAGATGTCTTCCCTGAACTGGTGAAGCGCGGCATCGTACCAGACTGCACCACTGACCAGACGTCAGCCCACGACCCGCTGAACGGTTATCTGCCAAAAGGCTGGACCATGGAGCACGCGGCAGAGATGCGCCTGACAGACGAAGGCGCGGTTGTGAAAGCGTCAAAGGAATCCATGGCGGTTCAGGTACAGGCGATGCTGGATCTGCAAAAAGCGGGGTCTGCAACCGTCGATTACGGCAACAATATTCGCCAGATGGCGCTGGAAGAAGGTGTTGAAAACGCATTCGACTTCCCGGGATTTGTGCCGGCTTATATTCGTCCGCTGTTCTGTGAAGGTGTGGGGCCGTTCCGCTGGGCTGCTCTGTCCGGCGACCCGGAAGACATCTACAAAACCGATCAGAAAGTCAAAGAGCTGATCCCGGATAACCCGCACCTGCACAACTGGCTGGACATGGCGCGCGAGCGGATTCAGTTCCAGGGCCTGCCGGCACGTATCTGCTGGGTGGGACTGAAAGATCGTGCACGTCTGGGTCTGGCCTTTAACGAAATGGTACGGAACGGTGAACTGAAAGCGCCACTTGTGATTGGTCGTGACCACCTGGATTCAGGCTCTGTCTCCAGCCCGAACCGTGAAACAGAAGGCATGATGGACGGTTCAGACACAGTGTCCGACTGGCCACTGCTCAATGCCCTGCTGAACACGGCGTCCGGGGCGACCTGGGTTTCGCTGCATCACGGTGGTGGCGTCGGTATGGGCTTCTCCCAGCATTCAGGCATGGTGATCGTGTGTGACGGTACCGATGAAGCCGAAGAGCGCATCCGCCGCGTCCTGCGTAACGACCCTGCTACTGGTGTGATGCGTCACGCTGATGCCGGCTACGACATTGCAATCAACTGTGCCAAAGAGCAAGGCCTGGATCTGCCCATGATCACCGATAAATAACTCCAGTATCAGGCTCACGGGTGATTCTGGCCGTAAACGTCGGTATCTTTTGTGCCAAGTCTCTGATTCAGGGGCATCAACATTCATCAATACCACCAAGCCGGGATCCCTCCCGGCTTTTTTATCTGAATCCGTTATGAAAACGGCTTTGTTATGAATTTTACTGCCCTGCACTTTTTAATTGACTGTTTTTGTTATTTAAGTCTGCGGAGCAGTAAACATATAGTCTATGCTGTGATGAGGTAAAGCACGGGGCGACGGACAAAAAATACTCCAATAACGTCAGTCCGGCGCAGCGGTGGGCTAAGGCTCGAACAAGGTTCCCGATATCTGAGTCTGCCTGTCCCCGAACAGAATTACCCCAACAGATTTGGCGTCACTGTCTTTATATAATCCAGCCCAGGTGCTGTTTTATTGTTTATTATGATTTGTACCCAAACTGGTTTGTACCCGGAGGATGCTATGTGGCAAGCGATTTCCCATCAGCTTTCAGACGTACTTGATCAACCCTTTACCATACGCGAGCGAGATACGCTCCCTGGCGGGGACGTGAATGAATGCTATTGCATCAGTGATGGCGATCAAAGGTACTTCATCAAGCTGAATGAGAAAGATCAGCTTCCTGTTTTTGAAGCAGAAGCGGAAAGTCTGCGGGTCCTGCGGGAAACAAACTCAGTCACAGTGCCAATAAGCCGGCATATGGGCATCAGCCGGGACAAAGCCTTCCTTGTCCTCGATTTCATGCCCATGAAAAGCCTGGATACAGAATCGGCTCACACCCTTGGTCAGCAACTGGCGCATCTTCATCAATGGGGTGAACAGCCGGAATACGGCTTTGATATGGATAACTTTATTGGCCTGACCCTCAGCCCAATCAATGGCGCCGGAAATGGTGCCGCTTTTTCGCTGAACAGCGGATTGCCTGGCAGTTGCAACTCTGTGAAGAAAAAGGCATCGACTTTGGCAGCATTGATATCATTACAGGCCGGGTCATTGATATCTTGTCGGCACATCAGCCCAAACCTTCCCTCCTGCACGGCGATTTATGGCATGGCAACACGGCGCTCAGTGTCGATGGCCCGGTGATCTATGACCCCGCCTGCTACTGGGGTGACAGAGAGTGCGACATTGCCATGACAGAGCTGTTCGGAGGATTTCCCGACAGTTTCTACAATGGCTATCAGTCTGTCTTTCCGCTGGATGATGGCTACAAACAACGTCGCGACCTCTACAACCTTTATCACCTGCTGAACCACTGCAATCTCTTTGGCGGGGAATATCTGGATCAGGCAGAACGCTGCATTCGCCGGCTGAATCTGACTAATCCCGGGTCGTAATTAATCGGGACTCCGGTCTACCGTCTCCAGAGTTGAAGTGATAAAGTTCACATTCTTTATCCTTTCAGCGCAAGACGGGAACCGTATGTTAAAAGCCGCAATCTTCGATATGGATGGCCTTCTGGTCGACTCAGAACCTTTCTGGCAACGTGCCCAGGTTGAGGTATTCTCTTCGCTGGGTGTCACAATTTCACAGCAGGAAACGCTGGAAACCATGGGGTTGCGAATCGATCACATTGTTGATCTCTGGTTCGAACGTCAGCCTTGGCAAGGCCCGACATGCCAGGACGTCAACACCATGATCACCAAGCGTGTGGAAGAACTGGTTCAGGCGCACAAACCTATGCTGCCTGGTGTGCGTGAAGCAATACAGACGTGTCAGGAGATGGGCTTGACGATTGCGCTGGCGTCATCATCACCCATGAGCCTGATCAATGCCACCTTAGATGCCCTGTCACTGACCGAGCATTTCAGCGCCCTGTTCTCTGCCGAGCACCTTCGCTATGGTAAACCTCACCCGGAAGTGTACCTGAATGCGGCCCATGACCTGGGTGTCGATCCGCTCCACTGTGTCGCCTTTGAAGATTCCCTCAACGGCTTGCTGGCCGTCAAGGCTGCCCGCATGAAAAGCATTGTCGTACCGGAGCAGCAACACAGTGCCGATCTGCGCTGGTCAATCGCAGACAAAAAACTTAACTCGCTGCTCGAAGTAAATAAAGCATTAATCACCAGCCTTTAATCAGGCTGAGGAATGGTTGGCCTGTTTGTCGCGACACACAAACAGGCTGATCATTCTGCTTCACAAAATACGCATCCAAAGCGCGGTCAAAAGCGTCACTATAGGCCCATTTCAAATCAATCAATTTCACATTACCGTTCGCTTGTCTACTCTCTTGTTATCAACTTTGCAGGCAACAAAGCCCTCGTAGTTAAAACTTCTCAGCAATTCAAAGTTTGCAGTTAATTCACGGCAAAAACTAATCCGCATCGCTAGGATTAACTTAACGGTTAGCAAACCTATACCCATCGTTTTTGCAGCGATTGCCAGGTAAGAAACGCCTTCTGCGTTTTCACCAGCCAGTGGCTTCCAAGACGAAAGAGTCATGACTCACCAGTAAGGACACTGGCAGCGGTATGAATGTGCCAATCAGTATCAGGTACATAATGTAAGGAGTAGAAAATGAAGAACTATAGTGAGCAGAGTGTGATTTGTCCGCATTGTGGCCACCATATCCGAATTACCCTGGACAGCAGTGCCGGCAGTCAGGAGTTTTACGATGATTGCCCCGCGTGTTGCCATGCGATTCACTTAAACATGCAGGTTGATGAATTACACAAAACCATTCACCTGTTTGTCGATGCTGACGACGAGCAAATTTTTTAACATCCGAATCAACACGCCCCTTTCACAAGAGGGCGTGTTGATTGAGACACACGACTTCCTTTAGCCTCTCGCTGCCATGACCCTTGCCACCGTATCCACCACAGCCTGCGTCTGAGGATCAATTTCAATATTGATTACATTGCCTTTTTGGCGCGCAGACAGGTTTGTCCTGTTCAGGGTTTCCGGGATCAGGTTGACGTTAAATCGCTGGCCATCCACATCACCAATGGTCAGGCTGGCCCCGTCGATACCGATATAGCCTTTCGTGAACACATATTTCATCAGGGCGGCAGGCAAAGAAAACCAAATCTGATGATTGTTTTCTGTTTCAATGACCTCATCTACCACCGCAGTGGCCATGATATGGCCCGACATACTATGGCCGCCTATCTCATCGCCAAACTTCGCTGCTCGTTCAATATTCACTCTGTCACCGGGATTGAGCAAACCCAGGTTGGTAACACGCAGTGTTTCCTGCATCAGATCGAAAGAAACATGATTTCCGTTGATGTGTGTCACCGTCAGGCAACACCCGTTGTGCGCCACGGAGGCGCCAATTTCCAATCCCGGCAGCAAATCATCAGGCAATTGAACAACGTGGGTCTGAAAATCTTTTTCTTTTTAATTTCAGTAACTTCAGCTGTGCACTGAATAATACCTGTAAACATTTTTCCTCCAGAGAACTGAATCTGAAAGCGATAAGCACTCGCATAATCGGATACAAAACAATACTGTGCTACATAATGAATCTCTGCCCAGCATCCTATCACTGACCCGTTTTACTTAGCCAGTCCTGCAGTCCCGCGGCATTGTGATATCCTCAAACAGTACGGCGACACAGAAAAAAGCAGAAAAATGCTGAATTGTGATACAGATTGAATAAATCATTGTCAGTATCAGTGAAGCCGATATAATCCACTGTGAACATTATTCCAATAATAGATTACCTGCCCTCTGGAGCATTTCGTGCATCTTTATCGTCTAGAAACTAAGCGATTGTTGAAACTCGCTATTCCTGTTCTGATCGCCTCTGTCGCGCAGACGGCAATGAGCTTTATTGATACCGTGATGGCTGGCGGCGTCAGTGCCACTGATATGGCCGCTGTCTCGGTCGCATCCAGCGTCTGGATGCCTGCCATTCTGTTTGGCATTGGTGTGCTGTTCGCGATGGTGCCCATTGTGGCCCAGCTTAACGGCTCCGGCCAGAAAGAGAAAATTCCGTTTCAGGTTCAGCAAAGCTTTGTCTTATCTTTACTTTTGTCGGTCCCAATCATACTGGTGCTCTATAATGCGGGCATCTTAATTGATTACATGGCCGTTGAGCCTGTACTGGCAGAGAAAACCATTGGTTACTTACACGCCGTTCTTTATGCGGTTCCGGCCCTGCTGCTTTTCCAGGCATTGCGCAGCTTTTCTGAAGGCCTGTCACTGACCGTTCCCGGCATGGTGATTGGTTTCATCGGTTTGTTAGCCAACATCCCGCTCAACTGGATCTTTGTCTACGGTAAATTCGGTGCACCGGCGCTCGGCGGGATCGGCTGTGGTGTTGCCACTGCCATTGTGTACTGGCTGATGTACTTCTCGATGCTGGTTTATGTACTGGTGAACCGGAAACTCAGCCGCGTCGGACTCTTCCACACCTGGTATCGCCCAGAACTGAAAGCGATTCTGCGCCAGTTTAAAATGGGCTTTCCGATTGCGGCGGCATTATTTTTTGAAGTCTCGATCTTTGCAGCAATCGCACTGTTGATTGCACCACTGGGTTCGATTGTGGTCGCCGCCCACCAGATTGCGATCAACTTCTCTTCGCTGGTCTTCATGTTACCGATGAGTTTAGGTGCCGCGGTCAGCATCCGGGTCGGGCATCAGTTAGGTGAACAAAACTTTGATGGCGCCAGAATATCCAGCCACTGCGGTATTTGGGTGGGTGTTGCAATTTCTGTGGCAACGGCTGTGTTGACGATCATTTTCCGCGAACAGATTGGCTTGCTATATACCGACAACACAGAGGTGATTCTGCTGGCGACACAGCTCTTGTTCCTTGCGGCGGTGTATCAGTGCAGCGATGCCGTTCAAGTGGTTGCTGCCGGTGCACTCCGTGGTTACAAAGATATGCGTGCCATTTTCATCCGCACCTTTATTGCCTATTGGGTGTTTGGTCTGCCAATCGGCTATGCACTGGGTATGACCCACCTGATCACAGAACCCATGGGACCACACGGCTTCTGGATTGGTACGATTGTTGGCTTAACCGCTGCAGCATTAATGCTGACGGTGCGACTGCTTTGGCTGCAACGCCAAGACCATGATTTCCAGCTGGCAATGTCTGTACAATAATCGGGTTCCCCTCTTCCTAAGGCAGCAAACGCTGCCTTTTCTTTATCTGAAAACTCAATCTGTGAGCTTATACTGTTATAAAAATCCCAGAATAACGATCATGCGCCGACGCTTACTTTCAAATCCACTCAATATAAACAACTTGCTGATTCAACTCACAATGTGCGGCCTGCTCATCATGTTGGCCGGTTGCGACAGGCAATCCTCAGACAATCAGTTTGCCAACTATGCTGAGCGTCTTGCTTCTGTGCTGGATGTGAGTGCACCGAAATCGCCGGATACCCGAATCCCGCCTCTTCCCGAGGTCGGCGATCTGCTGCAGCGCACTGAAGATGTCCGAATGGTCCTGATTGACGCCTATGAGCTCAGAAAATGCGGCTTGTTTCATCTCATCGCAGAGCGAAACTCCGTGCTGGGAAAAGTACAGGACAGAACCCGCCAGTTACGCTACGAACTGCTGTTATTAGATGGTATCGGCCACTGTATCGCGACAATGCCCGAAGACAATACTCTCAGAGCGCAACTGATACAGGTTCAGGCCACGAAACAAAATGACCTGCCTAAATACGTGTGGAACATGGTGCTCACTGGTGAAGAATGGCAAAAACAGTTTAAGCCGACACACGTCGCCTTTTCACTGGACACCATTCCCGACGCCACGACCACGTTGCAGGCAATGAGGGGTTTAGCGCATATTGCCAGTCAGATCTCGGCGCAGCATAGCGTCTCTGCCCAGTCCGCTGAACGCCTGCTCATCGATGAAGAAAACATCCACACCTCGCGTTATCCTGGTCAGCTTTTTACTCCATGGCCCGCGCTACCGACTGGCTGAATACCACAACCGCGCTGCTGAACCAAAACGACGCCACAGTCGTGTGCGGACCCAACCGAAATCAGCAAAAAGCCAACTTTCTTGAGAACGTCTTCTATAAATTTTTCGTGACGGATATTCAGCCATACCTTGCCAACCTTGATGCCCGCTATCAGGACATGCAACCGGATCTGCAAACCCTGTTTGCTCTCCCCAACCGCCCTGCCGCGCTTGCCGAGTATCACAGCTTTTATATCGACGGTGACATACACCGCCAATTTCGTGACGCTACTCTCAACCACGTCTCATACTGGCAGACCTTGTTCAAGCGCTGTGGGATAAACGTCGGACAAGCATAAGGCTGCCGGTCTTTGTCGCTCATTATCATCGTGTTGCCAAAACACCCGAACCACCTTACCGATGAATGAACATGGCTTAAAAGATCAACAACCCCTACAATGCTTGATGTGCAGGTCAACGTCAGGGAACGAGATACAATGAAAAAAATCAAAAACGAGCAAAAACTGATTAAGAAAGCCATGGAAATAGGCATCGCCTTTGCCAAAAAACAGGGTTACGAAGACTTCGACAAAGGCATTTCAGATAAAGAAAAAGTGGAATGTATCTACCGGTTACTGGTTGATGTGAAGCAGATCACCCCGCTTTCTCCCGATCAGGAAGACGGCCCCAATATGAAACACAAACTGGCCATCTGGATCTCCCGCTTACTACCGCCGGATCATGAGCTTTTGCAATAATTTTTACCCTGAAAACAACCACTCAGTGCCTGATTCAGCATCAGGCAGTACAACTAACAATCAAACAGTCACGAAAAATAAAAAAAGCCAACTCAAACACTTGCGCGAGTGGGTCTGAGTCGCTAATATTCACCCCGTTCTCAAGCAGGACGATGAATGATACGACCGTAGCTCAGCTGGTTAGAGCACCACCTTGACATGGTGGGGGTCGGTGGTTCGAGTCCACTCGGTCGTACCAAATCCTGCATTAGAAACATTGTTGCTAAACAATCAAAACATAGCATTTGCGTCTGTAGCTCAGCTGGTTAGAGTATCGCCTTGACATGGCGGGGGTCGGTGGTTCGAGTCCACTCAGACGCACCAAATTTTTTCAATATGCCAAAGCGTGTTGAAGCAAAAACTGAATAAAGCGTCTGTAGCTCAGCTGGTTAGAGTACTACCTTGACATGGTAGGGGTCGGTGGTTCGAGTCCACTCAGACGCACCATACAGAGAAGCCCGTTCGAAAGAACGGGCTTTTTGTTTGTCTGAAGATGGCCTTTACGCGTTGTTCCAGTTCACTGTAAAGGTGAAATCCCACAGATCATTCGAAGCCCCTATGCCGGGATATGCAGCATAAAAAGTATTATTGGTTGCAGCTAGAGCCGGGCCGCACTGAGATCCCGCTTCATTGATTTCTGTAAAATCAATCTGATTGGTACTCCAGGATGTGCCATTAAAGGCACAGCCGTATAACTGTGCGGTGTGGGCTCCGTGGTAGAGCGCAAATAAAGTATCACTGGTTGCTGCCAGCGACACACCGTCATAGCCTTCTGCCCCGTTCGCATCTTCCAGGTTGATTTGCGGCCCCCACTCTAGACCGTCTGAAGAAGAGCACACATAAATGGCAGAGCCATTGATAGCGGTTCCGCCCGCCCCTTCCCAACCTAAAAACAGTTTCCCGTTGAAAGCGGCTAATGAGGGTCCGGCTGTCGTTGTGCTTGATGCGCCATTCTGGTCGCTGACATTCACCTGTGAATCCCAGTCAGTGCCGTTTGCCGATGAACAAACGTAAAGGTTGCTCGATAAATCTTCCCCCCGGTATGCCATATAAAGCCGGCCGTTAAACGCAGCGAGGGTTGGCGGGGAATCGGTTTCAGCATCATTCTGTGAGGTGATTTTTGTTTGATCACCAAAATTGACGCCATCGGCACTTGAGCAGATATAAATGCTATCAGAGCCTGAGCCCTGATAAGCCAGATACAACCTGCCATTAAATGCTGCCAACGCAGGGCTGTTCTGGGTTTTGGCGCCATTATCGTCGGTAATATTCGTTTGCTGAGACCAGCTCACCCCATCGGCGGTGGAGCAAATATACAAACTTTTAGAACTGCCCCAGCCACGGTAAGCCATGTATACCCTGCCATTAAAAGCCGCAAGCGCGACCTTGCTGCTGGACTCTGCATCATTCTTGAGCGTGATTTCCGTTTGACTCGATGCGTTTACGCTGATGGTCGTCATGTCTCGTTTTCTCCTGAACTGAAATGAATGTGGCAGAGCAATGTCACTGCCTGTCCTGTTCCGATAGCCCTTGTACCATCCATGACTCAACAACTTTCAATACTCAACAGTCACACCGGGCCTGGAAAATCACTTTCCAGCTTAGACCAGAAACACACACCAACAGGACAAGAAAAGCAGACATGGGGTCCATGTCATTCCTTCATTGATAAATTGCACACTCATTTCAATCCCAGTTTGCCATTCTCAACTTATCCCAACTTGGTTTGCAGAATGCGAATATCACCCCAATCGTTGCTTGCCCTAAAACGCAAACAGGCACGACCCGCCACATGACGCCTGGCATGACTCTTGCCTCAGCCTATACAGACAGATGTTGTAAGGCGGTCGCTATGAATACTGTGATCCAGGTTGTAAAGCACTTAACGCCGGGAATGGTGGGCATTGCGGCGATAAATATTCAGCAATTCTCTGCATTGCGACAAAGGCGCTTTATCGTCTGTCTGGAAGGCACGATGAGTGAAACGCTTGAACGATGGCCATACCTGAAACAGGTCATCGGTCAACTGATTTTCCTTGATGCAGAATCTGAAACAACAGCAAGCGTCGTCCACTCCCTGGTCAAACTATTTCGGTCATACCACGCCGGTGTTGTGCATACCCATCAAAGCACAGTTTTGTATCAGGCTGGGATTGCAGCCAGACTGGCTGGCGTTAAAACCTTAATACACAGCGAGCACGATAACTGGCTGCGGGAAGGCGTCAAACATCCGCGTTTGATGAAAATGGCACTGAGTTGTATGCACCCGGTCGTGGTGACCAGCGGCGGCAGAATGAATGACAGGTTGCAAACGTCTCTGAGCCGCCGGGATATCATCACGATTCCGTACGGTGTTGATACTCAGCGATTCCAGCCGGGCAACCAGAGTATGGCCCGGCTCCGGCTGGGATTACCCACAGGGGCGAAAATCATCGGCACAGCAGGCAGGCTGATCCCGGAAAAGCGGCAACATCTGTTGATACATGCGCTGAGCTGCTTACCGGAGAACGTGCATCTGACCCTGGCAGGTGAAGGCGCGCTTGCGCAAACGCTGCACATGCTGGCAATCAAACTGTCGCTGAGTCACCGAGTCCATTTCATGGGGCACGTTGAGAATATGCCGGAGTTTTATCAGGCGCTGGATCTGTTCTGTATCACCTCGGAAGAGGAAGACTATCCTGTGTCTCTCCTTGAAGCACAAGCCTGCGGAATCCCTGCGGCATTAACCGATATGGGCGCCTGTCGCGATGTTCTTTGTCCGTTCAATGGTATCCCGCTCAATACGGACGATGAACGGACGCTGATTTACCAAATCCATACCGCGCTGATTAAGAAACCGGGTATCAGCCCTCGCCGCTATATTTTACAACACCACGATGTTCGCACTATGGCCGAGGCTTACGATGCGCTGTGTTATCAGGAAAACTCATTCTGTATGGATAACCATCAGCAGACTACCAACCCTGCCCACCGACCGAAATGTCGCTATACTTTGCCGAATAAACCCTGATAAAAGCAGAGGATAACAATGATTCTGATCACAGGTGCCAGCAGTGGTCTGGGCGCAGCTCTGGCTGCCGCTTATGCCGCCGATGGCCACACACTGACACTGACAGGCAGAAACGACGAACGCTTACATAACATCGCCCGTCAATGTCAGCCAGCCAATATTTGTACCCTGACTGCCGATCTTTCAGATGCCAGCTCAGTCTCATCTCTGTTCGATAAACTGCCATCCGCACCTGAAATCATGATTTTCTGTACCGGCAGTGGCTATTTCGGCTCGCTGGAGAAACAGGATCCTGATGCCATTGCACAGTTGATCAATGATAACTTGCTGTCTGCGACCTATTTCCTGCGAGAAGCGGTCAAACGCTACCGCAATACGCCCCTGACCTGCGCGATGGTGATGTCGACGGCAGCTCAAGTGGCAAAAGCCGGCGAATCAACCTATTGCGCGGCCAAATGGGGCGTCAAGGGACTGGTGGAATCAACCCGGCTGGAATTAGCAGGTAAGCCAATGAAACTGGTCGGGGTGTATCCTGGTGGCATGGCAACCGAATTCTGGGCCAGCAGTGGTAAAGCAATGGATCTCAGCAGTTTTATGACACCTGAAGAAACCGCCACCATGCTCAAGAAAGCGCTGCAACATGCAGAGCACGGCTATGTTTCTGATATAACGATCAATCGTTATTGATCCTACCGTACGCTTCACCCCCACTTTCTTTCGCAGGCTGACCGGACTGGCAGCTTGCGAGAGATGCTTGCCAATTCCCCCGGTAAATAAGTAAACGGTTACACTCAATAAAAACCATTTTATTCATTAACTTAAGCCATGGTCACACTTGATTGTTATTCTTTGATTGAAACTATTACACCCGCGTTGTTTAATAGGCTGAAATATTGAATGAGGTCACCATGGCAACGATCAAAGATGTCGCAAAACACGCGGGTGTGTCTGTTGCAACCGTATCCCGCGTGATCAATAAATCGCCCAAAGCCAGTCAGACGGCCGTTGATGCCGTCACTCAGGCCATGCGGACTCTGGGTTACCGGCCCAACGCCAACGCCAGAGCACTGGTGAACCAAAGTACCAACACTCTGGGCGTCCTTGCGGGTGATGTCTCGGATCCCTTCTTTGGCGCTATGGTCAAAGCGATTGATGGCATTGCCCGTCAGGAAAAGAAACATCTGCTGATCGGTAACGGATACCACAATGCCGAGCAGGAGCGCGAAGCGATAGAGCTGCTGCTCAACAGTCGGTGTGAATCCTACGTCATCCACAGCAAAGCACTCAGCAATGACGAATTAATCGAATTTGCTCGAGAAGTACCCAGCATGGTACTGATCAACCGGTTTATTCCTGAGATTGCCAACCGATGCATCGCGCTTGATAACGAACGCGGCACGTATCTCGCTACCAAATTTCTTATTTCGCACGGCCACCAGCATATTGGTTATGTCAGTTCAAACCATGAGATCGAAGACAGAGAACAGCGCAAAAACGGTTACCTCAAAGCGCTGACAGAACTCGGTATTCCATTTCGTGAAAGTTATATTGAGTTTGGATCACCGGACGGTGAAGGCGGAGAAAGCGCAGCCATAAATCTGCTCGCGAAAAACCTGCCTGTGACGGCGATTGTCGCCTATAACGACTTCATGGCCGCGGGCGTGCTTTCAGTGCTGGATGAAAACGGTATCCGCACACCGCAAGACATATCACTGGTTGGCTTTGACGATGGCGCGCTGGCAAGATACCTGCATCCGAAATTAACAACCGTACGCTACCCCATTCAGATCATGGCCGAGCAAGCTGCCATGTTGTCGATGAAATTAGCCAAGAATGAAGCCATCAGCCCCGACAGCCGTTTATATGCCCCCACCCTGGTGCGTCGCTTATCCGTACGCGCATTGTCGGACTGAAAAAAGAACGGAATGAACAGGGACGGACTGAAACAAGGAAGGACTGAAAAAACACAGAATGAAAAAAGCGAGTGGCAATCCGCACACTCGCTGCTGTGATTTCATCTGCCTCCGAAGCAATCACCAACCGGCTGTAAAGCCGGACATCCCTTCACTCAAAATCAAACTGATAGCAGGTCGTGTGCTGATAACTGTCCCCCGCAATCAGCCAGGGATCACTGAAGTGCCATTCCGGATGATTGGGAGAGTCCGGCAAAAACTGGGTTTCAATCGCAATGCCCTGATGCGGTTGATAGCACCCATCACGTCCGGGTGTGCCTGCCAGCGCATTGCCGGTATAAATCTGAACCGCGGGCTTGGTGGTCATTACTGTCATTGCGACCTGCTCGTCTTCTGATACCAGTTCAACGGCTGTGCCCACGCCGATGACGTCATCATTGAGCACAAAGGCATGGTCATAACCGCCAGCCCGTTGCTGATCCGCATCCAGCAGCAAATCCCGGCAAACAGGCTTGCCCTTGCCAAAATCAAATCCGGTTCCGGCGACCGACCGCAGCTCGCCGGTTGGAATCCTATCCGAATCGGTTACGACATAACGTTGTGCATTGACGGTCAGACGGTGACCCAGGCAATCAGAACCCGACTCTGCCCCAGACAGATTAAAATAAGCATGATTGGTGAGATTCACCGGCGTGTCTTCACCCGCTTGTGCCAGGTAGTCAAAGATCACCTGATTAGACTCACTAAGTGACACCGTCACGGATAGCGTCAAATGGCCGGGGAAGCCCTGATCGCCAGCCGGTGATGACAAACTGAATCGTATAGAAGAATCAGAACATTGCTCTACCTGCCAGCGCTGCTGATCAAATCCGTGCGGACCGCCGTGCAGGCAATGGGCATTTTCATTCGCCGACAGACTGAATACTTTGCCATTACGGCTGAACCGGCTGTTGCTGATCCGGTTCGCAAAGCGTCCCACCGTAGCGCCGAGATAGGCGGTCTGACGCTGGTAGTCACTCAGAGTGCGACAGCCCAGCAACACTTCACGCCGACCACCGCGCAGCAGCAAGGTGCAACTGACCCAGGTTGCCCCTATGTCCATGAAGGTGGCCGTCATGCCATTGCCATTGGATAAGGTAAACACCTGAGCCGGTTGCCCGTCGCGGGCGGCATCTGAGGTCAGGCTGACAGTCAGTTGCGGTAGATAGTCATCACTGAGCATTGAGCATATCCTGTTGCAGCGAAACGCTTTTCAGCACACCGGCGCCGACCATTGGCTGGCAGACATAGATGCTGGCCTTCAGCCCGGTTGCGTTTTGGTACTGGCTCTCAACCGCCTGTTGTACTGAGGCGACCAGTTCCGCAGGCACCAGCGCGACCACACATCCGCCAAAACCGCCGCCTGTCATGCGCACACCACCCCGCTCGCCAATTGCTGCTTTCACAATGTCCACCAGGGTGTCGATTTCCGGTACTGTGATTTCAAAATCATCGCGCATCGACTGATGAGAGGCCGCCATCAGCTGGCCGAGTGTTGCCAGATCGCCCTGCGCTAAAGCTTGGGCCGCTTGCAGGGTACGCGCATTTTCAGTGATGATATGTCTGGCCCGGCGGGCAACCACTGGATCGAGCTGATCCGCTTTGCTGAGAAAGCTGGCTGAATCCACATCCCGTAATGCTTTCACGCCAAAAGCCTGCGCAGCCGCTTCGCATTGCTGACGACGGGTATTGTATTCACTGCCGACTAAGCCGCGCTGTTTGTTGCTGTTGATGATCACCACCGACAATTCAGGCGGCAGAGAAACGGCTTTAGTCTCTAAAGAACGGCAGTCGATTAGCAGCGCGTGTCCGGCTTCACCTTCGGCAGAAATCAGCTGATCCATGATGCCGCAATTGCACCCGACAAACTGGTTCTCAGCCTGCTGACCGATTAACGCGATCTCCTGCGGTGTCAGTGACAAATCGAACAAGGTGTTAAAGGTTTGCCCGATCACCACTTCCAGCGCCGCGGATGAACTCAGCCCTGCCCCCTGAGGCACGTTACCGCTGACCGCAATATCAATACCACCCAGTTGACAGCCGCGTGACTGCAAACAATCAATCACGCCACGAATGTAATTGACCCACAGGCAGTCTTTATCAAACGCCAGTGGCTGGGAAAGATCGAACGTATTCAACTCGCCCTGATAGTCGATGGCCATCACCCGGACACACTGATCGTCGCGTCGGGCGGCAGCTACCATGGTCTGATAATCAATGGCACACGGCAGGACAAAGCCATCATTGTAATCGGTGTGCTCCCCGATCAGATTCACGCGTCCCGGCGCCTGGATCAGGTAGGAAGGTGAATAACCAAACCCCTCAATAAAAGCGGTTTCCAGGCGATTGGCGAGCTGCTCTTCCCGGCTGTTTGTCGTCATGACTGCTTTTCCTTACTGGTATTTTGTTCGCGATAGTGCACATCGCTGACAGCCCGCAGTCTTTCTGCGGCCTGTTCGGGTGTTAAATCGCGCTGGCTTTCTGCCAGCATTTCGTAGCCAACCATGAATTTCCTGACACTCGCTGAGCGTAACAATGGCGGGTAAAACAAGGCATGCAATTGCCAGTGGTCCAGATCATGACTGTCAGTGTCGCTGTGCTCAAAGAAAGGAGCGAAATGCCATCCCATCGAATATGGGAATGGACACTGAAACAGGTTGTCATAGCGGCTGGTGAGCTTTTTCAGCGCCAGTGCCAGATCTTCCCGCTGTGCAACCGACAACTCACTCATGCGACGAATGTGAGTTTTCGGCAGCAGCAGGGTTTCAAACGGCCAGGCGGCCCAATAAGGGACCACCGCCAGCCAGTGCTCAGTCTCAACCACAGTTCTGCTGCCATCGGCCAGTTCCGATCGGACGTAATCCACCAGCAACGGCCTGCCGTGCCGCTGGAAATAGTCGCGCTGATGCTGATCTTTCACCGCCACTTCGTTGGGCAGAAAACTGTTGGCCCAGATTTGCCCGTGCGGATGCGGTTGCGAGCAGCCCATGATGGCGCCTTTGTTTTCAAAAGCCTGTACCCAGAGAAAGCGCTGACCTAACGCTTCAATCTGGCTATCCCAGGTATTGACGACCTCGGTAATGGCCGATATAGGTAATTCAGGCAGCGTTTTACTGTGATCCGGCGAGAAGCACACCACCCGGCTCAAGCCCTGAACGGATTCGAACTGGAACAGACTGCTCCTTTCGCTGCTGTTTCCTTGGCTGCTGGCAGCCGGCGTGTCCGGCATTAACGCAGCATGATCATTATTGAAGACATAAGTCCCGGTATAGGCCGGGTTCACATCACCCGATACCCGGGTATTGCCTGCACACAAGAAGCATTCGCTGTCGTAAGGCTGCTCCGGTGCCGCCGCTGGCGATTCATCGGCGCCCTGCCAGGGCCTTTTCGCACGGTGGGGTGACACCAGCACCCACTGACCGGTCAGCGGGTTCAAACGCCGGTGCGGATGTTCGCTTGCATCAAATACGTCTGTAAACATAGTGACTGAATGCCTTTTATTCGTGATTCCAACAATGTGCAGCAGTGTAGCAATCCGCAGCTCAGGGAGACTGTTACCTTTCTCACACAGTGGAAACGTTTACAAAATTAATTAAAAATTACAGATCATGTTCAGATTAAATCTTACCAAGGCTAGTAATAGCCGAAATTAACCCTGTGTAAACGTCTATCAAAAATATCCCTTAACAGGACGATTCTCCCTGAGAAGAAAAACGAAGCTGGTAGCGGTATTCTGGCTGTGTGAGCAGATCATCCGGCTTCACACTCGGGCTCCAGGAATCGTCGCCCCCCACACCCATGTGCTGATGATCAAGCTGTACATACCACTGACCATCGGCTTTGAGCTGGTGGTCATGCTTCGCATGAGCCAGCATATGGGCCGGATAACGGCTGACGCTGAAGTGAAATTCGCCACGGATGACGAACTCTCCCACCGCCAGCATGCGCGTCTGACAGCGCAGACCATTTTCTGACGGAAAGATATAAGGCGTATGCAGATCGTCGATTCCAGCCTCATATTCGCCAAACCGCGCCGCTTCAGATCTGTCCGGGTAATTTTCAAACGGCCCCAGTCCTTGCCAGACAATGGCAGAACTCAGGCCTGTCTGCTCAACAACAAAACCATCAAGCGTGAACGCCACGCCCACCCGGGGTAACGGGGGCAAATGCGGCGCCGGTTTGACATGAATATCAACCGACACCTTGCCTTCGGTATCCAGGGTGTATTGCCAGTGCGTCACGGCGACCCGCTTTTCACCGTAAAAGTATTCAAAATCCGACTTGACTTTGATCGTCGCGGGGGTCTGGCTGTTAAGGGGAAATACCTGGCTGGCCTCGCAGCGAACACAGCGTCTTTCCCAATGGCCAATCCCTGCGTTCTCCCAGCGACTGACATAGGCCCGGGGATCAATGTTATCGGCTTCGCTGGTGCCAATATCGTTGTCTAACGGGGCGCGAAAAAAGTTGTCTGTCATCGGTGCGGATAGCTTTGCCCTGCCCTTTGCTAACCAGTGGGTGAGCAACCCTGTCCGGCGATCCCAGCTCAGGCTGAAATCCTGTCCGGAGACTGAAATAGCGCTGTCAGACTGGAGCACCGATCGGAATGTGCCGAGTGAGCGTTCGGCAGGGATCGCGGATAACTGCGCAAGTGGATTGGGCACACAAAACTGTTCCGTTGCAATGACTGTCCCTGCTTCCGCCCAGCGGCAATCTTGTGTCAGCACCAGATCCAGATCGAGGTGATACAGCTTTCCTGCCTGGCAACTCACCTCAAAAGACACATCGTAAGCGGCCGTCTCACCCGGCCCCAGCAGTAAAGTCTGCCTCTGGCTTGCCACAGGCTTTCCGTCTTCTTTCAGCGTCCACAAACAGGTTTCGTTGTCTGTGGCACGAAACAGCCATTCGCTGGTGAGTGACACCTGACAGCGAATGCCTCGCTCGCTGTGTTCTGTGCCCGTGAGCTGTGCCTGAATATACTGCTGACAGCATCTGGCTTCGTAAAAAGCCGGATGCGGCGTGCGGTCCGGAAACATCAGGCCATTGATACAGAACTGACGATCATTGGGTTGATCCCCGAAATCACCGCCATAGGCCCAGAAATGACGGTCATTGTCATCAAACTGGCTGATGCCCTGATCAACCCAGTCCCAGACAAAACCGCCCTGAAGGCGCGGGTACTGACGAAAAGCCTGCCAGTAATCGGCGAAGCCACCGAGACTGTTTCCCATGGCATGGGCGTATTCACACAGGATTAACGGGCGTTGCTCACCCGGTAACGACAGCCATTTTTTTATCGCCCATTTTGGCACAGCCTCGAACGGCTGATCCTGATCCACCCTGGCATACATAGGGCAGATAATATCGGTCGCTGCGGTGTCAGCCCCGCCCCCTTCATACTGAACCGGACGAGAGGGATCTCTGTCTTTTGACCAGGCATACATAGCGCTATGGCTGCTGCCGTATCCGGACTCATTACCCAGGGACCATACAATGATACAAGGGTGATTTTTGTCCCGCTCAACCATGCCTGTATAGCGCGCCATCATGGCAGACTGCCAGTCAGTGTCGCTGGCCAGTCGTCCCATCGGAAACATACCGTGCGTTTCGATATTGGCTTCATCGCACACGTACAGCCCGTATTCGTCGCACAATTCATACCAGCGCGGGTGATTGGGATAGTGCGCCGTGCGGACCGCATTGAAATTGGCCTGTTTGAGCAGGCGGATATCTTCAATCATGTCAGCCTCGGTCACGGCATGTCCGCGTTCCGGATGGTGCTCATGACGGTTCACGCCGCGGATCAGCAAGGGTTGACCGTTCAGGCAAAGTTGTCCGTGCCGGATTTCAACCTGCCGGAATCCGACAGCATAGGCTTCAACATCAACGACCTGTCCTAAGGTATCGAGCAGCGTGATCACGCAGCGGTACAGATTCGGTGACTCCGCACTCCACTGCTGTGGCGCGGTCACGCTTAACTGATGGTACACCCTGTCGTTCCAGCCCCCTTTTTCATCGATCACGCGATCGTTTGGCCTGGCGAAAAGACTTTCAGTGACGGGCTCACCGCGGTAAAACAGCTGCGCAGTAACCTGATATTCCCCCGGTTTCGACAGCCGGGTGACAATATCCAGCCGGCCGTCCCGGTAACAGGCATCCAGAGTGGGTGTCATGAATACATCTTCAATCCCCAGGGTTGGTTTGGTCAGCAGGTAAACATCGCGAAAGATCCCGCTCAGCCACCACATGTCCTGATCTTCCAGATAACTGCCGTCACTCCAACGCATCACCATGACCGCAAGGAGATTCTCGCCTTGCTGCAAATACGGGCTCAGATCAAATTCGGCAGGTAAACGACTGTCCTGGGAATAACCGACCCAATGGCCGTTACACCACAGATGGAAAGCGGAATTGACCCCATCAAAAACAATCCGGGTCCGCTGGGATAACTGGACATCATTCATGCGAAACTGACGGCGATAACAGCCCGTCGGATTCTCTGACGGGACAAAAGGCGGATTCAGCGCAAACGGGTATTTGATATTGGTGTAGATGGGTCTGTCATGCCCTTCCAGCTGCCAGTTGGACGGCACAGGAATCGTCGTCCAGCCAGACTGATCGAAAGCGGAGCCGGGAAAATCAGCAGGGACTGACTCGGGTTTATCGTACAGGCAAAACGCCCAGTCACCATTGAGAGAACAGCGATTACTGTCGCCTTGGTGCAAAGCGTCGGTTTCAGACGCATAACTGAATAATGGGCTGTGCGCCTGGATACGGTTTCTCTGAACCGAATGCGGGTTTTCCCAGTCGCGGCGCGCCAGAATCTCAGAAAAAGACAGCATGGAGTGTCCTCAGCATTTTCCGATTCGTTAACAATGCACGCAGACAGCAACACCAGGATAAAAGACTGATGGGCTGCCTGCATCGGGTTCGCTTATTTCTTATTCGCGTACTTCATTGAGTCGAGGGCGACCGCAAAGATGATGATGCCGCCTTTAATGATGTACTGCCAGTAAGGGCTGACACCAATATAGGTCATCCCGTAATTGATGATGGTAAAAATCAGCACCCCGGTTACCACACCGATCACACTGCCGACGCCACCGGCGAAGGACACGCCGCCAACCACACAGGCCGCGATGGCATCCAGCTCGTACATGAACCCCAGATTGTTGGTTGCCGAGCCGATTCGCCCCGCTTCCAGCATGCCGCCGAAGGCGTAAAACACACCAGACAGCGCGTAAATCTTCAGGAGTGTGACCGGCACATTCACGCCCGAGACTTTCGCCGCTTCCGGGTTGCCGCCAATCGCAAAGATATTTTTGCCAAATACCGTTTTATTCCACAGGACCCACACCAGACCAATCGCAATCACGGCGTAAAACGTCAGGTATGAGAGTCTGAAGCTGCCCAGCCGGATGAACCCCTGTGCAAACTCAGAAAAACGAGGGTCAAAACCGGCAATTGGCGAGGCTCCCACTGAGTCAAAATACAGCGAGTTCACCCCGTAGACGATGATCATCGTACCCAGCGTGGCAATAAACGGCGTGACCCGCATGTAGGCCACGATGAAGCCGTTCACCAAACCTATCAGGGCGCCGACGGCACACACCGCAATAATGACAGCAACAATCGGGATCTGACCCAGATCCGGGAAAACTTTGTTGACGTTATCTGATGCCTGCAGCAAAGTCGCAGACAGCACTGCTGCCAGTCCCACCTGGCGGCCAGCTGACAAGTCTGTGCCCTGAGTAATAATCAGCCCGGCCACACCCAGTGCAATGATGATACGAACGGACGACTGCGTCAGAATATTACTTAAGTTTCTCAAACTTAAAAAAGACGGTTCCTGAATCACGATAATCGCGAGCAGAATAAAAAGCACTGCATAAATACCGCCGGCTTTCAGGTAGCGCATCATGCTTAATTTTTTGAATATTTCCATGTTCATAACCCTTACAGATAGCGGGAAGCAAGGCTGAGAATTTCATTTTGTGTCGTATTTCTGGTCTCGACAATACCTGCTGCACGACCATTACTCATCACAAGAATACGATCGGTTATTCCCAGCAACTCAGGCATTTCAGACGAAATAATCATGATGCCTTTATCTTTTTTCGCCAGTTCTAATATCAGCTGATAAATTTCAAACTTGGCGCCAACATCAATACCGCGGGTGGGTTCATCCAGCATCAGTATTTCAGGTCCGGTTAATAACCAGCGACCTATAATCACTTTTTGCTGATTGCCCCCTGATAAAGAACCTATGGTGGTTTTATGTGAAGGCGTTTTTACCCGCATCGAGTCAATGACCCACTGAGTATCACTCGACATTTTTTTATTGCTGAGTAAACCTGTGCTTTGCTTATAATCGTCCAGGTTGGCAATCAAAGCATTAAATCGGATATCGAGGTTGGCGTATATCCCGGTTGACCGACGCTCTTCTGTCACCAGGGCAAAGCCGTTTTTTATGGCTTCATGCGCGTCACGGTTCGCCACAGGCCTGCCGTGCAGCAGGATTTCGCCGTCACTTCGCTCACGAATACCAAACAAGGTTTCAACCACATCGGTCCGCTTGGACCCCACCAGCCCTGCAATACCAAGCACTTCCCCTTTGCGTAACTCAAAGCTGACGTCTTTGATCGAAGGCTGATTCAGTGCGGTCAGGTTTTTCACTGCCAGAATGGGCTCTTTCGGTGTGTTATCTTTTTCAGGAAAGCGCTGCGTCAGTTCACGGCCGACCATCATGCTGATGATGTCATCCATGCTCAGGCCTTCCAGCGGCCGGGTATCAATCCATTGTCCGTCACGCAATATTGTAATTTCATCACAAATCGAAAAGATCTCTTCCATTTTATGTGAAATATAAATAATGCCGCAGCCTTTGTTTTTCAGCTTATTAATAATCGTAAACAGATGGTTCACTTCTTTTTCAGTCAGAGAAGAAGTCGGTTCATCCATAATCACGATTTTGGCGTGATATGAAAACGCTTTGGCAATCTCGACCATTTGCATTTGAGAGACGGAAAGTGTCGAAACTTTTACTTTCGGATCGATATCAATATCTAATTCTTCAAAAACACGCTTGGTTTCTTCATACATTTTATTCTGGTCAACAAACAGCCCTTTTTTGGGGTATCTGCCTAACCAGATATTATCCATCACTGTGCGTTGGAGGACCTGGTTTAATTCCTGATGAACCATAGACACGCCAGATTCAAGCGCTTCTTTCGATGACTGGAAATTGACCGGTTTACCCAGAAAAACAATCTCACCTTCATCTTTCTCGTAAATACCAAACAAGCACTTCAATAAGGTCGATTTCCCGGCTCCGTTCTCCCCCATTAAGGCATGAATAGAATGAGGACGGACTTTGAGATTGACATTATCCAGGGCTTTTACGCCGGGAAATTCCTTGCTGATCCCTGACATCTCCAGCAGGAATTCATCATTTTGTATTGTCATACAGTCTTACCAATGTGCGGCTGGAAGCCCGGAGAGGCGGTCACATGCTCCTCCAGGCCAGGATGGAACAAGGCGTGGTTATTTCAAAGTGCTGGCATCAACACCGACGTAAGGCACGCGAACCACTTTGTTCACCACTTTCCAGTGGGTGCCTTCCGTTGCCGAACGGCCGTTGGCCAGGTTACGTGCCAGCTCAAACGTTGCTTTGGCCTGGTTCTGGGCATCGTTCAAGACCGTACCGGCCAGCTCGCCTTTTTTGATCATGCTCAGCGCTTCATCCAGGGCATCAACACCAAAGACAGGGAGCTGGCTTTTACCAACGGCTTTGAGTGATTCCACGGCGCCCATCGCCATACCGTCATTATTGGCAATCACGACTTCGATCTTGTTGCCGTTCGGACCCGAGATCCAGGCATCCATTTTGTCTTTTGCCATCGCGGTATCCCACATCCCCGTATCCATATGCAGTTGCTGGGTTTCGATACCGTTCTCATTAATGGTCTTCACTGAGAAAGTTGTGCGGGCTTCCGCATCAGGATGGCCCGGTTCACCTTTCAGCATCACAAACTGCAGCTTGCCATCTTTGTTCAGGTCCCATTCCGGATGCGCTTTCCATTGTTTCGCAATCAGGTTGCCCTGAATGACGCCCGACTCTTTTGAATCTGTGCCGACATAATACGCTTTGTCATAGCTGGCCAGAACGGCGGCACTCGGTTCTTTGTTGTAGAACACAACCGGCACATCGTCCATTTTCGCCTTGCTGATCACAACCGGTGCTGCCGCCGGGTCAACCAGATTAATCGCCAGCGCCTGAACGCCCCTTGCCAGCATGATGTCGATCTGATCGTTCTGCATTGACTGACTGTTTTGTGAGTCATTCATCATGACGCGGGTATCACCGTCCTGATTGGCTTCTTTTTCAATCGCCTGGCGCACAACCGACATAAAGTTGTCGTCATATTTATACACAGTCACGCCGACTGTGGTGCCTGCTGTAGCTGATGAAGCGAGTGTAACGCCCGCGCAAAGGGTTGCTAGCAAGGTTAATTTTTTCATCAAACTCGTCCTGTATTCATTATTGGTATACGGCTGGGTGTAGGGTTGAGGTCATGCGATTCACTTCGCTTATCCGACCTAACAGCGGCGAGTCTAACCTGACAAAGGTTAATAAAAAGTGATCAACGCCAAAAATGTAAACGTTTCCCCAGCACAGATAAAACCTCCGTTATGTAACAAACCTCTCTGACAAGTATCAAAGCAGCAAAATAGGACGATAGGCAGGACACATGGACTGCAATAAAAATAAAGCATTTATAATCAGAAACTTAGATAAATAAAACATCAAATACAGAGAATTATAAAGGGTTAAAACGGATCACTGCTGCCCTTTTCACTCCATTTGTGTAACAAAAACCACCCAGATGAGCCTCACAAAATGTGCAGAAACATCATGACAGTCAAAGATCAGCCCAGCGAGGACTAATCGAGCGGATAGAAGAAATGAGTAGGAATTCAAACGAAAAGTGTAAACGATACCAAAACATTACTATCACTATATCCAGTCGATTACGGCTCAACACAGCCGGCGAGAATCGGCTTTGAATCAACGCGGTTTGACAACTCGACTATACTAAGCTCGTAATCGGCTCTATGGATCGGCATTGGTTTTCCGGACGTTATGTTCTAAGAATGAACAATACGACGCATATACAACCCAGCTCACGGACGAATCACACACCCATTTTTGTGCGGAGGCCGCGATGTCGTCCACCAAATTCAATGACATCATCGATAAACCCACCTTTTTCGGTTCCCTGTTTCTGCTACTGGCTGTGACCTTACCTTTAGTCTTCTTCCCCGAAGCCGGTGCGGCCTGGGTACTGAGCGCCAAAGATTTTGTGACCGATCAGCTTGGCGTGCTCTACCTGATTCTTGGCCTGGGTGCGTTTCTCTTTATGGTGTACATCACCTTCAGTGATATCGGCCAGATCAAACTGGGCACCCCGGATGAAAACCCGGAATTTTCCACTTTCTCCTGGGCTGCGATGCTGTTTTGCTCTGGTATTGGCGCGTCGATTCTTTACTGGTCCATGATTGAGTGGGCTTACTATTATCAGACCCCGCCTTTCGACATTCCCGGCGGCACGCACGAAGCCGCCAAATGGGCAGTCACTTACGGCATTTTCCACTGGGGGCCGCTGGCCTGGTCTATTTATCTGATCCCTGCGCTGCCGATTGCTTATTTCTACTATGTTCGTAACCACAGCGTCCTGAAAATCAGCGAAGCCTTAATGCCGGTTCTGGGTGAAGAGCGGGCGCGCGGATGGCTGGGTAAGCTCATCGATGTGTTCTTTATCTTCGGTATGCTGGGAGGCGGGGCAACCACGCTCGGCCTTGCCGCCCCCTTGATTAATCAGGGTGTCCATGAGCTTCTTGGCGTGCCCAATAACCTCTATACCCGCATCGTGGTGCTGATTGTGTGTACCGCCATTTTCGGTTACAGCGCTTATGCCGGTCTGAAAAAAGGCATCCAGTTACTGTCTAATATCAACATGTGGCTGGCCGTCGGCATCTTGCTGTTTATTTTTGTTACCGGGCCGACCCTCTTCATGCTGAACACCGGGCTGGACTCACTGGGCCGGATGATCAACAACCTGTTTGAAATGGCCACCTGGACAGAACCCTTTGCCCAGTTCCGGCAGTTCCCGGATACCCATTTCCCTCAGGACTGGACCATATTCTACTGGGCCTGGTGGCTGGTATTCGCGCCCAGTGTAGGGCTGTTTATCGCCCGGATATCCAAAGGGCGAACCATCAAAGCCATGGTGGTCGGCTCGATTTTTTTCGGTACGCTGGGCTGTTTTCTGTTTTTCATGATCATGGGTAATTATGGCATTTACCTACAACTTTCCGGGCAGTTAGATGTCATTTCCATACTGAACAACCAGGGGGCCACTGCCGCGATTTTCGCCATGCTGCACACCCTGGCCCTCAGTAAACTGGTGATTTTCGCCTTTACCATATTGGCGGTGATCTTCACAGCGACTACCTTCGATTCGATTTCCTACATTCTGGCCGCCGTGGTGCAAAAAGAGATCGATGAAGAGCCGGCGCGCTGGAACCGTCTGTTCTGGGCATTTGCGCTGTCGGTCATGCCGATTACCCTGATGTTCATCGGCGGGCTGGATACTCTGCAAACAGCCAGTGTGATCGGGGGCGTCCCTTTGCTTCTCGTCGCCTTGCTGCTGTGCATTTCCATTATTCGCGCTGCGCACTTTGATCTTCGCTATCAACCCGATTATGAGGACAAAGAGATCTATATCGAAGAATTACCGGATGACGACCCTTGGACCGAAGAAGGCTCCTGGGATCAGGAAGGACCGGAAGAGCACGGTGTCTCTCATGGTGATAAACCTCATATCGAAGGGGATCCGGACAGCCACCCGTCAAGGCTGTAAACCTTGTCTCTGGACCGGCTGACCCTTGCTGACTTTTCTCCCATCACAGGAGAGCGGATATGAGATTACTGATTGGCCTGATAGGTGTCGCTGTTGCATTTTCAGGGTTGGTCATTGCCGCTGAGCCCAGGCTGATTCTGGACTTTATCGACAGGCACAAAAAACAGCTCTGGCTGCATTTTATGGCGGTTGCTGTGCGCTTGCTGATTGGCTATCTGTTAATTGAGTATGCAGATAATACCGACATTCCCTTTGTGGTCGCCGCCATCGGCTGGATATCCATTATTGCGGCGATTTTTCTGTTAATTCTCGGCAGGGGAAACTTTAAAAAGCTCATCAGCTGGGCAGTTGATCTGAACGACATTCAGGGACGATTCGCAGGCATATTTGCAACACTGTTCGGCGCTTTTATGGTGTACATCATTTTGTAAACGTGAGCCCGATATTGACTGCAGGAAGCATGTTTTATCCGGCTCATGTTTTATCGCGCTAGGGCTTCACTTTGCAGTCCAGCTCTGGCGCACCGTATCCCCAGGTGACTTTTGCTTCGCCCTGATGCTCCCACAGGCTTTCATTGCGTCCGACATATTTTGTGCCACTGGCGCTTTCCTGCAGATACATCAGCGAGACACTGTCACCCCGTTCGGCAATCAGGGTTGGCGGATCCGTCGGGTAGTAAGTCGCAATCACTTCACTGCCCGGTTGATCCGTACACAGATAGGTGACGCTTGCTGTGGGCCGAATTAAGCCGTATCTGGCCTGCAACTCAGCAATACGCCACTGATATTCAGACGCAACACATGACTTTTTATCATCGGCTTTCCAGCATTCATTGCGGCCTTTCACCCAGCCGCGTTGCTCTGCTTTCAAGGTCGGGGGGTACTCATTGGTCGCTTTGTCAGCAGCCTGATGATAAACCTCAGACAGCTTGTTATCTAACGCCGCTAATGCTTGGTCCTGACAAATCATTGCCTCAATACTGCCGTCTGCCACTGCTGTGCAGTCAAACGACGGCTCCGCGGCATTCACCTGGTGATATACCAGCACAGCTGCAGCACTGAGACTGAAAACCACCCAGCCAACTCTGAATTTTCTGATTTTCATCCGGACTCCTGAACGGATCAGCCTGCTCCCCATCAACTATAGGCAATCAGAGGCTGTCCGTCAGGTATAACGTGACAACGCCAGCTCCGGGCCAGGTTAATTCAGCTTACCAATGAGGGTCAGCAGTTGTGTGAGCTGTGCGGATGTCAGTCTGTCCGTCATCGCCTCAGCGCCATGATTAAAACTCACCAGCGCATCCTGATATACCTCCGCACCGGTTTGAGTCAGTTTCACCAAACTGATTCGGGCATCCCGGCTGTTCTTTTCTTTTTCGACCAGATGATTTTTTTCCATCGGGTTCAGAAGCCGCGTCACGCCAGACGCTGTCAGCCCGACAGTCTCCGCGAGGGCTATCCGGCTCATCGAGTGCTCTGCTGCTGCACTCAGCTGATGCAAAACCAGAAATTCCGACAGACTGATACCATGCGCACTCAGTTTTCTGTCGATGGATTTCAACATTCCCGAATACCTTACTGCCAGCTCGGTAATCAGCTGACCATTGATTGACATTACAGACATAAATACCTCACCATTTATTTGACCAGTCAAGTATTGATCAATGATTGGTATTGCATCAAGCTTTTTTTGTAAGCGATAAAAAAAGCCGGAGCATACAATGCACCCGGCTTGGTCCCCACGTGACAGGAAGGGAGCTTTTATCCCATCACACCGATGGCATTCAGAAAGACCGCCAGAATGCCGACTGGCGTGACGTAACGAATCAGGAACCGCCACAGTGTGTGTGTCATTCCGTGTGGCAACTCTTCCTTCGTTGCAGTTTTCTTCATGACCCAGCCAGTGAAAACGGCCATGGCTAAACCGCTCAGCGGCATAATCCAGCTACTGGTCAGATAATCCAGTACGTCAAAGAAGGTTTTCCCGTACAGGGTATGATCCTGCCAGATATTGAATGAGAACACCGAACCAAGGCTCAGCACCCAGATCCCTGCTGTTGTCATCGAGCCCGCTTTCAGGCGTGAATACCCTTTCTTTTCGGTCAGAAACGAGACGGCAGGCTCCATCAGCGAAATGGCGGATGTCAGCGCCGCAAACGACAACATAATGAAGAACAGCAAACCGACCACCTGCCCCATCGGCATCTGGCCAAAGGCAATCGGTAAGGTGACGAAAATCAGGCCCGGCCCCGCACCCGGCTCAAGGTTATTCGCAAAAACAATCGGAAAAATCGCCAGACCGGCGATCAGGGCAACCAGGGTATCCAGCACACCGATCGTGAGTACGGTTTTCCCCAGCGAGACATCTTTACCCAGGTACGAGCCATACGTCATCATGCCGCCACCGGCCAGACTGAGTGAAAAGAAAGCATGGCCCAGCGCCACCAGCACACTGGTGCCGGTCAGTTTGCTGAAGTCAGGGTTAAACATAAAATTCACCCCTTCGGCAAAATGACCGGTTGTCATGGCATAGCCCACTAAGACCAGCAACAGCACCAGCAGTCCCGGCATCATGGTCGTGACGGCACGCTCCAGCCCTTGCTTCACGCCTTTGATGACGATAGCCGAGGTGATCAGCAGCACCACACTGCCCCAGACGGTTGTGGCAACCGGATCGCCCACCAGCCCGCCAAACATAGCGCCAATCTCATCCCCCGAGGCGCCGTTAAAAGCGCCGGTGCCCGCGGTAAAGATATAAGAGACCGCCCAGCCTGCAACAACCAGATAGAAACTCAGCAACAAAAAGCCGGTGATCACGCCAATCCAGCCAACCAGGCTCCAGTGTCGACTGACGCCGGCTTCTTTTGCCAGCGCCCGCATCGCATCTGGCGGACTGTGCTTCCCGCGGCGGCCAATCATGACCTCGGCAATCAGCAATGGGATACCAATTAACGCGATACAGAACAGGTACAGCAGTACGAAAGCACCGCCGCCGTTTTCACCTGTGATGTAGGGAAATTTCCAGATATTACCCAAGCCGACAGCCGAGCCGGTCGCCGCCAGGATAAATGCCATTCGGGTTGACCAGTTCAGTCGGCCAGCTGCAGGCATACCACCCGCGTTCGCCGCTGTATTGATGGATGCGGTCGCATTCTTTTGCATCTTCGTTCGTCCTTTAACTTTTATAATTATCATTCTGAACCCCGCACCGGATTTGAAATCAGTGCAGGTTGTCCTGCCGGTTTACCCTCTCCGGCAAGACAGGTTCAGTGCTTCTTGTGTACGGGTTTGATGTAATTGGATTTGGTGCTATTGCTTTTAGTGCTCCTGCTTTGAATATTGAGACCTGACAGACTCTGCAACGATGAACATCAGGTCACTGCGGTGAGCTTTTTGAATGCCGCCTGATCCCAGCGATCGTTCGCCATGATGTCGACCAGCGCCTCCACACAATCCCAGAGATCGGCATAGCGGACATACAGCGGCGTGAAGCCGAAGCGAAGAATATCCGGTGCTCGGAAATCGCCGATGATATTGCGTGCAATCAAGGCCTGCATGATGGCGAAGCCCTGTTCATGGGTCAGGGAAACCTGACTGCCCCGCACCGCCGGATCTTTTGACGATGCCAGCCCGAAGCCGTACTGGCTGCAGCGCTGCTCAATGAGCTCAATAAACAACTGGCCCATACGAAGGGACTTTTCACGGATCTGGTGCATGTCAGCCGAGGCCATGATATCCACCCCCACTTCCAGCAAACTGGCCCCTACAACAGGGGTGGTGCCGCACAGTGCACGGGCAATGCCCGGTGCCGCTTCATAGTCATCGCGCATTGCAAAGGGATTCGCGTGACCAAACCAGCCACTGAGCGGTTGCTGCAACTGAGCCTGATGGCGCTTGGCAACAAACAGGAACCCCGGAGCACCCGGCCCGCCATTGAGATATTTGTAGCCACAGCCAATGGCAAAATCGGCCCCCACCCGGTTCAGTTCGACCGGCACTGCGCCTGTGCTGTGGCTGAGATCCCAGATCACCAAAGCGCCTTTTTCGTGCGCTCTGGCGGTAATGGCCGCCATGTCAAACATGGCACCACTCTTGTAGTGCACATGAGTCAGCACCACGACCGCGGTGTCTTCATCAATGGCATCCAGAATGTTATCGCGATGCTCTGTCACCAGACGCACTTTGCCATCCAGAAACTGTTCCAGTCCTTGCAAGATATAAAGATCCGTCGGGAAATTGCCCGGTTCAGACAGGATCTTATGGCGCCCTGCGTTCAGCTTCACCGCTGCCGCCGCCATCTTGAACAGATTGACAGAGGTGGAGTCCGCCACGATCACTTCGCCTGCGTCTGCCCCGATCAGGCCTGCGATTTTATCTCCCACCCGGTGCGGTATGCGGATCCAATCATGGGTGTTCCAGCTGCGGATCAAGCCCTGGCCCCACTGCTCTTCCACCACTTGCCGGGCTGTTTCTTTTGCCGCCTTGGGCAACACACCCAGGGAATTTCCGTTGAGATAGATATGCCCGGCGGGCAAATCAAACTGATCTCGATACGCTGCCAGAGGATCGTCGCGATCCAGTGCTTCGAAATAGGCTCTGTCCAGTGTTTGCATGTTCAATGACTCCTGATTTATCCGATGACTAGGCCACACTGCGCAACAGTGCCCGTACCGGGGACGCATCCAGTGCATCCAGTTTTAAAGGCGGGGCGATCAGCTCATACGCTCCGGCTGGGACATCATCCAGGACCAGGCCTTCTAATATCGCCATGCGATGACGCTTCACCGCATTGTGGGCACGCATGGTTTTTGAGGTCTGCGGGTCCAGTGACGGGCTGTCGATGCCAATCAGACAGGCACCACGCTCTGCAAGTAAGTCGATTGTCTCTGAGGCCACCGCCGTAAAATCAGAGCGCCACTCATGGTGCGGAAACTGCCGGTAGGTTCTGAAAATCACCCGCTCGACCTGATCAGGCAACTGATCGATAATGTCCTGCGGTTTGACCCAGCCAACTGCCTGGGTGGCATCAATCACCACACACGGCCCGATGTAACACTCCAGGCTGACCGCTTCCATGGTTTTACCCTGGGCATCGTAATGCACAGGCGCATCGGCATGAGTGCCTGAATGACACGACAGGGAAAACTGACCCACGTTAACCGGGCATTCCTCGCTCATTTCCCAATGGAAGTGTGAAGTAAATGCCGTATCGCCCGGCCAGACCGGTAATCCCTGTCGCAGCGTTTGCGAAATATCCCAGATCTTAGTCATGCTTCGGCCCTTCAATCGAGGTACGTACCGACCACAGTTCCGGGAAAAATTGCAGCTCCAGCGCTTTATTGAGGTATTTCACCCCCGAGGTGCCGCCCGTACCGCGACGATAGCCAATGATGCGCTCAACAGTTTTCATGTGGCTGAAGCGCCATTTCTGGAAGTTGAACTCCATGTCGACCAGCTTTTCGGCCAGCTCATAGAGATCCCAGTATTCGTTGCTGTTGTTGTAGATTTCCGCCCAGATACGTTCAATGGCTTCGCAGGCCTGATACGGCTGGGAGAAGTCCCGGCTCAGGTGCGACTCAGGCACATCAAATCCGCGGGCTTTGAGCAGCTGCAGCGTGATGTCATAAATGCTGGGCGCATGAAGCACAGATTTCAGGTGATCGTAATATTTCGGGTGTGCGCGGTGGGCCTGAATCATGGCCTCGTTTTTATTACCCAGCAGAAATTCCAGTTCGCGGTACTGATAAGACTGAAATCCCGAACTCTGGCCCAGTTCATCGCGGAAACTGGCATAATCGGCCGGGGTCATGGTGGCCAGCACTTCCCAGGCGTTCAGCATCTGAGACTGAATGCGTGCCATGCGGCTCATCATTTTAAAGGCTGGACGCAGCTTGTCCTGACGAATATTCTCCACCGCCCCGTAGGCTTCGTGCAGACACAGCTTCATCCATAGTTCAGACACCTGATGAATCACCACAAATAGCATTTCGTCGTGCTGTTGGGTTACCGGATGCTGGCAGGAGAGTAATGGTCCCAGGGCGAGATACTGCCCATAGCTCATGTCCTGATCCCAATGCACTTTTTCATTGTCCAGGTCCACTTTCAGCGTGGGCGCAGTCTGATTTTTATCCATTTTGTTCATCAACAATTTCCTTGCCTGTCAGAGGCTATTGACCATTCATTTATTAGTTTACGAGACGCCTTTTTCACTGTAAATTTCATAAAATATTCAAAACTCATTAACTTTTTTCATACATTATGGCTACAAAAATCAGCACAAGACACTTGCAAATGATCATGGCTGTGGCAAAGGCAGGCAGTGTGTCGGAAGCGGCCAGTCAGATTGGCCTGACGCAATCTGCGCTCAGCCACCGCATTCGCGAAGCAGAACGACTGTTAAATACCGAGCTGTTCTACCGCCAGCATAAAAAGCTCATTCCGACCAGTGCCGGCAAACGGCTGCTGCTATCGGCCACTGTGGTCCTCAGTGAGCTGGAAAGAGCTGAAAATGACATCGATAAACTGTCGGTGGGGATAGAGCACGTGATTCGGGTGGGGAATGAAGCCTACGGCGGTTATCATTGGCTGCCGCCCTTCATCAAGCTGTTTCATCAGGAATTTCCCAGCTATTCGGTCGAAATCATTCCCGATGTTTCACTCGACCCGTTTACGGCTTTACGCAACGGGACGATCGACATTTCAATTGTCTCCGGTACGGTGACCCAGACGGGCTTTCGGGTGCTGAAACTGTTTCGGGATGAAATGATCGCTGTGATGCATCAAGACCATCCGAATGCCGGAAAATCCTGGCTGACGCCGCAGGAAATCGCCGCCGATACCTACATTACGTATCACACCACACCCGGCCCCGGGCGTGAATACGAACAACTGTTCAGCCCGAATCACCTGTTGCCGCCGAAAGTCATCCGGGCTGGTGTGACCGAAGCGGTCGTGGAATTTGTCAGAGCGGGTATGGGGATAACCATCATGCCGAGCTGGGTGATCAAGCCGTATCTGAAATGCGGCGAGTTGCGGACTGCCCGGGTTACAGAGCAAGGGCTCTACCTGAACTGGCAGGCCCTGATTCGGAAAGATGAGCGCTCCGATTCACCCATCGTAACCTTTGCTAAAGCGCTGAAGCGGACGGATCTGCCGGCACTGTGACTGTGCTGGCCATGGTCAGTGACATGGGCTGGTATCGCAGGCCGGCAAGTTCTGCCGCCGCATCCGTTACCCGAAATCCCTGGGCTTGATAAAAAGAGACGGAATTCAAAGAAGCACGCACGGTCAGCTCAGCATGTCGCACCTGTGGCAGTAAAGCTTGCAGCAACTGAGTCGCAATGCCTTTTCCCTGCCAGTCCGGTAACACAAATAACATCGCCAGATGTGCCCCTTGCTTGAGTTCTGCCATGCCAAGAATGTTACCCTGCTGCGTATACACCAGCATCAGGTTGTCTTCCTGCAGGCGAAGCAACAGCGCTTCTTTTGAAGCCACTTTAAAGAAAGTATCAATACCCGCCGGTGCGAGTTGCTTGGCCGCGCTCGCCATAAAACTGGTTTTCACTAACGCTGCAACCTCGCCGGCATCCTCTGCCGTCATCCGTCTGATTGTCATGCGCTTCCCCTCCTGCCGCAATTTGCTGAATCGTTTTACTGTCGCTCTGTCAGCGCCGCTCTTTTAGCATTGCTCTTTTAGCACTGCTCATTCAACAGCGGTAAAATCACACGCCGATATTCTGCCAGCGCAATGTTATCCGCCGCTACGGTGGCAGCGTCCGGCTCGTGGATAGATGTCCAGATCACCGCTTCCGCTTCCTGTGCCGACAGCTCACCCGTCCAGTCGGTCACCACATAATAATGCAGCCGCTGTAATTCGGTGGTGGGATGATACAGCGTACACAACGGAAAATAGGCCATCGCTGTCACCGTCAGCTCTTCGGCAATTTCACGGTGCAGTGCCTGCTCCAGGCTCTCTCCAGCTTCGACATGCCCGCCGGGAATGGCCATCAGGCCAGGATCAACCACTTTGCTCAGCTTCCGCTTTTCAAGCAAGACCTCTTCACCGCGTATCAGCAAAAATGACACGCAATCATGTACTTCTCTTTGCATTATTCTGCTCTTCCTCTTCTCGCCATGGGATGATCCGGGTGCAATTGCAGCAAATCCCACAAGTTCCCGTACAAATCTTCAAACACCGCGACTGTGCCGTAGTCCTGCTCCTGAGGCGGACGCACGAACCGGATACCCTCGGATACCATACGCTCATAATCTCGCCAGAAATCGTCTGTGCTCAGAAACAGAAATACCCGGCCTCCGGCCTGATTGCCGATAAAATCACGCTGTTCAGGTTTTGACGCTCGCGCCAATAACAAAGTGACACCGTTGGAGCCCGGTGGCGACACCACCACCCAGCGCTTATCCTGTTCGGGTTGATCGCTATCTTCAATCAACTCAAATTTAAGCTTATTGACGTAAAAGTCGATCGCTTCATCGTAGTCATCAACGACCAGCGCAATATGCACTATGGCTTGTTTCATATCGGTGTATCCTGCTGATAGTGCTGAATCATAAAGCCTTCGCTGCTTTGCGGCGGCTCAAAAAAACGGGTAATCGCATCGAACGCCTCATCCGTGGTAAACGGGCTGCCCGCAGGCAAATTTTGGCTGCGAATTTTCAACTGCGCTTTGCAAACCTCGTCCGGTTTGTCGACATAATGCAGGCAATGCTCAACCCCTGTCGCGGCAATCAGGCCGGTAAACCACTGGCGCTGCGATACCGTATTGGCCGGGAAATCCAGCACAACCGATATCCCTTTGCCGAGTAAAGCCTCAACATGCGGCTGTAAGGTTTTCTTGAGCCGCTCTGAATACTGAATGTAATCCGCCAGACTGCGAACCTCTTCCGGGTATAAGGTGCTGAGCCAGTCATCTTCGACCAGCAACACGGCCTGATGTGTTTGGGCAATCTGTGTCGCTAATGTCGATTTTCCCGCCGCCATTTTGCCGCACATAAAATGCAGTGTCGGAATCGCAGTCATTCGCTTCTCCTTGTATGTCATATGATTATCAGACATTCAGATTGTCTGAAGCGTTAAAGGAATACATTCGCACCTCATCCCGTGCAAACCATCCCATACGTTCATAGAATCGCTGTGCCGCGACATTATCGCAGAAGACAAACAGATGTGTTTTGGCGATCCCAATACTTGCCAGCCCTTCAATGGCTTGTTCAACCAAGATCTGTCCGATCCCTTGAGATCTCAGCGTTTCACTCACGACAAGATGCTGCAGATATCCCCTGCGGCCATCCGTACCGGCCAATACAGTGCCGACGATATTGCCATCAATTTCAGCCACAAAACTGGTTGCCGGGTTTCGCGCCAGATACCGGGCGATGCTTTCCCTTGAGTCGGCGTCGCGTAGTGACAGCCCTTCAGCTTCTGCCCACAATGCCATGATGGCGTCATAATCTTGAATATCCATCAAGCGTATCACCACGCTTTCCGCACCCGGTTTTGCAACGGTGTTCGTGTCATTGACGACCATGTCAGACGGCTCCGCTCTGTTCATACCGATACACCTTGCCGCCAACCCATAATTTACCGTCTTTGGCTTCCAGATGAATCAGATTCGAATATTCCGGATACCCCATGTGAACGGAAGCCGGTTGTTCCAGAGGCAAAGGCAGCGCCGCACAGCACACTGCGCAAGCCGGATCCTCCGGTATGTTATACAAGGGATTAGAGGCTCTGGCATGCCAGCCGCTGCTCGCAGACACGTACAATATATAACCGCTGAAGTTTTTCCCCCGGTTCCACGCTGCCAACGCATCCAGATCAAATCGGACGGCGTTCAGGGCGGAGATGTCTTTCAGTTCGATACACCATTTGGGTTTACCGGCACTGAAAATTCCTGCACTCAGGATCTGGCTGGCCTCCAGGCCAAACCAGCCAGGCTCAGGCTGACCGGTAAAATCGGGAGTGACTGCCGTCGACAAGGCCATGCTGACGCTGACCACATCTCCGGATTTTCGTACGTTGCTGATGCCCGCCCCGGTTTCGACACGAAACGCCGCCTGATCGATATGACTTGCCGCCCCCAGCAGGGCGTGACCGCAAATCGGCGCTTCTTTTGAATCCGGGTAAAAGAAACGAAACCGGACATCGGCTTGCTCGCTGGGTGAGATCACAACAGTCACAGGAAGGCCAGAATCCATCGGATTTTCCGGTACCTCAGAGACAGCCATCAGATTCCCGCCGACACCTCTGCGTTTACCAAATACGTTATAAATGTGCATCTTTCAGTCCAGATAAGGTTCAACCACAGACAAACAACGATTGACCGTGTCTTCTTTCTCTCCAACCGGCGCCACATAGTGGATTGCGTTTTTGGCGGCCTCCACACTCGCTAATTTCGCGATAAGCCAGGTGGCAAGATACTGAGATGCCAGACAGCCTCCTGCTGTTGCGACCGACTCAGAGGCATGAAAAGGCTGCTCAAGCACCACTAATCCGGCGTCCATCGCCCAGGGCTGTGTGGTCAGATCGGTACAGACAGGCGCGTTATCCAATATACCCAGTGCCGGCAACAGCAGCACCCCCGAACACTGCGTCGCAATCAGCTGTTTTTGCGGGTTCAGCGTCAATGTGCTCATGAGTGATTGGTCGGCCACGATCTGCCGGGTCAGCGACCCGCTGCCGATGATGACTGCATCGGCCTGATTGGCGTAGGCCAGAGGTTGGTGGGCGGAGATGGTTAATCCGTTCATTGAGGTCACTGTCGGCGTGGGACTGGTGATCTGCACCTGCCAGTTCTCGCTTTTGACCCGATTCAGGATTGAGTAAGCAACCAGTGAATCGAGTTCATTGAATCCATCGAAAGTCAGTATGGCTATTTTCATTGCAGCATCCTTTGCAAATCAGAATGGTACGCTAGAGTAACAAAAGACAGATTACCCTGATTGAACAGCCAGTTACCAGCCCGAAATCACCCTTTCACTGTCCGGGACGCGGCACTTTTTCATCGCTGACATTCTGCTCCTGAATTATCTCTTCCGCCCACTCCTCATCTTCCGCCTCAGCTTGCAGGCCGTTCTCCTTTTGTACGGCAGATGGTTCAAGATACAGTTCAGTAAACAGAGCGAAATGATCCGATCCGATCGACGGCAGACGCAGGATCTGGCGCAGTCTGAAATGGTGGCTGTGAAAGATATGATCCAAAGGCCAGCGCAGAAACGGATAGTCGGCATGAAAGGTATTAAACATGCCCCGCCCCACGCGCGGATCCAGTAAGCCGCTGATCTTCCGGAACAGCCGTGTGGTCGACGACCAGGCAACATCGTTCAGATCCCCGGTCACAATAATCGGCTGTGCGCTGTCAGATACACTGCGTGCCACCAGTATCAGTTCGGCATCCCGTTCGGCAGAGGCCGGATTTTCTGTCGGGCTGGGTGGCGCAGGATGCAGAAAATGCATTCTGATTTTTTCGCCGCAGGGAAGCACCAGCAACGCATGCATGGAAGGCACGTCGTCTTCGATCAAAAACTCAACGCTGGTATCCTCTAAAGGAAAGCGGGCATAAACATGCATGCCGTAGAGATTATCCAGAGGGCACTTCATGGTATAAGGCAGTTGCGTTTCAAGCGTCTCCAGCTGAGACTGCCACCAGTCATCCGACTCCAGCGTCACCAGCACGTCAGCCTGAAACTGATGCACCAATGTGATGAGCTTATATGCCTGACGGTTCGGTGTCAGCACATTGGCTGTGATGATGCGCAACCGCCTATGCCCGTTCTCACCGTTCGCCGTCTTCACCTCCTGACGCCAGAGCCGCGTATAAGGCAAAATCCACCACAACTGCCAGCCCAGACACACAAAGCACACCACAATCGCCAGCCAGTGCGCGTGAGCGAAAACATTCGCCATCAGCACAAACAAGGCAAACACTGCCAGTTGCAGACGAGGAAAATCCCAGCCGCGCACCAGCCAGTGCGACTGTCGCCATAAAGGCAACAGTGTGACAATCACAAGGAACAACGTCAGAAACGTTAGCGCATCAACCATAACATTTGCTCTGAAACCCAACATTCACCATTCGGCCCATGCAGGAAGGTAGTGCTTCCTGCCCTAAGTATTGAGTTTAGAAGGTGTTTTCACACTGGGGATATTTCAGCTAGATCCGTTTCACAATGACGCATCATTCGTCCGCTTTTTTACTCACAATCTCTGGCTGGCTCATAGGTTGCGCATGGCGATCAAAAAAGGGGTTCGGGCGCCCTTTCCCGGTCAGCTTCCAGCTCAGAATTTTCAGCAATACGCGAATCATCATCGGCCAGACACGGTTATTGCGCAGTATGTCTTCAGGTAATGGCGGGTTGGCATGTTGCGGGTAGGCATGCGCACGCACCGGGCCAAGCCGCTCTTCCGTTCTGTCTTGTGCTGCGATTACTTTTTCGATCAAACCTACAAAAGGAAAACCAGGCTTGAGGGTATTTGCTATCGGCGTTTTGCAACATCCGGCATACCAGCGAAATAAGCCTTCCGGCGTCAACCGTAAACAGCGAATATGCTCGCTGCCATTTGTCCATTGCACACTGGCCGGGCTGAGCTGAAAAATTGCCGTACCCCGATGTGCCGTGAGTATCCGTTCAGGCGACAACTGCTCGGCAAATGCCTGACAATCTTTGCAATAACACACCACACGGTTGCCGGACGACGGCGTAGGCACATCGGCTTTTCCCTGTATCTGACCGCATTCACAACTCAGTTGAATTGTCGCCATGCTGCTTTCTCCCTGTTCAATGAGATTTACTGTGTTGTCGCTGATGGGTTTTCTTTCACGTCTGCCATACTGGCATTCAAGTCCGACACCATCCGCTCTTGCAACTGTAAGGCATACTCTCTCAGACGCTTTGCATTATTCGCAAACTTTTCACCGCCACATGCTATCCCTTTGTAAGTAATATCTGGGCTTGAATAAACAGGAAGCCACTCATCTGCATAGGCCATCACAGTACCTTTCCCGCCACATCGATAACCAAATGCATATGGCCGGAATGCGTGTTGCTGATGTGATGCCGTGGTCTCTTTCAATTCATCTATTCGCACATGTATCTGATCTGAGAGAGTATCTATATCATGCTCGGCACCGGCCAGGTGTCCTAGCTCATGTTCAAGTATGTCACTGCTACAGGCTAAATCAGCAATAAAGAACTGAGGATAAACATCCACATATGTCATCCCGCACTGTTCCGGTAATGTGTTTGTAGATCGCTTAGTGCTGAACAACACGCCGTAAAAATGGTTGGGTCTGGACGCGAACGTCTCAATCTGATCAAAGTGATGGTACTCAAGCAAATCATGGACAAGTGTAATCTCATCAAACTCTGCAAGATTCAGTTCATCAGCAACCACAATCTGGTGTAATGTACGGCGCATAGGCACGCAGGAGTTTTTCAGAATCTGGTTAGATGTTTGTATCCAACTGTCGATAATACCGCTCCTGACAAACGGTGAATAATCCTCCATTGCTTCTTTCGACACAAAAAAGGTAATCGGGGTATCTACCACGTCCGTCATTTCGCATTCAGGCAACTGCAACTGATTCGATGAAGCGGCACCATCAAAAGCAAGCGTTAAAGCAATAAAATACAATAAGATAGATAACACATCAGATTCTCGCTACTCAGAAGAATTCACTATAACAATCATGATGCATAACATCGCATGATATTAAGGTTAATGTGCGGCAATGCACATTTCCTCAACTCAACGATTTCAACTTATCCCGGACAGACACATTTTGGCTGACCTCAGTTATAGTGTGACAACCTGCCAGTGAAAGAGACACATCAATGCCGGATAAGCTCAACGATTTCAGTACCAAACTGCTCATCAATCAGGCGTTAATTGATCATCAAATCGCCTGCAGAGAATTGCTGTACGACTTTAATCACTCGCGCCCCAGTGAGCAGCAAAAACGGCAAGACATCCTGAGCAAGATCCTCAAACAATGCCAGGGCACACATATTGAACCGCCCTTTCGCTGCGACATGGGCAGCAACCTCTCGATTGGCAAAGACGGGTTCATTAATTACGGTCTGATTGTGCTGGATATTGCACCCGTCACGATTGGCGACCATGTGCTGATAGGCCCAAACGTTCAGCTTTGTGCAGCCGGCCATCCGGTGCTGTTATCAGAACGGGTACAACCCTATGCCTGTGGCGATCCCATTACGATTGGCAATCATGTGTGGATTGGTGCTGGTTCCATTGTGCTGGGAGGGGTTTCGATTGGCGATAACACAGTGATTGGCGCAGGCAGTATCGTGGTAAAAGACATCCCTTCAAATGTGATCGCTGCCGGTAACCCCTGCAAGGTTCTCAGACGCATCGATCATGGTCAGTTACCCACAGAAGAAGAGATTCAGGCGTTATATCAGCAATTAGGGTTAAAAGCGTAATTGCCCACCCTTGAACATCATTGCTGACAACGGATATCGTTTTCTCTATTACAAATCGTCATCAATATCATCGTCTTCTTCAAAGGCAGATCCGATAGACCAGTCATCAACACGGCGAAAGCCTAAACCACTGAGGTCAGCGGCACTGAGGGCTGCAACGACAGACTCATGAAACAAAAATGTTGGGTCTTCTCTCAACCGGAAAACCAATCTTTGTTCTAAAGGCACTTGATCCAGCACCTCTTCATCTAACGACAGTTTCAATAGAGTAAATCTGTCACCAACATAGGTTCCAGATATTTCACTGCGTTTCTTATCAATCGCTTGATGATGATTCCAGATATGCATGTAATAGTGTTCTGACCAAATTTTATCGCCATTGACGATATTGGTTTGATAAAAATCTACGCCAGGTAAGTGAAATGGATCCAGAACTTTCCTGAACTTTTCAGAGACCAATTGCTCTGCCGTTTCATGATAATCACACGGCTGAAATTTGGCGAGATTACCCTCTGAAATACCAACTCTTCCCGGTCCAATAACGTGCCTTTTCAAGGACCATAGAGACATCAAATGCCCTAACCCTTCATCTGATCCTTCTATTTTATCTAACATGTAATCCGTTGCACGACCACTTTCTTTTAACATGTAGTATTGACTATCATATTTCATTTTCTTGCCATCACACGATTCGTCTTCTCATTGACCATCTCTCAAACTGTTGATAATTCAGAATATTGAAAAAACATATGGCCACCATAAACATTTTATGGCAGCCATCGTAGTAATAGTCTGTTATTCAAAGGCCGAACCAATTGACCATTCATCTACCCGCTGAAAGCTCAAACCTGTGAGATTAGCCTCACGAAGTGCTTGCACAACTGTTTCATGGAACAGGAATTTTGGCTTCTCTTCCAATGTGAATACTAATCGTTTTTCTAAGGAGATTTTATCTAGTACATTTTCATCCAACGATAACACCTCTAACGTAAAATCATCATCAACATAAGTACCATCTATTTTTGATCTTCCATGATGGATTGCTTTGTGATGATTCCAGATATGCATGTAATAGTGTTCTGACCAAATTTTATCGCCATTGACGATATTGGTTTGATAAAAGTCCACGCCAGGTAAGTTAAACGGTGCCAGAACTTGCCTGAATTTTTCAGAAACCAATTGTTCTGCCGTTTCATGATAATCGCAAGGGAAAAACTTTGATATATTACCATCATATACTTTCACGTTTCCTGGTCCTAAAACTCGACGACTAATCGAACGCAATGACATCAGACTGAACAATCCTTCATCAGTACCCTCTGTATGTCCAAGCATATATGCGCCTGACTCATGATTTTCTCTCAAAATATAGTACTGACTGTCATATTTCATGGTGTCACATACCCTATAGCTTCAAATATATCGATTTAATTTTTCCAGATTTTTACTACTAAAGACTGTCATACAATTCATCATCGAATGTTGATCCAATAGACCACTCATGAACACGAATAAAACTCACACCAGTTACATTAGCATCACGGAGTGCTTTTACAACAGTTTCATGGAACAGAAACTTAGGTTTTTCTTCCAATGTGAATACTAATCGTTTTTCAAGGGGTATTTTATCTAGCACATTTTCATCTAATGATAACTCCTCTAATATGAAATCATCATTTCTATATGTACCATCTACTTTTGAGCGGCCTTTATGGATCACACTATAATGGTTCCATATGTGCATAAAATAATGATCATGCCAGACACTATTATTATGAATGATATCTGTTTGATAGAAATCAACACCAGGCAAGTTAAACGGCAACAAAACTTGTCTGAATTTTTCAGATACCAGCTGCTCTGCTGTTTCATGGTAATCAAAAGGCTTAAAATTACTCATATCACCATGTGAAACTTTAACTTTACCAGGCCCTAACACACGACGACGAATTGAATGAATTGACATTAGGTGTTCCAACCCCTCATCTGAATCCATACGCTGACCTAGCATGTAAGCACCAGACTCTGAGTTTTCTCTCAAGATATAGTATTCATTGTCGTATTTCATATTCTTGCCATAACACAATTCGTCTTCAAGTCGATCATCTCTCAACCCGTTAGTAATCAATAAAATTTGACCATTCATCTACCCGTTCAAAACTTAGACCAGTGAGATTAGCCTCACGAAGTGCCTGAACGATTGTTTCATGGAATAAGAATATTGGATCTTCTTCTATGAATTGCTCTGTGATGATTCCAGATATGCATATAGTAATGTCCCTTCCAAATGCTATCATCACAAATTATATTTGTTTGATAGAACTCAACACCAGGTAAATTAAATGGCAACAAAACATGCTTAAATTTTTCTGAGACTAACTGTTCAGCTGTTTCGTGGTAATCACATGGAGTAAATCTTCTAGAATCACCCTCCAACACTTCTACAATACCGGGTCCGAATACACGCCGTTTAATCGATCGAAGTGACATTAGGTTCTCTAATCCTTCATCTGAATCTTCATCCTGGCCGAGCATATAGGCCCCAGACTCATGGTTTTCTCTCAATATATAGTACTGACTGTCGTATTTCATATTATTTTCTTGCATGTCATTTCCGGATGAACTTACCTAGCCACAGGCCTCTGAATCAAGGTTGATTAAAGCCCCATTTAAGGGGCCAATATCAATCACATTATTTATATCAATTACAAATCATCATAAAAATCATCGTCGTCGTCTTCAAAGGCAGATCCGATCGACCAGCTATCGACACGGCGAAAGCCTAAGCCACTGAGGTCAGCGGCTCTGAGGGCTGCAACGACAGATTCATGAAACAAAAAAACAGGTTTTTCTTCCAAGGTGAAAACAAGCCGTTCTTCTAAAGGTACTTGGTCCAGGACTTTCTCATGTAAGGAAAGCTTTAATAAAGTAAATCTGTTGCCAACATAGGTTCCTTTGATTTCACTCCGTTTTTTATGAATCGCTTTATGATGATTCCAGATATGCATAAAGTAATAATCAGACCATGTTTTATCGTCATTAACAATGTCAGTTTGATAAAAATCTATGCCCGGCAAGTTAAACGGAGCCAGAACTTTCCTGAATTTTTCAGAGACCAATTGTTCTGCGGTTTCATGGTAATCACATGGTTGGAACTTTGCGCGATTACCCTCTGAAATACCAACTCTTCCCGGTCCCAACACTCTTCTGTGAATTGGATGAATGGCCATGAGTCTTCCTAAACCTTCATCTGAACCTTCAACTTGATCTAACATATAACTCGCTGCACGACCACTTTCTTTTAACATGTAGTATTGACTATCATATTTCATTTTCTTGCCATCACACGATTCGTCTTCTCATTGACCATTTCTCAAACAGTTGACAATCCAGAATATTGAAAAAACATATGGCCACCATAAACATTTTATGGTATCCAGTGTCGTAATAGTCTGTTATTCAAAGGCCGAACCAATTGACCATTCATCTAACCGCTGAAAACTCAAACCTGTGAGATTTGCCTCACGAAGTGCTAGTACAACTGTTTCATGGAACAGGAATTTTGGCTTCTCTTCCAATGTGAATACTAATCGTTCTTCTAAGGGGATTTTATCTAGTACATTTTCATCTAATGATAATACTTCTAAAATAAAATCATCATCCACAAAAGTTCCATCAATTTTTGATCTACCTCTATGAATTGCCTGATAGTTATTCCATATATGCATATAGTAATGTTCTGACCAAATTTTATTTCCGCTAACAATATTTGTTTGGTAAAAATCCACACCAGGCAAATTAAACCCTTGCAACACCTGCATGAATTTTTCTGAAACTAATTGCTCTGCAGTCTCATGATAATCTGATGGTGTAAATAAATCTGGATTTCCCTCAATAATTTCAACCACACCTGGACCAAGAACACGATGTTTAATTGAACGAATCGACATCAAATGCCTTAACCCCTGATCAGAAGTTCTTTTTTGTTCTAGCATGTAACTGGATGAGTTACCACTTTCTCTTAAAAAGTAATAATCGCTATCATATTTCATTATTTACGACTTCCGATGCGTTTGGATATGCTGGTCTACTTGCTATATTACTTCGATGATATCAAACAGAAGTACTGTATCACTTAGTAAGCTTAAAAATCCGCCACTTCTTGTGGCGGAAAATGTACTTATAAAGTAATTTTAAATAAAAGCACTATTGGGGCCCCAATCCTGAACATTCAAGAACCCAACACCAGTTAACCCTGCTGCCTTTAATGCAACGACAACCGACTCATGATATAGATAATGAGGCTTTTCGTTTAGTCGAAAGACAAGCCGTTCATTTAAAGATACTTTATCTAACACATCTTCATTTAAGCACATTTTTTCTAACTGAAAGCGATCATTTTCATACGTTCCATCATAAAAAGAACGTTTTGGGTGCAAAGCTCGATGATTTTTCCAGATATGAAGTAGATAACGGCCATCCCAAGTCCGCCCCCTGTTTTCAATATATGTTGGATAGAAATCCACTCCAGGAAGCTGAAATAATTCTAAAACATTTTTAAACTTCTCAGAAATCAGCCCAGCAGGTAAAACCTCATGATAATCACAGGGGCTGAAATGACCATCATCCCCATAGGTAATATGCACATATCCTGGACCGAGAACTTTGCATTTTATTGAACGCATCACTAACAAATCATCAAGACCTTCATCTGATTTCTCACTTTCAGATAACATGTATGAACCAGATAAAGAATCACCCGTCAATAAATAATATTGTTTATCATATTTCATATAAGTAACTTCCAGATGAACTTAACTAGCCACAGGTCTCTCAATCAGAGGTTATTACAGTCAGCGCATATATCATTAAAGCCCCACTGAAGGGGCCACATCTATAGCATTATTTATATCAATTATAAATCATCATAAAAATCATCGTCGTCGTCTTCAAAGGCAGATCCGATAGACCAGCTATCCACACGGCGAAAGCCTAAGCCGCTGAGGTCAGCGGCTCTGAGGGCTGCAACGACAGATTCATGAAACAAAAAAACAGGTTTTTCTTCCAAGGTGATGAAAACAAGCCTTTTTTCTAAAGAGACTTGATCAAGGACTTTTTCATCTAAAGACAACTTCAGTAGGGTAAATCGGTCATCAATATAAGTCCCTAGTATTTCACTCCGCTTCTTATGAATCGCTTGATGATGATTCCAGATATGCATGTAATAGTGTTCTGACCAAATTTTATCACCATTGACGATATTGGTTTGATAAAAATCCACGCCAGGTAAGTGAAAGGGCGCCAGAACTTGCCTGAATTTTTCAGAGACCAACTGCTCTGCGGTTTCATGGTAATCACATGGCTGAAACTTAGCCCGGTTACCCTCCGATATGCCCACTCGCCCTGGCCCCAGCACTTTTCTGTTAATAGGGAAAAGAGACATTAACCTCTCTAATCCATCATCTGAACCTTCAATTTGGTTTAGCATATAGCCAGTTGATTCACCACTCTCTTCCAGAAGATAATACTGACTGTCGTATTTCATGATTACAGCTTCCGGTGAATCCGAATATGTTGATCTGCATGCTGAATCTTATACGCCAAATCTGGATGAAAATATAATGCCTCATCATCATAGGCCAACCAAACTTGTTCTCCAGATTGAATGGCAGCCGCGACCCTATGCAATGGCTTTGCCTGAACAAACTCGTATTCCCAATCCTCTTCATCGAAACGTACCATAGCCGGCAGGGTATCGATATTCTCAGTAATATCTAATTCATCGCTGATGTAAATGCCAGGAAAAAGAGTGAAATCAAGGATAACTCTTGGCTCGTCTGAATAAAATTTTGTCTTTGCCACTTCCGCTAGCAGACCCGGTTGTTGAAAGCTTTGTTTGATCCAGTTTTCCATTAGACGATCTCCACAGGAAAAGCAACAACACCGGTGATATTGTTCTCTTCAATGATTCTTTTGACTTTTTCATTGATAACAATTGAGCTACTAAACTCTTTCACTCTGAATACATCATGCTTAATATTCACTTTATTCACTTTATTTGAATCAAATACCATATCCATGATAAATCCATATGTCTCAAAATAATCACTATAGCTACTCGCTTGTGATTTAACGACGTCTAATAGTGAATATGTAGGAAATACATTCATATAAAAATAATCGTGATGTAGCTTTCCATCAACATCTACGACAACAGGAATAAATTGAACACCAGAAATGAAGTTATCAATGAAAGGATTAACCAAACGTTGATGTGGTATCAAGTCAATCGCTTTAAGTACGTCAGACATATTTCGTTGTCGATATACTTCCCTAACCTTAATTAAAGGCTTATCAGAATACAATTTAATAGACAAGTCGCTTTTATCAAGAATATTCTTATATTTGCTATCAAAAGCAAATGAAGCTTCATCACTAATAAAATCACTTTTTAATTGATAATATTTCACTTACCCTCCAACTTTTGCCTTATTGTTTTTCGTAATTATTTTTTCTTCTTATCAAAATCTAAGAACTGATGACTCGTGTGATTTTTACGATGCTCACACATTGTTACTTCTGTATTAATTTTCTCTGATTCAAGTAACTGGCCGCGGCAACCCGCATTACCTAGCTGATAATCTTTACCGAAAATTTTAGGTAAACTAATTATCCCTTCATGCTTAAAATCATTAATAAGAGTTAACATATCAACTGATATGCGATTCATTCTTTCTTTTATAATTTTTCTAGCACCTTGTATATCATTACAATATTTTGAAGATCGAATTTCACTTTCAAGCTCATCAAGTCTTCTAAACACTTCTTCCGTGTAAGGTGACGGATGACCACTATTATGTAAAGGTACTCCAAGTGCACAAGCCAGTTCAGGAACTCTTGGCAGAACTGTAACATTATATTTCTCATTTATATTATATCCAACTTGAGGTAATAACTCATATAAGAATTCACTATCAGCCATTTCATTAATAGTAATTATATGGTGTGCAGCTAATACAATCGAAGGATAACTCACCTCATGCTCTCGTCGACGCCAATTACCATGCTCATCTTTATCCGCACATCTAGCCCACCAATCATGTTCAATGGGTTTAATACCTAAATATTTCCACGGCGAATGTTGCCGCTGCTCTTTATCAGCACCTTTACCAGTATAACCTCTGCGAGTAAATCCATACTCTCTGTCAGTTTCTTTATACAACTTGCCTTTATAGCCATCGTGCTTACAAAGATTCTTAGTTTTCTTTTTCGGCTTTTTACCTTTTTTCAGTACTTTCTTGCCACATAACGAACAAGGCTCTCCATTTCGGCGTTCAAGATGAGTTTCATTGTCTCTCTCATGCTGTTTTTTCGGATGATGATTCAGCATTTTCTTATTGTTTTCGAAGATCTTCATCAGCACCTTGATCAAGCCTTCCATGCCTTTCCCTGCGTTACGGGCTGTGACCACTCCCGTCATTGCTGCAGCAGCAATTGGTGCGCCAACTCCAGCACTAACAGCTCCCGCAACGGCTGTACTGCCTGCAACAGCTGCGACATCTATCCCTTTTTGGGTCATTTGAGATACAGTAAAACGAGCCAGTTCATCTGGTGGCATGGATTCCATGAAACGGCGTGGCAGGCTGGCAAGATATTGTCGTGTCTCTGGATCCGAGGCCAGTAGCAATAAAACTTCCATCGCCATACTGGCTTGCTGCAAACCCAGCTTGGCACGATCAACATGCTTTAGTTTACGTTGCAGGATGTCAATTTCACCCTTGTAAATGGCTTCCACGAGAACATCGATACCAATATCTGCCGCTTCCATCAGCTCGCCAAATTCGCCAAAATCTGGGATATATTCGGTAACGCCCGTGCTTACCCCCAGTCCTGCACTTTTCGCATAGGACCAACTTTGCTCCAGGAAAGACAAGTCATCAAAGGCATCTTTGCGGCTTTCCATCTCAGCTAATTCGGCTTCAACAGAGGCCTTCACCAATGCAAATGTTTCAGGCGCAACGTCAACTGCCATTGCTGCCTGCCGGTGTGCTATCGGCTTGAAATCTTCAACCATGTTATCGAGTGCTTCAGATAACTGTTTTTTCAGCTCGGCTTGTTCCTTTTCTGCCTTTTTCGCTGCTTCTTTATCACCAAACGTCACTTCTGCGCCGACTTGAGGCACGCCGTACAGCATCACACTGCCGTTCGCATCCAGCTTTCCTTCCTGTTTTTCACCGTTGGCGAACATGACGGAGTAAGGCACATAGCCTGCTGGCGTTTGCTCCATGTCATCGTAGGTCAGTCGAATCGCCAGCGGCGCTGGCAATGCGTTCAGCGAGTGAACCACATCGGTAATGCTGCCGCCCTGCGTGGTGCGCTGGTTATTGGTCGGCACCACCATGATGTTTTCACCCTTGCTGCGGATGGTGGCGATTTTCTGTTTCAGGCCGCTCATTGCCGCTGAAATGTCATCAGGCAGGTTTTTTCGGACCGTTTTCACCGATTCCCGATGGGCTTTGATGTTGTCGGAGATATAGGTATAACCCCGGGTATCTGAGTGAAAAAGGATCGTTTCCAGCCGGGCATCCGTTTTTTCCAGAATGCTGCCGCATTCGCGACTGAGCAGGGTTGCCTTGGCGTCCCAGTCCAGGTTGTCCAGCCACTCATTCGGATTGCCGGTTCCCAGATGACGCATGGAAGCCAGCAGGTTGTTGCCGGATTCCTCTTTGTGATAATTGACGAACAGATCAAACAAGACGCCGTCTGCTTCCATTATCGGCAGCATGGTGCTGATCAGGCCGAGGATGTCTTGCTCCGACACAGGCTGCTGGTCAAAGAAATTGATCAGGCGCGCTGCGATCTCTTCTGCCTGACCCGGTTTAGGGTTCAATGGCAGATGCGCGCGAATCTCCACTTCCAGCATGTGGCGAAATTCAAGGCTGTCTGCCAGCGTTTCGCCCAAATAACCCCAGTGACGCTCTTGCAGATCACCTCTTGGGACCCAGAATGGCACGCACATATGCGATGCGCGGTCAAAAAACACCTCGTCATCAAGCGTGGCTTTTTCAGGATTAGCAGGGCGAGGATAATTGATTTTATAAGGCGCTGGCGCTTCACCATATTCAACGGTGCAGCCTTTGGTGGGCAAGCCGTCCACAATGGCTTCACCTGCGTTATTCAGTGTGCCTTCAGCCAGAACGGCACCGGATTCATCTTTCAGTTTGAACGGGGCATTGGCGAGCGGTTTACCGGACGTGTAACGACATTGAACACGCAGCGCATGGGTTTTGTCTTCATCGGGCTGAACGGTCACTGACGGATTTTCACAACCAAAACACATGGTATTGCCTGCGTTCATGGTCATCATGTCGGTTTTACGGGCCACCCCGACACCTTCAATTTTCACTGTGGAAGATGCCGTGGTGAATTTGGCTTCCGCTTCGGTCGTACCGGAAACAATGCCTTTTTTATCGCCGCCTGCATCGCCGGTGCTGCACGAAAACTGGCTGCTTTTCAGTGCAATGCTGTTACCACCATCGGCGGTGACGGTTGTGCTTCCATCGGCCAGATCGGCCGACTTCGCATTGTTTCCGTAAGGGATGGGCACAACGGGTGGCCCGACTGTTGTCATACATACATCAGGGACGGCAGCATTCGCTTCACCGCCAGACCCTTTATGAACAATACTCAGACCATCAGCACTGATAGTGACTCCCATGACGCTTTCCTCGCAACACAGACTAATAAATAGCCATTATTCTACCAGATGCCCATCATCGTATCCCATTGATAAAAAATAGGAAATACTAGTCAATATGACTTTTTACCCAGTCAATCTGACAGTTGTTCAATTCTTGTGAGGAATATCAAGATAACAACTAAAAAGTCTGGATTTGCCTCGCAACACGACTATGCACAACGGAAGGAAAAGGTGGCCATCAGCTTGCCTGTATCTCGTAAACCATGGTGGTTGAGCCAGAAAAGCCAACCAGCCATTTCAGAGCAGGAAAACGATCGGTTCTCACCGGAAGGAAGCCTTTTTCGTCATACAGTTTTCTGGCTCTTGGGTTGCTGTCGATAACATCGAGCCGCACTTTCTGATACTGATTTTCACGGGCATACGTGATGATATGCGATAACAGTTCCGAGCCGAGTCCCTGACCTCGGCAGGCGGGATCCACCACGATGCCGTCCATGATCAGCTCTTTGGGATCAGGCTTGCGCTCAAACAAACTCAGGACAAGCGCGGCCCAGGTCCCGCGCCAGAAGCCCAGGACTCGCCATAACCGCTTTAAGGTGATGCCACCCGTCAGCGAGCCCTGCGCTGTCTGATACCCGGCAATCCCCACGACTTTTTCATTGTCGATCACCACAAAAGAAAAATCCGGATTGAAGGATTCAGCCAGCAAATGAATCCGCTGCGCTTTGCTGGGAATCGCAGCTTTAAACTTGTGTCCAAACGCATTTTCATAAAGAGATGCAACAGCTAAAGCATGAGACGCATGCCAGCCTTGCTGAATCATAGAATTGTCCATGAAAAAACCTCTGAGCAGTCTTCTTGCAGGAAATAATAACCCGGGCAGCCTTGACTTTAATCGACAAAACATCGCCATCAAAACGAGATAACGCTGTGCGTGCGCCAAGCCACACAATACGCAATCAGATGTCTACATTAGGGTACAAGATCACATCTACTGCACAGCGATTCATCCCTCAGTCATCATCACCTGTTGGTGCAGATAACGTCACAAGCGGTGAACCGTCGCAGACCAAATTATTGATTTGTCAGATCCGTCAGCACCTGCAATGCCAGGTCCGCTTTCTCCGCTGGGACAAAAACGTGATCGTGATAAAACGCGGCAATCACATTGGCGCTGATGCCATGCTTTGCCAACGCAGTGGATACCGCCGCCGTCAGCCCCACGGCTTCAAGGCTGGAATGGACCGTCAGTGTGATACAGCGAAAGGTCGATTCATACGTCATGCCAGCCTTATCAGCCGCCTGTGCCGTCACCACCAGCGTTAAACCTTCCTGCTCCTGAAATGTCGCCAGAGGCGCATACTGCAGATACTCAGTAATGTCCCCGTTGACGGTACAAAAAACATAGTCGTCTTCCCGTGTAACCGGCGACATGGTTTGCAGCAGCCGTTTTAAATCCATGATGCCTGACATCATTCCTCCTTGTTCAGTCGTCTATTCATCGGTCAGTTGTTTGTACATTACGTAGCAATCGACTAAGCCTTGAGTCTTGTGCCGGTAGGCAGCCGGCAAGGTGCCGACGATCTGAAAGCCCAGCTTCTGCCAGAGCTTCACGGCAACCTCATTGGTCGATACCACCGAATTAAACTGCATCGCGCTGAATCCTTGTTCAAGCGCCACACGTTGCGAATGCTCGCACATGGCACGTGCCACGCCTTTGCCCCGCGCTGCCGCCGTCACCATATAGCCGCAGTTACAAACATGATCCCCCGGCCCCATGGCATTGGCTTTCAGATAGTAAGAGCCCAGCACATTACCACCTTCCACACAAACAAACGTCTTGAGCGGCATCTCGCCCCACAAAGTATATGCTTGCTCACGGCTCATCGCCGGATCAAAGGCATAGGTTTCCTGCGCCTGAATAATGTGCCTGAATTCAGGCCAGAATTGTTCGAAATCGGCGGCATCCATTTCACGTATCAGCATATCTGAGTTCCCTTAACTGTGATTGACTGAATTTACGACGAAAACCGCTGGCTGTCATGCCTTGGTCCCACGTCAGCAGAGTCGTAAGAAGCATAGATAGATAGAAAGATAATCGCGTCGCTGGTCATTGACTGATAAGCGCGGTTTTGCCTTGTGGAACAGAATGAAATATTGAATTGATTCAAGAGTCAGACTGAGTGTCTGATCTCAGAGGAGGCAAGCATCATGCCGTTTGAAGTGAAAAAAATCGGGGCTGTGAAGCCCCGCACTCAAGGAACCATTGTTCAGTTTCTTATTATAATTCCGTTGGCTTACAGCATGATGCTGCACGGCCTTATACCTTAAGAGTATCCAATCGAACTCAATATGGCGAGTTATCACCCTGATATTGCGGAAAAATCGCGTCATGATCACGGTAATTCGTCAAAATTTTTCCTATTCCAAGCACAGCACGCGCTCTGGAAGGACGTATTCGGTTCAAATCCAGAGACAGTTGAATCCATGATGCTGAACTGCCAGCCAGATACCTGTCTGCGACAGACCTGACCGGGTTCACCGGCACTGAGCCTCTGATGACAGGGCTGAAAAGCATACCTTTTCCTCTCTCGGCTGACAATTTCTCCTTGAGGATTTATTGCCTGAACAGTTTAAATGCCTGAACCTGGCATTCTGGCGGCTTGGTCACGCTGGCGAAAAGATTTCATCAACGTTCGATCCGCTCTAATCAGCCCACTCCATAAGCTTATCGCCAGGACATCCGACAGAAACTGGTTTTGTTATTGCCATTGTCTTCCAGGATGAGATCGAACGGCAATAAAGCGGTATCTAAAGCAGCCGACGTCAGGATATCCGCAACGGAGAGTGGAATGGTGACAATAATAATGGGTGGAAATGCCAGAAGCGCATAAACATTACAGTCTGCATTATCTACAGCATATTCAAGGCCACCGTAAGGCTGCCCGACCTGATAACCCGAGCCAACTCTCGACGCGATACTTGAACAACCCGTTATCATACAAACGTATAGCAATAGACTGACCCACTTCATGAACACATATGCCTTTGATTTCATTCAACATGAGCTTTCTATATCATGTTTTTCAATCAAAGCGTTCTGCCATAGAAACTTATGGAGTACATCTCGCAAGAAAAACGGCCCGCAGGGCCGTTATCATTCATAGTGGGAGCGCAATGATAAAACCACCGCCATAGGCGGTGGCTTAGGGTGACAATAAAATGTGCCTGTCGCCATCATGCTTTATACCTGCTGCCGGGCGGCGCGACTTTTTGCCTGTATCCGTCGTCCCCCTAAAATACAACATGTCAAACCAGCAAAGATCAGTCCTGCACCTGCCAGTTCTGTTTCCGTCATGCGCTCGTTCAGTACCAGTGTGGATGTGAACATGCCGACGACGGGAATGAGCAACGCAAAAGGCGTCACTGTGGCAGCGGGATAGCTTTTCAGTAAATACCCCCACAATGCAAAGGCCAGCAGTGTTGAAATATAACTCACGTAAAGCAGTGCCAGCCAGGTGTCCGACGTGGCAGCAAACAGCACGTCCAGTGGCTGTGCCGTTTCTGTGAAATACGAGATTAGCAGCAATGGCATCGGAGGAACCAGGCTGACCCATACCATAAAATGAAGCAAATTGACCCCTTGCATCCGCTTCATGATGCTATTGGCAATAGCCCAGCAGAAAGCGGCCGCCAGAATCATCATCAGACCCATGGCGGTAATGTTGCCGTCGGCATCGAGAAAAAACAGCCCGAAACCGGCCACGGCAACAAAAATGCCCAGCGCCTGATACCGGCTGACCTTTTCTTGATACAGCAAGACACTCAAACCTATGGTGAAGAACACCTGAGCTTGCAAGATCAGCGATGATAATCCGGCTGAAGCATCCGCTTTCATGGCAATAAACAGTAAGCCGAATTTCAGTACACCCAGAAATACACCGACTCCCAGCACATTCCAGACAGAGGTTTTCGGGAAGGGAATGAAGAAGACAGCCGGGACAGCCACCACAGCGAAACGTAAAGCAGAAAATAATATCGGCGGCAGCGTTTCCAGTCCTATCTTGATCACAGAAAAATTGACGCCCCAAATGACGACAACCAACAGCGCAAGTACCATGTCCTTTGATTTCATTAACCCATTCCTATTCGGCCATCACGATCAGGCTTTGTGAACCACAAACTCACCTTTGCCGACGGGCAGCAGACAGGTCGTTAATCCTTCCCGACGACACAGATAGTCGGTGAAGGCTTCGAGTTCATGACGATGTGAAATTGCATTGTCACACACGAGTACGCCACCGGATGAGAGTTTACTTAGCAGCGGGTCAATATAATCCATGTAGGCTGAACGATCGGCGTCGAGAAAAATAAAATCAAAGATCAGATCTGTGCTTTGTATGAATTCTCCGGCATCCGCCTGAACCTGTTCAATCCGATCCTGTAATCCGGCCCGCACAAAATTTTCAGCTGCCATTGCGATTTTTTCTGTCTGCTTTTCAATCGTGACCACTTTGCCTTCAGCGGGCAGAGACGAAGCCAGCCACAGCGTTGAATACCCATTTGAGGTGCCAATTTCCAGTATGTTTTCGGCGCTTGTTGCCTTCACCATAACAGACAGGAATTCCCCTGTATCCCGGGTAATATTCAGCATTTTTTTCGCCCGGTCTGATTGCATTGCGTCATTTTGTTCACCTAACGATTCTAATTCAGCCAGTAATAATGCGAACGACATCCGTTTCTCCCTGTTCATCATGTCGGGCAGAGCAAGCATCCGCCCAACCAATATATGAACATGGAAACATATCAATGGCATCACATTTCATCAACTATAACCGCTTATAGCAGACATAAAAAAAGGCTGCCAAAGGCAGCCAAGCATCACAACTTATAGGGTTTGGTCACCCATTCTTATACCGTTCAACATCTTTCTGTTACTGGCAGATTGATGTATCAGTATAAAGAGACGACTGTATGACGCTGAGTATTAAACATTATTTTGTCAGAGAACACGGCGTGATCTGATTTTCTTTGTAACCACACATCACAGGATAAGTCCCTGCCTGCTTGATATTCGGGGAATCTTCCAGCACATGATCTTTATAATGGCGCCAGGTATATTCCGCCATCAGCACGCAGTAGCCGGGATCGGTATCTTTTTCGCACTGCTGTCTTGCCCGCAACAATGCCGACATCTCGACTTCGCACTGATAAATCTGGGCCTCATCTTTGTAAAGCTCTCTGCACAATGACAGAGGCTCCTCGGCGGCGCTTGCTTGCACGGCATTGGGCGAAATATCCCGCCAATGTACCTGAGATGAAGAACAGGCCGTGAGCAAACAGAAAAACGGTATGATCAGCAACCACTGAAATCGCATTGTCAGCCCTTCCTTTTGCATTGGACGCTATACAATGGCGACCGTTCAGGAAAGATTCATAAACGCAAAATAATGTGTGTAGTCTAGCCCTCCCCCGTCAGCAGGCTGTTCACGGCATCACTCTCCCGCTTTAATGCGTGCTCAGTGCTTTTACTTCTTCTTCCCGGTAGGCCTTTTTCAATGCCAGCCAGCTCGTCTTGGGGCCAAGGATCAATGACAGTACGGCCACGCCGCCAAGCATTAATATACCGCCCACAATCGGCCCCAGAACAAAACTGTAAAACACCAGATACGGCACATAAACGCCATAGCGCAACACCTGAAGCACAAGGCTTTTGATGACAAGTAAATAATTCATGATTCGATTTCTCCATCTTTCTGCTAGATATAATTGAGCGCGCTCATTTATAGTAATTTGAGCGCGCTCAATTTTCAACATTCAAGATGAAGCCCGCGCAACAATTACGGTATGATGGCTGCTCATCCGCAACCGGCTATCAGCAAAGCAAGAAGACATGATGAAAAGAGAACAGACAAAACGACGGATTCAGGAAGCCGCCTGGCAGTTATTTCGCGAGAAAGGTTATCAGGACACAACGACACGACACATCGCTGAGCGCGCTGAGGTCGCGGCCGGAACGGTATTTAGCCACTTTCCGACAAAATTGGATTTACTGAAAGCCGGTTTGAGTCAGCAAATTGATCATGTCTTAGCGGCAGCAAATACTGATTGCCCCGAGACCGGCCCCAAAGAAAAACTCATGCACTTTGCCGGTTACCTTTACGCGTTTTATTGTCTGGAAGCGGATTTCAGCAGAGAGCTGTTTCGGGTTTTAATCTGGCAGCAGGAAGAGTTTGAACAGCAGCTGGAAGCCTTTCGCCGGCGCTTGTTTTCGCATGAAGCCAGTTACGATCAACACCGCGCCGCCGTGATGATGGATTGCTACTTTATGACGCTGATCACCGGTTTGAATGCAGATAAACCGGATGCGGCATTCATGCTGAATCAATTAGAAAAGAAGTTAGATGTTTTGCAGTAACTTCGCTTTCATCGGAGCACCTGCCGACGCGCGTGGGACACCGCAATCAAACGTTTGACCAGCACAGATTTTTTACTGTCCGCTGCCGTTTCCAGATCTCGCAACAACCGGGTAATTTCTCCGTCAAGGTAACGGGCATTTTTGGTTCTGATCAAGGAGCGAATCACCTTCTCGGCGTTATCCGGCAAAGGTTGCTCAATGGCCCACAGGTAGCTGTAAGCTGCCACGCTGACATGATTGGCCTCACTGGCTTGGTTCAGGTTCCGGCTGCCTGTCCTGGATAGCGTTTTGTGAGGCGTGCTATGGATTCTAGCTTGCTCTGCATCCGCGGACCGGCCGACACGTTCATAATACCTTTCCGTGACCGGGGATTGTGCAGCAGGCAACGACCCCTTCTGATACAGCGCCGGCCCAATGGTTTTGGCTTGCTCAATAGCGGCTTCCCGGACGAATGTACTGGCGTTACGTTTGCCTTTCTTTTCTGAATCTGTGTAATACACAGCCGAATACGCTTTTGCCCGCGTTAAAGCCACATAAGCCAGCCGCCGTTCTTCTTCCTGATCCGTTTTCATGTCTGTGGCTGCCGGATTGCGGTAGGGAAACGCATCTTTATCCCAGAACGGCAGGAATACACGCGGGTATTCACACCCTTTGGCGCGGAATATCGTCGTGACCTGCACGCTGGCCGAACGCGGCTTCTGATCAGCCTGCCCCTGACCGGTATCGCGGGATTGCGCTGTGTAGAACTCAAAATACTGTAAGGCTTTTTCGCAACGCTGATCCATCGACTCCAGCACGGTCGAGACCGCATCCAGCCTGTCTATCGCTTCTTCTATCTCGCTGGCTGTGGCTTCGGTTTTCCATATCCAGCTGTCCAGACCGCTTTCACGCCGATACTGCTCAAACACATCAAAGGCCTTTTGCCCGCCTTTGCGCTGTAACCGGGTAAAAAGCGCAAGGCGTTCAATCAGGTTATCCAATTTCAGATTGGGGTTGACCTGTCCATGTCGTTCAGCAAATTCAACCCAGCGGTCATCCGGTATTTTCACCAGTTGATCGCACAAGGGCCTGAGCGCTTTATTGGGTACGTAACAATGGGGAAATGACAGCAAGCTGAACAGCAGTGCGGATTTGTCCTGATCATTGAATTGGGCAAATCGCCCGATGGCCAGGGTCATGACTTCCATCAGTAAGCGCACTTCACGGCTGTTTGCCAACACAGAAGGTACGGGCATATGGTACGGAATCTGTTTGCTGAGAAACGCCAGTTCAAACAGCAGCGTCTGAGACCAGCGCCGGACCAGAATGGCGATATCGTCCGGCTGCCCACCCTGTTCAATATGCGCGTGAACAGCACTCACAATTTCCCCCACCTGTCTGGGTGAGCCAATCAAATTCACCTGAGTATCAGGGACATGGTCAGCAGGCACGGTCAGGAAATCTGAAAAGCGGGCCTGATTGTGCGCAATCAAATGGCTGGCGGCCAGCGCCAGACTATGGCCGAAGCGAAATGTCTGCGACAGCGAATAGACCTTCGCGGGGGCAAAGTCACGTTCGAAATTCAGCATGAACTGCGGCGCACTGCCCCGCCAGGTATAAATGCACTGATCGACATCGCCCACGGCCACCAGCTGACAGTCAGGCCCAAGCAACTGCTTCAGTAACCGGTACTGCGCGTTGTTGATGTCCTGAAATTCGTCAACCACCAGTAACCGGCACTGCTGCTGACAATGCGCACGCAGTGAGGCATTTTGTTCAAGCAGTGACACGACAGTCACCAGCCAGTCATCAAAAAACAGGAGCTTCTGCGCCTGCCGCAAGTGTTCAAAGGCGGTATAGGCATCCAGAATGAAGCGATAATCATTGTTGATACCCGCCATGGCAAACACTTCATGGGGCGGCAACATATGCGCTTTCACCAGACCGACAAAACTGAGCAACAGTTCAAGGGTTTTGGGATCTTTTAATTGCTGCTGTTTGCTGTACGTCGTCTCTTTTCCCGCCATCTGGCGCAATACTTGTTTCGCCAGACTTTTATCGTTTTCGCCAGGGTTGAAATCAACGCGGTATCCGCTTTCAGCCAGATAGCCCGACTGATTCAATACCCGCAGGCAAAAGCTGTGGAAGGTGTGCACCGGTACAGGCTGAGTGATACCGGACTGGTTGAGTTTTTGCTGAAAATCACGGCGTATGTCGCTGTTGAACATCAGCACCAGCATTTCGCTGGCCGACCGTATGTCGAGCTGAGCCTGAATCAGGCCAACCAGGGTCGTCGTTTTCCCCGTCCCCGCACCGGCAATACATAAGGCATTTCCCTCGCGATGCTGAATAAAACACTGCTGCTCGGATGTAAAATGCTTCATGTACCGTTTTTACCTGTAAGTCTGAAAGGACGGTGATTTTGCCACAGTTCCGCCCGTCGCACTAACGTCCGTCATTCTTTTGCGATTACCGCTGAAAATTCAGGCAAAATGGCGGTACTGTTGCATTTCCCACCACTCAGAGAAACATCAAGGCAAACGTTTGCTTTTTTGCTGAAAGGCGAAAACACTTCTGCTATCATCTGCCACGCCAACAGGATATGCGCTGATTGGGTAACACCCGAACAGCGATTTTCATCGAATTGACTCTTGAAATAGGAACTTCACCATGAGCCTTGCTGATCAAGTTCTTGCTGTAAATGATGATCTCCCAATCCGTACCGACCAGCCGGTTCACAGCGGTAAAGTCCGCTCCGTCTACTGGCTGACTGAGGCTGACAGCCGCCGGCTGATTAAAGAGAAAGGCTACAATGTTCGCCCGGATGCGCCTCTGGCAATCATGGTTATCAGCGATCGTATTTCTGCGTTCGACTGCATCTGGCATGGTGAAGGTGGCCTGAACGGTGTACCGGGTAAAGGCGCAGCACTGAATGCGATTTCCAATCACTGGTTCCACCTGTTCCGCGAGAAAGGCCTGGCAGACAGCCATATTCTGGATATCCCTCACCCGTTTGTGTGGATAGTGCAGAAAGCCCGTCCAATCAAAGTAGAAGCGATTTGCCGTCAGTACATCACTGGCTCCATGTGGCGTGCCTATGCCAACGGCGACCGCGAGTTTTGCGGCATTCAGGTGCCTGACGGCCTGACCAAAGATCAGAAATTACCTGAGGTTCTGATCACCCCTTCGACCAAAGGGATTCTGCACGGTATTCCGGGTGTGCCTGCTGTCGATGACGTCAATGTCACGCGCAGTGACTTGCTGAACAACTATCAGGCGTTCAATTTCAGCCAGCCTGAAGATGTTGATCATTACGAAACGCTGCTGAAAGAAGGTTTTTCAGTTATCAGTGATGCGTTAGCGCAACTTGATCAGATCTTTGTCGATACAAAATTTGAGTTTGGTTATGTCACCGACGCGCAAGGCCAGGAAAAGATGATCTACATGGATGAAGTCGGCACACCGGATTCATCCCGCATCTGGGATGGTCCGTCCTACCGCGAAGGCAAGATTGTCGAAAACTCGAAAGAAGATTTCCGCCAGTTGCTGCTGAACCACTTCCCTGATCCGGACATTCTGCTGAACAAAGATCGGATGGCAGAACGTGAAGCACTGGCCCGTGACAATGCGCTACCTGAAGATGTCCTGATGCAGGTGTCCCGCATCTATACCGGCATTGCAGAGAAAGTGACCGGTCAGAAAATTGAGCTCAGCGGCAATCCGAAAGAAGAAATCATCACTGTGCTACGCAATGAGTATGGTCTGATCGACTAATATTCCCTTGATGGAATATCTGGGCAGCTGATTGCTGCCCTTTTTCTTTGAGTTCTGGGTTAATATTCGGCTCAGGAATGCATTATTCCTCACAAAATCATTGCTAATATTTATCCCTCATCACAATTACATATTTTTGCTATTAAGTCTTTTCGTGTCAGCGCCGACAATGGGAGAACAATAATAGTAAGGACAGTCGTTGAGGGATTCCATGAAGTTTAGCCACAAAATCGTTGCCACTTCGTCGGCAATACTGATCGCCGCTTTAGTTTTACTTTCCGGCATCCAGTATGTTCACACCAGGGATGATGTGCATCAACTGGTAGACAACAGCATTAATGAAATCGTATCCGGCGTGAATCAGACCTTAGTCACTGAGATCGCCAGCCGGACGAAATTAGCCAATATCACCGCTGGGATCGTCGAGCAAAATTTATCCCCGGATAGTATTCGCCAGATTATCAGCCAGCCAGTGCTCAAAAATACGTTTGAGCTGACCGGCATCGGGTTCGAAAAAGACGGCTCTTTCATCATCAGTGATCCGTCCTGGAAACCCGCACCGGGCTGGGATCCCCGTGCCCGTCCCTGGTACACCCAGGCAAAAGAAGCCGGGCATATGATCATTACCTCGCCCTACCGGGATTCGGTCACAAACGAAATTCTGGTCTCTTTTGCCACGCCCGTGAAAGACAACGGTCAGTTTATCGGTGCCATCTTCTTTGATGTCAGCATGAGTAAAATTGCCAATCTGATTAACCAGGCCTCTTTATTTAATGCCGGATATCTCTTTCTGGTCTCTGACAAAGGTGTGATCATCGCGCACCCTGACAAAACGGTGAATGGTAAAGCGCTGTCGGAGGCGTATCCCGGCATACAAATCTCAGCGCAGCCTCTGGCTACTGTGCTCGATAATGAATCCGTGAATATCAGCTTCCATAAAGTACAGGGACAGACACTGTATATTGGCGCGGTGCTGAAAAATGATGTGGCCTTTGCCGCTGTTGATCAAATCAAAAATAACGCCATCACCTATTCACTGCTGTTTATTATTGTCGGTTTCGTCGCAGTCTTCTTTTTGGTCAAACGTCTGATGCGTCCTTTGGATGTCATCAATCAGGCCATGAAAAACATCGCTACCGGACAGGCCGACCTGACTCAGCGACTGAGCACCAATACCGAACCGGAATTTGCGGCTCTGGCACAAAGTTTTAATCAGTTCACTGAACGTATGCAGCAACAGATCATACGCTCGCAAGCGCTGAGTAACGACATTATGCAGGGCACTGAGCTGACAGCTCAGGGCGCGAACCGTTCATCCGAGGCGATGAACAGCCAGTTGCAACAGCTTGAGCTGTTAGCGACAGCCATGAACGAAATGGCATCGACATCGGCCAACGTGGCAGACAATGCGCACAGCGCTGCATCTGCAGCGTCTGCGGCAGAGCTGGCTGCACAGGAAGGTGGCGATATTGTCTCCCGGACCTCTGTGTCTATTCATGATTTGTCTGATCAAATTGATCAGGCTGTTGATGTCGTCAAAGAGCTGGAATCTGCCACAGGCAACATTGAGCGTATTCTTCAGGTGATCAATGACATTGCCGATCAGACAAACCTGCTGGCGCTGAATGCAGCCATTGAAGCCGCAAGGGCTGGCGATTCCGGTCGGGGTTTTGCGGTCGTTGCCGATGAAGTCCGCACACTGGCGCAACGCACTCAGCAATCCACCACTGAAATACGTCAGATGATTGAGCAGCTTCAGGCCGGTGCCAGCTCTGCCACCAGCACCATGGCGCTGAGTAAAAACACGGCCAGCGAAACCGTTGCAACAGCGCAGGAAGCCGATGAGGCACTGTCGCGGATTCGTGAAGCCATCCAGCAAATCAACGATATGAACATACAAATCGCCTCGGCCGCCGAGCAGCAGAGTCTGGTGGCTGAAGATATTAATGGTAATACCATCACGATTAAGGATCTGTCGGTTCAGGTTGCTGAAACCGCCACTGAAACCAGTGCAGCGATGGAAACCCAGATAAAGAACGTACGCGAACAAAACGCACTGATGAAGCAATTTACTGTGTAAGCAATTCAAAGCCGCCGGTTCCGACTGGCGGCTTTCCTTTCACGAGCGAGGTTTTCTGAGCTAAAGCCTATGACGCTCGCTGATAAACATGATCTGCGTACAACGTACCGCCAATTTCGTATGCTTCAGGAATTTTCTTCTGTAACCTGAAACCACATTTTTCCAGCACGCGTTCTGAAGCGATATTGCCTTCGGTTACCACGGCTCTGAATAAGACAAGTCCTAGTTCTGCCTCCGCCCAGTCAATCACTGCACGCAGGGATTCGGTACCATAGCCTTTGCCATAAAATTCAGGCATCAGCAAATAACCCATTTCCGCAACCCCCTGTTCGACGAAAAAGCCAGTCATGCCGACTTTTTCACCCGACGCTTTTTCTTTGATGATCAAGGTTAACCATGCGCCGCTTTCAGGCGTCCACGCCTCAAGACGCGCTTGGAATTTTGCGTTTAATTCATCGTCAGATGGCGCATCAAAACATTTCTCGATCACGGCTGGTATCGTATGGAGCGCCTTGAAAAGTGGCCAATCTGTTTCAGTAATTGGCTCTAAAACTAATTGTTGTGTTTCTAAATTCATCCTGAATCACCTCTTAAAGACGGCCTTAAGATTCAATCATCATCCATTTTCACTATGTTGAATGACAGCACATCCATCCCTCAGGTTAGTCATGCTTCTGAAAGCGTACGGCTAATTAATGCTTCAAACATTTCTGACTGGCCTGCAGGAATAACCTGCCGATGAATTTCCCGACGTTTATCCACACCATACAAACGCTCTGCCAGCCAGCCTGTCAGGTACAATTGCGACAAGCACCCACCTGCTGTGGCAAGATTTCCATGTACGACCAGCGCTTTATCCAGAACATAAACACCTTCCGCCTCAAGCGCTGATTTTGCATCCGGATGAGTCGTAGCAGTAATACCATCCAGCAACCCCAGTTTGGCCAGAATAAACGCACCGGCACAAATTGACCCAATAAGCTGGTTTTGAGGATCCAGCTTAAGCGATGCCATAAATTCATGATTATTTAACGCCGCCGGCACCCCTTTATAACCACTGCTGAATAACACAACATCGGCCTCCGAGGTCTCTGCAACATGCCCGTCTGTTTTGACTTCCATGCCTAAAGAAGAGATATGGGACGGCTTCGTGCCTAATATTTTGACTGTCCAGTCCATCTGGCTTCTTCCCAAAATATCCCGTAGTAAGAAAAAATCGATATCCGTGAAATCATCAAAAATGACGATAGCTATTTGATACATAGACTCATACCCGCCAAGCTGCTTGTACTTACCGACGGAAAAAGTTAACACATAAGCATCAGAATGTATAAGTAAGTGTGCCTTGCACTGCTTTATTTGAGTAAACGCCTTAAGCAACAAAGGCCAGCAAATGCTGGCCTTTGTTAGTTAGTGAATGTCTGTCAATTCACATTATGAAGTTGATTTCGCTGTACCTGTTGTAGATGAATCTTCACCCAGGTCTGGCGCTTTCTGGCCTTTACGCTTCATGCGCTCTTCCCAGTAATCCGCACCTTTAATGCCTAATTTCACTGGATCGAATACGTATTCTTTCACGCCGGCTTTCTTCTGCATTTCATAGTCTCTCAACGCTTTCAGCGCTGGTTTTGCCATGAAGAAGATAATCAGAATACCGACGATGTTCAGCCAAGCCATCAGGCCCACACCCACATCGCCCAATGCCCATGCCAGATTGGCGGTTTTCACTGCGCCGTAGAACACGGAAGACAGCAAGGCAATTTTCAGGACAAAAATCAGGCCAGGAACATGGATCGTACGGTGAATGTACGCAATGTTGGTTTCTGCGATGTAGTAGTACGCCAGAATAGTTGTGAATGAGAAGAAGAACAGGGCAATCGCCACGAAAGGTTTACCCAGGCCAGGCATTGCCGTTTCAATCGCCATCTGGGTAAAGACAGGACTATTGGCAGCAATTTCCGCTGGCAGGTTCTGCACCAGAAATGCGCCTTCAGCACCATGGACATTAAATGCACCTGTGATGATGATCATAAATGCAGTGGCACTACAGACCAGCAACGTATCGATGTAAATCGAGAATGCTTGTACCATACCTTGCTGTGCAGGGTGATCAACCTGGGCTGCTGCTGCTGCATGCGGGCCTGTACCCTGGCCGGCTTCATTGGAGTAAACACCACGTTTCACACCCCAGCCAATCGCCGCACCGACACCCGCCATTGGCGAGAAGGCATCACCCACAATAGTGGCAAACACACTTGGTACCATATCAATGTTCAGCAGGATAACCACTAAAGCAATGACGATATAGCCCAACGCCATGAAAGGAACCACGATTTGAGTAAAGTGAGCAATACGCTTCACACCACCAAAGATGATGAAAGCCAGCACCATACACACAATCGCACCAGTGATGATCTTCGCAGAGCTGAATGTACCTAAAGTGGTTTCGATCACATCACCAGAACCAAATGCTGCTTCAACCGCGTTGCCGATACTGTTTGACTGCACACCAGGTAACAGAAGACCACAGGCAACAATTGTCGAAATCGCAAAAATCCATGCATACCACTTCTGACCCATTGCTTTTTCAATGTAGTACGCAGGGCCACCACGGAACTGACCTTCGTCTTCCACTTTGTAGATCTGAGCAAGCGTTGATTCATAATAAGCTGTAGAAGCACCCAGGAAGGCTACAACCCACATCCAGAAGACAGCACCCGGACCACCAAAACCGATGGCAGCAGCGACACCTGCAATATTACCGGTACCGACACGGCCTGACAGTGAAACCGCCAGTGCCTGAAATGAGGAAATCCCCTTGTCTGAGCTTTGTCCGGAGAACAGCAGGCGGATCATTTCACCGAAATGGCGAACCTGCATAAAACGTGTTGTGATGGAATAAAATAAACCGGCACCCAGGCAAAGATAAATCAATGCCGGACTCCATATTATCCCGTTAATAAAATCGACCAATGACTGCATATGAGTCTCCCTGTTATAGTCTGTTTGGTTACAACTCGAGCAGTATAATACGCAAATTGTAACCTGATTGTTAAGAATTTTATTTCATCAGCATTGATTTGCTTGATGAAGGCATCAAATAGCAACAAATCCACAACATCCAGTCATTGAGACCATGGTTAGCGACAAATTCGGCATACATCACCAATCATCACCCGTTAGGCCTGTGATCATTTGTATAAGTCTTAGCCAGGTGATTCACAAAAGATGTCAATAATGTGCAGTATGTCAGCATAAAGAGGCCGTGACAGATACGCGTCAGACATCAACAGGCACAAAACACTGTATTTCAAGCATATGCCATCAAAAGCATTTATGTGAAATTTGACGCATGAACTGCCTCCCAAAAAAAGCAGTTCAGCGAAGAAGAGATAACAGTGAGTGGATATCAGTGAACCGCAGACAAATTCACTAAGTGGCGGGTATATTCAGCTTCGGGGTGGCTGAACAGCTGACGGGTTGGCCCCTGCTCTACCACACAGCCATCTTTTAATACCAAGGTATAGTGGCACAATGACTTTACGACATTCAGATCATGGCTGATAAACAGGTAACTCAGGCCGTACTTCAGCTGCAATTCTTTCAGTAAATTCAGCACCTGATGCTGCACGGTGCGATCCAGTGAGGAGGTGGGTTCATCCAGCAGAATAAACTCGGGTTTCAATACCAGCGCCCTAGCGATGGCTATCCGCTGGCGTTGTCCACCTGAAAATTCATTGGGATAACGAAAGCGAGTGGACGGATCCAGCTCCACATCTTTCATTGCCTGACAAATTGCAGCATCTTCTTCCTCATCAGATAATGTCTGATGGACTTTCAGACCTTCGCCGATAATCTGCGCCACAGACATTCTTGGATTCAGTGCGGAAAACGGGTCCTGAAATACGACTTGCAAACGACTGCGAAAAGGTAACATGCCTTTGCGGTTCAGGTGACTGATCTCCTGGCCGTCAAAACGAATACTCCCTTCGCTATTGAGCAATCTAAGTATCGCCATCCCGGTCGTCGACTTCCCTGAGCCACTTTCCCCGACCAGCCCGACACTCTGCCCCTGCTTCAGCTGGAAGCTCACATCAGTCACGGCTTTAATATGACTGATCACACGTTTCATGATCCCGCCTTTGACCGGGAACCAGACTCGTAATTTGTCTATTTCAAACAGCGCGGAAGGATTCCCGTTTACCGGAACAGGCTCGCCACTGGGATCAGAGTGAATGAGTTTCTGGGTATAAGGATGGGAAGGCGACGCAAAAAGAATCTCTTTCTGATTGGTTTCCACTAACTGCCCGAGTTGCATGACCGCGACCCGGTCGGCAATTTTGCGCACAATACTCAAATCATGCGTAATGAAAAGCATGGCCATACCCAGTTCCTGCTGCAGATTTTTCAGCAAATCAAGGATCTGGGCCTGAACAGAAACATCAAGTGCGGTCGTTGGCTCATCGGCAATCAGAAGATCGGGCTCATTGATCAGCGCCATGGCAATCATCACACGCTGGCGCTCACCGCCTGACAACTCATGAGGATAGGCATACATCCGCTGCTCGGGGTTACGGATACCCACTTTCTTCAGCCAGCTCAGCGCGCGTTTCTCTGCCGGCTTCTGACGCACTCCCTTGTGAATCGCCAGGGTCTCACACAGCTGGCGGCCAATTTTATGCAGCGGATTCAGCGACATCATCGGTTCCTGAAAGATCATGCCGATTTTGTTTCCGCGTAACCCGCGCATCTGGCGTTCACTGCAGCGCAGCATGTCCACACCGTCATAATAAATATGACCGTCCAGATAACGCGCAGAAGCTTTGGGCAGTAGGCGCAGAATGGCATTGGCCGTCACAGACTTGCCTGAACCACTTTCCCCCACCAGTGCCAGAGTTTCTCCCCGCTTGATTGTCAGGCAAACTTTCTCCGTGACCGGGCGGACCGACTTATCGTTGGCAAAGCCGACAGAGAGATTTTCAATAGTCAGTAAAGCATCACTCATTGCAGTATCCCGGTCGTTACGATTGATGGTGTGGGTCGAAAGCATCGCGCACCGCCTCGCCGATAAAAACCAGCAGACTCAGCATGATGGAAAGCACAACGAACGCAGACAACCCCAGCCAGGGTGCCTGAAGGTTGGTTTTACCCTGGGCAAGCAATTCACCCAGTGATGGAGAGCCCACAGGCAGGCCGAATCCCAAAAAATCCAGCGATGTCAGTGTGGTGACTGACCCACTGAGAATAAAGGGCATCATCGTCAGTGAGGCCACCATAGCATTGGGCAACATATGGCGAAGCATGATGCGTCTGTCATTCACGCCCAGTGCCTGCGCCGCACGCACATAATCCAGATTACGGCAGCGGAGAAATTCCGCCCGCACAACGCCCACCAACCCCATCCAGCTAAACAGCACCATGATACCCAGCAACCACCAGAAGTTAGGTTCAACGAAACTGGACAGAATGATCAGCAAGAACAAAGTCGGCATGCCTGACCAGACTTCAATGAAACGCTGACCAAACAGATCCAGCCAGCCGCCATAGTATCCCTGCCCGGCTCCGACCATGACACCGACAATGGTTGAAATCACCGTCAGCGCAAAACCAAACAGCACAGAGATCCGAAAGCCGTAAATGATGCGTGCCAGCACATCGCGGCCTTTATCATCGGTCCCCAGCCAGTTGATATGGTCCGGTGCCGAGGGCGCCGGACCGGACAAGTTATAGTTAATCGTGTCATAGCTGAAATGGATCAGTGGCCAGATCATATAGCCGTCTTCGTTGATCAGATCCTGCACATACGGGTCGGTATAATCGGCTTCTGTAGCGAACTCACCACCAAATTGCGTTTCGGCATACTGTTCGGCGATCGGAAAATACCAGTCACCTTTGAAGCTGACAAACAAGGGCTTATCGTTGGCGATCACTTCAGCAAACAGGCTGATAATAAAAAGTACGCCAAACAGCCACATTGACCAATATCCGCGTCTGTGCGCTTTAAACCGAGCCCAGCGCTCTTTTGTCAGTGGATTGAAGGTAAACAAGGTTGTGAATGTCTTTCTCATGAGATTACCTGGCCTCGAAATCAATACGTGGATCGACCAGGGTATAAGTCAGGTCAGAGATGATGTTCAGGATCAGGCCCAGCAATGTCATGATATAAAGCGAGCTGAATACCACGGGGTAATCACGCTGAATCGTTGATTCAAAGCCCAGCAAGCCAATTCCCTCCAGCGAAAACATCACTTCAATAAGCATTGAGCCGGTAAAGAAAATGCTGATAAACGCACTGGGAAAACCGGCAATAATGATCAGCATGGCATTACGAAATACATGCTTATATAAGATGCTCTGATCATCGAGCCCTTTCGCACGGGCAGTTATCACGTATTGCTTGTTGATCTCATCCAGAAACGAGTTTTTGGTCAGCATCGTCAGCGTCGCAAAACCACCGATGACCATGGCAAAGATGGGCAACGCAAGATGCCAGAAGTAATCACCGACTTGTTGATACCAGGTCATCTGATCGAAATCAGCCGAAAACAATCCCCGTAACGGAAACCAGCTGAAATAATTACCGCTGGCAAAGAAAATAATCAATACAATGGCGAACAGGAAACCGGGAATCGCATAACCGGCAATGACTAATGCGCTGCTCCAGATATCAAAACGGCTGCCATGATTCACGGCTTTCGCAATTCCCAGCGGAATTGAGACGAAATAAATGATCAAGGTGCTCCACAAACCCAGTGAAATTGACACCGGCAGCCGCTCAATAATCAAATCGATCACATTGCCGCCACGAAACAGGCTTTCGCCGAAATTGAAAGTGACATAGTTTTTCAGCATATCGACGTACCGCTCCCAGAGCGGTTTATCAAAACCAAACTGCTTACGTATTTCTGCCACCACTTCCGGGTCCAGCCCGCGGGAGCCACGATAGCCCGTTCCGCCATTGCCGTTTTGCTGCGAACCTTCCGACTGCTGCACTTCCTGTCCGCCGCCGGTAAAGCGCTCCATAATACCGGAAGTATGCCCTTCAAGCTGCGCCACAGCCTGTTCAACAGGCCCACCCGGTGCAATCTGAATCACGAAAAAGTTAATCGTAATAATCGCCCAAAGCGTTGGAATCACCAGCAAAAGTCGCCGGATAATATATGCCGTCATACTGCTTTACCTGTTTTCACGTTTCGATTAACGGCGTTTTTCCGGCAACTTGGCCGCCTTGGCCGTATCCACCCACCAAGTATCCACACCCAGTGCATACTTAGGTCGGACCGCAGGACGGTCGAATTTATCCCAGGTCGCCACTCGGAATTTGCTTAAATGCCACTGAGGAATGACAAAAAAGTTCCATTGCAGCACCCTGTCCAGCGCCGGACCTAATGCCGCCAGCGCAGCAGGATCCTGCTGATGCGCAGCAATTTGTTCTGTCAGTGCATCAATCGCCGGGTCCTGAACGCCGGCAGTATTGTAGGTGGAATCCAGATAGTGACTGTTCCAGACAATCAGCAGGTTCTGTGTCGGGTAGGCATTGGCGCTGTAACCGGACGACACCATATCAAAATCCCGATCACGCAGACGTTTGATGTATTGCGTCGTATCGACCGTACGGATTTTCATATCGATCCCCAGTTGCTTCAGGTTTTTCTGAACCGGAATTGCAATGCGCTCCGAGGTCGGGCTGTAGATCAGTAATTCAAAGGCCAGAGGCTCCCCGGTCTTCACATTGGTCATGACCTGATTTTTCAGCTCCCAGCCTGCCGCTTTTAACAATGCAAACGCTTTACGCGATTGTGCACGAACACGGCCTGAGCCGTCAGTAACAGGTGGTTGGTAAGATTCTGTAAAGACACGCGCCGGAATCTTGTCTTTCAATGGCTCCAGATATTTCAGCTCTGCGGGCGTTGGCAACCCTTTTGCTTCATACGGGGTATTCTGGAAAAAACTGCGGGTACGGGAATACTGGTTATAGAAAAGCGTTTTATTCATCCACTCAAAATCCATGGCGTAATTGAGCGCTTCCCTGACCCGGACATCACTGAAAACAGGACGCTGAGTATTAAAGACAAAGGCCTGCATCGCCTGAGGGATTTCGTGAGGGATTTCTTCCTTCTTTATATACCCGTTATCAAAATTATTTCCCTCGTAGAGGGTCGCCCAGAACTTGGCGACATTCTCCTGACGAAAGTCATATTCGCCGGCTTTGAATGCTTCCAGGGTCACAGTATCATCACGGTAATAGTCGTACCGGATGGTGTCGAAATTATGCCGCCCGACATTCACCGGAAGATTGGCCGCCCAGTAATCTTTCACTCTTGAGTAAGTCACGCTCTGACCCGACTGATAACTGGTCACTTTGTACGCACTGCTGCCAACCGGCGGCGCATTGAGCGGCTCACTGAGTTTCTTGTCTTTCCAGTAGTGTTCCGGTAAGACGTTCATGCCTTCCACCAGGGAAAACAGTTTTTCTCTGTTGGCCACAGACATTTCAACCCGCGCTGTCAGCGGCGATACCGCCGTCACCGACTTCACGTCTTTATAAAACACACGAAACTGAGGCACCCCTTCTGCCATGAACTTATCAAAGGTGAAGGCGACATCTTTCGCGGTAATCGGCTGACCGTCATGAAATCGCGCTTTCGGGTTGATATCAATTTCCATCCAGGAAAAGTCATCGGCATAACGCACTTTTTCTGCGATTAACGGGTAGTAACTGTCAATTTCATCGCTTGCTGGCGCAAACAGGGTGTCATACATCTCGTCCGCGCCGGCGACCGAAACCCCTCTTGAGGCATAGCGGTTAAAACTGTCGTAGGTGCCGACTTCCGCATAGGTGATGGCGCCGCCTTTTGGCGCTTCCGGATTGACATAGTCAAAGTGTTTGAATTCAGGGGCATATTTCGCCGTACCAAACCCCACCAAACTGGTGGTTTCTATCACCTCTTTTGCCAGTGCACTGGTACTTCCCAGTAATAATCCTGCCATTAATGACAGGCTTACAGTCAATCCATTCTTCATATCCCCTCCAAGGCAACTTCACCTAATAATCCAGTCGGCGCCAGAAAATCGTTCTTTTTCATTATTGTATGAGTTATCAATGACGAACACTGACATGTAACACAAATATATACCATAAGAAAATACGCCGCCTGAATCGCTGGGCATATCATCAAGAAATTTGTTGAACTGTCCGGCCGGGATGCGACACCTTGTCACAATCAGTTAACAGACATTTTCTGTATTTTTCTTGACCAATCATCCAGTTCCTGCCTGAATCAATGGGTTAAAAGCCAACGAATACTCATTAAATTACTCAGATCTATGTTCTGATAGTTGTAAGTAGTGCTATACTCCCCACCCTGACATGTGACAACAATTGTTCATATAGAGAAAAACAATGGCAGATCTATCTAAATACAGAAACATTGGTATTTTCGCGCACGTAGATGCGGGTAAAACCACTACCACTGAGCGTATCCTGAAGCTGACCGGTAAAATCCACCGTACGGGCGAAGTACACGACGGTGCTTCTACCATGGACTTCATGGATCAGGAAGCAGAACGTGGTATCACCATCCAGTCAGCTGCGACGACCTGTTTCTGGAAAGACCACCGTTTTAACGTTATCGATACTCCGGGACACGTTGACTTCACCGTTGAAGTTTACCGTTCTCTGAAAGTACTTGACGGTGGTGTAGGTGTATTCTGTGGTTCAGGTGGTGTTGAGCCTCAGTCTGAAACTAACTGGCGTTACGCGAACGAATCAGAAGTATCTCGTCTGATCTTCGTAAACAAACTGGACCGTATGGGCGCAGACTTCTTCAGCGTTGTTGAGCAAGTGAAGAAAGTTCTGGGCGCTAACCCTCTGGTTATGACCCTGCCTATCGGCCGCGAAGACGATTTCGTAGGTGTTGTTGACGTTCTGACTCGCCAAGCATACGTGTGGGACGATTCAGGTCAGCCAGAAAACTACGAAATCAAAGAAATCCCAGCGGATATGGTTGATGACGTAGAAGCTTACCGCGAAGAGCTGATCGAGACTGCCGTTGAGCAAGACGACGACCTGATGGAAGCTTACATGGAAGGTGAAGAGCCTTCTATCGAAGACCTGAAACGTTGTATCCGTAAAGGTACGCGTGACCTGGCTTTCTTCCCAACTTACTGTGGTTCAGCGTTCAAGAACAAAGGTATGCAGCTGCTGCTTGACGCCGTTGTTGACTACCTGCCAAACCCAACAGAAGTTGACCCACAGGATCTGACTGATCCAGAAACTGGTGAACCAACTGGTAAAGTTGCTACCGTTTCTGTTGACGAACCGTTCCGCGCGCTTGCGTTTAAGATCATGGACGACCGTTTCGGCGCCCTGACCTTCGTTCGTGTTTACTCTGGTAAGCTGAAGAAGGGTGACACCATCCTGAACTCTGCAACGGGTAAAACTGAGCGTGTTGGCCGTATGGTGGAAATGCACGCGAACGACCGTAACGAGCTGGATGCTGCGCAAGCAGGTGACATCATCGCTATCGTTGGTATGAAGAACGTTCAGACTGGTCACACCCTGTGTGATCCTAAGCACGAATGTACTCTGGAACCAATGATCTTCCCAGATCCAGTAATCTCTATCGCTGTTGCGCCGAAAGACAAAACAGCTTCTGAGAAACTGGGTATCGCACTGGGTAAGATGATCGCAGAAGATCCATCATTCCAGGTTGAAACTGACGAAGATTCTGGCGAAACCATCCTGAAAGGTATGGGTGAGCTGCACCTGGACATCAAAGTTGACATCCTGAAGCGTACTCACGGTGTTGAACTGACTGTCGGTGCTCCACAGGTTGCTTACCGTGAAACAATCACCAAAGCAATCGAAGACAGCTACACGCACAAGAAGCAGTCTGGTGGTTCTGGTCAGTTCGGTAAGATCGATTACCGTATCAAACCAGGTGAGCCAAACTCTGGCTTCAAGTTCGTTTCTACTGTTGTTGGTGGTAACGTACCTAAAGAATTCTGGCCTGCAATCGAAAAAGGCTTCGCTGGTATGATGAGTACTGGTGTTCTGGCTGGCTTCCCTGTGCTGGACGTTGAAGTTGAGCTGTTCGACGGTGGTTTCCACGCAGTTGACTCCTCTGCTGTAGCGTTCGAAATCGCAGCGAAAGGCGCATTCCGTCAGTCTATGCCTAAAGCGGGTGCTCAGCTGCTTGAGCCTATCATGCACGTTGACGTGTTCACTCCGGAAGATCACGTTGGTGATGTTATCGGTGACCTGAACCGTCGTCGCGGCATGATCAAAGATCAGGTTGCTGCTGCAACAGGTGTTCGTATTAAAGCTGACGTACCTCTGTCTGAGATGTTCGGCTACATCGGTCACCTGCGTACCATGACTTCTGGCCGTGGTCAGTTCTCAATGGAATTCTCTCACTACTCTGCATGCCCAGCGAACGTTGCTGAAGCAGTTATCGCAGAAGTGAAAGAGCGTAACGCTAAGAAATAATTTATTTTCTTAACGTAACGACAAAAAAACCCCAGCTCAGGCTGGGGTTTTTGTTCGTACCGTCACAACAAATGCGCCTTCTCTGGCCCGAGATTCACTCACTGCATTCGCGCAAAAACCGCATTAAGCCGTATTTCTGTAACCACACCAGCTGTTCCGGTTGTTTCACCAGGAAACGTCCGCTGTAGTTAATCCCATTGGCAAAAAGCCCCTGAACATTGTTACCGCTACGAGGCAGTATCAGCAACCAACGCTCCGTCAGAAGGATGTTATGTGGCTTACACACATCACCCGTCTCATTGAAGAGTGACAAAGCTTTCATGCCCCTCAGGTAAGCGTCATACAGCTCGTCAGTGGTCATGGCTTCAACCAGATACAACCAATGCTTAAATGGCAGCTTTCCACCCGCAATCACTTTTTCCAGCGGTATATCACTTCGGACCAGCTGCATGTGCCGGTGTGACTGGCTCGCTCCGGCTAACGGACCACTGTTATAAAAGCCGAGCACATCTGAGTGTGTAAATCCCCCAGCCAGGCATGCCAGTCTTCCCAGCTTAAAGGCGAATCCTGAGGCACAAAATCTTTCGAGCAAATCAGTAAGTGTGGCGAGATCACAGGAAACTTATTGAGCAGGCACACATGATGTTCCCCTGCTTCACAAACATACATCGATTTCTCATAAGGCAGAAAGGGGTTAGAAGTATGCTTAGCCGTTAAATTCAGTAACTTCTTGCCCGCATTCTCTGTGACCAGGTGACCAAGATAACAGACACCCTGTTCTTCAATCTGTTCCGCTTCTGTGGCTATTGGCATAAGACTACCTTCTGCCAGAGCCTTTGCAGCCACCTGATCCGCAAGTTTCCAGTTCATATCCATATCCCATCTTTTTTAACCAAGATACTCTAACTTGGCATGCGTGTCATAGGAGAAAAGCGTGTATAAAAAAGTTTACGTTATGGCGGATTTTGTCTCTTTGGGAAAACAGCCCCAAGCCTAGCACCAGAAAAGGAAAGTCGGTAAGATTCGCTCAACTTTTTGAGGATACGTCACTAGCTGCTTACTCTGTGTCAACAGATCACTACTCCTGCAGATAGGTTATTTCAGCGTTCGGTCAAACCTGAAACAACACCTGACGATATCGGTCTTGTTCGGTCAAACAAATCGTTAGCATCCTCAAAGCAATATCGCGAATACGATATTGAGCACCACAAAAAAAGGCGCTTCCATTGGGAAGCGCCTTTTTACATCTCTTCGTATTCGCTGTTTAAATCAGTTCAGCCATTAATAAAAAGCAACCGAACAGAAAACTCAGCGCCAGCGCCATAACGCCGCCACCCGCCTGATACACAGCTTCGCTCCCCTCTTTGACGGTCGCCTTCCCGACATCCTTTCTGACTTTGACTGTCATTGCCATCGGGACAAAAATGGCCAGAAAAACAAGAATAATACCGGCATAGCTTAATACTGACAGGAATTGATTCGCTGCCAGAATCGCACCCAGCATCGGCAAAATAAAGGTCAGTACATAGGTCACAGCCCGATTCTGACGGAAAGCATCCGCATTCTGGTCAAACAGTGCCATTGCCACGCCCAGGAAAGAGGTCAGCAAAGCCAGGCCGGTGAAGATAGACAGAATCAACTGCATGCTGCCGTGATTCACACTCAGCGCGGCAATCAGCTCAGACACATTGGCAAAGCCCACCAGCTGCTCAGGCGGCAGATTGCCAACTGCCGCGTAAAGCCAGAACAGGTAACAGAATAATGGGATGACAGAACCTGCAATCACCATATTTCTCAGCTGCTTTTGCGTGGCTTCAGGGTTATATGTCACCAGTGACGGGATAACCACCATAAAGCCGAAGCTGGTAAACAGCACTGAGCTGGTTTTGATGAGTGCGACTTTGTTATCGCTGCCTACTGATGCCAGGTTGTCAGGATTGATGCCTGGTACCAGAGTTATCAAAGTCATGGCCAGCATGATCACCATGGCTGCAAACAGCAGCCGGTTGAGCCGGTCGATCACACCGGTGCCTGCAGCAACCACAACACCCGCTACCACAGTAAACGCAATTTGTGCCTGTGTGGCTGTTAATGTCAGACCAAGACCGTCTGTCAGCTTCTTGAGCAGATCGCCGGCCCCGATGATGTAGGCCATCAGCAGACACACCAACAACGCGTACAGCAAGCCATTTGTGACCAGCTGACCACCTTTGCCCAGTGTTTTGCGGGCAATGGAATTCATCCCCAGGCCGCCACCAGACTTGATGCTGGCTTCCAGCAACAGCAGCGCCGCATACGTTGTACCGACCCAGATCAGCAGCATTAACAAGGTGCCCCACAGCAGGCCAAACTGGGCCAATACCATAGGAATGGCAAGCATGCCTGCACCCAGTGCTGTACCAGCAATAATCAGGGAGCTGCCTAATAATTTCATATTCACGGAATTTTCCTTTCTGTCCTTAACTGCGGCTTATGTCAAAAGCGCACTCAAGCGTTATCTTTATAACCATCTGATTTTGTTATATTTAAAAGCACTCTGACTCGACTTAGGCGTAATCAGTTGCGTTCTGTATGGGCTAACAGGCCAAAACATCTAAATCGGCGAAAGAATTGAAGGCGATAGACAGAAAACGGGCGTGAAAAAGTCAGCGAAGCGAAAGCGCAGCGGCTGGGCAAAGCACTCAGAAGGGAAATGGTGAGAATAGCGCCCCTACCCGGCAATAATGCCTGGCCTGGAAGCGAGCAGTGTAATGTCATTTATCGTACTCCTAACACGATAGAACTTCGGTCATTTCTGATAAAAACCAGCCAGATTGGCTGATATTTCATCTCTTGCCAGGTCAAGGCAAGGCGTTCGGTCAGGAAGCAAAATAATGAGGTGCCGCACAAACTACAACCTGCATTATTGAAATATTTGATTTTGATCTTGGAAAAAATGGAATACAGGTCAAATTGCCTGTCTGGGTGACCATAAGGAGCAGATCAATCTGAGCGAAATTTGCTCAGATTGATAGTAAATTCACAGCAGGCAGCTTCAGTCGGCACAATAATGCTTATGAAGCATCGCGATGATATCGATCACAGCGGCATTATCGAGACGGTAGTAGATCGTCTGCGCTTCCCGCCTCGTTTTCACAAAACCGGCCCGGCGCAACCAGGCCAGATGCTGTGACAAAGACGACTGAGGGATAGGAAATCGCTCATTCAGCTGAGAAACAGACAATTCCTCTTCCTGGAGTACACACAGTATCATCAGCCGGTGCTGATTGCCCATGGCTTTGAGCAGCTCAACCGCCTGCTCGACATTTGCCTCCATGTTGGAATAATCCCGCATTCTACCCTCATAATTTTCAAGACTTTTTAAGCAGACGGTCGATAGTGCCAGAAAACTGCATTCCCGCCAACATCGCGATAACGAAGCCGAATATTTTAGCATTACCTCCCAGCAGATTACTCACAGCGGGCCCAGGGCAAATCCCCACTAAACCCCACCCCAGGCCAAATAAAATAGCGCCAATGATCAAAGGTTTATCGATAATTTTATTGGTAGGGATAAAAAACTGATCGGCAATCAGAGGCTTTGAGCGCGGCTTCACTAAAAAATGATAACCCAGGCTAAAAACAACCAATGCTGAACCCATCACCAAAATTAAACTGGGATCCCACTGTCCTGCTACATCCAGAAAATTCAACACTTTATCCGGATTCACCATTTGCGATATCGTTAATCCGGCACCAAACAACAAACCGGCAATAAGGGCGATGATCATCTGCATACCATTACGCTCCTGTCAGATGGCGAACAATAAATACAACAACAACAGCGACCAGCATGAAGGTTACTGTTGCGACAATAGAACGTGGAGATAAGCGCCCGATGCCACAAATACCGTGTCCACTGGTACAGCCGGAACCTAATCGTGTTCCTGCGCCCACCAACAGCCCGCCCGCAATGATGAGCGGCCAGCCTGCATCTATCTGTTCTGGCAAATACGTTCCAAAAGGGGCTGCCAGTAAGGGCCCGATAATCAGTCCGGCGATAAACATCCAGCGCCATTTGGCGTTTGGGTCACTGACATCCATCGCGCCGCTGACAATACCTGAAATACCTGCTATTCGGCCATTCAGTAACAGCAGTATCAGTGCGCTAATGCCCAACACTGCCCCACCTGCCAGCGCCGTCCAAGGTGTGAATTCTGTCATTTCATTACTCTCACTAATGCAGTTAATCGTTTCAGTTTGGCGACAACCTAGTGGCGCACAAACAGCGTTGAGTGGTTCAATCTGCCCGACTTGGCCGCTCGAGGGTTAAAGGAATCTTGATGTAGGCTGTATCGTTACTCTCGGCTGCCGGTAATTGACCGCCACGTATATTCACCTGCACAGAGGGATACAACAGCTTAGGTACATCCAGATGTTTATCTCTGGCTTGTCTCACCTGAATAAAAGTGTCTTTGTCGACGCCCTCATGAATGTGGATATTGTCACAGCGGCTCTCTGCAACTGTCGTCACGTAAGCCAGCTCACGGCCATCAGGTTGATAATCATGGCACATCCATAACCTGGTCTCGGCCGGCAGGCTGTGTAACCGGGACACGCTGTCATACAGCACACCTGCATCACCGCCGGGAAAATCACACCGGGCTGTACCGCCGTCCGGCATGAATAAGGTATCACCGACGAAGGCATTACCTTCAATCAGGTAAGTCACACTGTCATTCGTGTGTCCTGGTGTCGACATCACCTTGCCGGTTAATGTGCCAAACGTAAAAACTTCACCCTCTTTAAACAGATGATCGAAGACCTGACCATCTGCCATTAACGCATCGTCATCGATATTAAATACCGCTTTAAAGGTTTTTTGTACCTTGACGATTCCTTCGCCAACGCCAATAGGGCTACCGAGCTGCTCACGGAGATAATGTGCCGCTGATAAGTGATCGGCATGGGCGTGCGTTTCCAAAATCCAGTCGACAGTCAGTTGCTGCTCTTTGATAAACGCCAGTTGCTGATCAGCAAATGCGGTCCAGACCTTGCCGGAGTGCGCGGCGAAATCCAGCACACTGTCAATAATGGCAGCATGTCCGCCCTGTTTGTCATAAACAAGGTAACTGATGGTACTGGTGTCAGTGTGATAGAAAGCTTTAATCATCGCATTCATCAGACTCTTCCTTTGCATTAATATCTATATATCGTATATTACAGATATACGAACAATCATAGCAAGTATTGAGGTCTCTATGATCACCCTTTTTTTGGTGCAATCGCTGTCGGGCTTAGCCTGGGCATGCTTGGCTCCGGCGGCGCTATTCTCACGGTACCGATTCTGGCTTACGGTTTGGGACAGACAGAGAAACAAGCAATAGCCAGTGCCTTAATTATTGTCGGAATCATTAGCAGCATCACTTCTTTCAGTGGTATCAGGCAACGTTTAGTCAGCTGGCCCTTGGTCATGCTGTTCGGTTTTCCCGGTATGGCAGGAACTTACCTGGGAGCCTGGTTCGCCAGCTATCTGGATGGCGCTATCCAGATGACAGTATTTGCCGTCGTGATGTTGGCTGCGGCGTGGCGAATGTTCCAGCCGGTTGGCCTTGCATCCTCACATGCTCAGACTCAGCCATATTGGTTGACCGGATTGCAGGGGCTGCTGGTCGGGGTGCTGACCGGATTTGTCGGCGTCGGCGGTGGGTTTCTGATTGTCCCTGCGCTTGTACTGCTCAGTGGTCTGACAATGCAAACTGCGGTGGCGACCAGCCTGGTGATCATCGTCATGAACTCGTTGATCGGTTTTCTGAAATACCAGAATGTCCTTGCTCTTACACACACCAAGCTGGATTGGGCTGTGATTGCGATCATGGCTGTCATTGGTGTGGCGGGGAGTTTAGCCGGGCAGCGACTGGCCGGGCGGTTACCCCAACATCGCTTACAACGTATTTTTTCTGTGTGTTTGATTCTGATGGCAGGATTCATTCTGTACCAGTCACTGCCTTCACTGCTCCCTTCAATGACTCTCTGAGGTTAAGAGGAATATGATTATGCTTGTCAATGGACGCGACTTAGCCAACCAGGCTAAACAAAGTATTGAAGAAATTCACTGCCATGAGTTAGCTTTACTGCTCACTCAAGAGATTATTTTAATCGATGTTCGCGAACGCCATGAAGTCGACACAGGCATGCTGCCAGGAGCCGTTCATATTTCCCGGGGCGTACTTGAAATGCAGCTTGATACGCACCCAGCGGTTGCCCATCACAGCAATCCGCTTGAAGTGATGGCCCAGCAGCCTGTTTACCTTTACTGTCGATCCGGTGTCCGCTCTGCCTTAGCCGCAGAATCGCTGCAAAAAATGGGATTTAAGCGGGTGTTTTCACTGGCCGGCGGCATACAAGCCTGGCAAGAGGCCAAACTACCTGTGGTCAATGCCAAGACATAGTGAAGTCACGTGAAACCTTATTATCAGGCAAGCGCCTGATCAGTGCCTTCCGTACATACCGCACTGCCCGACAGTAAACCAATTCGCTTGTGCCAGTCATGCTGTGGAAGATTTTGGCCTCCACAGCATGATCTCAGAGACTGTCACTGCCCCGCCATCCCGCTGAGTCTCTGCTGTCTGTCCCGATATCATCCTCTTAGTTTGAAAGCAGTTCAAAAAGTCATAATCAATCGCTTGATATTCAATCGATTCCATTTATGTTTATGTCTCCTTGCTGGCGAGTTCGATTGACAAGACCGAAGGCATTCTGTGGCCCATTTTATCTGCCATCGTGCATCCGTCTTATTTACGCAGATGAATAACGCTCTTTAATACTCAGATCGGCCAGCTCATCTTTCTTTTTCTATAAGCCATAAACATGAAGAATCAGCACGAATCAGAATCCAACCGGCGTCCCCTTGCCGTCAGGGAGACGGCTTTAACCAAGCGTATTGCGATCTGGTTAAGCCAGAAAAACATCACACCGAACCAGATCTCCCTGATGAGTATCGCCTTTGCCATCATCGGCCTGCTCTCAATGCTTTGGTACAAGGCCTCTGCGTGCAGTGTCCTGTTGCTTGTCGCTGCAGCCTGTATCCAGTTGCGGCTGCTGTGCAATCTGTTCGATGGCATGGTCGCTGTAGAAGGCGGCAAGAAAACCCCGGCAGGTGAATTATTCAATGACGTGCCGGATCGCATTGCTGACCCGCTGTTGATCCTGGCCGCAGGCTTTGCAACTCAGTCTGATATCGGGATGACACTAGCATGGCTGTGCGCCCTGGTCGCCGTGCTGACGGCGTACGTTCGCGTATTAGGGGTCAGCATGGGCTGTCCGGCCGACTTCCGCGGGCCTATGGCCAAACAGCACAGAATGGCGCTGCTGACCGTGAGCTTCCTGGTCTTGTTCGCCAGCCAGGTGTTCACCTTGCTGCCAGAGGTGCTGGCCTACACGCTGGACGCCGCGCTGGCGATCATGCTGGTTGGATCTGTGATGACCACCTGGCGCCGTCTGGTGGGTATTTACCGCTTTAAAGCGTCAGAGCAGACTGATAAGGAAAGCGCAGACAATGAATAGTATTCCTTCCCATTCGCTGTACCTGATGCTCGCCATCATTGCCGTCCTGGTCACAGGGACGCTGGTGTATTTGTGGAAATCACGCGCCCACCCGGACAGAGATTACCTTGAACTGAAACTGCGTATCCGCTCCTGGTGGTGGATGATTGGGATTGTTTTTGTTGTCCTCTACCTGCCGCTGACCTATACGCTGTTTTTTGTCGGTTTTCTGAGTTTTATGGCGCTGAAAGAATTTTTGTCTATCGTGCCGACCCGAATGACAGATCGCCGCGTGATCTTCTGGGCCTATCTGTCGATTCCTTTTCAGTATTACTGGCTGTCGATTGGCTGGTACGGCATGTTCATCATTTTCATCCCTGTGTATGTCTTCCTGTACCTGCCGATGGTGATGGTACTGATTGGCGATACCAAAGGCTTTATCCGCTCCGCCGGTATCATTCACTGGGCCATGATGCTGACCGTATTTTGTATCAGTCACATGGCCTATCTGCTGGTCTTGCCCAGCCTGAATCCGGACGCCGGATCCTTGGGCATGCTGCTGTTTCTGCTGGTATTTACCCAGTTTAACGATGTCTGTCAGTACGTCTGGGGCAAGTCTTTCGGCAAACACAAAATAGTGCCCAAAGTCAGCCCGAACAAAACCTGGGAAGGTTTTATCGGCGGCAGTGCAACCGTGATTCTGGTGTCGTATTTCGTCGCGCCCTATCTCACGCCCCTCACCTCGCTGCAGGGTCTGGTCGCCGGGATGATCATTGCGTTCAGTGGGTTTATCGGGGATTTAGTGATTTCTTCGGTGAAACGTGATTTGCAGATCAAAGACACGAGTCAGTTTATTCCGGGCCACGGTGGGATTCTGGATCGCATCGACAGCCTGATGTTCACAGCGCCGCTGTTCTTCCACTACATTTACTATCTCTACTATTGAGGATTCCATGGCTCACGTGCTCAAGGTGTTATTTATCCTCTTCATTGTTAAGCCGCTGGTCTTTATTGGCCTTGGCCTGAATATTATCCAGCGACAAAACCTGCCTGCTAATGGCCCGGTTGTGGTTGCGGCTAACCACAACAGCCACTTAGATACCCTGGTGTTACTGGCGCTGTTTCCTATTTCCATCGTCCATAAAGTTCGTCCGGTCGCCGCGGCGGATTACTTTCTGGCCAATCAAGTCGTGGCCTGGCTGTCCCTGAACGTCATCGGCATTATTCCGTTGAGGCGCTCTCCTTCACCCAGCCAACGGGAAGCGGTATTACAGGAATGCCATCAGGCATTGGAACAGGGCGATATACTGATCATCTTCCCTGAAGGCAGCCGGGGCGAGCCGGAAACCATGAGCGGCATTAAGAAAGGCATTTATCATTTAGTGAAAGATCATGAGGGCTGCCCGGTTATCCCGGTCGTCATGCGTGGTCTTGGCCGTTCTTTACCCAGAGGCACCGCGATGTTCGTGCCATTTAACTGTGATGTGGTGGTTGGTGAGCCGGTCAGTCATTTTGACGATGCCAACGATTTCGTCGATACCATGCAGGCCCGGTATCGTGAGTTGGCCAAACATTGCATTACACAAACCACCAGCGAAAATTAAGACCTGTTCAAACGCAACAAGCCTGTCCGGGACAGGCTTGTTGCGTTTCAGGTGTCACTGCTCAGAAAGGCATTACGCCGATTGCGGACGCGCTCTGTGACGCTGAGCAGGACGCTTGTTGCCGCCAGCTGCGTTACCGGCAGGTCTTGCATTACCCGCTGATTGACCCGCTTCAGAACGTCCGGCACCATTTTTGTTTGCAGCATTAGCCTGGCCATTCGTTCTGCGCCTTGGCTTTTGCGCAGAATTCCCGCCGGCATTGTTTCTCTCGCCCTGAGCCTGGCCTGAGCGCGGTTTATTGGACTTCGGTTTCTTCGGCTTTTTCGGTTTGATCGGACGCGAGTCCAGCTTAGACTCCGGCAATGGATTACTCGGCTTGTAACCGTCCAGTTCCATACGCGGCAGCAGTTGCTGAATTAAACGCTCAATGCCAAACAACTCGTCAGCTTCCTGAGCGCACACCAGCGAAATCGCTTTACCTGTCTCGCCTGCACGGCCTGTACGTCCGATACGGTGAACATAATCTTCCGCCACATTGGGCAGCTCAAAGTTCACCACTTGTGGTAACTGAGGAATATCGATGCCACGTGCCGCGATATCTGTCGCCACTAACACGCGAATTTTGCCCGATTTAAAATCAGCCAGCGCTTTGGTTCGCGCGCCCTGACTCTTATTACCGTGGATGGCCGCAGAAGCCAGCTTCTCTTCAGACAAAAATGCTGCCAGGCGGTTTGCGCCGTGCTTCGTACGGGTAAACACCAACACTTGCTGCCAGTCGCCATCCTTGATCAGTTTGACCAGCATAGGCGCTTTCTTCTTCACATCAGCCGGATAAATACACTGCTCAACCGTCCGTGCCGTTGAGTTCGCGGTATTGACAGAAATTTCAACAGGGTTGTTTACCAGGCCTTTCGCCAGGGTGCGAATTTCTTCAGAAAACGTTGCTGAAAACAGCAAATTCTGACGTTTCGCAGGAAGCAGTTTGAGAATTTTCTGAATATCGCGGATGAAGCCCATATCGAGCATGCGGTCAGCTTCATCCAGCACCAGGACTTCCAGCTGATCAAATTTCACTGCATTCTGGTTATACAAATCCATCAGACGCCCTGGTGTTGCCACCAGAATATCTGCGCCTTTGCGCAAACGCAGCATCTGCGGATTAATCTTTACCCCACCAAACACCACAGCACTGCTCAACGGCAGATGACGGCTGTAGACAGACACGCTTTCCTGCACCTGTGCTGCCAGCTCACGTGTCGGCGTTAAGATAAGCGCACGCACTTGGTTACTGCGAACCTGCGGGCCCTGATAAAGACGCTCAAGAATCGGTAATGTAAAGCCAGCGGTTTTACCTGTTCCCGTCTGAGCTGCAGCCATGACGTCTTTGCCATCTAACACTGCTGGAATAGCCTGTGCTTGAATTGGTGAGGGAGTGTCGTATCCTTTTTCTTGAATAGCTTTCAGGATTGGCGCAGAAAGACCTGTTGAGGCAAAACCCATATATGATTCTCAATTGTTAATGATGTGAATGTTCGCCTAACTCTCTGACGGCGAAAAGTCCGACATTCTGAGGCTTTCACTCCCGGGTAGCAACCTATAATTGTGATTTGTTTCGTGGCAGGCCCAGAGAAAGAGCGTCAACAGAACAATATTCTCAGTAAAAAGACGCGGGAACTTGCGAGAAATTCATCGAAAAATCAGCAAGGATCAGTAGCCAGAATGAAGCATGGGTGCCATTTCTTCAGCATGTCATCGTGAAGAAATAGCACCAGCCCAATGCGTCACGCGCATTCCGCTCAATATCGATCAGATCAAACTGAGCTTTATCTTTTCATCGCTATAGCTGTTTGGTAAAACTGCCAACCGCCATATCCACTTTCTCGGCCCCTTTACGGATATCACTCATCATTTGCCCGGCTTTATTGGACAGGGCGAGTGTGTCAGATGCCTGAGACAACCCCTGTTCAATCAGGTGAACCGCATTTCCCGTTAAGGTTAAATTCTCAGTAACCACAGCAACAATTTCTTCAGTGGTCTGGCTTGTCCTGGAGGCGAGTTGACGGACTTCATCCGCCACAACGGCAAAACCACGTCCCTGTTCACCTGCTCTGGCCGCTTCAATGGCTGCATTCAGCGCCAGTAGGTTAGTTTGCGCCGCTATCCCATTGATGCTGCCAACCAACTCGTTAATTTTCTGAGATTGCTCATACAGTGCCTGGATACCAGCATTCGCTTTTTCCATCACTTTTGTTAACGCTTCCATTTTCTCTATGGTTGAATCAATCACTTGTTTGCCTTGCGTCGTCTGCTGACCGGTCTCCGTCGAGACTTCATGAGCAATGTCAGCGGCTTCCGCAATCGCAATCTCACGATTGATCTGATCCGTAATCACGGTGGCAAATTTAACGACTTTATATAACTGACCATGCGCGTTATAGATGGGGTTGTAAGACGCTTCTAACCAGACGACATTGCCATGACTGTCGATCCGTTTAAACCGATCAGAAACAAAATCCCCTTGTCCCAGTCTTTGCCAAAACGCGCGATATTCGGGAGAGTTAGCTTCAGAAGGCTCGCAGAAAATGCGATGATGCTGCCCGACAATTTTCGTTTTTTCATAACCCATAGACGCCAGAAAGTTGCTGTTCGCGTCGATAATCATACCGTCTAACGTGAACTCGATGACTGCCGTAGAACGGTTTAAAGCATTAATCAGATCCTCTTGCTCACGCGACATTGTAATGGTTCTGGTAAGCTCAGAGGCGTAAATCACAATATGTTTCATCACGCCATCCGTAGACAAAATAGGTTGAAGGATAGCCCGTAACCAGGCTTCTTCACCATTTCCTTTTAAAATTTGCAACGCACCATTCCAGTGCTTCCCCTGCCTGATAGCATCAGACATCAGATGAAAGTGACGGGTGTCCCGCGCCTGCAGAGGCACTAAATCAGCAATGTGTTTTCCTTTAACGTCTTCCAGAGGCAAAAAAATATCATTTTGGAACAATGGATTAGCGGATATTACTCTCCCACTCTCCTCCAACGTCAATCGCAGCAGATCAGACTCTAAACTCTCTTTAACCTGCGCTAAAGCATATAGCTCTGCTTGCAACTCATGGTTTTGTTGCTTCAATTTTCTGAAAAACATATCACCTGTCCTGCAAATCTTGTCATGGTGCGTGAAGTGAAATTAGGAATAATACAAAAAAACCAGAACGATCGCTCTGGTTAAGGATGACACTGTTATGGTTTGGTCAGCTTAAACTAATATGTGATATTGCCTGCCGTCAATCAGTCTACCTGATTGTCAACGTGAGATCACACACTTTGAAATTAGGTGTAAGCTATTCATTTTAAACACATATATTCAGAATCATCCTTTAGGGCTCTTTACCTGCTAAGTGATGAAACAGAGCTCAAATGCTTTGAAGATGCATACTGGCCCAAGCAACGGGACTGGCATTTGGCGCAAAACGACTCCCCCATCCATCGAAGAAGCCCAGAGACACCATTCAGAACGGCACTGATCAATAACGCTTATTTCGTCGCAATGAGCTTAGTGCCGAAGTTTCATCGCTATCGATATCAAACAGTCGTCCATTTTCAGTACTCCATGGCACAGAATCAACCCGAACGTTTCTAAGTACTCAGGTGATAGCCGTTCTTATCGGGCAAAGGTTTCAGTGCTCTGATGTTATAAAAATTTTTATTCACCCTGATTCAAGCCGAGTTCTTTTTGTTTTTTCTTGCTGAGCCCTAAAGACACAATACGGTGTGACTCTTTGAGATAATATTTGAGTGCTTCATCTTTTGTCTGGTCGGTATCCGTTTGCTGAATCCACTTCATCCCCCGCGAAGCCAGATAGGGTGCAGGTCTGAATCCGGGTTCATCTTTTAAGATCTGAAAATTGAGCTCAGAAGCTTTGAATGTAAATGCTGGCCCGCCCGATGTATCCCAACCGCCAATGGCAAAGACTTTGCCCCCCACTTTCCAGACATGAGCGCCTCCCCACTGAACTACGTATGTCGTTGCGGGCAAAGAACGGCAGAATGCATTGTATTCCTCATATGTCACAGTCAGATTCCTTCTTATGATTCACAAATGGCGCACCGTCGCATGTCTATCACCTGCCACTCAGGAGGCTCAAAACCGCTGGCCTTTAAAATAGATAACCCAGCCAATCAACATACCCAGACTCCCAGCGTTTACCGCTGATGGGCTTCATAAACAGATCATCAAGATGTTCAAAGGTGACACCGAAATTTTTATGCTCATGCAACCTCAGCCAGGCACTTGGCGCATGAATCTGTCTGAAGCCATTATGCGTGTAAAACTTCGTCAGATCAGAGACTAAAATAATGAAGTCGACATCCCGGCGCTGCGAATACTCGCTGAGCTCAGACAACATAGCAGACCCGATACCCTGCCCCTGGTGCGTTTTGGCAACGCAAAAATCAATAACGCCAAGCACCTTAAATACGCATCCCCCAACACTGATCACACGATAGTCCAGCCCCAGATAACCGACTAATCTACCATCTCGGTATTCCAGCGCCCGCATATGCGGTAACTGTTTGTAATAAGAACGGGCGACTTGATGATCGGGAAATGCATTATTGCGAAGCACTGTGATTGCGGCATGCTCATCGCTTGTTAGGTCTAACTCAGGTTTGATGTCCACAGTTTACGCCTCAGAGACGAGTGATTATGGTCATTATGTTACAAACACAGAGATTTTTTGTCGGTTTATCTGAAAGTTAAGACAGTATTCGCAAAAAAAACGCCTCCGCGAATGCGGAGGCGGTGCTCAATGGAACAACCATCTCATCAAAAATTATTTTACGCGGGTTACTTTTTATAGTGCTTGTAGACTTTATTGAACGCAGTGGCGAATTTTTCCATGTGCTGTTCTGAATAAACAGGATGGGTATGGAACACGATGGAACTGTCTCCCAGTTGTCTGGCCGCCTGGCAGTCCGTTAAGGTGTAATCCATCCGCCTGTGGGCCGGATCGTTAAATGGGTAGTTATTCGTGCCAAACCCATTTTGTTTCTGGAAGGCATCTTCATTGTAAACTTCCGGCCAGGGCACCGGATAACCGGGCACACCTTCGGCATCAATGGCTTTGGTAAACGTCTTGATGTCGCAACTGAGCTGGCTCATATCCAGCACAAACGGCGCCCACCAGAAAGCGTTGCCACGGACTTCATCATCAACCGGTGCATGCTTCACCAAAGGGTGTTCCTTCAGTAACACAGTCAGGTAGCGCCCGTTGCGAATTCGCTGTTCCAATGCAGTTGCCTTAAAGCGAGAGAGCTCCCTGATACCAATGGCAGACTGAATTTCTGTCATCCGGTAGTTAAAACCAACCTGAGTATGGATGTAAGGCAGTTTCTGCGAAATTTCAAACAAACCCAGTCTTTTGGCTACGTCGTAACCGTGATCGCGGAACGAGCGGCATTTCCAGACCAGATCTTCTGAATTAACGTAAACCGCACCGCCTTCACCGCCTGTCGTGATATGTTTGCTCTGGCAGAAACTGAAGCAACCGGCATCGCCAATCGTCCCAAGATAAGCCCCTTTGTATTTGGCACCCAAGGCCTGAGCGCAATCTTCAATCACCTTCAGGTCATACTTTCTGGCGATGGCCATAATCGCGTCCATATCGGTTGGCACCCCGAATGTATGCACAACCACGATGGCTTTGGTTTTCTCACTGATTTTGCTTTCTACCGACTGAGGGTCAAGCGTATGCGTATGATCCACATCGGCAAATACAGGCAGCGCTCCCGCCTGCAGAATCGAAAATGCGGTCGCTATAAAGGTATAGGACTGGCAGATCACTTCATCACCCGATCCAATACCCAATGCAGAAAATGCCGTATGTAAGGCCGATGTACCATTGGTGGTGGTCACGACATAGCCATCACCGAGATAGGCAGCTAAGTCCTTCTCAAAGGCCATGCCTCGTTTACCGGTCCAATAGTTAATTTCACCGGTTTTTAAGATCGCTTCAATATCTGCCATCACGGATAGATCCAGGCTGGGCCAGGCGGGTAATGGTTCTGAAATAACAGGGCTGCCGCCCAGAGTTGCGAGTTTATTCATCATTTTTCCTACTTAAATATGTGATGCAAGCCAACGGGACAGCGAACAAATGGTTAAGGCCGGATTCGCGATGCCCAGACGAGGAAAAGCGCCCGGCCCAATGGCATACACACCCGGCATAGCCGTTAACTCCAAGTCGTTCGTTAAAGCAATATCACCGGTTCCGCCTATGGGATGCGTACAGCTCTCGTGTTCGTACGAACCGTAAGGGAAGATAAATCGCGTATAGACATTGGATTGCTCCGTTTGACTCAACGCTGCCAGTGCCTGCTCTATCTCGGTACTTTCTGTCGAGCCGAAGAACGTACCCGCTTGCTCGGTCGGCGTGTCAAACAGTGGCGCTAATTCAGTGCTTAACTGCTCACTGGCAAATTCAACGATGCGTCTGGCTACACGGTTGTAGTTTTCAATCCCTGCCTCTGAATGATGTGACTGAATCTCCAGCCTGGTCTGCCCCTGACTGTAGTGACAATGGAGCTGGCTGAATTCAGACTGATGCGGGTTTTGCTCCACCACAGCCATCAGTAACAAAAGGCGATCTCCGCTGTCGAGATTTGGTCGCTCCACCACAAAGATGTTGGCATTCAGATCATGATGCTCGCTGAAACCATGCCACAACATTTCATGGCGGTATTCACCAATACGTTCACCCTGCTCAACTTTCACAGCGACGCCAATGCAGTAATGATCGGTCACCTGCGCTGTGGTGGATTTTCCCAGTGATGTGGAAATAATCTTGTTATTCACCAAAGCCGATGCCGACAAAATACATTTATCGAACGGTAACGAATTCACTGTGCGCCCGTCCTGATCAATCAGAAAAAAGCCTTCCGGTTTCTTTTCCACTTTAGCGACAGTCGCTCTTTCAATTCGGATCACGCCATCCCGGATAAAAGGTTCAAGCTGATATAAAGGGCTGTATGACGAAAATGATGCATTCTCGCCGATAAACGCAGCCTGAGGCGCATGAGTCAAAGGCATACCAACCTGTTGTTGTCTGGTCATTTCCGGGTATTTACCGGTAAATTCCTTCTGCAACTGACGATATAACCCCTCCGGGCCATTTAAGCGCTGTTGCCAAACCTCGGGCCAGCTTGCCATCGCCTGCGGTTCAAGCGGCAGCATAACCCCGTGGTAACACAGCGAACGACCTCCCAGCCGTTCACTGATGCCACCGATGGCCCAATGTTCATCCGCCGTCCAGTGCACTTTCTTTTCATCCCCTTGCAAAACACGGGTATCAAAATGCACATGTTCTTTCCGCAAGTCCGGTCCGGCTTCATAAACCACAATCTTGTTGCCCTGAATCGCGGAATAAAGCGCAAACTCAAGGCCAGACAGTCCCCCTCCGACTACACAAAACGTCGACATTTTCTCTCCTTTATTAAATTCCCTTTCGGGCGAAAATTACCGTCTGTCAGCTAGGTATAAAATGGTCAAACCTAACAAGCCAACAGCCGATGAAATAAATATGGTCATGCTGATATCAAAGAAATAATTACCGAAGAAGTAAACAACAGATGAAACCGAGGACGAGACAAAGAATGAAATGGACAGCAACGAACTACCAACACCCGGTCTTCCTTCAGCCAGCGATTGCAAAAATCCGATAGGGATACTAATCAGACATGCCGCACCTAATGCAATCAAAGGAATTAACAGGTAGACATGAACAATATTCTGCGTTACAGACAACAGCATGGTCGACAATGAAAAGATGACTGCTCCCATGATTATTACACTGGATGTTTTCTTTCTTTGCGCTGACTTCGACCAATAAAAAATAAAGAAAACCTCAAACACAGCAATACCGGCTTCAAATACCCCGATATCGGAATACTCTCCCTGCACCTGATTAACAATAATAAAAGGCACAGTCGCATCTAATGTAAACAGCATGTTGGTAACAAGCGACACACTGACCAATTTGATAATATTCGAAGTATGAAATACTTTAGAGATAGGTTCAGAAGACAACATGGATTTATGGCTTTCATTGACAAACTTTTCTTTAAAGTACAAGGTAAAAATCAAACAGCACATAATGCCAGAAAACAACCAGATAAAGATGAGCTGTTCTTTTTGGAGCGCTAGCATCCCAATCATACCCAGGGTTAACACATACCCCATTGAGTAGGTCGAACGCAGTGCCGCATTCTCATTGTGCGCATTTTCAGAACCATCCGCATTACGCTTCGCCGCAGCATAACCAAAAATTAATGAGTTCAATACGCAAAAGACAGGTAGTAGTAAGCAATTCGCTAAAAAGTACGTATACTCATTCGGCCAGACATAAAGTGTAATATTTCCAAACACACCACAAATACTGCAAATAATAATATACTTTACAAAGCTGCCTTCTTTATCGGATCGCATACCGAAATAAATACTGAAGAAGGTAATGATTACACCCGACAGTAGAATCACTAAACTGTAGTAAATCTCCTGCAGACCAATAACATCGACACCAAAAATATTTTTATAGGGATTCACAGCCGCATTTGCACTGGCAAACAACAAAATGGCAAACACCTGTTTGTTCATAAACAGAGAAACGGGCGAATCTGAACGACCGAACGATTTTAAAATATTGAACATATAAAGCCTTTGTGTCGCACGTTCTAATAAGAACATGGTCAATTAAGGTGTGACTCTGAAATCCTGACAATTAACCGATAAGTCAGTTGGCGGGAGATTAAACACAAGAATATGTTTTTTATATCAACAAAAGAACTTATCTCGAGTCACTTAATACTATTTAAAGAAACAAAGAGAGTTCAACAATTCAAGGCGTGATCAAAAGCAGATACCAAAAATGGAAGCAATAAAATATAACGCTTAGCCTGTTCATCAACAACAACAAACCTTCCAAATAACCACCAATGGAAGCGACAATAATCTGCTTACCTCTCAGATATGGCTACTTTATACCAAGAAGAATAACTCTGTTAAATTAGCCCATTAAAGATAGAGTTGTCATTAGCTTCATTTGCAAACAAGCGTCATGAGCCATGTACTTTTTCATAGCGAAAAAACACCAGGACAGACATAGGAAGGAGGAATATCAGAAGGGGTTTAGGGAAATCGGGATAGGGAAATCGGGACAGGCACAGTCCCAGACTATAAGGACAGACATCAGACAAAGCGATAGATGCCTCACGTCACAAGCGGCTTGTCGCCAGCGCTGGCAGGGATATCGGGACAGACACTTTAAGAAACGAAGGATTACCGGGACAGTCACGGTAAGAAATACAGGCTCAAAGCTTTTCAGTGAACTCGCCACAAGCCTTGCATCGATAGCCATGTCGGTAAAAAAACAAGGGAAAGCCAAGTAAGAGGAAAACAACAAAAGCGGGCCTTTTCCCCTGTGTATACGGCATTAAATCATGACTTGCGCAGTGCGGACAGACATCCGCTTTCCCGGAAAAGAGATGACTGTCCTCGACAGCCTGAGAAAAGTCACAGCTTAAAATACTGCGCGCTTGCTCAGCATCTTGTTTCGCCACCATCAGGCGTACGCCGCCCATTGCATTGGAATACAGCCACTGCACATTCACTGTATGCTCGTCAGCCAGATGGCTAACAATACCGGCAGCCTCAAGACTGGCTTTGGCAATATGCGCTTCATGGGGAAATGAAAACCGAGCAATGACAATCATGCGTTTTTCCTTTTGGTTCAGCAGACTAAGCGGTGCATGACAGCACCGCGTTTCTTAGCCCCTATCTACAGTTTTCTAGCAATCGACGATAGTTTCGAACCCGCCATAAATAAGGCGCTTACCATCAAACGGCATGGGATTCAGATTCTGATCACAGATAGGATCTTTCATGAACAGGGCCATGCCTTCGTCTCGTGCCGCTTTTGAAGACCATTGGATCCATGAAAACACCACAGTCTCACTGTCTTTACATTGAACTGCCATCGGAAAAGACGTGACTTCGCCATCGGGTATATCATCGCCCCAGGTTTCGACCACACGCTCGGCGCCGTACTTTTTAAAAACCTGTGCGGCTTCTGCGGCATGTTGTCGGTATTCCTCTCGTTTGTCTGTTGGCACAGCGCAAACAAAACCATCAACATAACTCATGTTCTTTCTCCTTTGCCTATGGTGCTTCACGCACCTCTGCGTCTTGATAACTCACGTTATTTTCGCCCTGCAACTCGCGTACCGGACGAATTTCTACGCTGCCGTAGCGTGCCGGCGGGATCTTGCTGGCCATCTGAATCGCTTCATTCAGATCTCTGACATCTAACAGGTAGAAACCTGCCAGCTGTTCTTTGGTTTCTGCAAACGGGCCGTCTGTAATGTCCACCTTGCCATTGCGGACGCGCAAGGTGGTTGCCGTCTGGATGGATAACAGCGCCTCGCCGCCAAGCATATAGTCACGGGATCGCAGAGATTCACCGCAATCGATACACTCACGGTTGAGCGCATCCCACTCGTCTTGCGAGAGCGACTTCATGATTGATTCGTCGTAATAGACCAAAGCTACATATTTCATTGCCCTGATACTCCCTGTCTGGTTTCAGATACCGGTTACTGCTGGCTGTCGTCGCCGGGTAACATCACCATCCAGCCCATGCCAAATTTATCCGTTACCTGACCATATAAAGGTGACCAGAAGGTTTTATCCAGCGGCATTCGAACCGAACCACCGTCTGCCAGCGCATCAAATACACGACGCGCTTCCGCTTCGGAGTCAATCGTTAATGACAGATTGAACCCGGTAAACGGCCCCTCGTCACCACAGCCGTCTGAGGCAAAAAGTGTCATGTTTCCGACCGTAAATTCGCAGTGCATCACCTTGTTTTCAAAGCCGGGAGGTAACATCCCCTCGGGCACAGGATCCGGGCTTTCATTGAACCGAAATAGCATGACCACACTGGCGCCGAGGTGTTTCTGGTAATATTCCAGCGCCTCTTCACAGCAGCCAGAGAAAAACAGATAACAGTGTGATTGCGCTTTTTGCATCGCAAGTGTTTGCCTTAACTGAGTTTCTTGTGCACGAGCCGATCCGTCGCTGTCGATTTCAGCAAAATCGTCCATTTCATAGAAAGGACGAATTTCAATGTCGGACGCCTCTTCCATCGGGTTCGGACATTTTTTAACCCACTCAACGGCTTCGTCCATCGAGCTGACATTCCAGACCCAATATCCGGCCACTAGCTCATTGGTTTCAGCAAATGGCCCTTTGGTCACGGTACGTTCGCTGCCTTTAAAACGTACACGAACACCTTCACTGCTGGGTTTTAATCCATCGCCCGATGCCATGACGCCGGCTTTCACCAGGGTTTCATTAAACTCGCCCATGGCCAGTAACAACTCCTGGGTTGGCATTTTACCGGCTTCCGAACTTTCACTGGCTTTCACTATAACCATGACTTTCATTGTGCATCTCCTGTTGTGTATTCAGATTAAAAGAAGAGCGACTTCTTTTTGCTCTCTACACAATAGTCGAGTGAACCTTTAGAAAATCGACAACGCGTGAAAAAATTTTTATCTTTTGACAGGTAACTATTTAGGTGTTGTCAGCCGTGCCAGCTTTCGTCTGAGAATGCGTTGTTCCGGGGCTTGCTGAGTCAGGCTCAGCGCGTGCTCAAATGCAGAGATAGCTTCCTGTACCCGGCTGGCCCGGCTCAGTAATTCGCCATAGGTGGCATAGGTGAGGTGATAGGTTTGGAGGACTTTTTGTTCAAGCAGGCGTTCGACGATCTCAATCCCGGCCTGCGGCCCATCACGCATTGCCACAGCGACAGCTCGATTCAGTTCAATGACTGGAGAGGGTGCCACTTGAAGCAGCAGGGAATACAGCGACACTATCTGCGCCCAATCAGTGCTGATGATATCTGTCGCCTGGGCATGGACCGCCGCAATCGCGGCCTGTAATGTGTAATAGCCAATATGTCTGGTTTCCAGCGCACTCTGTACTAAAACAATTCCCTCTTGTATCAGAGCGGCATCCCACAACCTGCGATCCTGATCTTCCAGCAATACGATGTCGCCGCGTGAATCCGTTCGGGCGCCGCGGCGGGATTCATTGAGCAGCATAAGCGCCAGCAAGCCAGACACTTCAGCGTCGGGCAGTAAAGATCCCACTAAACGCGCCAAACGAATGGCTTCAGCTGTGAGATCAGAACGTGTGACTTGCTCGCCTGCCGATGCGGAGTAGCCTTCGTTGTAGACCAGATAAATAACAGACAGCACGGACTCTATTCTGTCTGGCAATTCTGTTTCTGAAGGAAGCTGAAAAGGAATGTTTGCTTCACGGATTTTTGCCTTACCCCGCACAATACGCTGGGCCATGGTGGATGGCGACGTCAAAAAAGCGCTGGCGATCTCTTCCGTGGTCAAACCACACACTTCCCTCAGCGTGAGCGCGACCTGCACTTTGGCATCTATGGCCGGATGGCAGCAGGTAAAGATTAATCTCAGTTGATCGTCTTCAATCACCTGACCATCGAATTCGAATGGGCTTTCAGTGTTAGTGCGGATAAAAGATGTGTCATCGGGATCATCAAGCAGCTCTGAGACAATCTCGACTTGCCGTTTTTGCCGGCGCAGATGATCGATGGCTTTGAAACGTCCGACAGACACCAGCCAGGCGCTGGGGTTATCAGGAATCCCCTCTTTCGGCCACTGGGTTAACGCTGTGCTGAACGCATCGTGCAGCGCCTCTTCCGCGAGGTTAAAATCACCCAGTAAACGAATTAAGCTCGCATACACTTTGCGGGATTCGTTGCGATACAGATGATCAATTTGGCGTTGTACTGCTTCGCTGGATACAGGTGATTTCATTCATCTCTCCCACGCGGGTCGGCGTTAACCAACCTCAGGTCAGTGTTGGCATCACTTCAAGAGGTTGCCCATGCTACGGCTTTGGCGGCATGAATAGCCGTCGTATCGTACAGCGGGATGCCAGCATGCTCCTGAGAGATTAACATACCAATTTCAGTACAGCCCAAAATCACGGCATCCACACCAGCCAGCTCTAACGCATGGACGATACGAATATACTCATGACGAGATGCCGCATTAATCTTACCCAGACAAAGCTCGTCATAAATGATGTCGTGAACCCGCTTTCGATCTTTTTCGCCGGGTATCACAACTTCAAGGCCATACTTTTCCGACAAACGATCTTTATAGAAAGACTGCTCCATTGTAAATGCAGTGCCTAACAAGCCTACTTTTCTGATCCCGTCTTTGACAAGTTTTTCACCCGTTGCATCAGCAATATGAAGCAATGGAATCCTGATACTCTGTTCTATCTCCGGGGCGACTTTATGCATGGTATTCGTGCAGATCAGCACAAAGTCGGCACCTGCAGACTCCACACTTTTTGCTGCATCAACCAGTATCTCAGCCGCACCTGCCCAGTTGCCACTGCGCTGTAATTGTTCAATCGGTGCAAAGTCCACACTATGAAGAAGAATTTTAGCCGAGTGGAGGCCCCCAAGCGTATTTTTTACCCCTTCGTTAATCGTCCGGTAATACCCGATTGTGCTTTCCCAGCTCATGCCACCGATCAGCCCGATTGTCTTCATCTGCACTCTCACCACTCCCTGAATGTCGTCCTGAAAAAATACAGGGACAGACACAATAAATACAAGTCAATACGCGGACAGACACAAAAAAAGATTCACTCAGTTTAACGTGTCTGTCCTTGTTACTCCCTGAGACTCTGCAATTTCAGCGCTTCAGAATAGCTCAGATTAGGCGAGAAAATACTGTAAATAACAAGCAGCATTCGCCCGAATGATGACAAAAGATGAAGCCAACCTGCCGCAGAAGAAGAAAAGCCAGGACAGACACGTGAAGAAAAAAATAACCTCATCAGTTTCATGAGGTTCTGACCCAGATCCCCACTTCGTGATTTGCTCCTTTTTTCGACCAGCACAGACATATACTGTATATTCATCCAGTTTAATTATTGTGACTCCCAATGACGACAGCTCGCAGTCAATTAATCAGCATAGAAGCAACGCCCTACTACCATTGTGTTTCCCGCTGTGTTCGCCGCTCCTTTCTTTGCGGCTACGATGAACTGACCAAGACCAGCTATGAACACCGGCGGGGATGGGTTGAGAAGCGGTTGAAACGCATCGCCAATGTCTTCTGTGTCGATGTTTGTGCCTACGCCATTATGAGCAATCACTACCATGTCGTTCTGCATATCAACAGGGATCAGGCCCACCGCATCTCGAACCATGAAGTTATAGAGCGCTGGCTCACCTTACATCGCGCCCCTGTGCTGATTCAGCGGTTTTTAAAGCACGAGGCTTTATCCGAGGCTGAACATTCTGCTTGCTTAACCATCATCAAAACCTGGCGCGAGCGGCTTTGTTCCATCAGCTGGTTCATGCGCCTGCTCAATCAGTACATTGCCAGTAAAGCCAATCAGGAAGACAACTGCACCGGTCATTTTTGGGAAGGCCGTTTCAAAAGCCAGGCATTGCTGGATGAAAAAGCCTTGGTTGCGGCCATGGCATACGTTGACTTGAACCCGATTCGGGCCGGTATCGCAGATACTCCGGAAACCTCCGCCTACACTTCGGTGAAAGCGCGCATCGCATCGCTTCAACGCAACCAAGCTGCAGCGCCCTGTCTTTTTCCCTTCGCTGGTAACCCAAGAAATAAGATGCCAGAAGGACTGCCATTTCGGCTGTTCGATTATCTTGAACTGGTTGAGTGGACCGGAAGGCAAATCAAAGAAGGGACACGTCACCATATTTGCTCAACCCAGCATCCCATCCTTGAACGGCTCGGTTTACACTCTGATGTGTGGCTGAAGATCTGCACCCAAATAGAGACAGGCATCCTCATTGGAACAGCCTCGTCAATTCAAGCCGTTTTACCGAAACTGAACCGGCAACGATGTATTGGTTTGCAGATCCCATAACCCATTCACAGCAAATAAATCCTCAACAGCGATGCATTCGTATGCCGCCACTCGCCTGAAAATCAGATCAATAGCGTAAAATCTGACTTAGCATTCAATACACTGCAAATCAGCTTTTAAAAGATGTCAATGAAAGTGAATTTTTGAATCTCGTGAAAGTCTTTATGGCCCTCTGCCTTATGGATGCCTGTCCTTGTAACTCCTCACGACTTTTAACTATCATGACTGTCCTTGTTAATTATCTCCCGCGCTATACCTGTGCTAAAACGTGATCAATAAACCTCGACTTTTTTCACGGTACTCGTCGTGTGACAAACCCTCACACGATTTCTTTAATTCATTGTACTGAACCACTAAATCTGGTGATGCGCGTAACCTGTCACGAAAATCCATAAAGCACTCGAACTCTGAACCTATCGCTACCACCTGAAAAGCCACATCTTCGCTTGTTGACTCAAGCATGCATAGCTCAGCTGTTCTCAATGTGTTTTTCTTTTCCTGAAACCCCAAGGTGATCAGAACACGTACAGAGGCTTCCAGTTCGTGCGCCTCAACACCGATCAAAATATCAAGATCCCCTTTTGAAATAGCACCAGGGATAGAAGAAGATCCGACGTGTTCCACGCTTGCCGCTGGCAACAGCCTCCATACTTGATTCCGATAATAATCAAACCGCTCATGACAAGCTTTCTGATACTGATCCGGACTAAGAAATTTCATCTTTCCCCTTCATCATCAATTGTCCTAACTACGAATAGTGTGTCTGTCCTGGTCATGCTGTATGCCTGTCCTGGTAATGCTGAATCATTGGTTACATCCCAGATAACCACGGGCTTTCCAGCTGAAAAACCTGATTATCAAAGTCAATGCTGGCTTGGACACCTAATGGCGTCACCAACATCGGATGGGTATGACAACTGTCAAAACCATAAAATATGGGGATGTTCTGACCATGAAGCACTTCAAGCAAGACATCCAATGGTGAACGATTAGTGCCTCTATCATCAAAAAGCTCATGTTTACCCAGCACTATCGCCCCAACCTTGTCAAAAACACCACAAGCCTTTAAGTGAGCAAACGATCGTTCAACAGTTTCAATTCCTTTTAACGAGTCCTCAATCAGCAGTATGTCACCTGAGTGTATCTCAGGCATATAACGGCTTCCCCAAATTCCTGCCATGGTATTCAGATTACCGCCAATAATACGCCCGGTAACTTTTCCGCACCCGAGAAATGTCCATTCGTTGCTAAAAACAGGCTTTGCCGTATTTTGTGTTTCCCAATCCTGTTTAACGTCTGTCCAGCGTTCAGGCATGACATATTGATATTCACGTTTCTCTGAGCTCAATATATCCAGAAATGACTGAAAAGTTTCATCCACTAAAGGTGGATACTCACCAAAAGAGGCGACTAAAGCGGGCCCATAGAAAGTCACGAGACCCGTTTGCGCATAAATACCAAGCAATATCGCTGTAGCATCGGAATAACCAACAATGATTTTTGGATCTTTTCTCAGGGCCTCGTAATCAATGTATGGCAATAATGAATTACTGTTATTACCACCAATGGTCGACATAATGCATCGAATGCTTGGATCTCGAATAAGCTGATTGAGCTCTTCAGCCCTGGCCTGAATTGATCCAGAGCGGTATGAATCTGAACATCCTGTCAGTGAGCCTTCAACCAGCTCAAAGCCGTGATTTTCCAAGTAAGCTTTCGCTCTTGAAAATCGATTGGGTGCGAATACTGTTGCGGGTGATGACGGTGAAAAGAAGCCTATTTTGTCACCAATCGATAAGGCTTTCGGGAATATCACAAGTCACTCTCCTCCATGAAGTTAAGCTCACAATAACGTCTGTCGAATGGGTGTGATTCATGGCGTATAAACATGATCGCACATAGGATGAAAACACAACGACCTTTGAATTTTCATGACACAATCCCTTGCCATACAAGCAGTCAGAGTTTTTCTGATAACTTCTTAAGGTACGATTTTGCTAGGTCATGATTGTCACGACTGAGCCACTTGATGCAGTCAAACAGCTCCCAGATTAAACCTTTATCACCATGAGTGTAGACTGGAAAATCTTCATGCTTAGGTGCAGCTTCGTCGGTTAACCGGCTTTCTACGATACCCTTTTTATCGAATAGCACGTTAAACGGTTTGGATATATAAAAGGGTTCACTTAAATCTAAACAATGAATCTCAGCACTTGTCAGATCATTGAATATGTACTTCTTGAAATAGGCATTCTCGTTATGAATTCCGTCAAGACAATAGAAAATATCTTTCCCTGATTCAAAATCTGAAAAACAGGCATCAATGGAGTGATGACAAAAACCTTGGGTGAAAACGATTATGTCTGCGTCCGAAACACGATCACCCGTACCGGCTGCAAGTGAGCCCAGCAACACAGCAGCAATCACATGTTCATCCGGGTAAAAAGCAGCACATGCAGAATGAATGAGTTCTTTTTGAATCGGTAATTGATCGATTTTCAGATCGTCCTGGTTCAAAATTACCTCCTTTTTATATCGCGTCTTAATCAGGGATAAATAAAGCGCATATTGTCACGCATGAATGACATAAACAATTAAGTTTCAATAAACGCCAAAGGTTTATTAAAAAATATCAATAACGAGTATGGGAATAAGAAATCCGTCGAGAGGTTTTACAGACAATTAAGAAAACACATAGAGTCAGTAGTTCTCTCACTCTATGTGTTGGATGATAAGCAGTAAGAAACGACTTATTTATAGAAAGCTTCTTGCTTATTTATAAAAAGCTTCTACTTGGCCTTTCAGTTTGATCAGCATTGGCTGACCAAAACGATCTTTTGCTTTCGGTGATGGGATTTTAACCCAGCCCTCACTGATGCAATATTCTTCAACATCAGTGCGCTCTTTACCATTCAGACGAATGCCAATATGGTGCTCAAAACACGCTTCTACATAGTGTGGACTGCGCGGGTTACCGGAAAGATGATCGGGTAAAGCTGGTTTATTGTTCGTATCGCTCATTTTCATGACCTGATGTCTGTACAAAGTGCGCCATTGTAGACAATGCCCGCCCGAGGCTCAACCAGGCAGAGGGACTATTTCGCTTGTGTTCTGTAAGGTGACTGTCCTGGTAATTCCTATGCACGCCAGTCAATGCCGAAAAGATAATACAGCGGGCGCGTTGGATGCTGTCTAACGTATGAGGAGCACCAGCCACGCAGTGTCTTCAGGGGTATGCCACCAAAGTCAGTAACAGAACGAATGTGGAGCGGCAGTCTCAAAACTTGTGTACCTCGTGCTACTGTTGACAACCGGGAGTTCAAGTCGCTTTGCTAGGCAAGACTTGGCACATTACCTTTTATTATCTCGTTTGGTATGGAAAGACGGAAATCAATGCAAATTAACTCACCCGCTGTATGATTTTTTAGTGCAGGGGCTTTCTCATGGGATTGGCTCTGCGGGAACACAGCCAAGGACAAGTAAGGCTTTTCCCTGATTGTCACATAGATTCGCATTTTACCCATTTCCGTTGTTTTCCACTGGTTGGGCCCGTCAATAATCCGTCCCACCGCATGATAAACAACCCTGATACTTGAATGGCTCTCATCACTTTCAAATTTATATAAATCAGTAGGATGATTCAGATCCACCCCAATTCTTGTGAGTTGCTCCTGTAACGCTTCAGGAAGAACCGCCCTCGAGCAATGCTTCCATGTATAACACCATTCACAGTTACAATCATACGCAGGCATACCTTTTTGATTTTGAATCTCGCGGGTAGCCTCTAGGTGAATAGCCAATTTCCACTCAGAAATTGGAATTGTGGGACGTTGCTTTTTCATCGTTGCCTAACATTCATCATTGCCTAACAATTGTCATGGGCTCCCCCTTTTCAGGATCAAGCTTTGGCGCGCTGGGTAAGTTTAATCCCAAAATCACCAGTAGCAACCATGCCCCTTCTGTCTACGGCATTGATTGAGCCAAACATAATATCAGTCTCCAAAGTGACGGTCACCCTGGCAAGCTGTTGATCCGCAAATAATATCGCGATCAAAGTCCTTGATACTTTTGCCAACACGCCACATACCGCCACCGGTATGGAAGCCTATGGTGCCTCACATCGAATTGCATTTGGGCTGGCACATGAAAAAACAACAACGTCATCAAGTTCCCCTTAATGTGTCTGTCCTTGTAATTCTTGCGCCGTAAATACGGCGCCTGACGCATAGTAAAACTGCCACGCGTTGAGAATCCACTTAAATTGTTTGTTAAATGCGTTCTAATTGTTTCTTTGCCGCAAAAATAAGCTCGTCAATTGCAGTATCTTTTCTGCCATCAATGTACAAGTAATCTTGTAGCAATGGAGGAATATTCTCATATTCAACCCCTAAATTTACAACAATCAGGGATTTATTTTTTTTCATACGGTTACTAATAAAGAAGTTTGATTCAGCCTCTGTCCAGCCTGAATATTTAGACAAGAAATTGTTAGACATGAAAAGTACACCCAAATCACACTCATTTAGCCCTTCATTAATTCGAGACGTTATGCTGTCTCCAGGAATTATCTCCTCTTTGTCATACCAAGCTTTGATTTGTGATTTTTGTAGTTCACTAAAATAATCATCAACTACATGTTTGTCTCGCGATGAATGTGACAAGAATATTTTTTGCTTTTGCATAATAGGTGCACCCCATACTTCATACATTCGTCCCCGATCTGGGAACAAGAACAATTCATTAGCTTCGCTTGAGAATATAATATCTACTTCTTCTGAGTCACAAAATGTAGTAATTGAATACCCGCGTCTGGAGAATGCAGCTTCTGTAAGCTCATCCATTAACACATTAAACGTACGGCTTTTGTTTGGGTAATGAACAGACAACCAATGATCAAAATCACGGTCGTCTTTTTCAAAGTTTAAGAAAAGAAACAACTCTAAATTGTACGGGTTGTTATTAATTAATGTTCCACACCCTACGAGAGTCTGACTGTCGAATCTATCGAGTATTTCTTTGACAAAAATCTTTTCTTCCGCTCGATTACCGTAGTCTAATGAAAACAGATACATCTTATGGTTCATTTCAGACAATTTCCTTATAGTTATTAAGCATCATTTATTACAACACAGGAATAAACACTTGAGCATTTAACGCCCTGTTAAGGTGTGAGCAACGCAATACCGATATTGCCGAATACCACCTTAATCACTTAAACCAACGCATAGTAAAAATGCCTCGCGTTGCGAATCACTCTTAAACAGTTTGTATGGATAATAAACCACGAATTTGGATAAAGTGAGACCCAGGCTTTAGCTGCAACTAAAGCTTTCCATGTAGTAGTTCGATTAAACGCTGGCTCCTCTGTCGAGAGACCGATAACAAACACGAACACTACATGGGACTCCAAGCACAAACCTCGAATAGTCGACTGGGTCTCGAACCCGAATTTCGCAATGCAGAGTTAGCTTATTATGAATACGTCAACACTTCAAAGTATAAACATCGGCGTCGATACCGGAAAATCTCAACTCGATATCTACGTGCGTCCACTCGATATCTTTTTCTCGATATCCAACGATGATAAAGGCATCAAAAAAGCTATCAAAACAATTCAACAACATTCACCGCAACGCATCGTTGTGGAAGCCACCGGCCGGTTGGAAATGCCTTTTATTTTGGCCTGCGCCGAGGCCGGTCTGCCTTACGTGATTGCCAATCCCATTCACGTAAAACGCTTTGCCGGGGCCATTGGCCAACGCGCCAAAACGGACAAGCTCGATGCCAAACTCATTGCCCACTATGCTGAGGCAATCAAACCAACACTAACCCAACTCAAACCAGAGAGCATGCGGTTGATGGCGGACTTAGTGATTCGCAGAAATCAGCTGCTTACCATGCAAACCATGGAAAAGAACCGGCTTCAAATCATGCCCAAACACCTAGCGATGACCATCAAACCCATCCTGACAACATTCAAAAATCAGATCGAGAAAATAGAAAATAAGCTCATTCAACTGATCGAAAGCTGTCCCGAGTATCAGGCTAAAAATGACATATTGCAAAGCATGCCGGGGATCGGAAAAATCGCCGCCGCTTCTTTGATTAGCAACCTTCCTGAACTCGGCTATATCACCAACAAACAAGCTGCCGCGTTGGTCGGCGTGGCTCCGATGAACCGGGAAAGTGGCCGATATAAGGGGCTAAGGAAAATACAAGGTGGTCGAGCTCAGGTCAGGACCGTTTTGTATATGGCGATGATGTCGGCCATGCAATGTAACCCGGTATTCAAGAGCATCTATCAGCGACTTCTGGCTGAAGGAAAACCGAAAAAAGTAGCCATAATTGCCTGTGTCAGGAAGATGGTTGTTATCCTCAATGCGATGCTTCGCGATGGCGTCAGGTGGGAAGAAAAAACAGCATGAAATTAATTATTGACGTCATAGTCGTTTGTTATGAGCGTACTTGAAACACACGCTGAACCTTATTGCTATTAAACCCAATCTTTTCGTAAAATCTGTGTGCATCAAGTCGTTTTTCGTTACAGCGCACCCTGAATTTACCCGAGTTTTTATCTTGAGCATATTGAACTAAAGCTCGACCAACACCATGACCACGACTATCTGGCGAAACGACTAAACCACCAATTTCAAAAAAATTATCAGACGCGAGACGTCTAGCGTAGAAAAGATGTAGCCACCCAATAATTAGACCATTCTGCTCTGCGACAAATACTTGGTCTTGACTAGAGTCGAGTAATTCTTGAAGATTTGTTCTGGATTCAGCGGAAGATAATTGAGAATAAGCAAGGTGTTCCGAGACTTTATTGATACCGACGGCATCCGACTCTGAAGCAGGTCTGACGATGTATTCCATTTGAAATTGCCTCCTAGCTCATAACGCCCAAAGCAGCGGCCGAGCGTAGCGAGGTCCAGCCCCGCAGGGGCGATGCTGCCTTTGTTTGTTAACTGCCTACCTAAATTGCTTCTCATAAGCATCTAGATGGTGTTTAAAAAACTTTTCGTATTCTTCCGCTGAACTTACTAGAGCGGTTACCTCTACGCACTGTTCGCCAAATTCTCCAGAATGATCTTCGATAGCGATATGTTCGGTAGCTATTTCTTCGTTAGTTTCACGAATATAGATTCTGAGGGCAGTACGGCCCCCATTTGATTCATAGAAATCTGTTGGATCGACTGCGCCAAACACAAAACCCATTGGCGGATCGCCACCTTCTAAATCGGTAGTACCGATGATTTTATCTTCTACTCGAATCTCGTATTTCACTCGATTTCTCTTGGGCAGTTAACGCCCGCAATAAGCGGCGCGAGGAACGAGCGTCCGGCGACCGAAGGGAGCGAACTTAATTGCTTTGTTAGCTTTAGTTGACTCGAACACTAAGAGGAACCCCTCTATTTGATAGAACACTGTTTTGGTCTGCTTCGCTTATAAATGGCGTATTGCATGGATTATGAACATCTTTGATCGAATCCTGAGGGTCTACCTGAGAAAGGTATTTTTCTATAAGCTGGATAGCTGCATCAAAGTTATCGACGGCAGAGTCACTTGCTGGTTTGGTGTTGTACACCCAGCTACCAGATGGACTTGAGACACCATCAAGAATGGTTACTTCTGAGTCAAAGCCGCTATTATTTTTGTAGATGTCGACAATGCAACGACGCCCTTTCATTGTTGTGACATTAATGTCATGGACGTCGCGAAACGGGCCGATAGAAATTTCTGTGGTAGCCATACTGCTGATCTCCTTCTTGTAAAGCTAACATTTTATTCAACGACATCATGTCGTATAACTCTGTCGTATATTTCTTCACTTAAATTAACACGCAACCATCTGGTATAAAACAAAAAATCGAACTTTATCATATAGCCTCATCACTAAGATATACGACATGATGTCGTATATCTCGCTTTTGAATCAATTTCTATGTAACTGATTCACAGATGATTTCATCATTCATGTCCGTTGCATCGTCAATCAGTGACAAGTGATTCGAAATAATAAAGCGATATTCTATAGTCTCAGGTCTGTTCATTTACAGCCGTTCAAATATGACTGACATTCCACCACCGATTAATCAACATTCACAAAAATTTCTAGATCAAGTACGAGCTTTTATCAGGGTTAGAGGGTTATCTTATGCGACTGAGAAAACCTATTTTCACTGGATTCGACGCTTTATTCTTTTCCATCGTTACCAACAGAGAAATCAAATATGTGCTCATGACATTCCTGCATTTCTTGACCATCTGGTATTGCAAGCCAATGTCGCTCCGAGCACGCAAAAGACAGCACTCAATGCGTTGATTTTTCTGTGCCGGGAATATCTTCATCTCAATACAGAAAAGTTGGCATTCAAGCGAGCTGCACCAAAAGTTCGATTACCCGTGGTTTTTTCACATCAAGAAGCGATGGCGGTTATTCAGCACATTCCTCAACCCTACCAACTTGCTGCACAGATGATGTACAGTAGTGGTTTACGTGTAAGTGAGGCGTTGCGATTGCGTGTTCAGGACATCGACTTCACCCGTAGTGCGTTAACAGTGAGAAGCGGTAAAGGGGACAAAGATCGCCAATCGCTGCTTCCCAAAAGTTTACATCAAGCCTTGTCCAGACAAATCCAAATCGTAGAGCAGCGCCATCAACTCGACTTGGCAAACGGATTTGGTGAGGTATACCTACCTTTTGCACTGGCAAAGAAATACCCTTCAGCGGCCAAAAGCACAGGTTGGCAGTTCCTGTTTTCAGCTCCAAAACTCAGCACAGATCCAAGATCAGGCCGAAAAATGCGTCATCATCTCAGCGCCCGTCATATCCAGCGGCAAGTCAAAATGGCAATCAATACAGCGGGCATCTATAAAAAAGCGGGATGTCATACATTCAGACATTCTTTTGCTACTAGACTTCTGGAAGCGGGTACCGATTTACGAACTATCCAAGAGTTACTGGGGCATGCCGATCTTTCAACCACGCAAATTTATACGCACGTCGCTGGTACCCACGACTCTGGAGTGACCAGCCCTATCGATGAGTCCATTTCAGACACGCTACCGCCCTTCACATTGAAGTAAATGGCATGATGGAAATTTGACGCTTTGAGATGATATTCAGATATGGCCGCTGTTTCACGCTTTGATGAGATTTTGATTGCATATCTGTGCGTTGGGACAGGTTCTGCGACGAGAAAAAAGGAGGCAGTGCCTCCTTGAGTGGGTAGCGTTCAAGCTGTTGATGGGGTTGGATTACTGCACCAGAATGCTTTTCACCATACCGGCTTCGGCATGGCCGGGGATATTGCAGGCGAGCTCAACATCGGGCTCGCCGTGGAAGTACCAGCGCAGTTGTTTTGCCTGTCCTGGTTTTACCGTCACGGTTGAGCCGCTGTCGTGGGCATGCCCGGTTGTCATGTTACGCATCATTTCCCGGTGTTTGAGCTGTTCTGCCATTGAGCCAATGGAGAACTCGTGGTCGATTTTTCCCGTGTTCATTACCACAAACTGCACCACATCGTTCGCTTCGATCTGCACGTCTTTCTTGAAGCGGATCTTCATGTCATCGGAGAGAATAACGTGAACCACTTTGTCGGGTTTGGCGCCTTGGGCGGGCATGCCGACAGCAGACATGCCCGCCATCTTCATACCATCCGTGCTCATCTCCGAATGATCCATTTGACTGTGGTCCATGGTTGAATGATCCTTCGAACCGTGGTCCATTGAGCCGTGGCCCATTTCATCGGCAAAGGCAGTCGTCGAGGCCAGTGTCATGATGAGTGCGAGTCCTGTTATTTTCATCGGTATTTCCTATGTGTTCAGCAAAATGATTCTGATGTGTTGGCGTTTGTGCCCTTCTCCCGTCGGGCAGGCGCACACAAAAATGATTCATACCGTCAGATGACGGCGAGATAACTGACGAAACATGAATTCAGGCGATGGGAGGACGGTAAAGCGTCCGGGAAGTGTCAACCACAGACGCCTTGCTCTCTGCAGGTCTTAAAGCCAGCTGGCTCATCAGAGGAAAAAGCTGATACTGGACGGGCAGCACAAAAGCAGGACTACAAGTTGCGGTACAGCAAGTATGCGCCATGGTCATCTCATGATCGCAACCGGATGGCTGCTGTGCGCTGTGTTCGGCGTGTTCCGTGTCAGCCGTGTGAGACATACCGGCACAGTGATGATCAGCGGTGACCATGCTGCCACTGATCATACTGAAGGTCATTAAAGGCGTGCTATTGACCACACTCGATACCATGAGTACCAGTGAGGTCCATAAGATTAACCCGAATGTCACACGCGATTTCCGACGCATAGCCAGCCTATGAATATCTGAACGCCGACACCCTAAAGCTTTCCCTTAGGGAAAGGTCAATACTGATGCTCTCGTCTGATCAAACAAATGATATCTGTGACAAAAAATATCATGCATCCCCCTGAGACCCGCGTCTTCGCCTGCCCTGTCTTACCCATGCAACACCGACCTCACCAGCCCGGTCATACTCAAGAGAGTGTTACTAAGGATTACAATCCATGCGCAGATGGTCGGTTCCCACCTGGATGCTTGTCGCCACAGGGCTATTGCTCAATATTGTCTCGGCATTGATGACCAACGTTTATATCGACGGTGCCACGGTTGATGCCAACCAGCTCGTCCAGCAGCAATACAATCATGAAAAGCTGATCAGTCTGACCTGGCAGCAGATTGAAGGGATTGAACGAAAGCGGGAGTTAGTGCTGAACTTGGTGTCACTCAGTGAGCTAAGCGGCGCGCCACTGCCCGCCCCGGTTCAGCAGGAAATACAAGCTCAACTGGCACCATTACACAATGCGACATTTGCCGGTCTGGCAACAGATCAGCTGGCAGGCATGATGGCTGCCTTCAATCACGAGCAGGAACAACTCAGAGAAAAGATCAACCAGCTTTTTATCGATAACCTTTCGCTGGCCGATAAGCACACCCAACTGATGGCACACATCTCCGGGTTAAGAAACCTCGCGCTATTTCTGCAGATTATCGGGCTGGCACTGATACTTGCGCGGGATCTCAGCCGTCGGCAGGATCTGCCTCAATAGCAAAAAGCCTGCCTGCCGCAACGGCAGACAGGCTTTCAAATCAATCAACCTTAGTTAAACCCAAGCCTCAGCTCAGCCAGATCCTTGCCAGCAAGCCCGGCGGTGTGGTGATGCCACTGGTGATAAAGGTGACCTTGCCATCACGGACGATGAACACGGTCGGCGTAACCGCCACACCCCATTCACGACCCAGCACATTTTTTTCGTCATTCACGTTCTGAAAATCCAGCCCTTTATGGGCAAAATACTGCTGCAGCTTTTGATCAGTACCGGAGGTCAGAGAAATACCCACGGTTGGATAATACTGGCTCAGCCAATTGACACTCGGGGTGACAAAGCGGCACACGCCACACCAGGTGGCCCAGAAATACACCACCACAGGCTGCGCTTGACTGAGCGCCGCGATATCAACCGGCTCACCCTGGATATCCAGCGCTTGCAGGGTAAATGGTGTGTCATCCGGCACCGACTGACTCCGCCAGAGATCCATCCCCACGGAAACGACCGTCAGCAGCACAGTAAAAAAGAGAATCTCTCTCAGCCACTTTTTCCATTTCCCCGGGCGTTTTCTGTTCTGTTCACTCACTGGTTTATCCTCCCTGAGCCTGTTGAATCGCAAGCATCACATCCTCGCTGGTGTAAATCACAGGTAACGCAATTCCCTGAGGCGCACCCGGGCCGTAAACAATATTAAATGGCACGCCGAACCGGCCATTGGCCTGCAAATAGGCGGTCACAGCATCGTTCGGAATGGTCCAGTCTCCCTGCATGCGTATCAGGCCGGGTTGCTGAAGCGCGTCATAAACCGGTTGCTGCAGCAGAACGCGAACTTTGTTGGCTTTACAGGTAATGCACCAGTCTGCGGTCACATCCACAAACACGGTGTTGCCCTCGGCCACCTGCTGGCTGATCGCAGCCACGTTCAGCGGCTGCCAGCTTGGCTCCGGTGGCAAAGGTGTCGCCCACTTTTCAGCCGTCAGACTGGCGGTGAGCAGGACAACCGCGCTCAACAGCAGAAACACGCTGCCCAGTACGCCGACAGGCTTGCCGCCAAACACCTTGACAGATCGCCACACAATCAGGCTCACGCCCGCAATGCCTGCCAGCCACAACGACCAGATTGGCCAGTGCGGGGCCAGCAGCGTCAGCAGCCATAGTGTTGTCGCCAGCATCATGATCCCGAACAGGACTTTCATTTTGCCCATCCAGACACCCGGCTTAGGCAACCATCGCACCATCAACGGGAATAAGGCAATTGCTATCCAGGGCAGTGCCATGCCCAGTCCCAGACCGGTAAAGATCACGGCCAGATTGCCCACACTGCCCGCCAGGGCAAAAGCGACCGCCGTACCGAGAAACGGTGCGGAACAGGGCGTGGCAAGAAAGGTGGCAAACATGCCTTGCGCATAATGCCCGGCATAACCTTTGCCACCTTTGGTGCCCAGCCAGGTACTGATGCCCGATGGCAGGCTGATGGTGAACAGCCCCAGCATATTGGCACCAAACATGAAGGTCACCAGAACCATTACGGCCAGGAAGGCCCCGCTCTGGAACTGGATCCCCCAGCCGATAGCCTGACCGGACAGCTTCAGCGCCGCCAGGGCCAGAGCAATCAGCCAGAATGCGCTGATGATGCCTGCGGCCGAGGCCAGAAACTGCAGTCGGATTTGTCGCTTTTCCTGCTTTTCTGCCGTCAGCACTGTCGAGAGTTTCATCCCCAGCACCGGCAGCACGCACGGCATGATATTGAGGATCAGCCCGCCCAGCAGCGCCAGACCGAACATCACCAACAGACTGTGACCTGCCTGAGCGCTAATGATGCCGCTTTGCACCTGGACACTGTGTTCAGCCAACACCGCATTGTCTGTCACTGTGACTGTGAGCGCTTGCTGCGCAAGATCCGGCTCACCGAACCAGCTCGACACGCCTATCTGCGCCGTCAGGGTGTTCCCCTCAATCCTGATGTCCGGACGCGAGAAATGGCTGTCTCTGACCGCGTCAGCATCGCCATCAATGAACAGATCGGGCTTGGCCCAGCCTTGCGCATTGCTCAACACCAGTTGCAGTGTGCTTTGGTCCGCATCCCAGATCGCAGACTTGATCCCGGCCAGCGACGAGGCTTGCGGCACAGTGCTCAACGCTTGCGCATAGCGGCGCATGTCAGGCTCTGAAGGCGTCAGCTTGGATGGAATAAAGGACAAATCAATCGGATAATCGGTGATTACACAGACCGTCGAGCACGAAGACAAACTCAGAGTCGCCAGCAGAATCACCGGCTGAGAAAAATCTTCCGTCTTAATGGTCATCGGAAAAATGACATCCTCAGCATAGCCGATGGTTTCCACACCGAGTACGTCATACCTGTGCGGCACAGGCCACTGCCAATCCAGCTCCGCAATATTCGCCGAGTCCTGCCAGTTGATGCTGGGTGCCACGCCCCCTTCGCCGGGAGAGCGCCAGTAGGTTTTCCAGCCTGGCTGCAAGCGCACTTCCAGATAGCCAGCCACAGTGCCATTCACAGCATCTGTCTGTCCGGTTAGCACAAAGCGGGTTTCAATCGGCGGATGATTGGGGTCGCTCAGCCAGCCCGTACTGACAGGTGAGGCCTGGGCCACAGACATCAACAACAGGCACAGCCATAGCCAGCTGCTTGCCAGCCATTTGATGGTCAATCTTTGATTTTTTTGCATTGTTTTTCCTAAGTAATAAACACACAGACTTTATTGGCATCACGCCAGAGGGCTGTGTGTTATTCCCGGAAAATACACAGTGTGAGGTGAATGCGTCTTTTCGGAACTTTAGGCTCACGAGACGGGGGCGGAGAAAGGCAGCCTGCACCGAACAGACCGGCCAGCATCAGCGTCAGTAAAAGAATGGGGATCAAAAAGAGCGTATCAAGCTGCTGAAACTTCAGCTGCAGCAGTTGTTCCGATAACTCACATTCAGAGGCATCTGCCGCGGCTTCATGTCCGGCCATGTCACTGGCAGTGATGATTTGCACAGCCTCAACCGATTGATTCGGGCAGAGCGCCAGCAGAGCCGTGTTTTTCGACAGACACACGAACACCACCCAGACCGTTAACAGTAACGCCCAGTGTGCTAAGAATTGTCGTCGGAAAAAATACTGCATGATGCTTGTCTGTCTCGAAACCTGGCTCGTAGTCACCAGCAAGAAAATAGCACGAAACAGCAGCAGGGTAAGCCACAGAATGTTACCAGGCATGTCCGGCTGATGATTACATCGCCATATGGCCCATTCCGCTTTCTTCTTTTGGATTATTACCGTATTCATTCGGGCCAGGCTGCCCGTCTCTGGCGAAGAAAAAGAGCAGGACCACAAAGCCGATGACCGGGATCAGGCTCAGTAACATCCACCAGCCTGATTTTCCGATGTCGTGCAAGCGCCGAACCCCTACCGCAACAGAAGGGAGCAGTACCGCCAGTGAGTACACACCGCCCAGTAAACCCGTGCCCTCACCTGCGCCCGGCGTATTGAGCAAATTGTCTACGATGCCCAGCGCCAGCGTAATGACCAGGTTGATCAAAAAGAAATACCAGTACTCCTGCCGCTGCGCGCGACCTGAGAACACCGCGTACTTTCTGAGTGCGTACAAATACCAGTTCATGCTCTATCCCTTGGCTTGGAAGCTGTCAGGTAAATTTCTGCAGGTGACCAGAGTCAGTTACAGTCAAGTATAGAGTCAGATCACAAATTTTTAGTTTTTCTCTTTTGAAAATCAGGAAAGCGATTGGGTTCACACCCTGTTCACAGAAATACCGCGAAGCGCCGAAAGCTGAGATCAAGCGCAAAGTCTGTTTGCAGTTACGCGCTACACTCAAAGTATCTTCATGATTCATAAATAAAAGCATCAGACTCTTTCACTTTTCGCCGACGAGCAAGGCCAACTATGACGGACAATTATCAGCAGCTGATCCAGCAGCTTGGCACCCGGCTTGATGCCGGGCAGATCATCACAGACGAAGCCAAGCGCCTCGCCTATGGCACCGATGCCAGTTTCTACCGCCTGATCCCAAAAATAGTGCTTCGCCTGCACAATCAGAATGAAGTCATTGAGGTGATTCGCGCCTGTGCTGAGCTGGACATTCCCTACACCTACCGCGCCGCAGGCACCAGCCTGTCGGGACAGGCAGTCTCTGATTCTGTGCTGATCACCCTGAGCGATCAGTGGCGTAACCACCGCATTGAAGACAACGGGCTGAAAATCACCCTGCAACCTGGAGTGATTGGTGCCGATGCGAACCGTTACCTTGCCCCTTACGGACGTAAAATCGGGCCGGATCCCGCGTCGATCAACACCTGTAAAATTGGCGGGATCGCGGCCAACAATGCCAGCGGTATGTGCTGCGGCACGGCGCAGAACTCCTATCGTACAGTCGATGGCATGACAGTGATCCTGACCGATGGCACAGTACTGAACACCCGTGATGAAGCGAGTAAGGCCGCTTTCCGCCGCAGCCATGCCTCATTACTCAGCGAGTTGTCTGAACTCAAGAGAGACGTCGACAATAACCCGGCGCTGAAAGATAAAATCCTGCATAAATACCGGCTCAAAAACACCACAGGCTACGCGCTGAACGCGCTGACCGATTTCAGTGATCCGATTGATATTCTTGAACACCTGATGATCGGTTCGGAAGGCACACTGGGCTTTATTGCCGACATTACTTACAAGACGGTTATCGAGCACCCTCACAAAGCCTCTGCACTGCTGGTTTTCAGCAATATCGAACACGCGAGCGAAGCCACATCAATCCTGGCGACCACACCGGTTTCCGCCGTCGAAATGATGGACGGCCGCGCCATGCGCTCTGTTGCCGATAAAGCCGGCATGCCCGAATTTATCGCTCATCTGGATTTGGAGGCCGCCGCTTTGCTGGTTGAAAGCCGGGCAAGTACCCACGACGTACTGCTCAGCCAGTGCGAGGCCATCATGACCAGCTTGTCAGCCTTTACCGTGATTGAGTCGGTGCCTTTCACCTCTGAGCCGGCCACAGTGAATACCCTGTGGGCAATCCGCAAAGGCATGTTCCCTGCGGTGGGCGCGGTACGGGAAACCGGCACCACCGTCATCATTGAAGATGTGGCTTTCCCCGTTGCGGATCTGGCGCAAGGTGTGCGTGATCTACAGGCCCTGTTTGCGCAATTCGGTTATCACGAAGCCATCATTTTCGGCCACGCGCTGGAAGGTAACCTGCACTTTGTGTTCACCCAGGGATTCGAGGCGCAGAGTGAAATCGACCGCTACGGCGCCTTTATGGATGCCGTCGCCGAGTTGGTGGCCGTCAAGTATCAGGGCTCACTGAAAGCCGAACATGGCACTGGTCGCAACATGGCCCCTTACGTCGAGCTGGAATGGGGCAAAGCAGGCTACCAGCTGATGCAGCGCATCAAGCGGCTGTTCGATCCGCAAGGATTGCTGAATCCGGGCGTGATCATCAACGACGATCCACACGCCCACATACGCCATCTGAAGCCCATGCCTGCGGCGGATGATCTGGTGGATCGCTGTATTGAGTGCGGGTTTTGTGAGCCTGTGTGTCCGTCGCGGACCCTGTCGTTATCCCCGCGCCAGCGCATTGTGTTATACCGCGAATTGCAGCATCGTCGCCGCAGCGGTAACACAGCCGGTGCGCAGGCACTGGAATCTGTCTTTCAGTATCAGGGAATCGATACCTGCGCGGCCACGGGGCTGTGTGCAGAACGCTGCCCGGTGGGGATCAATACAGGGGATCTGATCAAAAAACTGCGTACCGACAAATATCAGCGCTTTACGCCCATTGCGCGCTGGACGGCGGATCACTTCGCCACCACAACCCGCTTGGTGAAAACCGGGCTGGGTGTGGCGCAGTCTGCACAGTCGCTGCTTGGTGAGCGCAGAATGACAGCGATCAGCGACACGGCCAGACGCTGGAGCCACAATCGCACACCGCAGTGGCTGCCAGAGTTGCCGACAGTCAATCGTCATCAGTTAACTGAAAGCGGCAACAGTCCGACACACGGCGAGAAAAAAGTGGTGTACCTGCCCACCTGCGCCAGTCGTACGATGGGTCAGCAGCCAGATAACCCCGACCAGCGCCCGCTGACAGAGGTGACACTGTCACTGATTACCAAGGCAGGGTTTGATGTCATTGTGCCAGAGGACATCAACGATCTCTGCTGTGGGATGCCTTACGACAGCAAAGGAATGACAGAGCCCGCGATGCAAAAAAGCCAGCAGCTGGAAGACGCGCTCTGGCAAGCCAGTGAACAGGGCAAATACCCGATTCTGATCGATGCCAGCCCCTGCGCCAAACGCAGTGTGGAAAATTTCACCAGGCTGATGAATATTGTCGAACCTGTTGGCCTGGTGCTGCATTATCTTCTGCCTCATCTGGAGCTGAAACGGCTGCATGAAACTGTGATGCTGCATATTACCTGCAGCAGTCGTAAGATGGGGCTTGAAAATGACATGCTGGAGCTCGCCAAAGCCTGCGTCAGCACTGTGATCGTACCGGAGCACATCCAGTGCTGTGGCTGGGCGGGTGATAAAGGGTTCAGTGTCCCTGAGCTGAATGCAGCCTCTCTGGACCCCTTGAAAGCTCAGGTTCCGCCAGACTGCCGGCGTGGTTTCAGCAACAGCCGTACCTGCGAAATCGGCCTCTCGCACCACAGTGGCGTGCCTTATCAGTCGATCTTGTATCTGGTGGATGAAGTGGCCCGTTAGTGCGCCCCCAATAGTGCACAAAGGGTGAATACGCAATGGGGCAGTTACCAGTGACTCCGCTGATATCCGATACTGTTATCTCGCGCCCAGATCTCAGCATTAAGACAGAAAAAGCAAGCCGCTGACACTACTATAAATAGGCCTTTAGGTCTTACATGTACGAAAAAACCCGCCAGTAATCTTATTGGCGGGTTTATTATTTTTTCTACTTTTCAAACTGTTGCGTTAATGTCGCTTTTTTAGCTGGCCTTGATGCGATAATCTTCACGCGCGTTAGTGACCTGAAAAAAGCTGACCTGCTCAACCACTTCCTGGCTGACACGGTGCATGTCATCGCTGCATTGTACCGTTTCAGAAGCAATGGATGAGGTCTTGTCCGACAGCGCCTGGACCGTATGAATATTCTGGCTGATATCGGCGGCTACCGCGCTCTGCTCTTCCGCTGCCGTCGCAATCTGTTGCGTCTGCTCATTCACCTGATTGATCATGCTCATGATGTCTGCCAGTAACTGGTTGGTTTCCGACATCCGAGCTTCGGCCTGATCAGCCTCTGTGGTGCTGTCTGCCATCATGTCCACCGCGCTGCTGCAGGCTTGCTGCAGCTGAGCCAGCATCTGCTCAATTTCATTGACAGAAGTTTGTGAGCGCTGCGCCAGTCCGCGGACTTCATCTGCGACCACTGCAAAGCCACGTCCCTGTTCACCGGCACGGGCCGCTTCAATCGCCGCGTTCAGGGCCAGCAGGTTTGTTTGCTCGGCAATCCCGCGAATCACTTCCAGAATACTTTCAATTTTGCGGGATTCGCCCTGCAGTTCGTTCACGACCCCCGAGGTATCTTGCAGCGTGGCAACCAGCCGTTGCACCACAGACTGAGTATGCTCGGAAGATTCAATGCCCCTCTCCGCCAGCTCCATCATCTGATCCGAAGCTCTGGCTGAATCTGAGGTATTGACCGCAATACTCTTACTGGTGGTCGAGAGCTCTTCAATCGCCGTCACAGCCTGAATGGTATGCTCTGATACCTCACCCGCCGCAACCTGAATATTGTTATTGGCGTCCTGCAAAATACGGCTGTTCTCGGTCACCAGGGTGCTGGAGCGCACGATGCCTGCCACCGTACTGTTCAGACGGTTGACCGTACTGTCAATGGCGCTGCTCAGCTGGGCAACTTCATCTGTCCCTTTCACATTGGACAATACGTCCAGATGGCCGCTGGCCAGAGCTTCGGCCGTTGCCTTAACACGGCTGATCCCACCAACCAGACCTCGCGCAATCCAGTGACTCAACACAAACGCAATCAGTACCGCCAGAATAATAGAGACATAAAAAACTGTATTGGCGGTTTTAATCGACTGCAAGGTGTCCTGATTGGCCTGAATCGCCATCTCAGCGCTGGCCTGCTGGATTTTATCGAACTGCAAATTCAGGGCTTCATAGCTGTCCACAAAGGCTCTGAACACTGGATAAGGCGCCTGGTGATTCGGTGCCGATTCCATGTCCGACACAAACTGATGGGTATTCGCCTGATAGACTGACAGCTTCTGCTCGAAGTCCGCCAGCAACTGAGGATCACCGTTGTAGTCTTGCTTCAGCTCTTTCACCAGTTCTGGAGTGATCGCACTGTTTTTATCGACAATCGCATTAAATTCAGGAACTTGTTCATACAAACCCAGCAGATACACCACCTGCAACCCCCGCACGTTACCGATAATATCGGCTTGCGCCTGGCGGATCTGACTAATCAATTGCGATACTTTGTAATTATGCTGGTAAAACTCACTGAAATTGCTGCCAATTCGGTCATTGGCTGATTTAATGAATAACATTGCAATCACGAACATCAGTGAGACTGCACCACCTAAAACCAAAATTTTATTGCGGATGGAGAAATGACTAAGCTGCATTGACGCGCCCCAAACAACGATTTGATGTAATTTTGTCCTCACTATTCACAAAAAGAAAAATAAAGGCAAATAAATGCCACAAGGGAATGACAGAATGCCACTCGAGCTCAAATTTTTGCATAAATAATACAAATATATTTAATTCTGACTTGCAAGTCAGCTAAAGCCCTGCCTGAAAATTTTCGTGCCCCGAAGTATAAATAGTCGCTGTTTAGGCAAAGAAAAAGCCGCAGCTTCTGCGGCTTTATGCGCTTGGCTTATGCACTGTGATTTTGCCGTCTGCGGCGGCGTATCATGGCAATGCCGGCCAGCACCGTCCCCAGAATGGCAACACTCGCAGGTTCCGGTACCGGCACCTCTGTCAGTGCAGAGATATTGGCCTGAATAAACGCCTGATTGGTGCTTTTCTCAATGGTTTCAAACCGATCAGCAAAGAGACCGTTGACCAGGAAACCCTGAATATTCACCGTATACTTGATGCCGTTCACTGTCGTGACATCGGTGAACTGCGAAGTGGAGACCGTAATAATGTCGGCACAACCATTCACGTTGACCCCAACGCCATTCGCTTCCCCGTTCGCACAGGGATCCGCGCTATTGCTGGTCTCGTTATGGGTAAAGTTAAACACAAACTGCACATCAACCGGTGTTCCGCCATCAATAGACACTGTCGTGCTCAGTTGCAAATCGACACTCTGCAGGCTGGCCCCGGTGCTCAGAATGACATTATTTAAGTGGGTAAATGTCCCCAACTGAAAATCATCACTGGTGCCGGTATCCGTATCAAAGGTGGTATCAAAGCTGGCGGCAGAGGCAAAATCATAACCGCTCTGCGGACCCGAAGACGGCGATGGCAACCCCCAGCGCAACATGGGGTTGTCCGTTGCATTGCCGATCGTCACTGGCTGGCCACTGCCAGAATCCGCCACGGCGTTCACCCAGGAACCGGTAAAGGCGCCAAACTCCACAGTGACTAATGCGGCATTGACATGTGCACTTGCCAGCATCGCCAGGCTGAATATCGTTATTTTTGTCACAGGTTTCATTACACACCCCCAACCCAACTTTATTGTCGTTATTGTGTTCAGGGAAAAGTGCATCAAGTTCTGTGCCATCACGGCCTGAACAAAAGACAGCGCAGTCAGAAAAGCCGGACATTTCAGGAAATGATCTCAATAAATCAACGCCATAACGCTAACAAAGCTGTCTGTGTGTTTTTCCGGGTAATTTTGCGTTTTTTTCAGACCTGCTTGCCCAGAACTCTCGACGTCTGTCTGTGTAAAAAAAGGTGACATCAGGAGAGCAGCCCTCCAATCCGCTTCCGGCAGAGCCGCGGAACAAGTGAGAAATGGCTTCCAGAATTGATAGTGCAGTCAGGCATTATCTATACCTGATGAGTATCATTGATGGCCTTTCATCAAACTAAGATTTCATAACTGCCACGATTGTTTATGCATATCAGACACTTACTATCATCTTCATAGAGTGTTCAACAAACTGCAACAAACCTGTCATAAAACTCTCCTAACCTGTGCCTCGTTCGTTAAACAACTGATTGGCAATTCCGCCAAATTCGAAAGGATATGGAAAAATGAAAGCAAAGGTTATCGGTGCTATCACACTGGCTGGCTCAATGATGTTTAACCCGGCTATGGCGGCTGAAACAATTTCTGTTGTTGGCTCTTCTTCTGTAACGCCACTGATGGAAGTATTCGGCGAGACTTACGCAAAATCCCACGATGTCGTGGTTGAAGTTCAGGGTCCGGGGTCTTCTGCCGGTATCCGTGCAGCACACGACGGTTCTTCTGATTTGGGCATGAGCTCTCGTGATCTGAAATCGTCTGAAAAATCTTCTGATATTCAAGAAGTTGTGATTGCCCGTGACGGTATCGCCGTCGTTGTTCACAATTCAAACCCTGTGAAAGACCTGAGCAAAGAGCAGGTTGCACAAATTTATAAAGGCGAAATCACCAACTGGAAACAAGTAGGCGGTGAAGACAAACCTATCGTTGTGGCGACCCGTGATACCGCTTCTGGCACTCGCGGCGCCTTCGAAGACATCATGTCTCTGAAACGTAAAGTGAACAATAAATCTGTTTCAGCGATTTCTCAGCGTGCTCAAGTGGCCAGCGGTAACGGTCAGCTGAAAACTATGGTTGCCAGCAACCCGTTCTCGATTGGTTACATTTCTCTGAGCTCAGTGGACGACTCGGTGAAAGCACTGTCTATTGAAGGCCATGAGCCGTCAGTTGAAGCCATCAAAGCGGGTGATTACGGTGTACAGCGTCCATTCCTGGTGGTTTACAAAGATGGTCGCCCTTCTAAAGAAGCGCTGGAATTCCTGAAATGGATGAAAACAGCTGACGCACAAAAAATCGTTTCTGAGCACGGTTTGATTTCAACTCACTAATTTGCAATGCCTTTTCCGGCCTGATATGCAGGCCGGATATTTCGATTTCTCAGTACCTGAAGTTTTTGGTTCAGTGTCTGGAGTAATGCAAAATGACCATCGCGAACAATATTGAGAACACGCAGAAGAAGCCTCAGCTTGCTGCTGCTAATAAAATTGACTGGCGTGAACTCTTTTTCAAATACCTTTTCCTCGCAAGTGCCGTCATCGGAATCTTATCGCTGATTACGATCGGCTATTTCATTTTCCGTGAAGGCTATGCCGCTTTTGCGGAAGCCGGTATCACTGGCATTGTGCTGGGAGATGAATGGCTGCCACCTGCCTTGTTCGGCATCTTCCCTATGATTGTCGCTTCTGTGGTTTCTACCGCAGGTGCTGTGATTTTAGGTGTGCCGGTTGGGGTAATGACCGCGATCTTTATCGCTGAAGTGGCCCCCAAGCGCCTGGCTGACATCATTCGTCCCATGGTTGAACTGCTGGCGGGTATCCCCTCTGTGGTTTACGGTTTCTTCGGCCTGGTGATTATCGTGCCGCTGATCCAGAACGTATTTAATGTCCCGGCGGGTAATACAGTGCTGGCGGGGATTATCGTACTGGCAGTCATGATTCTGCCTACAGTGATTACCGTGTCGGAAACCTCCATTCGTGCCGTACCGCGCAGCTATAAAGAAGGCTCACTGGCGCTGGGTGCGTCGCATATTTTCACCATCTTCAAACTGCTGGTCCCGGCTGCCCGTTCCGGCATTATGACAGGCGTCATTCTGGGGATTGCACGCGCCTTAGGGGAAACCATGGCCATCATCATGGTGATGGGGAACTCCCCGGCCATGCCTGAGGGCATCCTGGATTCAGCACGTACCCTCACCGCCAATATCGCGATTGAAATGTCGTACGCCACCGGTATTCACGCCAGCGCCCTGTATGCCACAGGTATTGTGCTGCTGGTGTTCATCATGATGCTGAATGCCGCCCTGCTCTACCTGAACCGTGAGCGCGCGAGGTAATCACAATGACGCTATCAACAACCACACATCTGCAGGCGAGTAACCCTGCCAGACAACAACTCAAAGATAAACTCTACCTCGGTGTGATCTGGACATCGGCCACGGTCACGGTCGGTTTCCTGCTGTGGGTGGTCTGGTACATCCTGAGCAACGGCCTTGCCTACGTCGACTGGACATTCATTTCCAGCAACTACACAACGCTGGGTGAAGAGTCGGGTATCTGGCCGATGATCGTTGCCACGCTCTACATGGTGCTGGCATCAATTCTGGTCGCAGCACCGATGGGGATCATGACCGCGATCTACCTGACAGAATATGCCAAAGTCGGCAGCCGTCTGGTCAAAGTGATCCGCTTCTGTACCGAGTCGCTGGCGGGTATTCCGTCAATTATTTACGGCCTGTTCGGGATGACCTTCTTTGTGGTTGTGCTTGGCTTTGGCTTCTCGATCCTATCTGGTGCCCTGACACTGAGCATTCTGATTCTGCCCGTGATCATCCGCACCACAGAAGAAGCCTTAATGGCGGTACCGCAAACTTACCGTGAAGGTTCGTACGGGCTGGGCGCATCGAAAATTTACACCATCTGGCGCCTGATCTTGCCAAGTGCAATGCCAGGTATCGTTACTTCTATCATCCTCAGTGTAGGTCGTGTCATCGGTGAATCGGCACCTGTGTTCATGACAGCAGGCATGGTGGCCCGTCTTCCGGAAAGTCTGATGGACTCCGGCCGGACACTTACCGTGCACCTGTACAAGCTGACGCAGGAACTCTACACCATTCATGAATGGCATCAGGCGTACGCCACTGCCACCATTCTGATTGTGGTTGTTCTGATCATCAACTTGTGCACCAAACTGCTTGCGAAACGCTTTAACACTGCGACTTACTGATTTCGGGGAAATACATCATGAACAAATTTAACATTGAAAATCTGGACCTGTTTTACGGTGACAACCAGGCACTGAAAAAGATCAATCTGCCAATTCCAAACCGCCAGGTGACTGCACTGATTGGCCCGTCTGGCTGTGGTAAATCCACACTGCTGCGCTGCCTGAACCGCATGAATGACCTGATTGAAGGGGTGAAGATCAAAGGCAAGCTGTCGATGGACGGTGAAGACGTCTACGGCAACATCGATGTCTCCAGACTGCGCATTAAGGTGGGCATGGTGTTCCAGAAGCCCAACCCCTTCCCGATGAGCATTTACGAGAACGTAGCCTACGGCCTGCGTGCTCAGGGGGTGACCGACAAAAAACGTCTGGATGAAGTAGTAGAACAATCGCTGCGCGGCGCGGCGCTGTGGGATGAGGTGAAAGACCGTTTGAAATCACACGCCTTCGGTTTGTCTGGTGGTCAGCAGCAACGTCTGTGTATCGCCCGCACCATCGCCATGGAGCCTGAGGTCATTCTGATGGATGAACCGACTTCTGCGCTGGATCCGATCGCAACCAAGAAAATTGAAGATCTGATGGAGTCGCTGAAAAAAGACTTCACGATCGTGATCGTGACCCACTCGATGCAACAGGCACGCCGCATTTCAGACCGGACCGCCTTCTTCCTGATGGGTGAACTGGTCGAACATGACGATACCTATGCGCTGTTCAACAGCCCGCGTGATGATCGTACCCGTGGCTACGTCAACGGCGACTTCGGTTAATCCCGGATCCCAGACTGTTTCGCAGGCCTTGAAATCCGGCCTGTCTCCGAAACAGCAGAAACCCGAAACGACAGATAATAAAAGCGATGGTAAGTATTTGCCCCCGATTCGGGGGCTTTTTTTGTGCTTTTTTTACCCATTCCTGACAATTCACTCAGCAGCCGGACTTACACTCAAATGAACTCTGATTAATTCTATTGGCACCGAATATTCAGGCCAAGGCCAGACAGGTGAGATGATGCAAAAGAATCATGAAATTTCACATGCTAAATCCTGGATTCATAAACTCGCAGCAATGGATGCTCACCCTAAACTCACAGGTATTCTGCAATCTTCGCGGATCATGACGCAACAATACGCCGCCTATTGCCGTTTACATAACCTGATGGCTTTCACCTATTCGCAAAATGGCCACCAGCAACTGCTGGCAGATACCCTTGCGGCTTCAGGGTGCGACACCCTCATCTGTGATCAACGCCACTACCCTGCACTTTGGTATATGCTGCATCAGATTAACCGGCCAATGGTGATCATTCTCAATCAGGAAATGTGGACGCCGGACTGGTGCTGGCAATTTGATCATCATCAATTCCTTTGCCAGCAGGACTTGCTCTGACCTCACCTGCAACGGTAAGCATGTTATAATCACAGCACTCATTCTCATCGCGGCACACTCATTGCCGCGATGTACTTGTTTTATCTCTCTGAACCGGACTACCGCTCTACTATGCGCAAGCTTTTACTCTTTATTACGTTGCTTACATACAGCCTCAATGTGTTTGCCCAGGCTGAAACACCGACGTCTCCGCTGGATGAACTGTCACAGTTGAGCCAGGAAGTCATGGCGCTGTATGAGGCCGGCCAGAACCGTACCGGTACCACACGCGATGTTCTGCGCATGCAGGTACTGAATAAAAACAATGAACTGCGCGACAAGATCGGGGAATTCATTCACGAACCGCCTGAAGGGTCAGCCGCCACGCTGCTGGATTACGTCAAACGGCAGGAACGCTATACCAGCAATACAGCCAACTATCTGAGCAACAAAATTCAGGCTGATGAAAAAGCGCTGGACAAAGCCTCGCAGGAAGAACAGTTACTCAAACTCAAACAATTAAATGAAGAGCGCATGCTGTCTGTTCAGATGCTGGGTGAGCAGTGGGAAAACTACCGCTGGATGGAACAGCTTGGCCATGATGCAGAACTGAAAAAAGCCAAACTGGCGAAAGACATCAGCAACCGTTTAGAGTTTGTCTCTGCCTCACTGGATTACAACAACCAGCAGGAAAAAATGCTGGCTAAACAGCTCAAAGAGGCATCCGAGAGTGAGAAAGCCTCACTGCAACTGATGCACATTCTGGCACAACGCAAACTGTCGAGCGATATTGACCGCTTAAACTACTTGATCAACCTCGGCGATCAGGCACAGATCGATACGTCGAACTACAAAAAGCAGCAGTTTGAAGTGACCGGCGATCTCACCAATGACATCCTGAATCCGCAGGTCATCTACTCGATTGTCTCGACCTGGGCTGACAACCTGAAAAAATGGCTGATTGATAATACCCCGCAGGTGTTGTTCAAAGTGTTTATTTTCGCCCTGGTCCTTTTGCTGTTCCGGCTGTTAAAAAACCTGACACGTAAAGTGGTGAAACGCGCCGTGGCCTCGCCCAACCTCAAGATGTCGCAGCTGATGCAGGACTTCTTCATTTCCATGTCGGGCAAAGCGGTCTTTTTCCTCGGGCTGTTAATTGCCTTGTCACAGGTTGGACTTAACCTTGCGCCAGTACTGACAGGTTTCGGTGTGGCCGGTGTGATCATCGGTTTTGCTTTGCAGGATACCTTGTCAAATTTCGCTTCGGGGATGATGCTGCTGATTTACCGTCCTTTTGATGTCGGCGATTTTGTGGAAGCCGGCGGGGTGTCCGGTAAGGTCAGCCACATGAGCCTGGTCAATACCACGATCCGTACCTTTGATAACCAAATCATCATCGTGCCGAACAGTAAAATCTGGGGAGATACGATCAAAAATGTCACGCACGAGCGTGTTCGCCGTGTCGATATGGTCTTTGGGATTGGCTATAAAGACAGTATTGAGCAAGCCGAAGCTATTTTACATGACATTATTGATAACCATCCGGCTGTGCTGCGCGCACCGGAGAAAACCATCAAAGTACACACGCTTAATACTTCTTCGGTCGACTTTATCGTTCGTCCCTGGGTGAAAACGGATGACTACTGGGATGTGTACTGGGATGTCACGCGCGAGGTCAAACTGCGGTTCGACAAAGAAGGCGTTTCTATCCCATTCCCGCAGCAGGATGTGCATTTACACATGGTCAACCCGGAAAAGCACGATGCGTAAAAACATCCGGGTTGAATTGCTTCTACACTAAAAAACACGGTTTACGGAATTTTTTGTCTTTCCGTGAGTCAAAAATCTTCGAATCCATTTGGGGAAATACAATGAAAAAACACCTGCTGACTGCCATGGGCACTGCCCTGCTGTTATCTGCCTGCGCCGGAACCGGTGGCAGCACAACAGCTGACGCTTCTGCTGATCTGACACAATATGAATGGGAACTGTCCAAGATCGACAATCAGGCCGTCACCATCCCTAGCATGGGCGCCGTGCCGACTCTGGGGTTTGAAAATAATACCATGGCACATGGGCATTCCGGCTGTAACCGCTATTTCGGTTCTGCCGAAGTGAAAGACGGCCAGTTCCGCATTGAAAAAATGGGCATGACCATGATGGCCTGCCCGGACGATGCAATGAAACTGGAACGAGTGATGAGTGATACCTTAAGCCAGTGGAGCAAAGCCGAAGTCAAAGGCAATACGCTGACGCTCAGTAATAACCAGCATACTCTGACTTTCACCGCTACTCAGCCAATGTAACCCGCAACCTTTCGTCTGACAGCATCAGCTGAGTGCCTGCTCAGTTGATGCTTGTTGCTGACGAACCGCGGCACTCACCTTATTCAATCCTTCCTGCTGCGCCTGATACAACAAAGCTTCTGTTTGATGGAACAAGGTTTCGGCGGTTAATCCCTGAAGATCGAAAACTGTCATGGCGCCTACAGACACTGTCAGGTAAGGATTGGCACTCATTTCAGTATTGGCCAGATTCAGACGTTCGGCCGCAGTGCGCAGGTGACGGGCAACCACTTCACCATTGTTGGTATTTGGCAGTACAGCGGCAAACCTGTCATCATCAAGCCGTGCCACCATATCAGCAGGGCGTTTCAATGTTCTGCCCAGCTCGTTGGCCAGCATCCGGAGACTGGACTCGTACATGTCCTGCGGACACTGACTGACAAAATGCGCATAGTCATCAATTTGGATCAGCACCACCACCAGCGGGGATTGTTCCCGCCGTGCAACTCGGACCGCTTTATCCAGGCTTTCTTCAAACGCCCGCTGGTTCGCGATCCCCGTCAGCGGATCAATCAGGCTCATGCGTTCCAGTTTTTCGTTCACGGCCAGCAGCCTGTCATGTTGCTGATTCAGCGTATCCAGATAGTGCTGGCCTCGTTGAAACACGAAGAAGCAGACCAAAGCGGCGACGGCAAAAAATGCGTTGACTCCCCAGAACACCCACCAGGGTATGGATGACTGATGCTGGCGGATATAATCCTGCATGGGTGTGGCTTCAATCACCCAGCGGCGCCCGCCTTTGCTCAGCACCTGATGAACGTAGCGATAGTCAGGAGCATAATCGCGGGTAATCGCCGCCTGAGTCAGCACTTTCTGACTATAGTGGTAATGTTTTTGCTGGCTAACCGGCCCGGTATCCGGCACAGGTACCAGACTGAAGACCAGCTTGTTTGACTGGGGGGCTTGCGTATCAATCAGCGTCAAAGCAAAAGGCTCCACCCTGGTTAAACCGGGAGAAGAGAGGAAAATCTGGGCAGGATTAAACACCCCTGCCACAAAGCCCAGCAGGCTGTCCTGCCGCTCCGTCTCCGACATCGGCTCAGGGAATTCGTACACAGGCAACAGGCTGAGGATGCCTTGGGCGGTCACATCATTGCGCTGGATCTGGAGCGGGACAGTCAGTTGCAACTGCCCGGTATCTCTGGCGCGCTGAACCGCTTCAAAACGCAGGGAGTGTGAGCCCATGTCATAGCCTATCACTGCCTCGTTACCGGTCACAGGTTCGACATAATACACCGGATAGTAAACGGCTCGCTCGCTGGCCGCGACGCGCTCACCAGACGCGACCTGTTCAGTAATCACATAACCGGGCAACCATTCATTGGCCCGTTGCTCTAAGCTGGCACGCTCGGCCTGATCCACTTCAGGGATCCATTCCAGGGCCGTGATCGCCGGAAAACGGGCAAGGATTTTAGCGGTCAGTGCCGTGAAGCCCTTGGCATCCGGAATGCCATTGGTGTCCAGATTAAGCTGCAGGGTATACAGCGCTTCAAAGTGGCTGTTCATCGCCTGAATAAAGGCGTGTGAGGCTTCCGTAACATCCGATTCAAATTCCTGCTGAATACGGCGGGTTTCCAGATGAGAGAAAAAAGCAGCATCACAATCGATAATAGCAACCCGGCAAACAAGAGTAAGCCAATCAATGTAAGACGTTGTCGCTTCATCAAATTCCCTTAAACAAATAAGTAACACCGGGTTTCAATCCTATTTTCAGCCAGGCGCCGTCTATTTACCAGTTTGGTTTCAGATAACAGATACAAGATCACTATGCGACACGCAACACTCCCGAATGTAATCGATTATAGACGTCTAGATGTTTACACATCTCTCGATAACCAGTACTCTGAACAGCAGTAATATTCAGGGACTGAGTGAACATGATTGAAATTAAGCACCTTCGCACATTAGCGGTACTGAGAGACACCGGCTCCCTGACGGCAACAGCCAACACCCTTTGTCTGACCCAGTCGGCGCTGTCTCACCAAATCAAGGATCTTGAGCAGCGGATTGGTGCGCCCCTGTTTTTACGCAAAACACGCCCGGTCAGATTCACTGCAGAAGGCGAGATCCTGCTGAAACTGGCCGATGACTTAATGCCCCGTATCGCACGCGCCGAGCATGAACTTGCCAATTTAAAAGAAGACGCAAAGGGCCGGCTGCATATGGCAATTGAGTGCCATTCCTGCTTTCAGTGGCTGATGCCTGCGCTGAAGGAATACCAGATGAACTGGCCGGCGGTGAGCCTGGACTTTTCATCCGGTTTCAGTTTCGAGCCTATCCCGGCCCTGGCTGCCGGGGAGCTTGATCTGGTGATCACCTCCGATATCAACCCGCGAGCGGAAGTGCACTATGAACCCCTATTCGACTTTGAGATGCGTCTGGTGGTTTCGCCGCAGTCTCCCCTTGCTGAACTGAGCACAATCAAACCGGCCGACCTTGCCAGCCAGACCATGCTGACCTACCCGGTGCAAAAAAACCGGTTGGATGTGGTGAAACATTTTCTGCAGCCTGCCGGCATCGAGCCTAAGGTCTGGAAGCAAGCCGATAATACCCTGATGCTGGTACAAATGGTGTCGGCAGGCTTAGGGGTTGCGGCTCTGCCTAACTGGGCAATCCATGATTTTGCCCGTCAGGGGCTGATCGTCAGTAAGCCGTTAGGGAAAGGCTTGTGGCGAAGACTGTATGCGGCGATTCGCGCATCAGAAAAAGAGCGCCACTACCTTCAGGCCTTCTTTGCGACAGCCCGACAGCAGTGCCAGACCCACCTTGAGGGCATTAAAGCGGCCTGAGGCAAGTCGACACAATACCTGAAGCACAATACCTGAAAAAACAGAAGGCACCGTAATTGGTGCCCTCTGCTCATTTAAATTGATTAGAAATGGGATCGTAGCGGTAGCCCAGGGCTGCCATTTTTTGTCGCAATTGTTCCTGATCCAGCTCGTAACGGCTGGAAAGATCATCAATTGTATCGCATTCCAGGCGCAGCCTTTCATTCACTATGCCCAGTACGATATTCGCGTCCATGTTCAGCAAATTACTGATTTCCACCTCTCCCTCCTCCGGCGACTGCCGTCAGAACATCAGATCCAGAGTCAAACAACGCCTCTGTTGTTAGCATAGACGCTCAAGCCGTCATTCGACCAGTCAGAACACGGAAAGCTGGCATCCTGCTGAGGCAGACAGCAAGAACAGCACACCGGACAACTGCCAGACTTTGACCGGTTTCGCCAGCACAATATGACCCACCCAAATCACCTGAGCAGCAATCAGCAAGAACAGTGCCGCACAAATCACCAGCAACTGGCTTTCCACCTGCGCCTGAGGCACGGAGTAGAGCTGTCCTGAAAACAGCAGCACACTCAGTATGGCACTCACCAGACCTGCCGCCGGTAACACCCGGTGAAAAGCCTGCAAACGCGTTCGCGATTGGGTCAGCAACAGGTGCGCCAGGGCGGCACCAAACATCACTACCGCAATCAGGCTCTGGGCTTTTTCAGGCCATGGCAGCGAAAAGAGCACCATCAGCCAGCTCAGCACTGCCATCGCGCATGATGCATACAACAGCTTCAGCGGCCCCTGATCGCGCGTCTTTCCGGTTTTTACCTGGAAAGTGAACCAGGCGAGCCCCAGAAGAGGCAACAGGGCAACCGGCTGGCTGATACATGCGATTAACCAGCCCAGCAGCAGCACAGGGAGCATCTTATGGACCCGGCCGCGCTGGCCCGGACAGATCTCCCCTTTGGTCAAAACGAGCGTGAGAATCATCTGGGCGCCCAGCAGCGCAGAGATAAGTAAAGTGGTATAAGTCATATTCATGAAAGGCTACAGAAGAAAGAGAAAAACACCCGAAATTATATCAGAACAGTACTAAAAACATCCATTGCTCAAAATTACCGACAATTAACCTGGTTTCACATGCCTTATGTGAACCAAGATCACGGTTTTAAGGCTCATCTTGTAGAATAATTGTTCGATTATAAAAATAAAGGGCGTTTACCGTCTGTTTTTTCTCACAAAACAGATGTCAGATGAGCTGGAAGCAAAGATGATATCGACTTATAACCACTACCATAGGCTGCTGTGCCATGCGCTCAAGCTCTATATTCCGGATCTATGGAGTGCTAAAGCGCACACCCAGAGCTTCCAGAATACGCGAAGCGGATACCTGCGCAGCCGAATTTCTCTGCTCTGCATTGTATGGGCAGTACTGATCATCGCATGGATACCTTTTGACTTTTTTTACCTCAATACAGGAGAAGATACCCGAATTGCCAGCGCCCGTTTACTTCTGGCGTTATTTTTAATCGGTATTGCCAAAGTCAACGAGACACACACCACCTTACGTCAGTCGCAATGGTGCATGACACTCATGGTTTTAGGGCTGAACCTCTTCTACACCTATTGCATCTGGGTACTGGGGTTCCCCAAAGTGTACAGCGGTTTTGAATACGGCTATACGCTCTTGCCTATTTTGCATGTCGCTATTTTGACCATCCTGCCGATTACGCTGAAAGAAAGCCTGTGTCTGCTGGCAGTTACTGCCGTGACAGAAATCACAGTCGATTTCCAGACAGGCACTGTTCTGATGCCGGAAACACTGGCCAATTACTGGCTGCAGAACGTGCTGGCTATCGTCGTCATCTGGTCGCAATTATCCAAGCTTTACATGTTGATGCGTTTGTACCGTCAGGCAACCCTGGATCCGTTAACCGGTATTTACAATCGGCGAATGTTACTGCAGCAAGCCCAGAAAGCGATGGAAAACTGTCAGGCCAAGCGCCAGTCTTTTTCTCTGCTGCTGTTTGATATTGATCGCTTCAAACGCATCAATGATACCTGGGGCCATGGCGTTGGCGACAAAGTACTGCGTGGTTTTGCCGATCATCTGCAACTGGCCTCACGGAAAACCGACCTGTTCGGACGCTATGGCGGTGAAGAATTTATTCTCTGCCTGCCCTGCTGCGATACCTTAACAGCGCAAAAAATTGCAGACCGGATGTTAGCCGATATCCGCTCACTGCAACTGCCGACGGATATAGAAGAAACACATGTGTCGATCACAGCCTGTATCGGCATTGCAACATTTACTGCTGGCGACAGCCTGATGACCATGATCGATCGTGCCGATCGCGCATTATACGAGTGCAAAGATGCCGGTCGCGACTGCTATCGGTTCCATCCCTACGGCTATCAGTACCGTGACAGACGCAAGCCCTTAGAACCCCTGGTCAGTGAAGCCAGCAGCGAGGTTTAATCCAATCGGATCCGGATAGATGCTAAATAGCCACCGACGTAGCAGGCTCGGTGGCCTGCTTTCTCACCAGACGCCAGCACAAGGCATACAGAGCAAAATACAGCACACTGCCGCCCACCAGCACACCGTGCCAGTCCCAGTGCTGCCAGCAGGTGATCAGGTAAAACCCGCCCAGGCTGCCGCCAACATAATAGTGCACCAGGTATAGGGCGGTGGCCGTAGCTTTTCCGGTCTTCGCTTTCTGACTCACCCAGGCATACGCCAGAGAATGGGTGAAAAACGCACCGGAACTGATTAACAGCAAACCGCTCAGCATCGCCGACACAGAGTCCAGGGCGGCAACCCACATGCCCAGCGCACTGATTGTCGTCCCCAGTATCATGCCACTCACCGGCTTATATCGGATGCTCCAGCTGCCACTGAGTTTTGCGGTCAGCGTGCCGCTCAGATAACACAGGAAGATCAAAGACGCCCAACTGACCGGCAAGGAATAAGGTGGTGAGACCAGCCTGAAACCCATCACGGAATACAGGTTCACAAACAAGGCAAAATTGATACCGCCAATCAGCATCGGGATCCACAATACCGGTTGCTGTAAATGCCGGATCACGTGTTTTGTATGATGCCTGAGCTGCCCGCGCTGAGGGGTGAAATGTTGCTGCGGCGGCAACAGTCTGGCGACCACCAAAGCGCCAATCAAACTCAAGAGGGCCATCCCCAGCACAGCACCCTGCCAGCCCCAGGCATCAGACGCAAAACCGCCGAATAATCGCCCGGCGATGCCACCCAGTGAGTTAGCACTGATGTATCCGCCGACCGCCAGCGACAGGGCTCTCGGCGAAAACTCCTCAGCCATATAAGCCACAGCAACCGCCGCAAACCCGGCCAGCGAGGCGCCCATCAGGGCCCGGGCCAGGCTCAGCATCAGCAAGCTTTCAGCCAATAGCATCAACACACCCACCACAGGCAGCAAAAACAGACTGAGCAGCATCACCTTACGCCGGCCAATCATTTCGGAGCTGACCGCCCATGGCACTAAAGTCAGTGCCAGAGCCAGTGTGCCTGCAGCCAGCAACCAGTTCACTTTGGTCGCACTGACAGAAAAAGCCTCTGTCATCACAGGTAACAGCGGCTGAAAGAGATACAAATTACAAAACACCAGAAATGAGCCAAGAGCCAGCGCAAAACTGGCCCGACGATAAGCAGAACTATGGATTTCTATCACAGACTGGCACCGGATGATGAAGAGTTGCTGAAACAGTAGCAATTTCCCTTTGATAGTGAAAATATATTAAAAATATCGACTCCATATCTTTTATTAATATCCGGAGTAACCCATGGACATTCGCCAGCTCACGTATTTCATTGCCATTGCAGAAGCCGGCAGTTTCACGAAAGCCGCGGAAAAGCTGCACATCGCCCAGCCGGCTCTGAGCATTGCGATCAAGAAATTCGAACAACAGTTAGAGATGCCCTTGTTTCACCGCAGCGATCGTCAGATAGTGCTGACTCACGAAGGTGAGGTACTGATTCAGCATGCCCGCTTAATTTTGCAGCAGGTGGATGATGCAAAGGTCGCCATGGCGGAATTAAAGGGGTTACAAAAAGGCGAAGTCCGGCTGGGTGTGCCCAGTATGCTGGGGTCGTATTTCTTTCCCGATATTCTGATGGGGTTTAAATCCCGCTACCCCAACCTCAAACTGACGCTGGTCGAAGCCGGTACCCAATCGATCCGTTTGATGCTGCTGAACGGAGAGCTGGATTTAGGCGTGATCCGAAGTGCCGATCTCCCCGACAGCCTGGAAGCCGAACCCTTGCTCACCTCAGAAATGGTGGCTGTCGTCAGCCCGAACCACGAATTTTCCCGGCAGTCCTCGGTGTCGTTCGAACAGTTTTTCAGCCAGGAACTGGTGATGTTCAAGCAAGGCTACTTTCATCGCGACTATATCGACCATGTCTGTCAGGCACATCAGCTCAAACAGCACATCGCGTTTGAAACAAACCTGTTGCCTATGATCCTGAGTATTATCAGGCAGGAGTTTGCCATATCAGCCTTACTCGAAATGGTGACCCGCCACGAACCCGGTCTGGCTGCCGTGCCTTTCGAACAACCGGTACAGCTCAGCCTGGCTATCGCCTGGCGAAAAAATGGTTACTTATCGATCGCTGATCGGGCATTCATGGAATTTATCAAAGAGCATCAACGCCATCGACGATTACATTCAGCGTGATCCGGCATTTCAGGATGGGGGAATGAAAAGTTGCAAATTCGCAATGTGATCCAGCTCACGTGAAAATTTCCAATAGATGATGTTTGTGTTTCATTTTCTTTTACAATGGATGTTTGCTTGGGAGCCTGATCGCACCGGAATGTCAAAAGCCAGACCGGATTTCTGTCTGCCAGATCCTTGAAGGACTGCAGAATTTCGATCAGAGTCACATGGCCATTGAAAAATTATGGTCTTTCCAGGCACGTCGACCGTATCACTGACTAGCATGGATGATTCACGAATGTTTGAAAAAATCGTTGCCGCACCAGCTGACCCTATCCTGGGACTGACTGAAGAATTCAAAAATGACACTCGCGCTGAGAAAATCAATCTGGGCGTTGGCATCTACAAAGATGAATCGGGCAATACCCCGGTTCTGGCGACAGTGAAAAAAGCTGAAGCTATCCTGCTGGAAAAAGAAACCACCAAATCTTATCTGAGTATTCCCGGAACAGCAGAATACGGTCTGGCTGTTCAGGAACTGCTGTTCGGCAAAGATGCCGCCATTATTACTGACAAACGCGCTCAAACGGCTCAGGCGCCGGGCGGTACCGGTGCACTGCGTGTCGCGGCTGAATTCATTAAACGCCAACTGGGCGATGTGACCGTGTGGATCAGCAACCCAACCTGGGCCAACCACTTTGGCGTGTTTGGCGCGGCGGGTCTGCAGACAGAACAATACGCTTACTACAATGCCGAAACCAAGAGCATGGATTTCGATGCTTTGCTGAGTTCTCTGGCAAATGCCAAAGCCGGTGACGTGGTATTGCTGCACGGGTGCTGCCACAACCCGACCGGTATCGACCCGGATGCGGATCAATGGCTGGCACTCGCAAAATTCTGTGCCGAGAAAAACCTGCTGCCCATGTTCGATTTTGCTTATCAGGGCTTTGCCAAAGGCGTTGAAGAAGATGCAACCGGTCTGCGTATTTTTACGGAACACAACAGTGAACTGCTGATCGCCAGCTCTTTCTCCAAGAACTTTGGCCTGTACAACGAGCGTGTGGGTGCCTTTACTCTGGTAGCGAAAACCGCTGAAGTGGCCAGCACGTCATTCAGCCAGGTGAAAAGCATTGCCCGTGTGATCTACTCGAACCCACCAGCTCACGGTGCAGCGATTGTGACTGAAATCCTGAACAATGCCGAACTGCGTGCAGAGTGGGAGCAGGAAGTCGCAGACATGCGTGACCGCATTCAGGAAATGCGTACTCTGTTTGTTCAGACCCTGAAAGATTTGGGTGTTGACGCCGACTTCAGCTTTATTGAGCGCCAGAATGGCATGTTCTCATTCTCAGGCCTGAATAAAGAGCAGGTGGCACGTCTGAAAGAAGAGTTTGCGATTTATATCGTCGGCTCTGGCCGTATCAGCGTTGCGGGTATGACCAAAGATAACATGCAGCCGCTTTGTCATGGCATTGCTGCTGTCCTGTAACCTTTAGGTTCAGTGATCTGCACAGAAAGGGGCGCTCACAGGGCGCCCCTTTCTTTTGACTGTCATTTGGCTATTTTTTGACTTCTGTCTGATGCTTTATTTCACGATTGCACTTTGCTGTATTGGTTCTTCAAATCAACCGGATTTATCCAGCGGCAGCACATTACAAAACAGCTCACGTTCATATTGTCGTTCCAACTGATCGCGCCACGACTTCTTGGAAATATGGACCAGATAAAAGTTTTCCCGTGATGTATCTGTGACAAATGCCATATCAAACTGCATCAACTCGTAATGAATATCATGCACAAATCCCAGCGAGAAACTTTGCCGGCCAGTCAGCTGATTTATGTCCTCCCGGGTTAAACACACACCCTGTTCGTCCTCAGCAAAACGGTTGCGTAACCATTCGGAAAACTCTCGAGCACTGATCATTGTCATATTACCTCGTCTGTGAGTGCCTACATCCGTGAATAATCCGATCCTCTTAAATAGGTATAGCAGAATAAGGCTAGTTCGTCAGACCGAAACGAATTTACGCAATAAAATCAGCCATGAATGGTCAACTGTGAGAAATGATGATAGCGAGGAAAAAGGGAGATAAATGATTGAAAAAGGCAAGAAAGGTAACCCGCCCCTGATCATTCAGGAACGGGGAAGGACAATTATAGCGTTTTATATACGACTTTATTGCCAGCAAGCTGAATTCGCTCAACAAGCCCTTCTTCAACCAGTTTTTTCAGTGCACCCGTTGCCCAGGAAGCGGCTTTGCTGTCTTCCTGGCCGGCTTCAAGGCCGATGCTTTTCGGGTTAATGCCTTCTGCATTGTTTGCCACGATGCCCAGCACCTGCTGCTGCTTGGGTGTCAGCGATACAGTAACTGCAACGTTACCCGCTGGTGCTTCTGTTTTTTTCACATCAACCTGAGGCTTTGCTGCCGCTACCGGGGCTGCCTGCTTCACCGCTGCTTTGGTGACAGGTTTTTGAGTCACTGCCGTAGCCGCTTTGATGCGTTTTTGCAGTTTAAGCTGTACTTTACGTTTGTGAGAGATTCTCATTAACTTCCTACTCCGTTGTACTACTTTCAGTCGCCAGTTTGGATGCCCAGCGGGGAAAAAAGTAGCGCGAGTTATATCAAGGATGTCAGAGGAATGCCAGCAAACGGCTATTTTAAGCACAATAAAAGCCATATTTTGCGTATTTTAAGCGACAAGATCTCATTTTTATCTTTTCCAAGTTCATGCACTTCATGGAATAAATACTGATTTTCATGCAAACTGGGCCTTACGCTTTGCATAAACAGTCGCCAATGATTTGACGCCCATATCGGTCACTGCAACCTGTGAGTAACATCTCCGGACAATTTGCCATACTTGATAAAGATGTCCTCTTCATGCTCTCTCTGGAGTTATTTTGAATAGCGTATATATCCAGTCGCCGCATCCCAAACCCGGCGCTTATCTGATCTGGCTGAGCCTGCTGGCGATATTCGCGCTGGGGCTGACAGTCTTTACCTTTCCCGACATTAACGGCGTGGCCGTCGCGCTGTTACTGCTCGCCATGACGACCTTGTTACTCATCGGGGTTAAACTCAACCGGCAGTCGCCGATTACTTTCACCCTCACTTTCATGCACCTGCAATACCACAGTCCGCACGGCGGCTGGCTGACCCGGTGGCAGAATGTCGCGGATATCGGACGCGCGTCGGTCAGCACTCAGGGCTGGTACAAACCCCTGCCCTGGATTGGGATCAGACTCAAACATTACGATGAATTTCTGGACAGCATCTGCCCCCGTATTGCCAGCCAGATCTTAATGGAACAGCGCGGTTTGATGATCATGGCGTATAAGCGCGCAGACAATCCGCCGCACGAAATAGAAGATATGCTATTTGATGACAAACACTATGTGGGAGAAAACGGAAAAATCAACAAAGGACTGCTCGCGATGCTGGCGAACCGCATGCGCTACAACAGAGAGCTGATGGGGTATGATTTTTTTATTTCAGAAGATTTGCTCGACAGGCCAGCCGATGACTTTATCGGTCTGGCGCGTCGTTTTCTGGCGCAGGCCAGATAAGCGGATTACCAGAGCGGCATCGCATCCGCAACGTGCGGGTTACTGGCTCGCTCTTCACCAAAAGTCGACATTGGACCGTGGCCGGGTATAAAACGCGTGTCGTTGCCCAGTGGCCATAACTTGGTTTTGATCGACGAAATCAATGTACCATGGTCACCACGCGGGAAATCAGTTCTGCCGATACTGCCGTTAAACAGCACATCACCCACAGCAGCCAGCCTGGCTTCCTCGCTGTGAAGCACAACATGTCCCGGTGTATGACCCGGCGTATGATATACAGCCAGACTCTGCTCACCAAAGCGGATGCTGTCTCCCTCATCGAGCCAGCGGTCAGGCTGAAACCCGGTCACAGGAGGAAAGCCAAACATCTGGCACTGCTGCTGCAGCGAATCCAGCCAGAACGCGTCGTCTTTATGCGGTCCCCATACAGGCACCTCAAGCTGAGATGATAAAGGTGCCGTGCCGCCAACATGATCCAAGTGACCATGCGTCAGAACGATTTTCACTACCCTGATGCCGAGTGACGCAATACGGGCCGTGATACGTTCAATATCCCCACCGGGATCGACAACCACACCTTCCAGCGTTTTATCACACCACAGAATTGAGCAATTCTGCTGAAACGGAGTCACTGGCACGATTTCAAACTGCAGACTCATACATTTGTCCTAACTGTTCCAAAACCGCGCCAGCATACCACACCCCTGCTGTTCTGCGTACCGGGCTTACCAGCGACGCACAGGACCTGTGTCAATGTGCACAAATCCGCTGCGAGGGTAATAACCCACGCCACCCAACTTCAGATCCAGGGCTGCACTGCGGACACGAGACAAAGAAATACCTTCCAGATTAAAATCAATAGCTTGACCTGTCATATGGTAGCTTTTCTTTGCCACGCCTTTGGTGGAGCCGCGCAACATTTGGTTGGTTTTAGGCGAACGGTAGCCAGAGATAATGCGGACCTGACCTTTATGGCTCAGCTCTTCACGGATCTGGGAAATCGCATCGAACAGGCGTCGGTCCATTGGCGCCACTTCATTTTGACGAAAGTCGCGGCAAATATGGTTCATGCGCTTTAACTCTTTGTCCAGATAGAACTTCCCGTCAAAGTAACGTGTTTCCAATTCTTCTTTGGTATGAATGTTACATAGGTACAGTTCTCGGGCACTTTTCGCAGTGTAGGGACTCGCAACAGCCATTTTTGGCAACATAAAGGCGCCTAATGTCAGCCCGCTCGCGATCAGGAGCTGACGACGCTTATTATCTACTTCTGACATCCTGAAAAACTCAACTGTAAAACACAAAAAACAAGCGCAAAAGCCTGTAAACGACTGCACGATAGCCGTGTGTTTTCGATGAGTCAACGCACAAATGTCAAAAAACAGACATTACAAAAGCCATAAAATTGACTAGTTATTGACGCATAAGGAATTTAATTTTTGTAAATTGATGCAAATTTTTCAGAGTCTGGTGAATTTTTATCCTGCTCATCGTATTGATACACATCATTGCGATAGTTCACCAGTCCCTGTTCATCAATCCACGCTGTCTTATAGATCAGGAATACTTGGATCTTCGGTTTCACCCCCACGGTCCGGGTCGAAGTTCGCCCGGCCAGCTGATCAAAGCGCTGTTCTGACACACCTGCGTAGCTTAACAGGACTTTCGCCATTTCATCCGCGCCCTGAACGCGGATACACCCTGAGCTGAATGCTCTGAAGTCTTTATTAAACAGGCTTTTTGACGGTGTATCGTGAAGATAAATCGCCTGATTGTTTGGAATATTGAATTTAAAACGCCCCAGCGCGTTATGGGCGCCTGGCTTTTGCCGCAGACGATACGGAAAGTTTTTCGCGTTGACATAACGCCAGTTGATAGAGCTGATCGGAATTTTTTCGTTACTGTTCCAGCCGCGGAGTACGTCGTAGTGATGACGATACAGATAACCGCTGTCGTAACGGGCTTTTGGCAGAATATCTTTTCTCATGATTGAGTTCGGGACATTCCAGTAGGGGTTGAACACCACTGAGGATAAGCTTGAACTCATAATCGGCGTTGGGCGTTTGGGCTGTCCGACAATGACTCTGGTATCAAACACCATGCGATTATCCAGCCACAAATTCAACGCAAAATCGGGAATATTCACCACCAGCCGGGAGGGGAAATCAGACGTCCACACCCGGCTGCGCTGGGCATTGAGTGCCAGCAGGCGAATACGTTCCTGAGGCGTTACCGCGAGCCAGGCACGGGTCTGCGGACCGATTGCACCATCCACTTTTAATCCGTGCCGTTGCTGGAAGTGCTTCACCGCTTCTGCCATATCGATATTGTAGTGTTTCTTGCCTGCGGTTCTGAGCTGCTCTGCCTGATAGGCAGTTAAATCCCCCAAGCGTTCCAGCATGGTGATTAAAACATCGGGATCTCTCAGCCAGGCGCCCAGACGGATAATGCCGGGCTGACTGAACACAGGCCAGGGCTTCTCCGCTATCGCTTCCATACGGTTGATGGCTTGCAGAAACTGGTTGTAGTGGCGTCCGGTAGGTTTGAGCGACGCCACAAACGCATTGAGCTGGTCACGCTCCAGTACAGCCATCAGCTCAGCCAGACTCTCATCTGAGGGCGCAGGCATGCGCGTTGGCACTTCCTCGCTAAACAACCATTGTGTGCGGTTATCAATGACATTTTCAATGAAACTGAGATACGCCAGTAAGGTGTCTGTTGCGAGCAGATCATACTGACGCCAGTCGTTGCTTTGCTTGAGCTGTTTGAGGTGTTTCAGGCGCTGATTAAAATCCGGGCTGGTTTCTGCTAGTGTCAGCACCCATAACTGCTGCTCAAAATCGGTCACCGTGAAACTGTCTTGCCAGAGAGGGACATAACCTAACCCGTGATAGAGCTGAGCAAGTTGCTGTTTATATCGCAATCCCGGTAACTGAGCGGACACCTCATCGACCCAGGCCAGTGACTTTTGCCGGATCAGCGCTAATTCGTCCGCTTGTTTCTGAGCCTGAATCTGCTCCGGGGTTGGCGCGACGGCTGCCGTATCGGCCACAGCAGCCGCTTCAGCGACGGCACTTGTTTCAGCTTCTGGCGCAACAGGCGCTTCGATGTCTACACTGATCTCTGACTCAGATGCTGTGTTTGACACAACCTGTGCATGCAGCGTATATGAAACACTGCTGATTACCAGAAGAAGCCCGATACGACCTAGCCTCGTCATGTGTGCTCTCCGCTACCATCACTATCATTATGGCAAAGCAAAGAGATTATCGCTTGAATTCAAACGATAACTCGATGCTTTTCCTGTTTATAGTTATAAAGGTAGTGAGATCTTCGAATGCCCGTTGTTTCAAAGTTTCAACTGAACAGCAATTTCCAGTGGTTGTCCCACATCACTGCGGATTGATCGATCCGCCCCGGATGGAGCGGCGTGCGGGTCAGAACTTTTCCCGCTCCTGAACCCACCAGCCACTGCCCCTGGCTGACTGCCACTCCTGACGCATCCGTCAATGGCTGCAAATCCACCAGCTCGCCAGTCTCTTCACGCCAGATGCCATAGCAGTTACCTCGTGGCGAGGTCGCCAGCAGATAACCATCCAGGCTGGCAATACTGGCAATGTAATGGTTAAACCGCATCCAGTCTTCTTCATCGGCCAGCAGCGGGCGAAGCGCGCCGCCCCGTGTATGCAGATGGACAAGCGGCGCGGCCTGCTCTGGCAGTCCCCGGTATTGCTGACCGCAGGCAATATCACCGGTATCTGTCACCGCAAGGTGCCGGATACTCAGTCTTTTGTCTGACAGCACAGCTTTTTCGACAACTTTTCCGCTCTGAATATCGAGATACACTAATGCAGGCTCCATGGTATCCAGATTTAACGGTTCGCGGCCCAAGGTATGTACCCCCCGACCCCTATCGCCAGGGTGTCCGGATCGGCAAGCACCACTTCATGCGGGCCAATACCAAATCCTTTATATTCAGCCACTTTTTGCAAACCGGCTGTCGTATCATAAACGCCAATCACACCTTCACTGGTTGTGCTCACCCCTTCGGTTGCGAACAGGTAACGGCCGTCAGCAGAAAACGCGCCATGACCGTAATAATGGCGGTTCTGGTCGGCACGGCGAAGCGGCAGCATCTCTCCCGTTGCCGGATAAAAAGCCTGCATATACGTCCCCGGACGACGGGCAAAAGCTACTGCCAGCGCGCCGCCAGGCTGAATCGCCACCCCGTGTCCACGTTCAGGCAGGGCTATCTGGTGTATAGGCCGGCCGCGCGAGTCTGCCACAACAACGGCATAACGGCCGTCAGGCGTCCTGCTGCAACCAATGATGCGATCACCGTCTTTTGTACCGGATAGCTGTCCCTTACTGTGTTCTGCTGAAGCACAGGCCGACAGCAGCCCGGCGGTGGGAAGCAATATCGCGGTACCCAGCGCTTTTTTGAGCAGCGCGCGTCGTGTTAAATCAGTCACCATCGGTTGCATTAAATCCTACGACTATGCCCAAAGCTGGCGACACTTCATCATGAAGTGCGAAACGAATGTACTCCAGGCTGTTATAAATACGAATGAGGTCGCGATAGCCGTCGCGTGTTTTCAGTAACGCCCCCATACTGGCAGTTTGCGGCCAGCCTGCAATCAGACTGTCAAACTCACCGGCGATACGATCAGCCAGTGCAATTTCTCCCTGCGCCCGTAACAAGGCATCCAGCCCTTTCCCTTCAGCCAGATACAGCGACTGCATGGCCTGTACATTGGCTTTCAGATTGCGCATTGATGTTTGAGATCGCCAGGACTCAGCCTGATAAGGACGCGGATGACCCGGTTTGCCCATCGGCAATGTCAGCTTCTTCATGGCAAAGTCCAGCTGATTAGTCAGGGCGCCAACATATTCGCTCAATGCCAGTTGCGGTGTCATTGCCTGCCAGGGATTGGCTTTCCAGGCTTCAATCAGGGCTTCCCCACTCTGTGTCAGGCGCTGGCTTATTGCTGTGGCTACCTCACAGCCCTGCGGCTGCTTCAATTGTTCAGGATGGGCATACAGCAACCATTCCATGGCACCTGCTCCCTGTACGGCGACACTTTGATCGGCAAGTAATGCCGCGTTCCAGTGTGTACTCTGGGCAAGAAGCTGCGCCATTTTTCGCCCGGTAATGTCTTTCTTGTCCGGCCAGAATTGAATTTGCCAGGTCAGTGCCAGTGCTGCTTCACTGCCTTTTTCCCGTCCCTGTAATACCATCCAATCCTGCATCAGCACTTGCCATGCTGCGCGGCTTGCGGCCAGATGATCATCCGTGTTTGCCTGACAAAGCGTCTCGACGGTACTCTCCAGCTCCCGGGCGGCTTCTGTAAATGCGCCGACAGCTTTAACATGCTGCTGGTGAATCGTGGCGCTGACTGCCTCTTGATTTTCATTGCACCCAGTCAGCCCTGTCATCAGTGACATCAAACCCAGTGCAATCATCGTTTTTTTCATTTTCATGTCCTTACAGTGAATGCAAGAAAGCGATTAAGGCTTCCCGGTCCTGTTGACCCAGCTGGCGCACCTGATCGCGGCTGGCCTGCGCTTCACCGCCATGCCAGAGCACAGCTTCCATCAGATTGCGGGCCCGGCCGTCATGCAGGAAATAGGTGTGGCCATTCACTTCCTCGGTATAACCAATCCCCCACAGCGGTGCGGTGCGCCATTCCCGGCCGTTAGCCAGAAACTCGCCACGGCCATCCGCCAGGCCTTCTCCCATGTCATGCAACAGCAGATCGGTATAAGGGTGAATGGTCTGCTCAGACAGAGCCGGCAAACTGTCGACTTTGGCTGTCTGCAACTTGCTCTGGTGGCAAGATCCGCACCCTGCCTCAGCAAATAAGCGCTCACCGCGTTTTACTTGTGGGTCATCCAGATTGCGGCGCACAGGTACCGCCAGGTGACGGGAATAGAATTCAACAAAATTCAGGATCTTATCGCTGACTTCGGGGGAACCGCCATTGGCCATTGTCTGACAGACCTCCTGACCGCTGGTGCAGTTTTCAACCGGAAACAGGCGGCTGGTCAGGCCCAGATCACCGTTAAACGCACCGGCGTTTTGCTGCATCAGTGTCGGCTGACCAGCTTTCCAGCCAAAGCGGCCGGCAACGGTTTGCTGTTTTTCAACATCCCAGACCCGGTTCAGACGGCCGGAAATCCCTTTGCCTTCTTCCTGCTGGGCTGCTGCCAGCGATACCAGGGTCTGCTCGGGGATCTGCTCCAGCAATCCCAGGCCGATCATAGGCGGAGCAATCCGTGCCGACATCATGATGTCCGGGTGCAGGTCGCCATAATTCAGCTGCGTGATCGCCAGCGTCGGTTTGCGCAGTGTGACGATCTCGCCATCCGAAAAAGTGACCGGTACATCCGTGTATGTCACTGTGATCTGACCTTCGGGCTTGGCATCAGGCAAAGCAAAATCCTGCAGCTGACCGCCATAGACAGGATCAGGAATCACACCATCGACAATCAGGGCTTTTTTCTGCTCCGGTGTCAGGGCTGGAATGCTTAAGCGCACCAGCATAGACACAGCGTTGGTATCGCCAGGTTCCGGCGGGTGCCCCCGGCCATCTTTGATGTGGCAATTCTGGCAGCCATTGGTGTTAAACAAGGGCCCTAATCCGTCTCGCGCTTCTGTGGTCGCGGGGGCCTGTACCCAAGGATTACGGAAAAAACTGTTACCGACGCTAAAGTCCAGGCGTTGAATTAACGGCAGATTCGCCGCAGGCATCGAATAGGCATTGGCACCGGTTTTCGTGACACTGGTTGCTCCACCTGACTTTAGCTGTGAAAGATCAGCCGTAGCCGCTGTTCCACTGCTTTGCTGGGCCGCGGCTGGCAAAGCGATCGCCAGCGGCAAAGAAAACGCAACCATCCTGGCTGCAAAGGACTTCAACTTCATGTTAATACACACTCACATTTTCAATTCTTCTGGTACACATCATGACGGCAAAAGGGCTCAGATGAGCCCTTGTTTATAGTTTTAATAAATTGACATCATCACGCTTAAAACTGGTGATCCGCGGTATCCGGGTTCAGGTTAGTTACACCCAGAATACTGGCAGCTCGCTCAATTTCCGCCGTTTGTTTCACCAGCGCCAAAATGGCGTCATTCACCAGCTGGTTACCGGCTTTATTGCCGGCCGCAATCAGTTGGTCAAAGTGCTGATTATTCTTTTCTGCCGACTCAACCAGGGTATAAACCTGCGAGCGGGCGTTGTCGAATTCAGCATGGATGGCCTTGGCCGCTTGCTGATCTTTCTCAGCGACCAGATCATGGATACTCGGCCCTGTCAGGGTGCTGCCATCAACACGCTTATAAGTCCCGGTGTAAACGTTATAAATACCCTGCTCATCATAGAAATGTGAGTTATGGGTGTTGTCTGAGAAACAGTCATGCTCATCTTCGGTCGAGTTAGCTTCCAGTGCCACTTTCATACGCTCACCGGCCAGTTCGCCCAGCGAGAGCGATCCCATCCCGAACAGCATTTTCCGCAAACCGTTATCTGGTGAATCTGCCAGCAACTCGCTGCGATAATTGCCTTTTTCGGCCGCAGACCATTGCTTGGCCATCCAGTCCAGATCGGTCATCAGCAGCTCAGACGCCGCTTTCAGGTAAGCCCGGCGGCGATCACAATGACCATTGGTACAAGCTTCACCATTGGCAAAATCGGTATAAGCACGCGCACCGGCGCCTGCAGAGGTCCCGTTCAAATCCTGGCCCCACAGCAAAAATTCAATGGCGTGATAACCAGTGGCGACGTTAGCTTCAGAACCACCGACTTCATTCATATCCGCCAGTAACTCAGGCGTAATTTGCACCGCATTGATCGTCGCGTTACCCACCTGAATCGTTTCGTTTGCAATGATATTGGCCGTTGCACCGTCATTACCCAGCTCGTGGTGGTAACCCTGAGCAACATAATCGATCAGACCTTCATCCAGAGGCCAGGCATTCAGCTGGCCTTCCCAGTCGTCTACAACCGGGTTACCAAAACGAAACACTTCCGATTGCTGATAAGGGATACGAGCCAGCTTCCAGGCCTCTTTGGCTTCAGCCAGCGTCTTTTCAGAAGGCGCAGCAATCAAAGCATCAATGGCTTTGTCCAGATTGTGTGCCGTTGTCTGGGCATCACTGAAAACATGAAAAGCAATATCTGCATAATGGCTGACGACATCTTGCTTAGACACAGCAGCATGTGCGGAAGCGGAGGCCACAACAGAAGCGGCCAACAGAGAAAGGGGAAAAGTCTTTTTCATCTTGGGCGTATCGTCCTTGGTGAAATTAAAAACAATGAGGCTTATATTGAGAATTATTATTATTCACAAAAACAACAATAACAAGCAACAAATAGAAACAATTTGAAAAATAGTGACCAAAATCCGTACAAACAAAAAAATGCGGTATTTTGTGGTGAAGGTTTAATCATTTTCATTCGCGTGCCTCAGGATAGTCCTCCGCTCCTTATCAAGATTACAGTGTGGGGCCGATAACTATTCCACTAATCTACAATAGAAATGATCAGCAGGAATCGACAGCGAGTCTGTTTATCAGGAAATACCTGAGTTGTTCGTCGCTGCTTCCTGATGTCAGAAGCTGATAAATCGAGCAAATCATGGTTTTTACAGCATTTTTGATAGCTGGCTTATTCACTGGCGTGCTAGAATTTTGGCTTTACTGAAGGTCTGACTGAAAAAGACAAACCATCACGTCAGCTGACTACTCAGACAAACTGAATCAATAAGTGCTTTTGCCGTTTCTATCACGCAACAATCCATCACCTGATGTTCCGTGCGGCAACAAGGTGGGAGAGCAACATGGACAAACATGAAGAAGTCCTCATCGCCCTGCGACAAATAATCCGAGCGATCGACCTGCATTCAAGACAACTGAACAAATCAACCGGTCTGACCGGACCGCAATTGGTACTGATGAAAGCCATACGCGATTCAGGTGAAGTGACGATTCGCCAGCTTTCCAGCAACACCAATATGAGTCAGGCAACTGCAACAACCATTCTTGACCGATTGGAAAAACGTGGCCTTGTCGTCAGAGAAAGAAGCAAGCTGGATAAACGAAAAGTGCACGCGCATCTCACCGCTGAAGGCTTGGCGAATCTGGATAAAGCCCCTCTGCCTTTGCAGGAAAGTTTTGTCTCCCGTTTTCAGCAGTTAGACGAATGGGAACAGTCGCTGCTGCTGTCGTCGGTACAACGTATTTCTTCCATGATGAATGCCGAGCACCTGGATGTGGCGCCTATGCTGGAAGTCGGCAGTATTACGCAAACGCATCCCGACGACACCTCAGGTCATCACTAAGCTTCCTTTCCGATAAACCGCCGGGCAGTTTGACTGGCGGTTTATCTGTTATTTCCCCGCTCGCCCATCGCCTCCCCTTGCTGGCTTTGTTATCATCCATTCCAACAATTCATCAATCATGCACCAGGAGCTATTTGTGCTGCTTGAAGGTGTGGAAACATTACTGGTACTGGCCAAAGAAGGCACCATGAGCCGTGCCGGCAGCCGTTTATACATCAGCCAGAGTGCTGTCAGTAAACGTATCGCCAGGCTGGAACAACGGTTGGGCAAAAAGCTGATTGTGCCTGATGGCCGCAATATCAAATTAACCCCGGATGCGCAGGCACTCGTGGCGCAGGTCGGCCCCGGTTTCAATGAATTAAAAGGCCAGATCTTCGATCAGCAGGCGATTCGGGATCATAGTCCGATTATTCTGGCCTGTTCAGAAACCCTGGTGGCTGGTTATCTGGCCGCCCTGATGGGGCGCTTTCTGAAAGACGATCCACATATCGTGCTCAATACCCACCACACCCCTGTCATTGTTGAGCGAGTACAGGCCGGTGATGCAACCGTCGGGTTTTGTGCCGGTCATCTGCCCGCGCATCACGGGCTTCAGGCAAGGCATTTATTTGATGAGCCTTTTACTCTGGTCTTCAATCAGCCACTGGCTGAGGCGCCAGAGTGCCTGCTGACCAATGATCTCAGCAATCCGGCCAATGCTTATCAGGCGGGATTATTACAGCAGGCGGGAATCCGACCTTTGATGGAAATGGATTCCTACACCGCCGCCGCCAAGCTGGCACTGGGCGGCGCAGCCCCGGCGCTGGTGCCGCTTTCGGTGGTGAAGACACTGGCAATCAAAGAGCACCACTGCCAGCATTTTGCGTTTCTGGACGGCTTTGTCCGCCCGATTTACCTTTGCTACCGCCAGCACAGTTACCGCTCAGAACGCGTGAAGCACCTTATTGAAACCATTGCGGATTTTGTTCCCACAGCAGCTTTATTGCCATCAGCATAGACATGATCACCACCATAGGGCGGATGAGCTTTCGTCCGTTACTGACCACCACTTTAGCGCCGATTCTGGCGCCGATAAATCCTCCTACCGCCATCACCAGGCCGATCTCCCATACCGGCAGACCGGCCATGATAAAGAACATCAGCGCGGCAATATTGGAGGTGAAATTGAGCACTTTCGTGCGGGCAGTGGCTTCCACTATGCCCAGACCGGCCAAAGTGACAAAGCAAATGGTAAACAATGAGCCGGTCCCCGGCCCGAAAAAGCCATCATAAAAACCAATGCTGGTGCCGACGGTAAAGGCAAAAAGTCCGTCAGAAATTTTCGCTTTCCCACCGTGGATACTGGCCTGGGGCGCGAACAGAAAATACAGAGAAATGACAATCAGCAAGGCAGGAATCATGGTCGTCAACAGACCGGCATCAATCACTTGCACCAGTTCTGCCCCCACGGCTGAACCGACAAAAGTGCAGAGGATTGCCAGCACCATTTGCCTGAGATCGACCAGGCCGTTACGGACAAAATAATAGGTCGCTGAAAAACTGCCAAAGGAACTTTGCAGTTTATTGGTTGCCAGCGCCTGCGTCGGCGGCACACCGGCTGCCAATAACGCAGGCACGGTCAGCAGTCCGCCACCACCAGCAATGGCATCAATAAAGGCAGCCAGCCCGGCCACGAAGAATAAAATCGCGAGAATGTCTAAAGAGATGTCCATACTTCTTCCTGAAAACGATGGGGCCCTGTCCCCATGGCCGGGAAAATTAACATCCCTCATCACCCGTTAACAGCGAAAGCTAAGATATCAATTCATTCCTCAATGGAATCAATTGGCACTTAACCGCCCTTTATGCCTGTCCCTGTAAAGCTAACGTGTCTGTCCTTTTAAGACTGGCAATGGAATCAATCGACACCTAACCGCCCTTGTGCCTGCCCCTGTAAGGCTTCGTGTCTGTCCTTTTAAGACAGTCAGAAGGTGACCCGGCCGAACTACACTCAATAGGGAGGTAAAAAGTTATGTCTATCAAGATTCAGCGCACTGAGTGCCCTGGCCCTTTATCTCAGGCTGAAAGCTTACAGGAATGGGTCAATGCTGCCATTCAGGCGCTGGAAGACTTATTGAAGTCTCCGCAAGATTAGCGCTTTCACGCACAAAAAAGGGAGCACAGGCTCCCTTTCCGACACAGTTTATGACTAGGTTATGCCTGATGGCGGCGTCTGGACTGGCGGCTTAATAAACCCAGTAAGCCGAGACCCAGTAAAGCTAAACTGCCAGGTTCAGGAACCGGGGTTGGCGAATCGCCCCCATCCGGATCAAACGCCACCTGGCCATGTGCCCACTCTTCATAACCTGAATCAAACTCAGAGAAGCTGGAGTAGAGCACAAAATTGTTCTGACCCGCGGGAATATTAGCGAAGTAATTCTCATTGATTAAGAACACTAGATCCGTCGCACCACTACCTGGGCCGTTGTTATTCTTGCTGGTATCCAGACGCACTGAGTTATCCTGAAAAGCACCGTTATCATCCCAGTCCAGACTCCAGAGCAAAGTACTGCTCTGCAAGTTGGCAATATCATCCACATTCTGGCTGGCAACACTGGTTGAGAACAGCATCAGGTTCGTCAGTACAATTTCATTATTATTCCCGGTTTCATTGGCATCCAGTATGAAGGCGAAGAATCCATCCAGCGACTGCAGCTCAGAAAACGTCACATCACGGGTAAAATTGCCCGACGGATGCTGATCCATCATGTAGGGATCTGTCGTACCGGTATTAAACCCTTCCTGGATACCGTTTCCATCCCCATTACTATTACCGTTCCCGTTACCATTTCCTCCTTCCTGAACACGAAGGAAAGAGCCCAGGTTACCCGACCCGGCCCCGGTTTGCTGATAAACCGCGACATAACTGTCACCTTGGTTGCCCATCGTCAGTACAGCCTGATCAACACCCGGTGCCGCTAAATTGATTTCAGCTGCGTTGACCGAAACCCCCAGACAGCACAGTGCTGTCATGGTTAAACCAGTTAATACCTTCATCCTTTGCCCCTCTGCCTACTACATGCGCTACAGATTGAGAAGGCAAATATGAGGCCAAATGGTAAGCGATTGTTTTTAATCAAAAAAACAGGTTACAGAAGTGAGGGTTGTAAAATTCTCTGACAAGCCTGTGGTTGGCCCTTCCTGTCAGTCCGGGTGCTGTTCATCCTGGCGCTTACGTGTCATCTCAGCCGACAAAGTTAACTGCACCATGACGTACCGCTTAAACACTTCGCTCAAAGGCTGAGTATCCAGCGCCTGCTGCATACACCGAAGCCATGCCTCTTTCTCGGTGCTGTTCAGACGTACCCGTCGCCGGTTGGTATTCAGATAACGCCGCCCGTTGGACTTTGTGTAAAGCGGCACTTCACCCCGTATCCAGCTCAACAGAAAAGTCGCCAGCGCTTCACGATAGTCAGTCAGATCGTCCGGGTATTTGGCCCGGATCACAGCCAGTTCAGGGTGCGTTTCCATGCACTGACAAAATGCATCTGCCAGTTTACGAATACCCGCTTCACCACCCACGGCGCTCAGTCGGTTTTCGCCGGATGAGAAATCCAGAGTGCCACGGGTGACAATATCGGAAATATCACGTTCGGGAGGAATCACAACATCGCCCATTACAAAAAACACAGCTATGCATTCATTATCGGCAAAATACTGCCAATTGATGTAAAAAATCTGTCTTCGAAATGGGACAAAAGAAAGCCTTCACAACAAGGTGAAGGCTTGAATGCATAACAGGAGAAGAAATAACCGTTCAGGTGTTGTTATGCGAAAAGGGGATTACAGTGAAGCACTGTAAATTGTCTGGTTTTGCTGATAGAGCCTTAAGCGCTGAGTAAACTTGGCAATGCGTTGCGCTTCTGCGTCCTGCTCTAATTTTTCAAGAGCAATTTCCTGCGCTCTGATCGCCTGGTTAAATTGGCCGCAGGCAGCATAAGCGGCGGCAAGATTGTCATAGTCACCCGCATCTGCCTCAGACTTTTTGACCAGCTGTTTCGCCAGCTTCAGCGCTAAATGACCGTCGCGCGCATTTTCATCAGAGCAGGTGGCATATAACCAAACCAGGTTACGTTTTGAATCCAGCGAACCGCCATTCGATGCCTGAGTAAACCAGTGAATCGCTTTACCGCAGTTCACTTCGCCTCCTGCAGCGCCGGAAGCATAATAATTGCCTAACTCAACCATCGCAGGGATATCTCCCTCTCTGGCCGCCTTGCTGTACCAGTTGATCGCCAGCTCATTATTTTGCGGCAGCAACTGGCCTTTTTTGAACAAATCGCCGATCATTGTTTTCACTTCAGGCATATCTACCGCGGCTTTTTCCAGCCAGTAAAGTCCTTTCAGTGGATCGGCCTCAATACCGCTATTCCCTTCCAGATATGCCCGGCCCAGGAAAAGCTGCATATTCTTATCACCTGCTTCCGCTTCAAGCTCCACGTATTTCAGTGTCGATTTCAGATGATTGGTCGGCTTGGTGGTTACAGATGCCTGAACCGGCTGTATACCATACGCCATCACAGCGACACCAAATACTGAACTGAGTGCAATCTGTTTAAGTAGTGTGAGTCCATTCAACGCCGGTGAAAGCAATTTGCCACTGAAATTCATAGTTGTTTCTCTTTGGTTCCTGTACACGCAATGGTGAGAACTTTAATGAATGACAGGTCAAAAAACAACCAACCCTATCTGGGCAATCGCGACTAAAAACATCGACATTATTGATAAAGAGGACGGGAATCAAAGAGTTGTTCTGAACACACTAAGATTATTTTTGCGTAAAAATGAGATATTGATCTTGTGTAAAAAGCTAAAAAACCGCATTTTCAGCATGATCGACTAGCTGTTCAGCAAGAATTCAAGCTTGTGATAAAAAGAAACCGGTCGAACAAAGTCGACCGGTTGTGTTTACATTAACCCGGTAACTCAGTAGATATCATAGTTACCGTCAGCGTTATCTGTCACTTCAACATCGTAGCTACCGTAACCGGAAAACTCAGGGATAGCATCATCGACATCGCACATGATTTCGAAGTCATAATAGCCTTTCGGTATACTTGCCATACCGTAGGAATAGCCTCCGTTATCATCCTGACTCGCAGTGGTCACATAATCAGGATCACCTGAGCTTGGACCATCGGAATCAGACTTGAACAGATAAATCAGTTTCAGGCTGTCTTGCACGCAAGCTGAATCCAGGATTTCACCGACAACATCGACCGCATCCAGTTTATTGACCAGCCACATCCCTTTACCAGACAACCCGTAAGCCCCGTTATCCTGCATATCAAAAGCACTGTAAGGGTCAATCATCATCGAGTAAGTTTGTGGGTAGCCGTATTTGTCTTTCAGATTAAAGCCTGCAAATTCCAGCTTACCGCCCAGGTCAATTTTCTTGTAATCGCCATCGTATTCCTGGACATAGGAGTATGGGCTGCCCGTGCTGATATCAATATCACCATCAAGATCGATATCATAACCACCGCCGTAGCTACCCTGATCGTTAATATTCAGGGTCACACTTACATAGTCATCAACCGGCAGGCCCACGCCTTTCAGCAGATAAGCCAAATCATTGCTCATATGCAGTAAATCAATCAGCACCATGCCTTCTGGCAGCGCATCATTGATGATTTCTGATGGTGGTACACAATCAGGATCTGACTTCAGCGCCTCTTCAATCACTTCATTGGTGTATTCAATGATGTTGCCGGCACTGCCTTTAATTTCCAGCCCCGTAATAGCCAGACACACTTTGCGTGGGCCGTCATAGCCGTCTCCGGGATTACCAGGACCGCCGGGATCACCAGGGTCCGTACCCGGATTTTCAGGGACTTCAATCGTGACGGGCACTTCCTGCTGACCATCTGAATCCAATGGTGTATTCGCAGCGTTATCCGCACTGCCTGAATCACTACAACCCGCCACTGCCATCATGGCGAGCATTAATAGAATTATACTTTTCATGTCATCACCCCTACGACAAAACTTATTCATTCGTTATTCACTATTCACCCAACCCGGCCGCCACGCCTGAAACATGCATTGGGTGGTTAGTCAGATGGCCGACTCCAACACTAAAATTCTAGGCACTCTACCGAGCCGCAAAGCGCTATCGACAGTGACACTAACGATTGAGAAACAGGTCTTAGGAACAAGACAAAACTGACCGCATGATGATGCGTAAGCAGGACAAAAAGAGGCGAAGTGATCGTTCAGACAGCGCTTGATACAAAAGCCCTCAAGTCAGAGGGCCGGAGAGAGCAGGAAAAAGATAGGACAAAAAAACCAGCATGTTTCCATGCTGGTTTTTGTTTTTCATCAGGCTTTAGGCCGGGTCTAACTCGAGTTGTCTGCCCGGTTCCGGTTCACCTTTCGGTTCCTGGCCAAAACCACGCAAACCCACCACATGGACATGTTCCCGATCTTTAAAGATCTTACGTACAAGCTTATAGGTGGTGCCCTTCTCCGGGCTGATGTTCTCTGGCGCGGCAATCAGCAGCTGCATGTCCAGACGATCACACAGCTCGAACAGGGTCGCGATAGACTTGGCATCCAGTCGCGCGGCCTCATCCAGGAACAGCAGTCGGCATGGAATAATATCTTTCCCGCGCAGACGGCGGGCTTCTTCTTCCCAGCTCTGCACAACCATCAGCAAGATAGCCTGACCGGTACCAATGGCCTCACCGGTTGACAAGGCGCCCGATTCCGCCTGCAGCCAGCCATCTGTGCCACGGTTCACTTCAATGCTGAGTTCCAGATAGTTCCGGTAATCCAGCAGTTCCTCGCCCAGGGTCTGCGGTGAGCGCTGACCCATATCAATATGCGGGTTCAGTCGCTGGAACAGCTTGGCAATGGCTTCAGAGAAGGTCAGACGATTATTGCCGAACAAATCCTGATGCTGATCCTGCTGATCGGCAAGACCCGTCAGCAGAGATTCATGGGTTTCGCGCACGTTCACGTTCAAACGCACCCCTTTCACCTGGCCAAAGCTGATGTTCTGCAGCCCCTGGTTCAGCATCTTGATGCGGTTTTGCTCCCGCATGATGGTCTTGCGGATGATATTCGCCACGCTGTCTGAACTGATCGCCAGACGCTTTTCACGTGCCGTCAGCTCTTCGGTCAGACGGGCCAGTTCGACTTCCATCTCTTCGATGGCCTCAACCGGATCGTCGGTACGGATAATATCGTGACGAATCCGCTCACGCAGATGCTGGTACACCGCAATGTAGAACAGGACTTTTCGTTCCGGACGCGATACGTCCTCAGAAGCACGCAGTGCATCCCGCAGCGTTTCATTATCTGCCACGGCCAGACGCAGTGCCCCCAGAGCTTTATCTGACAGAGAACGCAGTTCGTCGGCCGTCATGTAGGCCATTTCGCGCCGATGCAGGCGACGTTCAACATCACTTTCCCGGGCCAGACGCAATACAGCACACCAGCCCGCTTTGGTGTTCACCACCAGGGTGCGTAAGTCGATATAGTCTTTTTCCACCTTGCGCAGGCGCTTCACCAGCGTGCGCATTTCCATATCCAGTGACGTGGTGGCTTTTTCCAGCTCGCTGCGACGGTTACGGGAACTGTGCAGACGCTCATGCAGCTCATCACGACGCAGGCGTGCACGCTCTTCCGCCTCAAGATCGGCGCGAACGCCCAGTTCCTGCAGCTCACGCTCAAATTCCTGTACGGTTTCCTGCTTGGCCTGATGTGAGCTTTTCAGCGACGCCAGCAACTGGTTGTACTGGTTACTCTGAGTCTGTGCCTGTTTCAGGCTCTCACGGTGACGGGTACGTTCACGTTCCGCCGTTTCCAGTTTGGTTTTCAGTTGCTCGTTGAGCTCAGAGCTCTTGCTCAGCAACTCAACCGCATCGGCATAGCCAAAGTGGTGGCGACGTTCAACCAGATCAGCCAGGGCAAAAATCTGGCTTTTCAGTGTCTGAAGTGCCTGGTCCGCATCCTGGTACTCGGCCTGCATGGCATCAAACCGCTCAGGGTCTGTATCCAGTGCTGACACCAGAGTTTCCAGCTCTTCCAGTGCCTTGCCGTGACGCTCAAGGTAATGGCGTGCTTCGTCAATCTGGGCAAGCTGCTGCTCCACTTCCTCAAGACGGGCGGCAATCGTCTCATCTTCTAATAAGGCCACAACCGGCTGCAGTTTAGATAACAGCGATAAGCCTTCACGTGCAGCGGTCAGCTGGCTGCGCTGCTGCTGCTCAGTGGCTTCAGTATCATTCAGCTGACGCTGAATCTGATTCCGTTTTTCACGCGCAATGCGAATAGCTTCTTCCGGATCGGCATCAAACGCAATTGCCAGATGACTGGCGACAAAGGCATTGAAGCTCTGATACAAACGCTGGAGTTTCTGCGCATCGAAAGAGGCCTTGGCGTGATCCTCAACAATCTGATCACGCTCTTCACGTAAAATTGCCAGACGCTGCTCGCGGGCGGCCCGGCCAAACAGCGGTACTTTCGGGAATCGCGAATAACGCAGCTGCTGCTGATTGAGCTGAACGCACACTGCGCCTTCCAGTTCGTCGACAACAAAACTGCTGTCATCGAACGAGTCCGCCTCACCTTCGATGATATACAGATCATCCGGGCAATCATCCAAACCAGAGAGTTTCTCGCGGACAGACGCAATATCCTGTACCACAATGGCATGGCGGGCAGGGCCGTACATGGCACTGAAATACGGGGCATCATCAATCGTGATGTCGTCGTAAATTTCGGACAGTAAGGTGCCACCCAGCACATCGGCAATCACACGCAAACGGGAATCATCGCTGCCGCCAGGCAAGGCCAGGCGTTCGATTTCATGTTCAACATTTTGCTTGCGCACCGCCAGCTTGTCTCTGGCATGAATAGCGTCACGCTCAGACTCCAGCGTCTGGTGCATGGCCGTCATCACCGCCTGGCTGTCGTACAGATCCTGACCAGATTGTTCTGCCAGTTTCTCCAGCGCATCGCTGGCAGCAATCCAGGCCGGCGCTTTACCTTCCTGCAGGCTGATGTCTTTGGACAGCTGCTGTTCCTGGCGGCGCAGCTCGCTGCGTTTTTCCACCAAATCAGACTGATTCTGCTCCAGACTCTCTAAAGTCGCTTCGTGACGGGCCTGCTCTTCAGTTAGCGCCAGCTCGCCATCAATCTTAACGGCAAACCGTTTCGCGTAGGTATCTGCCAGTTCCTGAGCCTGGCGCTGGTGACGCATGCTGCGTTCCAGGTCGCGATACTGAGCACTCAGCTGTTCACTGCGCTGAGCAATCATCCGTAATTCTCGGCCTGTTGCCAGTAATTCACGGGCTTTTTGACCAGCTGAGGCACGATCAACAGCACCGGCAATAGTCACCACCAGCTGCAGACCACGCTCAAATTGCTGCGCCGCGGCTGCAGACATATCCAGCTTGTGTTTGAGTGCCAGCAGTGCTGTGGTTTTGCTGTCTTGCTGCTGTTTCAGGCTGGACAGTAGCTCAGGGGCATTCTCTGGGCTCAGCGTGTCATCGGCCGAAATCTGACGGGCCTTTTCCAGGGCCTGAACGGCTTGCTGGTACTGTAAGGCACGGGTTTGCTGTGCATCCAGCGCCTGCTGATAGTCGGCCAGCTGAGATTTCAGGCTGTCGACCTCATCTTCACTGAGCATGGCTTGTTCTTCCGCCAGTGCCAGTTGCTCGGCCGCTTCTTCCACGATCATGACCTGCTCTTCCAGACGCTCAGTCAGCTCCAGAAGATCATCACGGTAACGCTCAATTTTTTCCTGCTGACGAACGGCTGTCTGAACCAGTTGCAGGTGGTCCGACGCCGCCTGATGATCCTGCTCCAGCGCGCTCTCGTTGTCTTTCAGCTCGTCGAGCTCTTGCGACAGGTTGCCGAACACCTGCTGTTGATCTATCAGCGTCTGGCGTGAGCCCAGCAATTCGCTGCGCAGGCCAAGCGTCTGTTCCAGTTTGATGCGACGCTCATTGGCGTGACGCATGTAATCGGCCGCCACATAATTGGTCGCTTCTGTGATCAGATGTTTAAACAGGTCACGATCGCTCTGGGTGACTTTTATGGCTTCAAGCGTCATGCGGTTTTCACGCAGCGCCGCTTCCATATCCTGGAAGGCTTTCTTCACGCCAGAATTATGCGGCAGCAGGTAATCGCGCAGCGAGCGTGTAATCGCACTGGAAATACCGCCGTACAGGGATGCTTCGATTAAACGGTAGAACTTCGATCGGTCGGTACTGTTACGCAGCTTCTTCGGCAAGACGCCGAATTCAAACATCTGTGTATGGTAGTCGGTGACAGAAGAGAAGGTTTTAAACTGCACCCCTTCGTACTGCGACACAGCGTCTTTCACTTCATTGATCTGACGCACCCGTGCCTGGTTCTCAGACAGGGTTTCCACCAGAATATCCGTCGGTTTCACCGCTGACGGCAGGCCTTGGATCAGGAAAGGTTTGATGTCGACTTTTTTGTCCCGGCCGGCAACCTGCTGCAGTTTCACCGCAAAAATAATGCGCTGGTTTTTCGAGTTGACGATATCGAGCGCAGAATAACAGGCGCCAGGTTTGAGCTTGCCGTGTAATCCCTTATCCCGGGAGGCATTGGAACTTCCCGCTTCTGTGGTATTCCGAAAGTGCAGCAGGCTCTGATCCGGGATCAAAGACGTGATAAAAGCAGCCATGGTGGTGGATTTACCCGCACCATTACCGCCGGAAAGTGTGGTGACCAGCTGGTCAATATCAAATGTCCGGGCAAAGAAGCCGTTCCAGTTAACCATGGTCAGAGATTGGTACTTACCGCGCTCCATCAGGCGTGTTCCTCTTGCTCGGTTTCTTCATCACTTTCAGTGTCATTCGGTTGCTCTGCCTCAATCAGACTGGACTGAGTCGGCAATTGCTGATGCACGATGGCTTCACCGTCACGGATCAGGCGAAGCTGAGCTTCCCGGATATCATCACTGTTACGCACATCCGCGCCAAAGCGGAACACCGCTTCACTGATACGGAATTTACCGCTGTCGCCCAGCATGATCACCATGCCCAGACGGCGCATGCGGCGCAGGGAGGTTTTCACTTTGTCGAACAGCTTTTCGCGATCCAGATCAGAGCCTGACGCCCGGTTAGTCACCAGCTTCATCAGTTTCTTTTCATCGGCCAGCGACAGAAGCTCATCAAACAGTTCCTGATTGGTGAATATCCCCTCATGGGCCAGACGTTCAGGACTCAGGTACAGGAAACACAGCACTTTTCCGACCAGCATATCCAGTTCTGACAGCACAGAACGGCCAATCAGTGAGGTGGAGCGGGGGCGCAGATAGAAGAAGCCTTCCGGTGCCCTGACCAGTTCTGCGTTATAGCGCTTATAAAACAGCATCAGGTCCTGCTCAAACTCCAGCAGAAACGCATGGTTGTCCAGATCTTCACTGGACACATGACGACCCGAACGCAGTGCATTATCCAATGCCGGGAACAAAGGGTTGGCAATGGCTTTGGCCAGATTCTCTGGCATAAATTCTTCAATATTTGTCAATGACATTGGCTTGTACCTTGGCTCCGTAGTCGTTGATCAGTTCCCAATCAGGCTGAATCGCACTGAAATCCGACTCGGAATAACCGAGCCTCACGGCCTGATCGACAATAATACGAGCTAAATCAAAATGTTGTGCATGGGAATGCTGGGCCAGGTATTCCCGGATCAAAGCGCCCAGATTGATGGCAGCACCCTGAGATTTATGGATATCCAGCATTTCAGCAATTCTTTCACTGAGCTGATCATTGACCTGGCTCAGTTCTTCAAATTCAAGCGTTTCCGGCACGATACCTGTCACTTCATCGTCGCGAAGCACCAGTTCTTCATCGCGCATGTCGAGCAAGCGGTCAGCATCAGCGTAAGTGAGCTGCCATGGCGCGTCGAAGAACTCGGCGACCGACTGGCGCAAGCGTTGGCTGAAGGCACGGTTTTTGTCCATATCAATGGCGGTACGGATAAACTTATGCACATGGCGGTCGTAGCCGATCCACAGATCGATTGCCTGCTGGCCCCAGTTGATAATCCGGTCCAGCTTTGCCTGCAGGGAATACACCATGCCTTCGACATATTCCAGCTCCAGATCCGAGGTTGTGCTGACCGCATCCTGAATGGCAAGCAGCTGGGTTTGCAGCTGATCACCGGCAGCTTGCAAGGTATCCTGAAGCTCGCGCAACGTACTGGAGGTTTCATTCAGCAGGCTTTCACAGTTGGTGATGGCCGCACGCCAGTCCTGATTGAGCAGTTCAGCAATATCTTCTTTCACCTGCTGCTGCTGTTCATCCATCGTACGCTGGTTCAGATCGATACGATCAAAAATCTCGGCCACTGAATACTTCAGTACCGCATAGACGTTGATTTTCCAGTGTTGTTCATTGCCGCCTTCATGGGCAGCCACCGCGGCTTTGGTCAGCTCATCGGCTACCATCGCCAGCTGAATCGACAGTTTCATCGATGAAAATTCGCGATGGCGGGCGTAGTAATCGGCAATCCCCAGTGCCAACGGACTGAGCCGGTAGATACTGGCACCTTCTGTCATTTCACTGGTAAAACGGGAAATCAGACGCTGGCGCACCAGTTCGTTGATTGCGTTATTGGCGCGGAAAACCAGGGTGTCTTTCGACTGGTCAAACATGTCGCTCACAATCTTGAACGCGTCAACCAGCTCACCTTCCCCCAGTTCCTCATCCAGACGCTCACCGCTTAACACGGCAATCGCCAATAAAAATGCCAGTCTTTCCGTTGGCAGGTTAAGGGCGAATTCATGTTGTTTCACCCAGGTCACCAGCTCAGGAACAGTCTGGGATTGGTCACTCATCCGTTGTCCTTATTTGTTAGATTTATTACTTGCAACCGGCTTGATGTTTCTTACTGCAACGGTTTCTGAGCGTATACATGGATATAGCGCCCTAAAGATAAATACGGTTCCTGGCGGCAGAGACGCTGCTCCATCGCCAGTAATTGCTCAAGACTGTACTCACCCACCCTGTCGGTACGCATGTAATCATGGAAAGTCCTTACGCCGGTTTTCCCTAAAAGAGTAAAACCGCCTTCCGTGAGCCATGCATACACCTCTTCCGGTGTCTGTGCCGACTGGGGCTGAAGCTTGAATCGTTTGCGGTGAGGCATCCCTTGTTCTACGTGGGTTAGATTACCGCAAATCAGGTTCTTAAACAGCAAGCCATTCTGGTTATAAAACATGACGGAGATTATTCCGCCCGGTTTCAGCTGTGTCATCAGGTGTTCGAGTGCTGCACGGGGATCGCTCAGCCATTCCATCACCGCATGGAACAAAATCAAATCGACCGGCTCATCCAGATAGTGATCAACCTGCTGCACCGGACAATGTATGAGTCGATATTGCTCAAGCAGGCCATTTTTGGCAATTTCCGCACCCGCCAGTTTCAGCATTTCTCCAGAAAGATCACATAAAGTGATTTTATGACCACGTTTCGCAATTAATTGCGACAACTGTCCCATTCCGCCGCCAGCATCCAGCACATGCAATACTGTGCCCTGCGGTGCTGATCTCGCGTCAAGGGTATGTAAAATCTGCTCCAAATCTTGCCATACGACAGTCTGACGGATCAGCCCTTTGGCTGTACCGTAGATGTTTTCTGAGAACTTTTGGGCTAAATCATCAAAATTTCGATCTCTGATCACGTCAGTTTTCGTTATGATAGTGGCCTAGTCAGATGCTTATTGTGTCACAAGCTTTAGAGTAATAAAGACTTGGAGCGCGTATTCAAGCTCAATTGCTGAAATTTCGGACGACCTGATATGTTTGAACTGAAAAAAATCTTGTCAGCTTTTTTGATGCCCCTTCCTTTGCTGCTGATCGTGGGCATCACAGGGCTGATGATACTCTGGTTTACCCGCCGGCATAAGTTGGCCGGGTACATGCTGGCCGTCTCTTTATTGGGTATTTTCCTGGTCGCCTTTCAGCCTGTTTCCAGCAGCCTGCTGACCCCTCTGGAACGCCAGTATAAAGGCTATATTCCATCCGGACAGCCGGTGGATTACATCATGGTGTTAGGCAACAGCCATGTGGTCGACAAAGATCTGCCTATCACCTCTGAACTGTCACGTGCCTCGCTGATGCGCCTTGCTGAAGCCATCCGTATTCATAACTTGTCACCCGGCTCCAAAATCATCCTGTCAGGCTATGACGGAGGCACCGAAATCAGTCAGGCCCGGATGATGGCAAAAGTAGCCATTGCCTTAGGAGTCAATAAGCTGGATGTCCTTCTGCTGGAAACCGCAAAAGATACCTGGGAAGAAGCCTTTCAGGCGGCTTCTGTGGTCGGTAAACGCAATTTGGTACTGGTGACCTCAGCCAGCCATATGCCGCGTGCCATTGCTGAGTTTAGTCAGGCGGGCCTGAGCCCGACCCCCGCCCCGACCAACTACCTGGCCAGTGATGAGATCCATCAGCCCTGGCTGAAATACGCGCCCAAAGCCCAGTATCTGGAGCAAACAGAGCGATTCTGGCACGAAACACTGGGCAAATGGTGGCAGAAATTGCGCGACATGGCCGACAGCGCTGCACCTGTGAATGTTGTGCAACCTGTCGCTAACAACACCGCCGCCTGACACACCTCAATACGACAGCCAGCTCATTGCTGGCTGTCACTGCACAATAATTCCTCTTCAATCGGTTACATCTTCATCAATATTCCATTTAGTTTTAACATGTTCGATTTTTGAATAGTTAAAGTAATTAGGAAACATTCCTTAAACTCCGCTTAATCCCTATGATGCTGAAAACATTTTTTGACAGTTCTGCGCAACATGTTATGCAGGCTGGATACCTTATGAATAGAGAGAAGTATGTTTCTAATCGTGAACCTGGCGGTATTTGCGCTGCTGATTGCCTTTCTGGTGAAACAACAAAAAAGTGATCAAACCCTGTCCAAGCGTGTATTTACCGGTCTGGGACTGGGTGTCATTTTTGGTGCGGCGCTGCAGTTTATTTACGGTGCCGGGGATGAAGCCATTGCCACCACACTCAAATATGTCGGTATTGTCGGTTCAGGCTACGTCAGCCTGCTGAAAATGATTGTGATGCCTTTGATCATGGTGTCGATTATCGCCGCTATCGTTAAAGTCAAAAATGCCGGTTCACTGGGCAAGATCTCAGGCCTGAGTATCGGTATCCTGCTGGCAACCACAGCCGTGTCGGCTCTGATCGGTATTCTGGTCAGCAATCTGTTCGGTCTGAGCGCTGAAGGCATTGTTCAGGGCGCGCGTGAAATTGCCCGTGGTGAAGCACTGCAGACCCGTCTGGCCTCGGTAGAAACCCTGTCTCTGGCAGACATGATTATTTCTTTCTTCCCGGGTAATCCGTTTGCCGATCTGGCCGGCAGCCGTCCGACCTCAACCATTGCCGTGGTCATCTTCTCCGCGTTCATCGGTGTCGCCAGCCTGACCGTTATCCGCACTCAGCCTGAACTGGGTAAGAGCCTGGAAACTTTCGTCAATGTTGCGCAGGAAGTGGTCCGTACGCTGGTGCGTATGGTACTGGCCCTGACACCGTACGGTGTACTGGCGCTGATGACCAAAGTCGTTGCCGGCTCGAACTACAGCGACATTCTGAACCTGCTGAACTTCGTGGTCGCTTCCTATGTAGGCTTAGGCCTGATTCTGGTCATGCACCTGATTCTGGTCGCCGGTGTTGGCGTGAACCCGATTCGATTCCTGAAAAAGATCCTGCCGGTGCTGACGTTTGCCTTCACCTCACGTTCCAGCGCAGGTACCCTGCCGCTGAACATTGAGACTCAGGTGAAAAAACTGGGTAACGGTGAAGCGGTGTCTAACTTCTCTGCCTCGTTCGGTGCCACCATGGGTCAGAACGGTTGTGCTGGCCTGTATCCGGCCATGCTGGCGGTGATGATTGCCCCAACGCTGGGCATTGACCCGCTGGATCCGGGCTTCATGATGACCCTGATTGCGATCGTCACTATCAGTTCCTTCGGTATTGCCGGTGTGGGTGGCGGTGCAACGTTTGCTGCGATTATCGTTCTGTCTGCGCTGGATATGCCGGTGGCTCTGGCTGGCCTGCTGATTTCCATCGAGCCATTGATTGATATGGGCCGGACTGCGGTGAATGTCAGCGGTTCGATGACTGCAGGTACAGTGACATCCCGGGTTCTGGGACAAGCTGACAACAGCATTTTCGAGAGCGATGAAGAAATCAGTGGCGAGCGGGCCAGCGCCTGACGAATCTGAATATCGTTATCAATCCACAGCCCGGTCAATGACCGGGCTGTTTTTTTTCAGGGCTGACAGAGGCTTAGGTCATGCCCATTTTTCGTAAGCGCCGGTACAAGGTATTGCGGCTGATCCCCAGCATTTTCGCGGTGCGGGAAATATTACCGTCATTTGCGTGATAGGTATCCAGCAAGGTTTCTGAAATGGTGGCCTCCAGTTTCCTGGCCGGACCTGAGGATTCATGCACCATGGCGTCAGGTAATTGTGCCACCAGATACTGAGGCAAATGCGCGAGTGTTAACTCGGCTTCGCCTTCTGCCAGCACAGCCGCGACCTTGAGCGTATTATCCAGCTCGCGAATGTTGCCGGGCCAATGGTAACTTGCCAGCCGCGCTGCCAGTATCGGGCAGACAGACATAGTCGATTCACAGTATTGCCGCAACATGGCTTCCGTCAGTGCCGCTTTGTCCTGTCGCTCCCTTAAAGCCGGTAAGGTCAGAATCAAGCCGTTGAGCCGATAGTACAAATCCTCGCGAAAATGCCCTTGTGCCACCGCTGCTGCCAGATCTTTATGGGTCGCAGCGATGATACGAATATCCACGACTACAGGCTGATTTGCACCTACCGGGATCACTTCTTTTTCCTGTAAAACATGCAGCAGACGGGTTTGCGCTGTTAAAGGCATGTCTGCGATTTCATCCAGAAACAATATCCCTTTATCCGCTTGCCTGATTCGTCCCTGCTGCCCCTGACGGCTTGCGCCGGTAAAAGCCCCCGACACATACCCGAATAGTTCCGACTCAATTAAAGCGGGCGGTAACGCACCACAGTTAACCGCGACCAGTGGCGCATGCCGCCTTGAACTGTAACGATGCAGCTGTTTCACAAATTCGCCTTTGCCTACTCCGGTTTCACCCAGCACCAATAAGCTGATGTCTTTCTCGATCAGCTTGCAGGCTTGCTGCCAGGCACGCTCGATTCTGTCATCACCAAAGTGGAGCGGACAAGATGGCGATAAGGAATTGGCATGGCGGTAACCCGAGACAGAGGCAGGCATTATTCGGTGCTTTTCAAAGATCAGAGACTGAGCATTGGCCGTGCCTTTCCGGGTATCGGCCATAATCTCATCCAGCTGACGCCCCAATACCTGTGTCTGTCCCAACAACCGTTCTGCCACCGTATTGTGAGCCAGTATCCGCCCTTCCTCGTCCGTCACCAATATCCCCTGCCAGCCTGTTTGCAACAAAGCTTTATCACAAGCTAAATCGATGCGCATCATGGCATTCGGCAACTGGCACAGCAGCGCATTCTCGACCAGCTGCACCATATTCTGCACCAGCAGCCGGGTTTGTTCAGAATGCACCTGCTGTTCACTGGTAATATCCAGCACACCGAGCAATTCGCCGGAAGCACTGAACACGGGCCCGGCCGAGCAACTGATAAAGCGGTGCTGGCGGATAAAATGCTGATCGCCAACGACTGTGATAAATTGCTTCTCGGTCAGTGCATTACCTATCGCATTGGTTCCTTTTACCCCTTCCTGCCAACAGACGCCGGACTCCAGTGAAATGGTGGTAAGACGTTTTTCGAAACGAACCTGTCCCCAGGCTTTGATGATCACGCCTTCAGTGTCCCCCAGCAACAGACGGCTGTTGGTCCCCGCAAAAACCTGATTAAACAGCGGGACGGCAAACTGTTCGACCAGCTGAATCAGCTGAGCTGCCTGCGCACGCCGCTCGTCCAGCTGGTCATTGTTCAGCCGGATATTGTCCGGAGTTTTGCTCTCATTCAAACCCGCTAACTGGCAACGACGCCAGGAGTCAGCCAGCCAGTCCTGCTGTGAAGTACTTGCTTGAGTCGGCATGTTCAAGTGTTCCATTTTGGTACAGTGTTCCACAGGTGACTGATAAATAACGGAACACTGGCAGCGGTCAAACACAGTGATGCCCATAACAGCATCAAAATTGAAAAATTTTATTAATCATAGCGTTACATTTATTTAACAACAAGTCTGCCCTGTTGGCCTGCAATTTGCCTTGTCTGTGATGAAGACAAACAGTCTAAGTCAGACTATCACCATGAAAATATGGATAAAAAAACACACTCTGACTCGTTAGCTCATCACATCAACAGAAAAGGGATATTGTTATGATCTACGCTCAACCAGGTTCCGCTGACGCTATCATCAATTTCAAGTCTCACTACGACAATTACATTGGCGGTAAGTGGGTTCAACCGGTGTCCGGACAATATCTGGCCAATATCTCGCCAGTGAACGGCAAGGTGTACTGTCAGGTCGCTCGTTCCGGCGAAGCTGATATTGAACTGGCTCTGGATGCCGCGCATGAAGCCCGCGCCCAATGGGCCAGCACCAGCGTGACAGAACGCGCCAACATTCTGCTGAAAATTGCCGATCGTATCGAAGCCAATCTGGAAATGCTGGCCGTGGCCGAATGCTGGGAGAATGGCAAGCCGGTGCGCGAAACCCTGGCCGCCGATCTGCCTCTGGTCGTGGATCATTTTCGTTATTTCGCCGGATGTATCCGGGCGCAGGAAGGTTCAGCGGCAGAACTGGACGCCCACACGGCCAGTTACCATTTCCCAGAGCCTGTCGGCGTTGTCGGCCAGATCATTCCCTGGAATTTCCCTATGCTGATGGCCGCCTGGAAACTGGCGCCGGCAATGGCGGCAGGCTGCTGCGTGGTTCTGAAACCCGCTGAACAGACGCCCACCTCAATTCTGGTGTTGATGGAAACCATCGGTGATCTGATCCCGGCTGGCGTGGTCAACGTTGTCAACGGCTATGGCAATGAAGCCGGTCAGGCGCTGGCCACCAGCAAACGCATTGCCAAACTGGCTTTCACCGGCTCGACGGAAATCGGTCATCACATTCTGAAATGTGCCGCCGATAACCTGATCCCTTCCACTGTTGAGCTGGGCGGCAAGTCGCCCAATGTGTACTTTGAAGACATTTTCGATCACGAAGATGCCTATCTGGATAAATGCGTCGAGGGTCTGCTGCTGGCCTTTTTTAACCAGGGGGAAGTCTGCACCTGCCCGTCCCGCGTGCTGGTCCAGGAGTCTGTCTATGATCAATTCATCGCTAAGGTCATCGAGCGGGCCAACACGATTCAGCAAGGCAACCCGCTGGACACTGACACCCAAGTGGGCGCGCAGGTATCTCAGGAACAATTCGATAAGATTCTGAGCTATCTTGAAATCGGGCGTCAGGAAGGTGCTGAAGTCCTGTTCGGTGGCGATATCGCCAGACAAAGCGGGGAGCTTGCATCCGGATATTACATTTCACCGACTTTGCTCAAAGGCCACAACAAGATGCGCGTGTTCCAGGAAGAAATCTTTGGTCCGGTGATTGCCATCACCACTTTCAAGGATGAAGCTGAAGCGCTGGCGATCGCCAATGACACCGAATACGGTCTGGGCGCCGGAGTCTGGACCCGGGATGCCAACCGCGCCTACCGGATGGGACGAAGCATTGAAGCTGGCCGGATCTGGGTGAACTGCTATCACGCCTATCCGGCGCACGCAGCCTTTGGGGGTTACAAAAAATCCGGGATTGGCCGCGAAACCCACAAAATGATGCTGGATCATTACCAAAACACCAAAAACCTGCTGGTGAGTTATGATGCCAATCCGCTGGGTTTCTTCTGATCCACGCTATTGCCTGAAGCTCTTTCGCTACCGTGATAACGGTGTCCAGAAGTGACAAAAAACAGCCGACCTCTTGGTCGGCTGTTTTCATATCGAGTTATCCCACTTACTGAATCAGTAAACGGACTTTTGCCAGATCTTCCGGGGTGTCTACGCCAGCCGGAGGCGGATCAATGGCGACATCAACGTGAATTTTTTCGCCGTGCCAGAGTACGCGCAACTGCTCTAACGACTCGATTTTCTCAAGTGCGCTGGGTTCCCAGTTGATGTAGGTATTGATGAAACCAGCCCGGTAGGCATAGATCCCGATATGGCGCAGCAGATTTTGATGGATCTCCTGCGGGCGCTTGGCAAAGTTATCGCGATCCCACGGAATGGAGGCCCGGCTGAAATACAGCGCGTAACCGTTTTTATCCATGACCACTTTGACGGCATTCGGGTTAAACACTTCATCAGCATGGTCAATCTCCACCGCCAGGGTGGCCATAGGCGCGTCACTGCGGGCCAGATTGTCTGCCACCTGACGAATGATGCTTGGCGGGATCATCGGCTCATCGCCCTGCACATTCACCACGATTTCATCAGCAGCCAGTTGGTACTTTTCAACCACTTCCGCCAGACGTTCAGTACCAGATTCATGATCTGCCCGCGTGAGGCACACCTCACCACCAAAACTTGTCACCGCCTCTGCGATGCGCTGATCATCCGTCGCGACAATGACCTGTCTGGCACCGGCTTTGCTCGCTTGTTCGTACACCCACTGAATCATCGGTTTCCCGGCGATATCGGCCAGCGGTTTGCCGGGTAAACGGGAGGATTGATAACGGGCCGGAATAATGACAGTGAATGCCATTACATCACCTCATCGGCACTCAAAGTGCGCGCTTCCGGCTCCAGCAGAACTGGAATGCCGTCATTTATCGGATAAGCCAGGCGATCAAATTTACAAATCAGTTCATTATTGTCTTTATCAAAGTGCAGTTTGCCTTTGCATACCGGACAAGCAACGATCTCAAGCAGACGGTGATCCATATTCTTCCTTCACTTCTATAATTTTGTTCAGTAATTCGATTGACTGAGGCTCTGAAAGTTTGGCATCAACAGGCAGATACCACCAATTTTGCCGGGCAAATGCCTGACACTTCACCGCATCTTTTTCAGTCATCACCAGGTGTTCGCCTTGCTCTGCCAGCGCTTCCAGTTCACTGGCCTCAAAAGCCTGATGATCCGGGAAGGGCTGGCAATGAAGCGGCGTCACGCCCAGCGTATTCAAGGTGGCAAAAAAACGTGGCGGATGACCGATTCCGGCCATAGCCACGACATTTTGCAGGCTGTCTGGTGACCGGCGTTCACCGGTCAGCAAATTCACCAGCTCACCGGGCTTCAGTTGCATGGCAATTTCATTGTGGCGGGCTTCGCCACCATTGCAGATCAGAAAGTCGACCTCGTTCAGTCGGTCACAGCGCTCGCGCAGTGGCCCCATAGGAATCAACTGTGCATTGCCGAAGCGGCGATTACCATCAATAACGACAATCTCAATGTCTCTGGCGAGCGCGTAATGCTGAAGGCCGTCATCGGTGATTATGACATCGACGTCCTTTTCCAGCACTTTCACCGCTTCCGCCCTGTTTGGTGCAACCACAACAGGGGCACAGGTACGACGAGCAATCAATACCGGCTCGTCACCCGCTTCTGCCGTTGTTGTGCGCTCATTGAGGCGCAGTGGATAATGATCCGATTTGCCGCCATACCCCCGGGATACCACGCCGACTGTCAAACCCTGCGCCTGAAGTTGTTCCACCAGCCAGATCACGACCGGGGTTTTACCGTTTCCGCCTGCAGTAATATTGCCAACCACGACCACAGGAACGGAGGCGCGGTACGCCACTTTTTTACCGGATTGGAAAGCATGGCGGCGGCGGCGGCTAATCCAGCCAAACAGTTGGCTTAATGGCCAGAAGACAGGTGCCAGCGCCCACCCTGCCGGGTGGCGCTCAAACCAGATTTTTTCAATCAGATTTGTCATGAGACCCGCTCTGCTTATTCGCCAAACTGGATTCGGTGCAACTGCGCATAGGCGCCGTCTTTTTCCAGCAACGCGGCATGGACACCGCGTTCGATGATTTCGCCTTCGTCCACCACCAGAATTTCATCGGCATTTTCAATGGTCGATAAACGGTGAGCAATCACCAGCACGGTTTTGTCTTTCTGCAGCTCATCCAATGCGGCCTGAATCGCACGCTCGGATTCTGTATCCAGCGCCGATGTGGCTTCATCGAGGATCAGTACAGGTGCATCGCGCAACAGCGCACGGGCAATTGCGATACGCTGACGCTGACCACCGGATAAGCTGACGCCGTTTTCGCCGATCACCGTATCCAGACCCTGATCCATCCCCTGAATAAAGTCCATGGCATAGGCCAGTTCAGCGGCTTTTTCGATATCTTTACGGCTGTATTTATCACCACTGGCATAGGCGATATTGTTGGCGATGGTGTCGTTAAACAGGTGCACGTTTTGCGACACAATCGCCACCTGATCGCGCAGGTTGGCCAGTTTATAATCATGGATGTCACGCTCATCTATGGTAATCAGGCCCGAATCGATGTCATAGAAACGGGTGAGCAGATTCGCAATCGTACTTTTACCCGAGCCCGAGCGGCCAACCAGGGCCAGTGTTTTACCGGCCGGTAAGTCAAAACTGACATTGCGCAGTGCGGGAGTATCTTTAGTTGGATAGGTAAAGGTGACATCTTTAAAGGCCACATCTCCTTTCACCCGCTGGGTTTCGTAAGTACCGTGATCTTTTTCGGTTTCCAGCTCCAGGATGCCAAACAGCGTCTGGCACGCCGCCATCCCACGCTGAAACTGAGAGGTGACATTGGTCAGCGCTTTCAGTGGCCGCATCATGCCGAACATGGCCCCAAAGATCAGGGCAAAAGTGCCGGGCGTCAGTTCACTGCGCAGACTTTCGGTATTGGCCAGGATCAGCACAGCCACCAGCGCCATTGACGCAATCAGCTGAATCACAGGGTTGGCGATTGCCTGAGCCGACACCAGCTTCATGGTCTGCTGACGCATGCGATTGCTGACTTGCTCAAAACGGCTTTTCTCGACCTGCTGCCCGCCGTAGCTTAATACAACTTTGTGCCCTTTCAGCATCTGCTCAGCCGATGAGGTCACAGAGCCCATGGTGTCCTGCATATTTTTAGAAATGCGGCGGAAGCGTTTTGAGACCACACGAATACTGACAGCCACCACTGGGGCAATCACCAGCAAAATGGCAGACAGCTGCCAGCTGTTCCAGAACATCATCCCCATCAGCGCAATGATCGTTGCACCTTCACGAACCAGACTGACCAGCGCACCACTGGTTGCGGAGGCAACCTGCTCGGTGTCATAGGTAATTCTGGATAAGAGCGCGCCGGATGATTCTTTGTCAAAAAACTGACCGGCATCGTCATGAAGTGGTTAAACACCTGCCGACGCATATTCATCACAACATTGCCGGAGACCCAGGACAGGCAATAAGTGGAAACAAAGCCGCTCAAGCCACGAATCAGCATCAACCCCAGAAGATAAAAAGGCATCTTGGCCAGAAAATTGGAGTCCACACTGTTCAGACCGCCAAAGCTTTCATCCATCAAAGGTTTGATCATGGATAACATCAATGCATCACTGGCTGCATTAATGATCAGCGCGATAACGGCAGCAATCAAACCCGCTTTGTATAAGCTGATTGAAGGCCAGAGTCGTTTGAACGTATCCCAGGTGGATTGATCGTTAGCTTGTATCATGTAAAACCGATTGTTATCTGTTAGTGGCGGTTATTCTACTCGTTAACGAGTCATGCACCAAGTAAGTTACAAGGCCCTCTTGCTTCTTAAATCCTGAAAAGCGATGCTTTTTTATCCGTTCGTTCCCAATTTGAGAGGCTCAATCAAGGCCTGAAAAGCGGTTGATACCAGTGCTGCCGGCTGTCTTTGCGATAGCGTGTGACCGCCACTTCACCCTGTTCAATACGCATGCTGACCTGGCCGTCTTGTGCTGTATCCAGCCAGTCCAGGCCCTGCATCAGATAACGCTGCCTGACCTGCTCCGCCGGTAAAGCCCAGGGGCTGTATTTTCCGGCAGAGACTAAGGCGTATGTCGCCTGCAACGAATCTAACCAGGTCTGAGTGGACGATGAGTTACTGCCATGGTGGGGCACCAGCAAGATATCCGCTTTCAGATCCGGCTCCAGCCTGGCGAGCAGCAACTCCGAAATGGCATCAATGTCACCGGTGAGCAACAGCGATGTGTCAGATTCCGGGTTTAGCCACTGGTCACTCACCTGGATCACACAGGAATGCGGATTGGCGGCTTTTGTTACCCTTTTCGGCGGCCAGAGTACCTTGAAGGTCAGTCCCTGCCAGCGCCATAAGCGGCCACGAACACAAGGCGCAAAGCCCTCGCGCTGGTCACTGCTGCGCCGCCAGGCCGGATTCAGGCGTGTTAGCACATCCGGTGTTCCGCCAGCATGATCGGCATCGGCATGGCTGAGAATAAAACCGTCCAGATGGCGGATGCCCTGCCGTCTCAATACCGGCTCGATGACCGAAAGCGCCATGCTCCCGCCCGGCCAGCTGTTGCCGGTATCGTAAAGCACGGCTCGGCCCTGCCGCTGAATCAGTACCGCCAGACCATGCCCGACATCCAGCATATCAACCTGCCAGCTGTCAGGATCAAGCGTTTGGGACTTGCTCCAGTAACTGACTCCCCACATTGCCAGAACCAGACTCAGTTGAAGACATAGAAAACGCCGCCAGGGCAGCAGCCAGCACAACACGATACCCGTCACCATCGCCAGCAGGACGATAAACAGGCTTTCTGACAGTGGCCACCAGGCACCTTCGGCCAGGCTTGCCAGGGCAATAACCGGATGCAGAGACCAATCAGCGAACTGCCAGAATACACCAGAGAGACCAGGCACAGTGATCGTAACAACAGCCATCAGAACGCAAGGCACAGTCACCAGACTGACCCAGGGCACCGCGAGCAGATTGATCAGCGGCGCCGCCAGCGAGATCCCGCCAAACCAGACCCACTGCAACGGCAGCATGAGCCCCAGCAGTGCCAGTTGCAGCAGCACGTAAACACGGACGGTCTCGTGCCATGGCATCCGGGCCTGCTCAGCCTGCTTTCGTCGCCGGATACCACCAGTATTGGCCAGATACAACACCAGCACCGCGCCAAATGACAGCCATAATCCGGCCGAGTAAGAGGCCAGCGGATTGAGTATCAGGCAACTGGCCAGTATCACTGACCATAATTGCAATCCGCTCCAAACCACGCCGCAACGAATCATCAGCAGACACAAGACCGATGTCAGTAAAGCGCGCTGAGTGGGAATACTGAATCCGGCCAGCCAGGCATAACCGTACGCCAGCAGTAACGCCAGCCAGAAAGGTAACCAGAACCAACGTCCGGACTCAGGCAAGGCTCCTCGCACCCGGCTTCCGATGCCCCATCCAATCACGACAACCAGTCCGATATGCAAACCGGATATTGCCATGAGGTGAGCCAGTCCACTATCACGAAGGATTGACCAGTCATCCTGATCTAAGCCATCTCTCTCGCCAAAACCGAGTGCTAACAGATAGGCCCGGTAGGTGAAACCCTCCGTTTGCTGCACCGCAAGATCAAACCAGCGCTGACGCCAGCTCATCGTGTCATTTTGCGACAGCAACCTACCGGCAATGACGGTCCCTGTGGCATGGATACCGTTCCCCACCGCATAACGTTCAGCATCAAACCCTGCGATATTTGCACGTCCGTTGGGGCGACGAACCCTGATCTCCAGCTGATACCGTTGCCCTTGCTTGAGATGCGTCACCGCCGGCCAGTCAAGCAATAAACGGATCGCATCTTTTCGCAGAAGATCGCGTTCCTTCACACGCTCAGCAACAAAAATGAATCGCTTATCAAGAATATTATGATTAATTAGGCTGCGAACTTCGCCAACTATGGTAATATTCTCGCGCTCCTGAGGAAGGCTATTGACTGCCTGGCTATAGTCAACAGCAGTGACCCATGCCCAGAGCCCACCGATTGCGATCGCAAGAAACAAGTTGATACGCAAACAAAAAAATATCGCTCCACCTATAATCATGGCTGTAATAAACCATTTGTAGTCTGGTAAGGATTGCCAGTAGTGAAGTGACAAAACGCCAATGGATAAACCGGCTGTCATCTGAAACATCATGACAACCTGACGCTAACAGCCATTAAAAATAACGACAGACGATGCCAAGACAACTGATAAAACGTTTCTTGCCCAGCCCAGAGATGATTAAAAACCACAAGGCTTTGAAAGTTTTTGGTACTGTGCTGCATAACCCTAACCTGTGGTGTCTGAACCGCCGCTCCGCCTCTGGCGCATTCGCGGTGGGACTGTTTATGGCATACGTCCCCTTACCCAGCCAGATGATCATGGCTGCAGGGTTAGCCATACTGTTTGGCGTCAATCTGCCGCTTTCCGTTTCTCTGGTATGGATTACCAATCCAATCACGATGCCGGTCATGTTCTACGCGGCATACAAGCTCGGGGCATGGCTGATGAACGTGCCCTATCAGCCTTTCCATTTCGAGCTGTCCTGGGCCTTCCTTGAACAACAGATGAACCAGATTGGTCCGCCGTTTCTGCTGGGCTGTTTAGTTTGCGGGACAATTTGCGCATTGATTGGTTACTTCGGCATTCGGGGATTCTGGCGTTATTCTGTTGTCAGAAGCTGGAACCGCCGCCGCTTCCGTTAATCAACGCTCGCGGTCATCAGTTCTCCAGACAATAAGCGCCTACGATTGCCCATAAAAAAACCTCGCCAATGCGAGGTTTTTTTATAACTTATATTTATGGCGTGCAGAAAAACACTGCCTGTTTGGAAGCCGGATAATATCGATTAACGGTCATGCATCATTTGCATCAATACTTTTTCGGCCTGATTCACAAGCTCAGGCAATATACGCGTCAATTTACCGACTGTTACTTGGCACTTAAGACTTGCGCGGGCTGAAGTGCACTCGCCCTGCGAGCCGGGTACCAGGTTGCCAGCAGGCTCAGCACAATCGCTGTCACCATCACGATCACCACATCATGCCATCTCAGCTCAGTCGGCAGGAAATTCACGAAGTAAATGTCCCCTGATAAAAACGGATGACCAATCAGTTTTTCCACAAAATGCGCAATCGAAGTCAGATTCAATGCAACCAAGGCCCCCAGAAAAGCCCCGAGCAAGCTGCCAATCAGACCAGACAGCAAGCCATGCCAGACAAAAATCATTTTGACCAGACGATCACTGGCGCCCATGGTCCGCAGAATCGCAATATCTGCCGCTCGGTCTTTCACCGCCATCATCAGCGTGGAAACGATGTTAAAGCACGCCACCCCAATCACCAGCACCATCACCAGATACATGATGGTACGCACCAGTTGGATATCGCGATAAAGATACCCGTACTTCTGCGTCCAGCTCTTTAGATAGACATACACAGGTAAGGTATATCCGACTTCTTTCACGATGTTGGTGGCATCCAGCACCTGGTCCACATTGATCGAAATGCCTGAAACCCCTTCCCCCATGGCCAGGTAATCCTGCGCATCTTGCAGGGGCACTAAGGCAAAGTTATGGTCAATCTGACCGCCCAGCGCCAGCACCCCGGCTACCTGCAGACGAATACGCTTCGGCGCTTTAAGCTGATTGCCACTATCACGGTTTGGCAACATGGCGGAGATCCAGTCACCCACTTGTATCCCCAGCAGATCCGCAACGCCCTGCCCGAGAATAATGTGTTTCTGACCCGCCTGGAAACCTTGCCATGCACCGTCTTTGACATACCCAGGCAAGGCGCTGACCCGGGTTTCCTGCACAGGATCGACCCCTCTGACTTCCACCGCTTTGAGCTGCGTGCCCTTTTCAAGCAAGGCCGTAAATTGCACATAAGGTGCCGCCGCTTTGACTCTGGGGTGCTTTTCAACGGTTTCCAGAACCGATTGCCAGTCGGTGAATGGCGGTTTCACAGCTTCCAGTTCACCATGAGGGATCACCGCCAGTACCCGGTTTTGTAACTCACGTTCAAAGCCATTCATTGCCGACAGGCCAATCACAATCACCGCCACACCCACTGCGATACCGAGAATGGAAGAGATTGAGATAAAAGAAACCAGTCGGTTCCGCTGCCGGGCCCGGCTAAAGCGGCTGCCGATAAAAAGAGACAGTGGTCGCATCAGGTCACCTCAAAGGCCGCCAACTGGCCATCCTGCATATGCAGGCAACGATCAAGTTTGCCGGCCAGTTCATTGTCATGCGTGACCACCAGAAAAGCGGTGCCCGATTCCTGATTCAGTTTGCGCATCAGATCGTAAATTTCCAACGCGGTTTTATGATCCAGATTCCCGGTCGGCTCATCCGCCAGAACCAGGGCCGGTTTATTCACCAGTGCCCGGGCAATGGCGACCCGCTGGCGCTCGCCACCACTGAGTTCTGAGGGTCTGTGGCTGGTTCTGTGGCTCAGCCCCACCTGGCCCAGAATCTGTCTGGCCTGCTCTTTGGCAGCCGCGGCGGATACCCCGCCAATCATTAAGGGCATGGCGACATTTTCTTCCGCAGAGAAATCAGACAGCAAATGGTGAAACTGATAAACAAAACCGATGTCCTGGTTACGAATTCTGGCCTGTTTATTGGCGCTCATGCCATTGAGTTTCTTGCCTTTAAAGTACACATCTCCTGACGTCGGCGCATCCAGCGCCCCCAGTAAATGCAGCAGGGTGCTTTTGCCCGATCCCGATGACCCGACAATCGCCACCAGTTCCCCGGCTTCAATTTGCAGGCTGATATCATTCAGCACCTGGGTTTCCAATTGGGCTTCACGGTATACCTTACTCAGATGCTGGCATACCAATAACGAATCACTCATAACGCAAGGCCTCAGCAGGACGGACAGCCGCCGCCCGATAAGAAGGAAAAAGGGTCGCCAGTAAACTCAAACAGATCGCCCCGATAATTACGATAGCCACCTGGAATGGCTTCACATCGACCGGTAACGAACCACCTAAGCTTGCCAGATCAACGCCCAGCAGCGACAAAATACCATTAATATTCAATGCCAGCAGGGTGCCCAGTATGCCGCCGATCACAGCCCCTATCACACCGCTGCTGGCTCCCTGCACAATAAAGGTCAGCAGTACCTGCTGACTGGTCATTCCCTGCGTTTTCAAAATAGCGACTTCAGCCTGCTTTTCCATCACCACCATAATCAGGGCCGAAATGATGTTAAAAGCCGCGACGCCAACCACCAGCCCCAGCATCAGCCCCATCATGTTCTTTTCCATTTTCACTGCCTGAAACAGCTCACCGCGCTGATCCCGCCAGTCTGACCAACTCAAACCATCGGGCAAATCAGACTGTGAGAGCGCTGTGACGCTAAACGGATCATCGAGGAACAAGCGCCAGCCGGTGAACGCTTCGGGTTTGTAACGTAACAGACGCCCTGCATCGGCAATGTTGGTTAACACCAGAGATTTATCGACATCGGAACCGGTGAAATAGATGCCAGAGACAATAAAATTGCGCTGACTGGGAATACGCCCCAGCGGGGTATAGACGCTGACGCTGGTCACCATCAGGCGAACTTTATCCCCGACTTTAACCCCCAATTGCTGCGCCATGCCATTCCCGAGAATGACCCGGTAACTGCCCGGTGTCAGATCAGCAAGCTGCCCTTGCACCATGTGCGCCGCCAGGGGTTCATAACCTTCCGGTTCTACCCCCAGCATGGATCCGGCCGCCAGTGCACCAGCACTTTGCAACACGGCCTCTGCGCGGGTTAACGGCACCACCCGGTTGACCTGAGGTAAGGCAGACAGCGCCGCTGGCGGTGCTTCCGGCTGAGTAAAAGGGCCATCCTGCTGCGTGATCAGTGCCTGCGGCAACACACCCAGAATGCGGTCTTTAAGCTGCTGCTCAAAACCATTCATTACAGAAATGACAATCACCAGCGCAAGCACACCTATGGTGATGCCTGCAGTGGACATTGCAGAAACAAAGCGGCTGAAACGGTCACCCGAACGGCCTTTCAGATAGCGCAGCCCAATAAAAATAGGCAAGGGATGAAACATCATTCAGTCTGGAACCATCCTGTTAACAGTGGTCAAAAGCATACCTGCTGCTGGCTGTGATTACCATGCAACTTGGTCAATCTCATGCAAAAAGAGTGGCTAGAAATCAACCTGTTGAGACCTCTAACTTGCCCGTTAGCCGATGCTAAGTGATAATCGAAGAATAGTTAACAAATCACGAGTGTGACATGAATCAGGACGAGTACTTTTCAGTCCATGCAGGGCTTACCATTAATGTTGAACCTTTGGGGGAACATGCTGTGCTGCCCGATGACGCCGAATTTCTGCGGGAAATTCCACCGCTGTTTCGTGTTGCCAGTGAATGTAGCGAACTGGAAGGCAGTGCAGAAAAAATGCTGCAGCAGGATAGTAAGACGATGAACCGGCCACTGCTGGATTATCTTGCGGCACAGAACAATAAGATCAATCTGCTGCTCTCTTTTGTGCTCTCACAGCAAGATGACCCAACCTTTCGTCATACCACGCAAACCTTCGGGGCCAGCCAGCTGACTTACCTGGCAGAACAGCCGCTTCAAATAGATTCTCAGGTTCGCCTGAAACTGTTTCTTGATCATCCCCCTGCTGCCGTGTATTGCTATGCCAGTGTCTGCGACTGTCAGGTCAGGGAAGATAAGTTTGACATCACACTGCAGTACACCCGACTGCAGGAAGACGACAGGGATCTACTCATTCGTGCAGCTTTGCACATCCAACAAAAACTGCTGCGTCAACGTGCGCTGCAACGAAACGAAAGCCAATCATAGTCATGACAACACACACGCTATTTTCTCTACCCTTGCCGAACAAAGCCGGCGACAAGCGCTTTGTGGGAAATGTCTCCGGCGCCGCATTGGCGGTTGCCATTGCCGAACTGGCGAAAAGCCACACAGGGCCAGTGCTGGCTGTGGTGCCGGATACACAGACGGCATTGCGTTTACAGCCCGAGATCAGCCAGTTCACTCAGTCAGAGGTCAATATTTTTCCTGACTGGGAAACCCTGCCCTATGACAGTTTTTCGCCGCATCAGGACATCATTTCTGATCGCCTCGCACGTCTGTATCAACTGCCGACGCAGCAGGATGGTGTCTTGCTGGTTCCTGTCAGTACCCTGTTGCAACGCCTGACACCGCGCAGCTTTATCCATCAGCACGCCTTGCTGGTCAGTAAAGGCGATCGCCTGTCGCTGGAAAAATTACGTCTGCAGCTTGAAGCCGCCGGTTACCGCCATGTCGATCAGGTGATGGAACATGGCGAATACGCCAGCCGCGGCTCACTGCTTGATCTCTTCCCGATGGGAAACAATGAGCCCTTCCGGATTGATTTCTTTGATGACGAAGTGGATTCAATTCGTCAGTTTGACCCGGAAACACAGCTCTCAACCGGTGAAATTGACAATATTCACCTGCTTCCCGCACACGAGTTTCCGACAGACGAAGTGGCTGTCGAGAACTTCCGCATGCGCTGGCGTGAGCAATTCGAAGCCCGCCGTGAGCCAGAGTCCGTCTATCAGCAGGTGAGCAAACGCACCTGGCCGGCAGGGATTGAATACTGGCAACCGCTGTTTTTCGACCATACAGATACCTTGTTTGATTATCTGCCGGATAACACGCTGCTACTGACCATTGGCGATCTGGACAACGCGGCGGAACATTTTCTGCAAGATGCCGAATACCGTTTTCAGGAGCGCCGTGTCGACCCGCTGCGCCCGCTGCTCGAGCCGAAAGCCCTGTGGCTGACCACCGCAGAAATGTTCAGCGGCTTTAAATCCCTGCCGCAGGTCAAGCTGAACAGAGCCCCGGAAGAAGACAAAGCCGGTCGGTTCAACCCGGCCATTTCACCGGTACCGACGCTGACGATCAATCATCAGCTGAAAGAGCCCCTATCAGCGCTGCGACAGTTTCAGGAAAGCTTCACCGGAAAAATCATCTTTTCCGTGGCCAGTGAAGGCCGCCGTGAAGCCTTGCTGGACCTGCTGGCCCGGATAAAACTGCGCCCTATGGTCTGTCACAGTCTTGAAGAGGCCATGTCAGCTGCCAGTCCGTACACGCTGGTGATTGGCGCCGCGGAACAGGGCTTTATCCTCGACGAACCGGCTCTGGCTTTCATCTGTGAAAGTGATTTACTGGGTGAGCGTGTGATTCAGCGCCGTCGCCGTGAAGATAAGCGCACGGTCAGCTCAGACACCATTATCCGAAATCTGGCTGAGCTGAAAATTGGCCAGCCTGTGGTCCACCTTGATCATGGCATCGGCCGCTATCAGGGCTTGCAGACCCTCGAAGCCGGCGGCATTACCACAGAATACGTGACTCTGGAGTATCAGGGCGGCGCCAAACTTTATGTGCCCGTGGCATCCCTGCATCTTATCAGCCGCTATTCGGGTGGTGCTGAAGACGCCGCTCCTATCCATAAACTGGGTAGTGAAAGCTGGCAGAAAGCCCGCAAAAAAGCGGCAGAAAAAGTCCGTGATGTCGCCGCAGAGCTGTTGGATGTCTACGCCAAGCGCGAACTCAAACCGGGTTTCAAATTTAAACTCGATCGCGAAGCCTATGCCGATTTCTGTACCGGCTTCCCGTTCGAAGAAACCCATGATCAGGCCATGGCCATTAATGCCGTGCTGTCGGATATGTGTCAGGCCAAAGCCATGGACAGACTGGTGTGCGGTGATGTCGGTTTCGGTAAAACTGAAGTCGCCATGCGGGCTGCCTTTGTGGCCGTCGATAACAGCAAACAGGTCACAGTGCTGGTGCCAACCACGTTGCTCGCACAGCAGCATTTTGAAAATTTCCGCGACCGCTTTGCCAATACCCCGGTGCGTGTGGAAGTGCTGTCCCGCTTCAAAACCGCAAAAGAACAAAAAGCGATTATGGAAGATGTCGCTGAGGGAAAAATTGATATTCTGATCGGCACGCACAAACTGCTCAACGCCGAAGTGAAGTATCAGGATCTCGGCCTGCTGATTGTCGATGAAGAACACCGCTTCGGCGTCCGCCAGAAAGAAAAACTGAAATCACTACGTGCGGACGTCGACATACTCACGCTCACCGCCACCCCGATTCCGCGTACGCTGAATATGGCCATGAGCGGCATGCGCGATCTGTCGATTATCGCCACACCACCTGCCCGGCGTCTGGCGATCAAAACCTTCGTTCGCGAGCGTGAAGATCTGATCATCCGAGAAGCCGTATTGCGTGAAATTATGCGCGGCGGGCAGGTGTATTTCCTGCACAACGACGTAGAAAGTATTGAAAAAACGGCGCAGGATCTGGCCACGCTGATCCCGGAAGCGCGTATCACGACCGCTCATGGACAGATGCGCGAACGTGAGCTGGAAAGAGTCATGAGCGACTTTTATCATCAGCGATTTAACCTGCTTGTCTGTACAACGATCATCGAAACCGGGATTGACGTGCCGACAGCGAACACCATAGTGATCAACCGGGCTGATCATCTTGGTCTGGCCCAGTTGCATCAGCTGCGTGGCCGCGTTGGTCGTTCTCACCACCAGGCCTATGCGTATCTGCTGACCCCGCATCCCAAGCGGATGACCAAAGACGCCGTGAAGCGCCTGGAGGCCATTGCTTCGCTGGAAGATCTGGGCGCCGGCTTTACGCTGGCGACACACGATCTCGAAATACGCGGGGCCGGTGAGCTGCTGGGTGATGAGCAATCGGGTCAGATTCAGTCGGTCGGTTTTACCCTGTTCATGGAAATGCTGGAACAAGCCGTCGAGGCACTCAAAGCCGGCAAAGAGCCGTCGCTGGATGACCTGCTGCGCGAACAGACTGAGGTTGAGCTGCGCTTACCAGCCCTGCTGCCGGAAGATTACATCCCGGATATCAATACGCGCCTGTCCCTGTATAAAAGGATTGCCAGTGCCGGCAATGAAGATGCGCTCAACGAAATCAAAGTGGAGCTGATTGACCGCTTTGGCCTGCTGCCGGATGCCGCCACGAACCTGCTCACCCTGAATACGCTGAAACTAAAAGCAGCAAATTTGGGGCTTCGTCGCATCGAAGCCGGAGAAAAAGGCGGCTATTTTGAATTTACTGAAAATGCTGCCATTGATCCCGGTTTTCTGGTCGGTCTGTTACAATCACAGCCACAGCAGTTCAGAATGGATGGTCCGACTAAGCTGAAGGTCACGGCAACTCTGACGGATCGCCGGGAGCGCATCAAGTATGTTGACGGCTTCCTAACACAATTAGCTGAAAACACCCTATAATGGCTGCATACCAGTGCGGAGTATAACCTTGAAAAATCTGATTTATTTGCTGCTGCTTGCCATCAGCCTGCCAAGTTTCGCAGCACGACAATTTGACATTGAAGTCATTATCTTCAAGCGAAATATTGATCCGGGACAAACGGCTGAATCCTGGCCGGATCAGGCAGAGCCTCTGAATTACAGTGGCGCGGTGCGACTGAACAATATGGCGCAACTGGCAAACAGAGGCATTACGCCGATGCCGGCAAGCCGATTTAAGCTGAGCGAACAGTATCAGCGCTTGAAGAGTCATGCCGGTTTCACCCCGCTTGCTCACTTTGGCTGGCGGCAGGGGGATCTCAGCAAAGCACAAGCACCGACTTTTCACTTAACCGCTGGCCGGGATTTCTCAGACCAGTTTCTGCAAGACGGCACCTCAAAAGCCGAAGCGGCGCGCCGTGGCCTGAGCAACAATGAAATGACAGCACCGCCCAGCTTTGATCTTGCTTCCGGTGAAGTCACGCAAACAGAGCCTGCTCCGGCAGCGAGTAAGCCGCTGTATGAGCTTGAAGGGAAAATTCAGGTCTATGTGAATCACTTTCTTTTCACCAATACCCAGCTGGATTTACGTGAGCCTGGCCGCCGTGAAGTGGTTGTCGGCACCGAGCCCTTAGACAGTCTGGATCCAAACCAGAGCGGCACGGTTCAGTACGGTCAGCTGCAGGAAGTGAAAAAGAAAATAGAAGTTGAAGAATTCCTCAAAGCATTCCGCTTTGACCAGCAGCGTAAAATGCGAAGCGGTGAAACCCATTATCTTGATCACCCGCTAATGGGGATGGTGGTCCAAATCCGCCGCCTTGATTCAGAATAACAACATTTGCGAGGGGCCATCCGGCCCCTTTTTCCGGTTACTGTCTGCAGGAATCACTGATGAAGCTGGACTTCTTGCTCACCACTCCCCGCCTTTACCTGCGACCCTACAAAATTGCGGATGTCGATGACAACTTGTCCGCGGTACTGGAATCGCAGCCGGATTTATCGCCCTGGGTTGAGTGGTGCCATGATGGCTATGACCAACAGGATGCACACGCCTGGCTGTCGGCTTCTCAGATGAACTGGAAAATCGACAATGGCTACGAGCTGGCGATTTTTACCCGCCGTGACGACAAGTTTTTAGGCACTGTGTGTCTGAATAATCTGTCTCAGCTGACCAATTCTGCTGAACTGGGCTATTGGATCCGAAGCAGTTGCCATCGTCAGGGGTATGCGACAGAAGCGATTATCGCTCTGGCGCGTTTTGCGTTTGATACGCTGGCACTGACCCGACTGGAAATCGTGGTACACATTACGAATACCCCCAGCCAGAAAACGGCTGAACGTACAGGTGCCCTGTTCGAATCTCTGAGCCGTAACCGAATTTACACCCATGGCAAAGCCTGCGATGGCATGGTCTACTCACTGATCCCGCAGGACTTGGCACCGAAACGCAACCGGATAGGCTAAGATAGCCAAATAACACGGAATACTTGGCTATATTCATCAAAGACAATACAAAAAGGTAGGAATATCAGTGTTTAAAATTATTCTCGCGATCATTATTATCGGCTTGGTGATTTTCTTCTTTCAACGCAGCCAGAACAATAAGCAGCTGGCGGTTCAAAATGCAGAAGAAGGCAAAGCCTTCCTTGAAGCCAATAAAAATCAGGAAGGTGTTAAAACCACAGCCTCCGGCTTGCAATATACTGTGCTGAAATCAGGCACGGGAACGGAACACCCCAAGGCATCGGACAAAGTGACTGTCCACTACCACGGCACACTGATTGACGGCACTGTGTTTGACAGCTCTGTTGAGCGTGGCGAGCCGATCGCTTTTAACCTCAATCAGGTGATCAAAGGCTGGACCGAAGGGCTTCAGCTGATGGTTGAAGGGGAAAAAGTGCGTTTGTTTATCCCGGCCGAACTGGCGTATGGTAACCGCTCTATGGGTAAAATCGGTCCCGGATCGGTGCTGATTTTCGATGTCGAGTTATTAAAAATTAATTGATAGCCAAGCCATCACCATCGGCCGTACTAGGTACTGTGGCTTAGAGATAATAAAAAAACCGCCGTTTCATGACGGCGGTTTTTTATTGGGCGCTATTGCCAGGTGTCAGACTCCTGGCACGATAGCCTTAATGAAGTTTAAGGTTAGGACGCAACACGCGGTTAATGCGTCCGACCAGCATCATCAGGCTGGTCTTGAAGAAACCGTGCAGCGCAATATGGTGCATCCGGTACAGCGAAATATACATCACGCGGGCAATGCGGCCTTCAATCATCATCGACCCTTTGGTCAGATTGCCCATCAGGCTCCCGACGGTAGAAAAGCGGCTCAGGGAAACCAGCGAACCATGATCCACAAAGACATAAGGCTTCTGCGCACGATTTGTCAGTTTGGCAACGATATTTGAGAAGCAGCGACTTGCCATCTGATGAGCCGACTGTGCACGTGGCGGCACCAGGGTGCCGTCCTTTTGCGTACAGGCCGCCAGATCCCCAATCACATAAATATCATCGTCACGGGTGGTCTGCAGCGTGTCTTTCACGACCAGCTGGTTAATACGGTTGGTTTCCAGACCCGCAATGTCTTTGATGAAATCCGGGGCTTTAATGCCCGCTGCCCAGACCATGAGTTTGGCCGGAATATGCTGGCCATCTTTAGTTGTCAGGCCGGTTTCATCTGCTTTAATCACCATGGTTGCCGTGTGCACTTTTACGCCCAGCTTAGTCAGCTCGGTATGCGCGGCAGCTGAAATGCGCGGCGGCAATGCAGGCAGAATACGCTCACCGGCTTCAATCAGGTTGACATTCAGTCGTGAACTGTCCAAATCGCCAAAGCCGTACAAACGCAGCTCTTTCACCGCATTATGCAGCTCCGCGGACAGTTCCACCCCGGTCGCACCCGCGCCGACAATGGCAATATCCACCGTTTTCTGTTCTTTGTGGGCATGCAGCTTCAGAAACTGATTATTCATTTCAGTTCTGAATTTATGTGCCTGCGCCGGACTGTCCAGGAAAATACAATGCTCACGTACCCCTGGGGTGTTGAAGTCATTACATTTCGAGCCAATAGCCAGGATCAGAATATCGTATTCAATCTCACGCTCGGGGATCAGCAGCTCATCGTGCTCATCGTAAAGCGGATGCAATGTGATGCTTTTGCGGTCGCGGTCAATGTCTTTCAGTGCGCCCAATTGAAAATCGAAATGATGGTTTTTGGCATGCGCACGGTAGCTCAATGCGTCAACGCCTTCATCCAGCGAGCCGGTCGCCACTTCATGTAACAGTGGTTTCCACAGATGACTGCTGTTCTTGTCGACCAGGGTAACGTTTGCCTTCCGTTTACGGCCTAAGGTTCGCCCTAGTTTGGTGGCCAATTCCAGGCCCCCGGCACCGCCTCCAACTACGATGATTCTCGTCACAGTCTTTTTCCTCTAGTTTTTATAAATCTTGCACAAACCGGCAGGGATATTGCCCTGCCAGGTAAAAATTCTGACTGACGTAGAGTTGGGCAGCGGATCGTTTCAATCCGTCTGCGGAGGGAGAGGCATATACTCAATGGGCTGCTTTAAATTGCTTTATTGCTTGTAAGTGCTGGGAGATTTTCTTGAATTTATGTGTTTGTGTCTCGTCCCAGATCACTTGGTAATATGCGTCCAATGTTCTATTTATGGATCGATTATCTAACACTTCATCATCAGTTGAAAGTATACAGAGGCACTTCCCGATATTTTTTTCTCTGAAATCAGACACGCATTTTGTTGCTATATCTTCGTACTCTTCCGGCCGGTCTATTTTTCCCTGCATATTTGTTTCAGGATGTAAATTTGGGTTAAAAATTGCTTGCTTGATACCACAGAGAAAACCGATCCGCTCAGCCCAGTATCCCCCTAGTCCCACGCCACATATCAAAGGGTGCGCATCATCACTGGCAGCAATCAGCTTATCCACTTCTTTCAGTAAGTGTTGCATATCGTGTTTGGGATGAAATGTACTATAAGTCACTGCGCGAACATCGGGATCGATAAATTGCAGCTGAAGTACTTTTTCGTGATTCCCAGGGCTGGTGGAATCAAAGCCATGCAGATAAATGATCATAGTAAAGCGACTCCTGGAAAATGTCCGTATCAAGGTGAATCACTATACGACATTCACCATTAACCACAAAATAAAAGCGGTTAATCGGGCCATTGATAATGGTTACTGTTGGATCAGGACGGCTATCTCTTTGCGCATTTCGGTTAATTGATTCATCAGATACTGGCGCTGAGAAGAAGACAAGCTCTGATTCAACTGCGCCATTAAGGCAAATCGGCGCTGAAGATATTGATCTAATTGGGACTGCACCGGCGCATAGCGAAGCGCGACAACATCTTTGAATAACCTCTCGAGGCTGGCATCAAATTCCGGACGGTGACGCTGTAACAATAGCGCCTGCCATTGCTGATAAAGCCCGCTGCGCGCAGAAAAAAAGACCGGCTCAATATCCAACTGATGCTTTGCCAGTTGCTCAATAATGGCTTCTTGCTCTTCGGTCAGTGAACCAATCCATTCCTTGCTGAACTTTTCAAATCTGGTGGTATAGCGCTGAAGCTTCTCTTCCTGACTCAACTTCTCTCTTTTGGCCCGAAGTTCATCCAAATCCTTATTGATCTTACTGTTAATTTGATCAATCTGGATATTACTCAGGTATCGCAGCAAGTTTGCCGCCGGCGGGGTAAAAACGGAAACACTCTGCTCTGCCAGTGCCGTAAAGCTATAGTGGTAGCGCGCTATCTGGGCTGAGGTCAACGGGCGTTGCAGATCCTGCTGAAAATCAAGAATATGCTGATGCAGTTTTGGCAGCTCCTGACGACGGTGCACAGCCTGAGCCTGTAACAGCTCGCTTTCAAACCGGGATGCCTGCGTCGGAGTCAGGCTGACATAATCATCCAGATACCAGGGAACCCAATAGTTCATGGTGTTATAGGCAAGACGGGCGGCACACCCCGAGAGAAAAACCAACAAACACAGTAACAGTAACGGACGATGCCAACGAGCACAGGCTAGACTCACACGCACTTCCTCCAGAAACTGTCTGACAGATTTACCCGGCGATAGCAATCAGACCGCAGCCAATTTTGCTAACAATGCTTTTGCCTCAATACGATAGTTCTCATCCTGCCACAAATTTGCGCCAGCATAATACCAAAGCATAGCCAAGAAATCGCACCAGGGGAGCCACCGCTGCACTGCTTGTGAGACAAGGGCCGGGTCACCTCCCTGGTAACGGCAGTAGTGCTGCGCAACGGTTACAACATCAAGATGGTTGGCCTGAACCGTCAGCGCCAGATCCAGCATCGGGTCACCGGCCGCCGCATACTCCCAGTCAATCACGGCCAGCTCGCCGCCCGGACGCTGAATGAGATTGTAAAATCCCAGATCATGATGGCAACAGGTGTCAGGAAACCCACTGTGAGGAATATGGCTGAAATAATGTGCGCATACTGATGCCAGCGCCTCCCCGTTATCCTCCGGTGAGATGGCAGCAAGATAGTGTTCAGCCCGCTGACGCACGGCTAACCGCCAGCCGGGCAGAGGTAGTCGGTGAATCTTGGCCTGCAAAGCCATCAGCACAGCTGGTGATGGGGAATGGGTACAAACCTCTCCTGCCAGCCACGCCACCAGTATACCGGCCGGTGTTTGTGCAATCGGATGCGGGGCAAACCGGCAAGGCTGAATCGCTGACAGCAGCTGGTATTCTTGCTGACGATCAATGCCAAATGCCTGGCTGGCCGGGCTGACAGGACGCCAGACCGCTTGTAAATCAGATGAGGAAGCGGAGTGCAGAACAAGCCGCCAGCATCGGTTACTGAGCCCGCCCCCCAAAGGGCAGGCATTCAGTACATCGAAACCAGCAATGCGGGAGAATGGCCATTCTTCCGGCTGTAGAAACGATGAGTCAGGCACTTACCAGCCCAGCAAGCGTTTGGCTTCCTGCTTACGAATTTCAGTCTCATCCGCCCACTCGATCAGGCCGGTTTCCAGATCCATCAGGCGCATCGTCATTTTGTAATACACGTCTTTATCGCTGCCTGATTGCTTCACAATACTGGCAAGGTTACCGTACATCATGTATTCCGCGCCAACCATCTTGCCAAACTGAATCGCTGTGCTTTGATTCACCAGTTCATCGTTGTTCTGGAAGTTCAGTTGCTTACGTACCGCTTCTACACGCGTCATATCGACAAAACGGAACTTGCCTGAGTTGAGCATTCGTGTGCTGATTGAATCGGTAATCGATTCTGTATCGATGTGCTCGCTGGTTTTATTTTTGATGCTGTCCACTACGATGATAGGCCGCTTACCGGCGGTGATCGCACCCACTGAACCCGATGCCAGCATGCTGTCTGTCATGTTTTCCGCAATCTTTTGCAGGTCAGTCGAGCCGAATTCAGAGGTCGTGGTTTCTACCCCCTGAGCATCTCCATAAGTTACCTGTTTTGCACAGCCACCCATCAGGGCAGCAATTCCCACTAAAGCTATGACGCGTTTTTTCATTTCTAGCCCTTCATCGGTTTTTATCATTGTTGGAATAATGAGGTGATTGCAATCAGCCCACTCAACTTATTTACCAGGTACTGGTCGCTTCACGGATATAAATACGGTAATTGGTGACATCCGTGCTCTTCGCCATGGCTTTGATTGTCATTGTGTCCTTACCATGCAGAACGAACTGCCGCCACGGGCTTTCGCTACCGCTGACTTCCAAGCCTTTGGCATCGTACCAGTAAAAACGATACTGCAGCTTAATATCAGTATCTGACTTGCTGTTTACCGGTACACCGGCCTGAAGCAAACCATTCTGACGCGAGACAATGGCTTTTTCTATCCCAATCTGGTTAGCCAGATAAGGATTGGCAATGACCACATACTGGTTACTGCTATCAATACTGATACCAGAGGTTGTGGTATCCGCACAGGCTGCCATCATCACAGTGAACAATATTGTCGCAAAATATTTCATCAGTTTCCTCCTAATAACACCGACCAGCCACTCATTGACTGACCTTGTCGGGAAATCCAGACCATCGTGGTACGGCCTGATTTAACCTCAGCATCCACCGACCTGCCCTGCCATTGAATCTGATGGCTGCCGGGAGGCAAGTCTTCCTGGTACAAGGCAACCTGAGCAGGCAGCGTCTGCCAGCTTCTGGTATCCGGTTGCTCTGTTAATGCATTGAATATATTCGCCAAAACATTACCGACTTCATCACCGTTTCGCGCCGCCGACTGCCTGACCTGTTCTTTGGCAATCACTCGCAGGCTCTGGCGCAATACCCGCACTGGCAGGGTTTCGCTCAGACTCTGTTTCGCCATCTGATCGACATTGACCAAAGGTGGCGCAGTCAGTAACCGGTTGTTCAAGCTGAGTTTACCCGGCAAAACCGTCGGACGCGGTGGGTAATGAGGCAGTGCCAGATTGTAAAGCACACTCTGACCCTGGCTGTCATAAAGCCAAAGCGGCAAGCGCCAGCCTTCGGGAGCCTGTACCACACCCTGTTCATCTAAAATAATCAGGCGACCAGTTTCTGACGGAGGTGATTGCCAGGGACCATACTTTTTGGCCAACAGCTGCTGATCATCTTTCATGCTCAACCGCTCAGCCAGTCTTTGCACCGCCTCTGCCACATAGGGATTTTCGGGAGCAACCGCTAATGCCCGTTTGAAATCGATATAGGCATCATTCAGATTGCCGTCCGCCTCATACAGCATGCCTGACAGATAGAATAAATAGCCATTCTGCACCGCTGCCAGCGTCTGGCCGGCATTCGGGTAACGCGCGAGCACCGAACCGATATTGTCTGTCAGCCCATCTTTTTGCAGTTGATTTTCTGCCGAGGCTAACTCAGATTCACGCTGCTGTTTGGCCGCTTCCTGAACCTGGTTCGCTCTGCGCATTTCAACCAGCGCACCATCCAGGTCCCGATCATGAATGTAGTTCAGCGCAAGATATAAATGCAAAAATCCCAGTTCATAATCAGAGGCTTGGTAGCTGATCATATTGTCATTGGTGAACAATGAACCCGCCTGGTTCAACCCTTCAGACACCTGAATCCGGGCAGCATCTTGCTGTTCTTTAACCGCGTTGTCCGATTTCTGCAGCGCAGCAAAGCTGGCGGTGTAATCGCCGGCCAGCATCGTCAGCCTGCCCCGCTCCATGCCGTCGAGAATCGCCCCAGCAGGTTCATCAGGCAGGGTGTCTAATGCGCCCTGTACCTGGCCTTGATACAAAGCCTGCCGGCTGGTTTTCGTGCTGGCACTGTAATGGCTGAACAGGCTATGTCCGGATAAATTGGCACAGCCAGAGAGTATAAAAGCGCAAAAAAAGACAAGCGTTTTGTGCCGGAAATGTTTTTTCATTCGATCCTGTTTGTCATCTGGCCGCCCACTAAATCTCTGCTGCCGGCAGACCATGAAGATTCGCCGTCTTAACCAACCAGCATCGGGCCGAGCGGTCGTCCACCCAACAGGTGCATATGAACGTGGTACACTTCCTGTCCACCGTGAGGATTACAGTTCACAATCAAACGATATCCGTCTTCCGCAATTCCTTCCGCTTCTGCGAGTTTGCGGGCCACGGTAAACAAACGCCCCATCATCGCTTCATCTTCCGCTTCGACATGATTCACCGTTGGGACCAGCTTATTCGGAATGATCAGGATATGGCTTGGCGCGCGGGGGTTAATATCACGAAATGCAGTGACCAGATCATCCTGATACACCACATCGGCCGGGATTTCCTTACGGATTATTTTGCTGAAGATAGTTTCTTCTGCCATGACTTTCTCCATCTTTTGAATTCTACCATTGCCGAGTATGCGTGAGTCGCGTAATCAGAGCAATATTGAACGTCGTTTTAAACCAATTTTCCTGCGACTATTTCACTGCAAAATCTTCATTTTGTTACACCTGCCAAAGTATGTGCAGAGAGTATCCGGTTATCCTCATACATCGCCTGCCTAGCAAATCAGGGTGATATTTTGATGACACGGTCACGGCTTGAGGCACACTTATTTTACGTCGTGAAGCAAACGATGTATGAGTAACAGAATAATAACACTCAGAATAAAAACCACACTGGCAAGCAAGGAAATGCTCGGGCTGTGTCCGGCCCGGGATGTTTTAGGGACGATAGTGCAATGAAAAAACAGACTTCTGTCATCCGGCGTATGTACGCGGGTTTCGCCGTGATGATCGGCCTCTTCGCGACCACCAGCACACTGACGCTGATGGAAACCAAAACCATCTATGGGCAATTAGAGTCGGTAAACACCGAATCCGTTCCGTTAGTCACCATTTCCAGTCAGGCCAATGTGGAACTTCTGGTCGCCGACAAAGTGTTTAAAGATTTTCTGACCACCAATGATCAGGACCGAATGCAGCAGTATGAAAGTCAGTTTACTGAGTCTTACGATCATTTCAGGCAAACGCTGGCAACCCTTATCGATACCGCGAAGGACTACCCTTCGCTGAGCAGCCAGCTGGAAGCCTTGAAAGCATTAGAAGACAGATACTTTACTCAGGCCCAGGTTGCCATGAGCAACTATCGTGATCAATTAACCGCCAATGACGCTCGTCAACAATCCATCCGCCGTTTTCAGCAGTTACATCGTGACCTCAATGTGCGGATGAAAGATGTGATTGCCGATCGCAGCCGCGTGTCTGAGCTGATGCTGGCAAAAAGTTACTTCGACAAACTCGGTCAGACAGAAGCCATCACTTCTGATGCGCTGGCATCCAGTGATGTTGAAAAAATTAATGAAGCGATAAAAAACAATAAGCGCCTGGTTAACCATCTCAGTAATTCTTACCGCACACTGACCTCAATGATCCCCGATCTCAAGCGGACTTTTGACTCGTCGATTGAGCAGTACAATCAGGACATCGGTCAGTCCGGCGGTGTACTGGATGTGCATTTTAACTATATTCAGGCTCAGGAACGCCTCTATACCAGTATCAGTAATCTGGCGGCAGAAATTAACAATGCCAATGCTTTACTGGAAAGCTTCCGGAGTCAGGCTCGTGGAGACATGGACACGGCTATCGCTCAGGCCGGTACGTCTTACCAGACTGGGGTCAGAAATACCGTGTTATTAGGCAGCCTGGCCGCATTTCTGGCCGTTGTTATCGGCTGGTTCCTGGCGCGTAATGTCAGACAACCGCTGGCTTCGACCCTGACCACACTGGAAGCACTGACAGCTGGCGATATGACAAAGCGCATTACAGACAACAAGTTTGCGGAATTCGGGCAATTGAGTCACCACATCAATACCCTGGCAGACCATCTGCAGCAACTCCTGAGCCAGCTCAGCGATGCCTCTGCCGAGCTGACGGAAGTCGCGACCCAAAACCAGACCACCACAGCCGACGCCAAAGATCGTCTGAATGAACAGCGCCAGCAAACCGCATCCGTCGCGACGGCAATGACAGAAATGGAGCATTCTGTGGCTCAGGTGACCCAAAGTGCCCAGCACACGCTGGATAAAGTCAAAAATGTCGAGTCTGCTGCAGCGACGGGCCGCGGTGTGATGGGTCGCAATATTTCCACCACCCATCAATTGTCTGAGCAATTGGATCAATCCGTTCAGGCGGTGAATCAGCTTCAGCAAATGAGCAGTAATATCGGCAGTATCCTGGACGTGATTCGCACAATTGCCGATCAGACCAACCTGCTGGCACTGAATGCAGCCATTGAGGCCGCCCGCGCCGGTGAACAAGGCCGGGGTTTTGCGGTGGTTGCTGATGAAGTGCGCATTCTTGCGCAGCGAACGACCGCCTCCACAGGTGAGATTGAATCCATGATTCAAGAGCTGCAATCCAGCTCAAGCCAGGCGGTTCAGGTGATTGAAAGTTGCGTGAACGAAATGGAAGACAGTGTCAACCAGACCTCGGAAGCCAGCAGCGCGATGGAAGAAATTGAAGCCATCATTATTGAAATCAGCGATATGAGCAGCCAGATTGTGCAAGCCACTGAAGAGCAGCGCAGCACCACGGCCAGTATTGCCCGTAGCCTGGAAGACATCAGTGAAATTGCCGATGCCAACCTTGCGGCGATGGAAAGCGTCACCAGTGCCAGCCTGAAACTGGATCACCAGGCCAAAGAACAAAACGCCCTGGTTCAGCGATTTACCCTCTGAACATTACAATAACGCTCTAACGGCCAGAACGAGTTTCTGGCCTTTTTTATAGTGTCTGTCCCGCCAACACCCTTTTTCACCGCGTCTGTCCCAGTATCACCAGCGACAAGCCCTGTTACCTTCATAACCGTGTCTGTCCCGCCATAACCAGCGACAGGCTCAGTTACTGATACTTTTATCTGCTTCGCAATTGCGGCAGATTGGTTTACTATGCGCCACCCAAAAATTTCAGCTCAGTCTACCAGGCATCTATGTCCGCCAACGCCCTTTACACCGACCTTTCAGGCTATTACGACTTAATGTGTGTCGATATCGATTATCAGGCCCAAAGCCACTGTATTCGCCGGCTCCATCAATTGTTCGGTAACAACGGAAATACCCATCTTGATCTGGCCTGCGGAACAGGACCGCATGTTCGGCATTTCATTGATTATGGCTATCAGAGCAGCGGACTGGATATCAATCAGCCGATGCTGGATATTGCGGCCACGCGTTGTCCGGAAGCAGAGTTCACTTTGCAAAACATGAGTGATTTCAACATCACTTCCCCGGTCGACTTGATTACCTGTTTCCTGTATTCCATCCATTACAGCGATGGCATTGAAAAGTTGAAAGACTGTATCGCCAGCGTACACAGTGCATTAAGCGATCAGGGGATGTTCTGCTTTAACGTGGTCGACAAAGATAAAATCAATAACGATTTATTTGTCAGGCACACAGCTCTGCACGACGGCAGCCAGTTCACTTTCCACTCCGGCTGGCATTATTGCGGCGACGGCGAAAAACAGTCGTTAAAGCTCAGCATCGAAAAAAGCACGGCTGAAGAAACCCATCAATGGCATGACGAACACCCCATGGTTGCTGTCACTATCAATCAGTTAAAAGAGATCCTGCAGCCCTACTTTGAAGTTCATGTCTTTGAACATGACTATGAGAAAATCATCCCTTGGGATAACAGCTCAGGCAATGCCCTTTTCGCTTGCGTGAAAATCTGACTCTGACGGGCATCATTCACGTTGATTGTGAGTGATGTTCATTTGATTGGCTTATTGGCGGCAGCAGCTATAAAACCGCTTCGTTACCCCAGAGGCCAACTTTGGTGTCCATAACCCATGTTGGCCCCGATTTAAAAGCATCTATTTAGCCCGATCTATACTATCTCTGAGTTTTCCGTAGGCGCTTAGATAGACTCTGTTCTTCTGATCCTGATTTATTCCCAATAATCACACCAAATCGGCTCTTTCATCCCGGCATTCGTATGAGCCCATTTCAAATTCCCGGCAAATCCAAGGCCGGTTTTCATAGATGGTACACATAAAAGTTTCCCTGTTTAGCGCCGAGCACCAACCATCGGCCAGGCGTAACATAGTTTCACCACCCCATTCATCAGTGGCAATGTGCTGTTCTGGGACGCCAGTATCCGTAATGATCATGACTTCTAAGCGGCAGCAGCAAGCCTGACAAGTAGAGCAAGAAACTTCAGGAACAGCGATGTTTTTTATTGGAATGGTCATGAATATCTTCAGCAAATACAGTAACGACATAATACGCTAATCCGCACCGTTTTACCGAAATAGATAACCAAGCGACAATAAGGGCTATTAAGTGCAACTACTTATCAGGACAGGCACACCGCACGCAAGGAGGCGACATAGCAGGACAGACATATCAAGAATGGACATTACAGTCGCAAGTTGTACAAGGACTGCTTGCAAGGACAGACACGTAAAGAAACAAAGAACTTCATTAATTTCATGAGATTCTGACACAGATCCCCACTTCGTTATTTGCTCCTTTTTTCGGCCAGCACAGACATATACTGTATATTTATCCAGTTCAATAATTGTGACTCCCAATGACGACAGCACGCAGCCAGCTTATCAGTATAGAAGCCACGCCCTACTACCATTGCGTTTCCCGCTGTGTTCGCCGCTCCTCCCTGTGCGGCTACGATGAACTGACCAAGATCAGCTATGAACACCGGCGGGGATGGGTTGAGAAACGGCTGAAACGCATCGCCAGTGTCTTCTGTGTCGATGTTTGTGCCTACGCCATTATGAGCAATCACTACCATGTCGTTCTGCATATCAACAAGGATCAGGCCCACCGCATCTCGAACCATGAAGTTATAGAGCGCTGGCTCACCTTACATCGCGCCCCTGTGCTGATTCAGCGGTTTTTAAAGCACGAGGCTTTATCCGAGGCTGAACATTCTGCTTGCTTAACCATCATCAAAACCTGGCGCGAGCGGCTTTGCTCCATTAGTTGGTTCATGCGCCTGCTCAATCAACACATCGCCAGCAAAGCCAATCAGGAAGACGAGTGTACTGGCCACTTTTGGGAAGGCCGCTTCAAAAGCCAGGCATTGCTGGATGAAAAAGCCTTGGCTGCGGCCATGGCATACGTTGACTTGAACCCGATTCGGGCGGGTATCGCGGAGACACCAGAAACCTCCGATTACACTTCCCTGAAAGCGCGCATTAAATCGCTTCAAAAAACGAAGCAACGCCGCCCAATCTCTTTCCCTTTGCGGGCAATCCGCGCAACGATATGCCTGAAGGACTGCCATTTTACCTGTTCGATTATCTTGAACTGGTTGAGTGGACCGGAAGGCAAATCAAAGAAGGGACACGTCACCATATTTGCTCAACCCAGCATCCCATCCTTGAACGGCTCGGTTTACACTCAAATGTGTGGCTTGATATCTGCACCAAAATAAAAACAGGGTCCCTCATTGGCACAACATCATCAATTCAAGCCGTTTTGCCGAAACTGAACCGGCAACGGTGTATCGGTTTACAGATCCCTTAATCCATTCACAACAAACAGAACCGCAACAGCGATGCATTCGTATGCCACCGCTCGCCTGGAAATCATGCCAGAGACATAAAATCTGACGTTGCATTCCAACACGCTGTAAATCGATACTTTTAACGGCGCTTTACAAGCAATTCATTGAATTCAGTGAAGCGCCTATTGGTTTAAGCTTTAATATGACTGTCCCTGTAAACCAATCTTTAGTGTGACTGTCCTTCTAAATCCAAACCAATCTTTAATGTGACTGTACTTCTAAATCCATCGGTGACTACACCGGCGTCTGTCCTGGTAAATCATCCAAGAAGCGCTGGTACAGAAATGGGCTGATATCCACACTGGTTGGTTCACCGCGGACCAGTTCATTCAGTAACTTACCGGTAATCGCAGAAGTCAGCATACCGGTTCTGAAATGACCGCAGGCCGCCAGATACCCCTCAATGCCGGGCACTGGCCCCAGAACCGGCAGCTCGTCCGGCGAGCCGGGACGTAATCCGGCCCAGCAGCGTTTAATGTTCATGTCGCGCAACTGAGGAATCGTCTTCATCGCGCCCCGGGCCAAGGATTTAAGCTGGTTCAAATCTGTGCGGGTGTCGTAACCACACTCTTCTGTGGTTGAGCCAATCAGTATCTCGCCATTGTCTTTCTGCGCAATATAACAATCACTGGTGGTAATACAGCCGTTCAGTATCTTGGGCATTTTTTCAGACACCAGCACCTGTCCTTTGACCGGGAACACCGGCATCTGCATACCTGTCGCCCACAGATTGATCTGCTCAGCCCACGCCCCGGCGGCATTGATGACCATACCGGCGCTTAATTTACCCCGGGACGTCTGCACGCCCGTCACCCGATGACCCTGTCGTTCGATCGCTGTGACTGAGGTATTAAGATACAAATCCACACCGTTCTGGCGCGCAGCTTCCACATAGGCATCATTCAGCCGGTAAGGGTTAATCTGATGGTCGGTATCGAACTCCATCGCGCCAATGGCATCCGGTGCTATATTCGGCTCTGCTGCCAGCAGCGTGGCTTTATCAAGCCAGCGAATGTGTTGCTGACGATCTGGTACAGCAGCCGCAATATGTTCAGCATAAATACGATCGTATTGATCAAACAGCACAAACTTCAGCCCTGTTTTTTCAAATTTCATATCAACACCGTGTTTCTCCAGCAGCTCCTGATTTAATGCCGGATACATGGCATTTGACATCATCGCCAGATCAAAAAAAGGCTTAGGCATGATATGTGGCTTCATGTCAGAGGCGTCTGATACGTCCGCCCCTTCCCGGAGTTGTTTTGACAGCGTCTTAAACAGAATAACTCCACAGCCCAAACCCGTTGATTCGCCCATTGCCCACAATCCGCCGGCAGAGGCGCGGGAAGCATTACCCGGTTTTTTAAAATCGACCAGCGCAATGTTCAGATCCCGGTTACGGCTTAACGCGAAGGCCACCGCTCCGCCAATCACCCCACCGCCACAAATCACAACATCATAGTGCTTCATTATTCGTTCTCCATGGCAGCAAAAGGAATGGGATCCAGAGGGAATCTGACTCGAAACAGGCCCTGTTCGCGGTGAAAGCCTTCATTTGCTAACCTGTCATAGCAATAATGACTGCAGGTTTTTCCCTGGCAGTCCCCCATGGTGACACGGGTCCGCATTTTCAGGCTTACGCTATCCCGGCATCCTTCGGCGATCGCTTTATCTATGGCAGAACGCTTTACCTGCTCGCAACGACAGATCACAGTTTCGGCGTCGGGCAGGTTCAACAACCCTTTTTTACGCTGATTGGCACGGTCAAAAGCGCCACGGAAACGGTACAAACGCTTGAGCGTCTTCTGCAGTTCAGAATGACGTTCTGCTACGTCTGCCGCTTTGTCTGGATACAGCTCTGCCACCAATGCCAGGGCCGCGATCTGTCCTTCCACAATGGCGACATCCGCCCCGGCGAAACGGGCAGAGTCACCGGCACAGAAAATATTCGCGCGGCTACTGCGCTGATAAGCATCTGTTACCGGAATCAGTCCGCTGAATTCATCCACTCTGACCTCAAGATCCATTAACTGAGCCAGCTGGGACCGGGACACAAAGCCGTAACCCACGCCCAGTAAATCGGCCTCTATCCACTGCATTTTCTGCTGATCGGCTTCCCAGTTGCTGTTATAGGGTGCAACGGCAACACGCTCCAGACTGACACTGCCTTTCGCTTTTACTATCCCCCAGCCATAGTACACCGGTACCTGATGCAACCTGAGATACGCAAGAAGCGACAGACCTTCCAGTGCTATTTGCGGACGGTTGAGCAGCGCGACCACTTCCTTGCTCATCTCACTGAAAGATGCGGCGTCATAGACACCTTTCACTGCAATGCCTGAGCGAAGCAGCTGACAAGCAAGCAGTATCAATAACGGGCCTGTCCCGGTAATGACCGCCTGCCGACCGGGGCGGACCAATCCGCTCTTGAGCTGTAGCTGGATACCACCCGCCAGCATCACACCCGGTAACTGCCAGCCCGGAAAAGGAATGCTCCGTTCCTGACAGCCCGTTGCCAAAAACAGATAATCAAAGTCCTGAGCGGAAAGCCTGTCATGGCAGGACAGCAGCAGTTGACTGCCGGCTAACGGGCCAAGCACCCGCGTCTCGGTCAGCAATTCAATATTGTGTCGATGCTCCGCCACCAGGGCCTGCTGCAAAGCGATGTTCTTCTGCAGGCTTTCATCCAGATGCGGCATGGTTTGTGTTGCCCGCCAGGGGCCGCGATAGATAACACCGCCGGCTTTGGGCGACTCGTCAATGACAGTTGATCGGATACCAAATGCCGACAAAGTGGATGCTATCGACATGCCTGCTGGGCCGGCACCGACAATCACGATATTCTCAGGCATTTTTGCTGTCCCCTTCGATAACGCGATTACGACAGGTACGGATTTTCATGCTGGGCTGAACAAGCGTCTGGCAGGCACGCTGTTTGTGGCGGCCATTAATTTCGACCAGGCAGCAATGGCAAACGCCCATACCGCAATAGGCCCCTGACGATGCGCCAAAATCGTTTTTCATCAAACGCCTGAACTCACTGGCTAACAGTGTGCTCAAGACACTTTCACCGGCTACCGCTTTCACTTCAATATCATTCACTGACACACAAAACGTGCTGTCTTTTAGCGGCGTAATATCTTGTGTTCTGGTTATAGATGCCATTTTTATATTCTGTCTCTTGTAGGTAAGGTAAGGACTGTTATTGAAATGCACTCAATTTTAATGAAACCGAAAGCATATATTTACGCTACCACTCAGACAGATTCTGTGATTGTTTTCGATCAATGTTTCGTCTGATCAAACGATGCTTAACCGCAACACCACCGACAGGACAGGACAGGACAGGACAGGACAGGACAAAGAATGCAAACGATTGCGGTTTGGATGGGTAAATCAGGAATACGGCTTTACTTAGTCACGCCATACTTTTAGAATCGGGCGAATTTTTTGGAGGGAGCTACTATGACGTCGATCACTATCACACGTCCGGACGACTGGCACGTACACCTGCGCGATGGCGATGTACTGAAGGATACGGTTCGGGACATCAGCCGTTATATGGGACGGGCTATCATCATGCCTAACCTTGTTCCTCCCGTGACTGATACCTCTGCTGCTCTTGCTTACCGTGATCGTATTCTGGCTGCTCAGCCCAGTGAAACATTCTCTCCTTTGATGGTGCTCTACCTCACCGATAACACAACCCCTGACGAGATTCGCAAAGCCAAGGCCAGTGGTCATGTGTATGCGGCAAAGCTCTACCCTGCCGGGGCAACCACGAACTCTGATTCAGGCGTCACCGATATCAATCAGTTGCTGCCCACCATGGAAGCCATGCAGGAGTTGGGTATGCCACTCTTGATTCACGGCGAAGTGACCAAGCACGATGTGGATATTTTTGACCGTGAGAAAGTCTTTCTGGACACTGTGCTGGCACCGATTGTTGCTGCCATGCCAAACCTGAAAGTGGTGCTTGAACACATTACCACCAAAGATGCCGTCGACTTTGTCAACAACGCCGGGCCGAACGTGGGCGCAACGATTACCGCTCACCATTTGCTGTATAACCGCAACCATATGCTGGCTGGCGGCATCCGCCCGCACTTTTACTGCCTGCCTATTTTAAAGCGCAACACCCATCAGGAAGCACTGATTGCAGCAGCGACCAGTGGCAGCAACAAATTCTTCCTGGGCACAGATTCAGCACCGCATGCGAAAGGCAAAAAAGAAGCCGCCTGTGGCTGTGCCGGTTCTTATACGGCACATGCTGCCATTGAACTGTACGCAGAAGTTTTCGAGCTGGCAGGTGCACTCGACAAGCTGGAAGGTTTTGCCAGCCACAATGGTCCTGATTTCTACGGCCTGGCTCGCAATCACGACACCATCACCCTGACCAAACAAAGCTGGGCGGTGCCGGACACCATGGAATTCGGTGCCGACCAGGTGGTGCCGATTCGGGCCGGTGAACAAATCAGCTGGAAAGTAGCTGAGTAATCAGCTTTTATCTGTCCAGTCATAGTCAAAAGGCTCCAGGCATGGAGCCTTTTTCTTATCTGATCGGTTCTCATTTCACACAATCCGCTTGCTTCATCTTCCAGCACGATTAAAGTATAAAAAACAATCACTTTTTGGAGAGATGTCTGTGACTGGCTATGAATCGATCCCCTCACTTGTCATCTTTGCCGTACTGGGCTGGGTTGCCCTGAACGCCATCTTTTTCTTCTCTCACCGCTGGCGGCTGTTTTCAGACATTACCTGGATCCTCCTGCTGGGACTGATCTACGGCGCGGTTTCCGCAATGCCAGGTTCCAACTTGCCGGATCTGGTGCTGGAGCCACATGTTGTGCTGTATCTTTTCGTGCCGCTGCTGGTGTTTTCATCCACCCAATGTATTTGTCTGTTTCATTTCAGGCAGGTGCTTATCCCCGCGTCACTGGCCGGCTCCTTCGGTATATTGATCAGCATGTTGGTGATAGCGACCGCCATACACTGGCTGCTCGGGGTGCCGTTCATGCCTGCATTGTTGTTCGGGGTTGTCATTTCCGCCACCGATCCTTTGGCAATCAGCGCCTTATTCAAAGATAACCAAAGCGTGACCGAAAACCAGAAACTGCTGATTGAAGGGGAGTCCATACTGAACGACGGTTTCGTCGTCACTGTGGCCAGTATTCTTTCGTTGGTCATTTTCAGCGGTGCGGAATTCGATGTGACAAGCAGCAGCCTGAGTTTGGTGTCGCATGTGGTGGGCGCTTTAGCGGTGGGTGCCGTACTCGGGCGTGGGGCTCGCTGGCTGCTGACGTTACTCCATGAACGGCATTACACCTTAACAACCAATATCACGCTGGCATTGGCGTATGGCAGTTTTGTGCTGGCAGAAGAGTTGCATTTTTCCGGGATTCTGGCCGTATTTGCCGCGGCACTGGCCTACGGTTACAAGCCCTATCAGGACGATGCCAATCATCTGGCGCACCAGGAGATCTGGGAGTATCTGGATTATGTCGCCAACGCGCTGCTTTTCTTCCTGCTCGGTTCCAGCGTGTTTACCCTGCTGTCTGCCGATGTTTTGTCCGCCGTTATCATACTGTTATCCATCGTGCTGCTTTTTCGGCGCGGTTTATTTCGCTTTGGCTGATGTTGCCTGTCCTGCGAATCGAGTCGAAAAAACTGTCCCGGCTTGATTTCTGGCTGCTGAATTTCTCAGGGGCACGCGGCGCGGTATCCATTGCCCTGATCCTGATGCTGCCGGCCGATTTCAGTTACAAACCTTTATTTCTGACGATGGCAATCAGCATGGTTCTGTTTTCTCTGATTATTTATCCGGTGATCACCAAGCGTATGCTGTCCCAAAGCAGCCCCATCCGTGAATCGGCATCATAACATCCGCCTCAATTCACCGTCCTCCCCGCGCAAATGCGGGGGAGGACACAGGTGTGATATTCCAAAAATCAGTATGAAAAGACTAACCCGGTTGATTTTCTGGTACCGGTTCCCCCTCACGACCCGGTATCGGGACGCTGTGGAATAAACGGTACAGCACAGGGACAACAATCAGGGTCAGTATGGTCGCAAAGCCCAGGCCGAACATGATGGTCACTGCCATTGGTTTAAAAAACACATCCGGCAATAGCGGGATCATGCCCAGAATAGTGGTGATCGCCGCCATGCAGACCGGACGAACCCGACTGACTGCGGCATCCACCACCGCCTGGTATTTTTCTTTACCGCTGCTGATTTCAATTTCGATCTGATCCAACAGCACGATACCGTTTTTCACCAGCATGCCGGACAAGCTCAAAAAGCCCAGCAAAGCCATAAAGCCAAACGGGGTGTTCAGCAACAGCAAACCGGAAGCCACCCCAATCACCGCCAGAGGGACAGTCGCCCACACGATCAACGCTTCCTTCACCTTGTTAAACAAGAAGATAGTGATCAGGAACATCATCAGATAGCCCATAGGCATTGAGCTGAACAACGACGCTTTGGCATCGCCGGATGACTCATACTCGCCGCCCCACTCCAACGCGTAGCCCGGTGGCAGGTCTAAGGCATCAATGGCGGGCTGGATACGTTTCTGCACCGTCGCGGCGGTTTCATTGCCCAGCGGATCAGGGTCAGCCATCACTGTCAGTACCCGCTTCCTGTCTTTACGTACAATCAGCGGATCTTCCCAACGCAGATTAACGGCAGAAACAACTTGCTGTAATGGCACGTAGCCCTGAACCGCCGGGCTCCAGATTTTCATCCCCTCAATCGTGTTGATATCAACACGTTCCTGCTCGGGCAATCTGGCAACAATTGGCATCAGGGTCGTCCCTTCACGGTAGATACCTACCGACAGACCGGAAAACGCCATTTGCAGCAGATCATCGACATCTTTTTTGGTGATCCCGTAACGTCGGGCCTGGCTCTCGTTGAAGACCGGCTCAAGCACTTTAGTACGCTCTCGCCAATCATGACGTATGTTGGCGGTTCCTGAATCAGCTCGCATGATATCCGTCACGTCCTTGGCCAGACTGCGGAGTACCGTCGGATCCGGGCCAACCAGACGGGCTTCGATTTTCGCGCCCGAAGAGGGCCCAAGCATGATTTGCTTGAGCTTGTATTCGACATTCGGGAAGTCTTTGCGAATGATCGCCTGTACCTGAGACATGGCAGGTAACACACCTTCAAACTGCTTCACCCGAATAATCAGCTCACCGTATGCGGCATAACTTTTTTCCGGTGAATAAGTCAGCATAAAGCGCTGCGAGCCTTTACCCGCACTGGTACTGACATAATCAATATTGTCGTCCTGCTCTATCTGGTGCTGCATTTGTTTCAGCGCATCGTTCGTCGCCCGGATATCTGTGCCCTCAGGCAACCAGATATCCACCATGAACATAGGCGAGGTTGAGGCGGGAAAGAAAGATTGCTTAATCAGCGTAAAGCCATACAGGCTCACCCCCAACATAGCCACCAGCGCAATCACAGTCAGCCATGCACGACGCATACAAAATTCGAGGAACTGCCGGTAGAGGACAAAAACTTTGCCTTTGTACGGATCCTCTTCTTCACTATTTTCAGACACTTTTTGCGACTTAAAGAACAAATCGGCAAAGAAAGGTGTCAGTGAAATCGCAGTAAACCAGCTCAGCATCAAAGAAATGAGCAGCACGGTAAACAAAGTACGGGTGTATTCGCCGGTCGAATCCTGCGATAAGCCAATCGGCGCAAAGGCCATCACGGCAATCACGGTTGCACCCAGCAACGGCCATTTGGTTTGGGTGACGATATCAGACGCCGCCTGCAGCCGGGTTCGCCCTTTCTGCAAACCAATCAATATACCTTCGACTACCACAATGGCATTATCAACCAGCATCCCCAGGGCAATAACCAGCGCACCCAGTGATATACGTTGCAAATCGATGGCCATCCATTTCATAAACACAAAGGTGGCAAGAACGGTTAGCAACAAAATCAACCCGATCAGGAGACCGGATCGCAATCCCATGAAAAACAGCAGAACAACGACAACAATGATGACAGCCTGCCCCAGACTGACCACAAAACCACTGACCGACTTATCCACTTCTGTCGGCTGGCTGTACACCACGCCGATATCGATGCCCACCGGCTGCTGCACTTTCAGTTCAGCAAGGCGGCTCATGACACGCTTGCCGCCTTCGACCACATTGATACCGGAAACAAAGGCAATTCCCAGATTCAAGGCTTGCTTGCCGTTATAACTGACCAGGTTATCCGGAACTTCCCTGAACCCGCGTTCTATCGTGGCGACATCTCTGAGGTAAATCAGCCCCTGAGAGCCTGAATCTTTGATGATCAGATCGCCCAACGCATCCACATTCTGAAATTCGCCTGTGGTCTGAACACGAATGTACTCATCACCAACGCGAATAGCGCCAGAACTGGTTACCAGATTCTGCTGCTGCAAGGTGCCATAAATCGTCTCTGGCGAGATACCCAGATTACTGAGCCGCTGCATGGAGATTTCAATAAATACCTGCTCCTGCTGCGTCCCTGTGACCTGTACTTTACCCACACCGTTGACCAGCTCAAGCTCCCGCCGCAGATAATCCACATAATCGCTTAACTCACGGTAGCTATAACCTTCCCCGGTTACAGCCAGCAAAATACCGTATACATCACCAAAATCATCCACCACTTTGGGTGTGCCGACACCGGGTGGCAGGCTGGGTTTCAGATCATTCACCTTGCGGCGCAGTTCATCCCAGATCTGCGGCAGATCATCCGGCCCATAATTATTTTTCATGGTCACGGTGATTTGAGACAGATCCCGGCTCGAAATGGAGTTCACTTCATCAACATAAGAGAGTTGGCCAATGGCTTTCTCTATCGGATAAGTCACCTCTTCCTCAACCTGCTGCGCTGTTGCACCAGGATAAGAAGTCACCACCATGGCGTCTTTGATCGTAAATTCAGGGTCTTCCAGACGGCCTAAATCCAGAAATGCCATTGTCCCGCCAATCAGAAAGATCAGCGTCAGCATCCAACTGATGACTTTGTTTTTAATAAAGTATGTGGCGATATCCTGTTTCATTACTTCGCTGCCTCCTGATCGACAACAATCACCTGCTGACCATCACGGAGACGGTTGACACCTTCAGTCACAATCACCTCGCCTTCCTGTAACCCTGACACAATACGCACACCATTCGGGACCACTTTATCTGTCACTATCTGGCGCTTACTCACTGTACTTTCGTCATTGACTACCCACACGAATTTATTGGCAGGGTTAATCGCATCGCCATCTTCATTGAACACAGCACTGAGCGGAATCACCGCTTCGTCCGAGCGATAAATCTGTATTTTTTGTCCGTCCACTTTTACCTCGACCGATGTGCCATCTAAAATGAACTGCTCTTTCGGCATAGGCATGGTGAGTGTGACTTTAAAAGAGCCCAAGTCCGGATCCGGCTCTGTGGTAAATTCTTTCAGATAAGCGGTATATTCTGTCCCGTCATCCAATATCACTTTTGTTCCCGGCCGCTTATTTTGTACCTGGCTGGCGGTGCTTTTCGAGTAAATCATGTCCGGCGCCTGGATCAGGATATCCACGTCAGTCGCGCTATGGATATTCATCACCGCTTCACCTACCTGGACATTTTCGAACTGCTCAACCGGCACACGCGAAATCACCCCGCTGACCGGGGCGTGCAATGCCGTGAATGTCAGACGTAACTTGGCCAGATTCAGCCTTGCCAGCGCAATTTGCCTTTGCGCAGCCAATTCATCGAACTGCGACTGGGCCAGATAGCCTTGCTTAACCAGTTTTGCCGAGCGGCGATACTGACTGTCTGCCAGACTGAATTTCGCCTGCGCATCATTCACTGTCAGCTGGTAATCGGTCGGATCAAGTTGTGCCAACAACTGGCCTTTTTTCACAAACTCGCCAGGCTTGACGTTGACCTTGATCACTTCACCGGAGAGACGAAAAGACAGCACAGATTTATCCGCCGCCGCAGCGACGGCCGGAAAAGATAAAATCGGTGAGCTTTGCTCCAGTCCCACCCGATAAACGCTCACAGACGGCGGAGCCTTAGGCTCGGCAGGCGGCTCCTGGCCACACCCTGTAAGCAACAACGGCAATACCCAGAATGCCGAACGTAATAGGGTATTTATCATCTCAGAGACCCCGCTCCTTCACCCATTCACGCACGACCTGGCCTTCTTTCAGCTCAGTCACACCAGACGCAGCAATCACCGCACCATCTTCTAACCCACTGACCACACGGGATTGTTCATCCAGCACCACTTCAACTTTGCTGACTTTGCCATCGTCAGCCACCCGCCATACATAAGTGCTGCCGTTCTCCTTCACAATCGCCCGCGCTGGTAATGAACCGGCGCCGGTTTGCGGTAACGCAATTTTCACTTGCGCTGCCATGCCGGGAAGCAGATTTTGATCAACGGGTTTTTCCATGGTGAGCTTGACCTGGTAACTGGACGTTTTGGTATCCGCTTCAGTGTCAATTTCCTTCAGACTCGCCTGAAACACCTGATCGGGGATGGTATCGAAGATCACCTGAGCAGAACGCTCATCGCTGGATCTCGTGCGCGAGAGTAACTGTTGCGGGAGTTGGAAACTCACATTCAACAATCCTTCACTCTGAATATGCATCACAGGTTGTTTCGCTGAAACATATTCATAATTGTTGGCCATCGTAATAGACACGACACCATCATAAGGTGCAACCAGGGTGGCATATTTCAGGTTAGCTTCCTGTTTATCTAATTCTGCTCTGGCCTGATTTCTGGCTGCCGTTGACTGGTCAAAATCCAGTTCGGACACGACATTAGTTTTCAGCAATTCCGCATTTCGTTTGTACTGAACCTGCGCAAGGTTGTAATTGGCTTTGGCCTGTTCGACCAGCAAGGTCAGCTCATCGGTTTTCAGCTTTGCCAGACGCTGGCCTTTTCTCACGGCTTCGCCATCGCGTACATCCACACTTTCCAACACTCCCGAGACCCTGAATGCCAGCACCGCTTTATCGCCGGCTTCTACCTGAGCTGGAAATGTCCGATAACTCTGACTGCCACCCACCTCAACAGTTAACAACTTCACCGGTCGGGAGACAGGTTCGGGCACAGATTTTGTTTCCTCACTGCAACCGGTGAGCATGCTCACCGACAGCGTCAGGGCCAGCAGAGTGAACCTCATTCAATGCCTCTCCAATTCAATACGTCTGATTTATTCAACATTTTTCATGCTGCCTTTTCGCTAACATAGCAAAAAAGTGCCATTTTATTGTTTCTATCCTTAATCAAAGGTTAAACCAGTTCAAAAAAAGGAGCCAAACGGCTCCTTTTTATTTCAAATTGTTTCAGCAGATACCACTTGAGCGTGTTACGCATCCATTTCAGCGATTTTGACTTTCCAGATATCCGGGCCGGTCTGGTGCGCATTCACACCGTCTGAATCGACGGCGACCGTGACAGGCATATCCTGCACTTCAAATTCGTAGATAGCTTCCATGCCCAGATCTTCAAATGCCACAACGCGCGATTTCTTGATCGCTTTCGCCACCAGATACGCCGCGCCGCCAACAGCCATCAAGTACACAGCCTTGTGATTTTTAATTGATTCAATCGCCACAGGGCCACGCTCTGCTTTACCGATCATGCCAATCAGGCCGGTTTCAGCCAGCATCATGTCGGTAAATTTGTCCATACGCGTGGACGTTGTCGGACCGGCAGGACCCACAGCTTCGTCGCCCACGGCATCCACAGGGCCGACGTAATAGATGAAGCGGTTGTTGAAATCGACACCATCGGGCAGGCCCTGTCCGCTGTTCAGCATTTCCTGAATACGCTTATGGGCCGCATCACGGCCGGTCAGGATTTTACCGGACAACAGCACAGTTTCACCGGACTTCCATTGCTGAATTTCTTCTTTGGTGATGTTGTCGACATTAACACGACGCACATTCTGGCCCACTTCCCAGGTCACTTCCGGCCAGTCTTCCAGCTTAGGCGGTGTCAGCTCTGCCGGGCCACTGCCGTCCAGAGTGAAATGCACATGGCGGGTGGCCGCGCAGTTCGGAATCATGCACACAGGTTTAGAGGCCGCATGCGTTGGCGCTGTCTTGATTTTGATATCCAGCACGGTTGTCATGCCACCAAGGCCCTGAGCACCGATACCCAGCTTGTTGACACGCTCATAGATATCCAGACGCAGTTTCTCTTCCGCATTTTGCGGGCCGCGCTCGATCAGCTCATGAATATCAACCGCTTCCATCAGCGACTCTTTCGCCAGTACCGCGGCTTTTTCAGCCGTGCCGCCGATACCGATGCCGAGCATACCCGGCGGACACCAGCCCGCGCCCATCAGAGGAACCGTCTTTTCAACCCACTCGGCAATATCATCCGACGGGTTCAGCATCACCATTTTGGTTTTGTTCTCTGAGCCGCCACCTTTGGCCGCCAGCTGAATTTCCACTTCGTTACCCGGGACCATATCAATATGGACAACTGCAGGGGCATTATCTTTAGTGTTGATGCGCGCTCCTGCAGGATCCGCAACAACTGATGCCCGCAGAGGGTTGATCGGGTTGTTGTACGCCTGACGCACGCCTTCATCGATCATTTCCTGAACGGTCAGATCGCTCTCCCACTGTACGTTCATACCAATTTTCACGAAACAGGTCACAATACCTGTGTCCTGGCAAATCGGACGATGGCCTTCGGCGGACATACGAGAGTTAATCAGAATCTGTGCCATGGCATCTTTCGCAGCCTGGCTCTGCTCTTTGTGGTATGCCTTTTCAAGCGCCTGCACAAAATCCAGCGGATGGTAGTAGGAAATGTATTGCAGCGCGTCTGCCACACTGCTGATCACATCTTCTTTACGGATGACGGTCATAATTGCCCTCGTTGCTTATTGTCGTATACGCGCCTGCAAATTGACGGGCCTGACCCAGACCTTATGCGTGGTAGGGTGTCAGAGGCAGACCGAAATCTTGAGCTGAATCATCAATGCACCGGAAAAGTCGCGGTACAGACGTCGTATTTATTTCCGAGGTTATGATACTCTTGCCCGCAATCTCGCGCTATGCGCCAATCGAACACCTGTCACAAAAAGAAAATGAAATATTCTGCTGCCTCTCAACTCCAGGTGATGCATCTGGACTATAGCCAGGATGCTGTTCTGGACTGGTTCGAACCACTGTCTGCCTCCCCCTGGGCGATGCTGCTGCGCTCAGCGGCGCAAGGCCACCCTGACAATCGTTATGACATTCTGGTTGCCAGCCCGCTGGCGACCATAGAAACCCGCGACGGTATCAGTGTGATCACTCAGGCAACCGGCCAGCAACGCAGCTCAGATCAAGACCCCTTTTCATTGTTGCACGCGCTGCAGTCTGAATTGTTACCCCCTGTCCGGCCATCGATGATCTGCCTTTTACCGGTGGTGCTGTGGGGTATTTTGCTTACGATCTGGGCCGACAGGTCGAAAAGATACCGGCCCTGGCCATTCAGGATATCAAGGCGCCGGATATGGCGGTGGGCTTATATGACTGGGCGCTGATTGCTGACCACCAGACCCGCCAGCTTACTCTAGTGGCGCCAGATACCTCAGCGCGACTGCAGTGGCTTCAGGCACAGCGCGCCTCTCAGTCTGAACAGAGCGACCCCTTTCGGCTGACCACTGAGTGGCAGGCCAATATGACGCTCGACAGCTATACCCGGAAATTTAATCAGGTGCAGGATTACCTGACTGCGGGCGACTGTTATCAGATTAATCTCGCCCAGCGTTTCAACGCCGGTTATCAGGGCGATGAATGGCAGGCTTACCGGAAACTGGAAAGCCAGAATGGCGCGCCATTTTCAGCCTTTATTCGTCTTGATCAGGCTGCGGTATTGTCTGTGTCGCCGGAGCGTTTTCTGAAACTCAAAGACAATAAGATTGAAACCAAGCCGATCAAAGGCACCCGCCCGCGCTCTGCCGATCCGGTCACCGATCAGGCCAATGCCGATGATCTGAAACACGCAGATAAAGACAGGGCAGAGAATTTGATGATCGTCGATTTGCTGCGCAATGACATCGGCCGGGTGGCATCACCGGGAACGGTGCGTGTCCCCAGCCTGTTTGCCATTGAAAGCTTTCCGGCCGTGCATCACTTAGTCAGCACAGTCACGGCGGACATGGACCCTGCTCACTATTGTGCAACGGATCTGCTCAGAGCTTGTTTTCCTGGCGGTTCTATCACGGGGGCGCCGAAAGTTCGCGCCATGGAAATCATCGAAGAGCTGGAGCCGCACAGACGCAGCGTGTACTGCGGCAGTATTGGTTACATCAGTCGTTGTGGCCAGATGGATACCAGCATCACAATCCGGACCCTGATTGCAGCAGAGAAGCAGATTTATGCCTGGGCCGGCGGCGGCGTGGTGGCCGACAGTGAGGCTCAGAGTGAATACCAGGAAACGCTGGACAAGCTGAGCAAAATTCTGCCAATCTTATAACAGACCCTCAATAAATTGCCGGGAGGGGGCGCCACCAGAGAGTCCACATGTTAGTTCAGCATCACATGCTCAGTCGCTTCCTGCTTGCGCAGCCAGGTCAGTATGATCGCAGCCATCAGAGACGCATCCAGCAATTGTTGCCAAACAGCAGCCGCTTGAAACCGGCAGCCGTGATGATCCCTCTGGTGGCAAGACCTGACGGCTATCATGTGATCCTGACACGGCGGGCAAACCATCTGAAACACCACCCAGGACAGGTCGCCTTTCCGGGCGGGCGCTTTGAAACAGAAGATGGCGAACTCATCAATACCGCGATTCGGGAAACACAGGAAGAGATCGGCATTCTGTGTGATAAAAAAGACATTCTGGGCACATTGCCGGCCCTCCCGACGCTCAGCGGTTATATGGTGACACCGTTTTTAGCGACAGTTGCCGCCAGCTACCGGCCCGTGCTCGATCCCAACGAAGTCGACAGCATCTTTGAAGTCCCGGTCACCTTCTTGCTCAATCCCCGTAATATGCGCACCCAGCGTTTTACCTTCAAAGGTAAAGAACACACCATTTATGCCATCCCCTATCAGGAATATTCCATCTGGGGCGCAACGGCTCAGATAGTCAAAGCCCTGTCACATCAAATCTGGGTCGACAATCGCTGAACCTTTCACCACCTGAGACACAAACTGCCACTCCTTTGGTGATCAAACTCTCATTTCCTTGCAACAAATGTTAAATAGTGAGCGAGTTTTTTCACAGATCATTTTTTCACGCCTTAAATAAGCGAAAATACCCCGGTTCCTGTTCCCTATTAAATGTTGGACTAACTTATGCAAACGAAAACTGCATCTGTATCTGCTGCCTCCGCTGCTGCCAAAAGCCGCTGGACCGCACAAGATACGACCTGGGTGCTTTCTCTTTTTGGTACCGCAGTTGGTGCCGGTATCCTGTTTCTGCCCATCAACGCGGGTATGAGCGGCTTCTGGCCACTGCTGGCGATGACACTGCTGATTGGCCCGATGACTTACTTCGCGCACCGCGGTCTGGCGCGTTTTGTCCTGTCTTCCGCAAAGCCCGGCAGTGACATTACTGAAGTGGTGGAAGAACATTTTGGTGCCCGTGCCGGTAAATTAATCACCCTGCTCTACTTCTTTGCTATTTACCCGATTGTGCTGATTTACGGTGTCGGTATCACCAATACTGTCGATTCTTTCATGGTCAACCAGCTTGGCATGGATTCTATGCCACGGGCTTTACTGTCGATCATTTTGATTCTGGGCATGATGTCCGTCATGATTGCCGGTGAAAAACTGATGCTGAAAGTCACTCAGTTTCTGGTTTACCCGCTGGTGGGCATTTTGCTGTTTATGTCGGTATATCTGATCCCCGAGTGGAACCTGTCTTCCGTCAGCCTGAGCACCATGCCTTCACTGGGTGATTTTGCGGTCACCTTGTGGATTACCATCCCTGTTCTGGTCTTTTCGTTTAACCACAGCCCGATTATCTCGGCTTTCTCGCAAGCACAAGCGCGCGAACATGGCGAGCAGGCAGAAGAGAAAGCGTCCCGCATTCTGGCGCGATCTGCCGTTATGCTGCTGGGCTTTGTGATGTTCTTCGTGTTCTCGTGCGTACTGAGCCTGAGCCCTCAGGATCTGGCACAAGCGAAAGCGGAAAACCTGGCGATTCTGTCTTACCTGGCCAACAAACATGACAGCCCATTTATTTCGTACCTGGGTCCGGTTGTAGCATTTGTGGCTATCGTTTCCTCTTTCTTCGGTCATTATCTGGGTGCGCGAGAAGGTCTGAATGGTCTAGTTTCTAAACAATTAAAGTCGGCTGGTAAGCAAGTTAACGAAAAGAATATTGACAAATTTACCGTTGTCTTCATGATTGCTACTATCTGGTTGGTCGCGACAGTTAATCCTAGTATTCTGGGGATGATTGAAACATTAGGCGGCCCGATTATTGCGACAATCTTGTTCCTGATGCCTATGTATGCTGTACATAAAGTACCGGCAATGCAGAAGTACAAGGGCGCGGTAAGCAACGTATTTGTCACACTCATGGGCCTGATTGCGATTTCAGCCATTATGTACGGGCTGTTTTTCTAACCTCTCGCCTGTACAGCATTACTGACAAAATACGTAAAAGAACCGATACTTAAGAGCAGGGGAGCTTTCAGCACCTGCTCTTTTGTTTTGACTATACTCGCCAAGGAAGGGGCGGGAGTTCATAAAAAGATAACAGTCCCGGGCCGAGGCAAGATCGCTTCCCCGACTGAGGTACTACGCATGATCAGTATTTTTGATATCTTCAAAATTGGTGTGGGTCCTTCCAGTTCGCACACTGTAGGTCCGATGAAAGCAGGTAAAGAGTTTGTCGATAACCTGCGTGAAATGGGCAAAATCAATGATGTGACAAAAGTCACCGTTGATGTGTATGGCTCTTTGTCTCTGACAGGTAAAGGCCACCACACAGACATTGCCATTATCATGGGCCTGGCTGGCAACAGCCCTGAAACTGTTGATATCGACAGCATCCCTGGGTTTATCGCCAGCGTTGGTGAAACCGAGCGTCTTCCAATTGCAGGTAATATTCACACCGTTGATTTCCCACGTGATGGCGGAATGAATTTTCATAACACCAACCTATCCCTGCACGAGAATGGCATGAGTATTCATGCATGGGCTGGTGAAGACAAAATTTACAGCAAAACTTACTACTCTATCGGTGGCGGCTTCATTGTTGATGAAGAAAACTTCGGTAAAGAAGAAGAATCTGAAATCAAAGTCCCCTACCCGTTTACCTCGGCACAAGAGCTGGTTCAGCACTGCAAAGAAAGCGGTCGCTCCATGAGCTCTATCGTCATGGCAAACCAACGTGCCATGAACACAGAAGACGAAATTAAAGATTACTTCGCTAAAATCTGGAAAACCATGCAGGACTGCATGGAGCGTGGCATGAACGAAGAAGGCATTCTGCCTGGCCCACTACGTGTGCCTCGTCGTGCAGCGGCACTGCGCCAGCAGCTGATTACTTCGGAGCGTACCAACACTGACCCGATGACAGTGGTTGACTGGGTGAACATGTACGCCTTTGCTGTGAATGAAGAAAACGCAGCAGGTGGCCGGGTAGTGACAGCACCCACGAATGGCGCTTGCGGTATCATCCCTGCGGTACTGGCTTACTATGATAAGTTCATTCAGCCGGTCAGCGAGAAAGAGTATATCCGTTACTTCGCCGCTTCCGGTGCAATCGGCGGTCTGTATAAGCGTAATGCTTCTATCTCTGGCGCAGAAGTTGGCTGTCAGGGTGAAGTGGGCGTGGCCTGTTCAATGGCAGCAGCCGGTCTGGCAGAGCTGATGGGCGCGAGCCCTGAGCAGGTCTGTATGGCAGCAGAAATTGCGATGGAACATAACCTGGGTCTGACCTGTGACCCGGTTGCCGGCCAGGTACAGGTTCCTTGTATCGAGCGGAACGGTATCGCAGCCGTTAAATCCATCAATGCTTCCCGTATGGCATTGCGTCGTGCTTCCGAGCCTCGGGTATCACTGGATAAAGTGATCGAGACCATGCTGGAAACCGGTAAAGACATGAATGCCAAGTACCGTGAAACCTCTCAGGGTGGTCTGGCGATTAAAGTGATCTGCTAATCCCAAAAGGGTGGCCAGATTGATCCGTGAAAGGAGGCTTAAGCCTCCTTTTTTATGCTCTGTCTATCTGCCTATCTGTCTTTTTGTCCTACAGCCTCGGCTTCCCCACCTACTAATTTGCCGCACTTGCTGACAACGCGCTCACCCCACTGCTATATTGCGCAGCCAGGCTAAGGGGGCCTGCTTCATTCATCGCAATGCGATACAACTACCTGAGCCGGAAACCGGCATAAAAAAACCCCGTACCTGACGGCACGGGGTAAGCAGTAAATATAGAATTGAAAAATTAAGCAGCTGCTTTCAGAGGCTCCACAGCAGCCACTTTGCGCTCGCCGATTGGCAGGATAGTCCGGCCAAACTCATGGTTCAGTACCTGAGCCATCGCAAAATAAATCGCACTCGCGCCACAGATGATGCCTTCAAAACCCGCAATGGTGCCAATCAGGGCGCTGCCGGTGAAATCGCGGGCTGCCAGCAGGAAGAACAACACAGTCAAAGAGGCAAAGACAAATTGCTTGGCGCGTGGGTAGTTCAGTGAACCGACAAACATAAACGCCGTAAATACGCCCCACAGCAGCAGATACCATGCCATGAACTCTGCAGGTGCGGCAGGCAACCCCATGTACGGCATCACAATCAGACCAACCAGGGTCAACCAGAACAGACCGTAAGAGGTGAAAGAGGTCGTACCGAATGTGTCACCACGCTTAAAACACATCATGCCGACAAGGATTTGAGCCAGACCGCCATAAAAAATCCCCATAGCCAGAATCATTGAGTTCAATGGGAAAAAGCCTGCATTGTGGATGTTCAGCAAAATGGTGGTCATACCAAAGCCCATCAATCCCAGAGGTGCTGGATTTGCAAAATTCGTAGACATTTTATTCCCCTACAGGAAAATTTAAATAAAAGTGACATTAATTAAAATAATTGCGCAATCTAGCGCGGCGCGAATTCTAATCTATGTCCTGAGGGAAAACAATGTCTCAGCCGTACAAAAACCAACCATCAGACAAAAAAGCATGATTAACCAAATAAAAGTAAATCTAAAAAATATCTCAAAACCAGCTAAAGATGTAACAAAATACATCATTATCCGTCTGATGCCTGTGAACATTGATCATAGAAACAGCGAATCGATGATAAAAAGGCAGGAATGATGCAGCATAAATCGCTGCGTTCATGGCCTGAGACAAGTGGCCAGGAAAAAGGAGTTATGGTGTTCTCAAACAATCAGTGCGTAAATTGTATACAAAAAAAGCCGCTACCCTGGCAGCGGCTTTTCGCTTCTGTGTACCCGTATGGCAGACGCTTTACTGCATAACGGCAGATCCGGTTTCACCAGTATCCTTCTGCGGCTCAGTCAAGGTGACACTGGAGTCAGATGCTTCGCTCGACGCCGGTAAAGGCGCGGATGGCAGTGTCTCCTGGCTGACAGACAGCTTAGACTGTAGCAGGCTGATCTGACGCTGCTGGCTCATGACCAATGCATTGAGGTCGCGGATATACTTGTCTTTATCCTTCAGCACCTCATCTGCCGGCGGATCGCTGGCCCTAGCCTCTCTGGCATGAATAGCGCCATCAATGATTAATCTGGCCTGCTCCTGAATGGGCTGATCACGCAAGTCTTCTTCTTTTAAAGCCTTGGAAATTCTCAGCAGCTTATTTTCGAAATCCAGAATATATGACTCGTAATCATCTTTACTTAAATCTCGTAAGCGCTGAACTTCCAGCGAAATATGCTGAGCGTGGGCAAGCTCAAACTGTACCGCACTCGCCGCCTGCTGGATGGCATCAAGATCGCGGGGGGTACGTTCGATTAATGCCTTGCCGGCTTCGATACGCTGCTCAATTTGCGCATAGCTGTTTGGCGCATAGTCATTCACATCCTGACGACGCAGTTCAATCATCATGGCTTCCAGCGGCGCAATGTAGATTTTCTTGATCGTCTTGACTTCCAGGCTGTGGCTACGCAAAAGAAACTCATCCTGCTCCTCTCTCGCATCACTCAGTTCATCATCTTCTACCAAGGTAAACAGGCTGGCATACAGCCGATGCAAGCGTGTGTACTCACTTCGGTAATACTGCCTGGCATCCAGAGAATCCAGATACTGCATCTGAGTGATGGCTGGAGACAGAACATCATCGGCGACCTTCTGTAACTGCTTCAATTGATTCAAAGAAACTTCAACCTGATTCAGCTCTGACTGTATCTGCTGTAAATAAGTCGTAGAAGAAAACAAAGAGTAACTTTTATAAGCCGTCGACGGCGTTGCGGTGATCTCTTGATAAATTTTTTCTGCATTTTCCCAGCTGGTTATCATGAGCTGATAAACATCCGGTGAATAGATGGCCAGTTCGCTGGTATGTTGCAGTGACTGCTGCCAGTGCCGGTAAGCAGACACAACCCGCTGAAATTCTCCCTGTTCAGAGATCGCAGTATCCGACTCACTCATTTCAGGTGTGCTTGAGCAAGCACCCAATAACAGGGCAAACAATACCACCAGGGCTGAAAGGCCCGTTCTTTTCATAAAAAATTCCGTAATAATTTGATTTTACAGCCAATCCACTCACTATGATGGAAAGCTATGTCTGTAAAGCGGCAGAAGTCCTACCAGTATGAAATGACAATCCCCTCCAGCATCGGCATGCTAAGTGCTCGATTTGGCCACTTTCTTGTTAAATTACAAGCAGAAAGTGGCCGTTTATACAAATCGGTCTGATAATAAATGAGTGAATACTCAAATAGTTTAACTGAAGCCTACTTGGTACTAAAGCCTTTACTGATAAGGAAATCCTTCATGAAGGGCCGGGCTTCTTTGGTTAAGGTCGCGGTGATCTGTTCTGACCAGCTCATGTCTTTATTGCCGCCAGTTCGCGACTGGTAATATTGGCGCACTTTTTCATCGTATTCTGCCAGTTGATGGCGATCCAGTTCCTGCTGATAGCTGTTTTGGTGAATCACCAAAGACTGCGGCAAACGTGGCTTAGCTTCAGGATTTTGATCCGGATAGCCCAGACACAAACCAAAGACGGGCATGACATGCTTAGGCATATCAAGCAATGCAGCCACCTCTGCCGGATTATTTCTAATCCCGCCAATATAAACGCCCCCCAACCCCAAAGATTCAGCCGCTAACAAACAATTTTGTGCCATGAGCGCGGCATCAACGGCACCAATCAGCGTTTGCTCAGTAAAACCAAGCTGAGCTTCAGGATGAATTTGCAAATGACGGTGGAAATCAACACAGAACACTAAAAACTCTGCGGCAGAAGCCACATAAGGTTGATCACCAGCCAGATGAGCCAACTGAGTCCGTTTGTCTGTATCAGCCACCCGTATCACGCTCACGCACTGGATAAAGCTGGAAGACGACGCAGCAATTGCACAATCAAGCAGGGTCGAGAGTACATCCGCCTGAATAGGTTCAGAGGTAAAACGTCGTATAGAACGGTGTGCCAGTATCGTATCAATGGTCTGATTCATTTTCTCATCCTGCTGTTCAGTTCAAAATCCCATCAGTGGCTTGTAAATAACAGAGATTATCCGGGAGCAATTCACGCACTCTACCATAAACAACCCGATGACTGAGATTGAACAATCTTAGGGGCCAACAGAGGTAAAAAGTTCATTAATTTATTGATAAATATGAGCCGCTTTCATCAAAGTGACTTTTGAACAACATTTTTTTGTCATATTCACCTTCTATCCTGCAGCCCATCAAAACAGCAATGAAGCACTTGATACCTACTTAGGGGAAAAAGAAATGAAAAAAACTGTTTTAGCATCGGCATTGATTACTGCTTTTGTTTCTGGCTCAGCTGTTGCTGCAAACGTTTATGACAAGGATGGGGCAACCGTTGATTTGTATGGCCGTGCAGTAGGGATGTATTACAGCTCGGATGATAACAGTGAAAAAGGCGATCAAAGCTACTTCCGCTTCGGTGCCAAAGCGAAGTCAGAGATTAACAACGACCTTTACGGTGTTGGCGTATACGAAACCGAAGTGAACGCCTCTTCTAAAGACGAAGGTCTTGAAACACGTAAAGCTTATGCGGGTCTGGGCGGTAACTTCGGTGAAGCCACCTACGGTCGCCAGTACGGTGCTTACACACTGATTTCTGACTATACCGATACCCTGGAAGAATTCGGTGCTGATGCAAGTGGTACAGGGACCGACCGTTTCGGTACAGGTAAAGCAAGCTCAGTGCTGAAATACGCTGGTGAGTTTAACGGCCTGGCCGTTGAGGCGAGCTACCAGCTGGACAACAACGCGGTGACTCAGGTCGATGGCGACACATCAAGCTCCTTCGGTCTTGCCGCCTCTTACGCTCTGCCAGTCGGTGTTAAATTCGGTGCTGGTTACAACCAGGGTGAAGGTGAAGACGGTACTGATGATGCAAAAGTGACAGGCCTGTCTGTCGCGTACGATGCCAACAACATCTATGCCGCTCTGCTGTACAGCATGGGTGAAAACTGGAAAGACAAGTCAGGCGCAGAAACCGGTACTGATTACGACGGCTACGAAGTTGTCCTGGGGTATAACTTTGGCAATGGCTTCTCTGCTCAGGCTGTCTACAACTATCTGGAAGCCGATACAGGCACCACGTCAGATGTCGAAGACTATTTTGTGCTTGGTGCCTACTACAAATTCAACAAAAACCTACGTACTTACGCAGAGTACAAAGCTGATCAAATCGACGGGAATGAAGACGTTCTGGCGATGGCTATCCGCTACGACTTCTAACATCTTGCTCCACTGCCGCCCAAAGCCAGGCCTGTCCAGCCTGGCTTTTTTCATTGTATTCACCTCAGACATAACAGGTTTGCTGCTGATGTAAATAGCGCTAACCATCGAAATTTTCTATTGATGCTACTGATAATTCCGACTTTCACCACCGACAGACTCACGTTATAGTAGCGCCACAAGACAAAGGAGAAGCTTTATGTTTGTAGTAATTTTTGGTCGCCCTGGCTGCCCTTTCTGTGTACGTGCAAAAGACTTGGCTGACAAGCTGAAAGAAGAACGTGATGATTTCAACTATCGTTACGTGGATATTCACGCAGAAGGCATTTCCAAGGCTGACCTGGAAAAAACCGTGGGCAAGCCCGTTGAAACGGTTCCTCAAATCTTCGTTGATCAACAGCACATCGGTGGCTGCACAGACTTCGAAGCGTACGCAAAAGACAACCTTGGACTGTTTCAATAATCACAGTTCAATTGCGCAAATGTGACTCGTTGACAAAAAGGCTGTTTAATCAGCCTTTTTTTGTGTCGCGCACCTCGAATATCGGTATCGCATAGCAGGAGTTTAAGATAAAATTCCGCACCATATCTTTAGTATATTGCGCTGACTTCGGAAAAATTTGTTGTGAACATCGACATTGCTGACCTGCTTCGCCAGAATGATATTCTGCTCCTCTTTGTAGTTCTCGCTGTAGGTCTTACTGTCGGAAAACTTCGTATCGCCAAGTTGCAGATTGGTAATTCCATTGGCGTCCTCCTGACTGCACTGCTCTTCGGTAACGCCGGTTTTACCTTTGATGCTGAAGCCCTCAATATTGGCTTCATGCTATTCATCTTCTGTGTGGGCATTCAGGCCGGGCCAAACTTCTTCGGTATTTTTTTCCGGGATGGTAAGCATTATTTATTGCTGGCTTTAGTGGTGCTGTTATCGGCCATCACGATCACACTGACCATGTCGCACTACCTGAACCTGGATCTGGGCCTGGCGACCGGCCTGATGGCAGGCTCTCTTACCGCGACGCCGGTTCTGGTCGGTGCCAAAGATGCATTAAGTGGCGGCTTGTCGAATCTGTCTGATCCTATGGTTGTTCAGGACCTGATTGACAGCCTGAGTGTCGGATACGCCATGTCTTACCTGATTGGCCTGATCAGCCTGATACTGCTGGCCAAGCTGATGCCCAAACTGCAAAAGCAAGATCTGGCTGAATCTTCACAACAGATTGCGAAAGAGCGTGGAATAGGTGGCGCCTCACAACGCAAAGTCTACTTACCTATCATACGGGCCTACCGTGTGGGACCGGAACTGATTGACTGGATCGATGGCCGTAACCTGCGTGAACTGGGCATCTATCGCCAGACGGGCTGCTACATTGAACGTATTCGTCGCCACGGTATTCTTGCCAACCCGGATGGTGATGCCATTCTGCAGGAAGGCGATGAGATAGCCTTGGTGGGTTATCCTGACAGTCACGCACGTCTGGATCCCAGCTTCCGCAACGGAAAAGAAGTGTTTGACCGTGATTTACTCGATCTGCGCATTGTAGAAGAAGAGATCGTGGTCAAGAACGACAATATTGCCGGTAAGCGATTATCCGAGCTGAATCTGGCCGAATATGGCTGCTTTCTCAACCGTGTGGTACGCGCGCAGATTGAAATGCCGATGGACCACAGTACTCTGCTCAATAAAGGTGACATCCTCCAGGTCAGCGGTGAGAAAAGCCGGGTGCTGGGGCTGGCCGAGCGCATTGGCTTTATCTCTATCCACAGTCAGATTGCTGATCTTCTCGCCTTTTGCTGCTTCTTTATTATGGGGCTGCTGTTCGGCTCCATTACCATGACCTTCGGCCAGATTACCTTTGGTCTGGGGAATGCCGCGGGTCTGTTGCTCGCCGGGATCTCCCTGGGTTTCCTGCGGGCCAATCACCCGACGTTCGGCTATGTTCCTCAGGGGGCACTCAATATGGCCAAGGATCTCGGTTTGATGGTGTTTATGGTCGGTATTGGCCTGAGTGCCGGTTCTAACCTGTTTGAATCGATTACGCAAATTGGTCCGAGTGTCTTTCTGGTCAGCATGATGGTGAGCGTGATTCCCGTGATGCTCGCCTACCTTTTCGGCGCGTACGTACTGGATATGAACCGCGCACTACTGTTCGGTGCCATTATCGGTGCCCGTACCTGCGCCCCGGCGATGGACATGATCAATGAGCATGCCCGCAGTACGATTCCGGCTCTGGGCTATGCGGGCACCTACGCCATCGCGAACGTTCTGCTCACAATCGCAGGTACGCTGATTATTATTCTCAGTTAACACCTCCCCCATACGGCTGACACTGGCATTTGGCAGAGTCAGCCGTGATTCAGATGATAGATGGTATAATCTCTCACAATTAACCGGTGAAAATTGTACCCGCCAGCCCCTTTGCTATAAAGCGTGCTTTCTGGTATTCGCAACTCTATTCCACAGTTTCAGGTAACTTTATTATGATGCGCATCCTGATAGTCGAAGACGATCCGATCCTGTGCCACCATCTGAAAACGCAGCTCAGTGAGCTGGGTAATCAAGTTCAGTGTGCCAATACGGCCGAAGAAGGCCTGTTTTATGCTGATAACTACCCCAATGATGTCGCTATCGTCGATATAGGTCTGCCCGACCGTGACGGTATCAGTCTGATTCGTGAAATCCGGGATAAAGGCTTACGACTGCCGATCCTGATTCTGACAGCACGGTCTAACTGGCAGGATAAAGTCACGGGGTTGGAAGCCGGCGCCGATGATTATCTGGTGAAACCTTTCCAGAGAGAAGAGCTGGTTGCCCGGCTAAGTGCACTGGTTCGGCGCAGTGCAGGATTCATCAAACCCGAAATGACCGCCGGAGAAATCCGGGTTGACCTGCTGGCGAAACAGGTTTTTGTCAGTGAAAGCCTGCTCGACCTCACCGCTTTTGAGTACGAACTGCTGGAATACCTGATGCGCCACAGCCGCCAGGTGGTCTCCAAGCAGCGACTGCTGGACGTGTTGTATGAAGATCAGGAAGGCGATCCGAATACCATCGAGGTCATGATCAGCCGTCTGCGCAAAAAAATCAGCCAGACCGGACAGGATAATCCCATTTCGACCATTCGCGGTCAGGGATACATCTTTGAGCTGACCGCGCAATGAATCTGGCTATTCTCCCGCGGTTGCGCCATCGGGTCATGATCACATCCATTGCGATCATTGCCCTGATTACATCGGCCCTGGCCTGGGTGATCAATGAGCTCTACAGCCAGAGTTACATGGCTGCCTATTCCACGGATCTTGTGGCCCAGATGCCACTCGTCGTTGCTCAGCTGAACCGGGCAGGATTGATCAAAGACGTTGATAAGTGGATTGACTCTTTGGATCCGTCCGCGACGGATTACATGTCGGTACTTTGTGATCGCAATGATAATACGATGTGGTTATCAGATGAGGCCAAAGCCGCAGGGCTGATCAGTATTTGCAGCAGCCTGCCGGATGCCATGCAAACCCCGACTCTGGTTAAGGCTGACAACACGAAGAGCTATATCGCTTACGATATCAGCCGTGACCGCGAAAATGGCAATGCTTACCAGTTGGTTGTTTTGCGCTCAGGCACGGCCTATGAACAGTCTCTGAGCCGGCTTCACAACCGGACTGCCCTCTATCTCGGCTTGTTTGTATTGATCGCCGTTGCCTTTCTCATCGCCGCATTTCACTGGAGCTTTCAGCCGTTACGAAAACTGGCAACTCAGCTCAATCAGGTCACGGATGCCAAACGCGAGCAGCTGGACAGTGACTTTCCTACCGAGTTGCAGGACGTGACACAGTCACTGAATCGACTCATCCGGATCAGTAACGACAAAACCGCCCGTTACCGCCACGCGATGGACGATCTGGCGCACAGCCTGAAAACCCGCCTGGCCGCCGCCAATGCCTTGCTGGATGATCATTCCCTGCCCCGCTGCGATCTCAATCACCGCATGCTGGAGCAAATCAGCCAGATGGACGATCTGGTTCAGTATCAGTTAAAACGCGCTTTGATGGGACAGCAAGGTCTGCAGAAAGATAAAACTCTGCTCAACCCTGTCGTGGAAAGCTTTGAGCGGATGCTGAAGAAGATTTACAGCACCAAACAGGTCACACTGAAACGCCAGTACAGTACGGGCTTGTGCCTCCCTCTGAACCGTACCGACTTGATGGAACTGCTGGGAAATCTGCTGGAAAACGCCTTCAGGTTCTGCATCAGTGAAATTCGGCTCAGCGCCGCGCAACAACAGGGAAAATTGATTATCCGCATCGAGGATGACGGACCCGGTGTCAGTGATGACATGCGGGAGGCCATCTTCCAGCGGGGGATCCGTGCGGATCAGCGCAATCCGGGACAAGGGATTGGTCTGTCTGTCTGCCACGATATCGTCACCTGTTACGGTGGTCGTATTTACGTGGAAAAAGCCAGTATTGAAGGGGCAGCCTTCGTGATTGAGCTGCCGGATGACAAAAACAGTTAACGCGCGTTAATCGAAGCGCCGTTTATACCCTGTTTACGCTGCACAAAAATATCAGCCATAAAAAAACCGCCAACTTGGGCGGTTTTTTTATCACAGCGTTTTTGTAATCACCATAAAGTGATCAGACATCCTGAACGTCGAACTCGACCACTGGATTGACGTCTGCATCATAGTCCACGCCATTCAGACCAAAGCCAAACAGTTTCATGAACTCGTCTTTGTACATCTGATAGTCTGTCACTTCGAACAGATTCTCATTCGTTACCTGTGGCCACAGCGTTGTGCAGTGCTCCTGGATATCGTCACGCAGTTCCCAGTCATCCAGACGCAGGCGGTTGTCGCTGTCGAGCTCAGTGGCTGAGCCATCGGCTTTATACAGGCGCTGTGAGAACATACGGAAGATTTGCTCCATACAGCCCTCGTGAACACCTTCTTCGCGCATTTTTTTGAAGACCATTGCAATATACAATGGCATTACAGGAATCGCCGCACTGGCCTGCGTCACCACACTCTTAAGCACAGCAACGTTTGCCGTACCCTTGATATCGGCCAGTTTATGGCTCAGTTCGCTGGCAGCGCGGTCCAGGTCCATTTTGGCTTTACCCAGTGCGCCATGCCAGTAGATTGGCCAGGTAATTTCCGTACCAATGTAGCTGTATGCAACCGTCTTACAACCTTCAGCCAGCACGCCGGCATCAGCCAGCGCATTGATCCACAGTTCCCAATCCTGGCCGCCCATGACTTTCACTGTATCTTCAATTTCCTGCTCGCTGGCAGGCTCAATGCTCGCTTCAATCAGGACATCTTTGTTGGTATCAACCGCTGTCGCTGTATAAGTCTCGCCCATCGGCTTGAGGCTGGAGCGAATCAGCTCGCCTGAATCCGGCATTTTACGCACTGGGGATGCCAGTGAGTAAACCACCATGTCAATCTGACCCAGATCTTCTTTGATCAGCTCAATCACTTTCTGCTTCATTTCATGCGAGAAAGCATCACCGTTCAGGCTCTTGGAGTACAGACCTTCTGCTTTGGCGAATTTATCAAACGCCGCAGAGTTATACCAGCCCGCTGAACCCGGCTTTTTCTCTGTGCCTTGCTTTTCCAGGAACACGCCGATAGTCGCAGCGCCGGAGCCAAATGCTGCCGCGATACGAGAAGCCAGACCGTAGCCAGTGGAAGAGCCAACCACCAATACACGCTTAGGGCCATTTTCCAGCTTAGGCTGAGACTTGGTGTATTCAATTTGCTCTTTGACGTTTGCTTCACAACCCACTGGGTGAGTCGTTGTACAAATGAATCCACGAATTTTTGGTTTGATGATCATTTCGTTTTCTTCCTTTGTTCTGTTGCCCGTAGGATAAAAGGTTAGTCACTAATTCGCATCAGTTTTATGTTCGAAACCGCTAAAATCGACCAGTGGTTGGAGGTGTTAAGGCTGATTCTTTGATATTGAGCCATGAGTTGCTGAAGAAAACAGCACCCACAGACAATCAGGATACGTCTTAAAAGCCCAGGCCTCTTCAGGATAGCTGAGCCGGTGAAAAAAATGCCGCGCAAATGCGCGGCATATTTGACCACCAGGTTTATTCTTCATGAAGCAATATCATTGCTTATCAGGCGGCTTTCCCTGGCTGTAAGGCGCCCTTTTTAAATGCTTCGGGTGCGAAGCTGTCCACTTGTATCGCATGCGATCTCAACTGGTCAGCATTATGCACTTTCTCAACCTCAGCTTCTGTGATTACTCCCGCATCCAGGGCAATCTTCAGTTTTTCAGCCAACGGTGCCTTGCGAGGCACAGTACCGGCTTTCACCGCTTTCGCCAGTTTACGCTCAATATCGCGCACACCGTACATGGCAACGAAAGCACGCTCCATGATCGCCACAGGATCATTGTCTTTCTCACCGATATAGCAGTTGGTGGTCAGTCGGTCACGCGCAACCCCTGGGGTCATCAGCAGCTTGGAAATCGCCAGTTTCAGCTCATCCTTTGGTGCTTCGTAGTGAATTCCCAGCGGGAAGGTCAGTGTACGCAGTACCCGGCCAACCCCTTTGCGCGGGAAGTTATTGAAGACTTCATCAAACGCAACACCGCACTTGTTCAGACAGTGCTGTAACGCGTAATGAACCAGAGGCAGATCTTCTTGCTGACGGCCTTCCATTTCATACCGCTTCAGTACAGCAGATGCCAGATACAGATGACTTAACACATCACCCAGACGCGCAGACACCATTTCACGGCGTTTCAGTTCACCGCCCAACGACAGCATAGAGAAATCTGCCGCTACCGCCAGAGCACGGCTCATGCGGGACAGATGACGATAGTAATACGCCGTTTCACCCGATACCGGTGCCCGGTTGAGTTTGGAGCCGGTAAAGGCATTGAGCAGAGCTTTGCTGACATTGCCCACCGCAAAACCAATGTGTTTGAACAGCAGTTGGTCGAAGTCTTTCGCTGCCTGATCTGCATCCGGATTCGCCGCGGCTTCCATTTCTTTCAGCACATAAGGGTGACAACGGGTCGCCCCCTGACCAAAGATCATCAGGTTACGGGTCAGAATGTTCGCCCCTTCCACCGTGATCGCCACAGGCATACCAATGTACTGATTGGCCAGATAATTCATCGGTCCGGCCTGAATCCCCCGTCCGGCGTGAATATCCATGGCGTCGTTGAGGATAGTACGGGCAATTTCCGTCATATGGTACTTGGCAATTGCCGTCACTATGCCCGGTTTTTCTTTCATATCCAGTGACGTGGTTGTCAGGGTACGGGCCGCTTCCAGCATGTAGGTCATGCCGCCAATACGCCCCAGTGCTTCAGCCACCCCTTCAAAGTGACCAATCGACATACCGAACTGCTTACGCACATAAGAATAAGCGCCGGTGCTGCGTGATGTCAGATGGCCGATGGCCGTGCCCAGTGCCGGCAGCGAGATACCACGCCCTGCTGACAGACATTCCACCAGCATACGCCAGCCGCGCCCGACATAGTCCTGACCGCCGATCACCCAGTCCATAGGAATAAACACATCCTGGCCACGGGTAGGACCGTTCATGAACGCGCCGCCCAGCGGATCGTGACGCTCACCAATTTCAACGCCTTCATGGCTGGTTGGAATCAGGGCACAGGTAATGCCGATCTCTTTCTGATCACCAATCAGACCTTGCGGGTCACGCAGCTTAAAGGCCAGACCCAGCACAGTCGCAACAGGTGCCAGGGTAATATATCGCTTGTTCCAGCTGACGCGGATACCCAGAACTTCCTTACCTTCATGCTCGCCGTAACAGACTTCACCCATATCCGGAATGCCGCCGGCATCTGAGCCCGCCTCCGGGCCGGTCAGTGCAAAACACGGGATATCTGTACCGTCAGCCAGACGTGGCAACCAGTAATTCTTCTGCGCTTCTGTCCCATAGTGACTCAGCAGTTCACCCGGGCCCAACGAGTTGGGTACCATAACAGACACGGCGGCACTTTGGCTTCGGGTGGCAATACGCGTCACTATGGTTGAGTTGGCATGTGCTGAGAATTCGCGACCGCCGTACTCTTTGCCAATGATCAATGAGAAGAATTTCTCCTTGCGCAGGTACTCCCACACCTCAGAAGGCAAATCGCGATCTTCACGAACAATCTGGTTGTCATCCAGCATTTTCAGCAGGGTTTCAAGCTCATTGTCAATAAAAGACTGTTCGTCGTCACTCAGCTTCGGCTTGGGATAATTCAGCAAAGTATTCCAGTCCGGCTTACCGGCGAAAAGCTGACCGTCCCACCAGACACTGCCTGCCTCCATGGCTTCCCGTTCGGTATCAGACAGTGGTGGTAACACTTTCTTAAATACCTTAAAAGCAGGATCACTGATGTAGCGTTGTCTCAGACTTTTATTACTCATGGGTCACGTCCTTTTGTCTTTCTGCCACGTCTTGGCGAGAGTTAACTGTTATCGTTTTTTTGCAGGGTTCAGTACGAATTCTCTGTCGCTGCTGATACGGGCGCAGGCATCTCTATCGGCGCGGCAACACCCGCAGCGAGATACGGCACCATGCGATCAATCAGATCGGCGGTCGACACAGTACATTTGAAATCATTTTCAGCAATTTCGCGCAGTGCGGTACTGGATGCCATCGTAAAAACGGATGCCCCTAAGGTAAAATGCAAACGCCAGAACAGGGTTTCCGGATCTAATGATGGATTGGCGCGGCACACCGCTTTGGTGAACAGGTTCAGCACCGGGCTGTAACGCGTGACGATAAACCAGCGCAAATGGCCCTGAACATCGGTATAACCGCGACCAATCAGGGACATAAAAATAGTGGCACCACCCGAACGGAAATTACCCAGCTTCAGCAATGGTTGCTTGGTACAACGGAAGACATCTTCCATGCTGAAATCATCGCGGGTCAGCAGCACTTCCAGCTCCTGCTTGAGCGCTGGCATGAATTCTTCCAGGTAGCGGCTCAGCACGGCCCGGATAAGCGTTTTTTTATCACCGTAGTGATAGTTCACAGAGGCCAGGTTGACTCCCGCTTTACTGGTTATTGTTCGCAGCGATGTTTCTTTGAAGCCATGCTCTGCAAACAAGAGTTCAGCGGCGTCCAGTATGCGGCTTTTTGTATCAGCTTTGACTACCATGTTAAGTCACCCGTATTAAACACATGTTTAAACTCTACACCTTGCTAACAGATTTAACAAGTGATGAACAGTATTGAAACGGAGAAGAAAAGAAAAAATTTTAAATAATGCGAAGTACGGTGGGAACCAAGGCTAAATACCGGAGTCATACATAGTGCCACTGCTTTTTCTTAGAAGATTTTCTTCAAAGCCCGTTTTCATCTGGAAACGGGTTTTCTTTCATTTTCACCCTATGACAGACGACCTTTGCTTAACCGTTTTAGCAAGTGCGCGGTTGTTTAAAAAAACGGTTCATTTTGCCTTATAGATATCAATTGGTTAGAAAATATTTCAAAAAAATCGCTGCGGAATCGGAACTAAGCGATGAGCGCTCGGTCATAACTAGTGACATTAAGATTAACGAAGTGATTGATAACCGGCCGCCAATGAATGGTTCACTGAACAGCTTTAATCGACAATGCCACTGCTGCTAAACTCCTAATTGTGTTAAGGATAAATTCCTCCCGCTGACTTTTCAGCGGGATTTTTTTATCTGGCGATCGCAACACTGAGCATACATGGTGAAGCCTTTGGGCTCTCCCTCAGAGCTCGGGAGCCAGAGTCATTAGATCCTCATAACGCCAGTTCAGCCCCAGAGCCTCAACGGTTGCGGACGCATTGATCCATTTTCCCTGCTCGCCACCAGGCTGAAACTCAGGCAGGGCGAATCCTGCCAAACGCGCCATTTCCCGATAATACATTTCCCTGCTGGGGTGCTGGGGTGCAGACAGATGCAACGTCGTCATTGCCGGCCAACGTTCTAGCATTGCCATCACGGCTGATATCACATCCTCCAGATGCACCAGATTGACTGGCGCCCCGCCATTGGCAATGCCTTGCCGTCCAGCCAGAAACTTCACCGGATGCCGTTGAGGGCCAATCAAGCCTGCCAAACGCAACACCACAAGATCCTCACCCCATGCCTGACGGAGTTGCTGTTCCAGTTCAACATGAACCCTGCCAGATTCTGTCGCCGGCTCAGGCACAGTGAACTCCGTAATTTCCCCTTCGGCTTCTCCGTACACCGAGGTGGTGCTGATAAAAATCAACCGATGACAACCGGCCGCTTTCGCTGCCTCAGATAAAGACAGGATTTTTGCACTGTATTCATCAGCTGACGCTGTTTGTCTCCCGGGCGGTACATTCAGCACCATGACATCTGCCGCTAAAAATGCGTTCAGCGCTGGCGAATGCGCCTCGAGCGGCAAACGAACTACGACACCTTTGAGCCCCTGATGTTCTAATTCTTCAGCACCCGCTTGGGTCTGCTTTGAACCGAATGTTTCATAACCGGATTGATTCAGGCGCTTAGCCAAAGGTAAACCTAACCAGCCACAACCACAGACACTGACACTGACACGCTTTACTTTTTTCATCGTAATTCCCTTTGAAACTTATTCGTTGTGTTTTTGTTGTACATTTAATTCAAACTGTAAATTAATTCCGCGGATTGAAAATAAATAACACAAAGCAGCTTAATACTCGGCAATTCATTCATTTTCCCCCTTTAAAATCACTTCAAAACTGAAAGGGAAAGTAGATCGTGATCAAACTATAATAAAAAGGAAAAGTGATTTTCTGAGATTTGCTAGGAGGCCTGAAAAGAAAAGTAGTATAGTTTCATCATATTTGGCAGCGTCCCAACGAACTCGCCTATTTTGAAATTCAGCAACGAATCGCGGTTATCGTATGAATACCCTTGAAAAAATCCAAAATAATTTAGAAAACTTCAGTAAGTCTGAGCGCAAGGTTGCTGAAGTTATCATCGCATCCCCGCAAACCGCCATTCACTCAAGCATTGCGACGCTGGCCAAAATGGCCGATGTCAGCGAGCCGACGGTCAACCGTTTCTGCCGTCGCCTTGATACTAAAGGTTTCCCGGATTTTAAACTCCATCTTGCTCAAAGTCTGGCGAACGGTACTCCCTATGTAAACCGTAACGTTGAAGAAGACGACAGCGCAGAAGCTTACACAGCCAAAATCTTCGAGTCCACAATGGCTTGTCTGGATGTCGCGAAGAGCAGTCTTGACCCGATGCAGGTGAACCGGGCCGTAGATCTGCTGACTCAGGCGAAACGCATTTCCTTTTTTGGTCTGGGAGCATCCGCCTCGGTGGCCCATGATGCCATGAATAAGTTCTTCCGCTTCAACATCCCGATTGTCTGCTTTGATGACGTTGTGATGCAACGTATGAGTGTGATTAACTGCACTGACAATGATGTTGTGGTGCTGATCTCTCACACCGGCCGTACCAAGAATCTGGTCGAGATTGCTGAGATGGCCCGTGAAAACGGTGCAACGGTTATCGGTATTACCGCCAAAGACTCGCCGCTGGATCGCGAATGTTCTCTGTCGATTTGTCTTGATGTACCGGAAGATACCGACATCTACATGCCGATGGCCAGTCGCGTGGTACAGATGACGGTCATCGATGTACTCGCCACAGGTTTTACCTTGCGCCGTGGCCCGGGTTTCAGAGAGAACCTGAAACGCGTCAAAGAGACCATCAAAGATTCACGCATTGCAAAAGAAGGGTTATTTTAACTCAACAGCCTGTTCATGAGACTCAGGACAGAAAAACATCGAAGCATGGTGATACCGCCATGCTTTTTTTATACCCTCAGTATTCCCTCTGCGTTTAAAACGGACAATAATACCCGCTGAGCTGAGAATGAAAATGACCAACACGGATGACAAAGTCGTCAATTCATTGTCCTATGTCGCCTTTTTACGACAAGCACCTGTAATATAATTACAGATAATGCTAACACTATATACCCAAGTTATAACCCATCCCATCGTATCCTTTCGACTATATGGAGAGCTTCATGTCTCAAAGGTTAAGACGTACCAAAATCGTAACGACACTCGGCCCTGCTACCGATCGCGACAACAACCTCGAAGCCATTATTGCGGCCGGCGCCAACGTGGTACGCATGAACTTTTCGCACGGCAGCCCTGACGATCACATTCAACGCACTAAACAAGTGCGTGAAATCGCTGCTAAACTTGGCCGCCACGTCGCTATACTTGGCGATCTGCAAGGCCCGAAAATCCGAATTTCAACCTTCAAAGACAGCAAAATCAAGCTGGCTATCGGTGACACTTTTACCCTCGACAGCGACTTGCCGAAAGGCGAAGGTAATCAGCAAGCGGTTGGCCTTGACTATAAAGAGCTGCCAAAAGATGTCAGCCCTGGCGACTTACTGCTACTTGATGATGGCCGTGTGCAACTTGAAGTCACGCATGTTGAAGGCAACAAAGTCCACACAAAAGTGACTGTGGGCGGCCCGTTATCCAATAACAAGGGCATCAACAAAAAAGGCGGTGGCCTGTCCGCCGAAGCCCTGACGGAAAAAGACAAAGCAGATATCATCACAGCAGCTGCTATGAATGTGGACTATCTGGCGGTTTCATTTCCCCGCAACGGCGAAGACATGCACTATGCGCGCCGCCTGGCAACCGATGCTGGCCTGAATGCCCGTCTGGTGGCTAAAGTAGAGCGTGCTGAAGCGGTGGCCAGCGAAGAAGCCATGGACGATATTATTATGGCCTCAGATGCTGTGATGGTTGCCCGTGGTGACCTGGGTGTGGAAATTGGTGACCCGGAACTGATTGGCGTGCAAAAGAAACTGATCCGCCGCGCCCGCAGCCTGAACCGCACTGTCATCACTGCCACCCAGATGATGGAATCTATGATCACCAGCCCGATGCCAACCCGTGCTGAGGTGATGGACGTGGCTAACGCCGTACTCGACGGTACGGATGCGGTCATGTTATCGGCTGAAACCGCTGCCGGTGATTATCCGGTTGAAACCGTCAAAGCCATGGCCAGCGTGTGTCTGGGTGCCGAGAAAGAGCACAGTGTGAACGTGTCTTCTCACCGCATGGACCGCACCTTTGATACCCCGGAAGAAACCATTGCGATGTCAACCATGTATGCCGCCAACCACATGGTGGGTGTGACTGCCATGATCACCCTGACCGAATCCGGTCGTACACCGCTGATGATGTCGCGTATTTCATCCGGCCTGCCCATCTTTGCGTTGTCTCGCAATGAGCAGACACTTAATCGCGCTGCACTGTATCGTGGTGTCACACCTGTCTATTTCGATCGTGCCGGTGATGCAGGTCTGGATGTTGCCAAACATGCAATTAACGACCTGAAAGAGCTGAATCTGTTGAGAGCAGGCGATCTGGTGATTATCACGCAAGGTGACATCATGGACACTGTCGGCAGTACCAACAATATGCGTATCCTGACTGTCGACTGATAAGTCAGAGCAACACGCTGAAACGAAAAAGCTTGCGGTACTGAGCATACAGTCAACGCAAGCTTTTTTATTTCCGTTTTACCGGCCTGCAGTCAATGTGCTCTGCAAACCGTTACTGCGAAGGTTGCGACCAGTCCGGGTTAATACGGGCCGTCAGTATATGATCTTCCCAGCGTCCATTGATCAACAAGTATTCACGGGCAACCCCTTCCTGCTCGAAACCCGCCGATTTCAGGACTGCCGCACTCCGCTTATTGCGCGGGATATAAGCTGCCATCACCCGATGAAATTGCTGCACGTCAAACATCCAGCGTATGGCTGCATTGAGCGCCCGGCGCATAATGCCCTGGCCCTGACATTTCTCATCCAGCGAATAGCCCACATGGCAGGCATAAAAAGGATGGCGCACCAGGTTGCTGAAATTGATGACACCGCAGACTTCTTCTGAGCCTTCCGTGAAGATAACAAAATAATACGCCAGCTGGTGTTTATGGAGCTCAGCCAGCTGTGTCAGGCGGCGTTCCCAGCCTTCCACAGTAAAGAAAGCCGGATCCCGAAGCGGTTCCCAGGGCTGGAGAAACTGTTTGTTGCGCTGATAATAGGACGCTATCTGACGCGCATCTTTATTTGTTACCAGACGCACTGTCAGTCCATCAACTTTCAAGGTTGATGAACGCTGCATGATTGAATGAAACAAGCTGACCTCTGCATACTATACTTTCACTTTAACGCTACCGGCATTGAGGCGTTCACCTGTGCCTGATGAAAGGTAGCCGTTAAGACTCTCTGACCGGTAAAGGCAACTATGTACTATGACCTGATCAACACTGAGCTTGGTCTGATTTATCTGCAGGCCGACGACCGGGGACTGAAGCTGCTCACCATTGCCAGTGACGGCTATCAGCCTCCCCCTGCTGGGTTCACCATCCTAAAAAATTACAAGAGTACACCCTTCAGCTCAAGCAATACCTGGAAGGCAAGCGGCAGCAATTTTCACTGCGATTAGCGCCCGATGGCACAGCTTTTCAGCATCAGGTCTGGCAGGCTATCCAGACCATCCCCTATGGCGAAACACGCACCAGTCAGGAACTGGCTGTCCAACTTGGCAATAAACAAGCCCATCAGGCGGTGGCACTGGCTAAGAATGTGAATCCCATTCCTATACTCATCCCCTGTCACCGCGTGATCTGCCAGAACCCGAGAATCAGCTGCCGTTTCGGGCTGGATTTAATCAACCTTTTACGGGCCCTTGAAAAAGGCCACATCCAGCCTAAACTCAGGCCACTTTAGCAGAACGACCTTCCAGGTAATTAAGATAGCGCTGCCAGCAGGTTACGGCTTACTGATACCATACTCGCGTAATTTATTCGCCACTGCGGTGTGAGACACTCCTAATCGTTTTGCCAATTTACGCGTAGAAGGGTAACTCCGGTACAGGTTTGTCAGAATGCCGGTTTCATAGCGCTTCATGATGTCATCCAGCGAGCCATCCAGTGTCTCTTCATTGATCACGCTGGCCGACTCATTCTCTGGCAGCTGAATATCATCGACTGTCATTTCGGCGCTTTCAAGCTGCGTCATCGCCCGGAACAGCACATTGCGGAGCTGGCGGATATTGCCCGGCCACGCATACTGACTCAGCATCTGGGACAGTTTATCTGACATCACAGGCTTCGCCTGCTGCAGCTCCTGAGCAAACTGAGACACAAAGAGCTCAGCCAGTGGCACTATATCTGCCGCCCGTTCCCGCAACGGCGGAACCACCAGAGATAACACATTCAGGCGGTAGTACAAATCTTCACGGAATTGCCCCGCAGCAACCAGATCCGGTAATCGCTTCTGTGTGGAGCAAATCACCCGGACATCGACCCGCACTTCTTTCTCTTCACCGACCCGGCGGAAGGTGCCATCCTGCAGGAAGCGTAACAGTTTCACCTGCAAATGAGCCGACATCTCGCCGATCTCATACAGGAACACCGTACCGCCGCTGGCCTGTTCGAAAATACCTTTCTTACCGGATTCACCACCGGTACCAGCCACCCCGAACAACTCGGTTTCGGCGGCGTTATCCGGCATCGACACGCAATTGACCAGCAGGAATGGCTTTTCCCGGCGCAGTGAGCGCTGGTGGCAGGCTCTGGCAAGCATTTCTTTGCCTGTCCCGGTTTCGCCCTGGATCAGTAAAGGCGCATCGAGCAGGGCCAGTTTCTTCGCCTGCGCAATCAAATGCCGGAAACGGGAAGACTGCCCGACCAGATGTTCAAAACCATTGTCACCGCTGATCTTGCGCATCGCCAGGGGCATTTTGGCTTCCGACAGGGATTTCAGCAGAATCACCGCACTGGCCAGCACTTCATTATCGGATTCATCGGCCACGTAGACCGGCATGACTTCCATCAGATAATCCAGGCCGGACAAGACCACCATTTCGCTGTAATGCTTGGCGCTGTCTTTCTCCAGCCAGCGATGGAAGTTGAAGCCCAGCACACTGTGGACGGTTTCTCCCAGTACCGCTTCGCGGGTTTTACCTAATAACTGCTCTGCCGGCTGATTGGCCAGATCGATTTTGCCCTGTAAATTGACAGAGAAAAAGGGATCCGGCAGCGCTTCCAGCAAAGCTTTCAATTCTTTGTGTTCACGCTCGCTCGGCATGAACTGTATTTTACGGACATCCGTCACGCCATCTAACTGACGGATTTGAAACATTAACTGACGAAACTCTTCAAATTCGATTTCCGGACAATTGAGATAAATAATACCGCTGCGGTCGATTTCGATTCCCCGCAGATCCAGTTCCCGGCTCGCCAGAATATCCAGCAGTTCACGGGTCATCCCAAGCCGATCGACACAAAAGACTTGTAGTCTCATAGGGGTTGCCTTTTCGCTCCAGACAAAACTGTCAACAATTCGTGACACAAAAAGAAGTGTGCGCGGAAGTCGGTGTGCCGTCAAGACGGCAATGCACGAAGGTGAGAGCTATATCGTGATGAAATGGCTGCAGAAAATACTTTTTGTTTCTGAGTACCGTGAATCGGATAAAAAACGACCAGCGTTTTACGGCTGGTCGTTGTATTTCCGGGCATCAGTCTGCGGGTTTTTCTGCTTTATCGCCGCCCAGCCGGCTGAGCAAATCACGACGAATATCACTCAGCGCCGGGGCTTGTTCCGGCTGCCAGGGTAACGGACGCATCAAGTTGATGGCTTTAAGTCCAAGACGGCCGGTCAACAAGCCGACCCCCAGGCCTTGTGCCGCCCTGGCAGACAGTCGACCGGCAAGGTGAACAGACAAGATATCCATGCTGCTGTCGGTAATCAGCTCACTGGCACCGGCGATGGCCATATTTTGCAGCACGAGCTTAAACAGCTGAATGCGAGACCAGTAGCCCAGCTCGATACCATAGACTGCCGCAACCTGATCAATCAGACGAAAATTTCGCCAGGCGACCAGTAATATGTCAGCAATCGCCAGCGGACTGACCGCGACCATCAGGGCGGCTTCCCGTGAATATTTAACCACCAGCTTCCTGGCCTGTTTGTCCTGCTGACTGAGCACCAGCTGGTCATACATGGCCAGCACTTCCGCATCATTGTGCGTTGCCGCCAAAGACGACTGCCAGCGGCTGTAACCCGGGTTCTCAGCCGAAATTGCACCTTGCTTGGCCAGCCGGATACAAAACGCTTTCCCCTGTCCGATGCCCTCAGCGGCGAGCAATATTTCAGCCTGCTCGCGTTCTGTCTGGCGATCTTTGAGGCGGCGCAGCCTGAGCCATTCACGGCCAATCACACCAATACCCGTTGCAGCCACCGAGGCCACCAGCACGCTCCAGCCCAGCGACAACCAGTCACCGCTCTGATAGGCGCTGGCAACATAGTCAACACTCTGCCACACCGTCAGTCCGATGCCGCCCAGCAGCAAAGTCTTCAGCCAGCGCCCCCGGGAAGAGGATTTTCCCAGCGTTTTCTCCAGCTGCGCTTCGGCCTGCGAGCCGGTATCTTCTTCGGCCGCTGCGGGCAAAAAGCTTTCCTGCCCGGCAAATTCCAGCCGGCTTTTCAGATCCGGTCCTGACGGCTCGGTTTCCTGCTCATCAAACACAATTTTGCTTTGATACGGCTTCGTCATCGCAGTTTATCTCCCAGCAAAAACGCCAATGTTTTATCCATACGAATGTGCGGCAAAGGTTCATCGCTTTGTTGTGGCAGCGGACGGAAACTGACAAAGTCGAACCCCTGCGCCTGCCAGAAGGCATCATCCGGCAGCCTTCGCGGCACTTCGCCGGGAAACACTGTTTGTGCCTGTCCCGACAAAGTATGCCCCCGCAGTGCCGGCACCTGCTTGCCCTGATGATCCACAAAGCCCGGCTCCGTGGCCTGAATGGCGGCCAGACTGGTACAGCTCATGTGAATGCCCTCAAAGGAAGCCGTTTGCCAGGCTTCATTGACCATTTGCTGTAACAGACTGACCAGATTCGGATGTTGCTCCGGGGTAATATGATCGGCCTTGGTCGCCGCAAACAGAACTTTATCAATACGAGGCGAAAACAAGCGGCGCAGCAAGGAGCTTCTGCCGTAATGAAAACTCTGCATCAGCTGATTGAGTGCATGGCGCATATCATTAAACGATTCGCGGCCGGCATTGAGCGGCTGCAGGCAATCGACCAGAATGATCTGTCGGTCGAAACGGGAAAAGTGCTCCCGGTAAAAACCTTTCACCACATGCTGCTGATAATACTTGTAGCGGCGTTTCAGCACGCCGATATTGGTGTCGTCACCCGCTTGGTTTAACTGGGCTTCGGTGTATTTTTCCAGCCACATAAACGGGAAAAACTGCAACACCGGTGCCCCGGCCAGCTCACCGGGTAACACAAAGCGTCCCGGCTGGACCCAGTGCAGTCCGGCTTCCGCTTTACACTTGAACAGATAATCGGTGAAGGTCGCCGCCAGGCGCGCCAATGCTTGTTCGTCAGCCGGAGCGAAAGGATCCAGCGCCTCGCCTGCGGCAAGCCAGTCGCTGGCCAGTTGCTGACGACGGCCAGTCATCAGCCGGCTCTGCTGTTTCGACCAGGCCAGGTAATCCATTTCCAGCAACGGCAGATCCAGCAACCACTCACCGGGATAATCGATGATATCCAGATACAGGGTAGCGGTATCCTGCAGCAGTTTTAGCGGGCCTTTCTGCGGTTTAAAGCGCAGCGCCATACGGATCTGACTGACATCCCGGGTCGGTTCCGGCCAGTGTGGGGGCGATTGCAGCAAAGCCTGCATGCCTTCTTCGTAACCAAAAGCCGGGACGTGCATATCAACCTGCGGCACCCGACGAGCGCCCAGCAGATAGCCGTCACTAACGGCCGGAAACAGCGGCAGCCGCGGGTTGGTACTGACATGCTGCAGCTGATTCACCAGCGAAGTAATAAAGGCCGTTTTACCGGCTCGGGACAATCCTGTCACCGCCAGACGCACATGCCTGTCCAGGCCACGGTTTACCAGTTTGTTGAGCTCTTGCCCCAAATGAATCATATCCTGCCCTTTTGGTTGTTATTGGCTGATACGCAACAGAAAAGCAGGCCACTGCCTGCTTTTCGTAACACTTGACCGATCAATTAAAGCTGTTTGAACGCTTTTTCTACATTGAATGCCGATGAAGTGACATAGGCTTCCATGTCGCGGAGCTTGCCTTCCATCTCATCAAACTCATTTTCAATATTATCCAATAGCTGCGACGGCGACTGTCCCGACTGCCAGGGTTTTTGTTTCACTGTGTGCTCTTTATAAGCATGCTGCTGAATCTGACGCTCTTCCGGCATCTTGTCGAGAAACAGACAAGCAGCGATATACGCCAGTGTCACAAAGAACCCGATACCCAGCAGAAAGGCAGACACGGTCAGAATACGGACGACCCAGGCCTCCACCCCGAAGTACTCGGCAATCCCGGCGCAAACCCCGCCCAGCTTGCCGTTCTTCGGATCACGGTATAAGGTTTTCGTCATGGCTTCTGCCTCCAGTGTGGCGCTTCTGCATCAAGTATTTTTTCCAGTGTCACAATACGCTGCTGCATTTGCTCAGCACGGACCACCAGCCCTTGTAATTTGTCAGTATCTTCACCTGACAGCCCCTGTGCCGTCTGACGCTTACTGCGGTAATGCAAAATCAGCCACAGTGGCGCAACAAACACCAGAAAGACAATCAACGGCCCTACAATAAATCCCATGGACATGCACACTCTCCTTCTGAGGCGTTATTCTTTGTCTTTCATGCCCGCTTTCAGGCGTTCCAGCTCTTTTTCAATGTCATCCTGCGCCTGCAGATCAGCAAATTCCTGCTCCAGGCTTTTGCCCCGGCCTATATTATAGCTGTCGGCTTCTGCTTCCATTTCATCGATCCGGCGCTCGTACTGCTCGAACTTAGACAAAGCTTCTTCCACTTTACCGGTATCGAGCTGACGGCGGACTTCACGACGATTATCGGCAGCCTGGTGACGCACCACCAGACTTTGCTGACGGGCGCGGGTTTCCTGCAGCTTACGCTCCAGTTCAGCCACTTCGGTTGCCAGCTTTTCGATGGTCTCTTCCACCAGCTTATATTCTTCCTGCAGCGTCAGTACCACATCGCTGATTTTCTGTTTTTCAATCAGCGCAGCGCGCGCCAGATCTTCTCGGCTCTTCTGCAGCGCCAGTGTGGCTTTGTTCTGCCAGTCTTCTGACTGTGACTGCAGGCTGTTGATCCGACGATACAGCTCTTTTTTATCTGCCATCGCTTTGGCCGAAGAAGTACGGACTTCCACCAGTGTGTCTTCCATTTCCTGAATGATCAGGCGGATCATTTTTTGCGGATCTTCAGCTTTGTCCAACAGCGAATTCACGTTGGCGTTTACAATGTCCGCAAAGCGAGAAAAAATACCCATTATGTCTCTCCTTTCATCGCTGCAACCACACCTGTCGGGTTGCAAGCATTGTGATATGTCATTTCACCAGATAGCAATCTGCCTGTAACTTTTATTACAAGAGCCGTGCCAACTTTTAAAAAGCCGTAATTTCAGATATTTACCTTTGCGGATACAGATTCTCACTGCTATCTTATGATTGTTTACACCAAGAGTTGGTAAAATTCACCACACCAGTGTTGTGCCTCCCGGCAACCTCACGCCAGTTGGGCATATCTTTATTTTCTACACAGTAACGGATAACCTGATGCAAAAAACAGACAATCTGATCGGTGAATCTGAACCCTTCCTTGCTGCCCTGGATCATGCCTCCCGTCTGGCGCCGCTTGAGCGCCCTTTACTGATTCTCGGTGAGCGCGGGACAGGGAAAGAGCTGATTGCCCAGCGTATCCACTATTTATCAAAGCGCTGGGATCAGCCCCTGGTGTCGTTAAACTGTGCCGCACTGAGTGACGGTATCATCGACTCTGAATTGTTCGGCCATGAAGCCGGCTCCTTTACCGGCGCCAAAGGCCGCCATCAAGGCCGGTTCGAGCGGGCTGAAGGAGGCACGCTGTTTCTCGATGAGCTGGCTACCTCTCCGATGGGCATTCAGGAAAAACTGCTGCGTGTCATTGAATACGGTGAATACGAACGGGTGGGAGGCAGCAAAACCTGTCAGGCCAATGTCCGTTTGATTTGTGCCACCAATGCCGATCTGCCGGCGATGGCCGAAGCCGGCAAGTTCAGAGCGGATCTGTTGGACAGACTCGCCTTCGATATCATACACCTGCCGCCGCTGCGTGAACGCCGGGAAGACATTATGCCACTGGCTGAATACTATGCCGTGCGCATGTGCCGGGAAATGGGTTTCGGCTATTTTGCCGGATTCAGTCCGCAGGCCCAGCGCACATTAATGGCTTACCAATGGCCCGGCAACGTCAGAGAACTGAAAAATACCGTCGAGCGTTCCGTGTTCCGTCAGTCAAATGAAGATCTGCCAATACAGCATATTGTGCTGGACCCGTTTCAGTCACCCTGGTCGGCTAATGACTCTGAACAAGCAAACAGCGCCCCTGAAAACAGCACTCAGTCCGTGAATGTCCAGCCTGTGTTACCACTGGATTTGCGCCAGTATCAGACCGAACAGGAAGTAGCTTTGATCAATCACGCCCTGGCACAAGCCAAGTACAACCAGCGAAAAGCCGCACAACTGTTGGGATTAAGCTACCATCAACTCAGGGGTTTACTGCGCAAACATAATATGGTCGGCAGTAACCAGGAAGAATAGAAAAAAGGACGTTCAGATAAAAACACACTGGATATTGAAGGAGATACCTTGGTGCTTGGCACGGAAAGTGGTAAATTTAGCCACTTGTTTTTTCTCGACACCATTTAGATAAGAGCGTTGTTATGAACGCCTGTTTCCGATTGCTGCTCACCTGTGCCGGATTGCTGGGTTTGACGGCCTGTTCACAGCCACAACAAGATAACACCATACGTCAGTGGGGGTTTATTTATTGTGGCCAGGATACTCCCTGGACTTTTAACCCGCAGCTCACTGATGGCGGGCATACTGCAGACAGTCTGGCCGCTCAGGTATTTGACCGTTTGCTCCAGCTTGATCCTATCAGTCATTTGCCGCAACCTGCGCTTGCCAGCAGCTGGACCGTCAGTGAAGACGGGCTTGAATACACCTTCACGCTCAGAAAAGATGTGCGCTTCCAGCAGACCGCGAATTTCGCCCCCACAAGGCACTTTAATGCCGAAGACGTGGTATTCAGCTTTAAGCGGGTCATCGATCCTAAGCACCCTTATCATTCTGTCTCCGGCGGTCATTATCCCTGGTTTGAAAGTCAGTCATTCGGCCAGCTGATTGACAGCATTGATGTTCTTGATCCCAGCACAGTGAGATTCACGCTCACCCGGCCTGACAATGCCTTTTTGTCTACCCTGTCGAGTTCGTATGCGGCCATTCATTCGGCAGAATATGCTGATCAGCTGCTGCGTGAAGGCCATCCTGATTACATTGATACCAAACCGGTCGGCACTGGCCCCTTCTATCTGGCTGAATATCATCCCCATGATTTGATCCGACTGAAGCGCCATGCTTTTTACTGGCGTGGCGCACCTTTTATGAACCAGGTGGTGTTTGATATTTCTTCCCGCGGTACCGGATCCCTGGCCAAGCTGCTCAATCATGAGTGTGATGTGCTCTCCTCGCCGGTTGCCAGTCAGTTACCTGTGATTAAAAATAACCCGGACTTTGAACTGATAGCCCAGACAGCCATGAACGTTGCTTTTCTGGCCATCAATAATAATATCCCCGCTTTGCAGGATGTTCGGGTACGCCAGGCGATCAATCTGGCCATTAACCGTGAAAACCTGCTCGATTCTGTCTATTACGGCACGGGTACCAAGGCCAAAAACATTGCTGCCGCCCATGTCCTGGGCACATGATGACCATCTGGCAGACCTCAATTATGACCCGGCCGCTGCCATAGCACTGCTGAAAGAGGCAGGCTACAGTAATAACCTGCACCTGATCCTTGCCGTTCCCATGGAACCCAGGCCCTACAACCCCAGCCCGCGCAAAACAGCCGAGTTAATCCAGGCTGACTTACGGGCTGTGGGAGTTGATATCACCTTACTGTTACAGGACAGACCGCTCCGGCCAGGTTCGGTGGCTCAGAAAGGCATCGATCTGACGCTGACTGGCTGGGTGGCGGATAATGGCGACCCGGATAACTTCCTGCGCCCACTGCTGTCGTGCAGCGCCAAACAGGCTGGCCTGAATGTCGCTAACTGGTGCAACCTTCAGTTTGATAACCTGTTGGAACTGGCATCACGCACCACTAAACTGGATCAGCGTATGGACTACTACCAATACGCTCAGGAAATATTGCGCGACGAAATGCCGATTATTCCGCTGGCGCACGGTATCCATTATCAGATCCATCATAAATCTCTGCACGGGCTGCATCTGAGTCCGTTTGGTACTCGCTCATTCTCTAATGTGTACCGGAGCGAATAACTGATGTTTATCTATACCATTCGCCGATTGAATCTGTTTCTGATCACCCTGTTCATACTCACCTTGATCGGCTACAGCATTTTACGTATCGAACCGTCAAGCTACTGGAATCTTCACGAATTTTGGCCCGGCTGGCTGTTGTATCTCGATAACCTGATGGTGGGTAACCTCGGGCTCAATCAGGAAGGGCAACCTATTCTGTCAGAGATTCTCCAGGTGTTCCCTGCCACTCTGGAGCTGTGTTTTTTCGCCTTTATTCTGTCGCTGATTGTTGGCATCCCGCTTGGCACACTGGCTGGGGTCAAACGTGGCCGCTGGGTGGATACCTGCATTTCATCCCTGACACTGGTAGGTTATTCCCTGCCGTTATTCTGGCTGGCCATGCTGTTTATTATGCTGTTCTCGCTCAAGCTGGGCTGGCTCCCTGTTGCCGGGCGCTATAACCTGCTCTACCAGATTGATTCCGTGACAGGTTTTGCCCTGATCGATGTGTTTCTGTCTGACATGAGCTACCGTTCAGCCGCACTGATCGATGTCATCCGGCATCTGGTATTGCCGACATTAGTGCTGGCCATCGCGCCAACGACCGAAGTGATACGTCTGACCCGTGCTTCTGTTGCCGATGTCATGCAGCAAAACTTCATTAAAGTTGCACAAACCAAAGGGCTGTCCATGTGGGAGATCATCATCCGGCATGCCCTGAAAAATGCCATTCCACCCATCATCCCCAAACTGGGGATGCAGTTTTCAACCATGATGACCTTTGCCATGTTAACTGAGTCCATTTTCAACTGGCCCGGCATAGGTCGCTGGTTGCTGGACGCCATTGCCACACAAAACTATGTGGCCATTCAGGCCGGTGTGATTACTGTCGGTGGATTCATTCTGTTCGCAAACATTCTTTCTGACCTGGCGGGCGCCATGGTGAACCCACTGACCCGTAAGGAATGGTATGCCATCAAATAATATTTATCAGGAACATAAGATTCCGACGCAATGGGAACGGGCCTGGCAAAATTATCAGGCCAATTCTCTGGCGGTGTTTGGACTGTGGTGCCTTGGCTTTCTGCTGCTGATAACGATCTTCGCCCCGTTAATGGTTGCCTACGGGCCGGGTGAGCAAGTGGGCGAGTTTCTGATGCCTCCCTCCTGGGACGCCAGCGGACATGTGGAATTTTTCTTCGGCACCGATGATCTGGGCCGCGATCTCTTCACCCGAATTCTGCTGGGAAGCCAGCTGACCTTTGGCTACGCGCTGCTCGTGGCGCTGGCTTCGGCGATCCTGGGCATCGTCATTGGCGTACTGGCTGGCATGACCCGCGGGCTCAAATCCAGTATCCTGAACCACGTACTTGATACTGTGTTGTCGATACCGTCGCTGCTGCTGGCCATTATCATCATTGCCTACATGGGTACCGGCATGACCAGTATTCTGCTGGCAATCTGGCTGGCGCTGATCCCGCGTTTTATCCGCGCGATTTACTCTGCGGTCCACGATGAGATGGAAAAAGAGTACATCATTGCAGCGCGGTTAGACGGCGCAAACAGTTTCTATCTGCTGTACTACTCGATTTTGCCAAATATTCAGCCTGTGATTATCAGCGAGCTGACCCGGGCAATCTCTATCGCCATGATAGATATCGCGGCACTGGGCTTTCTGGGGCTGGGCGCGCAGTCTCCGTCACCGGAATGGGGCGCGATGCTGGGTGATTCCATCGAATTAATCTATCTGGCACCCTGGACAGTCACCCTGCCCGGCCTGGCCATCACCTTCAGCATCTTAGTGGTAAACTTAGTAGGAGAAGGTCTCCGTCAGGCAATTAATGCAGGAGTCGACTGATGCCACTGCTCGATATACGAAACCTCACCATTGAAATTGAAACGCCTCAGGGCATGGTCAAAGCCGTTGAGCGTATGAGCCTGACCCTGAACGAAGGTGAGATACGCGGACTGGTTGGCGAATCAGGGTCAGGCAAAAGTCTGGTCGCGAAGGCCATCGCCGGTGTCACGAAAGACAACTGGCGGGTCAGTGCCGACCGCTTACGTCTGGGCGATATTGATCTCCAGGCACTGTCTCCGCGCGAACGCCGCAAAGTGGTGGGCCGCGAAATTGCGATGATCTTTCAGGAACCCTCTTCTTGTCTTGACCCCTCTGAACATGTGGGTCAGCAATTGGAAGAAGCCATTCCGCGCAGCTCTTTCAATGGCACCTTCTGGCAGCGCTTCCACTGGCGCCAGAAACAGGCCATTGCCCTGCTGCACAAGGTCGGTATCAAAGACCATAAACGGGTGATGAACAGCTATCCCTATCAGCTGACTGACGGTGAGTGCCAGAAGATCATGATAGCGATGGCCATTGCCAACCGGCCTCGGCTATTGATTGCCGATGAACCCACCAATGATCTGGACCCCATCACACAGGCGCAGATTTTCCGTCTGCTGAGCCGGATGAACCAGCTCAATAACACCACGATACTGCTGGTCAGCCACGATCTGACAACTGTCACCCAGTGGGCCGACCGCATTACTGTGATGTACTGCGGACAGGCGGTTGAATCCGGCAGCCGTAAGCAGTTACTGACCACGCCGCACCACCCTTATACGATCGCCTTGCTGCAGGCCATGCCGGATTTCAGCCAGGATATTCCGCATAAGAGCAAACTCACCACGCTGCCCGGCTCGATTCCGCCTTTGCAGCATTTACCCATTGGCTGCCGACTGGGACCACGCTGCCCGCATGCGCAACGGAAGTGCGTCGAAGTTCCTAAGCGTAAAAAGGTCAAAAATCATAAGTACAGCTGCCATTTCCCGCTGAATATGCCGGAGCCTAAATCATGAGTGCCCTGTTGGAAGTAACCAACCTGAGAAAAGAATACCACCACCGCTCCGGTTTCTTCCGCCGCCGTAGTACTGAAGCCGTCAAACCTGTGTCTTTTAATCTGGAAGTGGGTGAAACCCTGGCTCTGATCGGTGAAAACGGCTCAGGTAAATCGACGCTGGCGAAGATGCTGGCTGGCGTTGTCGACCCCTCGGGCGGTGAAATCCGGGTCAACGGCGAACCATTGGCTTTCGAAGATTACAAAACCCGCTGTAAGCTGATTCGCATGATCTTCCAGGATCCCAATACCTCGCTGAATCCAAGAATTCAGATTGGTCAGATCCTGGAAGGGCCGCTGAAACGTAACACCAGTATGACACCGCAGGAGCGCGAGAATCGTATCAAAGCTACTTTGCTGCGCGTTGGTTTGCTGCCGGAACATGCCTATTTCTACCCGCAAATGCTGGCAACCGGCCAGAAACAACGGGTATCACTGGCTCGTGCGCTGATTCTGCAGCCTTGTATTATCGTGGCGGACGAAGCACTCAATGGACTGGACATGTCGGTACGCTCTCAGATCATTAACCTGCTGCTCGATCTCCAACAGGAAATGGGACTGTCGTACATCTATGTTTCCCAGCATATGGGCGTGATTAAGCATTTCAGCGATAAGCTGATGGTGATGCAAAAAGGTGAAGTGGTCGAAGCCGGCGCAACGCAGGAGGTGTTCAGTTCGCCACAACACCCTTTGACTCAGAAGCTGCTGGACAGTCACTTTACAGCACCATCGCACGATCGCAGCACCCGGACCAGCAGCCGCTCGGCGAAAATTCACGTTTAACTGAGAACCAGCCAGGCCCATATCGCCGCCGCACATAAAGACATCAGCACAGGCAAGACCACGTAACTGGCCAGCGTGCGGCTGCCTGCAAAGCAAGCCATCAGCATCTTCACCAGACTGTTGACACACGTCGCAATAACGATTGCAAACCCTGCCGTCTGGATGCTGAGCAGGTTTTGACTCTGGTGGCCGAGAGCAAGCGTGATGGCATCAACATCTGTTATGCCTGACACCGCTGAAAGCACATACGTGCCCGTATCACCAAACCACTCCTGCAGTGCATGAGCCAGCACTACAATCACCAGTAAAGCAGCACCGAACAACAACGCAGCAGGTAATGCAAGCGGATTACGTTTCACCTGGGGCGGTTGATAGCTTTCCATCGGGTTTCGCAACCAGACCCACAATGCAGGCAAATAAAAACACGCCATCATGATCAACATAGGAACAGCAACAATCGCCACCAGTCGGGTGTTAATCACAAAACAAAGTAAAACGACCCGCGGGAACATGGTCCCGCAGCTGATCAGGATCCCGCTTGCCAGCAAAGGCGACAGCGCAGTGTCCTGCTTCGACAGGTTTGAGAATTGCAGCGTCAGCGCAGTCGATGAGCTCAGACCGGCAAATAAACTGGTAAATAAAATCCCTTTCCGCGGGCCGCCGATTCTGATGGCAAAATAGCCGACGAACGAAATGGCCGCAATCAGCACTACCAGCCACCATATTTCAAACGGATTAATGGCTTTCCAGGGACCAAAGCCTTCATTTGGCAGCAGCGGCAGTAATACCACTGAAATCAGTAGCAACCTCAGAGCTGCATCCAGTTCATACTCCTGCACCTTGGCAATCGCGGCGTGGAGCTCCTCTTTCATATCAAGAATAATTGCCGTGACAACAGCGGCCGATACTGCGACCACAGGCTGGCCACTCACCGCCAGACACCCCAGCAGAAAAGTCAGCAAAATACCGATTAAGCCAGTAATGCTCAGATTAACAGCTAAACGCTGACTGGACAGATACGCAATGGTGATCACCGCGCTTAATGCCACCAGGGCAAATCCCAGAATTACAGCCGAATAAATACCCGATAGGAGACCTATCAGCCCTCCCATCAGGCCAATTAATGAGTAGGTCCGAATGCCAGCAACACGCTGCCCTTCTTGCTGATTACGGGTTACCCAGCCACGCTGCAAGCCAACGATTGCCCCTAACAAGAGTGCAATCCCTAACCGCCAGAGTGGAGATTGCCAATCCAGCACATGCTCCATACGGCTTTATCATCTTTTTGTTCTTACAAGTAAAAGTGTAAGAAACAACTTGGCAAAGTGCTGTAAAAAATCACCCCGCCGCAGCGGGGATGACAAAATGAAACAGAACTACCCCTGCCAGGTGAAGACAGAGGCAGGATATGAAGGGGAAATTACGCCAGAAGAGAGCGGTTGATCTCGGCCAGCACTGCTGCCGGATCGTCAGCCTGAGTGATAGGACGACCAATGACCAGATAATCTGACCCTGCTTTTACCGCTTCTGCTGGCGTCATCACTCGGCGCTGATCACCCGCGGCACTGCCGGCAGGGCGAATTCCCGGCGTCACCAGCTTAAATTCAGCACCCAGATTGGCCTTCAGCAGACTGGCTTCATGCGCTGAACATACTACGCCATCGAGCCCACTGTTCTTGGTCAGCGTGGCAAGATTCAGAACGTGTTGTTCTGGTGAGCAGGAAATCCCCACCCCGGCCAAATCCTGTGCTTCCATGCTGGTCAGCACAGTGACGGCTATCAACAGCGGCCTGTCTTTACCATAAGGTTCCAGGATCTCACGAGAAGCGCTCATCATGCGCTCACCACCACTGGCGTGTACATTCACCATCCATACCCCCAGTTCGGCCGCCGCTTTCACCGCACGGGAACAGGTATTTGGGATATCGTGAAACTTAAGATCCAAAAAGACGGAATGGCCTTTGTCGTGTAGCTGACGCACAAAGTCCGGCCCAAACAGCGTAAACATTTCTTTGCCTACTTTCAGTCGGCAACTGCCTGGCTCAATGCGATCAACAAACGCCAGTGCCGCATCCTGAGTGGGATAATCCAGTGCCACAATCACTTTTGGGTCTAACATTCTCTCTCCTAGACTTCTGTTCTGCATAGCTATATTCAAAAGAAAGGGCCAGCACACACGGTGATCAGCCCTTTCAAATTTACATTCTCTTTGTCGCCATTACTCCCCATCCAGTCCTCGAATGGGTTTCACTGCCCCCACCCTTTGCAGGACGGGCATTGCCAGTAAAGCGAATGACTTTCAAAACCGCACTTACCGCAACGATAATGTGGTTTCATTTTCAACTGTTCGCCGACCAGACTACGCAAAGTGGTCAAACTGTCCTTGGCGCGGCCTTCTTCTGCTTCATCAAGATGATAATCCATCAGTTTGTAGAAGCCTTTCATTGTCGGGTTCTGCAGCAGTTGGCGAGTCATGAAGGTCTGCGCCATAATCGCGCCTTCATGACGAGCGATTTCATCCGCAAGCATCAGTTCAGCGGTCGCCCCGGCATGGTTGTCTACACAATGGTGAAGATACTTGATCCAGCCTTCCTCATTGTGAGTAGCTTCATAGCACTCCAACAGCATAGGCAGGGTTTCACTGATATAGTCCACATCCTGCTCGGCAACTTTTTCCAGGTGCTGCGCGGCGGATTTATAATTTTTTTCAGCGATAAGAATCCGGGCGGTACTGATTGAGGCCCGGACACAGTGTTTGTCGGCAGACAGGGCTTTCTTCAGCAGCTGCTTGGCTTTTTCTGCATTATGCGCACTCAGCTCCAGCATGGCCAGCTCACACCAGAAATGTGCGATATCATGTCTGAGCTTATTTTTACCCATCTTGACCAGCTGGCTGGCCATTTCGATCGCGTTATCCCATTCCCGGGTTTGCTGGTAAATCGTCAGTAACTGTTGTAACGCCCCTTCTCGGTGATCAGGCTCGTCCAGCAACTGCTCAAAGATTTTTTCTGCGCGATCAAAGAATCCTGCGGCCATATAGTCTTTGGCCAATTGTTGCAATGCCAGGTTGCGTTGATCAATCGTCAGGTTCGGGCGGGCAATCAGGTTCTGGTGAATACGGATGGCACGATCAACTTCACCCCGGCTACGGAACAGGTTCCCCAGGGCAAGGTGAGTATCTATCGTTTCACTATCAACCTGTAATAGTTCAATAAACAGGTCGACAGCTTTATCAGACTGATCAGAGAGCAGCAGGTTCAGGCCTGTCACATATTGGCGTGACAGGTGATGAGACTTTTCCTGCCGCTTATTACTCGCGCTTCTGTTACCCATGTACCAGCCATATGCTGCGGCAATAGGAAGTAACAGAAACAACAGCTCTAGCATGAAGTGATTATTCCTTGGCGGTCTCTACAGAACGCAACTGCTCTAGTTCTTTTTCTTGTTTGGCGACTTTTTTCGTTAAACGATTTTTCGTGAAGCGGGCTTTCAGATACATAGAGCCACAAATCAACCAACCAATTGCAAATCCGATACCGAAGGTTGCACCTAAAAGCGTAGATAGCTGAAATTGTCCTTTGGCTATCAGAAAATCGAAGTCAACCATCACCTGATTCTGCGCACCCAGCGCCAGCGTTAATAAAAAACACGCTATCAAGATAATAATGCCTACTATTTTCATCGTGAATCCTCTCACTAGATCAAAAACTTGATGATTAGATTATGCAGTAAAACGACTCATCAGACCATGATCAACAGACATAAAAAAACGGCATACTTACAGCATGCCGTTTTTTCGTGCTAAATACGATTATCCTGCATTCGGTGCATTCACACGGTCACGTAACTCTTTACCCGGTTTAAAGTGAGGAACGTACTTGCCGTCCAACTCCACTTTATCACCGGTTTTCGGGTTACGTCCTACGCGCGGTGCACGGTAATGCAAAGAGAAACTACCAAAGCCACGGATTTCAATGCGGTCCCCTTCAGCAAGGGTTGTTGCCATATGCTCAAGGATTTCCTTGATCGCATCTTCTACCTGTTTGGCAGAAAGATGAGTTTGTTGGCTGCATAGCCTTTCGATCAATTCAGACTTTGTCATAATCACCCCGTTTTTAGTATGTTTCTCAATAGTATAACCGTTAAGGGGGAAAATGCTTCCCCCCTTGGGGCAAATTATTCGCCTTTAGCCGCTTTAAACGCGTCAGCCATAGCATTACCGAATGCAGATTCGTCCTGCTGGTTCAGGCTAGCCATTGCTTCTTGCTCTTCGTCTTCGTCTTTCGCACGTACAGACAGGTTGATAACGCGGTTCTTACGGTCAACACCGGTGAACTTCGCTTCAACTGAATCGCCTTCAGACAGAACCAGAGTTGCGTCTTCTACGCGGTCACGAGAAGCTTCAGATGCACGCAGGTAACCTTCTACGCCTTCAGCCAGCTCAATGGTTGCGCCTTTAGCATCAACGGCAAGCACTTTACCGTTAACCAAAGTACCTTTCTTGTTCAGAGCTACGAAGCTGTTGAACGGGTCTTCTTCGATTTGCTTAACGCCCAGAGAGATGCGCTCACGCTCAGCATCAACAGCCAGAACAACTGCTGAAATCTCGTCGCCTTTCTTGAAGTCACGAACAGCGTCTTCGCCTGCAACATTCCAAGAAATGTCAGACAGGTGAACCAGACCGTCGATGCCACCGTCCAGACCGATGAAGATACCGAAGTCAGTGATAGACTTGATCTTACCAGTTACACGGTCGCCTTTCGCTTGTGCTTCAGCGAACTGCTGCCAAGGGTTAGCTTTACATTGCTTCAGACCCAGGCTGATACGACGACGCTCTTCGTCGATGTCCAGAACCATAACTTCAACTTCGTCACCCACGTTAACCACTTTAGATGGGTGGATGTTCTTGTTGGTCCAGTCCATTTCAGACACGTGTACCAGGCCTTCAACGCCTTCTTCGATTTCAACGAAGCAGCCGTAGTCAGTCAGGTTCGTTACGCGACCAGACAGCTTAGTGCCTTCTGGGTAACGCTTAGCGATAGCAACCCATGGATCTTCACCCAGTTGCTTCAGACCCAGAGATACGCGAGTACGCTCACGGTCGAACTTCAGAACTTTAACGTTGATTTCGTCACCAACATTAACGATTTCTGATGGATGCTTAACGCGTTTCCAAGCCATGTCAGTGATGTGCAGCAGGCCGTCAACACCGCCCAGATCTACGAATGCACCGTAGTCAGTCAGGTTCTTAACGATACCTTTAACTTCCATGCCTTCTTGCAGAGAAGCCAGCAGCTCATCACGCTCAACGCTGTTTTCAGATTCGATAACAGCACGACGAGAAACAACAACGTTGTTGCGCTTCTGGTCCAGCTTGATAACTTTGAACTCTAGCTCTTTGCCTTCCAGGTGAGCAGTGTCACGTACTGGACGAACGTCAACCAGAGAACCAGGCAGGAACGCACGAATGCCGTTCAGCTCAACAGTGAAGCCACCTTTAACTTTACCGTTGATGATACCAATAACGGTTTCAGCATCTTCGTAAGCTTTCTCAAGCTGGATCCAAGCTTCGTGACGCTTCGCTTTCTCACGAGAAAGTTGAGTTTCACCGAAACCGTCTTCAATCGCGTCCAGAGCTACGTCAACTTCAACGCCAACTTCGATTTCCAGCTCACCAGCAGCATTTTTGAACTGCTCAGCAGGAATAGCTGACTCAGATTTCAGGCCAGCGTCAACCAGAACGAAACCGTTCTCAATGGCAACTACAGTACCTTTAACGATCGCGCCAGGGCGTGTTTCGATTTCTTTTAGAGACTCTTCAAAGAGTTGAGCAAAAGATTCAGTCATTTAAATAATCTTCAGTATATGAACAACCATGGGTATCCTACCGCATGGGGTTGAAAACAAAGTCAGTTATCATTCCTTGACACCGACATACCATCAGGCTGATTTCTCAGCCGACAATTTTTCTTCAATATGAGCCAGCGCCTGTTCGGTCACTTGCTCAATCGACAGATGCGTAGAGTCTAGCACTAAAGCATCTGCTGCGGGGCGTAACGGCGCAACAGCTCGGTTGCGGTCGCGATCGTCGCGCTCCTGAATTTCGCTTAAAAGACTGTCAAAGTTAACACTTAAGCCTTTTTGTTGCAACTGGTTCATGCGGCGCTTGGCGCGCTCTTCGGCGCTGGCATCCAGGAAAATTTTCACTTCAGCGTTCGGAAAAACCACTGTACCCATGTCACGGCCATCCGCAACCAGGCCAGGCTCTCCGTTAAATGCACGCTGGCGACGTAACAATGCTTCACGCACCCGGGGTAATGCCGCGACTTTTGATGCCGCATTGCCAACGTCTTCGGTGCGTAATGTGGAAGAGACATCTTCCCCTTCCAGAATCACTTTTACCAGTTCACCTTCAGCAATGAACTGCACATCCAGATGCGCAGCCAACGGAACCAAAGCGGCTTCAGAATCCAGTTCTACACCATGATGAATTGCTGCCAGTGCCAATACGCGGTAAATAGCACCGGAATCCAGTAAATTCCAGCCCAGCTTATCTGCCAACAGCATGCAAAGTGTTCCTTTACCGGCTCCACTTGGCCCATCAACAGTAATCACTGGTGCGTTTGTAGACATAGAATTCTCCGAATTTGTTAAACCTTCAGCAAACTTGCTGTTTCAACGCGGGCCGTATTATACGGTAAATTTGTCCTGGAGGCACTTCTAGTCGGGAAAAAATCACCCAGCCTTCAGCTGGGTGACAGGGACAAATCTGAGGAGGTGGATCAATGGCTTAATGCAGCCAGTTTGTCAAAGTAATCCGGGAATGTTTTCGAGGTACACTTGGGATCATTAATCGTCACCGGCGTATCTTCGCTCAGCGCCACTAAGGAAAAACACATTGCCATACGGTGATCGTCGTAGGTGTCGATAGCAGCATGCTGCAACTGCGCCGGCGGTGTGATGATAATGTAATCTTCACCTTCCTCGACTGTCGCGCCCACTTTACGCAGCTCTGTTGCCATGGCAGATAAACGATCCGTTTCTTTCACCCGCCAGTTATACACATTGCGGATAGCAGTGGGCCCTTCGGCAAACAATGCCGTTGTGGCAATCGTCATGGCGGCATCCGGGATATGGTTAAAATCCATATCCACACCGTGAAGTGTGCCGCGGCGGGCGATGACATAGTTATCACCCCACTCTATCTCAGCGCCCATAGCCGCCAGTGCTTCAGCAAACTGGGTATCGCCCTGGATACTGGATTTACCAATCCCGGTGACTTTCACAGCACCGCCTTTAATGGCTGCTGCAGCGAGAAAATACGATGCGGAAGAGGCGTCGCCTTCGACCATAAAATCACCCGGCGGCTGATATTGCTGGCCGCCTTTGACGATAAAACGCTGGTAATTATCGTTCTCTACCTGGACCCCGAATTGCGCCATGATGTGCAGAGTAATATCAATATAGGGTTTAGAAACCAGCTCGCCTTTGATGCGAATCACTGTCTCTTCTGAGGCCAGAGGTGCCGTCATCAGAAAGGCGGTCAGAAACTGGCTGGAAATCGAGCCATCAATCTCTACTTCACCGCCTTTGAGGTCGGTTCCCTTAATTTTCAGCGGCGGGAAACCCTCATTTTCGAGGTAAGCAATCTCCGCACCGGCACTGCGCAGCGCATCGACCAAATGGCCAATCGGGCGCTCTTTCATCCGCGGCTCTCCGGTCAGCACATACTCACCCGAGCCTAAGCTTAAGGCTGCAGCTAACGGACGCATCGCCGTGCCAGCATTGCCCAGAAACAACTCAAGCGGCTGTTTGGCGTGAAATGCCTGCCCCAAGCCCTGAACTTCACAGACGGTTTTGTCCGCTGAAAGCTGATACGAAACGCCCAGTTTGGTGAGAGCATTGAGCATGTGACGGATATCGTCACTGTCGAGCAGATTCGTCAGACGCGTCGTGCCGTTCGCCAGTGCCGCCAGCAAGAGGGCCCGGTTAGACACACTTTTGGAACCTGGCAGGTTCACTTCCCCGTCAATACGCTGAATGGGCTGTAAAGTTAAACTCTCCATTGGGTGATTTTTCTATCCTGTTGTATTTGCGTTTTCGCAGAGTAACTAATATTTCGAAGTGATGCTAGTCATCCCCGGGCTCAAAACGCGCTATCCCCCGCCAGACTGAGCCTGACAGGGGATAAACCCTGCTTGCGAAACCTTGTGACAGGGTCTTTTTCACTGGCTGAATCCCCCTGTTCATCCAAACGGCACTGGCTGACGGCCGAGCCATCGAAATAACATGCCAGTTCGCCCATTACCCGTCCAGTGTAACTTCAGGCGAACCGTTGAGCTCATCAGCAATTCAACGTCATTCGCAGACAACGTGTCATTATTATCCTGTGCTGTCCCTTCATGCTGAGCCGACCCATTGTGACCTCGGAAGGGTATTGTTACATCAGAGGCCAGCAAAGCATTTTTCTATCTGGTCTTTCAGAATGGGATGCTGACCGAAACAAACAAGCCGCCTTAAAAAAGGCGGCTTGTTTGTTTCGATCAGCAGGCGCTCAATCAGGCATTGTCGCGTTCGAATGCCGCCATGAAATCGACCAGCGCCTGGACGCCTTCTATCGGCATAGCATTATAAATAGAGGCCCGCATACCGCCAACCACACGGTGACCGGCCAGGGCTTTCAATCCCGCGGCATCCGCCTGTTGCAAGAAGGCTTTATCCAGTTCCGCATTTTTCAGCTGGAAAGGGACATTCATTAATGAACGGTTCGCCTGATGCACTTCATTGCGATAAAAATCGGACTGATCAATAAAGTCATACAGCAATTTCGCTTTTGCTTCATTGCGCGCTTGCATCACTTCTACACCACCGATGGCTTTCAGCCACTTGAACACTTCACCGGCCAGATACCAGGCAAAGGTGGGGGGTATTAAACATAGATTCTTTCTCTGCCAGCACTTTGTAATCCAGTATGCTTGGCAGGATGTCTTTGGCCAGCCCCAGTAAATCATCACGCACAATCACGATTGTCAGGCCTGCAGGGCCGATATTTTTCTGCGCCCCGGCGTAGATCACCCCGTACTGCGACACATCGATTTTGCGCGACAAAATAGTAGAAGACATATCGGCGACAATCGGCTTATCAGTCTGTGGCAGGTCACGGATCTCAATACCGTCGATTGTCTCATTCGGGCAGAAATGCACATAGGCGGCCTGTTCAGTCAGCGCCCAGTCACTCGCCGGCAGAACGGCTTTTTTGCCATCACGCTCGCACGTGATATCAATTACATTCGGCTGGCAGTATTTCTGGGCTTCATCGATAGCACTGTGTGCCCAGTAGCCGCCGTCAATGTAATCCGCCGTGGTGGCATCGCCCAGCAGGTTCATCGGCACGGCAGCAAACTGTGCCCGTGCACCACCGTGGCAGAAAAGAACATGGTAGTTGTCAGGTATAGCCAGCAGGTCACGCAAATCGCGCTCGGACTGTTCTGCTACCGCGATAAAATCTTTACTTCGATGGCTGATCTCCATGACCGAGGTTCCCAGACCATTCCAGTTCACCAATTCCTGTTGGGCTTTAACCAACACCTCTGCTGGCATCATTGCTGGACCTGCACAAAAGTTATAAACCTTATCCATGATGAGAAACATGCTCCTGCTTTGCGAAAATGTGGTGACCCTGTTATCAACATCATGAATAACTGGATCTGTGTTTTATTTTTTTACACCTTTCATTCGTTGCTGAAAACCTTTTTTGTTGAGTAAACAATAAAAAATACCGATAAGCGTCAGCGAAACAAACAAAAGAGGCATTTTGCTGAAAAAATGTTATAAAAAAACGCAGCTCTTGAGCTGCGTTTTTATGGTTAAGCGAACAATCAGTCTTCGCTGCTGTCTTTCGCTTCATCGCCTTCTTCAGGCACTACCGCATCGGTATCCGTTGTCACTTCCGCCACAACCTCTTCGCCGTCAACTTGCAGCAACTCGTCATCCTCAGGTTCATCAATACGCTGAAGACCAACCACTTGTTCATCTTCTGCAGTACGGATCAGGGTAACCCCCTGAGTATTTCGACCAACGCGGCTGACTTCTGCGACACGGGTACGAACCAGAGTACCGGCATTGGTGATCATCATGAATTCATCACCTTCCTGTACCTGAACCGCACCGACCACAGAGCCATTACGCTCGGAGACCTTGATGGACACAACACCCTGAGTTGCACGGCTCTTCGCTGGGTACTCTTCCAGGCTGGTACGCTTACCGTAACCGTTTTCAGTCACAGTCAGCACGTCACCTTCATTGCCTGGTACGATGAGCGACACCACTTTGTCGTCATTGGCCAGCTTGATACCGCGGACACCTGCCGCTGTACGGCCCATGCCACGTACTTGCTCTTCAGAGAAGCGCACCACTTTTCCGGCGGCAGAGAACAACATGATATCATTGCTGCTGTCCGTGATATTCACACCAATCAGTGAGTCACCTTCACGCAGGTTCACGGCAATAATACCGGCGCTGCGAGGACGGCTGAAATCCGTCAGCGGTGTTTTCTTAACCGTACCATCAGCGGTTGCCATGAAGATGAACTTATCTTCTTCATATTCTTTCACCGGCAGAATCGCGGTAATACGCTCATTCTCTTCCAGCGGCAGAATATTCACAATTGGCTTGCCACGTGCTGTCCGGCTAGCCTGCGGCAACTGGTAAACCTTCAGCCAGTACATACGGCCGCGGCTTGAGAAGCACAGGATGGTATCGTGGGTATTGGCAACCAGCAGGCGTTCGATGAAGTCTTCATCCTTCATGCGCGTTGCTGCACGGCCTTTACCACCGCGGCGCTGTGCTTCGTAATCAGCCAGCAGCTGATATTTCACATAGCCATGGTGAGACAAAGTCACCACCACATCTTCCTGTGTGATCAGATCTTCCAGATCGATATCGTGGCTGGCCGCTGTGATTTCGGTCCGGCGAACATCATTGAACTGCTCCCGGGCAAGCTCAAGTTCACCGCGGATCACTTCCATCAGGCGCTCAGCACTGCTCAGGATCAGCATCAGCTCTTCGATCTGAGTCAACAGACCTTTGTACTCGTCGAGAATCTTCTCGTGTTCCAGACCGGTCAGTTTGTGCAGACGCAGATCCAGAATGGCCTGTGCCTGTTGTTCTGTCAGGTAGTACATACCCTCACGAACACCCAGCTCTGCAGCCAGCCACTCAGGACGAGCCGCATCCACACCGGCACGTTCCAGCATGGCTGCCACGTCACCTAACTGCCATGGACGGGCCAGCAGGCCTTCACGGGCAATTTGCGGCGTCGCCGCCTGACGGATCAGATCGATGATTTCATCAATATTGACCAGTGCAATCGCCAGACCTTCCAGAATATGCGCACGCTCACGCGCTTTACGCAATTCAAAGATGGTACGGCGTGTCACGACTTCACGGCGGTGGTTCACAAAGCTTTCCAGCATCTCTTTCAGATTGAAAAGCTTAGGCTGGCCGTTTTTATCCAGCGCCACCATGTTAATACCGAACGTGGTCTGCAGCTGAGTCTGGGCATACAGGTTGTTCAGAACCACCTCGGCCACAGCGTCACGACGACACTCAATCACAATGCGCATGCCGTCTTTATCAGACTCATCACGCAGTGCACTGATGCCCTCGACTTTTTTCTCTTTGACCAGTTCCGCGATTTTTTCAATCAAACGCGCTTTGTTGACCTGATAAGGAATCTCGGTGACAACGATGGTTTCTTTACCATTTTTGTCTGATTCAATATCGGCTTTAGAGCGCATGTAAACTTTACCGCGCCCCGTTTTATAAGCGTCAATAATACCTTTACGACCACTGATCATCGCCGCTGTCGGGAAATCGGGGCCAGGTATATATTCCATCAGCTGGTCGATGGTAATTTGATCGTTGTCCATAAATGCCAGACAGCCGTCAATCACCTCACCCAGATTATGCGGTGGAATATTGGTCGCCATACCTACGGCAATACCGGATGCACCGTTCACCAGCAGGTTAGGAATTTTGGTTGGCAACACAGCAGGAATGCGCTCTGTGCCATCGTAGTTGTCAACAAAGTCGACCGTTTCTTTATCCAGGTCGGCCAGCAGTTCGTGAGCAATTTTGCTCATCCGCACTTCGGTATAACGCATTGCCGCGGCAGAGTCGCCATCAATGGAACCGAAGTTACCCTGGCCGTCAACCAGCATATAACGAAGGGAGAAAGGTTGTGCCATACGAACAATAGTGTCGTATACCGCACTATCACCATGAGGGTGATATTTACCGATCACGTCGCCCACAACACGGGCAGATTTTTTGTATGGTTTATTCCAGTCATTACCGAGTACGTTCATCGCGAATAGTACGCGGCGATGTACCGGCTTCAGGCCATCACGCACATCAGGAAGAGCACGACCCACGATGACTGACATCGCGTAGTCGAGGTATGAGCCTTTCAGCTCCTCTTCAATGTTTACCGGCGTGATCTCTTTTGCAAGATCGCTCATGGAGCCACTATCCCTCAGGTAGATTCTGTCGTATTTTTATACGTGCAAGGTGCGGGAATATAGCATATTTCCCACTTAATAGGCACACCTTTCAGTGCCTTTCTTGTGAGTAATTTTACGAATTGAAAATAAACTCTTGTCCTTCTTTGCAATCCATGGGGGGTCTTCCCGCCCTCAAGTGAAGGTTTTTAATACAGAAAGAACAACGACTGGCGAAAGATACACCTGCGAAACTGTATTTTCTTGCGGCAGACCTGGGTTAGGCAAACAAGCATTTCATGTCAGCCGTCTTTCGCTATAATGCCCGCTCTGACATCAATGGAAATGGCGAGCAATAATGACCAAGCAGTTAAATGTCGATCCGGCAGAAATCAGTAAATTTGAAGAAATGGCATCACGCTGGTGGGATCTGGAAGGTGAGTTCAAGCCTTTGCATCAGATCAACCCACTGCGCTTGAACTATGTGATCGACCATGCCGGCGGACTGTTTGGCAAAAAAATCCTCGATGTAGGCTGCGGTGGCGGCATCCTGGCCGAAAGTATGGCCAGAGAAGGCGCGGATGTCACGGGTTTGGACATGGGGAAAGAGCCATTAACGGTGGCTCGTCTGCATGCGCTGGAAACCGGCACTCAGCTGGACTACATCCAGCAAACGGTTGAAGAACATGCTGAACAGCACCCCGGACTGTACGACGTCGTCACTTGCATGGAAATGCTGGAACATGTGCCGGATCCCGCCTCTGTCATTGCATCCTGTGCCCGGCTCGTGAAGCCTGGCGGCCATGTGTTCTTTTCAACCCTGAACCGGAACATGAAATCCTACTTGTTTGCGATTGTCGGTGCCGAGCAGGTCATGAAACTGGTCCCTAAAGGTACGCATGATCACAAAAAGTTTATTCGTCCGTCAGAGCTGATGGCGATGGTTGATCTGACTGCGCTCGAAGACCGCCACATGACCGGCTTGCACTACAACCCGCTTACCGATACCTACAAGCTGGGCCGTAACGTGGACGTGAATTATATTCTGCACACAGTGAAACCAGAATAAACAGCCTGTCTCACTACAGCCAGGCTGGTCATTCCGGCCTGGCGACCTCCCCTTCTTCCGCGTTTCATCTAATGTCCGGATAAAACGCATCATCATACTGTTTTGCCGTTTTACTGATATGCTTTAAGCACACTCATTGTACTTACTTTATCAGCGCTTGGGAGAAGGATACGGCCTATGTGGGAATTCCGGATTGATGCTGTACTTTTTGACCTGGACGGCACCTTGCTTGATACCGCTCCGGATATGGCAAGGGCGGCTAACAGAGTGCTTGCAGATTACGATGTTCAGCCACTGACGTCAGCGCAAATCCAGGCGAATACCAGCTACGGTGCCAATGGCTTGATAAAAGCGGGATTTGGCACCATACCCGCACATCTGAACCCTTTGCATCTCAGGCAACAGTTCCTTGATTACTATCATGATGAAATTTGTTTAAAAACATCAATGTATGATGGTATTGATACACTTTTAAACTATTTGAACAAAAATAGAGTTCCATGGGGAATAATGACAAACAAACCTGAGTTTCTCACTCAGCGCCTGCTTCCCTACTTCCCTGTGTTGTCTGAAGCAGAAGTCGTCGTTTGTGGCGACACATTAGACAAAGCAAAGCCACACCCGGATCCGCTCTGGCATGCCTGCCAGCTGCTGAACATCCCACCTGAACGTTGCCTGTATGTCGGTGACATTGAAAAGGACATGATTGCCGCGCGAGCCGCACGCATGCCGGGTGCTGTCGCAGGCTGGGGATACATAGGTGATGAGCATCATCCCGACCTGTGGCAAGCGCAAGCGATCCTGTCTGAACCCGCCGCACTCATCCCCATACTGGAACAACATAATCGTAACGAAAGCGCCTTTTTTAACCAATCATGCTGCACGCAAAAATAGAGCGGAAAATCAGGAAAAATCAAGGAAAAAATTTTTTTCCGGCGGAAAAAACAGGTGCATTTTGTTTGCATTTTCCTATGACACTGGCAAGTCTGATGAAATAGGTGAGTACGCACTAACTATCCATTTTACATCCCCACGTTATCCACAAGCGGTCAAAAAATACCAGCTTGCAAATTCGTATCCTCACCACTATCTTGTTTGCCACATGGCTTAACACCCCAACATATAGTGTTTTGGTCTATCATTTTAAGTGTAACGAAGATCACAATCTTCTTTCACTTTTATAATAAAATTGCAAAAAAGCACTATAGATCAGGGAAAACTGGGAAAACGATTAAAAATGAATCAACAGCTAACTGTAACCAAGCGTGATGGACGCAAAGAACGCATCGATCTGGACAAGATCCACCGTGTCATTACCTGGGCCGCTGAAGGTCTGGAAAATGTGTCAGTGTCGCAGGTTGAGCTGAAATCTCATATCCAGTTCTACGATGGTATCAAAACAGAAGATATTCATGAGACCATCATTAAAGCAGCTGCTGACTTGATTTCGGAAGAGTCGCCAGATTACCAGTATCTGGCTGCCCGCCTTGCTATCTTCCATCTGCGTAAAAAAGCGTATGGTCAGTTCGAGCCACCGACACTGCTTGACCATGTCCGAAAAATGGTCGACAAGGGTAAGTACGACAAGCACCTGCTTGAAGATTACTCGGCTGAAGAAATGGCCGCGATGGATGACTATATCGATCACTGGCGCGACATGAACTTCTCATATGCTGCAGTGAAGCAGTTAGAAGGTAAGTACCTTGTCCAGAACCGTGTCAGCGGTGAAATCTACGAAAGTGCCCAGTTCCTGTACATCATGATTGCAGCGTGTTTGTTCAGTAAATATCCGAAAGAAACCCGTCTGGACTACATCAAGCGCTTTTATGATGCCGTGTCGCTGTTTAAGGTTTCCCTGCCTACACCGATTATGTCTGGTGTGCGCACGCCAACCCGTCAGTTCAGCTCCTGTGTCCTGATTGAATGTGATGACAGCCTGGATTCGATCAATGCAACCGCCAGCGCGATTGTTCGCTACGTTTCCCAGCGTGCGGGCATCGGTATCAACGCAGGTCGTATCCGTGCCCTGGGTTCTGAAATCCGTGGCGGCGAAGCTTTCCATACCGGCTGTATTCCGTTCTACAAGTATTTCCAGACCGCGGTCAAATGCTGTTCTCAGGGCGGTGTTCGTGGTGGCGCTGCCACCTTGTTCTACCCAATCTGGCACCGCGAAGTTGAATCTCTGCTGGTGCTGAAAAACAACCGTGGTGTTGAAGAAAACCGTGTCCGTCACATGGATTACGGTGTCCAAATCAACAAACTGATGTATACCCGTCTGATCAAAGGCGAGACCATTTCTCTGTTCTCACCGTCGGATGTCCCTGGGCTATATGATGCTTTCTTTGCCGATCAGGAAGAGTTTGAACGCCTGTATGTGAAGTATGAGCAAGACGACAGCATTAAAAAGCAGACCGTGAAAGCCATCGATCTGTTCTCTCTGCTGATGCAAGAGCGTGCGTCTACTGGCCGTATTTATATCCAGAATGTTGACCACTGTAATACACACAGCCCGTTTGACCCGGCGGTTGCGCCAATTCGCCAGTCTAATCTGTGCCTGGAAATTGCGCTGCCAACCAAACCGTTGACCAACGTTGAAGATGAAAACGGTGAAATCGCACTGTGTACGCTGTCTGCGTTCAACCTGGGTGCAATTGAGAACCTGGATGAGCTGGAAGAAATGGCTGAACTGACCGTTCGTGCTCTGGATGCCCTGCTGGACTACCAGGATTATCCGCTGCCAGCAGCTCGTCGTGCAACCATGAACCGTCGTACTCTGGGTGTGGGTGTGATCAATTTCGCTTACTATCTGGCAAAACACGGTGTGCGTTATTCAGACGGCAGTGCGAACAACCTGACCCACCAGGCTTTTGAAGCCATTCAGTACTACCTGCTGAAAGCGTCTGTCGGCCTGGCTAAAGAGCGCGGTGCTTGCCCGGCGTTCAATGAAACCACCTATTCGAAAGGTATCCTGCCGATTGATACCTATAAGAAAGATTTGGATAAAATCTGTGGTCAGGAACTGCGTTATGACTGGGATGCGCTGCGTCAGGAAATCATGACGCACGGCCTGCGTAACTCAACACTGTCTGCGCTCATGCCGTCTGAGACATCTTCTCAGATTTCTAACGCGACCAATGGTATTGAGCCACCTCGTGGTTTCGTCTCCATCAAAGCGTCTAAAGACGGCATCCTGAAGCAGGTGGTTCCTGAATACAATAAATACAAAGACAACTATGAGTTGCTTTGGAACATTGGCAGCAATGATGGCTACCTGCAACTGGTCGGTATCATGCAGAAGTTCGTCGATCAGGCGATTTCCGCGAATACCAACTACGACCCGAGCATTCAGCCAGGTGGCAAAGTGCCAATGAAACTCTTGCTCAAGGACCTGCTGACAGCGTATAAACTCGGCGTTAAAACTCTGTATTATCACAACACCCGCGATGGTGCTTCTGATGCGCAGGGCGATGTCGCTGCAGACGACTGCACCAGCTGCAAGATATAATCACTAACAAAAACAAATGGGAGCTTCGGCTCCCCTTTGATGCTGAGGACACAATGGCATACAGTACTTTCTGTAAAACTAACAATAACCCGCTGCATGAACCGATGTTCTTTGGTCAGCCGGTGAACGTTGCACGTTACGACCAGCAAAAGTTCGAGATTTTCGAAAAACTGATTGAAAAACAATTGTCTTTCTTCTGGCGTCCGGAAGAAGTTGATGTATCCAGTGATCGGATTAACTTCAACAATCTGCCTGAGCACGAACGCCACATTTTCATCAGTAACCTGAAATACCAAACCCTGCTGGATTCCATTCAGGGACGCAGCCCAAACGTTGCCCTGCTGCCACTGGTCTCGATTCCTGAACTGGAAACCTGGATTGAAACCTGGTCATTCTCAGAGACTATCCATTCGCGCTCCTACACGCATATTATCCGCAATATCGTTAACGATCCTGCTGTGGTATTTAACGATATCGTTGAAAATGAGCACATTATTAAACGCGCGGCGGATATTTCCCGTTACTACGACGAACTGATCCAAGGCACCAGTGATTATCACCGTATGGGTGAAGGCGAGCATGTGGTCAACGGTGAAACCGTTGTGGTCAGTCTGCACGAGTTAAAGAAAAAGCTCTACCTGTGCATGATGTCGGTGAATGCGCTGGAAGCGATCCGTTTCTACGTCAGCTTTGCCTGCTCTTTTGCCTTCGCTGAGCGTGAACTGATGGAAGGTAATGCCAAAATCATCAAGCTGATCGCACGTGATGAAGCACTGCACCTGACAGGCACTCAGCATATTCTTAATCTGATGCGTACCGGTCAGGATGATCCTGAGATGGCTGAGATTGCCCGTGAGTGCGAACAGCAGAGCTTCGACATCTTTAAAGATGCCGCAGAGCAGGAAAAAGAATGGGCAGAGTACCTGTTCAAAGATGGATCGATGATCGGCCTGAACAAAGATATTCTTTGTCAGTACGTGGAATACATCACCAACCTGCGTATGACGGCGGTTGGCCTGAAACCTGCCTATCCTGGCGCGACACAGAACCCGATTCCCTGGATCAACGCCTGGCTGTCGTCTGACAACGTTCAGGTGGCACCACAGGAAGCTGAGATCAGTTCATATCTGGTTGGTCAGATTGACAACGATGTCAGTGCTGACGATCTGGGTGACTTCGAACTATGAGCCGATTGACCATTACGGTTAACGGACAACAGGTTTCTGCTAACAGCGACGAACCCTTATTAGTTCAACTGGAACGCGCAGGTTTACAACCTGAGTACCAGTGCCGCAATGGAATGTGTGGAGCCTGCCGGTGCAAACTCACAGCAGGCAGTGTAGAGCAGCGCGAGGCAATGGCCTTTGTCGCACCGGGAGAAATCCTTGCTTGCCAGTCCGTGCCAACCTCAGATCTGAGTCTGGAGTTTGATTACCAGGTCCAGCTCTCTCAGTCTGCGGTGAACGAGTAACCCACCTCAGCGCTGAATACAGCTCAAGTTTCTGTCAAACAAAGCCAGTCTGGATTACCGGACTGGCTTTTTTGTTTGTTGTGTCCCGTCCTGAGATAAGTTGACACATTGGAGACTTATCAATGAACTCATCAAGCAAATCAAAGATAAAACGAACACAGCGTGATTACACATTAGGCTTTAAACTCGCTGTTGTTGCTCAGGTTGAAAAAGGCGAGATGACCTACAAACAAGCCCAAGCACACTTTGGCATTCAGGGACGAAGCACTGTTCTTGTATGGCTAAGAAAGCATGGTAAGTTAGATTGGTCGAAGCCAGTTGAACACTTCCCTACTATGCCTAAATCAAAAGAATCGCCAGCACAGAAGATTAAGCGCCTAGAAAAAGCCCTTGCCGACGCTGAATTAAAGAACATGATTTACAGCGATATGGTGGAAATCCTTAAAAAAGAACACGGAATAGACTTGGAAAAAAAGTACTTAGCCGAGCGCTCTGGCTTGCCAAAGAGCAAGGAAAAGTAAAGCTCGCAACTGCATGTAGGCAGTTCAATTTATCCCGGCAAGCTGTGCATCAATGGAAGCAGCGCCTCGAAGTGCGTGCTGAGGAACTCTTGCCTGTAAAAGAGATGGTAAGGTACTGGCGGCAACTTATGCCTCGGGTTGGTACTCGTAAGCTATACCAGTTGATTAAGCCCCAGCTAGAGAAACAAGGAATAAAGTTGGGACGAGATGGGTTATTCAAGTACTTAAAAAACGAGAACCTGCTGGTCAAGCCAAGGAAGAACTACACCAAGACGACGAACAGCAAACATTGGCTCAGGAAGCACCCAAACCTTTTGAAAGATAAAGTTGTTCATCATGTAGAGCAAGTGGTTGTGAGCGATATTACCTATGTCAAAACAGATGAAGGGACACACTATCTCTCACTAGTTACAGACGCTTACTCCCGGAAAATATTAGGCTATGAATTGAGTAACGAAATGAAGGCTAGCGACGTGGTAAAAGCGCTGGATATGACCATAACCAACCGCCAAACAGATGCAGCAACAATTCACCACTCAGATCGAGGGTTACAATACTGCTCATCAGAGTACCAGGAAAAGTTAAGCGCCAATAGCATGATACCTTCAATGACTGATGGTTATGACTGTTATCAGAATGCGCTGGCTGAGCGGGTTAATGGCATACTAAAGAGTGAGTTCCTACTCTACCAGTGCAATACCCTAAAAGAGCTTATGGTGTTAGTGAAAGAGTCGATATCGACATATAACGACTTGAGACCGCATACGAGCTTGGGGATGAGAACCCCGAGTGAAGTGCATGAAAAAGCCAGTAGGGAATACCTACTGGCTACATAAAAAGCGTCAACCTATTTTAGGACTAGACATTGTGCTGATTGAGATCAGTTCGGCTCTGCCGGTAAAAACAACTCACTCAGCCGCTCGAACGATTCATACTGGCCAATCACGGTCTGACCCGTTTGCCATCGGCGCAGCATATCCAGCATCAAAGTCGCGACCATTTTACGATGCGGTTTATTGGCATACTGTCTTCTGGTGCGCACGTGCTGCGCCCAGTCACCGTTTGGCGTAGACAAGGCAATCGCAATACTGTTGTCATACAGCGGGCCACAAACCAGTGCCAGATCGGAGCCCGTCTGCTGCCGGGCGGCGGCAGCCATCGCTAAAGAGGCCCCCATAGGCTCTGCATCGCTCAAAGAGGGATCGACCTGGGTCGTCAGCAACCAGCCCTGACTTAATGCGGTCTGGGTCGCCGGATTATCCTGCAGCCAGTTAAGCACATCACCGCCGGTAAACTGCTCGGCAACGGTTAAAGTGAGCGGGGCTTTGGAGAAATGTGTGCCTATGGTATCCAGCAAGTTTTCACCGGCACCGACAATGTTCTCGCCGAGACGCGCTTGAATTTGCGCTAACACGGCAACAGCCTGGGCATCACCTTTCGGTGCAAACAACTTCACTTCAATAAAAGGTAAGTAAGATCGGTAACCCAGCTGGAATAACGGCGGTAAGGACAGGGAAGCCAGAGTGTCGTTAATCCCTGATTCTGATAATCCGAAGCTGTACAACCGGTGACACTCGAGGCCGGCAACTTCCGGATGCAGCGATTTCAGCCTGGGCAGGATCTCATCTTCGACCATGACTTTAAACTCGCTGGGTACACCCGGAGTAAAGAACAAGTGCGCACGGTTCAGCTTCATCATGAAGCCGCATGCCGTGCCAACCGGGTTATCCAGTACATCGGCACCCTCTGGCAGCATGGCCTGCTTCAGGTTTGCCTGCGGCATTTCCCGGCCCAGAATCCGGTACTTTTCGATCATTTGCTCAACCCAGAACTCCGATTGCTCTAAACCGGCGCCTGCTGCAATGGCTGCTGCCTGGGCTGTCAAATCATCCGTGGTCGGCCCCAGCCCCCCATTTACAATGACAATATCAGCCGTCAGGCTGCACTGCTCAATTTCCGATGCCAGGCTTTCAAGCTGATCACCGACAGTCGTGCGTCGCGACAGCGCGAAGCCGTTCTGAAAAAACAAACGGGACAGCCATGCCGCATTGGTATCAACGATATCTCCATGCAGGACTTCTTCACCGGTACTTATCATGACAACTTGCAACATGTTGTTCCTCTTATTGATTCAGTTGGCACTTCACTGTAACACTTAGTCAACCACGAGAGAATCTTAAGCACTGATAATTGAAAACCCACCTCGGTGCAATGCATTACACACACTGACAATACACCTAAAGTGTAAACATAAGATTACACAAAAATAAACTAAAGTTGACAGGTCATTTTTCTGCATTTAAAGTGTCGACCGTAAATTAAGCCTGCAAATCTGGATATTTTACAGACAAAAACACCAATTGTTGTACAAATGTTATGAGTAAGTTCGCCATGAAATTCTATTATCGTCGGCCACAGTGGTCGAGCGTGTTGTAAAGAAATCTGAACATATCAATTCCTTCCAACCCCATGCACCATTGTGGCTATATTTTTTCTTCGGAGAGAATCAGCCTGACCGCCCCTCTCCCACTCATTAAACTAATAAAAATACAGGGAGTTTTGACTCGATGAGCATGAACAAAACCTTCGGCAGTACATTAATTATTGCCGGAACAACCATTGGTGCAGGAATGCTGGCATTGCCGCTGGCATCGGCCGGATTGGGCTTTACAACCGCCACACTGACCATGGTCGGTATCTGGGCACTCATGGTATACACAGCGCTGCTGATGCTGGAAGTCCATCAACATGCTGACCCATCAGCCACACTCCATTCGCTGGCGAAGGAGTTGCTGGGTACCAAAGGACAAATTATCGCCAACATTGCGATGATGTTTCTGTTTTACGCATTGTGCGCGGCCTATATTGCCGGTGGCGGTGCCCAGCTAAATGACAAGTTATCCGGCTGGTTTGGACTTGATGTCATGCCTCAAACTGGCACAGTCCTGTTCACTTTGCTGATTGCCACTGTGGTCTCGGTCGGGACACACTCAGTTGATTTGGTCAACCGTATCCTGTTTACGCTGAAAATTATTGCGCTGGCAGTCATGCTCAGCCTGTTATTGCCGCATATTCAGGGACAACACCTGGTTGATATGCCAGTCGAAAAAGGCCTGCTCATCTCGGCACTGCCTGTGGTGTTTACCTCCTTTGGCTTCCACGGCAGCATTCCCTCGATCGTCCGCTATGTGGGCATCGATATGAAAGCGCTGCGAAAGGTGATGATCCTGGGAGCCTCTGTGCCGTTAGTCATTTATCTGCTGTGGCAAGTGGCCAGCCAGGGCATTCTCAGCCAGTCTGATCTGATTGCCAATTCCAGCCTGGGTAGCTTTATTGCCGCACTGAACACGCTGCTCAAAAGCCCTATGGTCAGCAATTCCGTCTCTATCTTTGCAGACCTTGCGCTGGCGACTTCTTTCCTCGGTGTAAGTCTGGGCTTGTTTGACTTCCTGTCAGATACCTTAAATCAGAAAAATTCGAAGTCCGGCAGAGTCCAAACGGCTCTCTTTACCTTCGTACCACCGCTGTGCTTTGCCCTGTTTTATCCTCAAGGCTTTATCATGGCGCTGGGTTACGCGGCCATTGCGCTCGTCATTCTGGCTATCTTCCTGCCAGTGGCCATGGTGCATGTTCAGCGGGGACAACGCCAGACGGTCGGTGAGTACCAGGTCAGCGGCGGTAAACCGGCTCTCATCATGGCAACCAGCGCAGGTGTGCTGATCATCACAGCACAGTTCCTCCAGATGGCTGGATTGATTCCTGCCGTCGGGTAAAGCACCATAAAAATGCACACTGAGTTTCATAATGAAAAGTGAGTGTGCATTTACCTGTCAGATCAGAGCAATTCTGGGCTTAGTGATTTCGCTAAGCCCTGTCTCAAAGGCTGACTCATCACCAGCACCGCACATTCCCGAGTAAAAAGATACACGACCAGATCACTATTTGTGCTTATTTATCATTAATTTACATTTATGCAACACTCACTTCCGGAATCAAGATCACGCTTTACACCCTCTCGCATGTATGCCTCAGGCAATTTAGGCTATCGTTGAGGCATTGCCCCTTTAAAGTCATTCCTTTATCTGGTATGAGCCAATTCTTTACGACCTTTGAATATCTGCAATCCCCTGTATGGGTTTTCGACATCGAAAACAAAGCCATTATCTGGGCGAATTCTGCTGCACTTCCTCTTTGGGAGGCAGAGAGCCTGAGTGAGCTGACATCACGGGATCTGGGACAGGATATGTCCGACGCGGTAGAAGCGACCCTGAATGACTATTTGCAAATGTTCAAACGCGGTGAGTCGCTAAAACTTTGGTGGAGCTACAGCCCCAAGAGCAAAGTGAAAAATGCCTTGTGTCATTTTTCTGGTATTCCGAGCGAAGATGGCAGAATCGCCATGCTGGTTCATGTGATTTCTGAGGAAGCCAGCCTGAGACGTGAGCTGGCATTTTCTGACGGCTCCAATCTTGCCCTGCTTTTTTCTTCTGAAGGTCAGTTGCTGAGTGCCAATCGCGCCTTCATTCACGCTTTTGGTGAACAGCTGGACAGCCTCGCCACGTTTGTCGGCGATATCAAATTGGCTGAAAAGTGGTTGCATGATGCCAGTGAAGGACAAGTGGTGAACCACAGAAAGCTGTGCTGGACAGGCCGAAACTACGACTGGTTCAGCATTGATGGCAAGTGGCTGGCAGACAAACAGCAACTCTTACTCAGCCTGGTGAATATCAGCCAGGAGAAAGAACAGCTGAAACAAGCAAAATACCAGTCAGAACACGACTACCTGACCGGCTTGCTGAACCGCAGAGGGATGATTAATGCTATCCATGCCTCTCAACATTCGTCTCAGCCGTATACCTTGCTGTTTCTGGATGTGGACGGATTTAAGCTCATCAATGACACCTATGGTCATGCCATTGGCGATAAGATGTTGCGGGCGATCGCGATTCGCCTCAGTGAAATTGTCAAATTCAACGGCTTGCTGGCCCGGTTTGGCGGAGATGAGTTCATCATCCAGATTGATCACCGCCAGGTTGACGATCCGGCCCAGTTTGCGCGAAAGCTCATTACCAATCTCAATAAGCCTTTTCATCTGAAAGAAGTGGGTGAGCTATCCATTGGCTGCAGTATCGGAATGGCCAGCTTCCCCAATGACGCCAAGAAAATTGAAACCCTCATTACCCAGGCCGACATGGCCATGCATCGCGCCAAACTGAGAGGACGGAATCGATGCCATCATTTCTCCCCCGAGATGGCGGAAGATTTATACCGAAAAATGACACTGCGTCACCACCTGACGCTGGCCATGGATGCTGAAGCCTTCGAGCTGTATTACCAGCCTATTGTTGATTTAAAAAACAATCGCTTAGGCGGATTTGAAGCTTTAATCCGCTGGTACGATGAAGATCTTGGCCAGGTTGCTCCGTCTGAATTCATCCCGCTTGCTGAAGAAACCGGCCAGATTGTACCGCTCGGTAAATGGACGCTGAAGCAAGCTTGCATGCAGCTTTCAAACTGGAATAAGGCCTACGGGAAGCGATTTACCGTCAGTGTGAACTTATCCCGGGCGCAGCTGCATGCCAGTCTCGCCAGCTATATCGGGACATTACTCGAACACTACGACATAAATGCTAAACAACTGGCATTAGAGTTAACTGAGTCTGCCATGTTGCAGGAATACGATGACGCCAAACAGTGCCTTGTTGATCTTGCTGAACTGGGCATAGAACTTCATCTTGACGATTTTGGTACCGGATATTCGTCGCTTTCTCAGTTACAGAATCTGCCAATCACAATGGTGAAGCTCGATCAAAGCTTCGTGCAGGCCAATAACCCGAGCAGCCGGGCCATTGTGGAGGCGACCTGCGCCATCTGTGACAAACTTAACCTGAAGTTAGTCGCCGAAGGTGTCGAGACGCTTGAACAGCTGGAGTATATCCAGCAGTGCGAGTTTGACTATTGTCAGGGCTATTATATGGGTAAACCCATGCCAGCTCATGAACTGGAACAGCGCCAATTTAATCTGTTTAATATCATCCCCAAAGCCAGCTAACCCATCCAACGACAGAGGCCGCTGTTCTCAGCGGCCTCTGTCATTCTACGCCCACATCGGGCTGAGTCCCTGCCACATGGCGGCCATGCCGGCAAAGGTACACAACACCAGCAAGGCATATCTGACCCATTCGGTTTTGATCAAATGCTGAACCTTATAAGCAAACAAAGTGGTCAATATCGGTGCGGGCAGAACAATCAGTGCGTATTTCAGATGCCACACACTGAAGTGGCCCGTTGCCGACAGAGCAATCAGCGATAATATACAGCTGAAAACAAAATACACGGCCAGATTGGCTCGTAACTTTCCGGCTTCGGCGTGCTGCAGAACCAAGGCCATCGGCGGACCACCAATACTGGTTGTCGTTCCCATCAGACCTGACGTAAAACCAGCCACAAATAAAGCTTTTGGGGTGGGCTTAAAGCGCACCTTCGACAAACTGATCACAACCGCCAGTAACACACCCGCCCCCAGTACCAGCGCCAGATGCTCCGCACTGATGTACACCAATATCCAGCCGGCCACTATGGTGCCAGGCACGCGCCCGACAAACGCCGCGCTCATGCCGGTAAAGGAAATCATTCGCCGGTACTGCCACATATTGATCAGCGCCAGTACCAGGCCAACAAATGTCACCACACCCGGAACAAAACGCGGTTCATAAAAATACACAATCGGCGCCGCCACAATAGCCATGCCAAAGCCAACGGTACTTTGCACAAAACAACCAGCCGATAAGGCCAGCGCACAGTAAATCAGCGTGCTTGTCTCCATTATTTCTCCAATTGGGCGTGAATCATAATATTTCTTGGTGTGATGGGTTTATCGCAGAATGTGCCCACAGACACTTGATATCCGGCCTCTTCCATAAACAGCGCCCGGTCAAAAACCAGCCACATTTCAAGCGGTCGGCGAAAAGCCTGGCGAACCAGCTCCATACGCTCGACCTTTCGAAAGCGGGCTTCCCCAATCGCTGCCAGTACAAATAATCCATCTCTTGCGGCAATTGCAATCCCTTTTGCGCTGCCGCCCACCGGCAAAAATCAGCAAAGCCATTCTTCAAGAGGGCTTTTTGCACATTGGGGACAGGCAAATAAGCGTCATTGTTGGTCAGATGTTTCTGCAAAGCATCAAAGCCCAGGCGGTAGCTGACTTCGACAAATCGCTGCTGTTTCACCCGTTGTCCGGCTGTGACGGTTTCTTGCAGCGGCATTCTCAAATCATGCTTGGATAATCTCAGCTCACTCGCTTTTGCCGGTGCCGACAATGGCTGATAGGTGTCATGACGGATCAGGTGGTAACAACAAGGTGACACACTGACCGCCGCTGTGCGCTTTGCAGCTCCCCGCTCCAACAGGCTAACGTGCAGATCGCCGCAGGCATGTAAAGCCACCGCATGCTGATCCGGCCGGATCACACTGGCGCTTTCCGGCGCGAAGGCGTCTGCCTGAACGAACGTCATTGGCAAGCCTAACTGATCCGCGGCTGACTGACCGGCTAGCGTCAAACTCTGTTGCCACTCAAGACTGGTGACCTGAGTGTGGTGGCATGCGGCCAGCACTCGTCCTAAATACCCTTTCCCGGCACACCATTCCAGCCAGGGGAGCTGATGCGAAGGCAGTACCGCATTGAATGCCAGCACTTGCTGCCATTTCCGGCCCGGAATACCGACATCCAACCCACGGGGCAGATGCGGCGAAACCTCTGAGACTAAAGGGAGTAGAGGAATATCAGCCAACTGATGCACTTCAGGCAGGGCTGGGAGAAAAACCGCTAACTCATCAATCAGCGCAGCAGTGTCCTGCAATAAGTTGGCCACATCCTGATCGGTCAACGAGTCCAGCCAGCCCGACAGCGCCGGGTGACTGTGTTGCCAGGGATATTCGTGGCAGGCAAAAGGCATAAACTGCCAGAATGCTCTTTTCTGAGTGAGCAAGACATCCAACTGACAAAATGTGTCTGAATAAGCAGACATTCACAACCCTGATACGCTGATAAACTGAAAGGCCGTATTTTATCTCATCTCAGGTCGCAAAAGCAGTGAATAGTGAAGCAAGTACAAAAAAGCCGCACAATGCGGCTTAATGTTTGCTGTAAGGCTTTAAAAACTCAGCGTACCGGTAATTTAATACTGGCAAACATGGCTTCGATTTCGTCATTGCTCTTGAGTGCCAGCGCCTGATCAACCACGTTCCGGGTCAGATGCGGGGCGAAGCGTTCCATGAAATCGTACATATAGGTACGCAGGAAGGTGCCTTTTTTAAAGCCAATGGTCGTGGTACTGGCTTCAAAAATATGGCTGGCATCAATGGCAACCAGATCATGGTCTGTCTCAGGATCAATCGCCATGCTTGCCATCACACCGACGCCGATTCCCAGCCGCACATAGGTTTTAATGACATCGGCATCTGTCGCCGTAAACACAATACGGGGGTTAACCCGGATCGGTTAAACGCATTATCCAGTTCAGAACGCCCGGTAAAACCAAACACGTAGGTTACTAATGGGTAAGCGGCCAGATCATGAATGCTAATGTCTTTCTTCTGGGCCAAGGGATGATCGGAGCGCACCACAATTGAGCGGTTCCAGTGATAGCACGGCAACATAATCATATCCTGATATAAATGCAGTGCTTCTGTGGCAATGGCAAAGACGGTCGTCCCTTTGGATACCGCGTCCGCTATCTGGGAAGGCGTGCCCTGATGCATGTGTAAAGAAACTTTCGGGTAACGTTCAATAAAGCCCTGAATCACTTTCGGCAAAGCATAACGCGCCTGGGTGTGTGTGGTCGCGATATGCAATGTACCCATTTCCGGATGGGTATATTCACCGGCAACCGATTTAATGCTTTCCACTCGTGAAAGAATGTCACGCGCAATCCGGACAATGTTCTCACCCGCCGGTGTCACTTTGGTCAGGTGTTTACCGCTACGCTCGAAAATCTGAATACCGAGCTCATCCTCAAGTAAACGGACCTGTTTGCTGATACCCGGTTGAGAGGTATACAGGTTTTCAGCCGTCGAGGACACATTGAGATTATGGTTCACCACCTCAACGATATAGCGTAATTGTTGTAGTTTCATTTTCCCGTCCCAAATATAGTCCGTTACATTCTAACAATGCGACTATCTATTTCACTATGTTATATACAGTATCATAGTGTCTAAAATGCACATGTACAGCAACACATAGGCTCTGAACGCGTTCTGACCATCATATTTTGACAACAGGTGGAAATCTATACGGGCCCGGCCTTAGTGACAGATAACCAGCAAGCTCTCCCAATGTAAAAATGTGCGCACTGCGAATGTGAGGCTATGAGCAAAATTCTACCCTATGCTATGACCTCATGATCAGATGGTGTATCTTATGGCTTCGTTTGTCTGTGGATTATCTGATCGAGTTTTATGAGTATACCTTTAGTGGTCGGTCTTATCGGCCTGTTGTTAGTCCTGGTTGTGGGTTATAACGTTATCATTCAGTACCGGCAGCAGCTGGAGAGCCAGAAGCAGCAGGAATTGGCTAAGCACATTGCCATCATCGACTCCAGTGAAGATCTGATCGGTCATGCTCATCATTTGCCTTACAGCAAAGAATTACTGGTCTGTCTGAATCAACGTATTCTGTCAGCGCTGGAAAGCATGTTCGAGGTGGATCAGAAAGATCGCTCTATGCCCCAGCGTATTAACAACGTCCGGGAGCAGATTCATCAGCTGCAGCAAAATTACACCCCAAATGAAATGTCCGGCTTTAAGGTCCCCACCACAGACCGTCAGGCGATTGCCATGCTGCAGCTGGTCAAACGCCTGAAACAGGTCGTAAAAAGCGAACACAGCAAAGGCCGTCTGGGCACTCAGGCATTCGTCGCTGAAAATGCGCGTCTGGAGGGATTACAGCTGCGCATTAACATTGAAAACGTGGTGAAACGTGCCAACGATGCCCGCATGAAACGCCAGATTGGAACCGCCAAACAGCTGTTAAGAAAAGGGCTGGATGCGCTGGCGACCAAAAATCACAATTATGCCAATCAGGCGCGCGAAAAATTGCAGGCCATGCTGGATGAAATTGACAGCTCGCAAAATCAGAGCAATGCGAAACAGCGTCAGGAAATGCTGGAAAAAGAGCAGGACGAGCTGGATATCCTGTTCCAGCCGAAAAAGAAATGGTAATGACAGCACATTGCAAAACCCAATCAGGCCGCCTCCAAGCGGCCTGATTCATTTTGGCCCCACAGATACATCAATGATCCGGCATTATGTTGACGACATTGCATTTATGGCACTGCGTTTACAACATGGTGTTCACTGAGCACTTTCGCCAGTGTAGAACGTGACAGACAGCCGCACACTTCCCCCTGCTCTCCCAGTACAGGCAAAGCGACATCCGCCTCCAGTGTGACTGGCAGCACCTGCTCCAGCAGCTGATAACGCGAAATCGCAGGCACCTGCAGCAAGACAGGTTCTTCTAACCACCCATCCGGCGCGTCAGTCATGGCCTTTTCAAGACGGTGACGGGTCAGCACGCCCAGATATCGCTGCTGCTCATCCAGCACATAGACCTCGTTCAGGCGATGCTGCGCCATGTATCGGCTCGCCTCGGATACTGAACACACTCCGAGACTGTGCACCTCTGGTGACATGACAGCCTCGACTTTCAGCACTCTGGACCGATTCACATCTTTGACAAAAGCTTCAACATAATCGTCAACGGGGTGCAGCAGAATATCCACAGGTCGGCCCTGCTGAATCAGCTCACCGTCGCGCAATATCGCGATCCTGTCACCCAGCCGCAGCGCTTCGTCCAGATCGTGTGTGATAAAAATAATGGTCTTGCCGAGTTTGGACTGCAGGGCCATCAGCTGCTCCTGCATCTCGCTGCGAATCAGCGGGTCCAGCGCCGAAAAAGCCTCATCCATCAGCAGAATATCGGCATCGGTGCACAGCGCCCTCGCCAGTCCAACCCGCTGCTGCTGCCCGCCGGACAAGCTTGATGGATAATGATCGCCATAACCTGTCAGCCCCACAGTCTCCAGCCAGTAGCGGGCTTTTTCCCGCCACTCGTTGTGATCAACACCTTGTATCTGCAGACCATAGCCAATGTTTTGCAACACAGTCCGGTGAGGCAGCAGCGCAAACCGCTGAAAAACCATGGCCATCCGCTGGCGCCGGAATGCCTGCAGCGCAGAAGCACTCAAAGCGGTGACATCCACCCCGTCAATTTCCACCTGACCGGCAGACGGCTCGATGAGCCGATTGAAATGCCGGATCAAGGTCGATTTGCCTGAGCCGGATAAGCCCATCACAACAAATATTTCGCCCTGACAGATCGACAGGTTGATCTTGTTCAGACCAAGCGTGTGCCCGGTTTCGGCCAGAATGGCAGATTTCGATTTTCCGGCATAAACCTGTGTCAGAACCTGCTCAGATTGAGGGCCGAACACTTTGTACAAGTCGCGCACACGAATGAGCGGTGTGCTTGTGTCTTGCGTGTGGATTGAATCAGTCATGTTTGCGCCCCGAAAGATGTTGCTGGGTGCGCCGGGCATAGCTCTGGGAAATGCGATCAAAAATGATAGCCAGTGCCACGATGGCCAGCCCGTTGAGCAGACCCAACGTAAAATACTGGTTGGTAATCGATTTAAGGACAGGCTGCCCCAAACCTTTGACACCAATCATGGACGCAATCACCACCATGGCCAACGCCATCATAATGGTCTGATTGATGCCCGCCATGATCGTCGGCATTGCCAGCGGCAACTGCACACCGGTCAGCCGTTGCCAGCTGCTCGCGCCATATGCCTCCGCCGCTTCGAGCACTTCTTTGTCCACCAGCCGGATACCCAGATTCGTCAGGCGGATCACAGGCGGGATCGCATAAATCACCACAGCGATCAGGCCCGGAATTTTACCGATGCCCAACAGCATCACGACCGGGATCAGATACACAAACGCCGGCATGGTTTGCATCACATCCAGCAGCGGGGTGATCACACTTTGCGCCCTGTCGGAGCGGGCCATCAAAATCCCTGTCGGTAAACCCAGCACGATCGCCAGCATGGTGGACGCAATAATAATGCTCATGGTGCGCATCGTATCTTCCCACATCCCAAAAAGACCAATGCACACAAAAGCAACGACGACGCCAACGACCAGCTTCCAGGAACGACTGGCATAAAACGCCAGTCCGGCCAGTATGGCAATCATCAGCCACCAGGGCGTATTCAGCAGCAGCTTTTCAAAGCCAATCAGCATCGAGAGCAGCGGATCGAAGAAGGACTCAATGCTGTCGCCATATTCACGAGAAAAAGAGCGATAGGCGCCATCGAGGGTTTTACGAATCGCGAGCAGTTGATGACGATCGAGTTGAGGGAAATCGGTAATCCAGGAGAGTTCAGCCATATCGAAGTGCCGTCGATCAGTAAAATGAACAGACCCGGCAACCACCGGGTCTGACTGGATCAGCGAGCCGCCAGGGCTTGCCTGATACGCTGTAACGCTTCAGGCGTTACCCACTGGCGCCACAGCGACTCGTTCTCAGTAAGGAAGTGCTCTGCCGCGATTTCACCGTCGGCCTGGTTTTCTTCCATCCAGGCCAGCATGCGGTTCATCTGCGGATTGGTGAATGAACGTTTCGATAAATAGGCCAGCGCGTCAGGCGCTCGTGCCGCAAAACTCTCCGTCACGACAGTATCAACCGGTGACGGCGGATACATGGTCGGTTTGGGGTCCAGACAGTCCGCCTGGGTAATGCACGCCTTATAATGCTCAGCATCGACCCCTGTGCCGAAGTCTACTTTCACCATCTCATACTTGCCCAGAACTGCGGTGGGCGCCCAGTAGTAACCAAACCAGGGCTCCTGCCGCTCATAAGCTTTGGCGATGGATGCCGCCAGACCGGCACCTGAACCGGGATCCACCAGTTCAAAGCCAGCATCGCCCAATTTGAGCGCGTCAAACAAATGCTCAGAGGTGATCTGGCAGGTCCAGCCAGCAGGACAGCCCATCATGGCTGATTTATCCGGATCTTCAGGATGCTGAAACAAACGGGCATTGGCTTTCACCCCGGCCAGGGTTTTCAGGCTGGGTTCTTTGTCCACCATGTAGGCCGGCACCCAGAAGCCTTCTTCACCGCCGTCAGATAAGGTCACGCCGGCATAGCGTAACCGGCCTTCCTTCACGCCTTTATCCAGTGCTTCGCGCATGGTATTGCTCCACATTTCAGGGGCAATATCGGGCTCACTTTTTTCAATCATGGACGTTGTGGTCGGAATGCTGTCGCCGGGGACAAGCTCGGCGTCACAACCGTATCCTTGCTGCAAAATGAACTGATCCAGATGGGCGATAAAGGTCGCGGAATTCCAGTTCATGTCGGCAATGGTGACATGCCCGCACGCTTGTGCAGCCTGCGCATTCACACTCAAAGGTAAAGTAACAGCGGCCAGCAGCCAGGGGGCAATCCGGGGTAAGTGCATATAAAGTCCTTTTCTGATGTGTCTGGATGCCAATAACCGGCAGACCTCCTTCACCAGCCATCGACACATACTTTTTCAGTATAAGCACACCAACATGGAATAACGATGATACAGCCCTCTTTTTTCAAGCTAAGTGATTCATTTTTGTCTTAGTTTCGTCTGATGAGCCAATCTCTGTCATTCTCTGGTCGCTCAGAAAGAGCTTTGTTATAATCCGCCGGTTTTCTTTCTCCTGTTCAACTCAGCAATAAGACCCATCCATGACAGACACTCAGAGCATGATCAACGAGCTACTCCTTCCCGTCCGCCGGTTTCTGCATTGCGAAACCCCGGAAAGCTGGCTTGTGGAAGCGCGCAAACCGGAAAACCTCAATGCCTTGCTGGTTGATCACTGTAACTGTGAGCTGAAAGCCAGCCAGACCGCTATTTTCCTGATCCGCAAATACGCCGTGGATGAGAAAAGCGGCCAGGCACTGCTTGACTGGGCCAAACCGTACGAAGATTTCGTCTATGGCAGGTCACGCCATAAAGACGCCTTCCACGGCAGAAAAAATGGCCTGAGTGCTGAACTGACAGCCAGGGCAGATTGCCCTTACGGCCAGGATCTGATTGATAAGATGGTTCGCCTGATCAAAGAAGAATTCCACCACTTTGAACAGGTGCTGGAAATCATGGACAAGCGCGGCATCGCTTATTCCAATCTGAGTGCCGGCAACTATGCCCGCGGGCTGATGAAAGCCGTGCGTACTCATGAACCCGCCACCTTAATCGATAAACTGATTGTGGGCGCTTACATTGAAGCCCGCTCCTGCGAACGCTTCGCCAGACTGGCGCCGTATCTTGATGACGAACTCAAAAAGTTTTACATCTCATTGCTGCGCTCTGAAGCACGTCATTACCAGGATTATCTGAAACTGGCGGAGCAGATTGCCGGCCAGGATATCAGTGACCGAATTCAGCACATTGGTCAGCGGGAAGCCAGACTGATTAACACCCCGGATCAAGATTTCCGCTTCCACAGCGGCGTTCCGGCCTCAGCTATGGTGAACTGAACACCACGCGGCTGAAATCAATCCAGCCATTCGCCAGCAGCGAGATCCCGTTGAGATGACTTCGGATATTGAGCTGCTGGCGGTTCTGCCACAAGGGACGATAGACCCCGATACCCACCAGCCATTGTTCAATCTCCTGAAATTTTTCCAGACGCTCAGCCAGGCTTTCAAACAGAAAGACATTCTCCAGTTCACGCTGCAATCGCCTCTGCTGCTGAGGCTGCAGACATACCGCTAACGCAGTACTCGCTTTCAGCCATTCCATCCAGCTCAGTTCTTCATCTTCGCCGAACACTTCACCGGAAATCATGATATCCGCCTGGGCCAGCCGCTCTGTCCGGTTGAAGTCCGGAAATGTCTCCACGGTGCACGTCGCCGGCATACCGGCGGTATTGAGAGCAGTGACCAGCTGCTCGGCCAGGGCAATATGATCCCGCAACTGGTAGGTCAGCACAGACAAGGGCCGTTCCGGTGCGGGTAAACCGGATAAATCCAGTGTGTTGCCAGCCTTCTGGCACAGCACTTCGGAGCGCAGCATTCCTTTTGCAACCCGGTAATCCGCCGCTGTCATGGCTGCCGGGAGCGGCAACTGACGAATGAAAGCGGATAATCGCTGCCGGTGTGCCGGCACCGCCATCCAGCCGGCACGGTTTTCATTCAGCAGCGCGTAGGCACATCCTTTTTCCCAGTTTTCCAGTTGCGAAAACGGCGCGGTCTGTCCCGGCACCAGCCAGGGATGAACCACATCACTGCTGACTTCAAAATCCATGGCCTGATCGCCAATGTTCCAGATCTCCACGGCATCGAGCCAGGGCCGGTAGCCATGGTATTGCTCAAATGCGCTCAGTCGGGTCAGCCACTCGGTATGCGCATCAAGACGAAAGGCACCAGCGCCCAGAACCTGCCCGTCATGAGACACCTTCGAGATACCAGCCGCCTTTTGTGTTAACAGGGTCGGTATGAAGCCAGCGGTCGCATTGGTGATCAGTTTCAGACGAAGCGGCGCAAGCACTTCAACCGCCTCAAGACAGCCGAACAGCCGGTGGTTACTGCTGTCAGAGGCTTGCAACCGGTCAAAGTGAGCTTTCACCGCGAACGCATCCAGGGGCGAGCCGTCATGAAACATCAGCCCTTTTCTGAGTGTGACATGCCAGTCATTGCCAGCACGCGCCCAGTGTGCGGCTAAGTCGCCGCAAATCTCCCCTGAATCCGGATCCCGCTGCAGCAAACCGGCATAAAGATAGCTGCCGAGATGCACTTCAGTCCGCCGGGAAAGCTGTACAGCATCCAGATCATGGATCCCCCGGTAAAACGGAATTCGCAGCACATCGCTGGGTTGTTTCTCCGACCTTGAACAGGGGCCGGAACGACGATAACCGGCCAGATACTCGGCCAGCAGCCCCTGCCTTTGTGGCTCGGGCACTAAAGCCGTAGCGCGTTCCACCTGACCTTGTGTCAGCAACGACAATGCCTGCTGTTTGAGCAACGAATCAACTGGTTTTTTCAGACAAATCGTCGGCAAATTACCGCGACCAACGCCTGGTTGCCAGCTTATCCATCCCTCTTCAACCAGCTTTTTAATCACAAGCTGAGCATTGCGCCGGGTGCAGGCGAGTTTCTCTGCCAGAGTATCAAGGGATAACGACTGGGGCTGTCCAACTGCCAGTTCTTCCCTGAAGTAAATTAATGCCCGCCAATAGCGCATAAAAGATGAAATTCCATATTGTCGATTACACTTTTTCTTCCACTTTTATCACGGATAATCGCAAATCTCTATGATGTGAAAAGGAATTGATGATGACAACCGTCCCCCAGCACCCAACGGGCATTTGGCAGGAGCCCAGATTTCTCATTTTGCTATCCAGTGCATTTTTTGCTGCCTTCGGTGCCAAAATCTACAGTCTTGCGCTGCCACTGCTTGTTTATGAACTGACAGCATCGTCCGAGTGGATGGGCTGGATGCGCGCAGTAGAGTATTTACCGAATCTGTTGCTGGCACTCTTCATCGGGGTCTGGGTTGACCGTGTGAACCGCAAGCACTGGTCACAAGCCATGCTGCTAGGTCAGTGTCTTTGTCTGCTCGTTGCTTATGCCGCCGTTGAATGGCTGGCGGAACCGCTCTGGGCGCTCTTTCCGGCCGCCTTCATGATGATGGCTTTTGATTACGGCTACCACAATGCCCGTCTCGGCATGATGAAAACAGCGCTGCCGCAGGCATTACAAAATACGGCCACCGCACGTTTCAGTACCATGTACAGTTTTCTTGAGACTGTCGGGCCCGTACTGTCCGGCATACTGCTACTGCTGACGGCGATCCATCAGGTGTTTCTGCTGCTGATTATTTTTTATCTGATTGCCTTTGTGCAATTGCACCGCATGTCATTTACACCGGCTGATCCTGTTGCGCATCCGCCGGTGCTCACTGCACTCAAAGAAGGCTGGCAGGCGCTGCGTGCTGACAAGACCATGTGCCTGATCACCGCCGCCGTTGTGGTCATTAACACTACAGGCGCTGTGTTTCATGTTCAGGCGATATACTTTGCAAAAGCCACGCTCATGATGACCAACCTGGAAGTCAGCTATCTGATTGCCGCATCGGGGATCGGCGGTATTCTGGGCGGATTCGTCGCCGATAAGATCCGAAAACGTCTCGGTCTGGGCTTGCTGCTGATCCTTTCCATTGCTATTGAATCCATTGGATTTGCCCTGCCGGCCCTGCTGCCCAGTGCGCCCGTGTTAGCCCTGTCTTTCTTTTTGATCAGCAGTATCGGATTGATGAGTTCTATCTGTATCTGGAGTTACCGGCAGGAAGCCTTCAGTGACACACTGCTCGGACGCGTTGCAGGTATCACCGGCTCGCTCTTCAAACTCGGCATGCCATTCGGTCTGGCGGCATCGGGTTATCTGGTGGCGACACTCGGGACAGAAAGACTGTTCTTAGTGTGCTGTATCATTCAGTTCGCCACTGCGATCCTGCTTAGCCTGACCCGTATCCGGTACACCCCCTGATGCTCAATTACAGGTACTCAAATACTTAAGACTCCAAATACTGGCTGGCTCCGGGGTAAACCCGGAGTAACCATAGTACTCATTCGCTACGGCTTCACCACAGATTCTCAGCCATCAACAGCAACGACTGGCATATTCCTCTGAACTTTTCCGCTCCCTTGTGTGGCCATGTAAACTTAGGTAGCTTAAATACTCACCGATACCAAGGTACCCATCATGAATATCATTTTGCTGCAGCGCTGGCTTCTCACCTGGATACCTCTCAGTCGGTAGCAATTCCCCTGCCCGGCTGTGAATCATGCAGCCGGTCTCCATGTCTCACAGCCTGTTCTCAAACACAAAAGGATGTGAGTCATGCAAAAAGAACTGGCACCAAGCTTAACCCTGTCGATTGACAAACAAGGCATTCTCTGCGCCCTGATCGGGACCGTCTTTTTCTCATTAAAGCCTGTACTGATTAAAATTGCCTATCAGCTCGGCGGTGATGCTGTCACCATCATGAGCCTCAGAGCCGCCAGTTCTCTGCCTTTTTATCTGTTAATTCTGGGCTGGCTGCTCCGCGATGCCGGACAGCGACAAAAGACCCTCCGCTATGGCTGGCAGGCGATGCTGATTGGAATATTAGGCTATTACTTTGCTTCGCTGTTCGACATTCTGGCGCTGGAAAGCATTTCTGCACAACTTGAGCGGTTACTGTTATTTATGTATCCGTCTTTTGTGGTTCTGATCAGCATGCTGGTTTTAAAAGAAGCGCCCAAAGCGGGGACATTCCTTTCCATCCTGCTGGGTTATCTGGGGATTGCTCTGATTGTCGCGCACGATATTCAGCATCTGGGTGATGATATCTGGCTCGGCAGCCTGTACGCCCTGCTGTCGGCAATAATTTTTGCCACTTACCTGGTGCTCAGCAAACAGGTGATCAGCCAGCTCGGCAGTCCCTTATTTACCAGCCTTGGCATGACCAGTGCCGGCATTGTGATTTTGCTGCATTTTCAGTGGTCTGGGGCGAAGCTAAGCACCATCTCACTGGATTTGGCTTTGCTGGGTGTGGCGCTTGGGTTTTTCTGCACTGTCTTGCCGTCCTATCTGATTGCAGCTGCGATGGCACGCCTGACCCCTTCCGCCGTCAGCCTGACCAGCAACATCGGCCCGGCCATGACAGCCATCTTCGCGATCACCCTCCTGGATGAGTCATTTACGCTCTATCACCTGATTGGGATAACCCTGGTGGTGTTTGCTGTGATTCAGGTCAACCGCAAGCCCAGAACGGAAGCATAAAAAAACCGCCTTGCGGCGGTTTTTCATTATTTCTCTTTTTTGGCGTTCTTACGCTTATCGGTAATCAGCCATTTTCCACCATCATAGAGTGCGGTATAACCGGTTGGTTTACCATCGACTTCTGAACGGACATAGTTCTCTTTCGTCTTGCGGCTAAAGCGAACCACGGTTTTCAGGCCATCCGGATCTTCCGTTGGCGCCTCAGTCAGATAATGAAACTTAGGTGACAGTCTGTCTTTAAAACGAACCAGCTCTTCCACCAGAGGTGCACGGGTCTCGCGGGATTTAGGGAAGGTGCTGGCAGCCAGAAACAGACCTGATGCGCCATCACGCAACACAAAATAGGCATCCGGATCCTGAGTACAAGGCAGCTCAGGCAAATGCACCGGATCTTCTTTTGGTGGCGCAACCTCACCGTTTTTCAGAATTTTCCGTGTGTTCTTACAGGCTTCATTGGTACAGCCCATATATTTGCCGAAACGACCATTTTTCAGTTCCATGTCTGAGCCGCACTTATCGCACTCAACTACAGGGCCTTCATAGCCTTTCAGTTTGAACTCACCTTTTTCAACCTCAAAACCATCACAGCCCGGGTTATTACCACACACATGCAGTTTACGGCTCTGATCGATGAGATAGGCATCCATCGCTGTGCCGCACTTAGGACAACGTTTCTTCGCCCGTAAAGCGGCGGTTTCCACATCCTCTTCAAGGACGTTCACCACCCCTTCTTCATCCCCCAGGTTAATGGTGGTCTTACAGCGCTCCTTCGGCGGCAGGGCATAACCCGAGCATCCCAGGAACACGCCGGTAGAAGCGGTTCGGATCCCCATAGGACGAGAGCAGGTCGGACACTCAATATCAGTCAGGACGATTTTGTTCGGCTTCATGCCGCCTTCATCTTCATCCTGCTCAGCTTTGACCAGTTCATCAGTAAAATCACTGAAGAATTTGTCGAGCACCGATTTCCAGTTTGCCTGTCCTTCTGCAATCTTATCCAGATTGCCTTCCATTCGGGCGGTGAAATCGTAGTCCATCAGATCGGAAAAGCTGTCTTGCAGACGGTCAGAGACGATTTCTCCCATTTTTTCCGCATAGAATCGACGTTGATCGACTTTGACGTAGCCGCGATCCTGAATCGTAGAAATGATCGAAGCATAAGTCGAAGGACGGCCAATACCGCGCTTTTCTAGCTCTTTCACCAGTGCCGCTTCTGTGAAGCGCGCAGGCGGTTTAGTGAAGTGCTGCTTGGGCTCTAAATTGTCCAGTGTCAGTACATCACCCACCTGAACGGTCGGCAGGGTGGTATCTTCATTCTTGCCTGACGGACGCTGCACTTTGGTCCAACCAGCAAAACGTAATATCCGGCCTTTTGCTTTCAGCGTGAAGTCACCGGCCTGCACGGTAATCGTACTGGAGTCATACTGAGCCGCTGTCATCTGACAAGCCACGAACTGGCGCCAGATCAGGTCATACAGCTTGACGGCATCCTGATCCATGCCTTCCAGATCAGCGGGCTGGGTATCCACACTGGATGGACGAATCGCTTCGTGTGCTTCTTGTGCATTGCCCTTGCTGCCGTAGACCACAGGATTGGCAGGCAGGTAATTTTCACCATATTCGGAGGCAATATAACCACGCACCGCCTCAACCGCTTCTTTGGACAAGTTGGTCGAATCCGTACGCATATAGGTGATGTAACCCGCTTCGTACAGACGCTGGGCCAGGCCCATAGTGCGTTTTACACCGTAACCCAGACGGGTACTGGCCGCTTGTTGCAGCGTTGATGTGATGTAAGGCGCAGAAGGTTTGCTGCTGGTTGGTTTATCTTCACGTTCTGCAACTTTATAAGCCGCATTTTCCAGCAAAGAAACCGCTGCATCTGTGTCCGCTTTATTGACCGGACGAAATGCTTTGCCCGCCTGCTGAGCCACCATCAGGCGTAATGCGTCTTTGCCGCCGGTGACCGTATTGGCGTGAATGTCCCAGAATTCTTCCGGCACAAAGGCTTTGATTTCACGCTCACGCTCAACGATCAGCTTGACCGCGACCGACTGAACACGACCGGCAGACAAGCCCCGGGCAACTTTTTTCCACAGCAGCGGGGAAACCATGAAGCCAACAACACGATCAAGGAAACGGCGCGCCTGTTGTGCATTCACGCCATCAATATTCAGTTCACCCGGATGTTCGAAAGCCTGCTGAATCGCATTTTTGGTAATTTCATTAAAAACAACACGTTTATAGCGTTCTTCATCACCACCGATGAGCTCACGAAGGTGCCACGCAATCGCTTCTCCCTCGCGATCCAAATCGGTTGCCAGATAGACACAATCTGCATTTTCAGCCAGCTTTTGCAATTCCTGGACGACTTTTTCTTTTCCGGGCAGCACAGCATAATGCGCTTCCCAATCTTTATATGGGTTGACACCCATTTTATTGATCAGCGCTGTAAGCTCTTTTTCTTTTTTGATCTGTGCTTTCTCTTCAACGCTCAGACCTTTCGTGGACGATGCAGTCGCTTTTTTACCCGTACTGCTACCACCAGTAGACAGGTCTCGAACATGACCAACGCTGGACTTTACGATGAAATCCTTACCAAGGTACTTATTAATCGTTTTTGCCTTGGCCGGGGACTCCACAATAACAAGAGATTTACCCATATGACTCTATTACGTCCTCGTGCTCGCGAAATTTTCAAATAAAAACATATAGTTGCACGCTAAAAGTGACAGTGTATGCACGGCAACGCTATTACAATATTGGGCTACTATACAAGAAGGTCAACCTGTTTTTAAGAAATTCAGGCTAATTGCTCGACCCTTCTACATATGTAAACACTGTGTTAAGTGCCGCTGTATTATCCAATCAGCGCCCACTTTTCATCTCTCTGAGTCAGTATTCTGACAGGGCGCAGATCATTACCACCTCGACGGAACTTTGACTATTTTCAGCCCTGTTTATTTGTGTCAGCTCACAGAAATATTCGTTTTCTTACTACAAAACGACTCAGTGTGATTATTTTACAACCAATAAAACGATTGAAAGGCGTAATATTCACTCACATTATTTAATACAGCGGACGGCATGCCAAAAATATAAAAACATTCATCTGTCGTGATTACTTCTGCCAGAAAGAGATAACCCGCCTGCTGGCGGGTTATCTCTCTGCTATTTACATAATCGGCCGCTGTCCCCGGCTGATCCATTTCAGCAGCAAACTGTCGGCGGCTTCACTGCCCGCGCCCGCCAGACGTTCCGCCAGTTTCTTGCGCTGAACATAATGTACCTGCAAGACTTCACGGTCTTTACACGCCTTCATAATAAAGTCGTCACTGGTCCCAATACTGTCGACCAGACCAAGCGTAATCGCTTGCTTACCGAACCAGTGCTCTCCGGTCGCAACGGTTTCCAGATCCAGAGACGGACGATGTTCTGCAATAAAATCCTTAAACAAATCATGGGTCGCTTCAATTTCACTCTGAAATTTTTCACGTGCCTTATCTGTGTTTTCACCAAACATAGTCAGGGTACGTTTAAACTCACCGGCTGTGATTTGTTCGAACTCAATATCATTCTTTTTCAATACCTTACTGAAATTGGGCAACTGGGCAATCACACCAATTGATCCCACCACAGCAAACGGCGCAGAGATAATCTGATCGGCCACGCAGGCCATCATATAGCCGCCACTGGCAGCGACTTTGTCTACCGCGATGGTCAGCTTAATACCCGCCTGTTTCAGGCGATCAAGCTGCGAAGACGCCAGACCATAGCCATGCACCATACCACCGCCGGTTTCCAGACGCAGAAGCACTTCATCGCCCTGAGCCGCCACGGCCAGAATCGCAGAGATCTCTTCGCGTAATCCGGCCACTTCTTTGGCATCAATACTACCGTGAAAGTCCAGGACAAACAGTCGTGGCTCACGGGCCTCTGACAGCTCACCCGATTTTGCCGCGGCTTTAATTTCACTTTGACGGGCCTTGCCTTTTTCTTTCTCGGCTTTCTTTTCCGCCTTTTCTCTTGCTTTAAGCAAAGGCTTATCGAACAGGTGAGACTCTAAATGATGAACGGTTTCTTTATAGCGTTCAGACAAATCGGTAATTTCCAACGACCCTTTTCGCGTCCCCTGGCGACCACCTACGCTTTTTACAATCACCAAAATACTGACGACAGCAACCACGACTGTGATGATCTTGGCCAGAAAAAGTCCGTAATCAAACAAAAAATCCAAGAGTATTTCCTCATGTTCTGGTTTTACCTGATTGTAATACCAATCCAATCAAGCCTCTAGGCCTGATGACGGTTCAGGTTTACATTTTGCGCTTTCCAGTGTGATTTATCGCCTGACTGGCACCTGGCACTCGACAAGCACACCATACTGGCAGTGAACCGTCTTAGCAACCTGCTGTTTTTCATCACCGATCGATCTTGCTGGCTTGTCACCCTGAGCGTGAAGCGCCTACAATAGCGGCACAAAGAGATGCCTTACCAAGAAGGAAAGCAAGTGAATTATCAAACTGCCGCTGACTCACTCAAAGACCGTGTCATTCTGGTGACCGGTGCCGGTGACGGTATTGGCCGTCAGGCTGCTATCAGCTATGCCGCTCACGGTGCGACAGTCATTCTGCTGGGCCGCACGGTTGCCAAGCTGGAAGCTGTATATGATGAAATAGAGGCGTTGGGCTATCCGCAGCCGGCAATCATCCCGCTGGACATGAAAGGCGCGTCAAAACAGAACTACCTGGACATGGCAGACACCATCAATGACCAGTTCGGTCGCCTTGACGGTGTGCTGCATAACGCAAGCCTGCTTGGTGTGCTCAGTCCTTTTGACCAACTGGGTGAAGACACATTTGACGAGGTGATGCAGGTCAATGTCAAAGCGCAGTTCCTGCTCACTCAAGCGATTATGCCTTTGATTAAAAAATCCGAAGACGGCCGTATCATTTTCACCTCCTCCACCGTAGGCCATGATGGCCGGGCTTTTTGGGGAGCATACGCGATTTCAAAATTTGCGACTGAAGGCATGATGCAAGTGGTGGCAGATGAGCTGAGTGGCACCCATGTGCGGGTCAATGCGATTAACCCGGGCGGTACACGGACAGGCATGCGCGCCAAAGCCTATCCGGGAGAAGACCCGAAGACACTGAAAACACCGGCAGACATTATGCCGCTGTATCTTTACCTGATGGGGCCGGAAAGCAAAGATGTCAACGGGCAATGCATTGATGCTCAGCCTAAATAAGCGCTTGAACGTCTCTGCCCTGAAATAACAGGTATAAAAAAGCCGACCACCATTTACGGGTCGGCTTTTTACTGTGCGTCACTGCTTACTTGCGAGTACGCGGCTTGGCAGGTTTGTTCTTCAGCGGGTTCCTGCGATTCGCTGCGTTACCGGCAGGCTTACGCTTGTTACCGGCAGAACGCCCCGTCTCTTCAGCAGGCTGGCTTTGAGGCGCAGGGCGACGATTGTCGCGACGACGACCGCGTGAGTCATCACTGACACGCTCTTCATGACGACGAACGGCACGACGGATCTTACGCACCCCTTTCTTACGCTTCAGACCTTCGACGGTCAGATGCGAACGCGTTTCTTCAGGCAGCTCAACGATTTCACGCAGATAGTTCACTTCCTGCAGCTCAAGCTCCAGCCAGCCACCTCGCGGTAAATCTTTGGTCAGGAAGATGTCGCCATAGCGCACACGCTTGAGTCGGCTCACCGTCACACCCTGAGAATCCCACAGACGACGCACTTCACGGTTACGGCCTTCGGTAATCACCACATAGAAAGTATGGTTCATGCCTTCGCCACCGGCGTAAACAACATCTTCAAAACGGGCCATGCCGTCTTCCAGCTGGACACCGTGAACCAGATTTTTCACCATCTGCTCTGTGACTTCACCGAATACACGCACCATGTACTCACGCTCTACACTACGGCTCGGGTGCATCAGGCGATTAGCCAGCTCACCATCGGTCGTGAACAGCAGCAAACCGGATGTATTGGCATCCAAACGACCGACGGATACCCAGCGGCCTTCACTCAGTCGTGGCAAGCGGTCAAATACCGTTCTGCGTCCTTCCGGATCGTGTCGGGTACACAGCTCACCTTCAGGTTTGTTATAAGCAAGCACACGGCACACTTCTTCAGAAGGCTTGACCAGGTCGACTTTGTGACCATCAATACGCACAAGTACGTCCAGGTTATCCAGACGATCACCCAAGTGGGCCACTTTGCCATCAATACTGACACGCCCTTCCTGGATCATCAGTTCCACTTCACGTCGTGAACCCTGACCGGAACGCGCAAGTACCTTCTGTAATTTTTCACTCATCAGACAAACCTTTGTCGCCTTCACAGGCGTCGAAACATTCTAAAAATCATCGTTCTGTTACTGGCGTTTCGTACACCAGCAACACAAGATACCCGCCGTTTGCACCCTTGTGCTGAAACGGCGTCCACCCTATTCAAAGCAGCCGTGAATTATGCCAAATACTGCTGCCTGATACCATATAAAAAGAAGGGAAAAGACGATTCTTTCATCGCCTGAATCCCTTCTCTTCTGACTGAGCCGCGTTTATTCAAACGGGTTAGTATCACCGGCGCCGTAACGCACAATCTCGACGCTGTCGTTACTGAAATCCACCACAGTCGTCGGCTCTTCCCCGATAACCCCGCCATGGATGATCAAATCAACGGCGTGGTCGAGCGCATTGTGAATGTCCTCAGGATCCGATTCCGCTGTGTCTTTGCCGGGCAGAATCAAACTGGTGGACATCATCGGTTCACCCAGCGCATCCAGCAATGCCAGTGCAATCTCGTTGTTCGGTACCCGGATCCCAATCGTTTTACGCTTCGGATTCATCAGGCGGCGAGGCACCTCTTTTGTTCCTTTGAAAATGAAGGTATAGGCACCCGGCGTATTGTTACGCAACAATCTGAATGCATCATTTTCAACGCGGGCATAGAGCGACAATTCAGATAAATCACGACACAACAGGGTGAAATTATGCTTTTCGTCAAGCTTACGGATCCGACAGATACGTTCCAGCGCCTGCTTATTGGCCAGCTGACAGCCCAGCGCATAGCCTGAGTCGGTTGGATAAACGATCACGCCACCGTTACGAACAATCGCCACGGCCTGACTGATCAGCCTTGCCTGCGGGTTTTCCGGGTGAACATAAAAAATTTGACTCATCACTCCTCCAGACCTGCGCTGATTCAGGGCGCAGGTTTACAACATTTTATTCCATGCCCCAGTCCTGCCAGACAGGCACTGACGCTTTGGGTAACCAAAGATTGCGTCCCAATTCCGTCCAGGGTGACGGGTAGTGAAAATCCGACCCCTGGGATGACAACAGACCAAATTGTTCCGCATACTCCGCCAGCGTGCGGCGCTCATTCTGGGCCTGCTGCGGCTGTGCCACTTCAATGGCATCGCCGGTGGCGGATACAAAATCGGTGAGCAAACGCTTCAGCCATTTGGCAGTCATATCATAGCGGCCCGGGTGAGCCAGCACCGCCTGTCCGCCAGCGGCATGAATCGCCAGGACAGCCTCGGCAATACTGCACCAGTTCGGCGGCACATAACCTGTATTGCCCCGGGTCAGGTATTTCTTGAACACGGCCTGCATTGTTTTGGCGTGCCCTTGATCTACCAGCCAGCGGGCAAAATGGGCCCGGGTTAAGGTGGCATCTCCGGCAAGGGCTCTCGCCCCTTCATACGCGCCGACGATCTGGCTTTTGGCCAGACGCTCTCCCATTAACACAGCACGGGCGGTCCGGCGCTCTGCCTGCTGCGCGATTAAAGACACGATGTCAGCATGCGACGGATCGATGTTCAGGCCAACAATGTGAATATCAAAATTATTCCAAACTGTCGATATTTCAATGCCTTTGACCAGCTTTAACGCCAGATTTTGTGCATCGATTGCCTGCTGGGCAGATTCCAGGCCCGCGACAGTATCGTGATCAGTGATCGCGAGAACATCCACACGGAAGTCGGTCGCCCGCTTCACCAGCTCAGCTGGTGTAAGTCGACCGTCCGAGGCCGTGGTATGACTGTGAAGATCAAACAACATAAAAATAAAGTCTTGACATAATACTCATGAACTAGTTTACTAGTACGAAGTTACTCGATGAACAATTCATTACTCAGGTTCTGTTTATGTTACAGCAAAAACTACATTCGCTTCGCGCTTTCTTCACTTGGTGGCTGCATAACCGATAGCGGGTTGTGAGATTTGCTGTGCCGACTGCACAGAATCCAGAACCCGCCCTGCGCGGGTTTTTTATCGCTGAACAATCAAAAATCAATTCCACATCTGGCGAGCAAGGACAACAACATGATTATCGTACTCAAACCAACAGCCACTGAGAGTCAAGCACAAGATATCCTGAAACGTATTGAAGATGCCGGCCTTAAGCCCCTGTATATGCCGGGTGTGGAACGCATTGTCCTGGGCGCACTGGGCGACGAGCGGGTGCTGCAGAAACTGAATCTGGATGCCAATCCTTGTGTGGAAAATATCAAGCCGATCCTGACCAAATACAAAATGGTCAGCCGCGAAGTGCAGGCACACGATACGGTCGTGCGCTTCGGCAATGCATCAGTGGGCGGCAATCAGTTTGCCGTGATTGCCGGCCCTTGCTCGGTGGAATCAGAGCAACAACTGCTGTCTGTGGCCGAAGTGGTCAAACAGCATGGCGCGGTGGCACTGCGGGGCGGCGCTTACAAACCGCGTACCAGCCCTTATGATTTTCAGGGCATGGGTGTTGAAGGGCTGAAACTGCTCAAACAAGCCAGCGAGATGCTGAACATGCCCACTGTGTCTGAAGTGATGGAAGTGAGCCAGGTGGAGACCCTGTGTGAATACATCGACTGTCTGCAAATCGGCGCCCGTAACATGCAAAACTATGCTTTGCTTAAAGCAGTGGGTGAGAGCAAAAAGCCTGTTCTGCTCAAGCGCGGCCTGTCTGCCACTATCGAAGAATTGCTGCTGGCGGCGGAATATATCTATGATGCCGGCAACCCGAACATCATCCTGTGCGAGCGTGGTATCCGCACATTCGAAACGGCGACCCGCAATACACTGGATCTCAATGCCGTTGCCTTCCTGAAGCAGAAAACCCACCTGCCCGTTGTTGTTGACCCGAGCCACGGTACGGGTGTCCGTGAGCTGGTGATTCCTTTATCCCGCGCGGCAGCAGCTGTGGGTGCTGACGGTATCATCGTTGAATCTCATCTCAACCCGGGCGAAGCCCTGTCTGACGGCCATCAGGCACTGACCGGCCCCATGTTCCAGCAACTGATGCAGGAACTGAAACCCTTTGTCGAAGCTGCAGGTAAAACACTATGAAAACAACGCCTTTAGCTGTCGGAGAACTGGACGTTCTGAACCTGGACGTGCCTTATGTCTCTGAGCCCACAGAGCTGTATTATTCGATCTGCGGCGACCGTCCCCACAACCTGTTACTGGAATCGGCAGAAATCGACTCCAAACAAGATCTGAAAAGCCTGATGCTGATTGATGCCGCCGTGCGCATTGTCTGCCGCGGCCGCGAAGTCCGCCTGGAAGCCTTAACCAGTAATGGTCAGAACGTCCTGCAGGCCGTGAAACATCAGATCCCGGCCGATGTTGACCTGGCCGTGGACAACGACACCCTGATCATGACATTTAAGGAAAGTGGCCGTGCGCTGGATGAAGACAGCCGGCTGCGCCAGTCATCCCCCTTTGATGCACTGCGCCTGATCCAGCACATTTTCCACCAGCCCGCACAGTCGCGCGAAGCGCTGTTTCTGGGCGGTCTGTTTGCCTACGATCTGGTCGCCAGCTTCGAGCCGCTGCCTGATGCTGAGCAGGGTAACCGCTGCCCGGACTACCTGTTTTACGTGGCCGAAACCCTGCTGGTGATCGACCACCAGCGCCGTAAAGGCAAACTGCAGGCCACCTTGTTCGGCGGCGACAACTACACAGCGAGCTATTTCGAACTGAGCCGCCGGCTGCAACAGATCAAAGAAATCTGCCTGAAACCGGTAGCCCTGCCACAGGCCGAGTTCCTGGACCAGTGCGAACCCAGCGTCAGCATCAGTGATGCCGACTTCTGTGCTACCGTCGAGCAATTAAAGCAATTTGTGGTCCGGGGTGATGTGTTTCAGGTGGTGCCGTCCCGTCAGTTCACGCTGCCCTGCCCGTCACCGCTGAACGCCTATAAAGCCCTGAAGATTGGCAACCCAAGCCCTTACATGTTCTACCTGAAAGATGCCGATTTCACGTTGTTCGGCGCCTCGCCAGAGAGCGCACTGAAATATTGCACCGACAGCAATCAGGTCGAAATCTACCCGATTGCCGGGACCCGTCCCCGCGGTAAAAAACCCGATGGCAGTATCGATCTGGATCTGGATGGCCGGATCGAGCTTGAACTGCGCTGCGATAAAAAAGAAAACGCCGAGCACATGATGCTGGTCGATCTGGCCCGAAACGATGTGGCTCGGATCAGCCAGCCAGGTACCCGTTACGTGGCCGATCTGCTGCAAGTTGACCGCTACAGCCATGTGATGCATCTGGTATCCCGTGTAGTTGGCCAGCTGCGCGACGATCTTGACGCCCTGCACGCCTATCAGGCCTGTATGAACATGGGCACCCTGACCGGCGCACCGAAAATCCGCGCCATGCAGCTCATCCGTGATGTTGAACAGCAACGTCGCGGCAGCTATGGCGGCGCCGTCGGGTACCTGACCGGACAAGGCGATATGGATACCTGCATCGTCATTCGTTCGGCGTATGTCGAAGACGGTGTGGCCACCGTACAGGCCGGTGCCGGTGTGGTGTATGACTCCGTGCCCCAGGCCGAAGCAGATGAAACCCGCAGCAAAGCACAGGCCGTGATCACCGCCATTCGTCACGCGCACAGTGCGCAATAAGGAGCCGACCATGAACAAACACATCGACATCGTTCTGCTGGATAACTTCGACTCCTTTACCTACAACCTGGTCGACCAGTTTCGCGCCATGGGTTATCCGGTCACCATTTTTCGCAACAGCCTGAGCGCAGAGCAGGTGGAGCAGGCACTGGCAGAGAAACAAAATCCGGTGCTGGTTTTGTCACCGGGTCCGGGCGCGCCGGCTGAGGCGGGCTGTATGCCGGCACTGATCAAGCGGGTGGCTGGTAAGATCCCCATGATCGGTATCTGTCTGGGTCATCAGGCCATTGTTGAAGCCTACGGCGGCAAAGTCGAAGGAGCCGGAGACATCGTCCATGGTAAGGCCGCGCAGATGACCCATAACCGGCACGCCGTCTTTGGCCAGTTATCCAGCCCGCTGACCATCGCCCGTTACCACTCGCTGGTGGCCACCCGGGTGCCGGACGCGCTCAGGGTCGTGGCTGAGGTCGATGGCCTGGTGATGGCGGTCACCCATGAGAAAGATAAAGTCTGCGGATTTCAGTTCCATCCGGAATCCATTCTGACGGCGCAAGGGGCACAACTGCTGGCAAACACCCTCGACTGGGTCTCGGGCCAATCCGCCACTGTGACTGAATTTTAAAGCTAAGGGAGATGCCCAGATGAACAGCGCTATTTATCCGATTACCGACAAGTTATACGCGCAGCAAACGCTGACCAAAGACGAAAGCCGCACATTATTCGATGCCATTATCAAAGGGGACGTCGAGCCGGCTCTGCTGGCTGCGATTCTGACCGCCCTGAAGATCAAAGGCGAAACCCCCGACGAGATTGCCGGCGCCGCCACGGCCTTGCTGGAAAACGCCGCGCCCTTCCCGCGTCCGGACTACGACTTTGCCGATATTGTCGGCACAGGCGGTGACGGCGCAGACACCATTAATATTTCCACCACCTCGGCCTTTGTCGCCGCCGCCTGCGGCGTCAAAATCGCCAAGCACGGTAACCGAGGTGTTTCCAGCAAATCGGGCTCTTCAGATCTGCTGGACAAATTTGGCATTAATCTGGCGATGTCAGCACAAGATGCCCGTGCCGCACTGGATGAACAAGGGGTCTGTTTTCTGTTCGCGCCTCAGTACCACAGCGGTGTTCGCCATGCGATGCCTGCCCGTCAGGCCATGAAAACCCGTACTATCTTTAACCTGCTCGGTCCGCTGATTAACCCTGCCCGTCCCAGCATTGAGCTGATGGGCGTGTACGATGCCGCGCTGGTTCGCCCGATTGCCGAAACCATGATTGCGCTGGGGATGAAACGCGCCGCTGTGGTCCACGGCAGCGGTCTGGATGAAGTGGCCATTCACGGTCCGACTCTGGTTGCAGAGATCATCAATGGCGATATTCGCGAATATACAGTGACACCGGAAGATTTTGGCTTGCAAACCCACGCGTTAGATGCGATTAAAGGAGGCGAACCGGAAGAAAACCGTGCCATTATCACCAACATACTGACGGGCAAAGGCACGGAAGCACAGCAAAGTGCTGTGGCCGTCAATGTCGCGCTGCTGCTTCGTCTGTTTGGTCAGGAAGATTTGAAAGCCAATGCTCAGCAAGCGATGGAAGTCATGCAATCCGGCAAAGCCTACCAGCTGGTAGCGCAACTGGCCGCACGAGGTTAATCATGGAAACTGTACTCGCCAAAATCGTCGCTGATAAGAAAATCTGGGTTGAAGCCCGTAAGGCAGTCCAACCGCTGGACAGCTTTATTGCCGATGTCACCCCCAGTGACCGGGACTTTTATCAGGCCCTGCAAAGCGAAAACGCGGTATTCATTCTTGAATGCAAAAAGGCGTCGCCGTCGAAAGGGCTGATCCGGGAAGATTTCGATCTGGATCATATTGCTCAGATCTACAGCCGTTACGCCAATGCGATTTCCGTACTGACAGATGAAAAGTATTTTCAGGGCAACTTTGATTTTCTGCCGCAAGTCCGCCAGCACGTGACCCAACCAGTCTTGTGCAAAGATTTTATGATAGACCCGTATCAGGTCTATCTGGCCCGCTATTATCAGGCCGATGCCATTTTGCTGATGCTGTCCGTCCTGAACGACGCGCAATACCGTGAACTGGCTGCCCTGGCCGACACGCTGAACCTGGGCGTGCTGACCGAAGTCAGTAACGAAGAAGAGCTGGAACGTGCCATTGCACTGCAGGCCAAAGTGGTCGGGATTAACAACCGTAACCTGCGCGATCTCAGCATTGATCTGAACCGGACCAAAGAACTGGCTCCGCGTTTGCCGAAAGGTACCCTGGTCATTTCAGAATCCGGCATTTATACCAACCAGCAAATACGTGACTTATCAGACTACGCCCATGGCTTTCTGATCGGCAGTTCACTGATGAGTGAAGAGAATCTGGAAATGGCTGTGCGCACTGTGCTGCTGGGCGAGCATAAAGTCTGCGGACTGACTCACCCGGATGATGCCTGTGCGGCTTACCAGAGCGGCGCGGTTTATGGCGGGCTGATTTTCGTCGAAGGCTCACCACGAGCCGTCGACGCTGAGCTTGCTCGTCTGGTGATGAGCGGTGCGCCGCTGAAATACGTCGGTGTATTCCGCAACGCAGATGTCAACGCGGTCGCCAAACACGCGAACGCTCTGAAATTGGCAGCCGTTCAGTTGCACGGTAGCGAGTCCTCTGATTATATTTCAGCGCTGAAAGCGCTATTACCCGCAGACTGTGAAGTCTGGAAAGCCCATGGTGTCACTGATGCCCTGCCCGACCTCACGGCCTGGCCGGCTGACCGGCATCTGCTGGATACTCAGGTCGGTCACCAGAGCGGCGGCACAGGTCAGCAATTTGACTGGTCGCTGCTGGAAAACTGCGAAGAAAAAAGCCGCATTATGCTGGCTGGCGGTTTGAACCCGGACAATGCTAAAGACGCCGCCAGCAAAGGCTGTCGTGGCCTTGATTTTAACTCAGGCGTGGAAAGCGAGCCCGGCAAAAAAGACAGACAGAAATTACTCTCGGTATTCAAGGCAGTGAAGCCTTAATCAGGTTAGCGAACAGCTTGCGGCTTCCGCACTGACACAGATGACAAGAATAGGACAGCAGACACATGAGTAAACTCGACCCGTATTTTGGTGAATTTGGTGGCCAGTTTGTGCCCCAGATTCTGGTTCCGGCCCTGGACCAGCTGGAAGATGCCTTTATTGATGCGCAAAAAGATCCGGCTTTTGAAAAAGAATTTATTGATTTACTGAAAGACTATGCCGGCCGCCCCACGGCGCTGACCTTGTGTCAGAATTTAACCAAGGGGACAAAAACCAAACTGTATCTCAAACGCGAAGACCTGCTCCATGGCGGCGCACACAAAACCAATCAGGTTCTGGGTCAGGCCCTGCTGGCCAAGCGCATGGGAAAACATGAGATCATCGCCGAAACCGGTGCTGGCCAGCATGGCGTGGCGACCGCATTGGCCTGTGCCCTGCTGGGCCTGAAATGCCGTATATACATGGGTGCCAAGGACGTCGAGCGCCAGAGCCCGAACGTGTTTCGCATGAAACTGATGGGCGCAGAAGTCATTCCGGTCCATTCTGGTTCAGCCACCCTGAAAGATGCCTGTAACGAAGCCATGCGTGACTGGTCGGCGACTTACGACAAGGCGCACTACCTGCTGGGCACAGCAGCAGGTCCGCACCCATTCCCGACCATAGTCCGTGAATTCCAGCGCATTATCGGCGAAGAAACCAAGGCGCAGATACTCGATAAAGAAGGCCGTCTGCCGGATGCGGTGATTGCCTGTGTTGGCGGCGGTTCAAACGCCATCGGTATGTTTGCCGATTTTATTGCAGACACTGAGGTGAAACTGATTGGCGTGGAACCTGCAGGCTTGGGTCTGGATACCCACATGCACGGCGCGCCGCTCAAACATGGCAAGCTGGGCATTTTCTTCGGTATGAAAGCCCCGTTGATGCAGGATGAACATGGTCAGGTGGAAGAATCTTACTCTATCTCTGCCGGTTTGGACTTCCCGTCTGTCGGCCCTCAGCATGCGCATCTCAATGCCACCGGCCGCGCGGAATACGGCTCGGTAACCGACGATGAAGCACTGGATGCGTTTCAGGCGCTGGCCCGCCATGAAGGCATTATTCCAGCCCTTGAATCGGCCCATGCCCTCGCGTATGCCCTCAAACTGATTAAAGATGAACCAGAAAAAGAACAACTCCTGGTGGTGAACTTATCTGGCCGTGGCGACAAAGACATCTTTACCGTACATAAGATTCTGGATGAAAAGGGAGCCCTGTAATGGACCGTTATCAAGCTTTATTCAGCCGTTTAGCGGCCAAACAGGAAGGCGCGTTTGTTCCTTTTGTCACCTTAGGGGATCCGAGTCCGGTACTTTCTTTACAGATCATTGATACCTTAGTGGAATCCGGGGCCGATGCCCTTGAGCTGGGTATTCCGTTTTCAGACCCGCTCGCCGACGGCCCGACCATTCAGGGCGCGACGATTCGTGCGCTGGATGCCGGAACTACGCCTGACACCTGTTTTGAGCTGTTAAAACAGGTACGGGCAAAGTATCCCGAGCTGCCCATTGGCCTGCTGATGTATGCCAACCTGGTGTTTGCAGGCGGTATCGATCATTTTTACCGGCGTTGTCAGGAAGCAGGTGTCGACTCAGTGCTGGTCGCAGATGTGCCTGTAAATGAATCCGCTGAGTTCCGTCAGGCCGCTGAGAAATACGGCATTCATCCGATTTTCATCGCGCCGCCAAATGCCACAGCCAGCACCCTGAAAACCGTGGCAGAATACGGCGGCGGGTATACTTATCTGCTGTCACGCGCCGGTGTAACAGGGGCTGAAACCAAAGCAGGTATGCCCATTGACCACCTGCTGGCTTCTCTGGCCGAGTATGAGGCGCCGCCTGCGCTGCTGGGTTTTGGTATCTCAGAGCCGGCTCAGGTGTCTGACGCGATCCAAGCCGGTGCCGCCGGTGCGATATCCGGCTCAGCGGTCGTAAAAATTATTGAGCAGCACAAAGATAATCCCGATGCTTTACTCCACGCATTAGGACAATTCATCCACAGCATGAAGCAGGCCACCCGAGGCTGATGCTTTTCTCCGCCCCGAATAAAGCCCTGGCTTGATGACAAGTCGGGGCTATTTTATTAACAATCCTTTTACACCCTCTCTTCTCAGGCATAAAAAACGTAATGCATAAGCCCGCACGCCTATTTCAGATAAATCGCCCCGAAAGCGTAACGGAAGTAGAAAGTAATGCATTACAGCATTGATTATCGCATTATTCTGCTGTAAAACCTTAACCCGCAAAATATTGACTCAAATTAATCAACATTTACGAAACATAAGTCTTTCATCAATTAACAACTTCCACAATAAAGGTGTTCAAGGTGCTAAAACAACAAGGACTACTTAGCAACATTGGCGTACAGGTTGTCATTGCCATGTGCTTAGGTACATTGGCTGGTGCAATGATGGGGCATTCGGCGAGCATGTTTGCTCCGCTGGGCAGCATTTTCATCCACCTGATTAAAATGCTGGTAATCCCTCTGGTTGCTGTAGCGATCATCTCTGGCGCAGCCGGACTGGGAAGCAGCCAGTCAGCAGGTAAGATCGGCCTGATTACTCTGGGTTTCTTTGGCCTGACGTCAGCGGTTGCCGTTGCACTGGCACTGTTTATGGGTGAAGTGTTCCAGCCTGGCATGGGTGTCGACCTGAGCGGCGTTCAGGGTATGTTCGCAAACACTTATGCTGACAAAGGTGACCTGCCTTCGTTCTGGGCAACTATTTTGGGGATGATCCCAACCAACATTTTCCAATCCCTGAATGAAGCAAACATCCTGCAAATTCTGGTGTTCTGCATGTTCTTCGGTCTCGCCGTTTCCAAACTGGAAAAGGAACGCCGTGACCCGCTGATCAACGGTGTGAATTCCATCGTTGATGCGATGGTCTGGATGATCAACGTGGTCATGAAGATCGCACCTATCGGCGTGTTCGGCCTGATGGCTGATGCTGTGGGTACGTTTGGTTTTGACGCCCTGATGGTGGTGTTCAAACTGTTTGTTGTCTACATCGCTGCCATCCTGGTGTACGGCTTCGTGTTCTACCCGCTGATGATCAAATGCTTCAGCAAGACATCGCCAATCAAGTTCCTGGCTGCCATGAAGAAGCCTCAGGCGGTTGCACTGTCTACCGCCTCTTCCATGGCGACTTTGCCAGTCACTATGGAAACCTGCGAAGAAGAGCTGAAAGTAAGAAACAGCACGGCGGCTTTCGTATTGCCGCTTGGCGCGACCATCAATATGAGCGGTAACGCTATCTATTATGGTCTTGTGGCTATTTTCTTTGCTCAACTGTTCAATATCGACCTGTCGATGAGTGCCTATGTCGCCATCATCGTGACTTCGACACTGGGCGCTGTGGGTCAGGCTGGTGTACCTGGACCTTCATTCCTGGTCGTGGCTGTACTGCTGTCGGCTGGTATTCCTATCGAAGGTCTGCCGCTGCTGTTTGCGCTGGATCGTATCTTCGACATGATCCGGACCGCACTCAATATCACAGGTGATGCGGCCTGTGCTGTGATTGTGGACAGCCTGATCACTGACGAGAAGAAAGAAGACGTACGCATGGCAACACAGAACGAAGCCTAAACTGCTGCTTCTGCAATCTCCCAAAGGCTGTCAACCGACAGCCTTTTTTGTTTTCTGCCGCTATGGATCCGATTTTCGTTCAAAGTTCCATCAGGCCTGGGTCAGACCAGGTGCTTTCTGCTTGCAAGCTACCGCAATATTGATGACCATATGAATACATCTTCCCAACACATGATTTATGATGAATTCAGAAAATAATGTTCCTCGTGGCCAGTTATTACTTCGCACTTTAGCCATGCCTGCTGACACCAATGCGAATGGCGATATTTTTGGTGGCTGGATAATGTCCCAGCTCGACCTGGCAGGCGCCATTCTGGCTAAGGAAATTTCTCGCGGCAAAGTGGTTACCGTCTCTGTCGACAACATCGTGTTTAAAGCGCCGGTCGGTGTGGGTGATGTGGTGTGCTGTTATGGCGAATGTAACCGTATCGGGAATACGTCGCTCTCTGTCGCCATGGAAGTGTGGGTGAAGCCCGTTGGCAATGACGGAATTGGCGAGCGTTACAAAGTCAGTGAAGCGACGTTCAATTATGTCGCCATTGATGCCAATGGCCGGCCTCGTCCGATCAACAAAGCCTGATTTATCTGCCCTGACCGCTGGTTGGGGCTTTTTCATTCCGCTATGATAACGGCTGCATTCCACCACAAGTACAGGGAGACAGAACGCATGTGGTACGTCATTTTTTCTCAAGATGTTGAAAACAGTCTGGAGCGCCGTCTGAGCGTTCGCGAAAACCATCTGGCTCGCCTCAAAGCCCTGCAGGATGAAGGTCGTCTGCTGGTTGCCGGACCAATGCCTGCCATTGACAGTGACAACCCGGGTGAAGCCGGTTTTACCGGATCTACTGTCATCGCTGAATTTGGCTCACTTGAAGAAGCCAAAGCCTGGGCAGATGCAGATCCTTACATCGACGCCGGTGTCTATGACAAGGTCATCGTGAAGCCCTTCAAAAAAGTACTTCCGGCCTGATGGTTATGAATCGAGCATCCAGAAAGGCCCTGTTTACCGCCATGATGGCTGCGGTTATTCTCACTGGCTGTGCTAAATCGCAGGAAGATCTGACCAACGAACTGGCAGAGCGCCGGGCAGCGGTCATTAATTCCAAAGCGCCTTACCCCAAGATTGATCAGTACCAGATCATGAAAGCGAAGGCGCAGCAGCATATCGTCGAAATTACCATTCTTTACGGTGGTGGCGGTAAAGTTCCTCCCACTCAGGCGGCGCAGGCAGCGGCAGCAAACTTCTGCAATAATCCTGAACTGACGCCTATGGTCAGCGAAGGTCTGGGCTATCTGATTCAGATCCTGGATATGCGGGGAAGACCCGTAGTGCAGCAGCCAATCAATGCACAATTCTGTGCCCAGATTTTGGCTCCCGACTCCTGATCTATTGCCAGACAAAAAGCCAGGCAGGAAACTAACCCGCAAAAAAATGCCGGAGATATCATCCGGCATTTTTATTTATCGGGCAAAAATCATAGCCTTCAGCGCACTGTCGTGATCCAGATCCGCAAACTCAGGCGGATTATCAAGACGCTCGATAAACCTCAGCTCGGGGGCTTCCTCTGCCATACCATCAATCAGAAACTGTGGCGACACGGCTGGTGAGTTCACACAGGCCAGCACCTTGCCGTCATCTGTCAGCATATCCGGCAAACGGCGCAGAATTTTGGCGTAATCTTTCGTGAGTGCAAAACTGCCTTTCTGGAAGGACGGCGGGTCAATAATAATCAGATCATAAGGGCCGTACTTTTTCAGTTTACCCCAGGATTTAAAGATATCGTGCCCTAAAAAGCTCACCTGGTTCAGATCGTGCCCGTTCAGCCGGTGATTATCCCGGCCGCGCCCCAGAGCCGCTTTGGCCATATCCAGATTCACCACATGCGCCGCACCGCCCGCAATGGCGGCCACAGAAAATCCGCAGGTATAGGCGAACAAATTCAGTACTTTGCTGTCTTTCGCCACGTCCCTGACCCACTGACGGCCATAACGCATGTCCAGAAACAGGCCATTATTTTGCTTCTGGCCCAAGTCGAGCTGAAACTTAAGGCCATTTTCCGTTACTTGCTGCCAGGTTTGCAGCTCCCCCCAGATGACTTCCATCGGCGAGCCTGCCCGGTCACGGTGCTGCACCAACAGTGATACTGCACCCGAGCGCTGCCACGTGTCCGTTTGCACCAGATCATGCAGCGAAGCTGTTAAAGCAGCCAGAAACTCAGCATCTTGTTCTTTAAACAGCGATATCAGCACCTGGCCGTCAAGCCAGTCGGCTGTCAGTTGCTCCAGTCCGGCCCAGCGCCGGCCGCGGCCATGAAATAACCGGCGCACCTCATGAGGCGGAGAAGCCAGTTGCGACAGCAAATGTTGACAAAACAGAGGTAAAGCAGAAGCGTCCATGGATCACCCGTATGGAAAGAAGAATCAATAAATCTAAGCAGATTGCGGCAACGACGTTAGTCAAGTCGCGGTTGAACCAGCCCTGAAGGTAACGAAGGCCAGGGAATGTCCCAGGGGGCTGACCACCCGGCCAGGGCAGCCTGCACTTGCGCCGCTTGCCATAGCGAGCCTTGTTCTGGCACACAGACAAAGCGCCAGACTTGTCCCTGATAAGTAAACTGCAGGGCAAAAGCGTGTAAATACCCCCGATCGGCCTCTTCCTGGCCATAAATGTCGTCACCTGTGATGCCGGCCCCCACACTTTTTAACGCCACCCGGATCTGATGGGTTTTCCCTGTGCAGGGTTTGCACAAAAACAACCGGCGGCCCTCACCGGCAGCCGTTGAAATAAACTGGGTAATCGCCGGATTCTCTCGTGTCGTCTCCAGTTTCCAGCTGCGACGACGTGAACGGCTCATATCGCCAATCACAGTGCCCTGCTTCTTTTTGGGTTTCTTGCTGCTGATCGCGAGATAAAACTTCTGCACTTCACGGCGGGCAAAACCACCCGACAACTCGGCGGCGGCTTTGGCGTGACGGCCCAGCAGCAAAATGCCCGATGTCATCTTATCCAGCCGGTGGATCAGATACAGCTGTGTATCACCGGTGGCCGCAGCAACCTCCGCCAGCAGTGGCTGATCATTGTCATCTTTATGTACACTCACGCCAGCATGTTTGCAAATAACGAGGAAATCCGGGGTTTGATGCAGAAGTGTAAACATGTTCGCCGTTCAGTTGACTCAGGAAAGCGGCAGTATACCCGCTCTGCCGCATGACGCCAGCCTTGTGATGTCATCCGTTACTGAAGGAAAAAGACCAGCAACATGAGAACCGGACAGACAAGACGCACATACCAGGGCCAGATCCGCCAGAACAGACTCGACTCAACGGCCGGATAGCCTTTGCGGATTTCTTGCAATACTTTGTCTCTGTGCCAGACCCACCCCACCAGCAACGCGAAAATCATACCGATAAACGGCTGCGCATAGGCGGTGGTCATGGTCACGACCCGGCCAAACAAAACGTCAAAATTAAACACAATGACCGCCGAGATGACACAGATGAATCCGCCTATCCACCAGACGGCGGTACTGCGGCTCTGGTTCAGCTCTTCAATGGCGCAAGAGACAGGTACCTCCAGCATAGAAATGGAGGAGGTAAGCGCCGCAATGATCATCAGCACGAAAAACAGGATGCCGACTATCATGCCCACCGGCCCCATGGTGTCGAACATGGTCGGCAGCACACTGAAGACCAGCGTATCTGACGCCAGTAATGCCCCGCTCTCGTCGTAAATCACCACGCCGTGATGTTGGGCCACAAACATTGCAGGCAGGATCAACAGCCCGGCGATAAAGGCAACGGCGGTATCGAGCAGTGCAACCTGCGCTGCGGTTTTCGGTAGATTCGCGGACTTACTCAGGTACGAGCCGTACACCATCATAGTGCACACCCCAAGAGAAAGAGAAAAAACGCCTGCCCCATCGCGCTGACAATCAGCTTGGGAGACAAATGGCTGAAATCCGGGACCAGATACAGTTTCAGGCCGTCCCAGGCACCGTCCTGCGTCAATATATACATCACCATCACCACGAACAGCAGCAGCAGAACAGGCATCAGACGGGTGGACCATTTTTCGATGCCATCGGCGACCCCGCTCCTGACGACCATCACGGTCAGCCACATAAAGACCAGCATGAGTATCAGATTACGGCCGCTGCCAAACGCTTCCAGCCAGTGAGCCAGTGACACCAGCCCCACCGCCTCACAAATCGGGGCCAGCAAATACCCCAGCAGCCAACCGGCAACAATCGCGTAAAAACTCAGTATCAGCGATACCGCTATCATGCCCGCCAGCCCGACCAGTCCCATCAGGGCTTTCTGCCGTGGCCAGACTTTACGCAGCGAGGTGATAGGATCGGCACTGCCGTAGCGTCCAATGGTCAGTTCGGCCACCAGCAAGGGATAAGCCAGCGCAAACACCATCAGTAAATAAACCATCAGAAATACCGCGCCGCCATTACTGGCCGCCTGGGTCGGAAACCCCCAGATATTACCCAGCCCGACCGCGGAGCCTGCCGCGGCCAGAATGAATCCCATTCGGGAGCTGAATTGCGCTCTGTTCGCCATACACGATACTCAAATGACAAGGGGCTCTTACAAGATAAGACATTTCTCGCCGTCACACGCCTTCACTATTGATACATGCGGCATGATAAAGTGTGTCAAGTTTTCGCTTAACCCTATGTTTTACAGAGATTCGGGTGCAAAATAGAGCGCAGGTATGCATATAGAAAGAGACAAGCCGCTTTTATGGATCACGTTTATCAAGTCTTAGCCTGGCTCAGCCTGTTCATCTATTGGGTCGCCATTGCGGCTGTTACGATGCGGGTGGTATTCAAACGCCGTGTGGTGGGCGTGTCGCTGGCATGGCTGATGATTATCTACATCATTCCTATTGGCGGCATCATTGCCTATCTCTTGTTTGGTGAGCTCAATCTTGGCAAAAAACGGGCATTACGTGCCGAAGAAATGTTTGAGCCCTTCGCCAGCTGGTTTAAGCAACTGTATCACTGCCCGGGGCATCAGCCTCAGCTGATGAACCTGCATACCAAACCGATTCACGACCTGTGTCAGAACCGCCTCGGCATTCCGGCATTGGTGGGTAACAGCATGACATTGCAGGACACCCCGCAGACCATTCTGCGCTCGCTGATTTCAGATATCCAGCAGGCCCATCGCGCAATTCATTTGGAATTTTATATCTGGCATCCGGGCGGCCTGGCCGACGAAGTGGCGACGGCATTAATTCTTGCCGCCAAACGCGGTGTAAAAGTCAGAATATTGCTGGATTCCGCCGGCAGTATGCGTTTTTTCCGTTCCCACTGGCCGCGTTTGATGAAGCACGCCGGTATCGAATTAACAGAAGCGCTGGCTGTCAGCCCGTTACGTATGTTCCTGCGAAGACTGGATATCCGGCAGCACCGCAAAATTGTTGTCATCGATGCGCAGATTGCCTATACCGGCTCCATGAATCTGGTCGATCCGGCTTTTTTCAAAACAGACGCCGGTGTCGGACAATGGATTGATGTGATGGTGCGTGTCACCGGCCCGGCCGTTTCGGTACTCAATTGTATACAGGCCTGGGACTGGGAAGTCGAAACCGGTCAACGCTATTTGCCCCCCGTGCCTGAATGCGATGCCGCTCCTGCTAATGGTAACTTAGACATGATTCAGGTCATTCCCTCTGGACCCGGCATGCCAGATGAAATTATCCATCAGGTTCTGCTCATCAGTATTTACCAGGCCAGGGAACGCGTGGTTATTACTACGCCCTATTTTGTGCCCAGCGAGCACCTGTTACATGCGCTGATCAGTGCCGCAGAACGAGGGACAGAGGTTCACATTGTCATTCCCGCCAAAAACGACTCTGTGATGGTGGAATGGGCCAGCCGCTCGTTTTTTGCCGAACTTCTCAACGCCGGTGTGTTTATTCACCGGTTTAACGGCGGTCTGCTCCATACTAAATCGGTTGTCGTTGATGATACCCACTGTCTGATTGGCACAGTCAACCTGGATATGCGAAGTCTGTGGCTGAATTTTGAAGTGACGCTAGCGGTAGATAATCCGGTTTTTACAGAACAATTAGCACAATTACAGCAACAATATATAAGACACTCCACCCGGATTGATCCGGAAAAATGGCGTGAACGTTCTTTAGGCCATAAATTTCTTGAACAGTGCTTTTATATGTTCAGCCCGTTACTTTAATTTGAAGGTTTAGCCAGCGAAATAAATAGCGCCAAACACATAAGCAGAAACATAAAAAAGTCGCTGTTTGGTGAGTGCGCCAGCCGCCTTAAAATACAGATATCTTTGTCTGACTTTCCAGATCAGACATAAACTAAAGTGGGAACTTCTTATATGCAACCGCTTACAACATCCCGTATTTTGAACAAGGATCACACTGGGCAGACATGAATAAAAACTATAAAAAGCCGTCACTGCATCATAAAAATTCAGGAAATCCGAAATTTCAGCGGGAAAAACCGCAAACCATTCAAAGATGAAATAATTACCTCAACTTCATTCATACGAGAAAAGTATTGCTTTGCGATTTTATATAGCTATCTTTGTATTTACGCACTGGCCACCTACAAAGCTGAGGGATATGTGATTCCCAGGAAGTATATTTCAACGCTTTCCAATCTCCTCTCGTCAGGCCTGCTGTTTGCAGGTTTTGTTGCTGTTTTTCCTGTTTTTGCCCTCACTCCTCCTCCGTTAACGCTTAAAGGGCAGTCGGCGGAAAATGCGCCCATCGAAGTACGCCTGACACAGGACGATATCGCCAGCCTTCCACAGGAATCTATCACCACCTCCATGCCCTGGGTCAATGGCAAGGCAACATTTTCCGGCGTTAACCTGCAAGCCTTGTTAAACCATTATCAACTGAAACCCGGCACTATACATTTGACGGCCCTGAATCAATTTACCGCCGAGTTAAACTGGCAGGATATGAAAAAATATCAACCTGTACTGGCGATACGTCATAATGATGCGTGGATGAGAGTACGTGATTACGGCCCTTTCTGGCTTATTTTTGCGCTAGACGCGCACCCGGACCTCATTGATAAGGGCTTCTTAGAAAAAATGGTCTGGCAAATTAACGAAATTAATGTGGTGCCATGACGTGTTACCTTTGAAATCATTAAAAATTTTTCACTTAGCCGGCATGCCGTTGATGAAAAAGCTGCTTTTTTTGCGGCCCCCTGCTAATTGTGTTTACTTTCGTGTCTGTCAGCTCTCTGGAATCCAATGCTGAATCTGTCAGTAAAGATCAGAATCTGGCCAGCTGGTTCATGATGCAGCTGAGTGACGAATACAGCGAGTTAATTTACCAGCTTCAGAGTTATGAAGCCGGGCGTGCTGATAATAACGATGTGTTACTCCAGTATGAGATACTGTTAAGCCGCTTTAATTCCATTCAGGTCAACAGCCAGGTGAACCGCCTTCACAGCACCTTTGGCTCACTGCAGTCGTTTAATCATCACTATCAGATCGTCAAAGGCTACGAAGCATCGCTGCAACAGCTCACCAGACAGAACGTGGCTGAACTGACCTTGATGATTAAAGATAATTACGATCAATTAATGAACTATGCATTGAAAACATTTCTTTTCACAAACAATGTATTACGTTCGAAACTGGACAGGTTTATTTCTCTGCGCTGGCTCATTCATGCCTCCCTGTTTTCAACCTTGCTGATTGGCATCATGATGATTTACTTACTGATGAAAGAGTCTAAAACACACCACCAGCTGGCCATGTATGACTCTTTAACGGGCATTCATAACCGGCTGTGGCTCAACAGAAAATTAAAAGATCTGGAGAAATCCGGTAAAGACTTTGCGTTTTTCCTGATTGACCTGAACGGGTTCAAAGAAGTGAATGATACGCTGGGGCATGGTGCCGGGGATCAGTTGCTCAAAACGATCGCGCGCAGACTTGATAACCTGACCCACGATGGCATGTACGTCGCCCGGATGGGTGGCGATGAGTTTGCTGTGATTCAGGTTTTCCCTCAATCGGTCAATCAGGCGTATGTATCGAATTTTCTGATGAACACGCTGGATCACGTACTCAAAATCCCCATTCAGCTCCTCCATCGCGAATTATCGCTCTCGGCCAGTATCGGCCTGAGCGTTTATACTCCAGGCAGCAAAAGCCTGTCAGAACTATTGCAGGAGGCGGATTTTGCTATGTATGAAATGAAACAGCAATTTAAAGCAGAGCATCCGTACCCAATCATCAACCTTGAACACCCTGCTTCTGATGCCGCATCAGGCTTCACCAAACGTCAGTAACCTGTTGCTAATTGGCCGACCAAATATCACTGGCCATCACATGACCCGTTTCCAGCAAGGTTTTTAAATTACAGATCACCGCAGGCCAGCCTTCACTGACATCCTGATAGCTCAGTGAACCCGACTGTAAATCACTGTGGATAACCGTGATTCGGGTGTCTTCACCCAGGTTTTCCAGCGCAACACTCACCTGGGAGGAATGCATGACACCATGGTGCCCACCGGTTTCCTGCCAGCTCAGCACTAAATGGTGAGGGGGATGAATCAACAGCACTTTTCCCGTCACATCTTCAATTTCGGAGCCATCAGCCCGAATATGTGCCCACCGACTTCCCACCTTCCAGTCAGACTCATTCACATGCCCCCAGTATTGCTGTGTCATTTTCGGATCAAGCAAAGCATTCCAGACGTCGGTATCCTTTGCCGCGATATAGCTGACATATTTAAATTGTTCCAAGCTCATGGGCATACCTCATCACAGGGGCGGCAAATCTGGCCGGACATCCAAGGTACCGGCCAAGATACGTTAGCATCACAACCAAAGAAGAGTTATTCAGTCATTCTTTATTGAGCGTAGCACTGAGTGTCTCTGCAAGCCGAACCGGATAGTTACAATAACTTCTTCATTTGCAGTAACGTCCAGGGTTCACCATTAAAAACCCGAGTCGCCCGGTCAGCCTGATAGATTTCAAAGCCCATCCCGCGATAACAATTTACCGCACGAAAATTGTGCTCAAACACCGCCAGTGATACCGCTTCAGCACCGAACTCAGACTCGGCTTTCTCCACCGCCATATCCAGCAGTACCCGGCCATATCCCTGACCGCGATCCGATTCATTCGCCACTAATACGCGACAAAGCCGGCATTGCTTTGGCGATGATTGGTATAACTCGACATAGCCTTTTGTCTGGCCTGCGAACTGAAATAAATAGGGATGGACCTCTGGACGAGAAACATGTTTCTCAATCTGGTCTAAAGTCAGAGGAAACTGATAGACAGGCCCTCCCCAAAGCAAATTAAACTCCTCATCCGTTACCCAATCCATGAGTAATGAATAGTCCTGCGCGGTAAACGGTTTAAGTTGATACCGGGAGTCTGGCCGTTTGATGAGCATGATCTTCCTTTATAACGGACAAATTTATACGATGTTTATACAGATGCAGCAGTACGCAAAATGGGATTCGGTCAGACACGGAAACCATGACGAAACACTGAGAAGATTGATTTTTTCACCAACAGGCCGAACAATGCATCACCACAACACGTCATCAAAATGAATCAAGTTGCACACCGCGTTGTAGCATTGCTGTAATTGAGAGCCAAATCAACGGTCGAAAGCTGATTGATTGCACTAACTCTCACTTTTTTCAGTGAAAAGGGCAGAAGAAAGTCTTATTCACATCCTTTTGGATATTGTTTATGCGCATCACAAACCGCTAACCAAACGAGCTTATCATCGATATAAATATGTTTTTGCTTCTTGGGAATAAAAGGAGTATCCAGTAAAGGGAGCGAAAAGGTCACCCACTCATTACTGTATTTACCGCTGTCCAGCCACTGTACGCTGGCTCCGCAGTGCTTACAAAACCGACGAATTACGCCAGGGAGGATAAAAACGCAGTGAGATGCTCTTCACCTTTCAGGCGAAAGTTATCCTTCAAGGTCGCCGCATAAGTGGCATACACAGCACTATGGCTTTTTCTGCACATAGAACAATGGCAATGGGTAATGGCTTTAATATCGCCATAGATAGAAAAGGTCACGGCCCCACATTGACAGGAGCCGTGATAATGATTCGACATCAGAAGTGCTAACCGTCCAGTGAATTCAGGTCGAGTTCCATGAAAATACTGAGCGGGTGCGACTGATACTGGCCATAAGGCTCACAAACCCGATAACCCAGGGTCTGATATAAACCAATGGATTCAGGTTGATTCACGCCGGTTTCCAGGCGGGCAATGCTGATCCCATTGTGCTTCAGGTACTGGTGCAAAGCATCCATAATTTGCCGGGATATACCCAGGCCGCGGTAATGATCCAGTACAAACATACGCTTGATTTCACCGTACTGCCCGTCATCATCCATCATTTTCACTGCGCCAATACCGGCTAACGCACCGCGTACAAAGGCGCCGACCAGATGAACATTATCCTTCATGAGGGATTCCTCACTCTCCAGATTGTTCGTCTCGGGCGGGTACAGACTATACATATAATCATCGGACGCGCTCAGGATCCCTCGGACGTCGTCTCGATTGGGCATAACTTTCTGAATATACATAGTATTAACCAAGCATTAATGTTGTTACTGCTACACAGTCAAAAATAGTGATAATAATTTTCATCGCTCCCAAAACCCAACGAGGCATAAAGAACCTGGTCAGTATGGTTTCTGTGCGATGCCTCTAACGCGATCCCTCTGGCGCCGGTGCGACGGGCGAACAGGATAGCTTTTTGCATTCGCTGGCGGCCAATGCCAGACTGCTTCCCCTCATCAGCCAATCAAACCGACCTGCGCCCGGGCGCTATAATCGGAATCAGCCTCACATAATAGCAATTTTGAAATCGGAATGAGAGCTTAAAGCGTAAAGTGGTAACATTCTGTGCACTCACGCACATAGCCAACCACCAAAGTAAACTCAGCTGCTGTGCATCCCGACTGACGCTTTGGGCCAAACAGTTCTTTGCATCAAGCTAGGCTCTGGCAGGCGCACAGTACTACAAGGCTATATAAGATGCCATGAGTATTGAGACACCTCAGGAATGAGGTGTCTGGTGGGTAATTTGGCAGTCGTCGGTGACTGTCAAGACAGAGTTTTTTCCCACGGTATCGACCGTGATAGTCACAGGAAATTGTGTCTTGCTCAACATCATTGAAGCACGGCTCGAGCCACTGACAGTACTTCGCATCCGATTGCCTCTGGCAGATTCCACCGTTAACGTAACCGACTCGTTGCCGTTCGTTGTGATTTGTAAAGAAATGTTCTGAGTCAGAACCTTACAGGACAAATCAACCGGTAAATCATCCTGTGCCAGAACGGTTAACGGGAGATAAGTAAAAGCGGCGATAATCGCCGCTTTTGAATGAAACCTAAACATAGTCATTATCAGAACTGATTCGTAACAAACAAGTTACCATCGCTACCATAGACATTTTTATATGCTTGGTCGTTTGATGTTTGATTAATATATACACGGTTATCATCTGAGCCGTAAGCTATATTAATCACAGCATGTGAATCATCACCCATTTGGTCAATGTCTGCGACGTTATTGTCTGCACCAGACCACATATTAATATATGCTGTATTGTGATTACCATCCTGGTCAATACGTGCATCATTGTGGTCAACATCATAACCAATCAGATCGATATCGCCTTTGTTTCCATAGCCATCCTGTTTGATGCTGGCATCGTTATAATCACCACCTTCAATTGTAACGTCTGCATCGTTCCAGGCACCACGCTGAGCAATTTTCACATCGTTCCGCTCTGCATTATCGTCAATTTTGACATTCGCGTCATTGTCATGACCATGCTGCATAACATCAACATCGTTGTGATCTGAGCCATCATCAATTTTCACGTAAGATTCATTGTCTTCGCCACGCTGTTTGACATCAACTTTATTTCCATCAGAATAGTCGGTCAGATAAATGTCAGAATCGTTATTTTGACCTTTCTGATCAACATCAACTCGGTTCCAGCTTGAATGTTTCACTTCGACCAGAGAATTGTTATCTTTACCATCTTGAAAAATATCAACCTTATTATCATCTGAATTATATTGAAATAAAGTTGTTGAACGATTGTGACCATGATATCCATCAGAAACTTGAGTCACCATTTCTGTGTTATCATCACTGCCATAAGTTGCTTCAGTGAATGAGTAGTTGTCATATGCCATTGCACCAGAAGACATCAGAATTGTTGAGATTACTACTGCTAACTTTTTCATGATCATTTCCTTTAATTGTGTTAATGGACAGAAATATTTTTATTCATTCCGTTTACTATTAATAATTGTTCGTTACCCGACTGGTTTATATTATATCCCGAGTAACTCACTCCAGGTCTTTCTACCACTACAGCTTTATTGCCATCACCCTGCTGGTTGATGTATTCGCGAGAGTTGTTACCATTTTGTACCAACGCTGCAAAATTCTCATTTCCATTTTGAATAATAATGCCTTTATTATTCCAACCATTCTGATAAACAGCCGCAATATTGTCATTTCCATTCTGGTCTAAATAAGCGAAATTATTCACACCATTTTGATTAGCGACTGCAACATTGTTATTACCCGACTGGCGTACCATCGCCTTATTTCCTTTCCAACCCTGAGGACTATTTTGTCGGATAAACACTTTACTATTCGTTGCATTTGATAACTCAACAGAAGATGCATTACCATTGATGCCATCTAATTCTGAGTCATAGTAGCCAAATTCATTCCTGGCTAAATCAAAGGCACTTGCACTTGAAACAAATAAAGCACCACAGATGAACAAAACACTTTTATTAATTACTTGGGTTTTCATTACTGCAACCTGAACTCAATGTCATCTTGTAACTTTATTATGGTATTTAATTATTCAAATTCTATAAACTTACTAATGAATGTGTGACTTTTTTTGCTAGTACTTTTACATTACATTCAAATTAAAGACAAGAAACATAACACATTGAATAACATCAATAAAAATACATTATCAAGATATTTTCACTCGTCAGACAGACAATATAATCACAATATAAACATATACATATAATGCTGACATCAAAAAAACCCAATCATTATGTATCTAGCAGGAAAGCCTCCGATGAATCATTTCACACACGCGATAAAACATATGCTTTTGACACAAAAAAAGCGTCCTGAGGACGCTTTTAAATAATTTGAGATATTAAATAATTGGCTGAGTAACGTTCATATATCTCTGAATAATTGGATTATTAATATCAGATGAAGTATTCAACTGCCACATATTAGTCTTGATACCATCGACAATCAGCTGTATCACCGCCGAGTCTATCGCAGACATCACAGCAACATTCACTGGTTCATTGGTGGTAATGCCGAGTTCTGCTTCCAGTAAGTCCTTATAGTCTATGAATTTAAACACACCGGTTTGCAACTCCTGAGATAATATCGTTTTACTGGTTGTCACACTTAACAATACACGACCACTTCTAACATCAATAGCCCTGACGTTCACAGAGACCTGATCAGAACGATACTGTGAAGACATACCTATCCCCAAATAACGAGCACCTGCTCCTCCAGTCTGAATATTGGTGTCATAGGCAATAATCCCGCCTTCAATCATAATATTGGCAGCCATAAGCGACGGTAGATGATCACCGTGGTTTTTAGGGATCTCATGCTTATTCTGCGCAGCGCGTATTATTTTCCTTTCAGTCAACAAATTTTGTAACCCCTCTCGCTCAAGAGGGATAAACCACTTAGAATTTAACAATGCCGTGGTCAGCATTGCTGCCCCCCTGGGGAACAGCAGTAGAAAAGTTACTGTTTGGCTGCGGTTTATACTGCCCTGTCTGATCCCTGAAATCGTAAACTGAAACGAAAACCTGGCCTCTGGGCATAGGCAAAGAGGTCAAATCAAGATACGTTGCACCTCTTGGCATTAAAGTCGGCTCTCGGTCTATCTCAGGAATTCTCATCGATTGACTGCATCCACTCAGCACCAGTGCACAAACCAGCATAGTAATGACTTTCATGCCTATCTCCTTACATATCAGGCACTAAGCCATTGACCTGGATGGTTGACGATTCCCCTGTTTCTTTATCCGTAATTTGAATCATCAGGGTACCGTTGTTATCAACAATATTGAGCAGAAAATCATCCGTGACTAATTGCCCGGTGTTTCCGTTTCCCACATCTGAAAGTAACTGGCTAATCAAACGGGATTCTAAACTGGAAGCCAGTCGCTCTAGATCGGATTGTTCTTCAAACAATGAATCATCCTTGGGAGCTTTGTAATCATTGATTGCATTTGCCACTCCCAGCAGAAAATTACCATTTAGCGGATTTCCACCAAAGTTGGGATTCACTGGTGTATAAATCAGCTCTGTTGCCTGGCTATTCATTCCAAAAAAACCAAGAAATAATAAACAACATACTTTCCCTTTCATGTGCTTACCTCTTAAATTTCGTCGTAGTCAACATCAAAGGTATCTTTTAAATACCGTTCTATTCGCCATCTCAACACATAATTCTTTACTGCAGAGACAGCCTGATCCGTTTTATCTTCAACCGTTTGTCTTCCCGGTGATAAAGCAGTTCGATATATAATGTTTTGCCGGTGAAAAATAGTAATAATGCTTCCTGACAAAGCTGTTGGCCTTTCTTTAACTGTTAAGTTTTCTTTGAGCTCTTCAATTTGATCATCGAGTTTCTGTGAGAATAAAGAATAAAAATCCTCACCAAGCTTCGTCATTGTACGATCAACAACAACACCATTAATTTCACGTAGGCTATCCAGGCTTTCTAGTCTATCTTGCAACTCTACAGACTCGTTATTTTCCAACGGTGGACCATTTTCCAAAGGCTTACCGTTATCCGTTTTTGTACCTTCTCCAACAACAGTGCCGGGGAAAACCAAGATAAGTGAAATCAGAACAGTGGTTAACTTTTTCATGATAACAAACTATTAAATGTATGATTCTTAGCCCACATAAACGCCTGCAGGCGGTTCTTGACTTTTATTTTTTTAAACACATTATGAAGATGTGTTTTCACTGTATTTTCACTGACGAACAAGGACTCGGCAATTTGCAAATTTGATGCACCAGAAACCAAAAGTTGCATAATCTCCTTCTCCCGAGCCGTTAACTCTACGCTCAATTTTGGGATATTGGTTTGAGTACTACGGTATTCAGAAATCAGTTCCTGGCATAGCTTACGGCTAAACCACAACTCACCACTTTGTATCTTCAGCAACCCTTCAGATAGCAGCTCAAGTGAATCACTGGTATAGAAGACTCCCACCAAGTTCGGCCATCTCTTAAGCTCATCGACCTTGATATCAGTGCATACATTGATCAGAATTTCAGAAGGTATCACCTCTTTATCAGCCATGATACTCAGATACTTTTCACTCGATTTTGGCGTGATACTGGCAGAATCTAAAATGAACAAAGTCTCTTCGATATGTTTCGCTGATAACTTGCTGATTTCATCCAGCTTTATACAGTTTATGGAAAATGTAAGCTTCTTTACCAAGTACTCTTTCAGAATAGAAGACTGAATGCTCTCGTCCGACACTAATGCCAATCTAGTGTATGATTTTCTAGACATCCCTACTCGTCCTTTCATTATTATATTAGCGTTTTAATAAAGTTAACTTTAGTTCACGTCAAAAAAATAACAAACAATAAAGTCGCCGAGATAGATACTAAAAGCTAACCCTTTAAAAACATGGAGTTACAATTGGTCTTACATTTTATCCTTGATACTTTATTGCCTTGTAAATCTCAATAAAGTTATATAAAAAATTACCTTCTTATTTTTAGCACTGGAAGTTTAGTTTGGTAGTAAACTTAAGTATTAAATTTCAATTATTCAGTTAAATTAGATAGTTGATAAAGGAATTTATTATATAAACATTTTTATCAGAAATGCATGTGTCAGTATTTTTTACGTTTATCTTTTTAGGCAGATAAAATCTGAGATAGATCGACTCAATATTCATCAGTAAGTATATGGCAACGCAATGAACCGGATTAATACCTATATTGATTAAGCAGGATATGGGTGAAAAAGAGATCCAGAGGGGCAGTCGCTGTATTTCAGTCGACTAAGCTGTTTGGTCTGACATCCGGCTGAACAGGGATTTATCGCCGCAGGTTCGCGCCCCTTCGGGCGTTGCCTGAAGGCAACGTGGTTTCGCTCCGCTCGGCTGAGACTAGCCGTCCGCCCCGGTCCAGGCTTCTTCACCCTATCTGATCTTGCCAAGGTTCAGGCGAAAAAACCGCTGACAGTTCAGCTGTTTCTTCGGATGTGATGGAGCCAGAACAAGGGATAGAGGGATTTTCAAATCCCGGAAAACGTACACTACATCTCAATGAAAAAAGCCCCGTCTAAGACGGGGCTTTTAAATGTGGCGGAGAGATAGGGATTTGAACCCTAGATACGCTATTAACGTATGCCGGTTTTCAAGACCGGTGCTTTCAACCACTCAGCCATCTCTCCTGAATTTGGCGGTGAGGGAGGGATTCGAACCCTCGATACGTTGCCGTATACACACTTTCCAGGCGTGCTCCTTCAGCCACTCGGACACCTCACCAAATTGTTGCCAACGCCTGTCGCGTCGACGGCGGCTAATTTACTGACTTGTGCTAATTGGGTCAAGGTTTTTTCCCAATTTGTTGTACTTTCTTATCGCAAGCGATGATCAAAAGATCAAATCGGTTTTTTCTTAGGCCTAACACACGCTTATTTCTACACTTGTAAGATAATTCTTATTTGAGTCTTACCACTTCACTATGCGCAATCTCACCGTATTCGTACTCTCGTTCATCTTATTGATCACCGTCTTTCCCTGCTACGCCAGTGAAGAGTCAGATTCCGCCCCCACCCAGCAAACGTCCGATTACAGTCAAGCGCTGGATAAACAGATTTCGCTGGCCAAGGCGCTGGAGACAACGCCTGAGAATGAGAAATTGCTGGAGAAACTGCTTCAGGCACAGGATCAATTGCAAAAAACGGAAACCTATAAAACACAAATCGAAAAAAACCGAAAGCTGCTTGATAACTTCAATGAGCAGACTGAAACCATCAAAACGCAAATCAGTGAATTCAATGCCTCTAACTTTCCAGATTTCAGCCAGTGGGATCAGAATCAGCTTACCCTTGAGATAGCTGAGCAGGACAACAAGTTAGAGCAGCTTGAATTACAGCGACATAACTATCGCAACGAGATTGAAGACATAGAACGCGATATGAAAGCGTTTCCCAAACGGGCTGAGCAGCTTCGCCAGCAGATAGATGATGCCGACAAAGCCCGTAAACAGGCGGAACGAGATCGTGATAACCCGCTTTCGCTGGTTCATAACATTGAGTATGAGTTTTATAACAATCAATTGTCAGCACTCGAAGCCGAACAATTGACAGGGGATAATCGCCGCACACTCAGCAAACAAAAACTCCAGCTGGTCAATGTAGAAATCGAGGCCAGACAAGCTTATCGCAACAATCTGCAATTGATGCTGAACCGGCAACTCCGAACCGATGCCGAACAGTCCGCACTCGATACCGATGAGCTGGTGCAAGAGCTGGTCGACCTTCCCCCTGAACTGAAACAGCTCAGTGAAGAAAACCGGCGCTATGCCAGTGTGTTATCGTCACTGTCCGATCAACTGGATCAGGTTCAGCTGCAACAGGAAAAAGCCGATCAGCAATCCGAACAAGTGGCAAAAACGGCTGAGGATCTGAATAACATGGCCGAGTGGCTGTCCCTCAGCCCTGCGTTTAGTGAAAACATGCGTACCCGGCTCAAGAGACTGCCTGATCCGCCGGATATGTCAGGGCTCGACAATCAAATTGCTCAGAATCAGATCCGAAAGTATGAATACCAGCAACGGTTTGAAGATCTGACCGAAAGCGCAAAATCTGCGCCGGAAAAAAATCTGTCGGAAGATCAGCAAGCACTGCAATCCGAACTCATTGAGAACAACCTGTCTTTGTTAGAAAAGCTGATCGACAGCAGTGATATCCTGATTTATCAGCAAGCTACCCTAAAAGTCGCCTATGACAAGCTGGATTCTGCACTGAATAACCTGAAAAACAGAGCAGCACGCTTGCTGTTCCTGGCCCCGGACAGCAACGCTTTCAGTATCAAATTAGCGACCGATACACTGGAAAAATTGCAGTGGTTTTTTTCACCGACGCACTGGCTGGGATTACTCAAAATCCCTTTGGTTGCCGATCCTGTACTACTGGCTTTTTGTCTGATCATTGTCGCACTGCTGATTATTGCCCTCAGCTGGAGCCGGACTCGCTGGAAGAAATATTTGAAAGAAACCAGCCAGTATATCGGTAAAGTCACCAAAGACAGGTTCAGCTTCAGTACGATCAATGTCATCTGCTCTGGCCTGTTTGCCTGGCCGGCACCACTGGTTGTAGCCGTGGTTGGCGCCCTGTTAAGCGCGCTTTGGCAACTGCCATTCATCCATCACTTAGGTCAGGCCCTCGCACTGCCATTGCCTCTGGTCATGTACTGTTTCATGCGGGAGCTGGTGCGACCGGACGGTCTGCTCATCAAACATTTTGACTGGCAGCCCAACCTGGTCATGCGCTGCTTCAGTCACTATCGCCGATTGATCTGGATCTACCTCCCGATGATGGTTATCCAGAACTTTGCCTTCTATTACAACGACATTGATGTGAACGCCACCCTGGGACGGCTTGCTTTTATCATCAGTAACCTAGCCGTCAGTTACTTTCTGTGGAAAATGGCCAATGAGCGTATTCCCATGACTTACCGGGATTTACCCCAAGGCCATTTGCATCTCAGCCACCATTTATTCTGGTGGCTGCTGATTTTATTACCGCAAGCACTCAACTATTTTGCACTGATGGGCTATCTGGGTTCGGCACAAAAACTGATGTCCAAACTCGAATATGCTGCAGTGCTGGGCGTGTTTACCCTCTTGGTGTATTACCTGATAAAAAGGCTGATGCTCATTCAGCGACGCAGGCTGGCTTTCGAGCGGGCCAAAGCAAAACGTCAGGAAATACTGGCGCAACGCAAAGCAGAATTGCTTGAGGGCAAAGAGGAGTCGACAAGCAGTGAACTGCACATTGAGATTGAAGAGCCAGAGGTCGATCTGGATGTCATCAGTGCGCAATCACTGCGGCTTTTGCGTTCGCTGTTGCTGCTGATTTACCTGTTTATTCTTGCGCTCTTATCGTCAGATTTATACCAGGCCACCAGCTTCCTTGAAGACATTACACTCTGGGATGTCAATGCCAATATCGACGGGATAGAACAGCTCAGTCATATCACGCTGAAAAGTGTGCTGCTCGCCATTCTGGCGCTCTGGCTGACTGCCATTCTGGCCCGTGATTTACCCGGGGCAATGGAGCTACTGGTGCTGCAACACATCAGCCTGAGTCCGGGAACCGGCTATGCGATTACTTCCCTGACCCGCTATATGGCCATTTTCTTTGGCATCATTATCGGTTCGGCATTAATCGGTTTTGACTGGTCAAAAATGCAATGGCTGATTGCGGCACTGGGTGTCGGTCTGGGTTTTGGTCTGCAGGAAATTTTCGCCAATTTTATATCCGGCTTAATCATCTTGTTTGAGAAACCCATCCGCATTGGTGATACGGTCACCATCCGCGATCTTACCGGGATTGTGGCCAAAATTAATACACGGGCAACGACGATTGTCGACTGGGACAGAAAAGAAGTCATCGTGCCGAACAAAGCCTTTGTGACAGAGCAGTTTGTCAACTGGTCGTTATCGGATTCCATCACCCGGGTCACCATTGCCATTAGTGTGAAATATCTGTCGGATACTGAGTTAGTCACCCGGTTGTTATTTGAGGCGGCGGACGAATGCGAACTGGTTCTGGACAATCCTGAACCCGAGGTGTTTTTCCTGAGTATTACCGCCGATGCTCAAAATTTTGAAGTGCGGGCCTATGCCGCTGAAACCGGCCACCGGCTCAGCCTGACCCATGATCTGCACAGCCGGATTAAACGTAAGTTTCTGGCTCACGATATCAGTATTGCGCACCCTCAACTTGAAATTGCCATCAAGAAGCAGCAGCGCCATCCTTTGAGCCGCTAGCGACAGCAACAAAAAAGGCAGTCCATTGGACTGCCTCTCATCAAAGACGCTTCAGCTCACTGTTTTAAGCCTGCTGGTAGTAACCCGGTACTCTGAACATACGACGGCAAACTTCAAGAAACTGGCCGTAAACGCCACCCAGCACGCCGCTCACCAGTGCATTCGTGGCTACCGCTGTCATAATTTGCTCAGGCTCTGCCCCCACAAACCACAGAATAGCCGCATAAACCGGCGACTGGAACAGCACGTATGCCAGCATATCAGAGACAAACTTCATCCGGCCTGACGGGCTCAACCTTGCTCCCTGGCGGATCATCCAGTCGCGAAATACGCCGTATGGCCAGGCAATGGCAATGTTCACCGGAATTGACAGTGTTCGGGAAGCCAGCGACTGCTGGAAGGTCATCCCAGAGATAAACACTTCGATCATCATGCCTGTGATAAAGCAGAACACCACCATTGCAAAAGTGTCTGCTGCCGCATTGCGTACATTAAATTGTTCTTTCACTGCCGCTCCGAACCATTAACCAGAGATAAAAGCCAACATAGGCGATTCAAAAAGACCATATGACCAGAATCACCACAAACAACCAGTCATTCGTCATATTAAATCAACTTTCAGGTAAAATATCTCACTGTATTCATATTAATGTTGTCTATTTACAACCAATAATCGTGATCAAAGCCGCATCTTTAGCTAGTTGCGCACTACTGACGTGCTACTCAGGTATTTCTCGCCTTCTGTTATCCGGCTTTTCTGCATGTTTTCTGGCACAAAAAGGGCAGGCAGGCGCAGTTTATCAGTTGATAAACACAGCTTATCGCCAAGATTCGGTTTATTTATATAAAAACCCAACGCAAGCTTCACCTCCGTTCCTGTACGATATTTTTATATTTTTTTCATCAACTTAGGATAAAAACAATTCGCCCCCTCTCTGTCCGGCAATTAACACGATTAAGACGGCCAAAAATCGTACGCATAAGATGCACTTTACTGACTCAGGAATGAATATTCTGCCAAATTGAGATAAAACGGCAGGTTTTTATCGCGCGAACTCAGGCACGCAAAAGAGGTATAACTACAAAAGTGAAATTTAATTACACATCGCAACCAAGCGCGCCACAAAGAAAAAGGGAGCACAAGGCTCCCTTTCGGTGAATCGCGTTGAAAACGGATTAATAGTTCAGGCTCAGCGTCACGCCTGAGAAGTTGCTGTAGCCACGCAACATCACGTAGTAGGTCTGGCCGGAAGAAACGGCAACATTACAGGTTTCATTGTTCCCGCCAACATAAGGGCGGCAATCCCATGAGGTCGTGGTGGGCTTGCTGCCGGCTTTCACATACAGGTCTGCATCGCCAGAGCCGCCAGTGATGCTGACAGAAGCACTGGACACTGATGCTGGTACAGTGAATGTGTAATGAAGTTCACTGCTTCTGTTACCGGAAAGACCGCTGATAGGTTTGCCTTTTTCTAGCGTATCACCCGTTGGTGGTGTGACCCCACAAGCGGCATTGACACCGACAGTATTGAACGCATCGACAACATCGGCAGTGTTATAGCCCAGATCCTGGGTTGCTTTAACAACGCCACATCCCCCCTGGTCAAAGTTAGAGTTGGCCGTCCAGTACAGCTGGTTCGCCACGGCAAAAACTTCGAAACCTTTACGGGCATCCCAGCCGGATTTATTGGCCAACAAGTAGTACGCACGGTTGAATACACCGCTTGAATAGTGCACATTCAGACCCGATGTGTACTGCGAAGCATGATCAATCGAACGGCCGTCTTTGGATGGCTGATCAAAATAACGTAAACCACCGGACTGTTTGAAAATATCGCTTCCGACGACCCAGTCCACACTGCCACGCATATAGAATTCAGCCGCTTCACCGGCGATATCAGAGAAGGCTTCATTGATACCACCAGACATGTTGCGGTATTCCAGACCTGAGTTCTGCTCGGTAAAGCCATGGCTGACTTCATGCGCACTGACGTTGATATCCACCAATGGATAGAAGGTGGAATAACCGTCCCCAAAGGTCATCGCACTGCCGTCCCAGAAGGCATTTTCATATTGGGAGCCATAGTGCACACGCATGGTGAGCTGGAAGGTTAGCGGTGCCGAATTCAGCCAGTCTTTATACATATCAAAGACCACCTGACCGAAGTAATGCGCGTCATTGAGCGGTGAATAGGCGCCATTGATCTGTTTGTGGTTATTGGCGTTGCTGTCTGTCGGACAGTTATAGCTGAAAGCGTTATAGCCTGACGTCGCGCCATTCAGATCGACAGTTTTTACTGCACTGGTATTCATGGTGCAGGTGGTTCCGTTTTTCTCCACCATGAAATTCGGGAAATCCACACCAAACTGGTATTGCCCGGTCTTCGTGTTTCCACCAGGGCCAGAGCCTGGTGCCTGGATATGGGCGATGCTGTCCCAGGTATCCAGCACATCACCTGTGTTGGCATCAATGAAGAAATAAGGACGGGATGGCTCATCGGAAGCAACAAAGAAACTCACCTGGTAAACCAGCTCGGCCAGATTGTTTTCATCCAGACGAACCATCAGCGTCACTTGCTCATTTTCAAGTGGCAGTTCACCGGTTAATTGCGGAGAATGTAAAGAAGCATGGTGTGCTTTAGCAATATTCAGCGCTTGTTTTTCATCAATGCCTGCCTGAATTAATGGCAGATCTTGCTCTACATTTTGCGCCATTCGGCCATGAACCTGAGTCAGGCCTTTATTACTTGTCGTCGCCACGACGGCAGTATTATAAACGGGTAATCCTTTATAAAGCTGCTGATAGCGGACCTTTTGTTTACCATTTGGTAAAGTGACCGATTTTACAGGTTTAAAACTGTTATTTAATGGTGTCAGTGAACGTGCCATTAACCCTTGTTCCAGGACAGCAGAATCGGTGACATCAACCATTTCTGCGGCCATAGCTGGCAAGGTGAAAAGTGAACCTAGTGTCAATACAGCCAATGCTTGTTGTTTGTTTGTTTTCATTACTCATTCCTAGAGATTTTAGTGAGCTGTCCTGCGCATCCCAACCAACAAACCATTCATACTGCAAATGTTTTATCGCCTAACTTCTGAGAACCTCTTGTTTCAGCTCTGTTACACATATGTATGCTTTTCAAGAAAGCGATTCAACTTTGGCTCAGCATTTCAATACTTTGCAAACAAAACAAACAAAAAACCAATCATGGAACGTACAAAAAAGTTAACATTTAAATAACAAATGGAACAATTAATGAGAGCTATTACTCTAATGTCAAATTAAATCAACAAGTTGAATTGCGATAGGTTGTATATAAATATTTACAAATTAGATCTTGCTAATTTACAAATATAACGCGGATGTAATACTGAATGTAACGAATAAATACAAAATGAATAATGACTCGCAAATATGTTCTGCTCATGAAATCGCTTAACAAGCATCATAAAAATGAGTATTTCGTGAATAAACCAGTTCGCTGTCATTTAGAATGAACGACGCTATTTTAAATTTTCAATACAAAATGAATAACGATTCATGAATAAAGACTGAATCAGGAATGAAATAAAGAAGGCCCGCCTTGATTTTTCTGGCTGATAAGCAATACGGATACAATGAAGAGCCATCAAATACAAAAAGACCCGCTGATTACTCAACGGGTCTTTTCTGAATGTGGCGGTGAGGGAGGGATTCGAACCCTCGATACGTTGCCGTATACACACTTTCCAGGCGTGCTCCTTCAGCCACTCGGACACCTCACCTAATTTTGGTTACTGCGCTTACTCACTCAGCAACGGGGCGTAACTATAGTGTTGACCCTGACTGAGGTCAACCCAAATCATCACATTATCAATCAAGTGGATACTTTTGCAGCATTGTCAGGCCCACACTGCCCTTTTTTCATGTTTCCCCGTTACAAGGCTATGTCTTCTGGCTCTGCCTGATACAATACCGGTATTCTGCTCACAGGCGCTGAAACAACGTGCCTGCCTATTTGAAAGAGAAACTGATCATGTCTGCGCAACTTTCGGCAATTTTGCAAGACCCTGAACTGAGCCAGCATCTGCTGTCTGAGCATCAAACCCGTGGCTTTGTCACAGCAATGGCGGCGGCCCCTCATTTACTGGATCCGGCTGAATGGCTGGCGTACCTGTGGGGTGGTGATGAAACCTCGCCATTTACCAGTCATCAAGCGTTGGAAAATTATGCCAACGCCATCGTTCAGATTTGGAACGAAGCGCGTCAGGCCTTGCTGACTAATTGCTGGGAATGGCCGGAAGGCTGCGAGTTGGACGACAAAGAATTGGTCACGCCAGCCACCCGTGAATTTGCCGAAGGCGTGTTACAGGGCTGGCAATTGACGCGGGATGACTGGGAAACCATCATGCCGGAAAACAGCCAGGACAATGCCCTGCTGGGCGGCGTGCTGCTTTCTGTCAGTCTGCTGTATGATCCGGAAAGTGCCATGGCCGCTTTAACTGAGCAAGGCGCCGAAGGTCTGGCACAATTTGAAGAAGTATTCAAAGCCATCCCTCCCATGCTGTGCGGCCTCACCCAGCGCGCGCAACAGCTAACCGAAAACCAATGATACCTAAAGCCGGGCAGCCTCTTCTGCCCGGCTGATCAGATTGACAGGCAACAAGCGTCAGTGGGTCATTTCCGCCTTCTGCCGGCTGACCTTAATGTTTATCACGACCATCCCGAGGACAGCCACTAAAGCGGCTAACCTGACCGAATCATCCATAAACAGAATAATCAGTGCCAATGCCAGCAGCACCACTCTGAAAGGCTTATTGAGCGGGTTAATCAAACGCCCCTCTATCCCCCCTGCAAAAGCAATAATCAGCCCTGCGGTTGTCGCAATGCCAATCACAAAATGCAGCGTTTCCCCGTCACCCAGTATGAGCCCGGAGAATGCCATCATGGCAGGGATCAGGAAAAAGCCCTGAGCCAGTTTGAACGCCTGCACCGCAGATCGCATCGGCGATGCATTGGCAATACCGGCACCGGCAAAGGCTGCCAGAGCGATGGGTGGCGTGACATTCGAAGTCTGTGACAGCCAGAAAACAATCATGTGGGCCGTCAGAATAGGCAAGCCGAAATCACTCAGCGCCGGCACCGCCATCACAGACAACACTATGTACGCGGCTGTGACCGGCAAGCCCATGCCCAGCACCACCGCCGCCAGTGCAATCAGCAGGAGTGCCGACCATAAGTGACCGCCGGACAGCGCCAGCAGGAACTGGGTGAACTGCAGGCCGATACCGGTTTGCCCGACAACGCCAACGACAATACCGGCCGTTGCACAGGCCACTGAAATCGGCAGGGCCATCAATGCCCCCTCTTTCATGCCTTCCAGCACCTGGCTCAGGCTGACACGGCTGGATTTGCGGCACAGGGCAGAAACCAGGACCACGACGCACCCTGCAATCCCGACCAGTTCCGGCGAGTAACTCATCATCAGCAGCGCAGTGACCAGAATCAATGGTGCGAGAAAGTGCCAGCCGTTGTTCAGTACTTCACGCACTCCGGCTTTGACATCCATCCCTTCCAGCCCCAGCTTGCAGGCCATCAGGTGAACATAAAGCAGCGTGCAGGCAAAATACAAAATCGCAGGTGCAATCGACACCAGCAATATTTCGCTATAAGGGATCCCCGTAAACTGCGCCATGACAAAGGCACCCGCCCCCATCACAGGCGGCATGATCTGCCCCCCAGTGGATGCAGCAGCTTCAATACCGGCAGCTTGCTCGGGTTTGTAGCCCAGCTTTTTCATCATTGGAATCGTTAACGACCCTGTGGTCACCGTGTTGGCGATGGCAGAGCCAGAAATAGAGCCTAACGCCGCTGACGCGATCACACTGGCTTTTGCCGGGCCTCCGCGATATTTTCCGGCAACCGCAAAGGCAATATCGATAAAAAATTGCCCGGCGCCGGTTACCTGCAGAAAAGCACCAAACAGTACGAAAATAAACACCACCCCTGCTGCAATCGCTAACGGCGCGCCGTATACCCCGTTGGTGGAAAAAATATGGAATCGGATCAGCTCTTCCAGTTCAAACCCTTTGCTGGCAATGCCAGAAGGCAAGGCATCACCAAACAGCGCATAAGTGATAAAGACAGCCGCTATCACCACCATCACCATGCCAACCGACCGTCGGGTTGCTTCCAGTAAGGCAACAATCGTGATCAACCCGGCCAGTTGGTCTGACCCTTTCAGCCCATCCAGTAAAAAACTGATATCGTCGTAATCAAACTGAACAATATGCCAGGTCGCCCAGATGGTGGCGGCCGACAATACAAAATCGACACTACGTGCCGCCAGATAGAAAGCAAAAGAATGGCTCTGTTTGATTAACGGCTGCGTGAGAAACACTAAGACCAGAATCCAGCTCAGGTGTACCGGACGAAAAACAGGCGCCGCTAATTCTGCCGTCACCCCTTGCCAAATCTGAAAGGCAGACAAAACGATAGCCGCTAAAGCGGCTATTTTCATTAGCATATCGGCAAGCTTTTGCCCGTGCCGGGCAGTCGCTGTCGTTGACATAAAAACTCCAATTCACACAAGGGCTGAGAGACAGACCCGAGTCTGTACTTCTCAGCCCTGAAAACAACCGATATTTACTGAGACTGCTCATCCAGATATTGCTGGGCACCGGGATGCAATGGCACACCATCGAGTTTTTTCATATTTTCAAGTGTCGTATATTGAGTCACGCTGATCGTTTTACGAATCTTATCCATATTCTCGAAGGCGGTTTTGGTCATTTCATACGCCAGTTTGTTATCCAGGTCTTTATTCACCACTAACACATTCCAGATTGCCGGGGCCTTAAAGCTTGCAACGTTCTTATAGGTATCCGCGGGGGCTTCGATCAATTGGTAAGAGGGATTGGCCGCAGTGATTTTCGCCATCTCCGCTTCGGTAAACGACAAAATACGAATATTACGGGTCAATGCCAGCTCTGTGATTGCCCCTACACCTAAGCTACCCACAATGGCTCCGGCATCAATCTGACCATTGGCAATCGCACTGGTGGTTGCGGTGTAATTCAGTGACTGGGCCTGGATATCTTTCTCTTCAACACCCAAAGCATTCAGAATATTCACTGCGCTGACTCGTGTACCTGAACCCGGCGCGCCAAGCGAGACTTTTTTGCCTTTCAGATCAGCAATACTGTGAATATCTGAATCCGCAGGCACCATAAACTGCACAACATTGGGATACAAAGCAAACAAGACGACCGCATCCATTTTTCTCGGGAAGGGTTTCGTGCCTTCATAGGCCTGCTCAACCACATTACCCATCGCGATCCCCGCCAACTGCTTATGGGTGGACACTTTGATCACGTTTTCAACCGAGGCGGCAGTGACTTCAGCCCGCATGTCAAAATTATCAATATTCTCACTCCAGATCTTGGCCAGCATCCCACCTAACGGGTAATAAGTACCACTCTGACTACCTGTTCCTATAGTGTAATTTTCCGCACTCGCCTGAACCGAAAATGTCAGTAATGCTGTCGTCGTGAAGGCCAGCCAGCCTTTTCTGAATTGTGTAAGCATAATTATGATCCTGATTTTCAGATAGTTATTAGGGTTATTGCATTTTATTTATCCTACAAATGTTATTGCCTTGTTAGCACCTATGATCAACAAAAAAATACTGACAATGAGATCTCAGGTACCACTAAATGTTACAAGTTCGATATATTTGTTATAAACAGGTCAAGTAAAGCCGCTGTAACATCTTCGGATACAAAAAAAGCGACCCTCAGGTCGCTTTTCATATCGTTGGATCCAGTTCTGTCCGGTCAGGCGTTGCCTTTCACTTGCAATTGCAGTGACGCAGCAAAATCCAGCATACGGTTCAACGGGATCAGAGACTTCACACGGATAGCTTCATCAACAAAGATCTCGTGCTTCTCGCCGCCTTCGCGCAAAGCCGCTTCAATCGCTTTCAGGCCGTTCATTGCCATCCAGGGACAATGCGCACAACTGCGGCATGTCGCGCCAGCGCCGGCCGTTGGTGCCTCAATCAGTTCTTTTTCGGGCACCATCTGCTGCATTTTGAAGAAAATGCCTTTGTCAGTCGCAACAATCAGTTTTTGTTGCGGCAGGCTCTTCGCCGCTTTGATCAGCTGGCTGGTCGACCCGACAGCATCCGCTAAGGCAACAACACTCGCCGGCGATTCAGGATGGACCAAAATCGCCGCATCCGGATGCAGGTGCTTCATGTCTTTCAGCGCTTTGGCAGAAAACTCATCATGAACCACGCACTCGCCTTGCCATAGCAGCATCTCAGCGCCTGTTTTCTTCTGGATATAGCTGCCTAAATGGCGGTCTGGTCCCCAGATGATCGGCTTACCTTCGGCATCAAGATGTTCGACAATCTCCAGCGCTATACTGGACGTCACCACCCAGTCAGCGCGTGCTTTGACCGCCGCAGACGTATTCGCATACACCACCACAGTGTGATCAGGGTGCGCATCGCAGAATTCGCTGAATTCTTTTTCCGGACAACCCAGATCCAGAGAGCATTCCGCTTCCAGCGTCGGCATCAACACCTGTTTTTCTGGGGTCAGAATCTTGGCCGATTCCCCCATGAAACGCACACCGCAAATAATCAGGGTTTTCGCAGAATGTTGATTACCAAATCGTGCCATTTCCAGCGAATCACCCACAAAACCACCGGTTTCCTCGGCCAGGGCCTGGATTTCAGGATCGGTGTAGTAATGCGCGATCAATACCGCTTCTTTTTCTTCAAGCAGCGCTTTGATTTTCGCTTTGTAATCCACTTGCTCGCTTTGAGTCAGTGGAATCGGTTTGGGTGGAAATGGATACACCATTTCTGAAGGGTCAAATGTCAGGCTCATTACGTCTTGCTCTATCAGCTCGTCCTTACAATCCGCGCATTATACACTGCAATGACGCTGTAATACTAATCTGGATAAGACATAGAAGGGGCAATCAGGCACCGCTAACCCAATTTTGAGAGGTTAGCGGCGAGGAAGAGATGAAGCCAGATATCCTGTTATTTAAGATTCTTGAGGCTTTTTTCGGCTTGTTGGGATGTCGCGGTATTGGGATATTCTGCCACGACCTGCTCATAGAGCTTTTTCGCCACATCCGCTTTGTTGCCACGCTCGGCTAACACACCCATCTTCAGCAGCGCATCGGCGCGCTTGTTGGAGTCTTTGAAGCTGGCAACCGCTTCAAAGTGTGTTTGAGCATCCGCCATCTTGTTCTGGGTAAAATAAAGCTGTCCAAGCCAGTAATGAGCATTGGCCGCATACACAGAATCAGGATAAGTGGATAAAAATCCGTTGAACGCCGTCACCGCGCCATCATAATCCTTTTCTTTCAGGATCAAATTCACAGCACTTTCATAAGCTGTATTTTCATCAGCGCTTGCGGCATAAGTTTCACCGCCGGATACATCCTTTTTCTCTGCTTTGGCTGCAGCAGGTTGCTCGCGGCTTAATTTGTCAATTTCACGATAGAGCTCACGCTGGCGTTCCAGCATCTGCTTCATATCATAACTATTGCGTTCAACCATACCGCGGAGTTCGCCAACTTCACGGGACAATTCATCAAGTTGACGCTGCATATCCAGTTGCATCTGGCTACGCGCCTCAAACATACGTTCTAAACGTTGCAGACTGCTTTCGCTGCTTGATGAGCTGCCTTTGAGCTCAGAAACAGGAGCAGGTTCGGCGACCACAGGGGTCGCCGCACCAATCAGCAACGTTAATGCGATATACCGCATCATGTTACTGTTCATTTTCATAACCTTAATTAGTAAACCAGAACCGAACGACGGTTCTTCGCGTAATCGGCGTCAGTGTGGCCCAGTACCAGCGGCTTCTCTTCACCGTAGCTTACGATAGAGATCTGGCTTGAAGACACACCCAGTGCCTGCAGGTACTTAGCAACAGCATTGGCACGACGCTCGCCCAGTGCAATGTTGTACTCTGGCGTACCGCGCTCATCAGCATGACCTTCTACAACAATTTTCACACCGCTGTTGTTACGCAGGTATTCAGCATGTGCTTCAAGCATCGCCTGGTAGCTGGCCTGAATTTCAGCATTGTCAAACTGGAAGTAAACCGTTTGTTCCTGACGCAGTTGCTGGTTGCGGATTTCTTGCTCTGACATCGCCGCTGAACCAGAATCTACAGGTGTTACAACTGTGGTTTCTGAGCCAGTGGTGCCAGCGCCAGTGTTCGTTTGAGCGGCAGAACTGTCTGTGCTGTCGGTAGAACTACAAGCAGCCAGAGTAAACATTGGCAGCGCAATTGCCAAACCCTTTAAAACTTTATTCAGTTGCATTTTTTTCCTTATTTATCGCTATATTGCAGTGAACCCTATAAGAACGGTCCCCAAGATGGCGCTCTTACTCGCCCACTGGTAGCTGGTAAACGAGCCTTAAAACGACCATCTATTGATACCAGAGACAACTCGTTGGATTTGTTATTGACCGAGCTGTAGATCACCATGCCACCATTTGGGGCAATGCTTGGAGATTCATCCAAAAATGTTTTCGTCAAAATCTGTACAGCACCTGTTTTCAAATCCTGTTTGGCAATGTTGTAACCCGAATCCGATCGGTTCACCATTACCAAATAACGGCCATCTGGAGTCAGCTGACCACCGAGATTTTGCGATCCTTGCCATGTCAGACGCTCAGTCGAACCGTCAGCTAAATTTACTCGATATATCTGAGGTTTACCACCTCTGTCTGACGTGAAAATCATAGATTGACCGCTTGGATCCCAAAACGCTTCCGTGTTGTTTGCACGCCCGTCCGTCACCTGTTTCATCGCTTTCGTTTGTAAGTCCATTACGTAGACTTGCAAACTCCCGCTTTTCGACAAGACCATGGCCAGTTTCTTCCCGTCTGGGGAAAAACGCGGTGAACCATTGTGTCTAGGGAATGAGGCGACCATTTCGCGGGTGCCATTCGTAATGTTCATGATAAAAATCTGGGACTGCTGATTTTCAAAGCTGACATAAGCCAGTTTGTTGCCGTCAGGAGACCAGGATGGCGACATCAGCGGCTGTTTGGATTTCAGCACCAGTTGCTCGTTATAACCATCGTAATCTGCAATGCGAAGCTGGTACGGATAATCTGAGTTATCGTCGATGACCACGTAGGAGATCCGCGTCAGGAACGCCCCTTTTTCACCGGTCAGTTTTTCATAGACCACATCAGAGATCCGGTGCGCATACTGACGCAGACGGTTGGTTCTGACTGTCGCCCGGTTGTTCAGCAATACGTGATCACTGGTCTGAACCAGCTGACCGTCTTCCAGACCACGGCTCTCGCCATTGGTGAGCTGGCCGCGCACCACATCAATCAGCTGGTAATTGATGACATAATTGCCATCAGCATTCTTGCTGACAGTGCCTGTCACCAGTGCATCAACGCCCAGAGCTGTCCAGGCGGCATAATTAATGTCTGCTTCACTGGTCGGCGTTTGCGGCATGGCATTCGGGGCGACAGGGCTAAATTTGCCACTGCGACGTAAATCCGAGGCAATCACCGATGCCATATCAACAGGCGCGACACCACCCCCTTCCCACTGAAAGGGAATAATACCGATGGGACGTGCCGAGTCGACACCTTCAGTGATGACCAGTTCCAGTTCAGCGTGCGCCAGTTGGCTCATAGTGAGCAGGGCGGCACACAAGCCCAAAATCCAACGTTTCATTTAGCTTTCCCTCTTAACTTACTGGCTTCACGGTTAAGCGAATTGAACGCAGTTTTTCCACCACTGCCGGATCTTCTGGCATGGGAAACTGGCTGACTTTAACAACGGCCGCTTTGGCCGCACGGCACAAACCTGTATCGCCCCCCACATCCGACACATCCAGCAGCAAGCCACTCACAGACAGTCGCATTTGCAGGTTGCATTCTTTACCTGAGAAATTTTGATCAAACAGCAAATTTTGCTGGATCATCTGCTTATATATTTCGCCGTAACGGGCCGTTTCATCCGCGATGAACTGCCCTTTCGCACTGCCGCGTTGCTCAGTTTCTGCTTCCAGGCCCGCAAACATGTCATTCAGGGCCGCTTCCTGCTGCCGCTGCAGTGCTTTTGCTTCTTTCGCTTTACGTTCGGCTTCTTTACGGGCGGCTTCAGCTTGACGCGCTTCTTCTTCCGCTTTCTTCTTCGCCGCTACCTTAGCTTTACGATCAGCTTCTGCCTGGCGAGCCGCTTCTTCCGCCCGCTTTTGTTCTTCAATTTTCTGCTGACGCGCAATTTCAGCTTTACGCGTTGCTTCTTCAGCTTCCTGTTTGGCTTTTAACTTAGCCTGGCGATCCGCTTCTGCTTTTTTCGCTTCTTCGCGAGCCAGCTTCGCTTGTTCGTCCGCCTGACGCTTTTCTTCAGCTGCTTTTTCTTTTTCACGAGAAATCCGAGCCCTTTCCGCATCCGCTTCGCGCGCCGCTTTTTCTGCCTGGAGCTTATCCGCTCTCAGTTTGCGAATGCGCTCTTCTTCAGCCTGACGCTGCTGCTCCAGTGCGACAGCCTGGCGTTCGAGGCGCTCAAGACGTTCCTGCTCAGCTTTTTTCGCTGCATCACGCTGCTCGCGAAACTGGCGGGCCTGCTGGTTGACCAAAGCGGGATCAACGACAACGGCCTGAATCGTCGAACCCTGAGGCTTAGGCTTCGACATCGTAAAATCCGTTCCCCAAATCAGAGCAGCAAACAATACAGCATGGAAAAATAACGAAATGATGATGGCAACTGTATAGTTGTTTTTTTCATTTACTTCCCTATTGCTCCAATGGCTCAGTCATCAGACCCACAGAGCCGACACCTGCCTGATTCAAAGCATCCAGTGTTTCGATAATCGCTGAATAAGGGACTCTGGCGTCGCCACCCACCATGACGGGCGTTTTCGGATTCAGCTGCAATTCGGCTTTCACGCGCGTCAGCAGCTCAGTCAATTGCAGGCCACGTATCATGTCATCGTTGTTGACGCTCAGACCAAGCTGACCATATTTGTCCACCTCGACAATGATAGGTGCACCACTATCGTTTTCACCGGCCAGTTCAGCGGCCGTTTTTGCCGTATGCGTTGCCGGTAACTCGACATCCACGCCCTGAGTCACAAAGGGCGCAGTCACCATAAAGATGATCAAAAGCACCAGCATCACATCAATGTAAGGAACCACATTGATTTCCGCCGTCATCTTGCGCTTTTTCGGTTGATAAACCGCCATGATGTTACTCCTGGTTCGCAGCAAACGCCTGACGGTGCAGGATGCTGGAAAACTCTTCCATAAAGGTGGCGTAGTTATGCTCCAGTTTGGCAACCTTGTTGGTCAGGCGGTTATAAAACATCACAGCCGGAATGGCGGCAAACAGGCCCATCGCCGTTGCAACCAATGCTTCGGCAATCCCCGGAGCAACCATCGCCAGGGTTGCCTGCTTCACGGCACCCAGCGCAATAAAGGCATGCATAATGCCCCATACGGTACCGAACAGACCGATATAAGGGCTGATTGAACCCACAGTAGCCAGAAACGGAAGATTGGTTTCCATTTCTTCCACTTCCCGTGACAGCGATACACGCATCGCACGGCCAGCGCCTTCCATAACAGATTCAGGGGCTTTGCCATTATTACGGTGCAAACGGGCAAACTCTTTAAAACCCGCATAAAAAATCTGTTCCGTTCCGCTCAGATCGTCTTTACGGCTCTGCACTTCCTGAAACAAATGAGATAAATCAATGCCAGACCAGAAACGGTCTTCAAAGCGCTCGGCTTTCGATGCTGCCTGAGACAGTATCTGCGAACGTTTCACAATCATCGCCCAGGAGATGACCGACATTCCCAGCAGGATCAGCATGACAATTTTGACCAGCAGGCTTGCCTGCAAAAACAAATCCAGAATAGAAAGTTCAGCACTCACTTAGGCTATCTCCGACAGTATATGTTCTGGTATCACAATGGGTTTCATTGAACGAGGGTCGACACAGGCTACCTGAACAGTAGCTTTACACAAGCACTGCCCCTCATTGTTTACTAAAATCTGACAAAATTCGATGGAGGCTTTACGCACTTTTAACGGCCAGGTACGAACCTTGAGCTGATCGTCTAATCTCGCACCTTTCAGGTAATCAATTTCAAGGTGGCGCACCACGAAACTGAAACCCTGCTCTAACATGTCCTGTAAGCTGACCCCGAAGCTTCTGAATAGTTCCGTTCTGCCACGCTCAAAAAACTTAAGATAATTGGCATGATAAACAATGCCGCCAGTGTCTGTGTCTTCAATATAAATAGTGATTGGCCATTCAAAGGCACTTTCTTCCGTCATCCCAATACCACTAATGATGATGCATAACCAACGCCAAAAAAATGACGTCGGAAGGTAATCCAGCAATAACTATACCGGAGTTAAATTAGAGAATGAAACCCCTGACTTTCAGCATGAATTATTTCCTTTCAATTTTTGACCTTGTCGGTATTTCCGGGAAATACTGCCACATAAAACACAGCCCGCTATTCTCAGCGGGCTGTGTCGTAACAAGCATGCTATCAGCTCAGACGGAGCCAAAGAATACCCGCCAATATGGGTAAAGCGGCATATGGCGTGAAAAACAGCTGCCTGTACCACCGGCGAGGCACGAAACCGACGCCGAAGATAATCGCGGTACAGCATGACCAGATCAGCGCCGGAGAAATAACCGGTCCAAAGCCACCTATCTCCTCGGCGAACAAGACCGGATCCCAGATCACGAGCCCCCCTGTTACCAGCCCCATCATCAGGGCCAGCACACGCAATACACCGTGCGCCAGCCAGGCATGACTGGTTGTGACCCAGAGGTCGATGCGATTACTCACTGTCAGATTGGTTTTCAGCATCCATATTCTCTGTCGTTTCTAGCCACAGTGCATTAATGATACCGAATGAGCAGGCTAACAAGACCCCCAGGATCCAGGCGAAATACCACATAGTCAGTCTCCTTAGTACAGTGAATTTTTATTGTCTTCGATATATTGCTTATCGAGACGACCAAACATTTTGTAATAGCACCAGCAGGTGTAGGCCAAAATAATCGGAACCATGACAAAAGCCACCACTGTCATAATATTCAGTGTCAGCTCACTGGACGTTGCATCCCAGAGCGTCAGACTGTGGTTTGGGATCTCGCTGGACGGCATGATGAACGGGAACATAGCAAAGCCGAAAGTCAGAATAATGCCCGCCATGGTCAGACTGGAGAACAGGAAAGCAAACCCTGCCCGTTCTATACGACATGCCAGAATCGTCAGCAGCGGCATCACAATGCCCAGCGCCGGAGCAATCCACAGCAGCGGTTGAGCATTAAAATTCATCATCAGCGCGCCGGTCTGGCGAATCACTTCTTTATTGAGCGGGTTTGACGCCGCGTCTTTTGCCAGCTCGGAAGCAACCACATACCCTTCCAGGTTTTTCGCCCAGAATCCGGCCAGCACAAAAGCGACTAAGGTAATCAGGGCCGTAATTGGCGCAATATTACGTGCGCGCTCATGCAGCTCGTCTGTGGTTTTCATCTGCAGGTATACCGCACCCTGAGTCACTATCATCGCCAAACTGACAACGCCGCAGAGCAAAGCGAAGGGATTCAGCAGACCGAAAAACGAGCCCTTATAAGTCGGAATTAACAGCTCGCTCAGCACAAAAGGTACACCTTGCAGCAGGTTACCGAAAGCCACACCAAAGATCACCGGCGGAACGAAGCTGCCGATGAAAATCGCACGGTCCCACAGGTTACGCCATTTTGGATCTTCAATTTTCGAGCGGTAATCAAAGCCCAGGGGACGGAGCCAGAGAGCCGCCAGTGTCAGCACCATGGCCAGATAAAACCCGGAAAAAGCCGTCGCATAGACCAGTGGCCAGGCCGCAAATAATGCGCCGCCGGCTGTGATCAACCAAACCTGATTACCGTCCCAGTGTGGTGCGATAGAGTTAATCATGATGCGGCGTTCGGTGTCTGTTTTACCAATAATGTTGGTGAGCACACCGACGCCCATATCGAATCCATCGGTTACCGCAAAACCGATGCACAAGACACCTATCAGCAGCCACCAGATAAGACGTAACACTTCGTAATCAAACATTTTTAATACTCCTGCCCGTCTCGGATCACTTCATGACCGGGTTTTCAGTTAAGTCATGCGGCGCAACATTCTGTTCAAAATGATAACGCCCGGTTTTCAGGCTGCTTGGACCCAGGCGGGCAAATTTCAGCATCAGATAGACTTCCGCAATGAGGAAACAGGTATACAGCGCAATGATCACCGCCATCGACGTCAGTACTTCCGAGACAGCCAGATTTGACGCCGCCATCGCTGTTGGCAAAATCTCACCCACTGCCCAGGGTTGACGACCATACTCAGCGACAAACCAGCCTGCTTCAATGGCGATCCAAGGGAGCGGAATGGCGTACAGCGCCGCACGGAGCACCCATTTCTTCTCAGTGATTTTATGACGGCACGTTTGGATAAATGCCGCAGCAAACACGCCCAGCATGATAAATCCACAGCCCACCATGATACGGAAGGCCCAGAATAGCGGCCAAACGGTTGGCAAAGAGTCTGCCGCCGCTTGCGCGATTTCCTCTTCGGTGGCATCCACGACCCTGTCGGTATAAGGCTTCAGCAGCAGGCCATAACCCAGATCTTGTTTCACGGCATCAAACGCGGCGACATTCTCAGGTGATTTGTCACCCGAACGCAGCTTCTCAAGCAAGCCATAAGCTTCCATACCGTTACGGATACGCACTTCGTGTTCATCTTTCAGATCACGCAAGCCCGTGACTTCGGTATCAAATGAACGCGTGGCGATAATGCCCATCACATAGGGAATCTTAATGGCGTAATCCGTGTGCATGGTGTCCTGGTTCGGAATGCCGAACAAGGTGAAAGCCGCCGGCGCTTCTTCGGTGTGCCACTCAGCCTCAATCGCGGCCAGTTTTGCCTTTTGGACATCACCCAGCTCGTACCCGGATTCATCACCCAAAATGATCACAGACAGGATGGAGGCCATACCAAAAGAAGCCGCAATCGCGAATGAACGACGGGCAAACGGCAGATCGCGGCCTTTGAGGATGTAGTAAGAACTGACACCCAGGATAAACATGGCGCCTGTCACATAACCTGATGCCACAGTGTGAACAAATTTCACCTGGGCGACTGGATTGAGGATCACTTCGGCAAAGCTCACCATCTCCATGCGCATGGTTTCGAAATTAAACTCAGCCCCGACCGGGTTTTGCATCCAGGCATTGGCAATCAGAATCCACAATGCAGAGAAGTTTGAGCCCAGAGCCACCAGCCAGGTTACCGTTAAGTGCTGACGCTTGCTGAGTCGATCCCAACCAAAAAAGAATAAGCCGACAAAAGTGGATTCGAGGAAAAAGGCTATCAGGGCTTCAATGGCGAGCGGGGCGCCGAAGATGTCGCCGACGTAGTGAGAATAGTAAGCCCAGTTCGTGCCGAACTGAAATTCCATGGTGAGTCCGGTGGCAACCCCCAGTGCAAAGTTGATGGCGAAAAGCTTACCCCAGAACTTGGTCATGTCCTTGTAGATTTGCTTTCCGGTCATCACATACACAGACTCCATGATGGCAAGCAGAAACGCCATGCCCAAAGTCAGTGGGACGAACAAAAAGTGGTACATCGCAGTCATTGCGAACTGTAACCGCGATAGTTCGACGATATCAAACATGATAACTCCTTAAGTCACCAGTCTCCCGGCAACGTACAACATTGTTGATCAAGTACGCCCAGCAAGTATTCTTCAAGATTACCGCCTATTGATTAAAATTTCAGCAATCATTGATTGATAACCTTACAACGCGTTACTCATCGGTAGGCTACGCAAAACGTCAGCGAACACGCCTGTTTGTTTTACAAAATCATTTCCTGGCCAGCGATGACTCGCCAAACTGGATGTTGCAGACTTGTGTCGAATTATAGAATTTAATGTAAAACTACAACCGGTTAAGCTGAAACTAATACTACTGACTTCGCCACACAGGTTCAAAGGTATTTATAAAATACGCGCTGATTCGCCAAACAGATTGTGATTTAAATCGTATAGATAAACGATGTCCATGCGAGAGATCAAACTTCTGACACCTGCATAGTTTTGTAGCTAACACTTTAAATAAATGTGATTTTTCAATTATAAAGTTACCAAAGATGCAAGTTTAATCACGTTGACAAAGACAAAGATCACAATTCAAAACGTGTAATTTTTCTCAGTGAAGCTCAAAGGCGGAAATGATTTCAGTGCACAAGATGTCACCGATAAACAAGCGTAAAAACAGTGCGCTTAAAATGAAGCCGACAAGGCGTTTTGATTAGTTTATCTAATCAATTAGTTCAAACACTCTGACGACTTCGCACTGCAGGCATCACCTTGCAGACCGACATGACAACGGTCATGCGTCCTCATTGTTAGGAGGTTTCTATTAACATTTCCCGTTTATACCGCGACATCAATGCCGAAGTTTTAAACAATCAGTACCCAACTTTGATCTGACAAAAACACCAGCCATTCCTGGCCTTCGTAAAACAATTGTACCGCTTTCGGCACCCCACTCATTGAAACCAGCAGGGTTTCATCCCACAGACAGGCATTTCTTCCCCGGAAATGTTAAAGATTCTAGAATACTCAGCCGGGTTTTACCGAAAAACCCCAAGTGAAAGACAAACAAAAACGGAGCCTTAAGCTCCGTTTTTAACATTTATTATCGGTAATCTCAGTGATTCGGTATATCCAGTCCGAAATGCAGATAAGCGCGATGAGTCGCGATCCGCCCCCTGGGTGTGCGCTGCAAATATCCCTGTTGGATCAGATAAGGTTCGAGCACATCTTCTATCGTATCCTTTTCTTCTCCGATAGCGGCCGCCAGATTGTCCAGCCCCACCGGCCCCCCCATGAATTTGTCAATAATCGCCATCAGCAGTTTTCGATCCATATAATCAAAACCGCTGCTGTCGACATCCAGCATATCCAGCGCCTGGCTCGCCACTTCTTCGCTGATATGGCCATCACTTTTCACTTCCGCATAATCCCGTACGCGACGTAACAACCGGTTCGCGATACGCGGCGTGCCGCGGGCACGGCGGGCAATCTCCAGTGCCCCTTCAGGCACCATAGACAACCCGAGGCACCGGGCGCTGCGCTGGACAATATCTTGCAGATCGGCAACTTTGTAGTACTCCAGTCGCTGGGTAATCCCAAAACGATCGCGCAGCGGTGAGGTCAGCGAACCGGCACGCGTTGTCGCCCCCACCAGGGTAAAAGGAGGCAGATCTATCTTGATAGAACGCGCTGCTGGCCCTTCGCCAATCATGATATCAAGCTGATAATCTTCCATTGCCGGATAGAGCACTTCTTCCACCTGAGGACTGAGACGATGGATCTCATCGATGAAGAGCACGTCATTTTCTTCAAGGTTGGTCAGCAGTGCGGCCAGATCACCGGCCTTTTCCAGCACAGGGCCTGACGTGGTACGGATGCTGACACCCATCTCGTTTGCCACAATGTTCGCCAGCGTTGTTTTACCCAGCCCGGGCGGACCAAAAATCAGCAGATGATCGAGCGCTTCAGCACGCAGTTTCGCAGCCTGAATAAAAATTTCCATCTGGCCACGAACATGATCCTGGCCCTGATAATCCTGCAATAATTTCGGGCGGATGGCACGGTCAATGACCTCTTCTTCGCGGTTAACCGGGTAACTCCCCGATACCAGGCGATCAGCTTCAATCATATAATCTCACTTACACCATGGAGCGCAGGGCTTCACGGATAATGGCTTCACTTGGCATATCATCCTGCGCGACCTGAGCCACCACTTTAGAAGCCTGCTGAGGTTTATAACCCAGCGCTATCAGGGCGCTCACGGCTTCATCTTCCGCCCGGTTCTTATCGGATGCGGCAGACTGTGCCTGACTGGCTGCGGTATCCAGCGCTGGTGTAAAGAGATCACCTTCGCCCCAGCCTTTCAGGCGGTCTTTCATTTCAACCAGCAGGCGTTCTGCCGTTTTCTTACCCACACCGGGGATCTTCACTAAAGTAGAAATATCTTCATTTTCCACGCAAAGCACAAACTGGCTGGCCGTCAAGGCTGACAAGATAGCCAAACCCAGTTTAGGCCCGACACCATTGGCTTTGATGACTTCGCGAAACAAATCCCGCTCACTTTTCTTATTGAAACCGTACAGCAGCTGGGCGTCTTCTCTCACCACAAAGTGGGTAGCGATGGTGACTTCCTGCCCCATTTCCGGCAATTCGTAAAAACAGCTCATCGGCATCTGAACTTCATACCCGATTCCGGCGGCTTCAATCACCACTTCCGGTGGCTGTTTTTCTAAGATGATTCCTCGTAATCGGCCAATCACTGCCTTGCCTCTATCTCGCAAATAAAATTGGCTCTAGCATAATAAAGCGCTGGATGGATATCCAGCGCTTTATCAGGATGGAGCAAGAAATGACAGACAAGATCAAGCCTGATGACGTGACACCAGCGCATTGAGGCTATCGGCGAGTCCTTTTAACGTTTCAACTCTGCTGGCCAGCTCCGCACCCTGCTGAGCAACCTGATCCGAAACCTGGTTCGTCTGCACCACGCTGTGTGCCACTTCGGTACTGGCCTGATTGAGCTCTTTGAGTGACTGGACCTGAATGCCCAGGGTATCGGCCAGCCGGTTCACATCCTCAGATAAGCCTGTGATCTCGGCAATTATGCCGCCCAGCTCGGTCGCCGTGGCATGAATGACTTTTTGCCCCTGCTGCACTTCATTTTTACTTTTCTCCAGCAAACTGCGGATCTCTGTGGCTGAAGCATTACTCTTGGCAGACAGCTTACGAACTTCATCGGCGACCACGGCAAATCCTCGTCCCGACTCCCCGGCTCGTGCAGCTTCAATCGCCGCATTCAATGCCAGCAGATTGGTTTGTTCGGCAACGGCAGTGATCAGTGCAGCGGCTGACATGACTTCATTATTACTATGCAGGATGCGGGCGATCGCTTCGGTCGAGGCATGGAGTGATGCCGAGCTGTGCTGAGCCTGAGTTTCTATGGTTCGGCTGCGCTGGCGCAACTCAGTCACAGAACGGTCTGATTCATCCAGCCCTTCTGTCATCTGCCCGAGTTGCTGACTCATCTGCTCTGCCGCACTGGCCTGTGACAGGCAGTTTTGATTGAGATCTTTGACCTGATGATGCAGCGCATCAGACTGCTGTTCCAAATCATCAGCTAGCTGTGCCAGCTGACTGGCATTATCACTGGCACGATCCATAATGCTGCCCAGCGCCTGTTCACCTTTTTTGGCTTGTTCTGCCAAGGTAGCACTGGCCCGCTCAGCCTCGGACGACTTCACCAGCGCAGTTTCTCGCTGACGCACGGTAAAGGCCTGCGCGATACCGATCACAATCAGAGGCAGTAATAAGCCAGACCAGGTTTCCAGCCGCTCTGCTGCCGGCGTCAACACCAGGTGAGGAAAATCGTGACCGGCCAGAGATTCCTTGATCATCCAGCCAGAGATCACGACAACCAGCACACTCCAGATCATGGCTGTGACCGGTTTGGCCGCCAGGAAAAAGGCCACGATCAGCAGCGGCATCCAGAACGCCTGAGTGGAAACAACAATACCGCCACTTTGATAGACGATATTCACGGCATGGATCACCATCCCCAGAAAACCCACGTTGACCGCGAGTTCAATCTGTTTCAGCCAGCGTACAATCAAACCGGCCAGTATTTCGCATCCAATGAGTGTAATAGAAGTGATAACCAGACTGGTATGGGCGTGGCTCGACCATTTTATCCAGCTGTACAAGCCGACGAAGAACGAGATAAGGGTGAAAAATAGCAGGGTATCAACCAGGCGGACTTGCTCTTCCTGCCACTGATGTGAAGAGGGCAAAAACAGGCCGCGCCAAAAAGTGACTGGGGACATTTTGTTATCCTTGTCATTGTTATATATGAACTATCCAACAGCTCCGACCACTATATTCAGTTAACAATGAATTAACAAAGAAAAAAGCAGCACAAGGCTGCTTTTTTTGATCCGTCCAACAGAACACATGCCTGACAGGGATATTGATATGGTGACTGAACCGCGTGTGACTATCTGTATCGTCCCCGTTTCGAACCCGATGCCTGTCCTGCCATCGCCACCAGGGTTTTGTGGGTATGGGCATGACAAATCGCCACCGCCAAAGCATCTGCCGCATCCGCCTGAGGCTTACCCGGTAATTTCAGCATATGGCAGACCATGTGCTGAACCTGTACTTTATCGGCACTGCCCTTGCCAACCACTGCCTGTTTAATCAACCTGGCCGCATATTCGCTGACAGGGATATGGGCATTCACGGCTGCAACAATTGCGCTGCCGCGTGCCTGCCCGAGTTTCAGTGCCGAATTGGCATTTTTGCCCATGAAGACTTCTTCGATGGCAAAGTCATCGGGGCGAAACTGAGTGATCACTTCGGTGACCCCGGCATAAATCTGATGCAGCCGGCCCGGAATATCATCACAGCTGGTGCGGATACAACCGCTGCCCAGATATTCAAGTTGCCTGCCCACCTGACGGATAACACCGTATCCCGTGATTCTGGAGCCTGGGTCTATCCCTAAAATAATGGCCATTGATATTACAACTGTTCCGCCACTTCGTCGGAAATATCTCCGTTATGATATACCTCCTGCACATCATCCAGATCATCCAGCGCATCAATCAGACGCAGCAGTTTTGGCGCTGTGTCCGCGTCCAGCTCCGCCTTGGTTGACGGCACCAGAGTCACTTCCGCGTTTTGAGCTTCGAACCCGGCTCCATCCAGCGCGTCTCTCACCGGGCCAAAATCCGCTGGTGTGGTGTACACATCAATCGAACCATCCTCATTGGTTTCAACATCATCGGCGCCCCCTTCCAGGGCCGCTTCCATGACGGCGTCTTCATCCAGGCCCGGTGCGTAAGAAATCACCCCTTTCTTCTCAAACAGGTAATTGACGCTGCCGTCTGTGCCCAGATTACCGCCCGCTTTACTGAAGGCATGACGCACACCAGACACCGTACGATTGCGGTTGTCTGTCATGCATTCAACCATCACCGCAGTGCCGCCCGGGCCGTATCCTTCGTAAATCACGGTTTCCATGTTGTCGTCACCTTCACCGCCGGCACCACGACTGATGGCACGGTTGATAGTGTCACGCGTCATGTTATTGGACAGCGCTTTATCAACTGCAGCACGCAAACGCGGGTTGCTTTCCGTTTCAGGGCCACCTTCTTTGGTCGACACCACGATTTCTCGGATTAACTTGGTGAAAATTTTGCCACGCTTAGCGTCTTGCGCCGCTTTACGGTGTTTGATGTTGGCCCACTTACTATGACCTGCCATAACATTGCTCCGGGTTGATAGAGGGTGTTGTCCCAGCTCTGCGTCACTGGGAGGCGCTGATCACTGTTCAGAACACGGCGTGAGATCGTACATCAGATGGTATGAAGCATACTGCAATGTCTTGAAGAGTGATCGGGCTGGCAGAGTTGCCAGCCCGGATAAGTCTGATTGATCAGGCTTCGGTATTTGGTTCGTCTTTCGCAGCCAGTTTCACCGCAATTGCCAGCTCCTCAAGCGCGGCCGGATTAGCCAGACTTGGGGCATCTGTCATCAGACACGCAGCTGCCGTTGTTTTCGGGAAGGCAATCACGTCACGGATATTCTCTGTGCCGCACAGCAGCATGACCAGGCGATCCAGACCAAAAGCCAGACCGGCATGCGGCGGCGTACCGAATTTCAGCGCGTCCAGCAGGAAGCCGAACTTCAGCTGCTGCTCTTGCGCGTCAATACCCAGAATGTTAAACACGGCCGCCTGCATGTCTGCGTTGTGAATACGCACAGAACCACCGCCCACTTCGTAACCGTTGATGACCATGTCGTAGGCATTCGAATTGGCTGCCACAGGGTTCGCCGCCAGCTCTTGCGCTGTCATATTCAGCGGAGCGGTAAACGGGTGGTGCATCGCGTGCAGATTCCCTTCTTCGTCTTCTTCGAACATCGGGAAATCAACCACCCACAGCGGTGCCCATGCTGATTCGTCAGTCAGTTTCAGATCTTTACCCAGCTTCAGACGCAGTGCGCCCATCGCTTCATCAACCACATTTTTGCGATCTGCACCGAAGAGCAGAATATCGCCAGATTCAGCCTGAGTGCGCTCCAGCAGCTGAGTCACAATGTCTTCGTTCAGGAACTTGGCCACCGGTGACTGTACGCCGTCAAAACCGGCCGCGCGATCATTGACCTTCATCCATGCCAGGCCTTTGGCACCATAGATACCCACAAAGCTGGTGTATTCGTCAATTTGCTTGCGGGACAGTTCCGCACCGCCCGGTACACGCAGCACGGCCACACGACCTTTCGGATCATTGGCAGGGCCGGCGAAGACTTTGAAATCCACATCTTTCAGGATATCTGCCACGTCCACCAGCTCCAGCGGGTTACGCAGATCCGGCTTGTCTGAACCGTAACGGCGCATCGCTTCTTCGTACTTCATCACAGGGAAAGTCCCCAGATCAACGTTCAGCAGCTCGTTCCACATCTCGGTGACCATCTGCTCAGTCACGGCACGCACCTGGTCGGCCGTCATGAACGAGGTTTCGATATCGATCTGGGTAAATTCAGGCTGACGGTCTGCACGCAGGTCTTCGTCTCGGAAACATTTGACGATTTGATAGTAACGGTCAAAACCAGACATCATCAGCAGCTGCTTAAAGAGCTGCGGTGACTGCGGCAGTGCATAGAAGCTGCCTTTGTGCACACGGCTCGGCACCAGATAGTCACGGGCACCTTCCGGGGTCGCTTTGGTCAGAACCGGGGTTTCAATATCCAGGAAGCCGTTTTCATCCAGGAAGCGTCGCACGAAGCTGGATGCTTTTGCACGCAGTTTGATCCGGTCACTCATTTCCGGGCGACGCAGATCCAGATAACGGAATTTCAGGCGTTGCTCTTCGGTGTTCTTCTGGTTGAAGTCCAGCGGCAGCACATCGGAACGGTTGATGATTTCCAGGCCTTTGGCAATCACTTCCACTTCACCGGTCGCCATGTCTTTATTAACCTGGCTGTCCGGACGCTGACGGACTTCACCGGTCAGGCGGATACAGAATTCATTGCGCAGTTGGTTTGCCACCTCGAAGATATCTTTCATATCCGGGTCAACCACTACCTGAACGATACCTTCACGATCTCGCATATCAATGAAAATAAGACCGCCTAAATCACGACGGCGGTTTACCCAGCCGCAAAGCTCAACGGTTTGTCCCGCATGGGACTTGTTCAGGTGACCACAATATTGGGTGCGCATAAGAATTTCCCGATCTGTTTACTTACAATCCTGTGTGTCCGCCCACAATGGTACGACAGACACCAACTGTGCCAGTTTCGGCCATCTTCAGGGTCCGGCTGCGGCCTGACTGACGTCCGAAATAAAAATAACGCGGTATTATAAATGAAAAACACCACTGTAGGAAAAACCTCTGGCGTAAATCAAGCAAAATAGCCTGATTCCGGCGGTGAATGTTGACCAAATGGCGGGATATTCTCCACAATGTCAGCCAAGCTCCTATCCGGACGGATAAAAAGTATTCACTAAGGTTGTTCAATGCCCTTTTCTTCCCCCTTAAGATCGGCATGGCCATGTGGTCACATGCGCCCTGGCAACGCAGTCTTTATGGCCGCGGCTGCCCTGCCACGGACAGGTTAAGCCGGTACGCAGAAACCTTTTCCACGGTGGAAGGCAATACCACCTTCTATGCCACACCCAAACCGGCCACGGTACAGAACTGGGCGGATGCCACACCGGACGATTTTCAATTCACCTTCAAGCTGCCGAAAACCATCACCCATCAATATAAGCTGATGCACTGCCAGGGCCAGCTCGGTGAATTTTTCCATGTCATGGCGCCTGTGGCAGAAAAAACCGGCATCTGGAAAATTCAACTGCCCGCCAGTTTCGGACCGGCAGAGCTGCCTGCGCTGACTGCTTTTCTTAAACAGCTGCCGTCAGATCTGACGGTTGGGGTTGAGGTCCGTCATCCGGCCTTTTTCAGCAAAGGCGAAGCAGAAAAAACCCTCAACCGATTACTGATTGAGCACCAGGCCAACCGCATTATCATGGACACTCGCCCGGTTTTTTCCGCTCCCGCCACCAGCGAGGCCGTCATGGATGCCCATCAGAAAAAACCCAGAGTGCCGGTTCATGCGATTGCAACCGCCATGCACCCTGTGGTGCGTTTCATTGGTCATCCGGATCTTGAGGCCAACGATCCCTTTTTTGCCAACTGGTTACAGCGTCTTCCCTTATGGCTGAGCGAAGGCCGTCAGCCTTATCTGTTCATTCATACGCCCGACAACGATTTTGCCCCGGAACTGGCCGTCCGGCTTCATCGCCAGTTGGCACAACAACTGGCTGACACAGCGTTACACCTGCCCGAGCTGAAATTGCCGCAAGGTGGCGACCAGGTGTCACTGCTCTGAACCCTGCCTGACCTGCCCTGTAAATCCACAAGACAACTGGCGCTATTTTATCTACAATACGCGCCTTTTCAGCGGGAGAAGGACTCCCCATAGCCATAAATCGCCTTGCGGCGAGGTATGCCGGAAGGAACCGTCCGAGATTCAGATATCAGGTGTGAGGAAGAGATAATGGCTGGCCACGACAATTTGTTCGCCGCCCCGATCGATAAGTTGGGTGATTTTACCTTTGACGAACGCGTCGCCGAAGTATTTCCGGATATGATCCAACGCTCTGTGCCGGGATACAGCAATATCATCTCCGCCATTGGCATGCTGGCCGAGCGCTTTGCGATGCCGGATTCCACGATTTATGATCTGGGTTGTTCGCTTGGCGCTGCCACACTGTCCATGCGTCGTCATATCAAACAGCCCGGCTGTAGAATCATCGGCGTCGACAACTCCCGCGCCATGGTTGAGCGCTGCCGTCTGCATATTGACGCTTACCGTTCCGACACACCGGCAGACATTATTGAAGCGGATATCCGGGATGTGGATATTCACAATGCCTCTGTGGTGGTGCTGAATTTCACGCTGCAGTTTCTGGCACCGGAAGATCGCCGCCAACTGCTGGAAAAAATCTATGCAGGCCTGCGTCCGGGCGGCATTCTGATCCTGTCTGAGAAATATGTCTTTGAGAACGGTCAGGCGCACGAGTTGCTGATCGATCTTCACCATGATTTCAAACGCGCCAACGGCTACAGCGAGCTGGAAATCAGCCAGAAACGCAGCGCCATTGAGCATGTCATGCGCCCGGACAGCATTCCGGCCCACCGTGAGCGTTTGTCCGATATTGGCTTTCGCAGCGTAGAAGTCTGGTTCCAGTGCTTCAACTTCGGCTCTATGTTTGCCATCAAGTAATTCACCCATTTAAGGTAATTTTGACGCTCCATGTTTAGCTTTTCAGAATTCTATCGCTTATTGGCCAATGACGAACAACTGCGTCCCTGGCTCAACACTTTGCCGCAGCAATTATCCGACTGGGAAACTGCCCAGCACGGCGACATGGCCCGCTGGGTTCGGGCGCTGAAAAAGTTTCCTGCCGATAAGCCGGACTTTATCGACCTGAAAACCCAAGTCAGTGTGATGAATGAAGTCCAGGTTGCCGATGGTGAGCAGAAACGCCTGGAAAGTTTGCTGCGCCTGCTCCATCCCTGGCGCAAAGGCCCGTACCATATCCACGGTATTCACATCGATACAGAATGGCGATCCGACTGGAAATGGGATCGCGTCCTGCCGCACATCTCGCCGCTCAAGCACCGTAAAGTGCTGGATGTCGGTTGCGGCAACGGCTATCACATGTGGCGCATGCTGGGTGAAGGGGCTGCACTGACGGTCGGGATCGATCCTTCGAACCTGTTCCTGATCCAGTTCGAGGCGATCCGCCGCCTGATGGGTCAGGATGAGCGGGCATACCTGCTGCCACTGGGCATAGAACAACTGCCGGAGCTGAAAGCGTTTGATACCGTCTTCAGTATGGGTGTGCTCTATCACCGCCGCTCACCGCTTGATCACTTGCTGCAACTGAAAAACCAGCTGCGCAAAGGCGGTGAACTGGTGCTGGAGACCTTAGTGATCGAAGGCGATGAAAACGCCGTGCTGGTCCCGGGTCACCGTTATGCTCAGATGCACAACGTCTACTTTTTCCCCTCCGCCAAAGCCCTGAAAGTCTGGCTGGAGAAAAGTGGCTTTGTCGATGTGCGGATTGTTGATGAAAGTGTCACCACTACCGATGAGCAACGTTCAACCGACTGGATGACAAATAATTCATTGCCTGAATATCTCGATCCGCAAGATCCGTCAAAAACAATCGAAGGCTACCCGGCCCCCGGCGCGCTGTGCTGGTTGCCGTAAATCCTGACTAAGTGTTAACAAAAGGGTGCTACCCGCATCCTTTTTTGTACGCTAAACTACGGCCCCCTAAAGAAAAACTAAGAATTACACACTATCCACTTTTGGGAGTAAGCATGCTTGGCCGCAGCGTAACCTTTATTGCATTGACATTTATTTCCGGCTGCTCGATGCTGAAAACTGAACCCAGCCCGCAGCGGGAAACAAATACACTGACTGCGATTGAAATGATGGAAACCAATGTTCATTTTCGTCTGAATCGCATGTCGCAACAAATAAATGAACAAAATGAAAACATTGCTAAGTTAGAAAAAGAGCTATCATCAATGTCAGAAGAGCTGAATAAAGTTGCTTCTGTTTCATCGTCTAAACCTGAAGTCATTGTTGAGAAAAAAATAGTGCCGGTACCACAAAAAACTATTGATATCGATCCTAAAACTGCCCATGGCAAAGTTATCCTGGGTGAAGAAGAATGGATCTGGCTGGACTCAGTGCAATCCTTCTTTAAAGCACGGGTTGACACGGGTGCGACAACCTCTTCGATCAACGCACTGGATGTCCAGATCTTTGAACGGGATGGTAAACAGTGGGCCAAGTTCAATCTCAGCCACAGCGGGGAAGAGAATCAGCCTGCCGACCAAATCGTGGAAGCCCCGATTGTCCGCTGGGTGAAAATCCGCCAGTCTTCCGCCGACGATACCGAGCGGCGCCCCGTGGTTGAAATGTGGCTTAAGCTCGGCAAATTGCATGAGAAAGCCCAGTTTACCCTGGCAGACCGGACGCAGATGACCTACCCGGTGTTGCTTGGGCGGGAATTCTTTAAAGACGTCGCACTGGTTGATGTCGGTAAACAGTTCATCCAAGGGCGATAACCGTTTTCAGTTTGGGGCATGACAGCTTGTCATTGCCCCATTTTCGTTTTCATCGTTTCGTTTGCTTCAACCAATAAAGGAAAAATTAGAGGTTGTCATGACGTCAAGAATTCCGTTTTATTTTCTCATCACCTTGCTCGTCATTGCCGGGACAGCGCTCAGTCTCTACCGCCATGATATTTACGGTGTGCCTTGGACACCGGGCGAAGAGCGCGCCTTGTGGGAGCTGGAAGCCAGAGTTGAGTTTGATGCCATCGGCAAGCCAGTCAAAGTCTCAATGGCCGCACCGGAATCACAGCAGGGCTTCACGCAAATTGACGAAAGCACCTCATCACCTGGCTATGGCGTCGCACTGATCGATACGGATCAGGGACGCCGGGCCGAATGGTCAATTCGTCAGGCATCCGGCAAACAGGTGCTTTATTACAAAACACAGATGCTTGTTGACCCCCTGGCCAGTTTCTCGACCGATAAACCCAGAGGCAAGCCGGAAGCCCCCAGCCTGGATAATCCTCAGGAAACGGCAGCCAAAGCCATGCTGGCTCAGGCAAGAACGCTGTCGGCGGACAATCTGACGCTGACCCGGGAAATTCTGAAGCAGCTCAATGACAGGAATAACCAAAACGCCTCCTTGCTGCTCAATGCGTTTCCGCGGGAAAATGTGGTGGTTTTCCTGCTGTCGATGGAAGGGATCAATTCCCGCATCGTCGGTGGCTTGCAGCTTGAAGATGGTCGGCGCCGTCAAAGCATCAGTCCTATGGTGGAAGTCTGGGGTGGCGAAAAATGGCACTTGTTTGACCCGCAGACGGGGCAGGAAGGTAAGCCTAACGACGTGCTGGTCTGGAACCAGCAGGGTCACTCCTTGCTGGATGTGATCGGTGGCCGTAACTCCAATATCAGCTTTTCGATTATTTCGCAGGATATTACCCCGCAGCAGGCCACCCGTGAAAAAATCCAGGCTGAAGATCTGCTGAACTTCTCAATCCACAGTCTGCCGATTGAAGAGCAGGCGATGTTCAAAACGATCATGCTGGTACCAATTGGTGCGTTAATTGTGGTCTTCCTCCGGGTTATCGTGGGCCTGAAAACCTCAGGGACTTTCATGCCGGTACTGATTGCTGTGGCCTTTGTGCAGACGCAACTGATCACAGGTGTACTTGGTTTTCTGCTGATCGTGGGTACAGGCTTAATCATCCGCAGCTACTTGTCGCGGCTGAACTTGCTGCTTGTGGCCCGAATATCCGCCGTCATCGTGACCGTGATACTCATTATTTCAATCTTCACCGTGGTGGCCTTCAAGATTGGCCTGGTGGAAGGTCTGACGATCACCTTCTTCCCGATGATCATCCTGTCCTGGACGATTGAGCGCATGTCAATTCTGTGGGAAGAAGAAGGGGCAAAAGAGGTCTTTATTCAGGGTGGTGGCTCGCTGTTAACGGCTATCATAGTGTATCTGGTCATGACCAATGATCTGGTGCGTCACTTAACCTTTAACTTTATCGGCCTGCAACTGATTATCATGGCAATGATCCTGATGCTGGGGAACTACACAGGCTACCGCCTGAGTGAGCTACGACGCTTTAAGCCGTTAGCGGAGGATTAAGCCATGTTTTTATCGCGTTATACTACGCCGTGGCGTCTGCGCGAACGCGGCATCATGGGCATGAACAAGCGCAATCACAGTTATATCGGTCGGTATAACGACCGCAGTCTGTACCCGCTTGTTGATGATAAACTCAAAACCAAGATCATCGCCCAGCGTGCGGGGGCCACTGTCCCTGAACTGATCGGGGTGATCAGAAGCCAGGTTCATGTGAAAGAAATTCACGACATGGTGCGTGACTGGCCGGGTTTTGTGATCAAACCGGCTCAAGGTTCTGGCGGGAAAGGCATTCTTGTCATTATCAAGCATGAAAACGGTTTATACACCAAACCGTCAGGGGCTGTGATTAATAAGCAGGATGTTGAAAGGCACATCACCAATACCCTGGCCGGGCTCTTTTCGCTCGGCGGCAAAAACGATGTGGCCATGGTCGAAAACCTGATCCAGTTTGATAATGTCTTCGACGGGTTCAGCTTTGAAGGGGTACCGGATATACGGGTGATCGTATTTAAAGGTTACCCTGTCATGGCCATGATGCGTTGTTCTACCGCGGCCTCTGACGGCAAAGCCAACCTTCACCAGGGAGCCGTCGGGGTTGGTATTGATATCGCCTCCGGCAAAGCGGTTCGTGCGGTGCAGTTTAACCTGCCGGTAGAACGTCACCCGGACACCGAAAGGTTGCTCAGTGAACTCACCGTTCCCAACTGGCTGAAGTTACTGGAGCTCGCTGCCAGTGCCTGGGAAATGACTGGCCTGGGCTATCTGGGGACTGACATGGTACTGGATAAAGTCAAAGGCCCTATGGTCCTGGAGCTCAATGCCCGTCCTGGTCTTGCGATCCAGACTGCCAATGGCTGCGGCTTGCTGCCGCGCCTTCATCACATTGAAAGTCTGGGCACACCGTCCAAGATGCCCTCTCCGGCTGAACGCGTCGCCTATGCCGCCGAGCAGTTTGGTGCGAAACCGCAGTTCTGATTACCTCTCAAGCCCCGGTTTCTGACCGGGGCTTTCTTCTTCTGGCCAATTCGGCGCATAATAGCTGAGTCATCATAGTCATTGATTTCAACTGGTTATTGGAGAGCCTATGTCAGAGATCCTGCGTTTATTTGACCAGCCGGTGGATCGCACCAAGAGCAACAGTACAAAGTGGCTGAAGTATCAGGGAAAGGATGTCCTGCCGATGTGGGTGGCAGACAGTGACTTCAGAGTACCGGATGCGATCACACACGCCCTCCACCAGCATGTCGATCACGGCGTCTTTGGATACGGCTCAGTGCCGGCATCACTGAGCGAGTTAATCGTTGAGCGCATGACAACGCTCTATCACTGGCAGATCAAACCGGAATGGATTGTTTATTTGCCCGGTCTGGTCTGTGGTCTCAATCTGGCGGTTCGCGCCTGTACCGAGCAACATCAGGCCGTTGTCAGTCCCAAGCCGGTTTACCCGAAATTCTTTACCGCGGCAAAATACGCGTCACGACCGCTGGCCTATTCCCCGGTGACCTTACAGCAAGGCCGCTGGCTGATGGATTTAGAGGCCACTGAGGTTCCGGCCGACAGCAAGCTGTTGCTGTTCTGCAATCCTTTAAATCCCGGCGGGACCGTCTACACGCGGCAGGAGCTGGAGGCGCTGCACAGCTTTACCAAAAAGCATGACTTGTATGTCTGTTCCGATGAAATCCACTGCGATTTGATCCTCAATGAGAACGCCCGTCATATTCCCTTTGCCAGTCTGGATGATGATGCCGCACAACGCTCCATCACCCTGATCGCGCCGAGCAAAACCTTTAACATTGCCGGCCTTGGCGCCTCAATGGCCATTATTCCGAATTTCGAGTTACGACGCCGTTTTAACCGTACGCGGGCCGGCATCGTCCCGGATGTGAATGTGCTGGCTTATACGGCCGCCGAAGCCGCATACCGTGATTGCCAGCCATGGCTCGACAGTCAGCTCCATTATCTGCGCCAGCACAGAGACAGGCTGATGACAGCAATCAACAGCCTGCCAGGGCTTAAACTGCATCCGATTGAAGCGACCTACCTGGCCTGGATCGATGCCTCCGGCCTGCCTGTAGCAAACCCACATGCCTTCTTTGAAGCCGCCGGGGTTGGTTTCTCGCCTGGCGCTGATTTTGGCCATTCCGGTTTTGTCAGAATGAATTTTGGCTGTACCAGCCAGACTTTAGCGCTGGCGCTATCGCGCATGAAGAACGCCATTGAATCAATCGGTTAATAATTAGCCATCTGAGAGCCAATCTCGCTAAAGATTTTCACCAACTGTCCGATAGAGATAACACTGGTTTTAATTTCTGTCGGACTCCATGCAAATCCATACCATAGACAAAGCACAGCTTATCAGTGAAGTGCAGCTTGGTAACCAGCTCAACCGTGCGGTTGAGCAGGGGCGCCGATCTGACTTCGCACTGATGCTGGCTATGTTGTCGCCGGATTATCTGGAAACCACGCCGACCGAAAAACCACTGCCCCCTGCGACCACAGAAGAGCAGCTGCGCTCTTATTTCGAGTTGCAAGACCCGGCGCCACTGTCAACATCCGAGTTCTGCTACCCTCGCGGTGCAGAGCAGTCACGAGCGTTCCATTATGGCGGACTTTCCGCAACCCGTTTACTCAGCTCGTTACAACCCATAGCGATGACGTTTCCCCCTCAGGACACCAAAGGTTTGCCTGAAGAGCTGTACCACAACCTGTCCGGGCATGAGCGCCGCCGCCTGCCACCTACCCAGCCTGAACCGATCAAAGGGTCACCGCAGGATCTCTACCTGAACCTTATCCGGGCCAAACGTTCCGCTGAAATGTACGGCGCCGTTGCTAAGGTCTGCTGATCACCGTCACCTTTTCTTTTCGTTATTTTTCAGTCAATTAAGCAAATTTTCCGCAACATATCACAAAGTACTAAATTTCGTGACAAGCGTCATATGCCAAACAATTCAATGCCGCTTTACCAGCTTACTTAACTAAGATTTAACATTATCAGGGTGTTATTAGTTTATTGAATAGTGAAGGTGAGGATGGTTAAAGCCGTCATTGCTGTTACGACTTCTCGGTATCCACATATAGGAAGATTGCGCTATGAATATTGCAGACTCAGTTATTCTTATTACTGCTGCAGGCTGCCCATTAGGAAAAGCCGCATCGTTCCATTTCTCCTCATTAGGCGCACGGATAGCCCTGGTAGATACAGACAGTGAACGGTTGCACACCAATTATCAGGAATGCTTAGCCAAAGGCAGTGAGTGCTACGCACTTTGTTTGTCCGATAATAAAGAAGCCACCATTGCCAGTGCCATTCATGCGGTACACGAGCAATACGGGAAAATCGATGTACTGATCAACTGCTGGCTTGGCGTGGATATTCCCATGCTCTTGACCCAGACCTCGGTTGAAGAATTCTGTCAGCTCATGACAGAAGGCACCTCGGCGTTTCTTTCCTTTGGCAAACAAACCGCAAGCTACATGCGCGAACACCATCAGTCTGGTGTGATTATCAATTTAGCCGCTTGCCGCCCGGATAATCCCATCCCTTTGACGAGCAGCTCCAAAGCCATGCTGGCGGGATTTACTCAAAGCTGGTCCAAAGAGCTGGCGCAGTACAAAATTCGTGTCGGTGGCGTCTTCCCGCTGATCTTTGATGAGCGGCATGATCTGCCACCCAGCACCCTACTCAGCCTGCCCATGCAGTATGAGATTGCCCGTAGCGCTGAGTACATCGTCTCAAACGACTATTTCAACGGCAGAATGATTGAAGCCGAAGTCGTCTGATCCCTGACACTTCAGCAGTTCCGTCCTTGTCCTCGCAATCAATCACGCCATAGGCAGTGATGATTAGACTGCATTAAAAAACCCGCCGGATGGCGGGTTTTTGTTTCACTCAGCCGCAAGGCTATCAAGCCTTGGCCGCAACCTTTTTGCTTCTGGCCGCGGGAGCCACCTGAATGACCTCTGCAGGTTTCTGGTCTGCATTTTTCTTAATGACAGTCGTGCCTTCAAAGGTTTCCCCTTCGACATACGCCTTTCCGTAGTAAGAAGCCAGTAGTACCTCTTTCAGCTCTGCAATCAGTGGATAACGCGGGTTCGCGCCGGTGCACTGATCATCAAAGGCTTCGACAGCCAGTTCATCCAGTTTCGCCAGGAAGTCAGATTCTGATACACCAGCCGCCTGAATGGACTTAGGAATATCCAAATCGTCTTTCAGTTGATCCAGCCAGCTCAGCAGGCGCTCAATTTTCTGTGCGGTACGGTCACCGGGCTGAGAAAGGCCCAGGTGATCGGCCACTTCCGCATAACGACGACGCGCTTGCGGGCGGTCGTACTGAGAGAAAGCCGTCTGCTTGGTTGGATTGTCATTGGCGTTATAACGCACCACATTCGCAATCAGCAAGGCATTTGCCAGACCATGCGGAATATGGAACTCAGCGCCTATCTTGTGCGCCATCGAGTGACACACACCCAGGAAGGCATTGGCAAATGCAATACCGGCGATAGTTGCCGCGTTATGGACTTTCTCACGGGCAATCGGATCTTTCGCACCGTTGGCGTAGCTGGAAGGCAGGTATTGCTTGAGCAGTTGCAGTGCCTGCAATGCCTGACCATCTGAATACTCGTTTGCCAGCACAGAGACATAGGCTTCCAACGCATGGGTGACTGCGTCATAACCGCCAAATGCAGTCAGGGATTTTGGCATGTTCATCACCAGATTGGCATCAACGATTGCCATCTGAGGTGTCAGCTCATAGTCCGCCAGCGGGTATTTTGCGCCTGTCTCATCATCGGTGACGACTGCGAACGGTGTCACTTCAGAGCCCGTTCCTGAAGTGGTTGTAATACAAACCAACTCCGCCTTTTTGCCCATTTTAGGGAATTTATAGATACGTTTACGGATGTCCATAAAGCGCATTGCCAGCTCTTCGAAGTGGGTTTCAGGATGCTCATACATCACCCACATGATTTTCGCGGCATCCATCGGCGAACCACCACCCAGTGCGATGATCACATCAGGCTGGAAGCTCTTCATTGCCTCAGCACCTTTCTTGACGATCGTCAGCGTTGGGTCGGCTTCCACATCGTAGAATGCATGCACATCTATGCCCTGTGCTTTGAGTAACGTCATCACTTCATCAGCATAGCCGTTGTTAAACAGAAAACGGTCAGTCACCAGAAAAGCACGTTTCTTATCTTCCAGATCCGTCAGTGCCACAGGCAGGCTGCCCCGGCGGAAATAGATCGACTTCGGCAGTTTGTGCCACAGCATATTTTCAGCTCGCTTCGCCACTGTTTTTTTGTTGATCAAGTGCTTAGGCCCTACGTTTTCAGAGATAGAGTTCCCCCCCATGAACCGCAGCCTAAGGTCAATGATGGGGCAATGTTGAAGTTGTACAGATCACCGATACCGCCATGGGTGGTCGGGATATTCACCAGGATACGCGCGGTTTTCAGCTTGTCGCCAAAATACTTGATGCGATCTTCATTGATATCCTGGTTGGTGTACAAGCCTGAGGTGTGACCAATACCGCCAAGATCCACCATCTTGCAGGCCATCTCTACCGCATCTTCGAAGGTTTTGGCACGGAACATCCCCAGGGTTGGCGACAGTTTCTCGTGGGCAAACTCTTCATCAATCGTAATGGCATCGCCTTCACCAATCAGTACCTTGGTATCGGCAGGCACTGATACCCCTGCCATTTCAGCAATTTTTGTCGCAGGCTGACCCACGATGTCGGCATTCAGACTGCCTTCAATCAAAATCACTTTGCGGACTTTATCGGCTTCTTCTTTACTCAGGACATAGCCTTTGTGGCTGGCAAAACGCGCCTTCACTTCGTCATAGATTTCATCCATCACGATCACGGCCTGCTCTGAGGCACATACCACGCCATTATCAAATGTCTTCGACATCAGTACAGATGCCACCGCACGTTTGACATCGGCCGTTTCATCAATCACCACAGGCACATTCCCCGCGCCGACACCGATGGCCGGTTTACCCGACGAGTAAGCCGCTTTCACCATGCCCGGACCACCGGTGGCCAGAATCAGGTTCAGATCCGGGTGTTTCATCAGGGCATTGGACAATTCCACCGAAGGCTGATCAATCCAGCCAATGATGTCTTTGGGTGCGCCAGCCGCAACAGCGGCATCCAGCACCAGTTTCGCCGCAGCGTTGGTCGATTCTTTCGCCCGTGGGTGCGGAGAGAAAATAATACCGTTCCGGGTTTTGAGTGAAATCAGGGATTTGAAGATAGCGGTTGAGGTTGGGTTTGTCGTTGGCACAATGCCGCAGATGATACCGACAGGCTCTGCGATGGTGATGGTGCCGAACTCGTCATTCTCTTCCAGAATGCCGCAGGTCTTTTCGTCTTTGTATTTGTTGTAAATAAATTCAGAGGCAAAGTGGTTTTTGATCACCTTGTCTTCAACGATCCCCATGCCAGATTCTTGTACGGCTTGCTGGGCCAGAGGAATACGGGCATTGTTTGCCGCCAGAGAGGCGGCACGGAAAATCTTGTCTACTTGCTCCTGCGAGTAGGTGGCAAAAATCTTCTGTGCGGCTTTTACACGGGCAACCATTGCATCGAGTTCTGCCAAATTCGTTACAGGCATAGTCAAACTCCTAACTTTAAGATTGAAAACTTTTTAGTAAGGATACGTCTCTGATTCCTTGCCATGAGAGCGCTTATCGCCGATTGAGCATACTTAGTAAATTGCTTTCAAAACTGATTTTATGACTTCATTGCCAGGTGAGGCTTGATCTGGATCATGCTAAACACACACATCAGCAATATGTCACCACCCAGGAAAAAGAAATCAAATCAATTATTTAAAAAGCAACCCAATTAAAATCATTCACGAAACAAATATTTAGACGCCCTTTACCATGAAAATAATTTTCACACTGGTAATTTTATTTCAAATCGAAACAACAGATTAGCGCCCCCAAATGGCTACTGACAAATACCCCGTTGTGGGGAGTCATCACGCCACATAAAGCCTAATCCAGTCAGGTTCAGAACGACAATGTCACTGTATGACTTTTTTACCAATGATAAGCAATACCGAGCATAACTTTAGTCGGAAAAGTCGTAACAGCAAACAAAAACAGTGAGATAGGAGCAGTCAATCTTGTCTTCTCCTGCTGCTGTCAACTGAGTCAGCGCTTACCGGCAGCAGGTGCACACAGCGGGGAAATGGCTCTGGCAAAGGCAGCGACTCTTAAGTATGCTTTATTTTTCAATCACTCAGATGTTATTTATGTCCGACTCAACACTCAAAGAAAAACTCTACATCACCATTTTTGGCACCCACACCCCGGCGGGCAAAGCATTTGATATCACATTAATTCTGACCATACTGGCATCGATCATTGTGCTGATGCTCGGATCTGTCAGCCCGATAAGCCAGGAGTGGGGGCAGCTGTTCTACCTGATGGAATGGGGATTTACACTGATCTTTACGCTTGAGTATCTGCTTAGGCTGTACTGCTCTCCCAAGCCAACTGCCTATGCCCGAAGTTTTTACGGTCTTGTCGATTTGCTGGCTATTTTACCCACCTATCTGGTGTTTTTTTCCCGGCCGCGCACTACCTGATGGTCATCCGGTTACTGCGGGTCATGCGCATATTTCGGGTGCTTAAGCTGGTCCGCTATCTGCAGGATTCTAATTTGCTGCTGAGATCATTGTTACAGTCCAGCCGCAAGATTTTTATCTTTTTCACTACGGTCGCGATACTGGTCACTGTGTTTGGTTCACTGATGTTTGTCATTGAAGGACCAGAACATGGTTTTACCAGCATTCCTTACAGCATTTACTGGGCCATAGTGACCTTAACAACTGTAGGCTACGGCGACCTGGTGCCTCAAACTGATCTCGGCAAAACACTCGCTTCTTTCACTATGCTGCTGGGTTACTCCATCATTGCCATCCCCACCGGCATTATCACGGCAGAAATTGGCCATCAGAGTCAGTTGCACCGAACCCTGGTGAAATGCATGAACTGCTCCCGTTCGGGTCATGAGCCCGATGCCATCTTCTGTAAACACTGTGGCAGCGAACTCGCACACCCCGATGACAGGGTCGTCTCAGCGTCAGCTACCAAATGATCCCAGAATAACGAACCCGATCAGCACGCACAAAAAAGCCCTCGCAAGAGGGCTTTTTCACTCAGCTGTCCGAGGATCCGATAAACGGTTATTTACGACGCCAGGTCGTGCCTTGCGGGCCATCCTCAAGAATGATCCCCATGGCGGTCAGCGTATCGCGGGCGGCATCCGCTGCTGCCCAGTCTTTCGCAGCTCGGGCATCAAGACGTTGCTGGATCAGGGATTCAATCTCAGCCACATCATCTGCCTTAGCGCTGCTTTGCAGGAAGGTTTCAGGATCCTGCGCCAGCAGTCCCAGTACTTCAGCCAGTGCGCGCAATTGAGCACCAAGTGCTGAAGCCGCCTTCAGATCTTCGCCTTTCAGGCGGTTAATCTCACGCGCCATATCAAACATTACAGAGTAGGCTTCAGGCGTGTTGAAGTCATCATCCATCGCCGCGGTAAAGCGCTCAACAAAGGCTTCCCCACCCTGTGCGGTAACATCCGCATCCAGACCACGCAGTGCCGTATACAGACGCTCCAGCGCAGAACGTGCTTGCTTCAGGTTCTCTTCGCTGTAATTGAGCTGACTGCGATAATGGCCAGACATCAGGAAATAACGAACCGTTTCAGCATCGTAATGCTCCAGTACGTCACGGATGGTGAAGAAATTACCCAGTGATTTGGACATCTTCTCACGATCAACCATCACCATACCGCTGTGCATCCAGGTATTCACATACTGGGTGTCATGGGCACAGCAGGATTGCGCAATTTCGTTTTCGTGATGCGGGAACTGCAGATCAGAGCCGCCACCGTGAATGTCAAAATGATCGCCCAGAATGGCAGAGTTCATTGCAGAACATTCAATGTGCCAGCCCGGACGGCCAGGCCCCCATGGCGATTCCCAGGTCGGCTCGCCCGGTTTGGACATTTTCCACAGCACGAAATCCAGCGGACTGCGTTTTGCCGTTTCAATATCAACACGTGCACCGGCCTGAAGCTGTTCCAGATCCTGGCCAGACAGTTTGCCGTATTCGTCAAACTTGCTGACCTCGAACATGACATCGCCGTTATCAGCCACGTACGCGAAACCGCGTTCGATCAGACGTTCGCACAGCGCAACAATTTCCGGAATGAATTTGGTCGCACGAGGCTCAATATCCGGACGCGCCATACCCAGGGCATCAAAATCGGCGTACATTTCGCCAATCAGACGCTCGGTCAGAGAATCACAGCTTTCACCGTTTTCTGCCGCGCGTTTAATAATTTTATCGTCAATATCTGTGATATTACGAACAAAGGTCAGATCATAGCCGCTGTAACGCAAGTAGCGTGACACCACGTCGAATGCAACAAAAGTGCGGCCGTGGCCGATGTGACATAAATCGTAAATAGTAACCCCGCAGACGTACATGCCGATTTTACCTGGCACTATGGGTTTAAATTCCTCTTTTTGTCTAGTCAGTGAGTTATAGATCTTTAGCATGTCTGATAATTACTCATTTCAGGGGTTACGATTCAAAGGGCTGATTATACCCAAGTCGCCTCAAGATGCTAGGTTCAGCGCGATTGGCATGGTGAACAGGCGCAGTACCGATTTTACCAATCCCAACCCTCTTCTATAGTTATAGAATTAACTTGGTTCACCTAGACAAACTGTATTGACGCTTTGCCTTAGTTCGTTAGAATTCAGGGTTTAAAGCAATACACTCCAGTTAAGGATAAGCTCATGGTAACGCTTCACACCACTTTTGGTGATATTAAAATCCAGCTCAACACAGAAAAAGCTCCGGAAACCAGTGCGAACTTCCTGCAGTACTGCCGTGACGGTTTCTATAATGGTACGCTGTTTCACCGTGTGATTGACGGTTTCATGGTTCAGGGTGGCGGTATGGCGTCCGGCATGGTTGAAAAAGAAACCCGCGCACCGATCAAGAATGAAGCTAACAATGGTCTGAGCAACAAGACTGGCAGCATCGCGATGGCCCGCACCATGGAGCCACATTCCGCAAGCTCTCAATTCTTCATCAACGTGAATGATAACAACTTCCTGGATTTCAAATCTGAAACACCAGATGGTTGGGGATACTGCGTATTTGGTGAAGTGGTTGAAGGGATGGATATCGTCAACAAGATCAAAGCGGTTGCGACAGGTAACTGGGGCTATGTCCACCAGGACGTACCGGTTGAAGAAGTTGTCATCAATTCTGTGACCATCGAAGAATAATTCCCTGCCAAGGTGGCCGCTCATACCGGCCACCTGTCTCAATACTTATGACCATATGTTTTATAGCTGATTTGCACCTGAGTGCGGATCGCCCTGATATTACCGATTGTTTTCTGCACTTTATGTCAACCGAGGCAACCCAATGCGACGCACTCTATGTGTTGGGCGATCTGTTTGAAATGTGGATTGGTGATGATGACGACAATACCTTTCACCGCCAGATCAAAAGTGCGTTCAAAGCATTGACGGATTCCGGTGTGCCCTGCTTTTTCATCCACGGCAACCGTGATTTCCTGATCGGCAAGCAATTCAGCCGCGAAACGGGCGTCATGTTATTACCAGAGCACACTGTGATTGACCTGTTCGGTACGCCAACGCTGATTTTGCACGGTGACACTTTGTGTACCCTGGATGAAAGCTATCAGCGTTACCGGAAAAAAGTCCATAACCCATTTATTCAATGGCTGTTTTTGCGCTTACCGCTGGCATGGCGCCAGGCCGTTGGCCGCAAAATGCGTTCAGGCAGCAGCAGCAACAATCAGATGAAGTCCTATGACATCATGGATGTGACGCCGCAAGCAGTGATTGACTTAATGTCAGAACACAGGGTGCAGCATATGATTCATGGCCATACCCATCGTCCGGCCGTTCATGAGCTAACCGTTGATGGCCAGTATGCTACCCGGACCGTGCTGGGTGACTGGTATGATCAGGGTTCCGTGCTGCTCTGCACCGCTGCAGGTTGCCAACTGCGAACGCGCAGCTTCAGACTGGCAGCACAAAACCAGTGATGCATAATCAAACTCACACATAACCCGGTGATTCATAACACGAGGCTGAATTCGGGTCAGCACCGGGCATTACTTTTACTTATCAACCCTATCTTTTGGGCTGAAGATCACAAGCGGCGTAATTTCTCAGCGAAAGGTCACAACCAGTGGAAAATTCTACTGCTAATGTTACGCAACGGTGATAATTATTAGTAATATACTGGTTCACTCCTGTCATGCGGACTATTCACCAAAGAGAATCACTGGCAATGCAAGCCCTCGCCAACACAACGATAACCATAAACAGTGCTGATATCATGTATTCTTATCTTGCCCGGCAGCCCGTTTTAGATCGCGACAAAACGACTATTGGCTACGAATTGCTCTTTCGCGACGGGCCCAAAAATTGTTTCCCGGATGTGCCGCCCGAAGAGGCAACAAATCGCTTGTTACTGGACAATTTCTTCTCTAACGGTTCAAACGATGTATGCAGTGGCAAACTCGCCTTTGTTAATTTTCCTGAAAAAAGCTTACTCAAAGGCACACCGCTTCTTTTTCCATCCCATACTTTTGTGATTGAAGTGCTGGAAAACTGTACCCCCTCAGACACACTGCTGGACTCGGTCAGGGACCTTCATCAGCGTGGCTACCAGATAGCACTGGACGATTTTAATCCGAGCGTGGAATGGAACCGGTTTCTGCCTTTCGTCCACATCATTAAATTTGATTTACAGCTGACGCCCATTGATAAGGCGCGCTTCTTTATTCGTCGCCACAAAGACAAACCTATTCAGTTTCTGGCTGAAAAAGTGGAAACCTACGCCGAATTCAAAGAAGCCAAAGCAGCGGGTTTTCATCTGTTTCAGGGGTATTTCTTCAGCAAACCGGAGATGATGCAGCAAAAAACCCTCAGCCCTTCTGCGCTGACGACGCTGCGGCTCTATCAGCAGATCTGCCAGGATGTTGTGAATTTTGATGAGGCAGAAGAAATCATTGCGACTGATTTGTCCTTGTCGTACAAATTGTTACGCCATGTGAATGCCATCACCTCAAACCGTGCTGTGCCCATTTCTTCATTCAAGCAGGCACTCATTTATCTGGGAGAAGAACGGCTTCGCCGCTTTATCAGTTTTGTGGCGACCTCCCACGTGACCCGTGACAAGCCGCCATCACTCTACTGCCTGTCTTTGCAACGGGCCCATCTGTGTGAACTTCTGGCCGCCGATATTTCCCCGAAATTAAATGGCAACCGTGCTTTCCTGACGGGACTTTTCTCGATGCTGGATTCACTGCTTGATCAGCCGCTTGATGTGTTGATCCCTATGCTGCCGCTTGATATCAGCATTCAGGACGCCTTGATCCATCGTAAAGGTAAACTGGGGTATCTGTTGTCACTGGTGTGTGCTTATGATCATGCCGACTGGGATCAGGTGGATACCATGTGCTCTAAACTGGGCCTGGAGAGTGAACATGTTGCGAACCGCTACCTGGAATCTTTAGAATGGGTGACCAGCATAGAAGAACTGCAATAAATGATGACGAACACACAATTATGTCCTTGTGGCAGCCAACAGCCTTTGTCCCTTTGCTGCCAGCCTGTCCATCAGCACCCGTCGGCTGCTCACCATCCTGAGCAGTTGATGCGTGCCCGATACAGCGCGCATGTTCTGGGATTGGTCGATTTTGTCGTCGCGACTTACCATCCCAGTTGCCAGGCAGAACAATACCGCGATGCCATCGCAGACTCCATCAATAGTGAATGGCTTGGGCTTGAGGTTGTCAGCAGTCAGATCGCCAGCGATACTGAAGGCTATGTCGAATTCAAAGCCTTTTACCGTGACGGTAACCAAGACTATTGCCTGCACGAAAAGTCACGTTTTTTACGTGAAATGGTCGGCAACAGCCAGCAATGGTTCTATGTCGACGGTGTGTATCCGGAAGCAACTGAACCGATGAAAGCCAGCCGGAATGATCCCTGTCCGTGCGGTAGCGGCAAGAAGTTTAAAAAATGCTGTCTGTAAGCCATTCTCGGTGATGGCATGCGGCACGAAGAAATTTTCAAAATGTACTAATTAACTATTGCAAAACCGCCTTAGCTTGGTTAGTGTGAATAGCAAGTCCACAGTCAATAATGATTTAGACAGAGTACATAATTATGCGTATCCAAATGGTAAACCTAAACCACCATCATCATCCTGATTAGTCTTTCAGGAGGATACGCCTCACTCTGGAAGACGACAAATCGCCTCTTCCAGCGGTCGCTACATGTAAGCAGCATTCAGACCCCCGGAAGAGAAATCTTCCGGGGGTTTTTCGTTTTAGCTTTGAAATTAAAAATAAATTAAGCATATAGGGAATGTCATCATGCAAACACAACGACTACGCATTGCTATCCAGAAGAAAGGACGACTGAGCACTGAATGTAAAGATCTCCTGAAACGCTGCGGTGTGAAATTCAATCTGATCGGTGAGCGCCTTGTGGTTCACTGCGAAAATATGCCTATCGACCTGCTGCTGGTTCGTGATGATGACATTCCCGGTCTGATCATGGATGGTGTCGTTGATCTGGGCTTCATTGGTGAAAATGAATTAGAAGAAGTCGGGCTTGAGCGTGCGGCACGAGGTGAACCCAGCCACTACGAGATGCTGCGCCGTCTGGATTTCGGTGGCTGCCGTCTGTCTATTGCGATCGATAAAGACGAGGAATACCAAGGCCCGCAAGATCTGCAAGGCAAACGCATTGCCACGACCTACCCGCAACTGGTGAAGCGCTACATGACTGAACAGGGTGTGACATTCAGCACCTGCATGCTCAATGGTTCTGTCGAAGTTGCCCCTCGGGCCGGCCTGGCCGATGCCATCTGTGACCTGGTTTCCACCGGTGCCACTCTCGAAGCCAACGGCCTGAAAGAAGTCGAAGTGATCCTGCAGTCAAAAGCGGTACTGATTCAGCGCTCTGGTGATTTCAGCGCCGACAAACAAGCGCTGATCGAGCGTCTGTTAACCCGTATGCAAGGTGTGATTCAGGCCAAAGAGTCAAAATACATCATGCTGCATGCACCGACTGAATGCCTGGAACAAGTGACAGCTTTACTGCCTGGCGCGGAAGACCCGACCGTGCTGCCGCTGTCTCACGACAAGAGCCGGGTTGCCGTTCACCTTGTCAGCTCAGAAAATCTGTTCTGGGAAACCATGGAACAACTAAAAGCGCTGGGCGCCAGCTCAATTCTCGTTCTGCCCATTGAGAAAATGATGGAGTAAACACCATGAAAACGGTTGTATGGCAATCTCTGAGTGAACAGCAGCGTGAATCGTTACTGCAACGTCCGGCCATCACTGCAGGCGAGAATGTGACGGTAATTGTGAAAGATATCATTACCGATGTTCGTGAACGTGGCGATGAGGCCTTGCTGGCACTGGCAGAAAAATTCGATAAAGTCCGCCCGGATTCCATCACAGTCAGCCAGAACGAGATTCAGGCCGCTGCTGACAGACTGTCAGAAGACATGAAGCAGGCGCTGCAGCAGGCTTATGCCAACATCGCCAAGTTTCACAAAGCGCAAAAAACCAAGCCGCTTCAGGTTGAAACACAACCTGGTGTGATCTGCGAGCAGGTCACCCGGCCCATTAATGCCGTAGGTCTGTACATTCCGGGTGGCAGTGCACCCTTGCCGTCGACGGTATTGATGCTGGGCGTACCGGCACAGATTGCCGGGTGCCGCCGCGTGGTCCTTTGTTCGCCCCCGCCGATTGCCGATGAGATTCTGTATGTCGCCCAACTGTGTGGTATTACAGATGTCTACAATATCGGTGGTGCGCAGGCGGTTGCAGCCATGGCATACGGCACGGAATCTGTGTCCAGAGTCGACAAAATTTTCGGCCCGGGTAATGCGTTTGTTACCGAAGCCAAACGTCAGGTCAGCAACGATTTCAAAGGTGCCGCCATTGACATGCCAGCCGGCCCGTCTGAAGTGATGGTGATTGCCGACAGTGGCGCGGATCCGGATTTTATCGCGGCTGATTTACTCAGTCAGGCAGAGCACGGACCAGATTCACAGGTTGTGCTGGTCACCCCTGAGCCAAGTATTGCCGACCGTGTCGCGGATGCCATTGCACAACAGCTCAACACGCTGTCCCGCGCCGATATTGCCCGTCAGGCACTCGGCTCGAGCCTGATGATCATTGCCGACAGCATCACGCAGTGCGTGTCCATCTCGAATCACTACGGGCCTGAACACCTGATAGTCCAGACCCGTAACCCACGTGATTTAGTGCCCCTGCTGGATAATGCCGGCTCGATTTTCCTGGGCCACTGGTCACCGGAATCGGTCGGCGATTACGCCTCCGGCACCAACCACGTACTGCCCACATACGGTTATACCAAAACATACTCCAGCCTGGGCCTGGCCGATTTTACCAAGCGTATGACAGTCCAGGAACTCAGTGCCGATGGCCTGCTGGAACTGGCGCCGACGGTAGAAACCATGGCAACCGCAGAAGGTCTGGACGCACACCGCCGTGCCGTCAGCATCCGGGTAGACAAAATCAAACAATCACGCGCATCGACGTTGAAAGAGGCTTAAGATGAACCCTGAATTACTGGCTCGTAAAACCATTCGCGACCTCACGCCATACCAGTCAGCACGCCGCCTTGGTGGCAGTGGTGACATCTGGCTGAATGCCAACGAGTCGCCGTTCGTCAATGAATACAAGATTCAGTGTGATCGCCTGAACCGCTACAGCACCTGCCAGCCGGAAGCACTGATTCAGGCTTATGCCGATTATGCGCGGGTCGATAAATCCCAGGTCCTGACCTCCCGCGGGGCTGACGAGGGAATTGAATTGCTGGTTCGCACTTTCTGTGAGCCTAAGCAAGACAGCATTCTTTACTGCCCGCCGACTTACGGCATGTACAGCATCAGCGCAGAGACTTTTGATGTGGGCGTGAAACAAGTACCGCTGACCTCTGACTGGCAGCTGGATTTGCCTTCAATTGCCGAGAATCTGGACGGCGTCAAACTGGTGTTTGTCTGCAGCCCGAATAACCCGACCGGCAACCTCATTCGCCGTGAGGACATTATTGCGCTGCTGAACATGACGCAAGACAAAGCGCTGGTGGTGATGGATGAAGCCTATATCGATTTCTGTCCGGAAGCTTCCACGGTTGATTTACTGGCGCAGTTCCCGAATCTGGTGATCCTGCGTACCCTGTCCAAAGCCTTTGCACTGGCTGGCCTGCGCTGTGGTTTCACACTGGCGAACGCTGTAGTGATTGATTTGCTGCTGAAAGTCATCGCGCCTTACCCGGTTCCTGTACCTGTGGCCGATATTGCGGTCCAGGCCCTGTCGCCCGCCGGCCTGGCCAGAACCAAATTTCAGGTGCTCGACCTAAGCGCCAACCGTGCTTACCTGCAGGCAGGACTGAGTATGTTACCCGGCGTGACGGTATACGACGGCTATGGGAACTATCTGCTGGTGCGTTTTCCCGACGGGGACGCCTTGTTCAAGGCCCTGTGGGACAACGGCATTATTTTACGCCGCTCGCCGATCGAGAACTGTATCCGTATCAGTATCGGCAGCCGGGATGAGTGCGAGAAGACCCTGGCCTTCATCCGCACTCAGCTGGAAAAGATTTCGTAATTTGGAAGGATTCTATTGTGAGCAAGGAAAAAATTCTCTTTATTGATCGCGACGGTACGCTGATTGCCGAACCGCCGGTAGACTTTCAGGTCGATCGGCTGGACAAACTTGAGCTGGAGCCCTTCGTCATCCCTGCCCTGTTAAAACTGCAGGAGGCAGGCTATAAACTGGTCATGGTGACCAACCAGGACGGATTGGGTACCGACAGTTACCTGCAGGCTGACTTTGATGCCCCGCACAATATGATGATGGCCATTTTCGAGTCTCAGGGCGTTCGCTTCGATGAGGTGCTGATCTGCCCGCACTTTGAACACGACAACTGCAGTTGCCGCAAGCCGAAGCTTGGCCTGGTCAAAGATTACCTGCAACAGGGCCGTGTCGATTTTGCCACCTCTGCGGTGATCGGCGATCGTCAGACCGATCTGCAGCTGGCCGACAACATGGCTCTCCGGGGGATTCAGTACCAGCGCGAAAACCTGGGCTGGGCGCAGATCGTGGCCGACCTCACCACTCGCCCACGCATTGCTGAAGTGGTTCGCAAAACCAAAGAAACCGATATCAGAGTCAAGGTCAATCTGGATCAGTCCGGCGGCAATGTGATTGAGACCGGTCTGGGCTTTTTCGATCACATGCTGGATCAGATTGCCACTCACGGCGGATTCCAGCTCATCCTGACCGTGGATGGCGACCTGCACATTGATGATCACCACAGCGTGGAAGACACCGCACTGGCACTGGGCCAGGCGCTGAAAGAAGCGCTGGGCGACAAACGCGGCATCGGCCGCTTTGGTTTCAGCCTGCCCATGGACGAGTGCCTGGCTCAGTGTGCGCTGGACCTGTCCGGCCGCCCCTATCTGAAATTCGATGCCAAGTTCAGCCGTGAAAATGTCGGTGATCTGTCAACGGAAATGGTCCCGCACTTCTTTCGTTCCCTGACCGATACCCTGGCCTGCACGTTGCACCTTTCTTCCGATGGCAACAACGATCACCACATCGTTGAAAGCCTGTTTAAAGCCTTTGGCCGTACCTTACGCCAGGCCATTAAAGTGGAAGGCAACGAGCTGCCAAGCAGTAAAGGGGTGCTGTAATGACTGATTCAACACAGAAAGTGGTGATCATTGATACCGGATGCGCCAACGTGTCGTCAGTGCGATTTGCCATTGAACGTTTGGGTTATCCGGTGACCGTCAGCCGGGATCCTGAGATTGTGCTGGCGGCAGATAAACTCTTCCTGCCCGGTGTCGGTACCGCCAGTGAGGCCATGAAAAACCTGGCCGAGCGCGATCTGATCACCCTGATCAGCCAGGTCGACAAACCCTTGCTGGGCATCTGTCTGGGCATGCAGCTGCTGGGTGAGTATTCGCAAGAGCAAGGCCAGAATGGAACGCAGCACGTGCCGTGCCTGAAACTCTGTCCGGCCCCGGTGCAGAAAATGCACACAGGTGAGCTGCCCTTACCGCACATGGGATGGAATACCATTACCCCGGAACAGGGCCATCCCTTGTTTAACGGCATCCCTGCCGGCAGCTATTTCTATTTCGTTCACAGCTACGCTATGCCGGCATTCAATACTGAGCAAGGCAGAACCATAGCCAGCTGTGAATACGGCCAGCCCTTTACTGCCGCAGTGCAAAGCGGCAATTACTACGGGGTGCAGTTTCACCCTGAACGGTCCGGTAAAGCCGGTGCGCAACTGATTCAAAACTTTCTCGATATGTAGGACGACAAGGACTGGTTATGATTATTCCCGCACTCGATTTAATAGATGGTCAGGTCGTCCGCCTGTTTCAGGGCGATTACGGTCAGGTGACCGAGTATAAAGTCAACCCTGCAGAGCAGTTTGCACTGTATCACCAGTCAGGAGCTGACTGGCTGCACCTGGTGGATCTGACCGGCGCGAAAGACACTTCAGCACGTCAGCTCGATTTAATCCGCACCCTGCTGGCCAGCACGCCAGCCAATATCCAGATTGGCGGCGGCGTTCGCAGTGAGCAAGATGTAGCGGATTTGCTGGATGCCGGCGCACAGCGTGTTGTGATTGGTTCAACCGCAGTAAAACAACCGGAAATCGTGAAGGCCTGGATGGAAAAGTACGGCCCGGAACGTATCGTACTGGCGCTGGACGTTAACATTGATGACAACGGCCAGCGTAAAGTCGCAGTCTCCGGCTGGCAGGAAGATTCAGGTGTCACCATTGAAGCCCTGATTGAAGATTTCCGCACTGTGGGCTTAAAGCATGTTCTGTGCACGGATATCTCACGCGACGGTACGCTGGCTGGCTCTAATGTCGATCTGTACCGCGACTTATGTGCGCAATACCCGGACGTTCAGTTCCAGTCATCCGGTGGTATCGGATCACTGGACGACATTGCTGCGCTGAAAGGCTCAGGTGTGGCCGGCGTGATTGTCGGCCGTGCCCTGCTGGACGGTAAATTTACCGCAGAGCAGGCATTTGCCTGCTGGAACGCGTGATAAGGAGCCTGACATGTTAGCAAAACGTATTATTCCCTGCCTGGATGTCCGTGACGGCCAGGTCGTTAAGGGCGTCCAGTTCCGAAATCACGAAATCATCGGTGACATCGTGCCGCTGGCAAAACGCTACGCGGAAGAAGGGGCCGATGAGTTAGTTTTCTACGATATCACAGCGTCCAGCGACGGCCGTGTGGTTGACAAAAGCTGGGTCGAACGCGTCGCCGAAGTCATCGACATTCCGTTCTGCGTTGCTGGCGGCATTAAATCCGCCGACGATGCCCGGCAAATTCTGCAATTTGGCGCAGATAAGATTTCAATCAATTCGCCGGCGTTAGCCAACCCTGCGCTGATCACTGAGCTGGCCGACAAATTCGGCGTGCAATGTATTGTGGTGGGTATCGATTCTTACTTTGATGCCAAAACCGGTCAGTATCAGGTTTACCAGTTCACCGGTGATGAAAGCCGTACCCAGGTCACCCAGTGGCAAACCGCTGACTGGATTGAGGAAGTGCAGCGCCGCGGGGCAGGTGAAATCGTGCTGAATATGATGAACCAGGATGGTGTTCGCCAGGGTTATGATCTGACTCAGCTGAATCTGGTGCGCGACCTTTGCAAAGTCCCGCTTATTGCCTCCGGCGGCGCCGGTGAAATGGCGCATTTTGCCGATGCCTTTAAGATTGCCAAAGTCGACGGTGCCCTCGCCGCTTCGGTTTTCCACAAGCAAATCATTAACATTGGCGAACTCAAGCAATACCTCAAACAACAACAGGTGGAGATCCGACTATGAGCCTGAACAGTGAAATTAATTGGGCCAAAGTCGACGGTCTGGTTCCCGCCGTGGTGCAGGACAGCCGCAGTGGCCAGGTACTGATGCTGGGCTACATGAATGATGAAGCCCTCAGCAAAACGCTGGATACCCGGCAGGTGACTTTCTGGTCTCGCAGCAAACAACGTCTTTGGACCAAAGGCGAGACATCCGGCAATGTGTTGCAACTCAAACAGATTCAGCTCGACTGTGATCAAGACACCCTACTGGTCAGCGCCGAGCCTGTTGGCCCCACCTGCCATCTCGGTACGACCACCTGCTTCGACAAGGGCATTACAGACAGCGGCGAAAGTGCTACCGCCCCTGACCTGGTGTTTCTTCACCGACTGGAGCAAGTGCTGGCAGCCCGTAAAGGCGCCGATCCTGAGTCCTCGTACACCGCCAGCCTTTACGCTCGTGGCACCAAGCGGATTTCGCAGAAGGTGGGCGAAGAAGGCGTTGAAGTCGCGCTTGCGGCAACGGCGGGTGACAAAGAGGAAGTAATTTCCGAATCGGCCGATCTGATGTATCACCTGATCGTGTTGCTCCAGGATCAGGGGCTGAGCCTGTCTGATGTGATAGCCAAGCTGCAAGAAAGACACAAAGGTTAACCCGGCAATCGATCCCAATAAAAAAAGGAAGCTTTAACAGCTTCCTTTTTATTACGCCTTCATTTTGCGTTTGCTTTATCAGGCACTTTTCGCAGCCTGACGAGCTTGTTCCATCGCTTCTTTATAATGCTTCCGGCAAACCGATACGTATCTGTCATTACCACCGATTTCAACCTGATCGCCATCCGCTATGGCATTACCTGACGCATCATGGCGGATCACCATATTCGCTTTCCGGCCGCAATGGCAAACGGTTTTCAGTTCGACCAGTTTGTCGGCCCAGGCCAGCAGATACTGACTGCCTTCAAACAACTCGCCACGAAAATCGGTACGCAGACCATAGCAAAGCACCGGGATATCCAGTTTATCGACCACTTCAGTCAACTGGTGCACCTGGGCCTTCGTCAGGAACTGGCATTCATCCATTAACACGCAATCAACCCGTGACAAGCTGTTCATCTGAGACAGCTTTTCCCACAGGTTATCTTCCGGGCTATAGAGTTCAGCCTCTTCAGACAGGCCAATTCGCGAACTGACCTTGCCCTGACCAAACCGATTATCAATGGCTGCGGTAAAAATTACCGGCGACATGCCGCGTTCACGATAATTGAACGACGACTGCAACAGCGTCGTCGACTTCCCGGCATTCATCGCCGAGTAATAAAAATACATTTGCGCCATCAGGCTTTCCGCATCACTCTGAATGTCGCAAGATGCTACCGAAGAAGCATGCGAATTGGAAGCCTGGCTCTCCGCTTCATACGATGAGTCAGCTTGACGATGCATTCGTAGACACAGGGATAAAAAAACCGGCTCAGTCCACGACTAAACCGGTTCAACATCAAAACCGCATTGGTTTTATCGGGACATTTCTGGCATGGCTTTCAGCGGACGTTTGGCAATCCAGCCGAGGCAGACACAAACCAGTAAGAATGCGACCGTCGCTGCCACGAAAGACACAGCCAGAGACTCCGTCATCCCTAACACGGTAAAGCCGACCGCAGAGACGAGTGCAACAGACAACGCGTAAGGCAACTGGGTCGACACATGATCTATGTGATTACAGCGCGCTCCGGTTGAAGACAATATGGTGGTGTCTGAAATCGGTGAACAATGATCCCCAAAGACAGAACCAGCCAGTACAGCGCTGAGCATAGGCAGGATCAGGCTGATGTCAGTGGCCGCCGCCAGATCGCCGGCTATCGGCAGCATAATCCCAAACGTGCCCCAGGACGTACCGGTCGAGAACGCCATAATGCCGGCCAGCAAAAACAGAATCACAGGCAACCAGACAGGGTTAATATTGCCCTGAACCAAAGTCGACAGGAATTTACCTGTTGCCATATCACTGATGATGCTACCGATTGTCCAGGCGAAAAACAGAATCAGAATCGCGCCGAACATGGATTTCGCACCAATCCATAAAGCATGCAGAATGTGCTTTACCGGAATGGCCTGACGTCCCACGGCAACCAGTGCCGATAATAACCCCAGCAGGCCGCCGTAACACAAAGAGGCCCCGACATTGGTAGACTCAAAGGCGCCGAGAATAGAAAACGGTTTACCATCCGCCTGCAAACTCTGATTACCGGTGAAGATCATGAAGAATAATGTGGCGGCCACCAGCACCAGAATAGGAATAATGAGATCGCCCACTTTTCCATGTTCACTTTCTTCGATTTCAAGTTCGTCGTTCAAATCTTTCGCTTCGGCATGAATTTCATCATTGTCAAACCCGCGAGCATGACTGGCCTGAACTTCATGCTTCTTCATCAGACCAACATCTAATTGGAACCAGGCAACAACAAATACCATCAGCAGCGCGAACACGGCGTAAAAATTCATGGGTGCCAATTGCATGAAGGCACTTAACGCAGAATATTCAGTCACACCATGTGAAACCAGAATGCCACCCACCACTGTAATGATATATGCCCCCCAACTGGATGCAGGCATCAGTACACACATAGGCGCGGCAGTGGAGTCCAGAATATAAGCCAGTTTAGAGCGGGAAACATAAAAGCGATCGGTCACAGGCCGGGAAATCGAACCAACCGCCAGGCTGTTGAAATAATCATCAACAAAAATAAACACGCCAAGAAAAGCCGCTAAAAGTTTTGCACCGCGTTTACTTTTAATCTTAGTTTGCGCCCATTGTGCAAAGGCACGCGTACCGCCGGAGAGCGTCAGTAATGCCGTGGTCATGCCTAATAAAAGCAAGAAAGCAACAATACTCATATTCCAGGTATTGATGCTATCACCATCTATAAACAGCCCTTCAATTTTGTTTCTTAAATAAGAAACAGTATTGAACATACTGAAATCAGTCAGCAAAAACGCACCGATCAAAATGCCAATACCCAGCGAGAGAAGCACTCGTCGAGTCAGAATAGCAAGGCTTAACGCCACAAGTGGCGGTAAAATGGAAATGGAAGATTGGGAAAAATCTACTAGGTTCATGATCTCTACTACAACCGATCGTGGTTGGAGATCTACTGTTAAACACGGTACCGATGTCAACCGTGATGGGAAGCGATATAGGAAAGAGACTGTTGCCCCTCCCGACCCCACAGTAGCGCTCCATAGTTAATTGTAAGTTACTATGGCAGTGTTGCCCCTTTCGACGACAACCCCAGCAAGGTGATTTGACAGACCAACCTTACTTCGGCATTAGCTCCTTTCACTGACGTTCCTCGGGGTCACCTCCCGCCAGTTACTGATAGATAATGCACCTCTACCCTTAGTCAAGGAATCGCGTATTCTACTTTTTGTTATCTGATTTGCAACTACAGAAAGCCAATATCTGCTACTTTGAGTTAATACTACCGCACTAATCTTCTGTATTTACTTACATTTACGCCCAAAACACACTGTAATTAATATGAAATTATTAGCACTACAGCAAGTTAAAATATTCGTACATTCCCATTTTATTAACAAGCAAAAAAACGAATGGTGCCGTCTTTCATTGTCCAAAGATAAAGTTCAAGTATAAAAAACCGCCTGATTAATAATGTAAATTAACATTTTTATTTGGCAGTTGGGTTTAAAAAGTATTACTATTGCAGATATAAAGTGATTCACTAATAATTAGTATAACGCCAACAGGAAATTTGAAATGTCTGATGCAATGAAAGCGCTATTAAACCTTCGTAGTCTTCGTGCACTTGCTCGCGAATATTCACTGGAGCAACTGAAAGAAGCCCTGGAAAAACTTCAGACCGTGGTTGATGAACGTGAAGAATCAGAAGCGGAAGAAATCGCGAAAGAAAAAGAGCGCGAAGAGAAACTGAAGCAATACCGAGATATGCTACTGGCTGATGGTATTGACCCTGAAGAACTGATGGCAAACATTGGTAAAGCAAAAACTAAGCGTGCAGCACGTCCGCCTAAATACAAGTTCATCGATGAAAACGGTGAAGAGAAAACCTGGACAGGCCAAGGCCGTACACCAAGCGCTCTTAAAAAAGCACTGGATGAAGGTAAATCTTTGGACGATTTCAAACTGTGATCAAACAAGATTGATTACAGCTGATCAAAAAGCCCGGCAGCAATGCCGGGCTTTTTTATTATTCGCCATTAATAGTGCATGTCGTTTTTTTGTTCAGCTAAACCTGCAGCTATCGAATACTGTCTGCCAGCGTACTGACGGCTAACGCAAAATAATGCGATCGGTTCCATTTTAATAATGTTTGATAATTACCGTACACTAAGTAAGCTCTGCCATGATTATCATCGGGTTGCACCAGCCATGCATTGACCTCCACCTTAGGCAATGCGGTGCCATTCAAACGGCGCACACCCAGTTGCTCCCACTCAGACAGCGTTTTCATCTTTTGGGATTCCACACCCTTCAGACTGTCACTCAACCCCTCAGGAATGCGCACCTGGCGTCCCCATGTGTATTTGTCATCCCAACCTGATTTACTCAGGTAATTGGCTGCAGAAGCAAAAACATCATCTTCCGTTTTCCAGATATCAGCTTTACCGTCGTCATTTCCGTCAACAGCAAAGGTCAGGTATGAGGTCGGCATAAACTGAGGCTGCCCCATGGCACCGGCCCAGGAGCCTTTCATTTCTGCTGCAGTGATATGGCCTTGCTGTAAAATAGTTAAAGCCGCCATGACTTGCTCACGGAAGAAAGCTTCACGTCGGCCTTCATAGGCGAGCGTCGTCAATGCCTCAATGACATTATATGAGCCGGTTAAGCGACCAAAATTACTTTCCACGCCCCACAATGCCACAATGAATCTGGGCTGAACACCATACTGACGCCCGATCCGCTCCAGTACCGGTTTATGCTGCTGATAATACTTGTTCGCCTGTTCAATTTTCCACTGGGGAACGGCTTTGGGTAAATATTCATCCAGTGTTAATTTCTTTTCTGGCTGATTTTTATCAGCTTTAACTGCACGTTCTATGAATGCAACATCAGCGAAGGCGGATTCAAGAATCGAATCATCTATCCCCTTCTCACGTGCTTCTTGTTTTAGCCCGGAGACATAATTATCAAAACTTTCATCAGCCGTTACTATCGGTGATGCAAGGCCTAGTCCTAAGGACACAAAGACTGCTACCCATTGCTTACGCATATCCACCCTTTCATCGTCATGTATTATTTTCTGACTTTTTTGCTTTGTATTCGTCTAGAAGGTTAGTCACAGGTGGCGGAATTTGCAGGTAATACCCCTGGGTAGAGAGCAACTCCCGTACCTTATTGATATCCGCCAATGCTAACTTCCTCTCATCACTCAGTTTTAGCACCATTACAAACTGAGGTGTACCAAAAGTGTTCAATAAGGCTTCAGGTACATCTGAAAAATCATCTTTGGTATTGATATATAAATAGGTGTTTTCTTTTTTAGAACTTTTATAAATTGCACAAAACATGAGCTGACCTGCAGGTTACCAATCACCAGTATCTGACCACAAAAAGCAGAAAACATTCCAACCCGAATCAGGATCAGGGCTCCTCTGCGTTCTGCGTTCACGATTGTGGCTATCATTTAAACTTTATACCGAACTCTGACAAGGAGAACTTGCTGAGACCTGCCTGGGAATATACCATGCTATAACCTATGTGATAACGTACCTGAGCGCGAAATTGTCCGCGTAAGATGAATAAGCCATGACAAAAACGGCAGAATTAAAAGGGGGCAGTTACACGCTCTCATCTTTACACTTGGCTGACGGCGGCTTAGAACAGGCAATCAGTTTCCTGAAGGACAAAGTGGAGCAAGCTCCGGCATTCTTTGCCCATGCGCCTCTGGTGATTGATGTCAGCCAGGCTGGCAGAGCACTTGATTTCGAACAACTTCGACAAGGCATTCAGGATGCGGGCATGATCCCTGTCGGGATCAGTGGCTGCAAGCCCTCTCACCTGCAAGCGCAGGCAAAATCAGCCGGTTTTGCCATTATGAATGCGGCCAAGCAGGCCCGGGCCTCCAGCCCGGTAATGGAGCCGGCAAAAGTGATTCGCACCCCGGTGAGATCGGGGCAACAGATTTATGCAAAAAATTGCGATCTCGTCGTATTGAATCATGTCAGCGCAGGTGCTGAAATTATTGCTGATGGATGTATCCATATTTACGGGTGTTTGCGTGGCCGGGCAATTGCCGGCGCCAGCGGCCAAACTCATGCTCAGATTTTCTGCCATAATTTACAGTCAGAGTTGATATCTATTGCTGGTAATTATTGGCTAAGTGACAAAATTCAAGACGCTTTTTGGGGAAAAAGTGTCGCTATCTCTCTGACTGACAACAATTTAAATATAGAGCATCTGGCTGTATAACTTTGAAAAGGAATAATACAGATGGCACGAATTATCGTGGTGACCTCAGGTAAAGGTGGGGTAGGTAAAACGACCTCCAGTGCGGCCATTGCGTCCGGCCTGGCCTTAAAAGGTAAAAAAACGGCCGTCATTGATTTTGATATCGGCCTGCGGAATCTGGACCTGATTATGGGTTGTGAACGCCGCGTTGTTTATGATTTCGTCAATGTTATCAATGGCGAGGCAAAGCTTAATCAGGCGCTGATTAAGGACAAGCGTGTAGAAAACCTGTTCGTGTTGCCGGCTTCACAAACCCGTGACAAAGATGCCCTGAGTAAAGAAGGTGTCGAAAAAGTCTTGGCTGAATTAGATGCACTGGGTTTCGACTTTATCATCTGTGACTCACCGGCAGGCATAGAGACAGGCGCGCTGATGGCGTTATACTTTGCCGATGAGGCGATAGTCACCACCAACCCTGAAGTAGCCTCTGTGCGTGACTCAGACCGTATCCTTGGTATTCTCGACTCTAAATCCCGTCGAGCCGAGAACAGTGAAACACCGGTTAAGCAACACTTATTGCTCACTCGCTATAATCCCTCTCGTGTGGTTCATGGTGATATGCTCAGCGTTGCTGATGTTGAAGAAATTCTGCACATTCCACTGTTAGGCGTAATACCTGAGAGCCAGTCTGTTCTGAATGCATCCAACAAAGGTGAACCAGTGATCCTGGATGCCGATTCAGACGCAGGTCAGGCATATCAGGACACAGTTGCACGCTTACTGGGTGAAGACCGCCCGTTCCGATTCTTAGAGGAAGAGAAAAAAGGCTTCCTAAAACGCATATTTGGAGGCTAACCACACTATGGCTTTGCTAGAGTTCTTCCGCCCCAAAAAACAGTCGACCGCGAGTGTGGCGAAAGAAAGGCTGCAGATCATTGTTGCTGAACGTCGCTCCGCGAGTATGGGTAATCCGAGTTACCTGCCCCAACTGAAGCAGGATATTCTGGAGGTCATTCGCCGTTACGTTGATGTATCGCCTGAACATGTCACGGTACACCTGGATCAGAAAGAAGAAGACCTGTCGGTACTTGAACTCAATGTCACCCTGCCCGATGAAAAATAAAAAAATCCCCGGTTCGCCGGGGATTTTTTCAAATGTTGACTTGGTTTGTTACTGTACAAATTTTAAGCCTGCACCAGAGGCAGAACCCGGTGAGCAAACAGCGCTCTTCGCCAGCCAGACAACATTTCAGGCAATTGATCTTCAGGACAGCCCTTCTTCCATGCCCAGCTCAGCAACTGATTAATTTGCTTCTTCGAAGCAAGAAACTCAGTCGCCAGCCCAGTTTCTTTGGCCACGGCATTCACTTCATCTTTGATGCGTTTGACCATTTGTTTATAGCCGGGCATTTCCATCAGGCGAAATAATGGCTGCGGATAATCCAACTGACTCATTTTTTCAACCTCTTTCACAATGGAAATCAAACGGTTGCCATGTCTTTGAATCTCGCGCTCATCAAAACCTTCCTGGGCCATCACCGCTTTTGAGGTGATCTCATATCGGGCAATTTTCCAAAGATGCAGCTCTTTCAATACAAAGTTAAGTGCCAGATCGCGCTTTCTGGCTTCCTGAAGACGCCAGGAAGCCAGCTTCTGTAAGATAGCCAATTGTTTAGGGGAAAGCTGCCAGGCATTCTTTATGTCGGTGTAAACTTGCTCCGGGTCGGGAACACGGCTACGTTTCACCAGCATAGTTTCGCATTCCTGACGCAGGGCATCCATCCACCCTTTCGCTTCCACTTTTACCAAAAGCTGCTGATAAAGAGGCAACAGATAAAAAACATCTGCGGCGGCATAATCAAGCTGCTTGTCACTCAGAGGACGAGCAAGCCAGTTCGTTCTGGCTTCACCTTTTTCCAGCTCAATCCCCAGATACTCCTGCACTAAGGCGCCAAAGCCCGTCGACAGGCCATGACCGATGAAGGCCGCCATGATCTGAGTATCCAGCATAGGCGCTGGCATGCAACCGGCAACAGACTGGAACACCTCCAGATCTTCACCACAGGCATGCAGTACTTTCACGACATCAGGATCTTTCATCAACGCCCATAGCGGCGACATATCTGTCAGCTTGAGGGGATCAATCAAAGACAGAAGTTCGCCGTCATAAAGCTGGATCAGTCCCAACTGAGCAAACAGGGTCCGGGTACGAACAAACTCGGTATCCAGCATGACCGCCTGTTGTTGACTTGCCTGCTGGCAAACCTCAGCCAGTCTGTCATTCGTGGTTATAATCTCAAATTTCAAAACTCACCTTTTTCAACATAACAAGCAGATACCAGCCTGTTTTTCTTTGTGTCTTAACGCCATTCTCTGATGAATACTGACAGCTGGCACAAAACAAAGTGCCGGCTGTGTAAGCCGGCACTGTACTTGAAACAAGTTTATCCTAAATTTCAGGATTATGCTTGCGCTGTCTCTTTTTGCGCTGCCTTCTCTGACTCTTCACGCAGTGCCCGGCGCAGAATTTTACCGACATTGGTTTTCGGCAGCTCATCTCTGAACTCCACGACTTTCGGCACTTTATAGCCGGTCAGGTATTGACGGCAATGCGACAGCAATTCTTCGCGGGTCAGGCTGGGATCGCGTTTCACAACACAAATCTTCACCACCTCACCCGAGGCTTCATCCGGCTGACCGATTGCCGCCACTTCCAGCACCTTGTTGTGCAGGGCAACGACATCTTCCACTTCATTGGGGTACACATTGAAGCCGGAGACCAGAATCATGTCTTTCTTGCGGTCAACGATATGTAAGAATCCGTCTTCGTCGAAGCGCACAACATCGCCTGTCGATAACCAACCATCTTCGGTCAGCACCTCACGCGTTGCTTCAGGGCGCTGCCAGTAACCTTTCATCACCTGAGGACCATTGACCTGCAGCTCGCCGGTTTGATCCATGGCCAAAACCTTACCGTCTTCATCCACAATACGAATGTCTGTCGAAGACACTGGCAGGCCGATCGAACCATTGTACTCAGTCAGATTATGCGGATAAGCGGCCACCAGCGGTGAACATTCAGTCAGGCCATACCCTTCCAGCAAATAGCTCTTGGTGGTTGCTAACCATTTCTCGGCAACGGCACGCTGTACGGCCATCCCGCCACCCACAGACAGGTGCAGACGACTGAAGTCCAGCTCCAGAAAATCTTCATTATTGAGCAGTGCATTGAACAGTGTGTTGACGCCTGTCAGCGCAGTGAACGGATAGCGCTTCAGCTCTTTGACAAAAGCGGGAATATCCCTGGGGTTGGTAATCAGCAGGTTCTGGCCACCCATTTCAATGAACAGCAGACAGTTCACAGTCAGAGCAAAAACGTGATACAGCGGAAGCGCTGTGACCACCAGTTCACGGCCCTCATGCAAAATGGGTCCGTAGGCAGCTTTCGCCTGCAGCACATTGGCAATCATATTTCTGTGCGTCAGTATTGCGCCTTTCGCTACGCCGGTTGTCCCTCCGGTGTATTGCAGAAATGCGATGTCCTCTCCTGAAATGAAAGGTTTCACGTATTGCATTCTGCGCCCGCGCTTGAGCGCATGATTCAGTGAGGTGGCATGTGGCAGGTGGTATTTAGGGACCATCTTTTTAATGTGCTTCACCACAAAATTAACCAGTGTACCTTTGGGACGCGAAAGCTGATCCCCCAGGCTGGTTAAAATGACATGCTTAACACTGGTTTTGTCGACGATTTTCTCCAGCGTATGGGCGAAATTCGACACAATCACAATGGCTTTTGCACCAGAGTCATTCAGTTGATGTTCCAGTTCGCGAGGTGTGTAGAGTGGGTTCACATTAACCACCACACAACCCGCACGGAGAATACCAAACAGCACGATAGGATACTGAAGCAGGTTTGGCATCATGACAGCCACCCGATCACCTTTCTCGAGCTTCAGGTCATTTTGCAGATAGGCCGCAAATGCACGACTGCGTTCTTCCAGTTTTCTGAAAGTCATCACCTGGCCCATATTGATATAGGCCGTTTGATCGGAATATTTCTGGACGGACTGTTCAAACAGTTCAACCAATGACGTGTAAGTATCAGGGTTGATTTCAGCCGGTACATCATCCGGATAGCGGTTAAGCCAAACCTTATCCACCATGCACTCTCCTTATATTTATTAGGGCTTCAAGCGCCAAAAAATGGCTGTAGCGGGACATTCAAACACTTGTTCTATGCAAGCATTACAGCACAATTAACATTGAATTAACACAACTGATTAGACCAGCTTATTGATTTTTGAACTGAGCAGCAAAATCTGCTCACAAACCAGCTGAGGGCTCTCAAGATGACAGTGATGACCGCCAGGTACCACGATTTGTCCGGCCTGTTTCAGCCATGACAAACCAGCGTCCGGTTCTTTCAGGTATGAAAAACCTTTATCTCCGATCACGGACAATACCGGGCACTCAACATGCCGCATCAGCGCCTGAACCTGTTCCTTTGTCATCCTGAATAACGAGTCGCAACGCAACTTATCGTCATGACGCCAGTACCAGTGTTGGCCATCGGTATAGGTTGCTCGCTGTACCAATGGTCTCAGCTGCTCGGGTGTTAATCCGTTTACCCGACAACGAACAGATAATGCGGCCTGAAACGAATCCAGTTTAAGTTCTGCGCCCTGACGCTGCCTGCGCCGCATCCGGCTTTCAATCCCCTGCCGCAATCTTTGAGGCGCCAGCTCAGCGCTTTCATGGAGTGGCGCAAGCCCTTCGATCAGCACCAGTCCGGTGACCGATTCGGGAAAGGCCCCTGCATAGGCTGCCGCAACCAGCGCTCCCAGAGAATGGCCAACCAGCATCAGATTTGGAGAAGACAGAGACTGTACGATCTGAGCCAGATCATCGACATAGTCCATGAAGTAGTAATAATTATCTGTCTGACGATGCGCAGACAGACCATGCCCGGGCCAGTCCACTGCAACCAGATTGAACCTCGCAGCCAGTGGCTCAAACAGCACAGCAAAGCTAGCTGCGTTATCGTGCCATCCGTGCAGAAATAAAAGCGTCGGACGATCTTTGTCAGAGTCGCTTATTGGTTTAAGCACGCCTTGACTTATGCTTTCCCGGCAAGGAGAAAAAGACGTGATTACCGCCAGCTCAATGTCGGCAAGCGGTAAGCGGCTTTCAAACATCATAGTAAGTTTCGCTGTTCAATCAGGTAGGTAGTGGTAACTAAGGGGTAACGCGGTACTGGACATCCAGATTATCCGGCCGCAAACCATAATGGATGTACTGACAGCGGATGCCAAGACAACGGTAGTAGGCACTCACATCATCAACACGGATCTGCGCTTTGATTTGCCAGATCTGCTGGCCTGTCGCAAACACCACAGGATAGGTGTAATCAAAATCACCAATTTTACCCGCCTCGCTGCCACGCAGCTGACCGGCAACGGTCACCAGTTTACCCTGAGCGTATTCGATGGGATCGGCAAAGCCATCCACATAAGCAATAAATCGCCCCTGAGGCGACGCATTCAGTTCAGGCTTGCCTGATTTGTCTATCGGCAGACTGGCTATTTCCAGCCGCGTACGTGACGTTTCGTTGACCACTGAGGCAATCACGCCTCCCAGACGCACCTCTTGACCCTGTACGCCCTGAGGGTCTTCAATCACTAGGGTTAAGTCGGTGACTGGTGTCTCGGTTGATGTTTGCAGGCTGTCTGGCAGCTGGCTGCAACCACTGAGTACGATCAGGGCAAGTGCCAATATAGATTTTTTCACCACAGGATCCTTGTCAAAAAGAGAAATTCGCGTCTGATGCTCTGCCGGCATCGAAGCTCAAACGTAGAAATCCACACCTAACAAATGAGAGTATTCTTCCCGTTTCGCCTGATGCAGCACATCCAGATAAGCCGACAATGCCTGCTTATTTTTCCCCTGCGGGCTGTCGTACTGCACCCTGGCCTGAACTTCTTCGATAAAAGCCGGATCCTTGATCGTTTCCGCCACCGCTTTAGCCACCACAGTCGGCTGAGAAACAGGCGCAGCTGTCTGCTCAGCCTTGCGCTGCTTCTCAGTTCGCTTCGGCCGTTGCGGCGCCTGCGTTGCTGTCGGTAAACGGGGTATGTTGACCATATTGACCTGTGTGTCTTATTCGCTGTGAATACCCATTATTCACGGCCGGGCAATTTCTTCCATGTCACTTCATCACGCAGATAGACAGGGCTGGCATGTTCAGCATCGACGACTTCACCACGCTGCAGAGCAAATTGAGCCAGCCATGCCATATCCTGAGCTTCAGGGTAAAGCACTGTGCCGGCTTGCTTTTCGACAGCCAAAGCCTGTAATTGTTCCTGATAGGTTTGCCAGCCGGTCCCTGCGGTAAACCAGCGGATATCCGGTACAGAAATCAAGCGCTCTGATACGTGTTCCGGGTGCAGCACGGCTTCTTCACCCAGAACTTGCCAGTCGCCATCTTGCTGGCGCTGATATTGTCCCCAGTAAATTTCGCCCATGCGCGCATCAATAGCCGCCAGGGTATGGCTGGCCTGATGCAAACGGTAGCTTCCCTGAGCCATTGCGGCCAGTGTCGACACACCGATCATGGGTAAGCCGGCACCAAATGCCAGTCCCTGAGCGATACCTATGCCAATCCGCACTCCGGTGAAGCTCCCCGGGCCACGGCCGAACGCCAGCACATCTAACTGGGTTAAACGCAAATCCGCTTCGGCGAGGACTTCATCAACCATAGGCAAAATTTTGGTGGTATGTTCACGCGGCGCAAACTCACAACGCGCAATCACTTCACTGCCCACTAAAAGCGCAACAGAACAATTTTCAGTCGCGGTATCAACCGCTAAAATCTTACTGCTCATTCAAGCCTCTGAATGCTGGCTGTCGGCTGCTTGCTGCTCGGCGTGCAGTCCAGACAGAAATTGTCCGACACCGTCAACATCCCGCGTACGGGGAATCGGCGGCAGACTTCTTAAAAATACAGCGCCATAAGGGCGCGTGACCAAACGATTATCGCAGATAACCAGCACGCCTTTATCCTGCTGGTCTCGGATTAACCGGCCAACTCCCTGCTTGAGGGTGATTACCGCATCCGGTATCTGCACCTGCGCGAAGGGGTCCCCGCCACGCAAACGACAATCTTCTATCCGCGCCTTCAATAATGGGTCATCCGGCGCGGTAAAGGGAAGTTTATCGATAATAACACAGCTCAGCGCCTGCCCTCTAACATCAATCCCTTCCCAGAACGCACCTGTTGCAATAAGCAGCGCATTTCCCAATTCCAGATATTCTGAAAGCAGTTTTTGCTTACTGGTTTCTCCCTGAACCAGCACAGGCAAATCCAGACAGGCGCGAAAACCTTCAGCAAGATCCCGTACCATCTGGTGCGAGGTACACAGGAAAAAGCACCGCCCCTGGTTGGCTTCAATCACAGGTGCCATCAGAGTCACCAGTTTGTCCGCCAGTCCGTGACTGTTGGGTTCAGGTAAAAAACGGGGAACACACAGCAACGCCTGCTGCTCATAATCAAACGGGCTGGTCAGCGACATCTGCTCCGCTGGCTGCAGCCCTAAGCGATGACTGAAATGACTGAAATCTTCATCAACGGCCAGTGTCGCTGAGGTAAAGATCCAGGCGCCTTTTTGCTTTTCTATCTGCTCATGAAACTTCTCTGCGACCGACAGCGGCGTAATATGCAACGTAAAATGGCGGGGGGTGCATTCATACCAGTAGGAATAGCCGGTAATCGAGGTATCACACAAGCGTGTCAGTCTGGCTTTCAGCAAGGTGGTTCGTTCAAATGCGGCATCCAGCAGCTCACTGCGGCCAAGTGCCAGTTTGAGCACGTCATGTGCCAGATCCAACGCATCATTGAGCCGCGTCAGCTCCCGTTGAATGGCCGGGCTGTTCACCGCCTCACGCCAGTTGCCGCGATAGCCGGGTTCACCCATCACCAGTCGCATATCAGCAGCGGCTTGACTCAGCCGGTCTGCGGTTTTTTCCAGCTGACGCATATCACGTGCTTCAGTGCGATAACCGATAGTAATGTCTTTCGCCAGATCCTGCAGTTGCCGGCTCGACAGACTTTGGCCGAAATACTGACTGGCAATATCGGGGATCTGATGGGCTTCATCAAAAATAAACACATCGGCTTCCGGGATCAGCTCGCCAAAACCTGTTTCTTTAATGGCCAGATCCGCCATAAACAAATGGTGATTCACCACCACTACATCCGCATCCATGGCTTTTCGCCGGGCTTTCACAACAAAGCAGTCTTCAAAAGACGGGCACTCCCTTCCTAGGCAGTTGTCGTTGGTTGAGGTAATCGTCGGGATCACCGGGCTGTCTTCGGCAATCGAATCACACTCGCTGATATCACCGGTTTTGGTGGCTGAAGACCAGCTGCGAATCGTCACCAGCTGGCTCAGCATGCCCGGGTCGACAAACCCACCATGGCTTTCGGTGATCTGACGGCTGAGCCGGTCGAGACAGAGATAATTTGAGCGCCCTTTCAGTAACGCCACTTTCCCTGTATAGCCCAGCGCCTGGGTCATCAAAGGTAGATCCCGGTAGAAAAGCTGCTCCTGCAGGTTTTTCGAGCCGGTACTGATAATGGTTTTATGGCCCTTGATCAAAGCCGGCACCAGATACGCAAAAGTTTTGCCTGTGCCGGTTCCTGCTTCGACCACCAACTGCTGCTGGTGTTTTATTGCCCGCCCGACCGCTTCTGCCATATCAATCTGAGGCTGACGTGCCTGAAAACCAGGTATCGCCTTTTCCAGTGCACCGCCGGGTTGAAAGAATTTTGCAATCATGAGCGCCAATCTATTGGTTATTTATCCAGTATCTTTCGAGATTATGCCAAGATTGCCCCGCAACAGCCAGCAGCAGTTACCAGGAAAAATTATTGAGTCAGATCACAAAATCTTTTGACGTCGAAAACAAAGCCATGTAAATAATTAATGACACAACGAATACATATATGCACGCAACATAAGGACACCATGGAAAAGAAAACCCTGCTCACCGATTGCCCGGATGCCATGGGATTGATTTCTAAGATCACCAACATCTGTTACAAACATCAACTCAACATTATCCATAACAAAGAATTTGTCGATCACCGCCATCGGCAGTTCTTTATGCGTACTGAGCTGGAAGGGGTGTTCAACGATGAAACCTTTCTGTTCGATCTGGATCGCGCCCTGCCAGAAGGCAGCCACCGCCGCCTGGTGAGCTCTGCCCGCAAGAAAGTCGTGATTATGGTGACCAAAGAAGCACACTGCCTGGGCGATATCCTGGTCAAAGCCTATGACGGGACACTGGATATTGAGATTGCGGCTGTTGTTGGTAACTACGACAAACTGGCCGGCCTGGTGGAAAAGTTTGATATTCCCTTTCACCATGTCTGCCATGAAGGTTTAAGCCGTGAAGAGCATGAAGCCAAATTACTGGACTGCGTAAACCAGTATTCTCCCGATTATGTGGTGCTGGCAAAATACATGCGTATTCTGACCCCTGGTTTTGTGGCTCAGTTTCCGCACCGGATTATCAATATTCATCACAGTTTCCTTCCGGCATTTATTGGCGCGAAACCTTACTTGCAAGCCTATGAGCGCGGGGTAAAAATCATTGGTGCCACCGCCCACTTCGTTACCAATGATTTGGATGAAGGCCCTATCATTACCCAGAATGTCATTCCGGTAGATCATAACTACAGTGCAGAAGACATGGCCCGTTCAGGGCGTGATGTCGAAAAATCTGTCCTGAGCAAGGCACTCAGCCTAGTCGTCGAAGACAAGGTCTTTGTTTACGGTAATCGCACCGTGGTGCTGTAAACCTGTGGCGGAAAAGTGTTTATCACTTCTCCGCCCTGGCTTTATGGCTCAGATCAGCCTTCACTCTCGATCACGGCTTTCAGCGAACACGGATGCAGCTTAATACACACTCCGTTTTTCTTAAACGCAAAGGTCGGGTTAGCCAGCCGCTCTTTCTCCCCTGCCGGCGAACTCGCTTTCACCGCTATGCCCGCTTTGGCCACTTTATCCCAGTTCAATGCGGGAAAACGCGCCTCCAGAGCCGCTTTGAATTCCGCTGTGGTTGACGCCTGACAAGGCACCACAAACTCAACATGCTCCCACCCCTGAACCGGGTAAGTTTTATCGCCCGGGTAAGGCAGCTCCAGTGCTTCAATCTGCCATTGACCCGCTTGCAGGGGCTGATGAAAGCCAATCACCACAATCGGACGACCATTGATCACATTGGTTGACCACTCATCACCGTATGTCAGCCATGCCTGATGCAGTGCCGTCGCTAGTGCCGTACGATTGACCCGCAGGGCAATGTGGTCTGCCTGACAGGCAGAAAGATCCAACCCCAGCTCTTCAGCAAGCCTCTCAATTTTCACCATAAATTCAGGCAATTGTGCCAGCATCTGCTCCGGTTGAAGATTTGCCTGCTGTAAATCTTGCATGTGATTTCTCCTCACTGATCTCAGGCCGACCATTATCCACAGAATCTTTGCCAGCAAAAGCCTTGAGCAACAGGCCTTCAGCCAGTCATAGCAGTGAGAAAAATTTCAGCTTCTATCGCCTTTTCATCTTGCCAACTGCCCTGTGTTTATGGGTATTATTACGGCTAACTATTTTTAGTATCCATGCAGCCGCCTTTGCAGCCAGCAAGCTCCCGTCAGCACTACCCGGATGACCTTTTTAAAAACATCAGACAGGGTTGTTTTCACCTTTTCTGGTGTATTGCTGACCACGCTTCTGACCGGTTCAGATGTAAGATGTAGCTGCATAGCTTATTGAATACCCAAGACTTTTGCCTGCCTGTCAGGCTACAGACCGATTTAAAGGATAGACGTGTGAACATTCAAGCACTCATTAACGATAAAGTTTCCCAGGCGCTCGAAGCGGCCGGTGCCCCGGCAGGCAGCCCGGCAGCTGTTCGTCAGTCAGCCAAAGCACAGTTCGGTGATTATCAGGCCAACGGTGTGATGGGTGTTGCGAAAAAACTGGGAGCTAACCCGCGCGAGTTTGCACAAAAAGTCATCGATCAACTCGATCTGGGCGAGATCGCAGAGAAAGTCGAGATCGCCGGTCCTGGTTTCATTAACATCTTTTTGAATAAAACCTGGCTGGCCGAGCGCGCCGAAGCGGCACTGACTGATGCCCGCCTGGGTGTGGCCACGCAGGAAAAACAAAACATCGTTGTCGACTATTCGGCACCCAATGTCGCCAAAGAAATGCACGTAGGTCACCTGCGCTCCACTATCATTGGTGATGCTGTGGTTCGTACACTGGAGTTTCTGGGCCATAACGTGATTCGTGCCAACCACATCGGTGACTGGGGAACTCAGTTCGGCATGCTGATTGCCAACCTGGAACGTGTGCAGCAAGAATCGGGCGAGATCTCTATGGAACTGGCCGATCTGGAAGCTTTCTATCGTGAGTCGAAAAAACTGTATGACGAAGATGAAGCTTTTGCTGAACGCGCCCGCAACTATGTAGTAAAACTGCAAAGTGGCGATCAGTACTGTGCTGATATGTGGAAAAAGCTGGTCGACGTGACCATGGAGCAAAACCAGCACAACTATGACCGTCTGAATGTGTCCCTGACCCGTGACAACGTGATGGGCGAGTCCATGTACAACGATATGCTGGCAGGAATTGTGGCCGATCTGAAAGCGAAGGGGCTGGCCGTAGAAGACGACGGCGCTCAGGTTGTTTTCCTGGATGAGTTCAAAAACAAAGATGGTGAGCCTATGGGGGTTATCATCCAGAAACGTGACGGCGGTTTCCTGTACACAACGACGGATATTGCCTGTGCAAAATACCGCTACGAGCATTTCAACGCCAACCGGGTGCTTTACTTTATCGATTCACGCCAGCATCAACACCTGATGCAGGCATGGACGATTGTCCGCAAAGCTGGCTACATCCCTGACGATGTGTCGCTGGAGCACCACGCTTTCGGCATGATGCTGGGCAAAGACGGCCGTCCGTTCAAAACACGCTCCGGCGGTACCGTGCGTCTGGCTGATCTGCTGGATGAAGCAGAATCACGTGCTCAGGTACTGATCGAAGAGAAGAACCCTGAGCTGGATACGGCTGAGAAAACCAAAATTGCCTCGACCGTCGCCATGGCTGCGGTTAAGTATGCAGATCTGTCCAAACACCGTACCACAGATTATGTGTTCGACTGGGATAACATGCTGGCCTTCGAAGGCAATACAGCGCCTTACATGCAATACGCTTATACCCGTGTCATTTCTGTGTTTAAACGCTCAGGCCTGAACGAAAGTGAGCTGACACACCCAGTCGTGATCAATGACGAGAAAGAGCAAGTACTGCTGTCGAAACTGCTGCAATTTGAAGAAGCCGTGGAAACCGTGGCCCGTGAAGGTCATCCGCACGTGATGTGCAGCTACCTGTTTGAACTGGCAGGGAATTTCTCAAGCTTCTATGAAGCCTGCCCGATTCTGAATGCTGATGAGCCCGTCAAGCACAGCCGACTGAAACTGGCGCTGCTGACAGCGAAAACCATCAAACAAGGTCTGGATTTGCTGGGTATTGACACACTGGAACGTATGTAATCTGGCAGAACATCACATTTATCTAATTAAGCAAAGCTAAACTTATACAGCCTTCTGAGGTATCCTTAGAAGGCTTTTTTGACACAAATTTTTTTGGGTACTGGCCTTTCTCTGTTACATGGAATGTTGCAATGAGCCTCGATGACTCACACGAAACCGACGACGGTATGACTGACGAATTTCTCACGTCAACTCAGACCTTACGTAAAGCCATTCCACTGATGATCAAACATAAAGTCCCCACGACACCGGTCAATTACGCCCTGTGGTACAGCTATACCTCAAATCAGAATCCTCTTCTTACTCAGGCCATCGACCAGAGTTTAGCGCAGTACGGGCATTGCCCGCCCAGCCTGAGTGATTCGCTTTACCGAACCCATCTGGCCCAGCACCCTGCCAGTGAGCAAGGACAGATCAGCCATAGCCTGCAGGCCATCTTGGATGAGCTTTGCCACACCATGAGCGGGTCTCAGAAAGAAACCCAGACATTCCATCAATCGCTATCCCGGACCTGCCAGCGGCTGAGTCAGAAAGCCGATCAGGGTGTCAACGTGCACGAAGCCAATGATTTGGTACAAGAATTACTGGATGAATCCAGACACATGCATCAGTCCAGCACGCTTTTGAACCAGCAACTGGAAAACGCCAATAAAGAAATCGAAAACCTGAGAAAAGCCCTGAAAGACAGCCTCAAATGTGCCAACGAAGATCCCTTAACCGGACTGCTCAACCGACGCGCCTTTCAGCAAGATCTCAACAGTTGTATCCAGCACCGCACGCCTTTCAGCCTGGTCTTGCTGGATATTGATAACTTTAAAACCTTCAATGATGACTTTGGCCATTTAATGGGCGATAAAGTACTCTGCTCTGTTGCCCGCCATCTTCAAGTCTGGTGCGAGCAAGGCATGCAGGCCTATCGCTATGGTGGGGAGGAGTTCGTCATTATCTTACCTGGTGCTAACCTGCAGCAGAGTCGGGACAAAGCAGAAAAATTACGTAAAACCCTCTCCGGCATTGCCGTGCAGGACAAACAATCAGGTAACACTGTCAGCTCGATTACGGCGTCATTTGGCATTGCAGAACAAACAGGAAAAGAAAACGGTCTGGCAGTACTGGCCAGAGCCGATAAGTATCTCCTGCAGGCAAAAAGCCTGGGCCGGAACCGGGTACTGCCTGTTTTGTAACCCGTTTACTGTCAGTATCTCGGGGCATGGTGCAGATAACTGATCTCATCCTGAGTCGATAATCTGCCACAAACAGCATTGCGGTGCGGAAAGCGGCCGAAATCTTTGATGACCTGGAAATGGCTGACAGCGTATTGATAGAAGTCATCAAACTCTGACTTATGCTCTTTCATGACCTCCTGCCGCAGTTGGTCAAAACGGAACACACTCTCTTCCTGATCTTCCAGTGCTTCCGAGTGCTCCAGCGGCAGATAAAAGAACACTCGCTCAATCGGGGCTAACGCGCGATCAAAATTCTTCGCCAGTCCGCGTTTACAGATGGCCTGCGCCAATGAATCATAGCGAAAAGCGGCCGCTAACCCTCGGTAGATATTACGACTGAACTGGTCAAGCAAAATAATCAGCGCCAGCGTACCCTTGGGCGTTTCTGTCCACGCATTCAGCTCGCCCCGGCCAGCACGGCTGACTAAATCTCTGAAACGTTCCGTGATTTCACGGTCTACCGCATCCCCGCCTTTAAACCACAGTACCTGTTTATCCTGTTCGGTGACTTCCCCTTTGAGGTTTCCGAACCAATAGGTAAGCACTTCCTCACACTCTGCCATGGTTTCCCCCTGCCTGTGTCCTAACAATGACGCTGAGATAATTAAGCCGCTTTCGTGCTTATACGTTCTAGTTTATCCTAGGGCGAGCTTGCATAGTGCGAGGGCTTTTTGTTGTCGCCTGATAGCTGACTTGTGAAGCACTTAATAGAAAGAAGGAATATTTCCATGAGTTTCACCCTTCATCCGAGACTAAGCGCGGATACTCAGTGGATTGGCGATTTACCGCTTTGCCGTGTGCTGTTGTCAAAAGAAGCCATTGGTCCCTGGTTAATTCTGGTACCCAGATATGACGCACTGCGTGAAATTCACCACATGTCCGCCACGGATCAACAACAGTTGATGGTAGAGTCCAGTTCAACCGCCCAACTGCTTGAGACCTATTTCAGCCCAGATAAAATCAATATTGGTGCCTTAGGCAATTTAGTGCCGCAGCTTCATGTCCATCATATTGCCCGGTTTACCACAGATATTGCCTGGCCAGGACCTGTCTGGGGAAATACCGACGGCAGCCAGCGCAGCGAAGATGAGCGACAACAACTGGTTGAACGGTTGCAATTACTGTTCAGTCAGGTAAACGGCTTTACGCCAGCATAAATGGCTCAGCGGACAAGCGACCGAGACGAGAATAAATCCAGCGCGAAACACGGGGCTAAGCCCCATCGCTGCAACAGACAGGCTATAAAACAAAAAAACGCATCCGATTGGATGCGTTTTTAAGGTATTAACCCGGCATAACCGCCAGCAGGTTCTGCCGTTCCCGGTTCGCCAGTTTGCGATAGTCGGTTCGGATTTTGTTGGGCACAGGTTCAGCCTGAGGCAGCGGTACCTTCATGGCATTCACTGCGCGTCCGTATTTCAGCAACTCATAATGAAGATGCGGACCGGTGGACCGTCCGGTATTACCACTCAATGCGATTTTGTCACCCATACGGACTTTCTGCCCGACTTTTACCAGTATCTTACTCAGATGAAGGTAGCGGGTTGAGTATTCCCGGCCATGTTTGATCATGATGAAATTACCCGCCAAAGCATGTTTCTGCGCTTTGACGACCACACCATCGCCTGTCGCTAACACAGGTGTACCGACAGGTGTGGCAAAATCAGTTCCGTTGTGCGGCGAGACTCTGTGAGTGATAGGATGCTTGCGATGGGGATCAAACGATGAACTGATCCGAAAACGTTTCTGGGTCGGATACCGGTTCAGTGCCCGGTTCAGGCTTCGGCCATCTTCATCATAGAACTCACCATCGTCATAACGCATGGCAAACAGTTCCTGATTACGATTCATATAGTAAAGGGCCTTCACTTCACCCTGGCCCACCGCTTTTCCGTCAAGAAATTCACGTTCAAGCGTAATCGCAAAGCGGTCGCCCTTGCGGGCTTCTTTACCTAAGTCAAACCGCCACTGCAGCGCTTTGACCAGAGTCTGAATTTGCGTCGGTGACAGACCGGCAGAGCGAGCCGACTGATAGAAACTGCCGGAAACCCGCCCGGTTAAACGTACAGGTTTAAACTCGCCGGTACGCTCCACTTCTTGATGCTCATAACCTTTTGAGGTCAGTGTATAAGTATCAGTCAGTTTCGCACTGCGTTCGATCGACAGTTCACCGATCCGTCCTTCTTCATCCAGTGACCAGCCAATACTTTGTCCGACACGTAGAAACTGGATAGATTTATCTGCCTCAATCAGTTTGTACATATCTGAAATAGGCAGCGCATATTGAGTGAAGATTTCACCTAAGGTTTCACCAGAAGACACTTTGTGGGAATGCGCAACATCAGTGGCCTGATCCAACTGTTGTTCCAGTTCATCTTTGGGAACCTGGAAGTCCGGATCTTCCGGGTCAAGCACGACTCCAAGCGGTTCACTGTTTTGTTCAGACAGTGACAAGATCTCCTCTGACAACAGCGGGACTTCGCGCCGCGGTTCTGATTCGCTGCGCGAACCGTAAGAGGGAGAGTGGACGACAGAAGGCTGCCACATCAGGGCAGCCGCAACGATAAGTGATGTAGAAGCAAGCGCAATTCGGTGTTGACGGGGGAGCTGATAAAACCGTCGGGCTGCAACCGTTAATATTTTCATTGTTATTTATTTAAGACATTCGGTAAAACTTCGTCCGAGTTCTTGCAGGAATCGAACATAACCTCCCTGGCCAGAGGCAATATCCGTTGCCATGGGATCCAGGGTTCCAATTTTGATGTCACTGCCATTTGTGACACTGTTAATGACCGCAGGTGAGAACTGCGGTTCCCTGAAAATACACTTAACCTGTGATTTTTTTAGCGTATTGCGGATAGCGATCAAGGTTTTTGCGCCTGGGCGGCGATCCGGTGAAACCGTAAAGTGTCCCAGATTATGTAACCCGAACGTGTCTTCAAAATAGCCATAGGCATCGTGAAAAACGTAGTACCCTTTATCACGCACAGGCTGGAGCTGCTCTTTCAGGTTCTGTACAGTTTCATTAACACTGGCAATGAACCGGGACAGGTTAGCCTCATATTGCGCACGATTCAACGGATCCAGTTCAATCAATGCAGCACTGATCACTTTTGCAGCCTGAATTGCCTGATCCGGCCCCAACCAAAGGTGCGGATCAATGCCATCATGATGATGTTCGTGCCCTTCGTGACCGCCATGGTCTTCATGACTTTCATGACCGTCATGATCTTCATGGCCTTCAAAATCCCGGAAAGTAATTGTCTCTTGCGAAGTCAGTGAAAGTGCATTTTTCTGGCCACTGAGTATTTTGGTCAGAAAAGATTCCAGTTCCGGGCCAACCCAGACCACCAAATCCGCGGCTTTCAGCTTTTCCACATCTGATGGACGTAAAGCATAGTCATGGGGGGAACTGCCGGCAGGTAACAGGGTGTCGCTCTGGCCTGCACCCTCGACCAGTTCCTGCACGATCAGATTCACCGGATGTACAGTGGTCACAACATGCACATTGCCTGCTGAAACCGCAAAAGGTACCAACACCATTGCCGCAAAGTACCAGGCTCGAAAACGCAACATCTACCTACCCTAAAAATATTCAATGAAAAGAAGTTTGATAATGTTATAATATAACACCAACCGATAGCAACGAGATTCACACCCCTTATGGCCAGTACAATGTCCACCAAACCTTTGGTTGAACTTCAGAATGTTACTGTTAACGCTTCAGGCCGCCACATCCTTGATCAGGTTTCACTCGAGCTTGAACGAGGCCAGATCACCACTCTGATAGGCCCGAACGGGGCAGGCAAGTCCACGCTGGTGAAAGTCATTACCGGATTGCGCAAACCCACATCTGGCCGAGTCATTCGCGCACCAGGGCTACGCATTGGCTATGTACCGCAAAAACTGCAGCTCAACGACACGCTGCCGCTGACCGTCGATCGTTTTATGGCACTTGGCGGGCGCTACAGTGCTCAGCAACGTCTGGATGCACTGGCGCTGGCGAGCAGCGCGCACCTGATACACAGTAATATGCACAGCCTGTCGGGAGGGGAAACGCAAAGAGTGCTGCTGTCTCGCGCCCTTTTGCAAAATCCAGACTTGCTGGTGCTTGATGAGCCCGTACAAGGCGTCGATGTCAACGGTCAGCTCGAGCTCTACAGTTTAATTCAGTCGCTCAGAGATAAACTGAACTGCGCGATCATGATGGTTTCTCATGATCTTCATCTGGTTATGGCTAAAACCGACCATGTGATCTGCCTGCAGCACCATGTCTGCTGTTCGGGTGAACCAGAATCGATTACCTGCCACCCGTCGTATGTCGCGCTCTTTGGCACACAGCAAAGTGAGCAACTTGCACTGTATCACCATCACCACAATCACGAACACGATCTGGGCGGTAGCCTGGTAGGTCCATGCCAGCACGGAAAAAACAATGCTTGAATTTATGCTACCCGCCTTTGCCGCCGGCATTGGCATCGCGATGTTAGCCGGGCCTTTGGGCTCCTTTGTTGTCTGGCGTAAAATGGCCTATTTTGGCGATACGCTGTCCCACGCCTCATTACTGGGCATAGCACTGGGCTTCTTGTTTAATATCAACCTCAACCTTGCTTTGGTGATCTGCTGTCTGACTCTGGCGGTTATCCTGGTCAGTTTACAAAAGCAACGCTATATCGCCACGGACACCTTACTGGGCATTCTCGCCCACAGCGCACTGTCGTTAGGCTTAGTCGCCATCAGTTTCATGGATCATGTCCGCATTGATTTGATGGCTTATCTTTTTGGTGACTTGCTGGCGGTCACAACCAATGATCTGATCTGGATATTCGGTGGCGGCGCGCTGGTCATGGCCGCTTTGATTGCATTATGGCGTCCGCTGCTGTCGATGACAGTCAACGAAGATCTGGCTCAGGTTGAAGGGGTGAATGTCGATCTGATGCGATTACTGCTGATGTTGATGGTCGGCATGGTGATTGCGGTAGCGATGAAATTTGTCGGCGCACTGATTATCACCTCTTTGCTGATCATCCCGGCAGCCACAGCGCGCCGCTTTGCACAAAGCCCGGAAAGTATGGCAGTGATTGCCGCCATTCTGGGCTGCATTGCTGTGGTACTCGGTCTGTTACTGTCATGGCACTACGACACCCCTGCGGGCCCGTCTGTGGTCGTCTCTGCCGCTTTGCTGTTTTTGCTCAGCCAGACAAAACGCTCAGAGGCCTGATCAGCGTAAGAAAGAGCGGTATCTGTCCTGACAGGCCTGCTTGATACTCAATGTGGCTTCAAGCCTGCTCGATTTCGGCATGAATTCGAGCAGGCACTGGTAGTATTGTTTGTCTTTGTCTGTCAGCAGAATATTATCCAGATACAGTTCTCGGCAGGCATTGGTTAACCAGGTAATTGCCGCCGCTTCCTCAGCAGCAGAAACATACGCCAGAATACAGTCATTGTACTGTTCACGCTGTTCAGCGAAACCCGCAGCCCATACAGGACCGCAACTCAGCCAGCAGGCCATGTAACCCACCCTGATCAGGTCATTCATTTCTCATCTCTTCACAGCAGCATCTGGTCAACCGAACCTTCTCTATTAAAGATAGATGACACTGATAAAGGATAAAGGTCCGCCCCGGAGCATTGCTGCGCTGAAAATAAGAAATCCGGGTGGTTTGCACACACCCGGATTTACTTTCTGCGAAAGACTTAACCACTGGCCTCAGAATTTAAGGCAACAACAAGTCTTTTTCCAGCGATTATCAATTAGATAAGATCACAAGGAAGTTGCTCAGCACCGCGCGGGGGCTTGTAATGTTGCTTTTTCTGCTCAAGTTGCTGCAATAACACATTTTTATGTGATTCATTCAGCAAAGTCCAATGGCAACCTTCGATCGCTCCTGCAAACATCCACAGCAATTTCTGATCAACATTTTTCCCCTGAGTCTGTTTTACCTGCAGATACGCATCCACCGCTCCCATCTGATGAAAAACTTCTACGTCATCAATGCCGGATTTCTTCATCATCCTTTCGAGGGTCAAACGCAAGTTCGGAAGATCCCGCAACCGCTTGTTACGGGACGCTCCTTTGACTGTTTTTTCCTGCAACGCTATCGCGATTGAGCTTTGAATCAGCTCGTTACAAAGCGATAGCCGTGATGAATACAGAGGTGAGATATCGTAGTAATTCACGACTGCCACCGTACTGCGCTTCACATGTTTGAACTTGTGGCAGCCCAATTCGAGCAGTTGCTGATCCAGCGTTTCTCCGCCACGAATATAAAGCTTTTCATTCGACAGCAGAGCATACATGGCCCCCTGAACGAAGATACCTGTCCCGCCAAACATAGAACGCTGTTCATTCGGTACAAAGGTATCCAGGTAATTTATGAATGTTTCTTTTGTAATCGACATAACATAAGTCCTAAATTTATTCTTCTTTGTCGATCTAAAACCAACGCCAACTATCATATGCAACGATGTCACACTGAAATTGCAAATTCCACATATGAAACAAAGTACAGATGAAAGTGAGATTCAGAGCAAATTATTAAGAAAAAATGAATGCAATTTCAGGCAATTAAAGTGTTCTATCAATAGAGATGAATGGCGAATTCGGTGTCATTTTCCACTGCGGCAGATCGTTTTACGCTGTGATAGCGACTAAGGTTAAGAGAGTAACGGGAGAAAGGAATAAAGAAATATGCCTGATATTGCCCTGTTTCCTTCTGCCAACCATGTACTCCCTGAAGGCAAACTGGAAATTACCATTGCTGAACATCGTTACCAGCGAATGCTGAAAGAGTCGATTGAAGGACAAAGGGATTTTGCATTATGTATGCGCAGTGAAGAAGAGGACAACGACGAGACCATCACCCGTATACCCGCTATCGCTACCAAAGTCCGGGTGGTGGACTTTAACGCGTTAACGAATGGCTTGCTCAGCATAGTTGTTGAAGGTAAAACCAAAATACGGATTTTATCAGTCAGGTATGAAAGTGATCGCCTGCTGATTGCTGACTATCTGCCTTTCAGAGCATGGCCGCCAACTCCTTTAACAGACAAACACCAGTGCTTAGTGGACAAGCTGAAACTCTTTTTCGCCACTATGCCGGAAATCGGCGCCTTATATCCAATCAGTGAGTTCGATGACTTAAGCTGGGTCTGTCAGCGCTGGATTGAATCACTACCGCTCGAAGTTCACTATAAACAGCTATTAATTGCTCAGGATTCCCCCGCCCTCACTGCGCGTTTTTTACTCAAGCTTCTCGATAATAACCAGTTATTTGATGACGATATCAACTAACCCTTACATTGTTCTCAAAAATCACCTGGTCTGGTGTACTCAACTCATCTGACCAAGATAAAATAAGCAAAATCTCATAGGTTAACGTTCCCTCATGCCGCATGTATCTTTTTTCTGGTTAAAACCTGAAAACGACAAAATTTTGACAGGCCTGCAATCAGAGTTTCACGCGTTAGTGAAGGACGCGATCAAAGAAAATCGTCTGAAGCTACCGCCTATTCCCGACGTCCTGACAGAACTGCAGACCTTATGTAACAGAGACGACTCCACCGTTCGTGATGCAGCTACCCTATTGCTGAATGACCCGGGTATGGCTGCAACTGTGATAAAAACGTCGAATACCATGATGTTTAATCGCCGTAATATTGTCTGTCACGATATTCAAACCGCTGTCAGCCGGCTCGGTATTTTCCGTGTCAGAGATATCATTACAGCAAAAACAGTCTTAGACATTAAACTGCACAGCAGCTTTGATATTGAATGCAAATCTCTGTTATCAAACAGCGCCACCCGTTCCAGGCAACTGGCGGGCTCTATGGCATTAATTACCCAGAACCTGCTGCAATACCGTCCAGAGCTGAAAATTGAGCCGGAGAAAGCCCTGCTGGCCGGATTATTTGCCGACATCGGTTTGTTCAGCCTGATACATGAATACCAAAGCTACCTTGATAGCGGGAATTTTCTGGATATCAATTTTGCCAAATACGTCTTTGAACATTGCTGTAATAAATCCAGCCTGGATATCCTCAAACACTGGGGCTTTGATGAGGATTATCTTGAAGTCGCCTGTAATAAGCGTTTTTTCCCCGATCACAAAAAAGAAGATGACATCACTTATCTGGATGTCGCCCGCATGGCGAATCATTTATTACTGTTTAAAAACGATGATGACGCCATCGACGACCATGAGGTTGAACTGGATCTGGCCGGTGCAGAAGTCATGTTTACCCTGACCAATCTGCCCGATGACGAATTTAACAGCCAAATCAACCACGTGTTGCTCAGCAGTGGTTTTTAATCTGCCAGTAAGCCCATTCCAGCCTGATCTCCTCCACTTAAGCGCTGTAGACACACAGCGCTCTATTGACCCTGTCTTCAGCAGCCTGATAAGCTTCTGATTTCATTAACAGCCCATTGACAAAAAGGTTCATTGTCAGAACTGCACCAACAATGCAGTATCCGGGTGCTTCTTTTCGCCAGAACAGGCAACGTATTGTAAGGATACTCATGTTTTCAGGAATGCTTTTTATTTTCCTGCCACTTATCGTTGGCTACCTCATACCGGTCAGGAAAGACTCAGTGCTTCAGTTTATTCACGCGCAGACATCACGCCTGGTGCTGGTGATTCTGTCACTGATGGGACTGAGCTTGGCCGGTCTGGATAATCTGGGCGAGAATCTCAGTCAGATCCTGCTATATACAATCACCTTCTTCCTCTGTATCAGCGCATCAAACCTGCTGGTTCTGCCGCTGCTTGATAAACGTTATCCACTGAAAACAGAGCATGGCCACCAGCAGCTTCCCAAAGCAAAAATGTTGCTGGAGTCAGCCAAACTGATATTGGTCGTGGCCGCCGGGCTGATTGTTGGTCTGCTGCTGAATATAGATTTGAGCTGGGTTGACCAGGCAAGTGAAATCATTCTGTTACTGCTGCTGTTTTTAATCGGCATCCAGCTGCGCAACAGTGGCATGACATTGCGCCAAATCCTGCTCAACAAGCAAGGCATGCTGATCGCTTTAGTGATTATTGCGACGTCTTTACCTGGCGGATTGCTCGCCGCCTGGCTGTTGGGTATTCCGCTCAATCACGGACTGGCAATGGCCTCCGGGTTCGGCTGGTATTCGCTGGCAGGTATTTTGATGGGAGATGGCCTCGGGCCTGTATACGGCGGCGCATCATTCTTAAATGAGCTGCTGCGGGAACTGGTTGCGTTAACCATGATCCCCGCCGTTATTTCGCGCTTCCCCAACACAGCCATCGGTTATGCCGGTGCCACAGCAATGGACTTCACTCTACCGATTATCCAGAACTGCGGCGGCATTCGCTGCGTGCCGATTGCCATCGTCAGCGGATTCATTCTCAGTCTGTTGGTGCCAGTGCTGATGCTGTTTTTCCTGTCGCTTTAAACCAAAGTAAAAATCCGCCGCCATCGGCGGTGGATTAGCAGTGACAACAAAAAGCCTGGCAACTGCCAGGCTTTGATGAGGGTGAAAGGAAAAGTGTCACCGCGGATTATGCGTGATTGCGAATCCACTCATCCATTTCTGTACGCAAGTTATCAGACTTAGTACCGAAGATAGCCTGCACACCGCCAGAGACGACAACCACACCGGCTGCGCCCAGACGCTTCAGTTTGTCCTGATCAACGATCTCGGTATCAGCCACGCTGACACGCAGACGTGTAATACAGGCATCCAGGTTAGTGATGTTCGCTTTACCGCCGAAGGCTTCAACCAGTTCACCGGCCAGCTCAGTGCCCGTTGCTGTTTCAACCTCTGCCGTTTCATCTTCACGGCCCGGTGTTTTCAGGTTCAGGGCGCGAATCACAAAAGTGAATACCACGTAGTACAGCACGGCATAACACAGACCCAGAATCACCAGCGTCCACACGTTCTCTGCACGAGGCATCTGAACGATGAAGTCGATGAAACCGTTTGAGAAGGTATGGCCGTGTACAACACCCAGCGCATTGGTCAGTACATATGCCAGACCAGCCAGCAAAGCGTGAATCCCGTACAGGACTGGCGCGATGAACAGGAATGAGAACTCAATCGGTTCCGTAATACCGGTCAGGAAAGAGGTCAGGGCAGCAGATGCCATGATACCCATCACCTTGGCACGGTTTTCAGGTTTAGCACAGTGAGCAATCGCAAACGCTGCTGCTGGCAAACCGAACATCTTAAACAGGTAACCACCCGCAAGCTGACCAAAACCGTTGCCTGCGGCACGAGATGCATCATCCGCTGTCAGGAAACAAGTCATGATACCGTGAACTGTCTCGCCGGCACTGTTCACACACGTACCTGCTTCATAGAAGAATGGAACGTTCCAGATGTGGTGCAGGCCAAATGGGATCAGAGAGCGCTCAACGACACCGTAGATACCGAAGGCCAGTACAGGGTTCTGGTTAGCAGCCCAGTCAGAGAATGCGGCAATCGCTGAACCGATTGGCGGCCAGATAAATGACAGCACAACACCCAGCGCAATAGACAGAAAACCTGTAATGATAGGTACTGCACGCTTACCGGCAAAGAAGCCCAGGTACTCCGGCAACTGGATCTTAAAGAAGCGGTTGAAGGCCCAGGCTGCCACACCACCAGCCAGGATACCGCCCAGTACACCGGTCTCAATTTTCGCGACACCCATGACATCACCCATCACCTTCAGGGTGGCAACCATAATGCCGTAACCGACGATGGCAGACAGACCGGCAACACCGTCGTTTTTCGTAAAGCCAAGCGCCACACCAACGGCAAACAACAGTGCCATCTGACCGAATACAGAGCCACCGGCCTGTTCCATCAAATGAGATACCACTGCAGGTAACCAGCTGAAGTTAGCAGCCCCCACACCTAACAGAATACCCGCTACCGGCAGAACCGATACAGGCAGCATCAGCGCCTTACCGACCTTCTGCAGGTTAGCAAAAAAGTTCTTAAACATATTGTGCTCCTGAGTGAGATGTTTGTTTTGTTTCAGCGGTTTCCAGCGACCTACCCCCGTAGTCATAATGCTAGCACCGCTCATTTTTATTGTTCGGCATAAGTATAAAATGCGGCGCTAAATATAACGTGACATCAATCAATATTGCCAACCGAACATGAAAGTAAGTTTCAGTTTGACGCATAGATCACAATTAACAATTGACTCAAAAAACACAACAAAAACAACAAAATACTTAAAATACATACACTTGAACACAAAACCCAGTGGGGCGCCCGGGTGTAATTATATTTCACTTTTGTATCTCATGTTTCTTTATGTAACGAATGAAGATTTCAAGAAATACTTGAAAAGTATTGAGGAAAGTATGGATAAAAGAGGGGAAATTAAAATTAAAAGATATAAACATTAAAAAAGTTAAAAAAAGGAGCCTGAGCTCCTTTTTTATCCGTTTTATCGTTTTGCCTGCGAAAAAAGTCGAAAAAAGTTTTCACTCGACACTCTGGCCACCTCGGCGGCAGATACCCCTTTCAGCAGGCCGATATACTCTGCTACTTCTTTGACATAAGCCGGCTGATTTTCTTTGCCGCGATAAGGCACAGGCGCTAAGTAGGGCGAATCAGTTTCCACCAATAGTCGCTCCAGAGGCAAGCGGCTCACCACATCTTTTAACTCAGCGGCTTTATTAAAGGTCACAATCCCGGAAATCGAAATATAGAAGCCCAGCTCAATCGCCGCTTCTGCCATTTCCAGACTTTCAGTGAAACAATGCAACACACCGCCACAGCGCTCAGCACCCTCTTCACGCAAAATACGAATGGTGTCTTCACGCGCCATCCGGGTGTGAATGATCAACGGCTTGTTCAGTTCAATCGCCAAACGGATATGCTGACGGAAAATATCCTGCTGCTGTTCGGCCAGTTCAGGTTGGTAGTGGTAATCCAACCCGGTTTCACCAATAGCGACAACTTTGTCATCGCTGGCATATTGCCTCAGTTGGTCATAATCAAAACCAGCTTCAATATCCAGCGGATGCACCCCACAAGATGCAAACACATTCTCGAAAGGGGCAATCATTTCCATCATGGCAGGGAAACTGTTCAGGGTGACACCGACAGACAGAAAATACTCTACCCCCGAGCCTGTGCTTTCGCCAGTACGTCTGCGACATCAGTATGCAGTTCGCTGTAATTCAATTTATCAAGGTGGCAATGGGAATCTACTAGCACCTGAATATCCTCTCGCGTTTCGGTGTATTTATGTTGTACTGATAAAGCCTGACAACCAGTCAGAGATCAACAATTCATCATTCAGACCGGGATGGGTTTCCAGTTCCCGGATCAAGGCATTGAGCCCTTTGATCTGCGCCAGCAATGTGGCCGTGGTCAGCTGTCCCGCGACCTGCCTGACCAAAGCTGCTGATTCACAATGAATCAAGTGCTGCTCAGCGCCTTGCTGTACTTTCAGGCAGTCAACCAGAAAGTAGCTCAGCCATTTCAGGCTTAAGTGACCGTCTTTCATGCAGCTGTCAGCCACACTGAACAGGCCACTATAGGGTGGAGACAAAAACTGATGAAAACCCGCCAGCAGATTCTGATGGCGGATATCCTGCCCCTGTTCAATAAATGCTAAGGCCGCCAGAGGCGCATTGCCGTTCAGCCGTACCGCCTCCAGTTTGACTGACTGCATCAGTTTATTTTCAACCCAGCGCTTAACATCCTGTTCAGGCGGCAGAGGCAGACGCCACTTGTTACACCGGCTGTTAATCGTTGGCAGTAAGCGGTCCAACTCAGAAGCGGTTAAGATGAACTGGCAGTTTGCCGGCGGCTCTTCCAGTGTTTTCAGCAAGGCATTCGCCGCCGCCTCGCCCATATGCTCTGACTGCTCAATCAGTACCACACGCTTACCGCCGAGCTGAGAGGTTTCCCACGCCCAGTGATGACACTGACGCACCATATCAACGCCGATGGCTTTGCCATCCTGCGGACTGATGCTGTGACAATCTGGATGGGTTCCGGCTTCAAAGAGCTGGCAGCTGTGGCAGATCCCACAGGGCTCTTCGACACCGTTCTGACAGAGCACGGCTTTTGCCAGCTGGCGAATCAGCACGTCCCCGGCGCACCCGGCGGGTGAAATCAACAGCATGGCGTGATGCAAACGATCCTGACTCAAAAGCTGCTGCCATTGCTGCCAGACCGTTGCCAGCCAAGGGTAACTCATGTTAACTCCTGCTGAGCCAGCCAGATATTCAACTGCTGGCGGATATCCGAGGTCACAGCTTCCAGCGATTGGGACGCATCAATAATCACCACTTTGGGATCATGACGTGACAGCGCTAAAAACCGCTCCCGGGTTCGCTCGAAGAAAGACAGATCCATTTTTTCGATGCGATCCAAAGCCCCGCGTCCCCGAGCCCGCGACAGACCCAGCTCAGGGTCAATGTCCATATAAATGGTCAGATCCGGTTCGAAATCGCCAAGCACCATGGTTTTAATCCCAGACATCAGCTCAGGGTCAAATCCCCTGCCGCCGCCCTGGTAAGCCTGCGATGACATATCATGACGATCACCCACCACCCAATGACCCGCCTGAAGCGCAGGCTTAATAACATTTTCTACCAGCTGGCTGCGCGCCGCATACAGTAACAAGAGCTCAGCCATATCTGTCAATGGCTCTTCCGGGTGTCCTTCTTTCACCAGCGCTCGCATTTGCTCGGCCAGAGGTGTCCCGCCTGGTTCACGGGTAGACTGAATGTCGGTGATCCCCCGTGCCGCAAGCGTGTCCAGCACAGTGGCAATCGCGGTACTTTTACCCGCCCCTTCCAGGCCTTCGATGACGATAAATTTTCCGTTCATTTATTGTTTTAATATCTTTAGATAATGGCGAACAGCACGATTATGCTCGCTTAATGTTGTTGAGAAAGTATGGCCACCTTTTCCGTCGGCCACAAAATAGTAGTAGCCTGTCTGAGCCGGTTTCACTGCCGCAATCACAGAGGCCGCGCTTGGCATAGCAATGGGCGTGGGTGGTAAACCGTCTATGGTATAGGTGTTATAAGGTGTCGGGGTTCGCAAATCTTTTCTGCGAATATTACCGTCAAATTTCTCCCCTAAGCCATAAATCACCGTCGGATCCGTCTGAAGACGCATCCCTTTATGCAGACGGTTCATAAAGACAGATGACACTTTAGCGCGCTCTTCATCAACCGCTGTTTCTTTCTCGATAATCGAAGCCATGATCAAGACTTCGTACGGATTATTGAGCGGGATCGAATCGTCCCTGTCTTTCCAGGCATTATCAAGCAGTTCTGTCATATGCTTATAAGCGCGTTTAAGCAAAGCCAGATCAGAGGTACCCGCTGTATAGTGATAGGTTTCAGGTAATAAATACCCTTCCAGCTTATCAACATCGGCGCCGATCGCTTTGGCGATATCCAGCTCTGTCATCTGGGAAGTGTCGTTCTTCAGCATTGGGGCATTTTCAAGCTCAGCCAGCCAATCGGAAAAACGGCCACCCTCCAGCAAGGTGATCGCAAACTGGTGTTCTTTGCCCGAAGCCACTGTCCTCAGGACATCGCGCAGGGTATGTGCCTGCTCAATGGAATACGTGCCCGCTTTAATTTGCGCCAGTTGCGGTTCAATCCGCCCGATCCAGCGCGTCCAGGGGGAATCGGCAATCAACCCCATCTGAGTGAGCTGGTAAAGCAAGCCTCGGAAGGTGGAGCCCTGTCTGACCGTGAGATAGGGCTCAGTCGTTTTTAGCAATGGCTGGTCAATACTTGCTCTTACCTGCACATACGTCCAGCCTGCACCGCCCGCCAGGATGGCTCCCAACAGTACAAACACCAATGCCAGTTTCTTTAGCACGTGTACAACCTCTTCGTTATCGCTTTGAACGCACTGTGTTCAGTGTACGTTTTCATTTGGATTTTCGTGACAGGCACCAGGGCCATCAACGCATTAGTAATAAAGACTTCATCCGCGCAAAGCAAGGTGTCGAGCGGGCTTTTGACAAACTCAAGACAATAACCCAATGCGCTTGCCTGTTGACAAACATGCGCCCGCATTAAGCCATGTACCCCAGCCAGATCCAAAGCCGGCGTGTACAACTGATTGCCACAACGCCAGAAAATATTGGAGGCACTGGTTTCTGCCACATGGCCATTCGCATCTAGCACGACAGCATCAAGCCAGCCATTGCGTTCGATTTCCTGCTTCAGCAACACCTGCTCCAAACGGTTCAGGTGCTTTAAGCCGGCTAACATGGGAGAAAGCCCGAGCCGCTGCTGACAGACGCCTAACTCAATCCCTTCCTGTTGCCAGGTCTTGTAAAAGGATGGCCAGACAAAGTCGGAAATAATCACCTGGGTCTGATGGCAGCCTGCAGGGCTGTAACCTCTGCCTCCGGCTCCCCGGCTGATGAGTATTTTTACAACGCCTTTTTCAGGATACCCCTTGGCAAGAGACATCACCTTATCTGTTAGGGGCGACCAGTCTGGAGCATCAATGTCCAGTCTTTTCAAGGTCGTTCGCAGGCGTTCAAGGTGCAGATGCCAAAGCCTGGGTTCACTGTGTTCAACCAGCACAGTCGTAAAACAACCGTCGCCGTACTGCAAAGCACGGTCAGCCACCTCAACCTTGTCGTGTTCCACATAGCCCTTTGCAAAACGGTTCATCCACACCATTGCGACCCCCATAAAAAAACGGCCCGGTTAGATGACCGGGCCGTCTAGCATAACAGAATCGACTTAGATTTTCTTGAACAGCAAAGAGCCATTCGTGCCGCCGAATCCGAAGGAGTTACACAATGCGTACTCCATCGAAACCTGACGGGCTTCACCCGGTACATAATCCAGGTCGCAACCTTCGTCTGGATTCTCCAGGTTGATGGTTGGCGGTACCGCCTGATCAACCAGAGACATCACAGTAATAATGGATTCCACAGAACCTGCTGCGCCCAGCAAGTGACCTGTCATCGACTTAGTGGAAGACACAAGCACCTTGTCTGCCGCTGCACCCAAGGCACGTTTAATGCCCAGCGTTTCAGCAACGTCACCAGCCGGTGTAGAGGTACCGTGTGCATTCACATAGCCAATCTGATCTTGTGAAATCGCGGCATCACGAATCGCCGCTTCCATGGCCAGGGCACCGCCAGAACCATCAGCACTTGGCGAAGTCATGTGATAAGCATCACCACTCATACCAAAGCCAACCAGCTCCGCATAAATCTTGGCACCACGCGCCTTCGCATGTTCATATTCTTCCAACACCATCATGCCTGCACCGTCGCCCAGGACGAAACCGTCACGATCTTTGTCCCAAGGACGAGACGCGCCCTGAGGATCATCGTTACGGGTAGACAAAGCCTTCGCCGCAGCAAAGCCTCCCATACCCAGCGGTGTTGACGCTTTTTCTGCACCACCAGCCAGCATCATGTCCGCATCACCGTATACAATCATACGGGCAGCGTGACCAATGTTGTGCAGGCCAGTCGTACAGGCAGTAGAAATAGCAATGTTTGGACCGCGCAGGCCGTACATGATAGACAAGTGACCTGCAATCATGTTGACAATAGTGGATGGTACAAAGAACGGGCTGATTTTACGCGGACCCTTTTCTAGCATAGCCTGGTGGTTGACTTCAATCAGACCAATACCACCAATACCTGAACCGATAGCAACACCAAAGCGATTGGCGTTGTCTTCGTTGACTTCAATACCAGAGTCTTTCAGCGCCTGAATACCAGCAGCCACGCCATACTGGATGAACAGATCCATTTTGCGGGCATCTTTCTTTGACATGTAATCTTCGCAATTGAAGTCTTTGACCATGCCAGCAAAACGGGTTGCAAAATCACTCGCATCGAAGTGCTCAATATTGCTGATACCACTCTGGCCTGCCAACAAGGCTTTCCATGAAGATTCGACAGTATTGCCAACCGGCGACAGCATACCCATGCCAGTTACAACTACGCGACGCTTAGACACGATTTATTCTCCGGGAACTGAAGTATTAAATAAGGATTTACAAATGAAAATCAGGCGGTCATGGAGACCGCCTGGAAGTGTTCTTGAAATTACTCAGCAGAAGCGCTTACAACGTAGTCGATAGCTGCCTGAACTGTAGTAATTTTCTCAGCTTCTTCATCTGGAATTTCTGTGTCGAATTCTTCTTCCAGAGCCATTACCAGCTCAACAGTATCCAGAGAGTCAGCACCCAGATCGTCAACAAAAGAAGCTTCGTTCTTTACTTCAGACTCATCTACGCCCAGCTGCTCAACGATGATTTTTTTTACGCGTTCTTCGATGTTGCTCATACTAATCTATTTCCTTAACAAGAGTTCGCTATTGCGATTTGCTGTAGTTTATTCATTACTGTAAAAGTTGCAACACTCAGGGTGCTGGTCAAACCACGATTCTGCGTCAAATCTACGTGAGTTTGACCTGCATCCAAAAAGAATTCAACTTTTTTGCTTAAATCATGTACATGCCGCCGTTCACGTGCAGGGTTTCGCCTGTAACGTAACCAGCATCGTCAGAAGCCAGAAATGCAACAGCTGCTGCAATTTCACGCGGCTCACCTAAACGTCCCGCAGGCACGGCAGACAAAGTAGAAGCACGTTGCTCATCATTCAGGGCTTTGGTCATGTCTGTTTCAATAAAACCAGGCGCCACAGCGTTCACTGTGATACCCCGTGAAGCCACTTCGCGTGCCATGGATTTAGTGAAACCGATCACACCGGCTTTTGCCGCTGAATAGTTCGCCTGACCCGCATTACCCATAGTACCGACCACAGAGCCAATGCTGATAATACGTCCATAACGTTTTTTCATCATTGAACGTAGCACAGCTTTAGACAGACGGAAAATCGAGGTCAGATTTGTGTTGATGATATCCTGCCATTCGTCATCTTTCATTCGCATCAGCAGGTTATCGCGTGTAATACCGGCGTTGTTCACCAGAATATCAACATCACCAAACTCTTCTTTGATCTGCTTCAGCACTGTATCGATAGACTCTTGCGAGGTGACATTCAGTGCCAGACCTTTCCCTTTATCACCCAGGTAGGCGCTAATCGCTTCCGCACCACTTTCAGAAGTGGCAGTGCCGACTACGGTAGCACCACGTTCAACCAGGATTTCTGCGATCGCACGGCCAATACCACGGCTTGCGCCAGTGACCAGAGCAACTTTACCTTCCAGGCTCATGTTATTTCCTCTTTATATAGCCTGTCTTTGTTGACAGGCTGATGATTCAGTTTGTCGCGACTAACAAGCAGCTATCGCGACAACGTCAAATTATTTAGCCGCTGCGAGGCTGGCTGGATCATTCACAGCCGCACCATTCAGTGACTTATCAATACGCTTAGTCAGACCCGTCAACACTTTGCCCGGTCCCACTTCCAGCAGCAGTTCGATACCTTCCGCGGCCATACGTTCGACAGATTCTGTCCAGCGTACAGGGCCATAAAGCTGTTTGACCAGCGCCAGCTTGATCGCGGCCGGATCGGTTTCAGTCGCGACGTCCGCATTATTAATCACCGGAATAACCGGTGTATTGAAAGTAACTGACTCAAGCGCCACGGCCAGTTTATCGGCAGCAGGTTTCATCAGGGCGCAATGAGACGGGACAGATACGGGCAGTGGCAGTGCGCGTTTCGCACCAGCGGCTTTACACAGCTCGTTCGCTCGTTCCACTGCCGCTTTATGTCCGGCAATCACTACCTGACCCGGTGAATTAAAGTTAACCGGTGCAACCACTTCGCCCTGAGCGGCTTCTTCGCACGCTTTCGCGATCGCGTCATTGTCCAGACCAATGATCGCCGACATGGCGCCCACACCTGCCGGCACCGCTTCCTGCATCAATTGACCACGCAGCTCAACCAGCTTAATGGCATCGCTGAAGTCCAGCACACCAGCACAAACCAGTGCAGAATATTCGCCCAGGCTATGACCAGCCAGAACCGCAGGCTGTGCGCCCCCTTCTTGCTGCCAGACACGCCAGATAGCCACCGAGGCAGCCAGAAGAGCAGGCTGAGTACGGTGAGTCTGATTCAGATCTTCGGCCGGGCCATTCTGAACCAGCGCCCACAGGTCATAGCCCAGAGCATCAGATGCTTGTGCAAAAGTTTGCTGTACGCTTTCATACTGCTCAGCCAGTTCAGCCAGCATGCCAACAGCCTGAGACCCCTGACCAGGGAAAACAATCGCGAACTTAGACATTCGAGAATCCTTATACAAAGAGAAATGGCATCCAAGATGCCATCATTGATGCGGTAATCAGGCGATGATTGATTAATTCCGCCTGTGCCTCATAGTAAAAAACGTGCGGTGCTATCAGAATTTCACCAGTGCCGAACCCCAGGTGAATCCACCCCCAAAGGCTTCCAGCAACAGTGTCTGTCCCCGCTGGATGCGGCCGTCTCGTACGGCTTCATCCAGTGCAGCTGGCACCGTTGCCGCTGACGTGTTCCCTTGCTTATCCAGAGTCACGACAACCTGATCCATCGACATGGACAGCTTTTTCGCCGTCGCCGTAATAATACGTAAATTGGCCTGATGCGGCACCAGCCAGTCCAAATCAGATTTTTCCATATTGTTGGCTGCCAGTGTATCCGTCACCAGATTCGACAACTGTGTGACGGCCACTTTGAAGACTTCGTTGCCTGCCATGAAGAGCCATTTATTACAATCGAATGTCTTACCGTGTTCAGGCACAGCCAAACTGAGCAAACCGCCAAAATGGCCATCTGCATGTAAATGGGTAGAAATGATACCGGCTTCTTCACTGGCGCCCAGCACGACGGCCCCGGCACCATCCCCAAATAAAATGATGGTGGAACGGTCTTGCGGATCGCACTTATGGGACAGCGCATCCGCACCGATAACCAGCACCTTGTTCGCCATGCCGGTTTTGATGTGTTGATCCGCCACACTCAAGGCATAGACAAAACCGGAACAGGCCGCGGCAAGATCAAATGCCGGGCAGCCTTTGACGCCAAGCATCCCCTGTACCTGACAGGCTGCAGACGGAAAAGCATGGCTGGCGGAAGTTGTCGCAACGATAATTAAATCAATCTCGTCAGCCGCAACACCGGCCATTTCCATCGCACGGCTTGCAGCGTGATACCCCATGACTGCAACGGTTTCGTCTTCTGCCGCGATGCGACGCTCACGAATACCAGTGCGAGCGACAATCCACTCATCGCTGGTATCCACCATTTTTTCCAGATCCGCATTGGTACGAACCTGCTCTGGCAGATAGCTGCCAGTGCCTAATATTCTGCTATACATGAAGACTAAAAATGCCTCTCAAGTAGTACGTGTTCCAAACGGTCACTGATTTTTGCCGGTATCTTCCGTTTGATTTCATGTACCGCCTCACCAATCGCATTGGTCAAAGCAGCAACGTCAGCACTTCCATGGCTTTTCACGACAATACCGCGCAATCCTAACAGACTTGCACCATTGTACTGGTCGGGGTTCAGGCTTTGTATCTGACGGAACAGGTCACTAAACAGCCACTTAGCGATCAATCGCTTGATAGGATGCTGGCTGACCGCCTGTTTAAAGCTCTCTATAAAGAGATTAGCAACCCCTTCGCTGGTTTTCAGGCTGACATTGCCGACAAAACCGTCACAGACAACCACATCGGCTTTGCCGTCATACAGTTCATTGCCTTCAACATAGCCAATGTAATGCACATCCGGTGAACGGCTCAGCATAGAAGCACAACGTTTAACCAGATCGTTGCCTTTAATTTCTTCAGAGCCAATATTGAGCAGGGCCACTTTGGGCGGCCTGCCCGTCAATTCCTGCTCGGCCAGTACCGATCCCATCACCGCAAACTGAAACAAAGTATCAGCATCACAAGAGACATTGGCGCCCAGATCCAGCAACCAGGTTTTGCCACCGCGGCGGCTGGGGATCGCGGACACCAAAGCAGGACGTTCTACGCCGGGGAGTTGCTTCAACGTATAGCGAGCCAAGGCCATGAGAGCGCCGGTATTTCCTGCACTGACGCAGGCATCCGCGTCACCTTCTGCCACCGCATCCAATGCCCGGCGCATAGACGAACCCTGGCTTTGGCGTAATGCCTGAGACGGACGCGTGTGATCAGCGATGGCACGATCGCAGTGGACAACAGTCAGACGGGGATGATGAGTAGAATTAAGCGATGAGAGTTGAGCGGTGATTGCACTTTGATCACCGAAGAGAAGCAGATTAAGCGACGGGTATTGTAACAGTGCCTGCACGGCGGCAGGCACTGTTACCTGAGGACCGAAATCCCCACCCATTGCATCAAGTGCAACGGTTAGACCAGTCAAGGTTCAACCTTATTTGTTGATAACCTTGCGGCCACGGTAAAAACCGTCAGCAGTCACATGGTGACGCAGATGGGTTTCACCGCTGTTCTGATCGACAGATACAGCAGCGCTAGTCAGTGCATCGTGTGAACGACGCATACCACGTGCTGAACGTGATTTTTTGCTCTTTTGTACGGCCATTAACCCTACTCCTTATTACTTTTACTCAAGTTTTTTAATACTGCAAACGGATTCGGACGCTCATCAGCAACAGGGATCTCACCGAAGCTCATACCTGATGCAGTGACTGAACAGTCAGCTTCATCATGCATTGGCACTTGCGGTAACTCCAGAATCAGCTCATCTTCGATGAGTTGAAGCAGATTGATCTCACCATTTTCGTCGACTTCAGCCGGCTCATAAGCTTCCGGAAACTCATCTGCTTCCTCGGGTCTGAGGAGCGGACTATAACAGAAATCCACACTGTAATGGTGTTGGAATTCTTCCTGACATCGCTGACAGGTTAACATCACATCGACATCAGCATGCCCGCGCATGAATGCGATATGACGCTGGTCAAAGTCAAATGATAAGATGACGTTTGCATCACTTAAAACGCTGGAAGCCGATTCAGCCAAACGCTCTAAAAGCTCGGCTTTGATGATGCCATCATAGTCGAGCTTTTTTTGAGCAGCGCGGACCGGATCTACCGTCAGCGGCAATTTTACCTTTTGCATAGGGCGCGAATATTAGCCTTCTAATTGGTTTGAGTCAAAGGAAATGTGTCCGAAATCCCAGCTTTTGACCATTTCCCCCCAGGGGGTTTTCATTGCCTGTCCAAGTCCATGGTACGGCAGGTATAATAAGGTTGGTTCTGAGTTAAAACTAGCGTAGATTTCAGCTTATTGCTCCCCCTATCGCTGGGAGAAAAAACGCACTGAACACACCTACACACATTGAGTCAAACCATGAAACAACCGCTACTTCTGGCTTCCACTTCTCCCTTCCGCCGCAGTCTGCTGGAGAAGTTCGGTTTACCGTTCGACTGCGCATCACCCAATATCGATGAAACACCGTTTCCTGATGAATCGGCTGAAACACTGGTCAAGCGGCTGGCTGAAGCCAAAGCCCGTGCATGCCGGGCAGAACATCCGTCCCATATCATCATCGGCTCGGATCAGGTCTGCGTCATTAACGACAAGATCGTGGGTAAACCTCATATCTCAGAGCAGGCCTGTGCCCAGCTCGCCGCCGCCAGCGGTCAGACAGTCACGTTTTATACAGGCCTGTGCGTCTATAACGCTCAGACGGACACCAGCGACGTCATCTGCGAGCCCTTTCATGTGCATTTCCGCATCCTGACGCTGGCTGAGATCCAACGTTATGTTGAACGGGAGCAACCTTTACAGTGCGCCGGCAGCTTCAAAAGCGAAGGCTTGGGTATCGCCTTGTTTGACCGCCTGGAAGGCCGGGATCCCAATACCCTGATCGGTTTGCCTCTCATCTGTTTGCGGGAGATGCTGTCCCGACAGGGTATTGACGTCCTTTGAATGCATTAACTGAGTGCATCAACGCTGGCGAAGCGCCTCCAGCGTTCTGTTGAGCATGGCATCCATCGGGGCATTGAATTCCACTTTCTCACCCGAGTGCGGGTGCTCAAACTGGATATTCGCTGCATGTAAAAAGAGACGGTTCAGCCCGGCCGTCTTGGTATACGCATCAAAACGCGGGTCACCGTATCTGTCATCCCAGGCAATGGGGTGACCTGTGTACTGACAGTGCACACGGATCTGATGCGTACGGCCTGTGACCGGACTGGCCTGCACCAGCGTCGCCTCTTGAAAACTTTCCAGGACTTTAAAACGTGTATCAGACGCTTTGCCGTTCGGATTGACCCGAACAATACTGTTGACTTCGTTTTTCAGCAGCGGAGCGGTGACTTTACGGCACTCTTTCGGCCACTGCCCCATGACTAACGCAAAATAATATTTCTGAACCGTTTTCTGCCTGAACTGTTCCTGAAGTTTACGCAGGGCTGAACGTTTCTTTGCGACCAGCAAAATGCCTGAAGTATCTCTGTCTATCCTGTGTACCAACTCCAGAAAACGGGCATCCGGGCGCAACGCCCGCAGCGCTTCGATGGCACCAAATTTCAGGCCACTGCCACCGTGTACAGCGGTACCTGACGGTTTATTGAGGATAAGCATGTGCTCATCTTCGTAAATGATGCAATTTTCCAGCTCAGCGACTTTGTCCAGTTTGGTACTGACAGGCGCCGCTGCTTCTTTCTCTGGCAAGGTCACAGGCGGTACTCTCACCAGATCCCCTTCCTGGAGTTTGTACTCCGGTTTTATCCTTTTTTTGTTTACTCGCACCTCACCCTTACGCAAAATCCGGTAAATCATACTTTTGGGCACGTTTTTCAGTCGGGCACGGAGAAAATTATCAATCCTTTGCCCGGCAAAATCATCAGCAATCGCGATGAATTGCACTTTTGGTTTGTCATCTTTCATAGCCCAAGATTCTATCACGGCTATAAAGCAGATTGCCGCAAAAAAGTCACCCTGCTATGATTGCAGTCTGGAATAGGGAATTTCCCACTTTCCGTGCCATGACGGTCATATTTTCGTCATGATGAATGTTTTTTATCCTGCTCTGCTTGGCGTCGCTGCAATAGGCGTAAGACGATAAGTCATGCAGAGTCATTATTAGTGTTCCGATTGCAGATTTTTTATCGGTGTTAGAGATACAACCGCGATGACGCGGTGTTACCGGCTGAGTACCGTAGGGTCTTAAAGCCACTTTTAATGGTCTTATACCATCTTTAAGTACAGCTGGCAGATACGTGTAGCCATAGAGCACTCCTGAAACATCCAACCGTGAGGTTGCAACCGTAAATCAGACTTGGGGTCAGGCAGCATCGGTAGAAAATCCAATATTGGCTCACTAAAACAACGACAATAAATGAGTACACAGAATGAAAAGAATGTTGATCAACGCAACTCAGAAGGAAGAGTTGCGCGTCGCATTAGTGGACGGTCAAAAGCTATTCGATCTTGATATCGAAAGCCCAGGACACGAATCTAAGAAAGCAAATATCTACAAAGGCCGCATTACCCGTATCGAACCTAGTCTTGAAGCAGCTTTCGTCGACTATGGTGCCGAGCGTCACGGTTTCCTCCCTCTGAAAGAAATTGCACGCGACTACTTCCCAGCCAACTACACCTATCAGGGTCGTCCTAATATCAAGGAAGTACTGAAAGAAGGTCAGGAAGTGATCGTTCAAGTGGATAAAGAAGAACGCGGCAACAAAGGGGCTGCGCTGACAACCTTTATCTCTCTGGCGGGAAGTTACCTGGTACTGATGCCAAACAACCCTCGTGCCGGCGGTATCTCGCGCCGAATCGAAGGGGAAGAACGCACACAACTGAAAGCCGCACTGAGCACCCTGCAGCTACCCGATGGCATGGGCCTGATTGTACGTACTGCGGGCGTGGGCAAATCCGCTGAAGAGCTGGAGTGGGATTTAAACGTACTGCTCAATCACTGGAGTGCAGTGAAAGAAGCCGCCGATGCCCACCCTGCCCCATTCCTGATCCATCAGGAAAGTAACGTGATTGCCCGTGCGATTCGTGACTATCTGCGCCGTGATATTGGCGAGATTTTGATCGACAGCCCGAAAATCTTCGACCGCGCCCGTGATCACATCAAGCTGATCCGTCCTGATTTTCTGCCTAAAGTAAAACGTTACGAAGGCGAAGTGCCGCTGTTCAGCCACTATCAGATTGAAAGCCAGATTGAATCAGCTTTCCAGCGTGAAGTACGTCTGCCTTCCGGTGGTTCTGTGGTGATTGACCCGACAGAAGCCCTGACTTCTATCGATATCAACTCTGCCCGCGCCACGAAAGGTGGTGATATCGAAGAAACCGCGCTGCAGACCAACCTGGAAGCGGCCGACGAAATCGCCCGTCAACTGCGTTTGCGCGACTTAGGCGGCCTGGTGGTTATCGACTTCATCGATATGACCCCGGTTCGTCACCAGCGTGAAGTGGAAAACCGCCTGCGCGAAGCCGTGCGAATGGACCGTGCCCGCGTGCAAATCGGCCGTATCTCCCGCTTCGGCCTGCTGGAAATGTCGCGTCAGCGTCTGAGTCCTTCTCTGGCTGAAGCCAGCCACCATGTCTGCCCACGCTGTACAGGTACAGGTGTGGTCCGTGATAACGAGTCGCTGTCTCTGTCTATTCTTCGCTTAATTGAAGAAGAAGCACTGAAAGACAACAGCTCTCAGGTACAGGCTATCGTGCCGGTTGCTGTTGCGTCCTATCTGCTGAACGAAAAACGTCGCTCTGTTCAACACATCGAAAAATATCACGATGTAAGAGTGGTGATTGTGCCTAACGCTGATATTGAAACACCGCATTTTGAAGTGCTGCGTGTGCGTACCGGCGAAGAAAAAGACACCTTGTCTTACCACATTCCGCAAGTGCTGGAAGCCACACGTGAGACAGAAGCCGCGGAAGCGGCGCCGGAGCGTGCAACCAAGAAACGTGAAGAGCCCGTTCTGCAAGGATTCACTGCGCCAAAAGCACCAGCGCCGGTTGTGAAGCCTGCCCCTGCTGCAGTCTCTGAGCCGACGGTCAAAGCTGAAAGCAAGCCGGGTCTGTTCCAGCGTCTGTTCAGTGCGCTTGCCAGCCTCTTTAGCAGCACCTCTGAAGAGAAGCCGGCAGAGAAGCAAGAGACAACACCTGCCGTACGCCAGGATAACCGACGTGACAACCGTCGTGATAACCGCCGCGGCAAAGACGGCAGCCGTCAGGGCCAGAGCCGTAACCGTCAGGATGATGATCGCGATTCACGCGATGCTAAAGCTGGCGAAAAAGGTCAGCGTCAGCAACGTCGTCGCAATGAGCGTCCGAAGCAAGAGCGTAACGCTCAGGCTGAAAAACCAGTGAAAGCGGCGGCACCGCGCACCATCGCTGACGAAGAAATCAAAGAGCAAAAACGCCAACGCCGCGATGAAGTGCAAAAGCAACGCCGTAAGGAAAAGCAGCAACAAGCTGAAACGGCAGAGGCCATTGACACAACAGCGGAAGCGATCACCGACAACGTTGAGCAACCCAAGACCGAGAAGGTAAAACAGCGTCGCCAGCGTCGCCAGCTGCATAAGAAGATCCGCCTGGAATCTGCAGAACTGCAGCCAGCCGGTGACACAGAGCAAGCACCTGCTGCGGTCAGCGAGAACAAGCCAAGCCGTGTTAAGAACGTCGGTATCGAAATGGCCAAAGAAGCCAACTCTGCCGCTGAGCTTGAATCTGCCGATGTACAGCCGGAAACAGATGCTCAGGAAGGTCAGGAAGGTCAACGCCGTAACCGCCGCTCACCGCGTCACCTGCGTGCCAGCGGTCAACGCCGTCGCCGCATTCGCGATACACGTCCTCAACAGGATGAAAACCAGGTCGATCAGGCCGTCTCTGATGCCATTACCCATGCGGTAGAAGAAGTGTCTGACAGCCTGGGCGAAATGGAAAACGTGGTCTCCATTGTTGAGCGCCCCAAGCGTCGCCCAACGACAGGTGTGGCGTCTCCTGAAATGGCAATGGGTAAAGTCTGGCCTCGTCACGACAAGCCTGCTGTCCATGCAGAAGATACTGCCGCAGAAGATAGCGCCGCAGTCACTGAAACTCTTGCAGAAGCAGTACAGACTGAGCAACCCGCGACAACCCAGACTGCATCTCTGAGCGGTGTGGCTATGCCGGAACTGGCAATGGGTAAAGTCATGCCACTTCGTCAGCCTGCAGCGCAAAGTGAACCAGCGCAAGCCAGCGTTGAGCAAGCTGAAACGGCACCTGCAACTGTGGCTGAAGCACCGGAAACCACCCAGGTTTCTGAAAGCCCGGCTACCGACGCTGATGTTGCCGAGCCTCTGGTCGCAGAGACTGTCACTGAAGCTGTCGCAGAAACTGTTGCGAACAAGCAGGCAGAAGAAGCCAGTCCGCAAGAGAGCATTGAACAGCCTGTTGTGGCCCAAGTGACAGCTGCCGTTAAGCAGCAAGTGACGGCAAGCTCACCTCGCGGGATTCACAGCGTGTCTCCGATGACCAAGGCCCCTGCTCCGCAGCAAGTACTGGATACGACACCGGTCGCGATTGCACCGTTACGTGCCAGTCTGATGCAAGCCCGTCAGGCAGGTAGTCAGACAGCAACGAACATTGCTTCAGCGCCAATGACCAAAGCGGCCTCAGAGACACAAGAGTAATTCTGATACCGCCATGAAAATAAAAAGCCATGCATTTGCATGGCTTTTTTACTTTCTGTGTCCCGAATGAACGGACCTCTCCAGCCTGGCCACCTCACTCAGAGCCACACACAGCTCACGCTAAATCACCTTTTTTCATACCGGCAACTATCCTGTCCGCAGCAGCTTCGATTAAATCCAGCACATGCTCGAATCCTGCCTCGCCGCCATAGTACGGATCCGGGACTTCATCTTCCTCTGCTTCTTCGGCAAAGTTGAGCAGCAAGGACAGCTTAGACAAGTATTCTGCCGGACAGATGGCTGTCAGATCAGACAAATTCTGTCTGTCCGCAACCAGAATTAAATCAAACTTATCAAAATCACCAGCAGCTATCTGACGGGCACGAATCCCCTCAAAACTGTATCCTCTGGCTTCTCCGGCAGCACGCGCACGGCTGTCCGGCCGTTTTCCTTGGTGATATCCAATCGTTCCTGCAGAATCGATCTCAACCTCAACCCCCGCTTCCACTGCCTTGGCACGCAACACAGCCTCTGCGGTCGGCGAGCGGCAAATATTGCCCATACAGACGAACAGCACGGACGGTTTTCTTTTCTCTGGCATCCATTTCCCTCATCAGCTTATCTTTATGCTTGATACAGAGTACGCATCCCTGTCAGATAAAAGCAATATCCAAACAATCACCACCGCCATAGGCGGTGTTTTAGCGATCAAAAAAAGGGAGCGAAATCGCTCCCTTGGTCTGAGTCTCGGATGTTTCTCTGTGTTATCTGATTAACAGCACAGGGACAGTGGCATCAAGCAGAAGCCGGGTGGTATGACTGCCGACAAAGAACTGGCGCAGCTGAGAGTGACCGTACGCCCCCATCACTATCATGCCAATCGCTTTTTCCTGTTGATATTGCAAAATCGCACTGCCGACTGATCCCGTCAGGCACACCTGAGTGACGGTAATGCCAGCATTGGTCAGGGTCTTCGCAGCAGATTCAAACGCATCGCGTTTATTGTCTGCATCCTCGACCATCACCAAGTGGCACGTCATGCCTTTCAGTAACGGGGTATCAATGGCTTTCTGCACCAGCTTCTGGCTGGTTTCGCTGCCATCGAACGCCAGCAGGTACTCTGTCGGTTCACTGAAATCGCCGTTTGCGATCAGGGTATGGGTAGAGAATGCCCGCACCACACTTTCCAGCTGTGAACCAATCGCCTTGGCATCTTTCTGGTGTAATTCGCCGGATTTGCCCAGCACCAATACCCGAATCTCGGGTTCCAGTTCCAGTAGGGTCTCAACAAGGTGGCCATGCAGTTGCTGCTTTACCACAGCAGGGACGCCAGTGTCTGTGACCAGAGATGCCAGATCATTGAGCAAAGCTTTACTGTGCTGGATTTCCAGTCTGGAGCGCTTCTCATCCAGCTCACTGAGCTCTTTCAGTAACGCTTCGCGGCTACCCAGACCAATGGTCCCGGAGAGCTGCGAGTCAGCCTGATACCTGTCTTTATCCAGCACGTGCAGCAGTTTTAACGGCGTATCCAAACGCCTGGCTGTCCAGGCGGCCAGTTCCACCACAGCATTCGAGTAATGCTGACCGTCTATACATGCGGTTATATATTGCGTCATGATATCTCCTTAATGGCCGCCCATCAGTTTTTCAACATCTTCTGGCTTGTCATGAACACCAAATTTATCAACGATGGTCGCTGTTGCTTCATTCATACCGATAATATTGACCTGGGTACCTTCACGGCGGAACTTCAGTACGGCTTTATCCAGTGATGAGACAGCTGTGATATCCCAGAAGTGGGCCGATGACAGGTCAATAGTGACACGCTCCAGCACTTCCTTGTAGTCAAAGGCGGCGATAAATTGATCTGAAGAGGCAAAAAAGACTTGTCCCACAACGCGATAGGTTCTTGCTTCGCCGTTTTCTTCCAGCTCGCTCTTCACCACCATAAAGTGGCCGATCTTGTTGGCAAAAAACAGGGCCGCCAGCAGAACACCGACAAACACACCGATCGCAAGGTTGTGTGTGGCCACAACCACAGCGACAGTCGTGACCATCACGATATTGGTCGACAGCGGGTGTGACTTCAGATCTTTAATGGACGACCAGGAGAAAGTACCAATAGAGACCATGATCATGACCGCAACCAGCGCTGCCATTGGGATCTGCTTGATCCAGTCACTGAGAAAGACCACCATGATCAGCAGGAACAAGCCTGCGATAAAGGTTGATAACCTGCCACGGCCGCCGGATTTGATATTGATCACCGACTGGCCAATCATGGCGCAACCGGCCATTCCGCCCAGAAAGCCGGTGGCAATATTGGCAATCCCCTGACCTTTACACTCGCGGTTTTTATCGCTGCCGGTGTCGGTGAGATCATCCACGATTGTGGCTGTCATCATGGATTCTAGCAAACCCACGATGGCCAGACCAACGGAGTAAGGCAGGATAATCCATAAGGTTTCCAGATTCAGCGGCACATCCGGCCACAGGAAAACAGGCAAGGTGTCAGGCAACTGCCCCATGTCGCCAACCGTGCGGATATCAATCCCAAAGGTCAATGTGACGGCAGTAATAACCAGAATACACACCAGCGGCGAAGGCAGAATTTTGCCGACATAAGGCAAATAAGGGAACAGATAGATAATCCCCAGCCCGGCAGCCGTCAGGGCATAAACATGCCAGGTGACATTGGTCAGTTCAGGTAGCTGAGCCATAAAGATCAGAATCGCTAATGCGTTCACAAATCCCGTCACCACCGAGCGGGACACAAAGCGCATCAGATCACCCAACTTCAGATACCCGGCTGCGATTTGCAAGATACCGGTGAGTACTGTGGCTGCCAGCAAATACTGCAAACCATGCTCTTTGACCAGAGTCACCATCAGCAGTGCCATGGCACCGGTTGCCGCGGAAATCATGCCAGGGCGGCCGCCGGTAAACGCAATGATGACCGCGATACTGAATGAGGCATACAGGCCGATTTTTGGATCAACCCCGGCAATAATGGAAAAAGCAATCGCTTCTGGAATAAGAGCCAGTGCAACTACAAGCCCGGACAATACATCACCACGCACATTGGAGAACCAATCGCGCTTTATCGTTTCTATCATAAAATTTCTCAAAAAATTGTGTAAACAAGAGGTTAGAAAGATGAGAGGGTGGCTTGTCGGCTAAGGCGGCGTAATTGACATCTGTCTCTCCATAGTGAGCAAAAAGTGTGATCCTATTCACTCCTTTCGACCTAGTCAATAAAAATGCCTTTTTATCCAATCTGCTCGGGATCAAACGCAAGCTCAGTAAACCGGATGAAAAGTCTCCGCAGTCTCAGCAAATTCCCCCTAACTGAAGCTGTTATGGTTAAATAGCAGCAGATTATCCACACACTGAACATTCGCCCCATGACAGAACTGAAAACCCTGATGCTGTTTTTATTCACCGCACTGGCAGAAATTCTTGGCTGCTACCTTCCCTATTTGTGGCTCAGAGAAGGCAAATCCATCTGGCTGCTTTTTCCTGCCGCGATTTGTCTGGCGATATTCGCCTGGCTTTTGTCTTTGCACCCCACAGCGTCCGGCCGGGTATACGCTGCTTACGGCGGGGTTTATATCTTCGCTGCCATCTTCTGGCTATGGCTGGTTGACGGCATCCGCCCGACATTTTGGGATCTGCTCGGTGCGTCTGTGGCCATCACGGGCATGTGCATCATCATGTTTGCCCCCAGGCATACATAGATATTTGCATATAATAGATGTTGTCATCCGGTAAGGCTGATACGTCTCTGTCAGTCCTGAATGCCCGCCGGGCCTCAAATCGGATTGCAACAGCATAAAAAGTACTTTGCTCTTCGTCATTTACAGCAAATCAACACTACACTTGAACATTGACGTCACTAGCCTGTGTCAGTATTCAAGGAATAGTTATGAAAAAACTACTGATCATCTTCGGCAGTACCCGGCCGAACCGTGGTGGTTTACCAGTCGCTAACTGGGTGGTACAAGAAGCAGAAAGTGCAGCACAGTTTGAAGTGGCATTTGCTGATCTGAAAGCAGTGAACCTGCCCTTACTGGATGAGCCTGATCACCCTGCTCAGCAAAAATACACCCAAGCACATACGAAGCAGTGGAGCCAAACCGTTGCCGCGGCAGACGCCATTCTCTTTGTAACTCCGGAATACGACTATTTCCCGCCTGCCGCACTGGTGAACGCCATCCAGTTTCTGGCCAAAGAATGGGCAGGAAAACCGGCCGGTATTGTCAGTTATGGCGGAGTGTCCGGCGGGCTGCGTTCAACCCAGGCCTTACGGTTGTTGCTGTCAGGCGTCGGTACGCTGACTCTGTCGGCATCTGTACCCATTGCTTTTTACAATCAATACATTAATGACGAAGGCGTGCTACAAGCCAATGACGCGATGCACAAAGGGCTCGCTGGCTTGCTGACGGAATTGCAAAGAATGGCTGAACTGGTCGCTAAGACATAAACACCGGCCAGATCCTGTCATCCGACAGATCAGCCAGGCCGCAATATCGCGGCCTGGCTACTCGAGAATTGTGAAATCTTATCTAAATTTCAGTATTAAAGAATGGACTACTGAGGCACGACCCGTGCGGTTCTGCCGGTAACATTAATCCGTACTTTCTGCCCAACCCGAAAAAGCATATTCGGATCAACAGCCTGGACGATGGCAATGGTTTCGCCTGAATCAAGTTTAATCGTCAGATTTACCCCGTTACTTTCCGACAGATTCTGTGAGGCTTTATTCCCGGCATAACCACCCAGTAATCCCCCACCGATAGCCGCTATGTCTGAACCGCTGCCGCCACCGATTTTCGAGCCCAGTATCCCGCCAACGGCTGCACCTGCTATCGTGCCAATGACATTCTGCTCACCTTCTAAGGTCACAGGATCAATCTGGACAATCGTGCCGTATTTCACTTGCTGAATTTGTTGTGCCTGAGATCGGCCGTAGCTGTTACCGTAAGGGTTTCTTGCGCAGCCGCTCACTGCCAGCGCCATAATAAAAAAACAAAAAGGGCATATTTCACAACGTCACCTTCTATACCTGCCAAGGGGTCACGCTAGAAGTATAGCAATCCCTGTTTTCTTCCATTGACTAAGGAATGAGAGAGTCTGGACGACATTAAACCGCCAATCCCACTTGCGTCTTCTGCCTGCCTCGAACACAATCACCTCTTTTCTTTTCCGCAGGCACGCCAACATAAAGAGGCAGTTATGGCAGACGAACACAAGAAACAGGATCGTTACAAAACCCGGCAGCAAAAAGTCAAAGATGAAGTCGATGCCCGAGTGGCTGCCGCGCAGACTGAAAAAGGTATTTTGCTGGTCATTACCGGTAATGGGAAAGGGAAGTCCACCTCTGGTTTTGGCACGATAGCCCGCGCGGTCGGTCATGGTCAGAAATGCGGTGTTGGTCAGTTTATCAAAGGCACCTGGGACAATGGCGAAAGAAATCTGCTCGAACAGCACGGTGTGACATTTGCCGTCATGGGCACAGGATTTACCTGGGATACGCAAGACAAAGAAGCCGATACACTCGCAGCACAGACCACCTGGACTGAATGTAAAAAGATGCTGACAGACGCCAGCTATGACGTGGTATTGCTCGACGAACTGACTTACATGCTGACTTACGGCTATCTGGATATCGATGACGTGCTGAACACGATTGCGCAGCGCCCACCGGAGCAATCCGTGGTGGTCACAGGCCGCGCGGCTCACCGTCGCCTGACTGACATGGCCGATACCGTTTCAGAAGTCCGCAACATCAAACACGCCTTTGAGAGCGGTATTAAAGCCCGCAAAGGCGTAGACTGGTAATCAGGACGGCGGCGCCGAATGATGACAGGCCTCAGACACATGGCAGAGGTCTGCATCAATATCCTGATTGCCCAAAAGACGCAGCCACAATGAGGGGAGATGTTTGATCCGCACTTGCGGGCTGTTCAATTGCACCGGCAGCGGGAATTGCCAGTCTGAATACTTCTCCCGGCTGGCAAACACAAACCGGAACGGCAGATAATCCACCATGCCCAGACGCAGATCGGTGGCGATGATCTGGCTGCCGTTCTCTTCATAGCGAATGAACTGGCGGGTAAAACGTTCAAGCGCCTGTAATGTTGAAGGCTTATCAGTCAGTGGCCAGCGGCCGCGGTCTTTCTCCAGAAAGTCCACCGTATCTGACTCATCCAGCAGTGACGATAACCCTTCCCAGTAGCTGTCCTCGCCCAGCACCACAATTCGCCATAACACGGTATTAAAAGGGGTTGGCGAAACAAATACCGGTTTACCTTCCAATGGTGTTCCTGCCACCTGGTTCTCCACTCTCTGCTCAATGATCTGCATCGCCACAACCGACCAGATCAGGTACAGACTGGACAGAATCACCCCGGCTTGACACAAACGGGCAATACGATCACGCCACATGAATGACGCCAGCAAGGTCACTAACAGCGGCAGGGTATACAGCGGGTCAATGATGAAGATACTGGACACCGCCACGCTGACAGGCAGCGGCCACAAGAGCTGAGTGCCGTAAGCGGTAAAAGCATCCAGAATAGGATGGGTGATTAAACAGGCCGCGATCAGGCCCCACAACCGTAAGAAACTAAATGAGGTGGCTGGCCGCCATCTGTGCCAGCACCACGCCAGCAGCAATGAGAACGGAAACAGCACAAAAAGAGAGTGGCTGAACCCGCGATGCTTCACCATATCCGAAACGGGATCGCCATAATCGATGACGACATCAAGATCCGGCACCGTGCCCAGCATAGCACCGGCCACCAGTACTTTGGGTGAAGCTTTTCGGCCGGCTATCATACCGGCAACCGCAGCGCCCAACGCCGCCTGTGTCACTGAATCCAAGGTCACTCTCCATGATTTTTTGCTGATTGTACCAAACCGCTCAGTCAGAGATAGCCCAACTACATTATCAGTAACAAAATAGCGGCAGACATAAAAAGGGCCAGCGGTTTACCCGGCTGGCCCTGATCACATTGACTTGTTCGCAAACTGCGCGTTAGTTAAACAGTCCTTTCAGCAGCTTATCCGTGGCTTCTTTGACTTTATCATCACTGGCTTTATCACCCAGCAGTTTATCCAGCCCGCGTTGCACTTCCTTGTTGGCCTTTTCTTCCAGCCTGTCGGCTTCTTTTTTGGCTTTCGCTTCCAGCTCTTTCGCCCGCTTATCCAGCTCGCTGTTCCGTTTCACCAGCTCTTTAAAGTTGATGGCATAATCTGGTGCCTGCCAGGTGCCGGTAATATCAAGCGGCACTGTGATATCCGCGACTTCGTCTACCGATTTACCGCCCTGTCCTTTACTGGTGGCCACCACAGAGGTGTCAATCTGAAACGCCAGTGACTGCTCGGTCAGATCCGTATTCCCTTTACCCTCAACACGCAGCAGAGGCGAAGCCAGATGCATATTATTGGTCGCCGCTTTGCCGTCCTTCAGCATAAAGGTCGCCGTCAGCGCAGAGAAATCTGTCTTTTTCGGCTCGTTCTGTACTGTATCAGACTGACCTTTCAGCTTGGCCTTGGCTTCACGGATCATCTTGGCAATATTGATCCCGTTCACCGCACCATCGGCAAAATTGATGGCAACTGTCCCGTCCAGGTTCTTCTTCAGCCGCGACTCGGCCAGACCTTTGCCTGCCACTTCAACATCAATGTTACCCGTGCCCGCCAAAATATCATTGTCGGCGACATCAACCAGCAAAGGCTGTACCTGTACCCCTTTGATGGCATTGCTGATCTGGTAAACCGGCAAAGAACCGTTCGCATCCAGTCTGGCTGTGGCGGATATTGTCCCGTCGTACAGCTGGGCGGCAAACTTGTTGAGAGAAAACACCCCATTTTTAATCGCTATCGCCAGATCAACATTGTTCAGCTTGGCGTTTGCCGCCACAAAGCGCTTCACCGTCACAGTGCCGTCGACATCGAACTGTTTCAAGACCGACAGATCAGGCTCCTGTTCGCTGACAGTCGCACTGCCAGCCGGTGCAGGTGCCGTGTTTGCGGTCTCTGACGGCTTGGCTTCCTCATTTTCTGCAGCCTCTGCGTCGCCACCAGTCCAGTTGTCGACATTAATCTCCTCACTGCTGAGCGTAAAACGGATCACCGGAATATCCGCCTGTTTGAAAGAAGCATCACCGCTCAACGCCAGCTCATCCGCCTTCACCGTCAATCCGCTCAGGGTCGCCAGCGCGGCTTTGAGATCGTATTCAGCATCGCCAGACACGGCCACTTTCATCGTCGGTCGGGGCAGAGCCGCACCTTCGAGATCAGAATTCAGATCCAGCGCCTGCAGAGAAATGTTCGCCTTATCCTGGCTGACCCTAATCCGGGTTTTACCCTCAGCCTTGAAGGCAAGATCAGGGATTTCCCCCTTCGCTGACAGGGTCACCTCGCTCCACTCGCCCAGATTAAAGGCATCCAGCTTCAGGGTGACATTCTCCAGCTGAGTGCCGGCTTCTGTCATGCTGGCGGACAATTCGGTGTTTTTCAGCGCCGCGTTATCCAGAGTTTCCGCCAATTGCAGGCTGGTTTTACCCTGGACAGAAAAGCGCATCGCACCGTTTTGACCCGCCAGATCAAAATTCAGATCCGCCCATTCTCCCGGCGCAAACTGGCTCAGATTCATGTTCAGCGAGTCCAGCGCAGTGACAGTGCCTGCCTGATCGTCCCGCAAACTGACACTGGCATTTTCAAGCGCGATGCCTGCCAGACTGATCACCCACTTCTCTCCGGTTGCTGTTTCGCCTTCAGCCACCACTTCACCCTCACCTGACACTGTCGGCTGCGCCTCAGTTTCCCGGGAGTCAGACGCCCTGTCTGCAGCCGGTTTATCGCCACCTAAGCCATCCAGGTTACTGACGCCATCTTTGCGCGTCTGAATAAACACACGGGCATCTTTGAGCGTGACCTGGCCAATTTCCAGCCGGTTAGACAGCAGCGGCAGTACAGACACAGACACCCCCGCTTCATTGAACTGAACCAGGTTGGTTTCATCAAAACCTGCCGGATTACGAAATTCGGTCCGGCCAACCGCGAAACCCATGCTCGGGAAAAAACGCCAGCCGATATCGCCTTCAATAACCAAATCACGGCCAGTGGCCTTCTTCACCTGTTCCGCAATCAAAGGCTTAAATTGGTTCGGGTCGACCAGCGTCACCAGAACGCCAATCGCCACCACCACAACCAGCACGATCGCCAGCAGTACATAGAGAATTTTTTTCATTGTGTCCTCGGAGTGTGTGCCATGTTGAACAAGATTTATTGACCTGTGACACACTAAAAATGCCAACAAAAAATGTCAAAATACCTGATTTATTAAAGCAAAAAATAAGGCCACCGTTAAGGTGACCTTATCATTCTGACGACAATTTAATACGCGGCTGACAATAATCAGCGATGTTTCTTCTCGTCTTCATTGATTCGGCTGGCAACCGCACCCTGCTGATTATGATATTTCGCATTGGCGCGCTTGTTATAAGGCTTCTCAGCAGAGCCGGACAGCACCTCAAAACTCAGAGCGCCAATCGGCATGTGCGGACGCAGCGCCAGCGGCAGCCGGCCACTGTTATAAAATTCCAGTACGATTCTGCCCGACCAGCCCGGATCAATCCGGTGCGCAGTCACGTGTACCATCAAACCCAGGCGGGCCAGCGAAGAACGTCCGTCCAGCCAGCCGACAATATTATCCGGCAAGGTAACAGATTCATGCGTCACCGCCAGCGCCAGTTGTCCCGGATGGAGGAAAAAGGCATCACCGTCGGCGACTTGAATCTCATCACTCATGACTTTTTCGAGCTGTGCTGCAACATCTTCTTTTTTGCCGGAGAGATCGATAAACGGCGCACCGTGATCAGTAAAAATACGGAAATTATTACCTAAGGTGACATCGATTGTCAGACCGCTAATCACATCATTTGACGGGCGCGGCTCAATACTGATCTTACCTTCATCAAGATAGGCCTTGATGTCTTTGTCACAAAGTCTCATGGTGCGGATTATCTCCAGGGCAAAAAATCAAAAATACTATCAGAAAAGTTTGCCGCCACTATAACGACCTGCTCGCAGCAGGTCTATCTTTGCAGCCGCTTGCGTGACATAACGTCACGGCTTTTTATTACAAAACAGAATTCAGTGTCTAGTCCTAAAATAGGTTGACGCTTTTTATGTAGCCAGTAGGTATTCCCTACTGGCTTTTTCATGCACTTCACTCGGGGTTCTCATCCCCAAGCTCGTATGCGGTCTCAAGTCGTTATATGTCGATATCGACTCTTTCACTAACACCATAAGCTCTTTTAGGGTATTGCACTGGTAGAGTAGGAACTCACTCTTTAGTATGCCATTAACCCGCTCAGCCAGCGCATTCTGATAACAGTCATAACCATCAGTCATTGAAGGTATCATGCTATTGGCGCTTAACTTTTCCTGGTACTCTGATGAGCAGTATTGTAACCCTCGATCTGAGTGGTGAATTGTTGCTGCATCTGTTTGGCGGTTGGTTATGGTCATATCCAGCGCTTTTACCACGTCGCTAGCCTTCATTTCGTTACTCAATTCATAGCCTAATATTTTCCGGGAGTAAGCGTCTGTAACTAGTGAGAGATAGTGTGTCCCTTCATCTGTTTTGACATAGGTAATATCGCTCACAACCACTTGCTCTACATGATGAACAACTTTATCTTTCAAAAGGTTTGGGTGCTTCCTGAGCCAATGTTTGCTGTTCGTCGTCTTGGTGTAGTTCTTCCTTGGCTTGACCAGCAGGTTCTCGTTTTTTAAGTACTTGAATAACCCATCTCGTCCCAACTTTATTCCTTGTTTCTCTAGCTGGGGCTTAATCAACTGGTATAGCTTACGAGTACCAACCCGAGGCATAAGTTGCCGCCAGTACCTTACCATCTCTTTTACAGGCAAGAGTTCCTCAGCACGCACTTCGAGGCGCTGCTTCCATTGATGCACAGCTTGCCGGGATAAATTGAACTGCCTACATGCAGTTGCGAGCTTTACTTTTCCTTGCTCTTTGGCAAGCCAGAGCGCTCGGCTAAGTACTTTTTTTCCAAGTCTATTCCGTGTTCTTTTTTAAGGATTTCCACCATATCGCTGTAAATCATGTTCTTTAATTCAGCGTCGGCAAGGGCTTTTTCTAGGCGCTTAATCTTCTGTGCTGGCGATTCTTTTGATTTAGGCATAGTAGGGAAGTGTTCAACTGGCTTCGACCAATCTAACTTACCATGCTTTCTTAGCCATACAAGAACAGTGCTTCGTCCCTGAATGCCAAAGTGTGCTTGGGCTTGTTTGTAGGTCATCTCGCCTTTTTCAACCTGAGCAACAACAGCGAGTTTAAAGCCTAATGTGTAATCACGCTGTGTTCGTTTTATCTTTGATTTGCTTGATGAGTTCATTGATAAGTCTCCAATGTGTCAACTTATCTCAGGACGGGACACAGGAGACAAAAAAGGCTGACCTGAGTCAGCCTTTGCTATCCCGTTACGCTTTGAGTAAGCGGGCAATATGCGCTTTTAATACATCGATGGCAATGCGGTTCTTACCGCCTCGGGGCACAATAATATCGGCATATTGTTTGGACGGTTCAATGAACTGCATAAACATAGGGCGAACGGTTTTCTGGTATTGCTGCAGAACCGATGACATGGTCCGGCCGCGTTCTGCCACATCACGCTGCAAACGGCGAAGCAGGCAGATATCCAGTGGGGTGTCCATAAAAACGGTGGCATGCATCAGGTCACGTAAACGAGGGTCAGTCAGCAGCAGGATGCCTTCAAGAATGATCACCTTCTTTGGCGTCAACGGGGTGGTTTCTGTCATGCGGGTGTGTTCGCTGTAACTGTACTGCGGCACTTCAACCGCCTCACCGCGAATCAGGGTTTCGAGATGATCACAAAGCAAATCGTGGTCAAGGGCATTGGGATGATCGTAATTCGTCTTAACCCGTTCATCCATACTCAGGTGACTTTGATCGTTATAGTAACAATCTTCCGTAATAACACCGATCTGTTGATCGCCAACTTTTTCTCTAAGTTCGTTGTAAACCGTTCTGGCAATCAAACTTTTACCGGAAGCAGACGCGCCTGCAATCCCGATAATTACGCATTGGTGTGAATGTTCAGACATATCAGAAAGCACCTGTAAGAATATCTAGCGGGTTATTACCCAATTTCAGTCACCGGCCCCACTCAGCGGCACAGCACTATACTGCAGGTAAAAATTAAACCGCACGATTATAAGGAGTTGACGCCTTGGATACCAGAGTAAATGCGATCTTGCGCTCAAAACATTGTGAAAATGCAACGGAAAACAAGGCGCCAACCGTTACATTCACTGCAATTATAGGGTTTTAATACTGATCTGTTCTGCCACAGGTTGCCCATGCCAATAGAGTCGACTGGCGACGCGGCCGGCCAACTCTATATAAGCCTGAGCCTGTTCGCTGTCTGGTGATGACGCCACTGTCGGAGCCCCCTCGTCAATATCCTGACGAATCTGAATATGCAGTGGCACCTGAGCCAGCAAAGGAATCGCGTAGTCCCGCGCCATGCGCTCTGCCCCTCCGGTGCCAAAAATTGCCTCATGATGACCGCAGGCGCTGCAGATGTGGTAGCTCATGTTTTCCACCACACCAAGCACAGGGACCTGCACTTTACTGAACATGTTGACCCCTTTGATGGCATCAGCCAGGGCCAGGTCCTGCGGGGTGGTGATCACCACAGCCCCGGTGACCGGCATCTGCTGCGCCATGGTCAGCTGGATATCTCCCGTACCCGGCGGCATGTCCACCACCAGATAATCCAGCTCCGGCCACAGGGTTTCATTCATAATCTGCGACAGAGCTTTCGATGCCATCGGGCCGCGCCATACCGTGGCATTCTCAGCCGGCACCAGATAGCCAACCGAATTGGTATACAGGCCATGAGCCACCACCGGGGACATCATTTTTCCATCCGGTGAGGACGGTTTTTCATCTGCCGCGCCCAGCATCATCGGCACAGATGGCCCATAAATATCCGCATCCAGCAGCCCGACTCGGGCGCCCAACGCCTGTAATCCCAGCGCCAGGTTTACGGCTGTCGTCGACTTGCCGACGCCCCCTTTGGCTGAACTGACGACCAGCAGATTTTTCACACCTTTCAGTCGCGGCTTGTCATTCGCAGCCAGCGGTACGACACGCACTTTGACACTGACATTGAGGTTTACGGCAATCTGCTGTGCCTGCTGGTCAGCAATCCAGTCTGTCAAGGCATCGGCCACAGACGAAGCAGCAAAAGGCAGCGTGATAATCACTGCCTGATCACCTTGCCAGTGGACGAGACCGGGAGTATCCGCCCACTCATGCACCAGCCAGGGATGTGTAAACTGATTTAGCCAGCCACACAATGCCGATTTATCGGCAAAAGGATTGTTGGGATGATTCACCATGAGAAAGACCTGTTTTGTTCATTGTAATACGCTGTTTTTATCCTACCACTTTGCGTCTGAAACCGCTCTAATTGTCAGTGATTACGGCTATGAATCAGGTCTGCCTTGGGGTACTATTCAAGGCTTATTATCTTTTTTACCCATCATGAGCGAATAGAGAAATATGGCTGCAAACCCAAGAAAAATTCTGGTGACCTGCGCCCTGCCGTACGCTAACGGTTCTATCCACCTTGGCCACATGCTTGAGCATATCCAGGCGGATATCTGGGTGCGCTATCAGCGCCTTCGCGGCAACGAAGTTCATTTCATCTGTGCAGACGACGCGCACGGTACGCCAATTATGCTGAAGGCCCAACAGATGGGGATGGAGCCTGAGCAAATGATTGCCGAAGTGAGCAAAGAGCACCAGGCGGATTTTGCTGGCTTCGATATCAGCTTTGATAACTACCACAGCACGCACTCTGAAGAGAACCGCGAGCTGTCTGCTTTCATCTATAACGAACTCAAGAAAAACGGCTTTATTACCAGCCGCACCATTTCTCAGCTGTTCGATCCAGAGAAAGAAATGTTTCTGCCGGACCGTTTCGTGAAAGGCACCTGCCCGAAATGTAAAGCGGACGATCAGTACGGTGACAACTGTGACAACTGTGGTGAAACCTACAGCCCGACCGATCTGATCAACCCGAAATCAGCCGTTTCTGGTGCTACGCCTGTCATGAAAGACTCAGTGCACTTCTTCTTTGACCTGCCTCAGTTTGAAAGCATGTTAAAAGCGTGGACCAAATCCGGCGCCCTGCAGGAAGAAACATCCAATAAAATGCAGGAATGGTTCGACGGCGGACTGCAGCAGTGGGATATTTCCCGTGATGCGCCTTATTTCGGCTTTGAGATCCCGGGCGAAACCGGCAAGTATTTCTACGTCTGGCTGGACGCGCCTATCGGTTACATGGGGTCATTCAAAAACCTGTGTGGCAAACGTGACGATCTGAACTTTGATGAGTTCTGGAACAAAGACAGCGCCACTGAGCTTTACCATTTCATCGGTAAAGACATCGTGTATTTCCACAGCCTGTTCTGGCCAGCCATGCTCGACGGTGCCGGCCTGCGCAAACCGAGCAATGTCTTTGTTCACGGCTATGTCACGGTCAACGGTGCCAAAATGTCCAAGTCTAAGGGGACATTTGTCAAAGCCAGCACTTATCTGGAACATTTGGATCCTGAGTGCCTGCGCTACTACTACGCCGCCAAACTGAACAACCGGATTGATGATCTGGACCTGAACCTGGAAGACTTCAGCCAGCGCGTCAACAGCGATGTCGTGAACAAGATTGTCAACCTGGCTTCCCGTAACGCAGGTTTCATTACCAAGCGTTTTGACGGCAAGCTGGCCGACACCTTCGCAGAACCGGCGCTGTATCAGGAATTTGTCGCAGCGTCTGACCGTATTGCCGCGTTGTATGAAAACCGCGAATTTGGTCGTGCCATCCGCGAGATCACGGCGCTGGCAGACAAAGCCAACCAGTACGTCGATGAGAAAGCACCTTGGGTGGTGGCCAAAGAAGAAGGCAAAGATGCCGAGCTGCAGTCAATCTGCTCTGTCGGGATTAACCTGTTCCGCGTGCTGATGACTTACCTCAAACCTGTGATGCCAAAACTGGCAGAACGCGTTGAAGGCTTCCTCAATGAAACCCTGACCTGGGATGGCATCGCACAGCCTCTGATCGGCCATGAGATTGCCAAGTTCAAAGCCCTGTTCAGCCGAATCGACAGCAAACACATTGAAGCGATGGTTGAGGCGTCTAAAGAAGATGCCGCTGCTGAAAAAGCCGCAGTTGCCAAACCTGCTGCCGGACCTCTGGTTGAAGAGCCCATCGCCGATGAAATCGAGTTCGATGACTTTGCAAAAGTGGATCTGCGAATCGCGAAAATCATCAGCTGCGAGTCAGTGCCAAAAGCAGACAAGCTGCTGAAATTCCAGCTTGATATCGGCGGCGAAACCCGTCAGGTTTTCTCTGGCATTAAATCTGCCTACAACCCGGAAGATCTGGTCGGCAAGCTGACGGTCGTCGTTGCCAACCTCAAACCGCGTAAAATGAAATTCGGGATGTCCGAAGGCATGATCCTCGCTGCCGGTCCTGGCGGCAAAGATCTGTGGCTGCTGGAGCCCCATGACGGCGCCCAGCCTGGCATGCGTGTGATGTAAAGCGAATTCACAGAAAACCATCGAAAAAGGGAGCTGCGGCTCCCTTTTTATTTTGCTGATTGACCCATATTACACAGGCTCACCCACCGCCGTCTCTCTCGCAATCATACTCTTCTGAGCAGTACACACGGCCCGCACCCTCAGCGATTGATTTCACCAAAATCGCAAAGAGCAGACGATCGAACCAAAAAATGCTTGCTATATCAGTATATAAAGCAATCAAACGGTTTCTGGATTGTTAATGAATATAAGCTTTCTCTAACAATTCACTCAATAAAGTGTGATCTCATACAAGCTTTAAATCATGACATTGATTTTACATCGCGGGTTTGTAACCGGAACTGGTAATCTGCTCCGCGCTCTGAGGATCAGTAACAGAGCCACATAATAAGGAGTGTTCTTTCATGAAAACCCAAAACAAAAAACTGTCCCTGACCGCCCGAGTCATCCTCGGTATGGTGCTGGGTATTTTGACTGGATTTATCATCCGCTCGCTTTTCGCTGACACGGCATTTGTTCAAGACTACATCGTTAACGGCCTGTTCGAAGTAGGCGGCTCAATCTTCATTGCCAGCCTGAAGATGCTGGTGGTGCCACTCGTTTTTGTCTCACTGGTGTGCGGTACCAGCACCCTGAGCGATATCAGCACCCTGGGTCGTCTTGGCGGTAAAACGCTGGCTTTCTATCTCACCACGACCGCTGTGGCGATTACGCTTGCCCTGACAATGGGCACGCTGTTTAAGCCTGGCGAAGGTGCAGATCTGGCAGCCGCGACTTCATTTGCAGCCAAGGAAGCTCCTTCGCTGGGTGAAGTGATCATTGGCATGTTCCCGACCAACCCGATCAATTCCATGGCGCAAGGCAATACGCTGCAAATCATCGTCTTTGCCATTCTGTTCGGTATTGCCATCAGTGCGGCAGGTAAAGCGGGCGAGCGCATTGCCGGCGTCTTTGCCGATCTGAACGAAGTGATCATGAAACTGGTAGCGTTGCTGATGCACATCGCACCATACGGCGTGTTCTTCCTGATGGCCAAACTGTTCACCGGCCTGGGCCTGGATGCTATCTATAACCTGATGGGTTATTTCCTGGTGCTGAGCTGTACCCTGATCCTGCACGCCGTGTTCACTTACGGCCTGATGCTGAAAATTTTCTCGGGCCTGAGCCCATTCGTTTTCTTCAAGAAAATGGAAGATGCGATCATGTTCGCCTTCTCCACCGCTTCTTCAAATGCCACCATCCCGGTGACCATGGAAACGGCGACCAAACGTCTGGGAGTCAGCAATAAAGTTGCCTCGTTCACTGTCCCATTGGGCGCAACCATCAACATGGATGGCACCGCCATCATGCAGGGTGTGGCCACGGCCTTTATTGCCCAGGCATTCAATATCGACCTGACCATGGGCGATTACATGGCCGTGATCATGACAGCAACACTGGCCTCAATCGGCACCGCCGGTGTACCGGGCGTCGGGCTGATCATGCTGGCAATGGTATTGAATCAGGTCGGTCTGCCGGTAGAAGGGATTGCGATCATCATGGGTGTTGACCGCCTGCTGGACATGATCCGCACAGCCGTCAACATCACAGGCGATAGTGTGGTGACCTGTATTGTGGGTAAATCTGAAAACGAAATGGACATCAGCCGCTTTAACGATCCTAAAGCGGGCGAAGCAGACGAAGAAGTGCACCTGCACAAAGCTTGATACGCATCTCTGACCGTCGTTCAGTCCAGCCAATACGCCAGTCTCTGACTGGCGTATTTCATTTCTGCTTCAGCTCACCAACGAGCTTATTGTGGGAAAACCTGCTTCCAGTCCCGCTTCATATCGACAACGATCCACTGCTCTTTTTCAGCCACTGACAAGGCTTTGTCTAAATGCCCGATGGATGACTCTTTGTCGTAAGCCCACTCCCGTTCCGCGTCGGTATGATGCAACAAGAGTGACATCCGCGGACCACTGCCCGCTTTAGTCCATTGCAACATCGCTAAGTCGCCATCTGAGTTACCAAACGCAATCACAGGGCGCCGGCCAATGATCTTCTGTATATTGACAGGTTTTCCCTCTTTATCGTCAATAAAGTCAATCTCAGGAAGCCGTGTTATCGCAGGCTTTCCCTCTACAAGTTTAAATTCAGTTTTAATCGTCGACCCGATAATCTGTTCAGGCGGAATACCATAAACCTGTGGCGCCCAGGTCCGCATAAATTCAACACCGCCGCCTGAAACAATGTAGGTTTTGTATCCGTTGCTGCGCAGATAGTTCAGCAACTCCAGCATGGGCTGGTAGACCATCTCGGTGAATGGCTTGTTCGTTACCGGATGTTTCGCCGTTTGCACCCACTGCTCAACCGACTGGTAAAACTGCGCTGTTGTCATATTGGCATGAGTCACCATCACCAGTTTCATCAAGCCTTCCATGCCCGATTTTTTCACCCCTTCCATATCACCTTTGAGGATGGAAGCGAAAGGTTCTTCCGTTTTCCACTCAGGATGTTTGTCTGCCTGATCTTTCACTCTGTCAATCGCATAAAACAGCTGGAAGTAAGCGGGTTGCTCTGCCCACAAAGTGCCATCGTTATCAAACGTCGCAATCCGTTCAGCGACAGGCACAAACTGAGGAGAATTCTTGTCTGTGGTTTGTTCAACAAACTGCATCATCTGCTGTTTGGTCGCCGTATCATTCCAGGACGGAAGCGGATCGGCAGCCGCGAATGCAGCCGGCATCATCACGGCATTCAACCATAGCAGAAGCAAAAACCTTGTTGCTCGAATCATACAAATCCCCTTAGCAATCAATGTGTCGTTTTACGTGATGTAAAGATTTTCATGAATATGACGTTGTAAGCTTAGTTCATGTCCCGAACATGCAGACGGCGGTCTACGAAGGCGGATACCTGCGCGCCAGCTGACGTAAGGGTTGCAGAACCTGATACGGGCTCTGCGCTTTGTCTCTGCGGGTGATTTTCCGCCACATCGACCGTACGAGACGGCTGTCAATCTGATCCGACATCAGTCTTTGGCTGTCAGCAAGCCACCTCTGATCCTGAGAAAAATCAGCCAGTGCGCTCAGTTGCGTCTTTTCATAGAGCCTTTGATAGATCAACTGACGGCATTGTGGCCAGTCCTGGTGCCGGGCAGCCCGCCAGAGCAGATAACGCGATGGCAACGGGCGGCTGGCGAAATAGCGTTTGGCAAACTGAAAGGCGAGCAAAGCCAGAACAAGCAGTACCAGCACAGCAATCAGCCAGGGCGCGTAAAACTTCAGCCAGGACTGCAACGTATGTTTCACAGCAAAGGTTTTCCCTTCAAGGGTCAGTGTATTGAGCTGCTGATTTTGGCTGTCCCACCACTGCACCTCTATCGCCGGAAAATGTAGCTCGCCGCCGCCCTGGAGCACGTAAGTTTCCAGCTCGGTTCTGCTGGCTGAATACAGACCGCGATTAGTGCTATCTTGCAGATCACTGGGGGAAACATAAGTCTGATAGGCATCATCATACAAAGGCTGAGACGGGCTTGGCAGCATAGCGGCCAGCGTACTTTCTCCCTTGAGCGTGATCCGGCGCGAGATGCTGTCCCCAACACGCAGAGCATCAGCACTCTGCTGCCAGGTCTGCTCAAGTGAAGCCTCCGATGCCGCAAACCAGGGCCGCTGACCGGTCAGCGCCGGCGAGGGCAATGATGCCGAGAAACGAAGTTCCGGCGTCATGAAAGTCGCTGTTTGATTCTGTCCGGGAGAGACCGAAACTTCGACCGTTACCGGAATCGGCTGTATGACATACTGGCCCGATTGGGTCACAAAAACCGGGATCTCCCAGCTTTGATGCGACCAGGTCGTCCCTTGCTGCTGCTCGGTATAGTTCACCGCTTTCAGGCTGCGTTGCGAGGTCATGAGTCCGGGATCGGTGATCTTGCCGATCCGGGTGCCGGCGGTAAACCAGGTCGAGGTTGCCAGATCGATATGCAGGGTGATCATTTCATTCACCGCCACCTGACGAGCCTCTTTCTGACTGGCGGTTGTGAGCCAGGTTTTGATCACTACACGATGGTTATCACTGCTTGCTTCCGCCGCCTGTACCCAGGGCGCAGTCATCGTCAGTACCAGAGGCAGCAGGACAAACATGAAAACGCGCGACATCACTTATTACTCCTGAGCTTGCTGATACTGAATGGAAAATTTAGAGCGCAAAAACGTTTTCGGATCTGCTTCTACCCGCTCCAGCCATTTGTTGGCGATATCTTCATCACCCAACAATTGCTCAGCAGTCAGTTTGTCCTGAATCACTGCCTGAGCTGTGGTTTGCTCATCCACGCCGTCTGCCGTCTGAGGCTCGTCGCCCAGTTCAACGGAACCTTCGTTCGCATTTTCACCCCCTGACTGGCTTTCACTGAACTGGTTAATTTCTTCGATAATGCCCTCAATTACCTGCAGGTTATGCTGCATCGCGGCATTATCCGGATAGGTCTTGACCAGTTCGCGCAACAGTTTGCGTGCCGCGACATACTCGCGCTGATGGGCCAGCGCATTGGCGGCATTGAACTGCATGACTTCTTCACTGCTTTGCATGAACACCGTATGCGCAGCATTAAACTGAGACGCATAATAATACGCGACCCCTTTCCAGAGCGGATCCGCAAAATGTTCTGCCGCCTTGAGATAATCCCCCGGCGGAAATACCACTGTCCTTGCTGATCCCGGGTCAGCCAGAGATCCAGCCAGAATTGTTTGAGCCGCTCACCGATATCCGGCTCCGGGGGAGCGGACTTCTGACTGGCCGGATTTACCTGATGCACACTCTCAGCATACGCCGGCTCAGGAACGGCCAGCAGAGTAAAGACAGCCAGAGCCGCCACGCTCCACTGAACCAGCCAGCCCCGCCGGAACCAAAGCAGTAACAGCACTGCAACGGGGAACAAGAGGTAATATCCCATGTCCTGCCAGGGCTGATGAGTGCTGGCATTCAGTGCCGCATGATTTTCAACCTTGCGCTTAATCCATTCCACGTCCGCATTATCCACCGTCAGGACATGTAAATCGGCATTGCTGATATCCACCAGTGCATTCAGATGATTCATGCTGAGCGGTAAATCGCTGGCTCGGGTCTCATCCCCGGCTGCTAATACCAGCAACTGATGCTGATGCCGGGAAAAGTAGTCCTGGAGCTGGCTGATACTCTGCGCCGATACATCATTGGTCATCAGTAACACAGTGCCCGGAATATCACGCCGCTGCAGTTGCTGGTCGATCAGTGAGATGGCCGATGCCGCATTTTTTCCTTCCTTAGGCATGATTTCCGGCGACAGGGCTTCGAGCATGGGCTTGAAAACGGCAATATCGCGTGTCAGCGGCATCGCGACATGGGCTGTCGCAGCGTAAGCAATCAAGGCATTCTCGCCGCCGGCCCGAATCGCCAGCAGATCTTCCACTTTTTGTTTCGATCGGGTGAGCCGGTCCGGTGCGACATCCTTTTCCAGCATGGCCTGACTGGTATCCATCAGGACAATGAGCGGCGTTCTGTCTTCATGAAAGGGGGACGGCTGCTTTTTCCAGGTCGGGCCGGCACACACCAGCACGACCAGCAAAGATATCGCCATCAGAATCATTAACGGCAATTGCCTGCGCCAGCCAGAACCACCAACCGTTAAGGCTTTTCGCAAGTGTTCAGGCAGATTTCTCTGCCACTGGCTGCCTGCGTCCTGACTCTGCCATTGCACGTAGAACAGATAGCCGAAGGGCAACAACAGCAATAACCATTCCGGGCGTATGAAACGGAACTGGCTCAGTACAAGGGTGAAATCTGACATGTCCATCATGCTGTCTCCCGCGCTTTCCGGCGGTGTCGCCAGGTGGCCAGACTGAAGGCCACCAGATACAAGAAGCTCACAACCATCAGCAAATAAGGATGCAGTGAAGACTTGGGCTGGTAGTAAGTGCTCTGATAGAGCTGGGGTTCCAGTTCATTAATGGTGTCATAAGCCTGGTTCAGCTCCTGGCTGTTCAATGCCTGAAACGCCTTCCCGTCTGTCGTTTCTGCGACGCTGTTGATCGTCTCCATATCAATGGCGGTCTCTCCGACCGTCTGCGGGTCGCCCATGGCAATCATGTGGATTTTGACACCACGGGCCTTCGCCAGCTTGGCTGCATCCTCAGGGGCGACATAGCTGTCCGTATCATTCCCATCGGTTAAAACGATCGCCAGCTTCTCTTTTTGTGACTCCCCTTGCGGCGAATTGTCTTCCAGCAAAACCTTAATCGCCAGACCAATCGCATCCCCCATATGGGTACTCAAACCGGCCATGGGTGTCTGCGCTTCATTGAGCAATGACAGCCAGGCCTGATGATCGGCGGTAAAGGGGGCCTGGACGAAAGCAGCATCACCAAAAAGAATCAGCCCTAACCTGTCTCCCTGACGTTTTTCGGCAAAACTGGCAAGTACTTGCTTGGCCGCTTCCAGGCGCGACAGCTTGTCGCCGGCGGCCGAGGTGAAATCTTCGGTGTTCATCGAGTCAGACAAATCAACCGCGACCATCACATCACGGCCAAATTCCTGACGTTGCTGCGGTTTGCCCAGCAGCATGGGCTTGGACAGTGCCAGAACCACCAACCCCCAGGACAAGGTCAGCAAGGCTCGCTGCCAGAAAGCAGGCCGCAGAATACTGGCGCCCCGCTCCGGCTTCTCACCCAAGGCTTCAACCATCGCATCAAAAAACGGCACCTTAATCGCCGTACGACGCGTTTTGTAGCCAGGCGTCAGCCAGTACACCAACAGGGGCAGCGGCAGCAACAACAACGCCCAAGGGTACGTGAGCTCAATGTTCATCTCGCCTCCAGACCAGTCCGGGCTGATTGGGGTTACTGTGGTGCTTCACCCAACGGTTGGCCAGGGTCAGTAGTTGCTGCATCTGGCTGTCACTGAGCGTGAAATCCGGTTGCACCAGGCTGTCCAGCCAGTACTGACCTGCCGGCGAATCAAAGCCTTCCGCCAGGGAGGCACTGGTGTCCAGATAGCGCAAAAACTGCCGGTCAAGGTGCGAGGCCAGTGCGGGCTGAACATGCGCCGCAGCCACTTTCAGCACCAGAAATAAGTCACTCATGACAGACTGGGATGCACTCTGCCCGCGACTTTGCGCTATTGCTGCAATCGCCTGCAATGCTTCGCGACGGTAACGGTTAAAGCGATACAGGCGATACCGGTACACAGCCCACAACAGCAGGAATGCCAGAGCCAGAATACCCAATATCTGCCAGCCGAGCGTCTGAGGCCACCAGCCCACGGGGTCCGGCAGCACGATTTCAGTCAAATCTTTCAGTATCTGAGATGAAGGGGGCGCTGGTTGCGTCATCATGCATTCTCCAGTGCCTGCCGGAATTGGTGAATATGTGTACCTGAGGTATCCAGCTCAATCAAAGGCAAATGCTTCATGGCCATGATTTTGCTCAGCGTCTCTTTCCTTGCTTGATACAAGGCGGTCAGGAGCCTGTCGACGGCCTGACTTTTTTCACCGGGTTCAATGTTCATCTGCAAATCCCCGTCTGACACAACCCAGGCCTCTGCAGAAGCAAAAGACTGCTCAAGCGGGTCGTTAATCGCAATACACAGGACATGCCCGCGCCGCTGAAGATGCTGCAATTTTTGAATACAGGCCGCATTGCACTGATAGAAATCACTGAGGATCACCACCAACGCATTCCGCTCTTTTCGCTCCATCAGCCGCGTGAGCATGGCATCAAGCTGGTTTTGTCCTGACGTAGACGAAGCCACACTCAGCGACTGGTTCACTTCACAAAGCCGGTGAAGCTGAGCCAGATACTCTGATTGCGTTCGGGTTGGCCGCGGATCTGTCAGCCGCGCTTCGCCGAAAATGGCCAGCCCGACCCGATCGTTCTTTTTGACCACAGACCAGCCAATCAAAGCCGCGATTTCCGCCGCAACAACGGATTTCATGGTATCGACAGAAGAAAAAACATGCTGGCACGCTGATCAACACACAAAGTCACATGGTGATCTTTCTCTTCGGTATACACCCGCACATAGGGCTCACCGGTGCGCAGCGTCACCCGCCAGTCCAGTTGGCGAATATCATCGCCTTTGCGATAGTGGCGCAACTCTTCAAAGTTCAGACCACGGCCGCGAAAGTTGGCGCTGTGGCGCCCGGACAAAATACTGTGAATTTTCAGCATTGAAGGTGAGGAGAGCTGCTCAGCCTGCACCTGCAAGGCCGCCATTCTGGCTGGTTGACAGTACAAGCGTGAATCCAGCAAAGGATCGGCCATAACCCCACTCCTACCCAATCAGTACATGATCAAGTAACACCTGGATGACATCGTTTTTGGTCACCCCGTCAGCCGCGGCGCTGTAACTCAAATTCAACCTGTGCCCCAGGACCGGTTTTGCCATCATCCGCACATCATCCGGCTCGACATGATCCCGTCCGGCCAGCCAGGCACAGGCACGCGCACACTTGTCCAGCGCGATCGAGGCTCTGGGACTGGAGCCAACGTCAATCCACTCACTCAGTTGCGTGTCGGAGTAACGATCCGGGTGGCGGGTCGCCATCACCAGGTTGACGATATAGCGCTCTACCACCTCAGACACATGAATCTCAGTCAGCTGGTTGCGGGCATCAAGCACCAGTTGCGGATCGATCCGTTCCTCAGCAGAGGTTTGCTCCGCTGCCATTTTCCCCTGCGACTTTTCTTCCGCGCGTACCAGACGGACGATGTCTAACTCCGCCTCATCTTCCGGATAGTCAACGGTGACTTTCAGCATAAAACGGTCTATCTGCGCTTCCGGCAACGGATAAGTGCCTTCCTGCTCAATCGGGTTTTGCGTGGCCAGCACGATAAAAGGCTCAGGAAGCTTGCGGCTGCTGTCACCGACCGTCACCGTACCTTCAGCCATGGCTTCCAGCAAAGCGGCCTGTACCTTGGCAGGGGCCCGGTTAATTTCATCGGCCAGCAGGATGTTGTTAAAAATGGGACCAGGCTGAAAGGTCAGCTGCGGCTTACCCTCACTATCTTCCTGATACATATCTGTCCCGGTCACATCCGAGGGTAAGAGATCCGGCGTGAACTGCACCCGGCCAAATCTGGCATCCATCATCCCGGCAAGCGCTTTCACTGAACGGGTTTTCGCTGTGCCCGGTAAACCTTCCAGCAAGATATGGCCATTGGTGATCAAACCGATAACAATCGAACGGGCAACATGGTGTTGTCCAATCACAGATTGATCAATTTTTTCCAGCAGTAGATTCATTGCCTGTTGTGCAGCATTCACGTGAGTCACTCCTGTCACTTGTTATTGCTTATCGCACCCGTTTCGGCTCAATCACACGACAACACTGACTGCTCCTGCCTGCATGCGGTCAAAATTGAGTACGTTTCATCACTGTAATCTGCTGCACCAATTGCTGAATCTGCGGGTTCCCCGGCAACAGTTGAGACAGCTGCTGCGCAAAATACAGCGCATTATCATAATCTTTGAGCATCAGGTAATTCTGCACCAGGGTATAGTGCACATCCGGATTAGCCGGTGCCTGTACCAGCGCCCGATGCAGGTAAGTGGAAGCAACCTGATACTGCCCCTGATCCTGTAACAGTAAACCGTAAGTATAGAGGTAGTTTATTTCTTCTTGCGCATTATCAACGGCTTGTTTCAGCGAAAGCAGTGCCTTATCTTTACTGCCGCTCCTGACCCAGCTCATCGCCAGCGCATAATGCACGCTGGCCTCTTCCGGCTGTACCGCCAGAGCCTGTTCAAGCACAGCACGTACTTGCTGCTCATTTCCGCTACGACGGTAAACTTCTGCCAGATTGACATAAGCCGGTGCGTAAATCGGCTCGACATTGATCGCGGTTTTAAAATGTTGTTCGGCGGCCAGGGAATCCCCCACTGCCAGCGCCAGATTGCCCAGGTTGGTATGGGCAAACCCGCGATCCGCATTGTAAAGCTGCATTTGCCGATAACTGTCCAGCGCCTGTTCAAGCTGCGTCTTTTGCCCGGTACTCAGCTCAGTCACATGCGGTAAAGTCAGCATCGGCGCAAGCGCACGCGCAGCATTGGCTCTGATCGGCATATGCTTATCGGCCAGTAACGGTGACAACATCCGGTAACGATCCGTCAGCGGGTACTGCGCGGTAGCTGCAATTGTTGCCTGACGTTTCAACGGCTCGTCATCGCGAATCGCACGAACAATAGCCACCAGCGAGTTTCTGTCCGGATAATTCGCCATTCTTTCAATCGCCGATGCCCGAACAATATCCGGTAACTGATTGTCCTGCGCGATGCGGGTCAGCTGTTCCGAGGCGGAAGGCACACCCTGATCGGCAGCCTGGAAGGCCAGTGAGAAATGATCCGGGTTTCGATGCGAGGATGCCGGATACCAGCGCTCGACCTGCTGCTTCGCCCAAGTTGCGCTCTTATCCTGATGACAGGCATTACAGGCATTCGGCGCAGCTGTCTTCACTGACAGATCCGGTCGCGGAACCCGAAAACTGTGATCGCGCCTTGGGTCAATCTGCATGTACGTGGTGGCAGGCATGTGGCAATCCACACACTGACTGCCTGCGCTATTGGCCGCGTGTTGATGATGTTCGGTTTTGTCATAGCTTTCTGCATTATGGCATTGGGTGCAGGTTTGATTTGCGGGCAACACCAGTTCCCCGGAATGGGGATTGTGGCAATTGGTACAGGTAACCCCAGCCTGGTACATCTTGCTCTGCAGGAACGATCCCCAGACATAATTTTCATCCCAGACTTGCCCATCCACATGATAAAGCTCTGGTGTGAGCAGCGCTCCCTGGAAGTACTGGGAAAAGTCCATGGGCCCGGTTCTGTCTGCCAACTGAGTCCGCCTCGCATGACAGGAAGCACAGACCTCAATTTGCTGGCTGGTTTGCAATGGCGCAGCAGGCTGCATACTTCCGTCCGTCTGCTGATAAAAGAGCGGTGTTTTTTTCCCGATAGGCTGCGCAAACCCTTTCTGGCTGATGTCGGTGTTTCCTGCCGCCCAGGCAAGATGCTGTTGAGGCTCGCCATGGCAGGCCTGACAACTGACATTCACGGCACTATAGGTCGATTGATAGGCTTGGGTTTGAGGATCATAGCGCTTTTCGAAATTGGTGGTATGGCAGTCGGCGCACATCTGGTTCCAGTTTTGCCCCATTTGCGTCCAGTGAAACGAATCATTGGCTTGCTGATCCGGATGGAGATCGAACCAGCGCTGCCCGCCTTGCGCCTGCTCTCGGCTATCCCAGGCAAACGGTAAAAACTGCAGCTTCCCATCCCCAACCGAAAATGCATATTGCTGAAGTGGATAATAACCAAAAGTGTACGCCACTTTATATTCGGCACGCTGCCCTGACGGTTCAATAATATCAATCAGATATTCTTTTTCTCTCTGCCGTAATTTAAAAACGGATTGATCTTTTTGAAGCGTTATACCGTCAAATTCAGCCAAGACATCAGTCGTATTTGCGTGATTCATGGCATGAAAATGATGCGAGACTTTCCATTGTTGCACTTCTTTTTTGTGACAATTTACACACTGAGCGTCTACATTATTCTGAGACACAGCATCAAAAGAGAGCATCAGTGAGCTCAGAAAAAAAGCGCGCTTGTGACAAAAGATTGCTTCATTAAAAAATACTTACTTTCGACTGGTTAATATCTGTATAGCAATTAAACTTATTATTCACAACAAGTTACCCTTAGGACAACGCCTTCATCAAAAGAACAACACTTACCGCGATATAAACATAAACCAAGTTTCTGAACCCATGGCATTTGCCGTACAAAGGAGGTTATTTTGATTTCTCTTAAGTCAAAAATAACAAAGCTTATGGTTGTTTTCGGGATTGCCTTTTGTGCAACCAGTGTTAGTGCAGCAGATAAACCCAATATACTCGTGATTTGGGGAGATGATATCGGTGTTCATAATATCAGTGCTTATAACCACGGTATTATGGGATACAAAACCCCGAATATTGATCGCATCGCCAAAGAAGGCGCGATGTTTACCGATGCTTATGGCCAGCAGTCTTGTACCGCGGGCCGGGCATCTTTTATTCTGGGTCAGCACCCGTTCCGCACCGGGTTATTAACCATCGGTATGCCGGGGTCCGATCACGGTATTCCCGACTGGTCACCAACCATTGCTGATTTATTACATGAGCAGGGCTATGTCAGCGGCCAGTTTGGTAAGAACCATCTGGGTGATCAGGACAAACACTTGCCGACAAACCACGGTTTTGATGAATTCTTTGGTAACCTGTATCACCTGAACGCAGAAGAAGAACCCGAGGGTTACTACTACCCGAAAGATCCTGAGTTCCGCAAAAAATACGGCCCGCGGGGCGTATTAAAATCCACCGCTGACGGTAAAATTGAAGATACCGGGCCACTGACCCGTAAGCGGATGGAAACCGCAGATGAGGAGTTTATGGCTGCCGGTCTGGATTTCATGGAACGTGCCGTGAAAAGTGACAAGCCCTTCTTCATGTGGTTTAACACCACGCGTATGCACGTATGGACGCACTTAAAACCTGAGTCTGTCGGAACGACGGGATTGGTCTGTACCCGGACGGCATGGTTGAACACGACAAGTCAGTCGGTACCTTGCTGGACAAACTCGATGAGCTGAAGATTGCCGACAACACGATTGTTGTGTACTCAACCGATAATGGCGCCGAGACCATTTCCTGGCCTGATGGCGGTACCACACCTTTCCATGGTGAAAAAGGAACCACCTGGGAAGGCGGGATGCGCGTGCCGCTGGTGGTGAGATGGCCCAATGTCATTAAGCCGGGCACGATTTATAACGACATCATCTCTCATGAAGACTGGATGCCGACCTTTCTGGCAGCAGCCGGTGAACCCGACGTGGTCGAGAAGCTGAAAAAAGGCTACAGCGCCAATGGTAAAGAGTTCAAAATTCACGCTGACGGCTATAACTTTATGCCCTATTTCCAAGGTAAAGCAGAGCAAGGTCCGCGTGACAGTATCTACTACTTTGGTGCAACTGGTGAGCTGAATGCGGTGCGCTGGCAAGACTGGAAAATCCACTTCGCCACGCTTTCCGGTGGTATTAATACCGCTGTTCGCGAAACTCCGGCCTGGCCTCTGGTGATCAACCTGCGGGCTGACCCATACCAGAAAGGGGCACTGGAGTCCGGTATGTACCTGAAGTGGTACGCAGAAAACACCATGTGGTTGTTTGTGCCGGTACAGCAAAAAGTCATGGAATTCCTGAAAACCATTCCGGAATATCCATTCCAGCAAGGTTCAAGCCTCAGTGCGAGCAACATCAGTTATCAGACCCTGATGACGCAGGATGCTTTGAAAAAACTTGAAGCCTTAGATGCACGGGTGCCAAGAAATTAACCGTACCAAACTCTGACTCAGCTTACCGCCTGCAGAGGTTGTGTGAGCGAACCATCAAAGACCAGCCTCTTAGAGTGCTGGTCTTTTCTGTTTTACCTGCGATGCGTCATTCTCTTTCAGAGGATCTCCCCTTTCACCGGTTTCTTATTACATTCCTTGCGAGTGCGCCAGCCTGCACCAAAATTATCACATTGCACCAAGTTAGTGCACCACCCTTAAGAGCCACGCCTGAAATAACTGATATTTATCAGATAGATACAGGAGTGGCTATTTGTATCAAGCCAAATTAAAACTGGCTCGTTTTTTGCGATATGCCTGTGTCGTTAAGAAACTGCACTCCTGGCTTCAATCAGCTGACTCAGAAACAGAATCAAAACGTCAAAGAGGATCAACAAAGTATTCATGCCATTCACCGGCATTTAGGGAGTCGATATGTGGATTATTCTCGGTTTAACACTGACTGTGCTGGCGCTCACGGCTTGGTATTTCTACAACAAACAGCAACAGGCGCAAACTGAAGCCCACTTCGATCAGATTCTTGGCCTTCGGCAGCTCATTCAGCTGCTGCGTCAACACCGACGCCTGTCCCATGACCATCTGATGAAAAATCGTCTCATGAAAAGTCATGGTGAAACCCTGCCGGTTTTTCCCGAGCAGCATGCCATCCTGAGCCTGAGTCAAACCCTGCTGAGCCAGACCGGGCTTGAGCAAAAACCCATGTACCGGATTCTGACCCAGCATTTGCAGCAATTAAGCACTGAGTGGCCGCAATATTCGATATCACGTAACCAGGCCAATCATGGCAAAAATATTCGTCATGTGATGTATCTGATTGATGACCATTTAACCACCAGCCTGCTCATTGCAGACAAAAGCACCCTGTTCGAGCAGTATCAGCAGTTCTGGCCGATCACACTGAATGCCTTGGATACGCTGGCCCAGTTCCGCTCAACGGTCGCGGTATTTCACTCAGGCAACACAAAACAGGAAGTCTTACTACGCAGGCATTTGCATTTGCTGCAACGCCGGCTGGGACAAATGAACCTGATGCTCAAAATACCCGGGCCGTCACTCATGGCAGATCAGCTGGAGAATGACCTGACCACTTTGCTGCAATCGGCCAGTGCCAGCAAAGCATGCCGGCTGGCACTGTATAAGTTCTCACTCAGTTTGTCGGATAACATTTTCTACTTGTTTGATGCCAAGTTGACCGAGATTGCCCATGCGCTGGCGATAGAAGATTTTCCGCTGGATATCAGTGCCAGTTTGCAGCCCTTGCTGGCACAGGCTGAATCAGAAGCTGCCGGTCAGACCGAACTCAAGCTTCAGGCTTGATAGCGATGCGCCCGCCTCTGGCACAGGTTTTATCCTGCAGCCAGGGCCGGGAGCGGTCAAGGTAAGTAACAGGACATAAAAAAACCCAGCGCGCAGGCTGGGTTTTCCATTTTAACTTTTCTCACGGATCAATTAACCGATGTGAGTCAGGCCGCCCATGTACTGACGCAGCACTTCAGGGATCTCAATACGACCATCAGCCTGCTGATAGTTTTCCAGTACCGCAACCATGGTGCGGCCAACCGCCAGACCAGAGCCGTTCAGGGTGTGCACCAGTTCAGGCTTCTTCTCACCTTTGCGGCGGAAACGAGCCTGCATCCGGCGTGCCTGGAAATCACCCACATTGGAGCAGGATGAGATCTCACGGTAAGTATTCTGCGCCGGCAGCCAGACTTCCAGATCGTAAGTCTTCATCGCGCCAAAGCCCATATCACCAGTACACAGAATCACTTTACGGTAAGGCAGTTGCAGCAGTTGCAGCACTTTCTCTGCCTGGCCGGTCAACTCTTCCAGCGCCGCCATGGAATCTTCCGGACGGGTGATCTGAACCAGTTCCACTTTATCGAACTGGTGCATACGGATCAGGCCGCGGGTATCACGGCCATACGAACCGGCTTCAGAACGGAAGCATGGCGTATGCGCCGTCATTTTGATTGGCAGTTCAGCTTCGTCAACGATGGTATCACGCACCATATTGGTCAGCGGCACTTCTGCGGTCGGGATCAGTGACATACCAACGCCTTCTTCGGTTGCAGGCTTGGTATTGAACAAATCTTCGCCGAACTTCGGCAGCTGGCCCGTACCGAACAGGCTGTCCTGATTGACCAGGTAAGGCACATACATCTCTATATAGCCGTGCTCCTGGGTGTGAAGATCAAGCATGAACTGCGCCAGTGCACGGTGCAGACGGGCAAACTGACCCTTCATGACAATGAAACGGGAGCCAGACAGTTTGACTGCGCTGGCAAAGTCCAGACCTTCAGCCATCTCGCCCAGATCAACGTGATCTTTCACTTCAAAATCGTACGTCTTCGGCTCGCCCCAGCGAGAAATTTCGACGTTATCGTCTTCGTCTTTCCCGATTGGCGCCGACTCGTCTGCGATGTTCGGAATCGACAGCTCAATATTGCTGAGCTGAAACTGAACCTCAGCCAGCGCTTTTTTCGCGTCATCCAGCTCAGAGCCCAGGCCGGCAACTTCTGCCATGACTTTATCGGCTTCTTCGTGCTCGCCCTTGCCTTTGAGCTGACCAATTAACTTCGAGCGGGAATTACGCAAGGACTGCAGTTCTTCCGTTTTCACCTGGATGGACTTACGTTGCTCTTCCAGGGAACGAAGTGTTTCTACATCAAGGGTAAACCCACGGTGCGCTAATTTTTCTGCTGTCGCGTCCAGCTCAGTTCGAAGAAGTTTTGAATCTAGCATGCTAATCCTGTGCTCGTCATAGAATGTTGCACAAAATTTAACCCGTTCGCGGGTTAAATAAGTTGAAATCTGAATACGTTAGAATCCCTAACGCAAGTTGATAAACGATACCCAAAAAGCCTGATTATTGATAGCGTTTCTGCGGGCTTTTTGCGTCCAGTGAGGCCAGATATTCCAGCTTCTCGCCAATTTTACTCTCTAAGCCTCGCTCTGAAGGCTGATAGTACTTCCTGCCCTGCAGCTCAGGGGGCAGATAGCACTCCCCTGCCGCATAGGCGCCAGGCTCGTCATGGGCATACCGGTACTCGGCGCCATATCCCAGCTCTTTCATCAGTTTAGTCGGCGCATTTCTCAGATGCGGCGGGACTTCGTAGTCAGGCAAATTGGCCGCATCCGCCTTGGCCTGATTAAAAGCAGTGTAGACCGCATTACTTTTAGGTGCCGAAGCAAGATAGACAATGGCCTGCGCGATGGCCCTTTCGCCTTCATAAGCACCCACGCGGGTAAAACAATCCCAGGCCGCAATCGCAACCTGCATCCCACGGGGATCGGCATTGCCGACATCTTCAGACGCGATGGCCAGTAATCGGCGGGCGACATAAAGGGGATCGCAACCTGCCTGTAGCATACGGGCATACCAGTATAAGGCGCCATCCGGACTGGATCCGCGAATTGACTTATGCACCGCGGAAATCATGTCGTACCAGAGATCGCCTTTGTTATCAAAACGGGTGATCTTCTCACCGGCAACTTCAGCCAGCAGCGCTAAGGTGATGACTTTACTGCCCTGATGTGCCTCTGCCATATCTGCCAGCAGCTCCAGGTAGTTCAGCGCCATACGCGCATCGCCATTCACCAGGGCTGCCAGGTTTTCTTTCACACCCGGGGCAAAGGCCAGACTGTCGTCCCTGATACCGCGTTCTGCGTCATCCATTGCCTGATTGATGACGGTCAGAATATCGTCTGTCGTCAGGGATTTGAGCTTATAAACCCGGGCGCGGGATAACAGTGCATTGTTCAGCTCGAAAGACGGATTTTCCGTGGTCGCGCCGATGAAGGTCACAGTGCCATCTTCAATATGCGGCAAAAACGCGTCCTGCTGACTTTTATTGAAACGGTGCACCTCATCGACAAACAGAATGGTTCGCCGACCGGCGTGCTGATTCTGACGCGCTTTATCAATAGCGGCACGAATCTCTTTCACGCCCGAGGTCACCGCCGACACACGCTCCACTTCAGCATTGGCATAATGGGCCGCAACTTCCGCCAGCGTTGTTTTACCCGTTCCGGGTGGCCCCCAGAGAATCATGGAGTGAAGATGACCGGCCTCCAGCGCTCTTCGTAACGGCTTGCTCTGGCCGAGTATATGTTGCTGGCCAATGTACTCTTCGACCGTACGCGGACGCATGCGCGCAGCCAGAGGGCGAAAATCCGAGGAAAAATTGAGGCTGAGATTATCCACGCTGACCATCCATTACTGAAAAAGGCGGTATCTCTACCGCCTGAATAAGACTTTCTCGTTTTTAACGCAATCAGCGCTTATCGTCCAGCTCTACACCCGGAGGTGGCGTGAAACTGTATTGCTTACGATCTTGCTTGCCACGCGCAAACTGGGCAAAGCGAAACTGGCTGAGCTGACCATCCTGCTCTTCGACGGAAAACCCGCGAACCTGGCCGTCCCGGCCGACCGTGACCACAAACTTCCCGGTCACTGCGGCGCTATCTTTCGGCGTCAGGGTAAACGTATCCGCCGTCTGGGCCACGTTGTATTTCGCCCAGTCCTGATTCTGATTACGAATCAGTAAAACAAAGGGAGTCTGCGCGGTGGCATCGTCCAGTTTCATCGCCGTCACCTGCTCAACCATAGGCGTGTAGTACCAGAGAGTGCGGCCATCTGACACCAGCAGATTTTCATCCGGCGTGTCGGCATGCCATCTGAACAGATTCGGACGCTGAACCGAGACATTCCCCTCACCCTCAACCAGCAAATCCCCTTCAGGACTGGTGACCTTCTGAGTGAAGGTGGCGCTGAAAGCATCGACTTTACTCAGACGCTGGCTCAACTCCTGCTGGGCACTGGCAAAAGCCAGAGCCGGTAAAAATGCAGCGGCCAGAATAACGCCCTGAATGGTTTTTGTTATTTGCTGATTTTTCTTCATACATCAATCTCCTGCCGGAGCCGGTGCCAGCACTTCACGGTTACCATTATGGCCCGGAGGACTGACAATCCCGTGTGCTTCCAGCTGTTCTACAATACGGGCGGCGCGGTTATAGCCAATTTTGAAACGGCGTTGTACGCCAGAAACGGATCCGCGACGACTCTCGGCGACAAAAGCCGCGACCTGATCGAAGAGCTGATCAAGATCATCCTCACCACCGGATGAGGTTTCCCCTGGCAACATGGCTTCCGAGCCCTGATCAGAGTTCAGAATCCCGTCGATATACTGGGGTTTACCCCGGGCTTTCCAGTCGTTCACCACATTATGCACATCATCATCGGATGCAAAGGCACCGTGAACACGGATGGTGTGGCTCTGACCTGCCGGCAGGTACAACATATCCCCCATGCCCAGCAGCGATTCTGCCCCGCCCTGATCCAGAATAGTCCGTGAATCTGTCTTGGTTGAAACGGTAAACGCCATACGGCTTGGAATATTGGCCTTGATCAGACCGGTAATCACATCCACCGACGGACGCTGCGTCGCCAGCACCAGGTGAATCCCTGACGCTCGCGCTTTCTGCGCCAGACGAGCGATCAACTCTTCCACTTTCTTGCCGACCACCATCATGAGATCGGCAAACTCATCCACTATGACCACAATACTTGGCATTTTCTCCAACAGCGGTGGATGTTCGTCCATACTATCGCCAGGTTTCCACAGCGGATCGTGAATCGGGTGCCCGGCGGCAGCCGCTTCTTTCAGCTTGGCATTGTAACCGGCCAGGTTTCGCACCCCTACCGCGGCCATCAGTTTGTAGCGACGTTCCATTTCCCCCACGCACCAGCGAAGCGCATTCCCGGCGTCTTTCATGTCAGTGACGACTTCGGTCAGCAGATGCGGAATGCCCTCGTAAATAGACAATTCCAGCATTTTCGGGTCGATCATGATGAAACGGCAATCCTCTGGCTTACATTTGTACAGCAGGCTGAGGATCATCACGTTGACCCCCACAGACTTACCCGAACCTGTGGTACCGGCCACCAGTAAGTGAGGCATTTTACTCAAATCAGCGGCAACCGCCTCACCGGCAATGTCATAACCCAGCACAATCGGAAGCGGACCGCGCATGTTCATAAAGCGCTCACTGCCCAGCACTTCAGACATATACACGGTTTCGCGGCTCTCGTTGGGAAGTTCCAGACCGATATAAGGCTTACCCGGGATCACTTCCACCACGCGCACCGCATAGGCAGACAAGGCACGGGCCAGATCTTTTGCCAGCCCTGAGATTCGGCTCACTTTGACACCGGGTGCCAAATCCAGCTCATAGCGCGTGATCACCGGACCGGGATAAATCCCGACCACTTTGGCTTTAATTTTGTAATCCGCCAGCTTAGATTCCACCAGACGGGCGGTATTTTTTAATTCTTCTTCGCTGGTCGGCTGCACATTTTGCGTCGGTGGCTGCAGGAGATCCAAAGTCGGCATCGGTGAGGTCGGTTTAGGCAAATCGACGTCTTTTTTCACCAGGAACGGATTATCCAGTCCCGCCGCGTAGGCCTGCTGCTGCTGTGCCTGCTGCGCTTCGCGAATCTTGCGCTGGAATGCGTCTTCATCTGACTCCTCGTCATCAACGTCATCGGCCTCTCCCTCAGTTTCTGAGGCTATGCCAGCACGCTCCAGCTCAGACATGCCATCGTGGACACCGATCTCAATATCCGCAGCCGGCATGGGGTCGTCTTCCCAGGGCATATCATCATCAGATTCAGCGACCGTATACTCCTGCTCAGGCGCAGATTCGTACTCGGACATCACAGGCGCTTCACCGACCAGGGACAGATCGCCAATCGCGGGTTCATCGACCCTATCGTAAGCCGGCTGCTCCTGAACAGGCTGATCAAGACTGTCAGCGGGAGTGCCGGCCTGGGCGTCATCCGATTCGGCAGCATACACGCTGTAATCATCATTTTCAGCCAGCTGGGACTGCAAGTCTGCAATCGTCACGCCAGCGATATCCGGATTGGATCCCAGCGGCTGACTGGCTGAGGCAGCTGCGGGCTTGTTGCGCTCCGGCATCACAATGGCTGGCTCTGACCGAACAGTCGCGTGTACCGGCGGCGGTTTAACCTCAGGACGAGCCTGATTGATCTGGGCGGGTTTCTCGGCAGCCGTATCCGAAACCTGAGTGTCAGCCAGCGGCGTTGGGGTATAGGCAATCCGTTCTGAACGACGCAGTAATACGTCATCCTCGTCAATCTCTGTCTCGTTCGGATTGTGCGTCAGCCTGGCGGCATAAGCCGTCTGGCTTTCGTCCGGAATATCAGCAGCAAATGGCGTCAGTGTCTGCGGCTGTTCGCCGCGGATTCTGTTGAGCAGCCAGCCTAGCATCCCTAAGGTTGTCTCACCGATGCCGTCCACCACGCGCAGCCAGGAAATACCGGTCAGCAGGGTAAACCCCACCGCCCATAAAAACATCAGAACCAGCGTCGTGCCAAGCAGGCTAAACAACGGCAGCGTCAGGTTGGCGACCACATCGCCAATCACACCGCCGGAGGAAAAGTACCAGATATCATCAAAGTTCAGATCGGCAAGGCCACAACTGGTCAAAAACAGTAACAGCAAGCCTAACAGGCGGGTGCCGTAGATCATGTAGTCCGCCGCTTCCCGTTCGCCGCGACGACGGAACATGATCCAGGTCACTCCCAGCATAACAAGCGGCAAAGGGTACGCCAGCGAACCAAAAGTGAAAAAGGCGGTGTCGGCCACCATGGCACCAAATGCACCGGCTTTATTTTGCACCGTCCCCTGCCAGGCCGTTTGTGACCAGGACGGATCGGCCGGATTAAAACTGACCAGGGCAACCATGAGATACACAGCGGCAAGAATGCCGATGATCAAAAAACTTTCCAGCAGGCGCTGTCCGCCTGACAGGCGTATAGGCTGAGTTTTGCCTCTAACTTTCCTCAAAAACTCTCTCCGGTCTTGCTAATACTGGCTGTAAGCCGGGGGTAATCAACGTCCTGTGTGTGACCCAGCTGAATGTGCGTTTGACATATATGTCACCCAGGCCACGTTAAGGGGCTTGGGCATTGTGGCCTATTTTATACCACTTAGCAGGTAATGTTACCTGCCTGAGAAAATGTGGGAGCAAAGTAGGAAAATGATGTGAACAACACAGAATGCACGCCCGTTGACACTTTCATTCACTTTGCGCGCTCCCGCTGCACGCTTGGCCCCACCAAACAAGCTGTAATTGTAGTTGGTTGATAACACAAATAATTCATCCCAATGTCAAATAGATGATGGGATGCTGACTTTTTCAGCAATTGAGACAAAAAACGGTATGACTGCCACAAAAACGAAACAAGCGGCGCAAGGCCGCTTGGTATTGATTGAAATCAGACTGGCTCCGGGCCAATTAACGCGTTTTGATCACCAGGTTATTGGTCTGTTTCACTTCTTCCATGACCACATAGGTACGGGTGTCGTTTACACCCGGTAAGCGCAGCAGGGTTTCACCCAGCAGCTTACGGTATGCAGACATATCCGATACACGTGTTTTTAACAGGTAGTCGAAATCGCCCGACACCAGATGGCACTCTTGAATATCTTCCAGCTCCTGAACCGAACGGTTAAATTGCTCAAAGACATCGGGCGCACCACGATTAAGGGTAATTTCAACGAAAACGAGCAGAGAGGCATCCAGATATTGCGGGTTCAGCAGCGCAGTATAGCCACTGATGTACCCCTGGCGCTCCAGGCGACGTACACGCTCCAGACAAGGAGTTGGAGACAATCCAACACGTTTAGACAACTCAACGTTTGAAATTCGTCCGTCCTTCTGAAGTTCGTTCAGAATGTTGCGGTCGATGCGATCCAACTCCTTGGAGGGTTTCTTTTTGGTATCTACCATTTTTTATTCCACCTATTTACTTCCTTGCAAAAAAATATACTACATCTACTAGTTATTTAGTATCAAATACTCTTTTAGTCAAACTATACTGCCATTAGCTCTGTCATTTCAACCTTGTCCATAGCTAACCCTGCTACATAGATCAAGGAGCACAGCATGATCATCGGTGTGCCTAAAGAAATCAAAGACCACGAATACCGTGTTGGCCTTGTTACCAGTAGTGTCAGAGAACTGGTTTCGCTGGGTCATCAGGTACTGATTGAAACCCAGGCCGGAGCAGGTATAGGGTTGTCCGATGCAGATTATCAATCTGCCGGAGCAACGATTCTTTCGACTGCTTCAGAAGTTTTTACCAGATCAGAGCTAATTATTAAAGTAAAAGAACCCCAGACCGTCGAAAGAGCCATGCTTCGCGAAGGGCAAATTCTGTTCACTTATCTGCATCTGGCCCCTGATTATGAGCAAACAAAGGATCTGATTCAGAGCAAATCTATTTGTATTGCTTATGAAACGGTAAAAGACAACAAAGGCCGGCTTCCATTACTGGCGCCCATGTCGGAAGTGGCGGGCAGGATGTCCGTTCAGGCCGCGGCGCAAACACTGGAAAATTCCCGCGGCGGCAGAGGTTTGCTGCTCAGCGGCGTACCCGGTGTAGAACCGGCCAAAGTCCTCATATTAGGTGGTGGTGTTGTGGGTTCCAATGCCGCCCGTCTGGCGGTAGGAATGCGGGCCGATGTCACTGTACTGGATCGTAACCTGGATACGCTACGGGCGCTGGACTGCGAGTTTCAGGGCAAAGTGAAGCTGCGCTACTCGACGGATGATCTGATTGACCGTCTGGTGCCGGATACCGATGTGATTATCGGCGCGGTGCTCATTCCCGGTGCGGCCGCCCCTAAACTCATCACGGCCGAGCACGTTCAAGCTATGAAGCACGGCTCATGCCTTGTTGATGTAGCGATTGATCAGGGCGGCTGTTTTGAAACCTCTCATCCGACCACACATACCAATCCGACCTTTATAGTGGATAATGTCGTGCACTACTGTGTCGCCAATATGCCCGGTGCAGTGGCGCGAACGTCAGCTTTTGCGCTCAACAATGCCACGCTGCCCTATATCATCAGTCTGGCCGGTAAAGGCTATAAGCAGGCGTTACGGGATGACCCCGGATTTCTGGCCGGTTTAAATGTCATCCACGGCAAAGTGACCTGTCGCGAAGTCGCTGAAGCCTTTAACCTTCACTATACCGATCCGATGGTTGCCCTGAGCATGCACTAAAGTGCGCCTGTTGCATGTCGCTGCCTCTAGCGCTGAAAACATAGTTTCCGGCGCTTTTTCGTTGAGTTTCCTGAACAGCTATGGTCTGCTCTTTCCTTACGCCTGCATTTTCCCTACAATCGATGCCTTATTGATAAGTGACGCTGACTAAGTCTGGAGAAACAATGAGTAACGCAAAACACAGTAAACTACTCATCCTAGGTTCTGGCCCCGCCGGTTATACGGCAGCAGTTTACGCGGCCCGTGCCAATCTCAATCCAGTCATGATTACTGGCATGCAGCAAGGCGGCCAGCTTACCACGACGACAGAAGTTGAAAACTGGCCTGGCGACGCGGAAGGACTGACAGGTCCGGCACTGATGGACCGCATGAAAGCGCATGCTGAAAAATTCAATACTGAGATCATTTTCGATCACATCAACGAAACCGATTTCAGCCAGCGTCCTTTCCATCTGAAAGGCGATAACGGTGAATATACTTGCGACGCACTGATCATCGCCACCGGCGCGTCGGCTAAATATATCGGTCTGGAATCTGAGCAAACTTTCCAGGGCCGCGGTGTCTCTGCCTGCGCAACCTGTGATGGCTTTTTCTACCGTAACCAGAAAGTAGCTGTCGTCGGCGGTGGTAATACCGCTGTAGAAGAAGCCCTGTATCTGGCCAACATCGCGTCTGAGGTGCATCTGGTTCACAGACGTGACACCTTCCGCGCCGAGAAAATTCTTATCGATCGCCTGATGGACAAAGTCCACAACGGTAATATCGTCCTGCACACCGATCGCACGCTGCAAGAAGTGTTGGGTGATGACATGGGTGTGACAGGTGTGCGCCTGAAAGAAACCCAGTCTGATAACACGGAAGATCTGGACGTGATGGGCGTGTTCATTGCGATTGGCCACCAACCGAACACCGGCATCTTTACCGGTCAGCTGGCCATGGAAAATGGCTATATCAAAGTCCAGTCCGGCCTGGAAGGCAATGCCACACAAACCAGCGTTGCTGGTGTATTTGCTGCCGGAGATGTCATGGATCACGTCTACCGTCAGGCGATCACCTCAGCCGGCACAGGTTGCATGGCCGCATTGGATGCAGAACGCTATCTTGATGCGTTAAACAGCAAGTAAAAACTGAAACTACGGCCACGGCAATCGACCGCGGCCTTTTTTGCCTTCCCCTTTGGGAAACCAGAATTTGACCAACCATACAGCGCTACTTTAAACAATGGATAAACAATTACAGCGCGAATTGACCAGATGGTTAAAATCGCAAAGCAAGCTCGCCAAACCCTGGCTCATGCTGAGTGTCGGCATGGGATTCCTGTCGGGACTTCTCCTGGTTGCCCAGGCCGGACTGCTCGCCTACATTTTGCAGCAGCTGATCATCGAACACACAGACAAACAGCAGCTGATCCCGCATTTTGTCGGCCTGATTGCTGTGGTTGCACTGCGTGCCGCCTGCAGCTGGGCACGAGAAGTGGCGGGATACCGGTGCGGAGAGCATATCCGCCTGCACATCCGTCAGCTGATCATCCAGCGACTGCATCAGCTTGGCCCGGCGTTTATCAAAGGTCGCCCCGCCGGTTCATGGGCCAGCCTGATTCTGGAACAGGTCGAAGAAATGCAGGATTTCTTTGCCCGCTATATCCCTCAGATGGCGTTGTCTGTCCTGATCCCGGTCGTCATCCTGGTGGCGGTATTCCCGTTTAACTGGGCTGCCGGTCTGATTTTCCTGATCACAGCGCCGTTAGTTCCCTTATTCATGGCGCTGGTTGGTATGGGTGCTGCCGATGCAAGCCGCCGCAACTTTACTGCCATGCAGCGTTTGTCCGGCCACTTTTATGACCGCCTGCAGGGCCTGGCCACCCTGCGACTGTTCAATCGTGCAGACGCCGAAGCCGAAAACCTGCATGAGGCCGCCGACACACTGCGCAAACGCACCATGGAAGTACTGCGCATGGCCTTCCTGTCATCCGCCGTGCTGGAATTTTTTACAGCCATTTCCATCGCACTGGTCGCGGTCTACTTTGGTTTTTCTTTCATTGGCGAACTGGACTTCGGCCATTATGGCCTGCCGATCACTCTGTTCACCGGTTTCTTTATTCTGCTGCTGGCGCCTGAGTTCTATCAGCCGCTGAGAGATCTGGGCACCTATTACCACGCCAAGGCACAAGCCATTGGCGCGGCAGAATCTATCGTGACTTTCCTCAATACCCAAGCCGACAACATGAGCCAGGGTGAGCAACCACTGCCCTCTCCCGAGACCATCCGCATCAGTCTGACCGACGTGAAAGTGCTCAGCCCGCAAGGGCAGGTACTGGCCGGCCCGCTGAGTTTTGAGATTGATGCCCGACAACAAGTGGCTTTGGTTGGTCCTAGTGGTGCCGGTAAAACCAGCCTGTTCAATGCCCTGCTGGGGTTTTTGCCCTATGAAGGCAGCATCAAGGTCAATGGTGCTGAACTGCGCGATATCGACCCGGCCCAATGGCGGCAGGCGATCAGCTGGGTGGGCCAAAACCCGCTGCTGATTCACGGCAGCATTCGCGATAACATTATGCTGGGTAACCCAAATGCTGCTGACGAGCATGTCCGGCAAGTGGCGGACAATGCCTTCGCCAGTGAGTTTATTCAGCATCTGGAACGGGGCTTGGATCATCCGGTCGGTGACCGCTCAGCCGGTTTGTCCGTGGGTCAGGCGCAGCGACTGGCTGTCGCCCGTGCCCTGCTTCAGAACGGTAGTTTCTGGCTGCTCGATGAACCCACCGCCAGCCTGGATGCTAACAGCGAACACCTGGTGCAACAGAGCCTTAATCAGGCCACCCAAGGCCAGACGACCCTGATGATCAGCCACCGTCTCGACCAGCTGACCCGTATGGATAAGGTGCTGGTGCTGGAAAACGGCCAGATTGTTCAACAAGGCCATTTCAGCCAGATCAGCCGCGAAGGCTTACTCGCAGACATGTTGTCACACACGGATAAGAGGGATCTCGATGCGTGATTTAATCCCTTACATTAAACTCTACCGTCGTCATTGGTTTGGCCTGACTCTGGGGATGTTGCTGGGTCTGGCGACCCTTTTGGCAGCCATGAGCCTGCTGACACTGTCTGGCTGGTTCCTTGCCGCTTCTGCCGTTGCGGGTATGACGATCGCCCGTGAAACCTTCAACTACATGTTGCCTGCATCGGGTGTGCGCGGTTTTTCCATCGCCCGTACCGCTGGCCGGTGGGGGGAACGTGTTGTCAGCCATAATGCAACCTTTAAGCTGCTGGCCGACCTGCGCATTTTCTTCTTCCGTAAGCTCATTCCGCTCATTCCCGGCCGTCAGACCAATCTGCGCGACGCCGATTTGCTCAACCGCCTGGTTGCTGATGTGGATGCTATGGACCACGTTTACCTGCGGCTGATCAGCCCCTTAGTGATTGGGGTGATTGGTATACTGGCGATCAGTGGCTTTCTGGCCTGGTTTGACCCCGCACTTGGCCTGGTACTCGGTTGCTTGCTGTTCACTTTGATGCTTGCTCTGCCGGTTATTTTCTACAAGCTGGGCAAGAAACACGGTGAAACCCTGACGATGGCCAAAGCCGGATTCAGAATACGCCTGCTCGACTGGTTACAAGGCCAGGCCGAGCTCTTACTGTTTAACGCAGAGCCCGCGTACAGAGAGCGGACACTGAATGAACAAAGTCAGCTGCTGCTGGCACAACGCCGCATGGCCAGCCTGACCGGGATGGCAAATGCGATGTTACTGCTGGCCACCGGATGGTCTCTGGTACTCATGCTGTGGTTAGCGGCTGACGGTGTGGGGGGCAGCACGCCCGATCCTATGATTGCGTTGGCGGCTTTTGCCACGATGGCCAGCTTTGAGCTGATGATGCCGGTTGCCGGGGCTTTCCAGTATCTGGGACAAACGCTCTCCTCGGCCAGACGCCTGAATGACATTATTCATGCCACGCCCGACACACAGTTTGATCCTCAGGGACATCAAGCCCGTATCCGGGGCGAGATCAAAATCCAAGACGTCAGCTTCAGCTACTTCGGCAGCGAACAATCCGTGCTCAACCATGTCACGCTTGAGCTCAAAGCCGGTGAAAAACTGGCGCTGCTTGGACGCACGGGCTGTGGTAAATCAACCCTGCTGCAATTGCTGACCCGAAACTGGGACCCGCAGCAAGGCGAGATCACACTGGATGGTACGCCGCTGTCTCATTGGCAGGAAGCAGCACTGCGTGATGCTGTCAGTGTGGTCAGTCAGCGTGTCGATATCTTTAACGGCACAGTTCGCGATAACCTGCAATTAGCCAAACCGGATGCAACCGACAGCGAACTGACCGCCGTACTGAGCAAAGTCGGACTGGAGAAACTGCTGGACGGTAACGGCCTGAATACCTGGCTGGGTGACGGGGGCCGGCAAATTTCCGGGGGCGAACGCCGCCGTATGGGTATCGCCCGGGCGCTTTTGCATGATGCCCCCATTTTACTGCTCGATGAACCGACCGAAGGGCTGGACCGCCGGACTGAACAACAGATTTTGTCTTTGCTGTTCGAGCATATGCCGGATAAAACAGTGGTCTTCATTACCCACCGTCTGGTCGGGCTGGAGCAAATGGATCAGATATGCCTGATGGATCAGGGCGACATCATAGAACGTGGCGATCACGCATCCCTGATGGCCCTGAACGGGCGTTACGCTGAACTGTGCCGTAGGGTTTAACCCAGGCTGCAGAAAGGCGCTGGAGCGATTCCAGCGCCTTTTTCTCGTTCAAGCTCACTCGTTCTGGCTATGGATAAGTGCGGTCAACTCTGACCCCTTCGTCAAAATAGAGAATCCGGACGTTATCACCTGACTGAAACAGCATGTTCGGATCTATATCCTGAATCACATCCACCAGCTTACCCTCCTCCGTTTTTATCAACAGCTCCACCAATTTGTACTGCCGGATTGACTGGCCAAGATGTTGCTTTTGATAGGCAACCCCAGCGCCTGCCAAAGCACCAACCGTGGTCGCCACCTCACGGCCATGACCTCCGCCGAACTGATTGCCGATCAAACCGCCCACCACTGCACCCAATAAAGTCTGCCAGCCGTTATGTTCAGAGTTGACCACTTGCTGCTGGGTAATATAACGTACTGTTTCCAGCTGGCCGAAAACAACCTGATTGACTGGTCGCGCCTGATTGCGATGATAAGGCGCGGCTTGCGACACACATGAAAACAGTAAAACGAACCATAACCACTTTCTCATACTGATATTCTCCACCTACATTGTATTTATATGGCTATATATTTGCCTGAGCTCGACTCAGTCGACTTACAGTTTCCCCATCCGAGCACGGCGCTGGATGATCCCAATGGCCTGTTGGCATTTGGTGGTGATCTCAGTGCCCAGCGACTTATTCATGCTTACCGGCAAGGCATCTTCCCTTGGTACGCTGAAGGTGAGCCCCTGTTATGGTGGAGCCCGTCTCCCAGAGCGATTATCCTGCCAGAGATTTTTCAGCCAAGTAAGAGTCTGAAGAAGTTTTACCGCAAATCAGGCTATCAGGTCACTCTGAACCATGCCTGTCATCAAGTCATAGAGAAATGCGCTTACAGCCGCGGGGTTGATGCCACCTGGATCACTTCCGCCATGATTCAAGCGTATCAGCACTTACATAACCAGGGTCACTGCCATTCCGTTGAAGTCTGGCATGACGACCAGCTTGTTGGCGGCTTATACGGTATTAGCGTGGGCACCGTCTTTTGCGGTGAATCCATGTTTTCGCTCGCCGACAATGCCTCCAAGATTGCTTTCTGGCATTTCTGCCGGCATTTCAGCGCACATCACGGCAGCCTGATTGACTGTCAGATTATGAACTCGCACCTCGCCTCTCTGGGCGCGCAAGATGTCCCTCGTGACGCATTTTTGCAAACCTTAGGACAACAGAGATGCGCCATACTTAAGTCAGGTTGTTATTCGCCCCAGGTCATTGCGTAGTAGGTTATCATGAGTCTTCCCACGATACGTTTAGGCTTTACTCCGGAAATCAGTTGCAGTTATTTGCCAGAGCAAAAAGAGCAACTTGGCGTGGTTATTGATCATCGCTGGCTAACGACTTCTGGCTACGGCGCTCTGCTTGGCTGCGGATATCGTCGCAGCGGTCAGGCCGTTTATAAACCTATGTGCGACCAGTGCCAGGCCTGTACTCCCCTTCGCGTTGACTGTGCCAACTTCACTCCCAGCAAAAGCCAGAAAAGGCTGTTAAAACAGCTCAATGGCTTTCGGGCAGAATTCAAAACCCAGCTTGATGATGGCTGGTTCCCTCTCTATGAGCAATATATCCGGGAAAGACATGCGCACGGGGCCATGTATCCGGCCAGCAGACAGCAGTTTTTTGAGTTTTGCCAGGCAAACTGGATGGAAACCCGTTTTTTGCACCTCTATCAGGATCAGCAATTGCTGGCTGTCGCCGTCACCGATTTTTTTGACCTGGCACTGAGCGCAGTCTATACCTTCTTCGAACCGAACTCCCCGTTATCGCTGGGAACGCTCTGCGTACTGAAGCAAATCCAGTATTGCCGGGATACCGGACGGCGCTGGCTCTATCCCGGATACCAGATTGATGACTGTCCTGCGATGAACTATAAAACCCGCTTCAGACCTTACCAAAAGCTGATTCAGGGCCAATGGCAATAAGCGTCTTACTTTACTCCTCCCTGCCTCTGCCTCATTAAAAGGAACGAAGTTTGCAACAAAAGCTGACAAAGGGCAGCAGCAAGGGTAAAATTGCGGGCCTGAACTTTACACTTAAACAGTTTCAAGGCATTATCCGGCCCAATCAGATGCAAGGCACGGTAGCCTAAGAGGATTCAATGGCAAAAGAAGACGTAATCGAAATGCAAGGTACTGTACTGGATACACTACCTAATACTATGTTCCGCGTTGAGCTGGAAAACGGTCACGTAGTGACTGCACACATCTCTGGCAAAATGCGCAAAAACTACATCCGTATCCTGACCGGCGACAAGGTGACAGTTGAGCTGACTCCTTACGATCTGTCTAAAGGCCGCATCGTCTTCCGTTCACGCTAATTTGCGCCGGGCTGGTGATATCAGACTGGCCCAGCTGCGAAGCACACAATTCTATCGCCTTCATCGCTAAGGCATAAAAAACGGGACTCTCAGGTCCCGTTTTTATTTGTCGTTTCTGATGGATAACACACTTTAATGCGCCGGTTCCATTTCACTGCTGAAGCGGAAATCCAGTGTACCGTCATCTTTTAAGGTGACACGCACCGAGCCACCATTGACCAGCGAGCCGAACAGCAACTCGTTCGCCATAGGTTTTTTCAGGTTTTCCTGAATGACCCTGGCCATTGGACGAGCCCCCATAGACTTGTCGTAGCCTTTATTGGCCAGCCACTCACGTGCTTCATTCGAGACTTCCATTGAGACACCACGGGCATCCAGCTGGGCCTGCAGTTCAACAATGAATTTATCAACAACCTGATTAATCACATCTTTTTCCAGGTGATTGAACCAAATGATGTTATCCAGACGGTTACGGAATTCAGGCGCAAAGACCCGCTTGATTTCCGACATCGCATCATGGCTGTGATCTTGCTGAACAAGCCCGATGGATTTACGGACCGTCTCCTGAACACCGGCATTGGTCGTCATCACCAAAATCACGTTGCGGAAATCCGCTTTACGTCCGTTATTATCAGTCAACGTACCGTTATCCATCACCTGCAGCAGCAGGTTAAAGACATCCGGGTGCGCTTTCTCTATTTCATCCAGCAGCACAACTGAGTGCGGATGCTTAATAACAGCATCGGTCAGCAAACCACCCTGATCAAAGCCGACATAGCCCGGGGGCGCACCAATCAAACGGCTGACCGTATGGCGCTCCATATACTCGGACATATCAAACCTCAACAGTTCGATGCCCAGCATTTTCGCCAATTGCACCGTCACCTCGGTTTTACCGACCCCTGTCGGGCCGGCAAACAGGAATGAACCCACAGGCTTATTATCTGCCCCTAACCCGGCACGGCTGAGTTTGATCACTTCAGTCAGCGCTTCAATCGCCTTATCCTGACCAAAGACCAGCATCTTGAGCTTATTGTCCAGGTTCAGCAGCACTTCTTTATCGCTTGAGGAAACCGACTTTTCAGGGATCCGGGCAATACGCGCAATCATGGCTTCAATGTCGCTGACATTGATGGTTTTCTTACGCTTACTGACAGGTGCCAGACGGCAACGCGCACCGGCTTCATCAATGACATCAATCGCCTTATCAGGTAAATGGCGCTCATTGATATATTTCGCAGAAAGCTCAACTGCCGCCCGAATGGCTTTATTGGTGTACCTGACTTCATGGTGGGCTTCGTATTTCGTTTTCAGCCCCATGAGGATTTTCGTGGTATCGTCCAACGAAGGTTCAACAATATCAATCTTTTGGAATCGGCGAGCCAGCGCTCTCTCTTTCTCAAAGATATTGCTGTATTCCTGATAGGTGGTTGATCCCATACAGCGGATTTTACCGCTGCTCAGCAAAGGCTTGATCAGATTAGCCGCATCAACCTGACCACCAGAAGCCGCTCCTGCACCTATGATGGTATGAATTTCATCAATAAACAGGACAGCTTTTTCTTCTTTTTCAAGCTGTTTCAAAATCGCTTTGAAGCGTTTCTCAAAGTCGCCACGATACTTGGTGCCGGCCAACAGTGAGCCGATATCCAGCGAGTAGATCACACAATCTTTAATGATGTCGGGCACCTGACCTTCAACGATACGCCAGGCAAGACCTTCCGCGATAGCCGTCTTACCCACTCCGGCCTCACCGACCAGCAAAGGATTATTTTTACGACGACGGCACAACACCTGAACGGTACGTTCAAGCTCATATTCACGGCCAATTAATGGATCAATAGCACCGGCCCGGGCCAGCTGATTGAGATTGGTGGCGAAATTTTCCAGACGATCTTCACCGCCTTCGGCACGCGGATCGTCAGGGCTGACCTCTGACTGGTTCAGATCATCACTGTCACTGTCTTTTACGGTGCCATGAGAAATGAAATTCACCACATCAAGACGGCTGATATCACTTTTCTTAAGCAGATAAGCCGCGTGCGATTCCTGCTCACTGAAAATAGCCACCAGCACATTGGCACCGGTCACTTCGCTGCGGCCCGATGACTGTACATGGAAAACCGCGCGTTGTAATACGCGCTGAAAGCTCAGCGTTGGCTGGGTTTCCCTGCTTTCATCATCGGCAGGGATTAATGGCGTGGTTTGTTCAATGAAGGCATCCAGTTCTTTTCGAAGGGTGTCCAGATTAGCACGGCACGCTAACAGGGCTTCCTGAGCAGCAGGATTCTCCAATAGCGCCAACAGCAGATGCTCAACCGTCATAAACTCATGGCGTTTTTCCCTTGCCCGCGCGAAGGCACCATTGAGACTGGTTTCAAGTTCTTTATTTAGCATAAGGCACCTCCCCTAAATACCACTTGATTTGGCGTGCCGGAAAAAGTCAGGCTTTTTCCATGGTACACAGTAGCGGATGTTCATGCTCTCTTGCATACATCATGACTTGAGCCACTTTGGTTTCAGCGACTTCGGCAGTAAAAATGCCGCACACTGCCTTCCCCTCATAATGCACAGCCAGCATCAACTGTGTTGCTCTCTCCAAATCCATGGAGAAGAACTTCTGTAACACTTCTATCACAAAATCCATCGGTGTGTAATCATCATTATTTAAAATCACTTTATACATCGATGGCGGCTTAACCTGAGTGTCCTCCTTATCAAGTATGTCTGACTCAGGGTTAATCCTTTCGCTTAACTTACTCATAATCTCATCTTAGTCATTTGTTCAATCGGTTGCTAGATTGCGACGGACAAAAAAGATTTCATCCAAATGTTACAAGTCTTGCTTGACTGTCTAAGTCTTTTTACTAAAGTGTACCTTGTAGTAGATACTAACTGCATCAAAATAGCATTTATATTCAAGTCATGTTAAAACAGTACTGATAAATAAATGCTAAATGGAAATTGAATGCAAAGAGGGATGTAAAAGCATGGCAACAGGTACAGTTAAATGGTTCAACAACGCAAAAGGCTTCGGTTTCATTTGTCCAGAAAACGGTGAAGGCGATATCTTTGCACACTATTCAACTATCCAGATGGAAGGATATCGAACGCTGAAAGCAGGTCAACAAGTTAACTACATCGTTCAAACTGGCCCGAAAGGCTATCACGCCAGTGAAATCGTCCCCATCGATGTTGAAAGCGCCAGTAAATAAACGTAGCTGACACATTTACATCACTTTATCCAGGTGGGCGACTGCTCACCTTTAGTTATTGCCTCTACCATCCTATTGACAGCCTACTCTTCAAGCATTTCATCTCCGGCTCTGCTTTTTCATCACCACTTCATTGACAATTAAGTGAATAAACAGTGAATAAAGCACAAGAAAACAAGCAATTAACAATTCAGTTAACAACTGGCTATTCAGCCCGCGTTTTCTTCTCGTTTTGAACAAGCGCTTGTGGGCTAATTATGACCGATCTAGTAGAAACAACACAATGCCAGGGGCATGCTTTTCTCCGGCCATGGGATAAAATAATCGAGTAAAAACAGAAAGGCCCAGCCGAAGCCGAGCCTTTTCTCAAAGCGATGAAACTGGCTTACATTTGTTCAATCATATCGCCAGCAAACTCTGAACACTTACGCAGTGTTGCGCCGTCCATCAGACGTTCAAAGTCGTAAGTCACAGTCTTGTTGCGGATTGCCGCTTCCATAGACTTGATGATCAGGTCGGCAGCTTCTGTCCAACCCAGGTGACGCAGCATCATTTCAGCAGACAGAATCAGAGAACCCGGGTTCACTTTATCCTGACCGGCATACTTAGGTGCAGTACCGTGAGTCGCTTCAAACAGTGCAACACCGTCACCGATGTTGGCACCAGGTGCGATACCAATACCACCTACCTGAGCAGCCAGTGCATCAGAAATGTAGTCACCGTTCAGGTTCATAGTCGCAATCACATCATACTCAGCCGGACGCAGCAGGATCTGTTGCAGGAACGCGTCTGCAATGCTGTCTTTGATGATGATTTCTTTCCCTGTGTTCGGGTTTTTCAGTGTCATCCATGGGCCGCCATCCAGCAGCTCAGCACCGAATTCTTTCGCGACTTCGTAACCCCAGTCTTTAAAGGCACCTTCAGTAAACTTCATGATGTTGCCTTTATGAACCAGCGTCAGTGAATCACGGTCATTGTCGATGGTGTACTGCACTGCTGCACGTACCAGGCGCTTAGTCCCTTCTTCAGAGACTGGCTTGATGCCGATGCCACAGTCTTTAGAGAAGCGGATCTTCGTCGCGCCCATCTCGTCTTGCAGGAACTTGATCACTTTATCTGCTTCGGCTGTACCCGCTTTGAACTCAATACCTGCATAGATATCTTCTGAGTTTTCACGGTAGATAACCATGTCAGTCAGTTCAGGTTGTTTCAGCGGGCTTGGTACGCCTTCAAAATAACGAACCGGGCGCGCACAGATATACAGATCCAGCTCCTGGCGCAGTGCAACGTTCAGTGAACGAATGCCGCCGCCAACAGGTGTAGTCAATGGACCTTTAATTGCAACTTTGTATTCACGAATAAAATCAAGCGTTTCTTGAGGAAGCCAAGCATCTTCACCGTAAATCTGAGTCGATTTTTCACCGGTGTAGATCTCCATCCAGGAAATTTTACGATCGCCGCCGTAAGCTTTCTGAACTGCCGCATCAACCACTTTGATCATTGCAGGGCTTACATCAACGCCAATACCATCACCTTCAATAAAAGGAATGATCGGGTTGTTAGGAACGACCAGCTTACCATCGGCATCAAGGGCAATTTTCTGACCTTCTGCTGGTACAACTACTTTACTATCCATTAAATTCTCCTAGCGTCCGTTTGTTATCTTTTTGTAAGATGCGGGGGAATCATACTTGAAAATTCACCAGCACGCCATGGGTGGTTTTTTACGTTATAATGGTGCGCTCACAAAATACTTATCCCCCTTTACTTTGTATCGCCATGAAAACTCAACGTACCCGACGCACTACCCGGAACGACGATCGTAACCCGTCCCGTCAGCCTGGCACCAAGCCGCGAAAATCACGCTCTGCCGCTCAGCCAGGCCGTCACCGTGGTCCGCAGAAGATTATTCTTTTTAACAAGCCCTTCAATGTGTTGACGCAATTTAGCGGAGAGCCGGGCGACAAAACACTCGCTGACTACATCCCGGTAAAAGAGGTCTATGCCGCAGGACGTTTGGACAAAGACAGCGAAGGTCTGCTGGTACTGACCAATGACGGTATCCTGCAAGCGCGTCTGACACAGCCCAGCTCCAAGCAGCCCAAAACCTACTGGGTGCAGGTTGAAGGCATTCCGGATGACGAGCAGCTCAAAGCATTACGCACAGGCGTCACATTAAAAGACGGCATGACATTGCCTGCCGATGTCACCGTCATTGACACACCTGCGGTTTGGGACAGACATCCGCCGATCCGTGAGCGTAAAAATATCCCGACCACCTGGCTCAGCATTACGTTAAGAGAAGGACGCAACCGGCAGGTACGCCGCATGACGGCCCACATAGGCCACCCGACGCTCAGATTGATCCGCTACCAGATGGCAGACTGGACCGTTGATGGTCTGGCTCCCGGTGAATGGCGGGAAGTGACTCTCTGACCATTGCTGGCCGACAGATGAGATTCACCGGCGCGTTAATTTTGCTAAAACACTACACATTAGCGGAGAGTTACACTATCATTGCCGGCAAATAGCAAACGTTTGCGTTAGTGGTAATTACCGAGTAATCGTGCAGGCTGACAGCCAAATTTGCCGATGAAAGATGAATAAAGTGTGAAGCGGTTCTCGATCTGTTTCAGTTCGCAGCTTTCTGTTAGAATTACGCCCTTATCACTTATTCAAGATTGAAGAGAAAAATGTCAGATAACAGCCAGAAAAAAGTTATTGTCGGCATGTCCGGCGGCGTCGATTCCTCGGTTTCTGCTTACCTGCTACTTCAACAGGGCTACCAGGTAGAAGGCCTGTTCATGAAGAACTGGGAAGAAGATGACAATGACGAGTACTGCTCAGCAGCAGAAGATCTCGCGGACGCACAGGCTGTGTGCGACAAACTGGGCATTCATCTTCATACGATCAACTTTGCTGCTGAGTACTGGGACAATGTGTTCGAATACTTTCTGGCAGAATATAAAGCGGGCCGTACCCCAAACCCTGACATTCTGTGTAACAAAGAAATCAAATTTAAGGCATTCCTGGAGTTTGCCGATGAAGTGCTGGATGCTGATTACATTGCCATGGGTCACTATACCCGTCGCACTTTCCCGACCCAGCCAGGTCAAAAAGCGCAGATGTTACGCGGACTGGATAACAACAAAGACCAGAGCTATTTCCTGTATACCCTGAGCCACGATCAGATTGCCCGCAGTCTGTTTCCTGTCGGCGAACTGGAAAAGCCAGAAGTACGCCGCATCGCTGAAGAACAAGGGCTGATCACCGCCAAGAAAAAAGACTCTACCGGTATCTGTTTTATCGGCGAGCGTAAGTTCACCGAATTTCTCGGTAAATACCTGCCTGCACAACCAGGCGATATTGTCACGGCTGAAGACGGTAAGGTGATCGGACAGCATCAGGGACTGATGTACCACACCCTGGGCCAGCGTAAAGGTCTGCTGATTGGTGGTTTGAAAGACAGCTCAGATGAGCCCTGGTACGTGGTTGATAAAGATATTGAGAAGAATCTGCTGATTGTCGGCCAAGGGAAGGATCATCCGCGCCTGCAATCGAATGGCCTGGTCGCCGCTCAGCTGCACTGGGTCGATCGCGAACCGGTTCGCGAGCCGGTGAAATGCACAGTGAAGACCCGCTATCGCCAGCAGGATACGCCTTGCACCATTATTCCTGTCGATGACAACAGCATCAAAGTCATTTTTGATGAACCGCAAATCGCAGTCACACCCGGTCAGTCCGCTGTATTTTATCAGGGCGATGTGTGTCTTGGCGGCGGCATCATTGAAGAGCGGTTTTAAAGGGACAGTCCATGGCTTATACAATTTATGACAGAACCATTGCGTTTGCAGGCATTTGTCAGGCAGTGAAATTAGTGCAGACTGTTGCGCGCACAGGCACTTGTGATAACGACGCTTTCGTCACCTGTTTGCGCACCCTGACCTCGACCAACCCAAACAACGTGATTGAAATTTTTGGTGACGAAGCCGACCTCAGGTTAGGCCTCAGCACCATGATCAATGAAATCGACAATACACCAGCAGGCAGTGAAATTACCCGGTATCTGGTCAGCGTGATGGCACTGGAGCGTAAACTGGCCAGCCGTCGCGACAGTATGGCGCAGCTGGGCGACCGGATTGATATGGTGAAACGCCAGCTGGATCATTTCGACCTGCTTGATGACCAGATGATCAGCAATCTGGCCAGTGTGTATCTGGATATCATCAGCCCGCTTGGCCCGCGCATTCAGGTCACAGGAACACCGGCTCAGTTGCAACAGCAACAAGTGCAGCACAAAGTGCGTGCCCTGCTGCTGGCAGCGGTTCGCAGTGCCGTATTGTGGCGTCAGGTCGGCGGTAAGCGTCGTCATCTGATTTTTGGCCGCAAACAGATGCTTGAACAGGCAAAAATCATTCAGGCCCGAAGCTAAACACTATTCTCAGAGAGCGCCTTTCGGGCGTTCTGTAACTCAGCTATAACCCTTTAATCAGGAGAGAGACATCATGGAACTGTCAGCATTGACTGCTGTTTCCCCGGTAGACGGCCGCTACGGTAGCAAAACCAGCGCACTGCGCAGTATCTTCAGTGAATTTGGTCTGCTGAAATACCGTACCATCGTTGAAATTCGCTGGCTGCAAAAACTGGCAGCGACTGACGCTATCGCGGAAGTTCCGGCCTTCAGCGCTGAAGCCAATGCCTTCCTGGATCGTATTGCCGCTGAATTCAGCGAAGAAGATGCGCTGCGTATCAAAACCATTGAACGCACGACCAACCACGATGTGAAAGCCGTCGAGTACTTCCTGAAGGAAAAAGTGGCTGATAATCCTGAGCTGCACGCGGTGAATGAATTCATTCATTTTGCCTGTACGTCTGAAGACATCAACAACCTGTCGCACGCTTTAATGCTCAAAGAAGCGCGTGAGCAAGTCATGCTGCCTGAAGTCCGTAACGTGATTGACGCCATTAAAGCACTGGCAGCGGAATACCGTGAAGTGCCTCTGTTGTCCCGTACCCACGGTCAGCCGGCTTCACCAAGTACCATGGGTAAAGAAATGGCGAACGTGGCGTACCGTATGGAACGTCAGTACCGTCAGATTGAACAGGTCGAGCTGCTGGGTAAAATCAACGGCGCTGTCGGTAACTACAACGCGCACCTGTCTGCTTATCCGGACATCGACTGGCACCAGTACAGCGAAGAGTTCGTCACCTCTCTGGGCCTGGACTGGAACCCGTACACCACGCAAATTGAACCACACGATTACATCGCAGAACTGTTTGACGCCTTTGCGCGTTTCAATACAATTCTGATCGACTTTGATCGTGATGTCTGGGGCTATATCGCACTGGGCCACTTCAAGCAGAAGACCATTGCCGGTGAAATAGGTTCTTCCACCATGCCGCACAAAGTCAACCCGATTGACTTTGAAAACTCAGAAGGCAACCTGGGTCTGGCGAATGCTATCTTTGCCCACCTGGCTCAAAAGCTGCCGATTTCCCGCTGGCAGCGCGACCTGACCGACTCCACGGTATTGCGTAACCTGGGTGTTGGCTGCGGTTATGCCATCATTGCTTACACGTCTACCCTGAAAGGGATCAGCAAGCTGGAAGTCAACCAGGCGGCACTGGAAGCCGAGCTGGACAAAAACTGGGAAGTGCTGGCCGAGCCGGTACAAACAGTGATGCGTCGTTACGGTATCGAAAAACCGTATGAGAAGCTGAAAGAGCTGACCCGCGGCAAACGTGTCGACGGCGAAGGTATGCGTCAGTTTATCGATGGTCTGGATTTGCCGGAACACGAGAAAACACGCCTGAAAGCCATGACACCAGCGAACTACATTGGTGATGCAATTAAACTGACCGATCAACTCTGATCGGCTGATTTATTGTGTCTCAAGGCCAGCATAAGATGCTGGCCTTTTTAGTTTCTGCCGGTCTGCCCCCAATCACTGATATAATCCCCGTTAAATTTCTAACCGATGAAGACTATGTATCAATTTACCTTCTCGTTCAGCGAGTTCTTATCGACTTACTGGCAAAAGCAACCCACAGTGATTAAAGGCGGTTTTGCCGATTTCGTTGACCCTATCTCACCCGATGAGCTGGCCGGACTGGCGATGGAAGAAGAAGTCGATTCCCGTTATATCGCACGTCAGGGTGAAGACTGGCAGGTCGAACAAGGGCCGCTGAGCTTTGACAACCTGCCGGATGATCACTGGTCTTTCATGGTACAGGCGGCTAACCACTGGCACAGCGGCGCAGCCAGACTGGTCAAACCGTTTCAGGCCATGCCCGGCTGGCTGTTTGATGATCTGATGATCAGCTACTCCACGCCAGGAGGCGGTGTCGGCCCCCATTTCGACCAGTACGATGTCTTCATTATTCAGGGTTCAGGGCAACGCCGCTGGCGGGTTGGCCCGCGCAAAGACAACTACGAAGAATGTTTCCGTCACCCGAACCTGCGCCAGATCACCGGGTTTGACCCTATCATTGATGAAGTGCTGGAGCCGGGCGATATTCTGTATATTCCCGCCGGCTTCCCTCATGACGGTTATGCCCTGGAAACTGCCATGAGCTACTCGATGGGGTTCCGTTCACCGAAACAACAGGAGCTTTTGAGCAGCTTTGCCGATTTCATCATCGAAAATGAAATGGGCGATGAACATTATCACAACCCGGATCTGCCGGCTCGTGACAAGGTTGGCGAACTGCCCGCCAGCGAATGCCAGGATCTGATCGCCATGATGCGCAGCCTGATGGAAAAACCGGAAACCATGCATCAGTGGCTGGGTGAATATCTCAGCCTGAGTCGCCATAACATGGATGTGATCGCAGCCGACCCGGCCTGGTCGGGTGATGAAATCGTGGGCGCGCTGATGCAGGGTGAAATCTTCTACAAAGTTGGCGGCCTGCGTGCGTTCTACCATCAGGGGCATCCACACACTGTCTATATTGACGGCGAGCGCTACGAGTTACCTGCCGGTTGCGAACAGGCCGCGGACTGGCTTTGCAATCAGGACAGTTTTTCTATCGCAGAGGTGGGCGAACTCATCAATCACTCAGCATTAATTGTATTGCTGACCCAGTGGGTGAACATGGGTTACTGGCATCAGGCCGACTAAACCCGCTTTGCCATATGACAGAAAAGCCCGCGATGCGGGCTTTTTTTGATCACGAGACTGTGTCACTGTGTCAGGTGCTGTCACACTTTGAACTGACCGGCTAACTCTTGCTGTTTGTGGGACAAGGAGGTTAAACGCTGACCTATGGTGGCCGAGTGTTCAGCCTGCCCTAAAATCGTCTCACTCAGCTCGCGGATATTCGAGACATTCCGGTTCACTTCTCCGGCAACCGCACGTTGCTCACCGGCAGCATGCATGATCTGCTCATTCATGGACTGAATTGCGCGGACCGCTTCGGTAATACGCTCCAGACTCGCGACTGCCTCACTGACCTGATGCGCGGTATCACCTGCCAGCTGGTTGCCTTCTTCAATCGCATTCACCACATCGCGGGTACCCTGCTGCAGCACCTCAATCACGTTGCGGATCTGGCCGACAGAATCCTGAGTACGGCTGGCGAGCTGACGAACTTCGTCCGCGACTACTGCAAATCCGCGGCCTTGCTCCCCGGCCCGCGCTGCTTCAATGGCCGCATTCAGGGCCAGTAGGTTGGTCTGTTCTGAAATGCCGGCAATCACCTGCAGAATCTGATTGATGTCTTCGCTGTTTCGCTCCAGATCCCGGGCAACAGGAACTGCCGTTTCCATGCGGGAAACCAAATGGTTCATGGATTCTGCTGAGGCATGAATCACCCCCTGGCCCTCTACGGCAGCAGAGTCCGCATCGCGGGCAGCACCAACGGCTGTTTCGGTATGACTGACAACCTGCTCAGCCGTCTGCGACATTTCTTCAGACGCCGTCGCCACCATGTCGACTTCTTTAAACTGCGCCTGGCTGCCATCACGGGTATGGCTTGCCACCTGCGCAGCCTCATTGGCCGTTGTGCCAACTTCATCAACTGCAATAATCACTTGTGAGATGGTGTGCTGTAATTTATCCAGGAAGCGGTTAAACCAGGTCGCCAGCTCACCCAGCTCGTCTTGCTGGCCGACATGCAGCCGCTGGGTTAAATCCCCCTCCCCTGAGGCAATATCCTTCAGTCGCTCAGCAATCTGGCGAATCGGAGCGACCAACCGGGCGGCAGCAAACCACAGCATCAGCAGGCCAGCCGCTGCAATCGCCAGGCTGGCCATCAGCTGAATAGCGGAAGATTCATCTCGCTGTTTCTGAATCGCATGATCCAGGCTCGTGGCTTCTGCCAGCACTTTTTCCGCCGGCAGCTGGATGACCACGCCCCAGGTTGTCTGGCCCAGCTCAACCGGATTGTAAGCGGTCAGCCAGCTTTGATCCTGACTCCAGCCTACCATTTGCGTGCCCTGTCTGAGCCAGTCGGTCAGCGTTGCGGGCAGGCCATCACCCGGCATGACGGTACTGCCGACTCTGTCGCTGGCCTGATCCCAGGCAACAACGGTACCATTCTGACTGACCAGAGAAACCTTACCGCTGGCGTGAAACAGGTTCTCGTCTACGGTATTGATGACACTCTGTAAAGAATCCAGCTTCACATCAATGCCCATCACACCGATGGCTTTACCCTTTACAATCAGCGGAATAGTAATGGAGCTCAGCAGCACCTTCTGGCCATTGTCGGTAGAGAATACCGGATCCTGAACACAGGATTCCCTGCCATTGAGACTGCAGGTATACCAGGCATTGGTGGCCTTATCGCCAATTTTCGCTTCACTGATGATACGCTGTTCGGCTTCGCCACTTTCGCCACGGAACCAGTAGGGTGAAAATCGCCCGGTCGCATTGGCCCCCACATAAGCGGCATCGGCGTAATTGCCATCTTCACCATCCAGCGCATCCGGCTCAAACACCACAAACGCGCCATGAATGTTGGCAAATTCATTGACAGAGCGACGGAGTAACTCGGTGATCGAGCCGCGCAGTTCTGCACTATTGGTATAATTTTCTTCCGCGTTATATTTCAGAAACAGCACACTCTGAGCCAGCATCTCAGCCCGGTGTGACGCTTCATCAAAAAATTGCTGAACAGAAATCGCCTGTCTTTCAGCCTGTGCTTTCACCAGCTCTTGCGACTGGTTTCGCAGCGAACTGAATGACTGCTGGCTCACCAGCTGCTGGCTTTGTCCCGAAAAGTAAAACGAGAGGCTGGTGAGTACCGCAGCGGTTGCCAGTAAGGCAAACCCCGCCATCAGGGTAATTTTCCACTGAACCGAAAGTGACCGCATATAACCGTCCTTGTAAGTCAAATCAGTCAAAATGTAACTTTTGGCGACAACAACATCAATTAGATGTTAACAAAACACTCAAAAGTTTGATTTTTATTCAATCTTTCTGGGGTGTAACAAAAAAAGCGCGGGTTTTACGCCGCGCTTAAAGCCTGTCACAGGCTTAAATCAGTGCACATTCAGGCAAGCCACAGCATGTACGTCTCCGCCTTCTAATTGAGGCTTTTTCTGCGCACAGCTGTCGGTTGCCTGCGGACAGCGTGTTCTGAACACGCAGCCCGAAGGTGGATTCATCGGTGAGGGTAAATCACCTTCCAGTAACTGGATGGTCTTATTGCGCTCCTTCTCCGGGTCCGGAATCGGAACAGCAGACATCAGTGCCTTGGTGTAAGGGTGCTTCGGTCCGTCAAACAGCGCATCACCCTCACCGATTTCAACGGCATTCCCCAGATACATCACCATGACGCGATCAGAGATATGCTTCACCACCGACAGGTCGTGGGCAATAAAGATCAGGCTAAGGCCCATCTCTTTCTGCAGTGATTTCAAAAGGTTGACCACCTGAGCCTGAATAGACACGTCCAGGGCCGACACCGGCTCATCACAGATAATCAGCTTAGGTTTCAGGATCAGTGCGCGCGCAATACCGATACGCTGGCACTGACCGCCGGAGAACTCATGCGGGTAGCGGTTGATCACGTTCGGTAACAGGCCCACCTTATTCATCATTTCTTTCACCCGGGCTTTGACTTCATCTGTCGTCAGCTCCGGATAAAAAGTTTTCAGCGGCTCGGCAATGATATCTCCCACCGTCATACGCGGGTTCAGAGAGGCCAGCGGATCCTGGAAAATCATCTGGATCTCTTTGCGTTTTTCACGCATCGCATTGTGTTCCAGCTTGGTCAGATCCTGACCCAGCCAGACAACATTCCCTTCTGTGGCTTGCACCAGACCAATCACAGCACGGGCAAAGGTTGACTTACCACAGCCCGACTCACCCACAACGCCCAGCGTCTCACCTTCGTACAAACGAATTCCGACACCGTCTACGGCTTTCAGCTTGAGCGGTTTGGTCCAGGGCCAGGCTGACTTGGGTGCAATATTGAAGTGAACCTTGAGATCTTTAATATCGAGTAAAACTTTCTTTTCTGTTTGCATTACCACGTCCCCACATCAGAAAAACATGCACGTAAACGACCTTCAGCAAAAGGCTCCAGTGTTGGTGCTTCCTGTGAACAGCGGCTGCTGACACGGTGGCAACGCTCCTGATACGGGCAGCCGACAGGCAGACGCAGTAAGTTTGGCGGATTGCCCGGGATCGTCGGCAGCTCTTCGCCTTCGGTATCCAGGCGGGGAATCGCTCTCAGCAGACCTTCGGTATAAGGGTGAGCGGGTTGATAGAAAATCTCATCGATTTTGCCATATTCCATGGTACGGCCAGCGTACATGACCAGTACTTTGTCGCAGCTACCGGCGACTACGCCCAGATCATGGGTGATCATGATAATGGCAGTGTTGAAATCACTTTTCAGCTCGTTGAGCAAATCCATGATTTGCGCCTGTACGGTCACGTCCAGCGCTGTGGTTGGTTCATCGGCAATCAGCAGTTTCGGACGGCACAGCAGCGCCATGGCGATCATCACACGCTGACGCATGCCGCCGGAAAACTCGTGCGGGTACATGGTAATGCGCTTGCGTGCTTCCGGAATTTTCACGGCATCGAGCATGCGCACGCTTTCTTCAAACGCTTCGGCACGCCCCAGGCCTTTATGCAGCATCAGCACTTCCATCAGCTGATCGCTGACTTTCATGTAAGGATTCAGTGATGTCATCGGGTCCTGGAAAATCATCGCAATCTGCTCGGCGCGGATCTTATTGAGTTCACGCTCCGGCAAATTCAGGATTTCACGGCCTTCAAATTTCGCGCTGCCGCTGATCTTACCGTTCTTGGCGAGCAGCCCCATAATGGAGAACACGGTCTGGCTTTTACCAGAACCCGACTCGCCCACAATTCCCAGGGTCTCACCCTGGCTAAGAGAAAAGTTCAAATCATTCACTGCGGTGACAATACCATCTTGCGTGGTGAACTCTACGCGCAGATCTTTGACATTTAATAAGCTCATATTTCACTTCCTTATCTTGCCGCCGTGCAGTCAGTGTTCCAGCAAGGTCACCTGAACAGCGGCAATGAATATTCCTTGGTTTTATCTGTCTTTTGGATCCAGCGCGTCGCGCAGGCCATCGCCAACATAGTTAAAGCAGAATAAAGTCAGGACCATAAATATCGCAGGGAACAACAGCTGCCAGATGGCAATCTCCATTGTTTGTGCGCCTTCTTGCAGCAGGGCACCCCAGCTGGTCATTGGCTCCTGTACACCCAGGCCAAGGAAACTCAGGAAAGATTCGGTCAAAATCATCTGCGGTACCAGCAGTGTTGAATACACAGCGACAATACCCAGTACGTTAGGCACGATGTGGCGCGTAATGATATTCCAGCGGCTGACACCAGACACATGGGCTGCTTCGATAAACTCTTTGCTGCGCAGTGACAACGTCTGACCCCGGACGATACGGGCCATATCCAGCCAGGAAATCGCACCAATCGCCACGAAGATCAGCATGATATTACGACCAAAGAAAGTCACCAGAACGATCACGAAGAACATAAACGGAATTGAGTACAGAATTTCCAGAATACGCATCATGACACGGTCGGTGCGGCCGCCAAGAAAGCCGGACGTTGCGCCGTACAAGGTGCCGATCACGACAGCAACCAAGGCACCCAGAATACCGACCATCAATGAGATACGGCCGCCGATCAGGGTACGCGTAAAGAGATCGCGCCCCAGACTGTCTGTACCGAATAAATGGCCTTCCGGACCAAAACTTGGTGCGGCATGCAATGCATACCAGTCCGTGTCATCAAAGGCATACTGACTGAACATCGGCCCGAAAATAACGGCCAGGCAGATCAAAGACAGAATGGCCAGACTAATCATGGCGGCTTTGTTACGTGTAAATCGGGTACGGGCATCCTGCCACAGACTGCGGCCTTCAATTTCCAGCTGCTCTGAAAACTTCTCTACCGCGTTTACGTTTTCTTTTTTAGTTAACATCATCGGTCAGCTTCCTTAGTAGCGGATTTTCGGATCGATATACGCCAGAACAATATCAACAATCGCGTTGAACAGAATGGTCAGCGTACCGATCAGAATAGTAATACCAAGCACCAGTGAATAATCACGGTTGAAAGCTGCATTCACGAACAGCTTACCAATGCCAGGCAGACCGAAGATGGTTTCAATCACCACAGAGCCTGTGATAATACCGACGAAAGCCGGGCCCATGTATGAGACAACAGGTAACAAGGCTGGCTTCAGTGCGTGCTTCACAATGATATACGGATAGCTCAGACCTTTCGCACGGGCAGTACGAATAAAGTTACTGTTCAGTGTTTCGATCATGCTGCCCCGGGTAATACGGGCAAATGTCGCCACATACAGCAGTGCCATACCCAACATAGGCAGCAGCATGAATTTCACCGATCCATCCTGCCAGCCGCCTGCCGGCAACCATTGCATGTTAATTGAAAAGATATAAATAAGGACAGGCGCCAGGATAAAGGATGGCATCACCACCCCGGCCATGGCCGTCGACATGATCAGGTAATCAAGCCAGGTGTTCTGCTTGAGCGCGGCAAGCGTGCCGACCGTCACCCCCATCACCAGTGCAAACACAAAGGCAAAGAAACCAATTTTCGCAGAAACCGGCAAGGCATCCTGAACCAGCTCATTCACGCTGAAATCTTTATATTTAAAAGACGGGCCAAAGTCGCCCTGCAGAATGTTACCCAGATAAGTGGTGTACTGTTCGAAAACAGGCTTATCCAGACCATACTTAGCTTCGATATTTGCCATCACTTCCGGCGGAAGCGGGCGCTCACTTGAGAACGGATTACCCGGCGCGAAGCGCATCAGGAAAAATGAGATGGTGATCAGAACCAACAGCGTTGGGATCGCCTCAAAAATCCGTTTTGCAACAAATTTAATCATAATTGTTACCGACTGATAGCTGTGACAGAAATGCGGCATCCCCTCCTCCTGAGAAGGAAATGCCGTTGATCTTATTTTTTGATTAGTACGAGCGTTTAGTTCGCTTTAATGTACAGATCTTTTGTGAAGATCTTCTCTTCCGCATTGTTATATGGGAAGCCGCCAACTTTCTGACTTAACAAGCGAGGTTTTACATATTGATAGATAGGCGCGATTGGCATATCTTTCGCCAGCAGTTTCTCAGCCTCGACGTAAAGCGCTTCACGTTCTTCATCAGAAGTAGATTTCAGAGCCTGATCCATGATTTTGTCATATGCTTCACTCTTATAACGCGGATCGTTTGAAGAGTTGTTGCTTTGCATCAGAGACAGGAAGCTCGATGCTTCATTGTAGTCGCCACACCAGCCAGCACGGGTAACTTCAAAATTACCCTGACGACGGTTGTCCAGATAGGTTTTCCACTCCTGGTTTTCCAGTTCAGCGGTCACACCCAGGTTCTTCTTCCACATAGAAGCTACAGCGACTGCAATTTTCTTGTGGTTTTCTGAAGTGTTATAGAGCAGAGTGAATTTCAGCGGGTTGTTGCTGTCGAAACCTGCTTCTTTCAGCAATTCTTTGGCTTTTGCCACACGCTCTTTCTGCGTCATAGCCGCATATTCTGGCGCAACCGGATCAAAGCCAGCAGTGATCTCCGGTGTCAGGAAGTAAGCCGGTTTCTGGCCCTGGCCCAACAGCGCTTTGGTGATAATGTCGCGGTCAATCGCGTAAGTCAGCGCTTTACGGACACGCACATCATTAAATGGCGCTTTTTCGTTGTTAAAACCGTAGTAGTAAGAACATAGGTTACCAGTAATGGTAACTTCTTGCGGGTGCTCTTTTTCCAGGCGGCGGAAATGCTCATTGGGCACTTCATACGTGAAGTCAATTTCACCGGCCAGGAAACGGTTCATTTCTGCAACCTGGTTTTCGATTGGCAGGTAAGTCACTTTGTCGATGACAGTGTGCTCGTTATCCCAGTAGTATGGGTTGCGCTTCATTTCGATACGCTCGTTCACCACCCATTTGTCCATCACGTAAGCACCGTTACCGACGAAGTTTTCTGGCTTGGTCCAGTCATCACCAAATTTTTCAACCACTTTCTGGTTGACAGGTTTCACTGTGGTGTGGCCCATCATCTTCACGAAGTAAGGAACGGCCTGGTCAAGCTCAATACGCAGTGTGTTGTCATCTTCTGCAAAAACACCCAGTGTGTCTTTGTCTTTCTTTCCGGCAATGATGTCGGCAGCATTCTTCATGGTCGTCATTTCCAGATACCATGAATAAGGGGAAGCAGTCGCAGGATCTACCGCACGCTTGAAGCTGTATACGAAGTCACCAGCGGTGACAGGATCACCGTTTGACCATTTAGCATCTTTGCGCAGGTGGAAAATAAATGTGCGGTTATCTTTGGTTTCCCAGCTTTCGGCAACGCCTGGAATGGTATTTCCGTCACCATCCTGGTTAACCAGACCTTCCAGCAAATCGCGAATCACGTGGGACTCCGGCACACCTTCCGTTTTGTGCGGATCGATAGAAGCAACCTCAGCACCGTTACCGCGTACCAGTTCTTGCTTCTCAGCCAGTTTCACACCAGCTGGTACATTTGCGGCCATTGCAGAAAATGAAGCTGCTGCAACAGAAACACCCGCGCCAAGCAGAAGTGCCTGAGTAATTTTGTTCTTAAACATGCATTATCTCCAATACATTATTTCATTGCGTCCATGACTTTCTTCGACCTGGCTAATGATAACCATTATCACGCATTGTTATTCCAATTATCAATGATGAAACAGCCGAAGAATTGGTTGAAAACTTTAACAGTAACTAACAATATTTGCCATAAATTCATCACAAAACAGAGAACACACCTCATAAAAATGACGAATAAAGACAAAAGTTTCGAGTCAAAATACGCAGACAGATAATTTGTCCACTTTATTCATCGTTAATAGTCAATACAGCTAAACATACTGATAACATGAATAAATGTGCAATTTAATAGCATAACAAATCAAAATATCACCATTTTATCTGGCATGGATTTCACTATTCACAAATATGCAACCGGTAAGTTTTAGAATCTTGACCGAACGCAATAAAAAAGCGCCAAAATAGGCGCTTTTAAAGACAAAATAATCGTTATTTTCGATCGGATTCAGTTCTTAGTTGTGAGTGGCCCTCATCGAACCCCTTGCTTTTCCCTTCTCGCTGGATGTCACGATCATCGTGTATGTGATCAGAAAATGGGTCTCTAATGCCCGCTTCTTCAAGAATCTGTTTCACTCGTCTGTTCGATACGCGTCTGTGCTTCATACCCCCTCCTTTGTGAATACAAGAAATCAATGTGTGATTGACTGCATTAAAATTTCAGGTTGGTAAAAACAATTACGCCTTCATTGTTGGCGTAATCACGACCACGGCCGATTTCCGCAGACATTAACTATGGCACAAAATTTCATGCTCTGCCGGAGGTAGGTTTTAAGAACAAAAGCGCATAAAAAAAACGCTGTTAGATTTTGTTTTCACATCTCCATTTCAAGGCAATTTTCAAGTATCTCAGCCAGATTTTTAGCGCTAATATCACCGATATTGGCAGGGCTATTCTACTGGCCGCAGTGAAGGCAAATGCCAATCAACCTGTTCCTGAATATTTCCGTTAGTGATCGAGAGTGCAACTATGAGACCAGCCGGCGGCGCATCACGCCCCAGCCCTTCACGAGTCCGTCATGGCTACATGCCACCAGCGCGTAAAGTGAAAGAAGAAGAAGGTATTAAATAAGCATTGAAGAGTTATTGTCTGCTCTGAATGCAATGAAATAGCCCCAGATTTGGGGCTATTTTTTATTTTATGTTTTTTGTTATGTAACCTGCTGATAAATATAAACCCGGCACCATGGCACCGGGTTCAAAGGCAGTAGTATTTGCAAGTTACGAACTGCTGTTACGCGGAGGGATTACCAGTAAACGCGGTAACCAACTGCGAATGAGTTTTCAGCATCTTTCACGCCACGAGCAACAGTGATATCTGCGTTGTCATTGTCATAACCAATGGTTGCACCATCAGCGTAACCGTATTCAGCATAAACGCGTGACCAGCTGTTCAGGTGATAAACACCACCCAGATAAACAACGGTGTAGTCATCAGACAGGCTCTGAGCACCATTTTCGGCTTCAAAGTCAGAGAACTCATAACCACCGTAGATGCTTGCATTGCTCGCAACACTGTAAGTTGCAGCCAGCATGAAGCTGTCTACGTCAATCGAACGATTGGTACCATTTTGCTCAAATGAACCATTGTTATAAGTGAAACCAACAGTTGCAGGGCCAAAAGTGCGCTCTACAGTACCTTCGAAGTAAGTACTGTCGATATCAGCATTAATGTCTTTGTTAATATCATTACCAGCCAGATCCTGACCTACCGTCTGAGAACCAACTTTGTAAGATTTATCGTTGTAGTAACCACCACCAGCGTGAACATTAAAACCAGCAACCGTAGTACCTACATACAGCTCACCCAGTTCAGCATTGGTATCATCTTCAGACAAACCGAAAGTTGAGTTCACCCAGAAGTTTTCACCTTCAAACTTGTATTTGATCGCTGAATCGTGGCGACCACCTGATAGCTTTTCAGATGTCTGACCTATACCTGTACCACCAAAGAAGTACGAGTAATCTGCGCCCCAGACGTCATCAGTTGAAATCCACTGGCGACCAAATGTAAAAGTACCTGCCTGGGTTGCAAAGCCTGCAAAATGCAGACGGTTTTTAATATCGTATGAACCTTCAGAGTAACCCACACCGAATTCAACAGAACCGACGACATCTAAGTCTTCGTTTACTGCATATTTGGCATTCACACCGGCACGTGAAGAACCCGCATTCAGGGTAACGTCTTTATCTTCATATTTTTCAACTTGAGTACGCAACTGGCCATAAAAATCAACGAACTTTCCTTCTTCGTTGATCAGCTCATAAGCATTCGCTGTGTTGGCAATCAATAAGGTAGGGATTGCTACTGCTAAAAGTGTCTTTTTCATTTTACATTCCTGTAACGATTTTATGTTATTTGGCCCCATCCAAGGACGACAAAAACTTAACAGGCACTGAACAGCGGCGCAACAGAACATTTCAACATCGGTGCAACAAATTAGTATAAAAAACCACCAAAATGAGAATTGTGATCACGATCCACTATGAATAAATACCCACCAAAAGGAAATAAGAAATCAAATAAAATGGATTGCATTGAATGTCAGCCACTATTTCATTCACAAACCTGAACACAAGCTTAATGTTTTTTGGTTATAAGATTTATCGAATTAAAATGAAAAAGATATAAATATTTTTTTGAACTTTATGGATTAGTGGACTTCTGAACACGATAAAAAAGTGTCATTTTTCACCCTTTGCGTTGTTAATACTGTGTTTACAAACATGATTGGAGCAAAAAATCGCCATTACAATGAGAGACTGGTTTTATACACCGGGTATGCATTTTTTAAGAAAAGATATGCATTCTGAATGAACGTAAAATAACGTTAATAAATAAGATCTCAGGTAGAGATCACAGATCACTGCGGGTTATTAGGATGGTTTCACTGGTGCGGATAGATTAATAGGTGTTTTACTCTAGTCTCTGGGAGACAATAGAAGACACAACCTATTAATCTGGTGTTAACATTTATTTTTACGATTTTTGCCAGCGTTGCCTGGCTTGCTGATCCGTTTCACGGGCATCGACCCAGCTGGTTTCACCTTCCCTGACTTCTTTCTTCCAGAAAGGTGCCTCGGTTTTCAGGTAATCCATAATGAATTCGCAGGCTTGAAAAGCGGCCCCCGGTGCGCGCTGGATACCCCGACAAACACAATCTGATCGCCTGCTGTTAACTGACCGACCCGGTGGATGACAGTCGCAGCTAAAACCGGCCAGCGTGATTTCGCTTGTTCAACAATCGCTAGCAAGGACTTTTCCGTCATACCAGGATAATGTTCGAGCGTCAGAGTCGATACGGATTCGCCCAGGTTCATATCCCTGACTTTTCCGATGAAAGTCACCACAGCGCCAGCCTGGTTGCCTTCGGCTAAGGCTTGATATTCCTGCGCTAAACTGAAGTCCTCAGCCTGGACGCAAATCTTATCTGTCATCTTTCACCCCCGGTAACCGGTGGAAAAAGGCCACTTCATCACCATCGTTCAGCAAGGTATTCAGCGGGCAAATTGTCTGATTGACGGCCACTAACAATTTATCGTTATCCAGCGCCAACGCCCATTTGTCACCGCGCGATGACAAAAATGCACGTAAGTCTTCTGCTTTTTCATACTCAGACGGTACTTGCAGCTTATCTTCACCGATCAATTCACGCACTTGCGCAAAAAACAGCACAGTAATCATCATCCCTCTCCCTGCATATCCGTTGCTGCCTGAAAATCGCCGGATTTTCCGCCGCGTTTTTCCAGTAACCTGACAGGGCCAATCACCATGTCTTTCTGAACCGCTTTACACATATCATAAATGGTCAACGCCGCCACCGATGCCGCCGTCAGGGCTTCCATCTCAACGCCGGTTTTCCCTGCCAGCTTACAGGTAGACACAATACATACCCGCTTCTGTTCAGGCTGGGCCTCTAACTGCACTTCGACTTTCGAGAGCAGGAGTGGATGACAAAGGGGATCAGATCCCAGGTTTTCTTTGCCGCCTGAATACCTGCAATTCTGGCGGTAGCAAACACATCACCTTTGTGATGCTGGCCGGAGACAATCAATTGCAGTGTTTTATCCGACATGGTAACAAAAGCTTCAGCTTTCGCTTCACGAACGGTTTCCGTTTTTTCCGATACGTCCACCATATTCGCTTCGCCGGACGCATTAATATGAGTCAGTTCTGTCATTTGTTTCTCTTTTATATTGAATCAGGGAAAACCGCGTCAGCCGCCGATAGAAGCCAGATGGGGCGTCATACCCGTAATGCCGTCCTGCAGGTAATGGCTGACTGATTTTTCTGTCAGCCCACCCCGGATTCTGGCGATCAGCGCCTCGTGCTGATGATCGCTGGCCAGTAAATCCCGCAATTCCACACCGTGATCACCAAACAAACAAAGGTGCAATTTCCCCCGCGCTGACACTCTCAAGCGATTACAGGTGGTACAAAAACCTTTTTCATAGGGCATGATCAGGCCAATCTCGCCCAGATAGTCCGGATGATAAAAAACCTGCGCCGGACCATCGTTCAAGCCACGGGATTTCAGTAACCAGCCATTGGCTATCAGAGCATTACGAATACTGACACCGGACACATGACGCTTGCTGAACAGCTCATCCATCTCGCCTGTCTGCATCAGTTCGATAAAACGCAGCTGAATCCGGCGATCTTTTATCCAGGCCAGAAATTGCGGTAGCTGCTCAGCATTCATGCCTTTGAGCAACACAGTATTGACTTTGATCTGCTCGTAACCGGCTTCGAAGGCTGCATCGATACCACGCATCACCTGGTGAAACAGATTTTCACCGGTAATGAGATGAAACTGGCGGGGATCCAGGCTATCAACACTGACATTAATATTTGTCAGCCCGGCCTGACGCCATTGATGAACCTGCTTCTCCATCCGGTATCCATTGGTGGTGGTTGCCACTTTTTCGATACCAGGTTGTGAAGCAACTGTATGGATGATATCGGTAAAATCACGCCGCAAGCTTGGTTCACCGCCGGTAATCCTGACTTTGGTCGTACCGCAGTCAGCAAAAGCCGACGTGACACGGCGAATCTCGTCCAAAGTCAGGAAAGAGGGCTTTTTCCCATGCTCAGGATGATAGCCATCAGGCAGACAGTAGGTACACCTGAAGTTACAGACATCAGTGATTGACAGGCGCAAATAATAGAATTTGCGCTGGAAGTTATCTTCAAATTGTTTCGCCACGGAACACCTTTCCAAATACGGGAGGCCAGCTCATTTCTGAACTCACCCTGAGTGAAACCAGCACAGGCCGGTCACTGGCGACACCCTCTTATCATGGACGATTCCGTATGTCTTCATGACTTAGAAGAGAGTCGCTCGGAGTTTTGATGGCAGTTATGCGTCAGAATATTTTACAAAGAATTTTCACACTCTTCACAGAAAACACACAACAGCGTTGTAATTTCACATTACCAGAGTTTAGCTCTGATTGACAAATAATTGAGAATTACCTTTTTAAGTCTACCCCTAGCCCACAGAAGCGACAATACTACTAAGGAGTAGTCTCTTTTATCTGAGCGGATGTAGGCAGGGAGGGGGTATGTCGGACATTGTAGAATCTGCAACGGTTGAAGACATTGCATTGTATCTGCAACGGGAAGAAGGGATTGATGCCCATCTTGCCCGCAGTCAGGCCAAGCAAGTTATAGACAGCTTTACTGATATGAGAAGCAAAGGGTTAATCAAGGGCTGGTATTTTGACGAGCAAAATCATTTAGAACTGTTACCCAGTGATGCTGCAATGAAAATCATCGCCAATCATAAGTAGGATTGCCACAAACAGTTATGCTACCTGTTCATGCAATTTGCAGAGGGATATTTGCAATTTGCAAAGCGATTTGCATTTCAAAACGATGGAAAATTTATGACAGAGCGATACTGCATATGAAAATCCGGCATCCAATTTGCAGTAGGTATGTTAAGCAACGTCGATGAGACCAAAGACCAACTAAAATGAAAAAATTGGAGCCGACAATGAGTGACATGATCCCACTGATATTTCAACAGCGTCACATCCTGCCAGGCGGTCGGATCCCAGTACGTATCCCGCCCGGCAGCCAGATGGAGACATTCAAAGTTGCCCTGGCATCTGGCAATGGCTTCGGTATCTGTATGTTCGATGAAGATGAGCATGGCCAGCATTTTTGCTATATAGGTACCCGGGTTACTGTCGAAGATTTTGACATTTCCAGTCAGGATGGTGCTTTGATCGCGACTTTATACGGACACAGTAACTTCCGGATAAAATCGTTAGATCAAGCAGACAATGGCGTATTTTATGCTGATCCGGAAGACATTCCCCAGTGGCCTGATATGACTCTGCGTGATGATCAGCAACCATTGGCTGAAAAACTTCAGGTGATGTTTAACAATCACCCGGAGCTGGACAAACTGCATCAGACAAAATATCTGAATAATCTCAGCTGGTTATGCCAACGCTGGCTTGAATTACTGCCACTGCCGGCATTTCAGAAGCAGGCCTTGCTGACCGCACCGAACTGCCTGAATACGTACGATTATCTTCAGAGCATCATGCAGCAAAATCACTGACCATTGATCGCCGGCCAGCACTGAAATATGTGCTGGCTGCACATTTTATTCCACTGCAGCGGAATGCCGCTTTCCCACTCGCCCGCCCTTGGGTACACTTTCCATCCAGCACATGATTCAATAACGAGCATTCCAAAACCTATGAGCAGCCATGTATCTCCATCCTCTGCCAGAATTGTCGCGATTGGCGGTGGTCACGGCCTTGGGCGAATTCTGTCTTCCCTTTCCTGCTTTGGTTCAAATGTCACAGGCATCGTGGCGACCACTGACAATGGCGGCTCTACCGGGCGTATCAGAGCCTCCATGGGCGGCATTGCCTGGGGAGATACCAGAAACTGTATCAATCAGTTAATCACCGAGCCGTCTATTGGCTCCATGTTATTTGAATACAGGTTCAGAGGTAATGGCGATCTGAACGGGCATAATCTTGGCAATCTCATTCTGACTGCATTGGACAACTTATGTATTCGTCCGCTTGAAGCCATCAACCTGATCCGGGAAATCCTGCACGTGGAGACTCAGATCCTCCCGATGTCAGAACACCCGACGGATCTGGCAGCCTGGTTACCCGACGGTCATATCATTAGCGGTGAAACCAGTATTGATGAGCTGCAACAAATCCCGAAGCGCCTGTTCATCGAGCCTTCCGTACCCGCGACAAAAGAAGCGTTAATTGCAATAAAAGAAGCGGATCTTGTCCTGCTTGGACCGGGCAGTTTTCTGACCAGTATCATGCCGCCACTGCTGTTAAATGACCTTGCCCATGAACTGAAAATCTGCGATGCGCCCGTCTATTTCATTGCCAATCTCGATAAAGAAAAAGGGCCGGCAGGCAGTATGTCACTTGAGACCATGTTGTACTGGTGTGAAAGGGCAATGGGAGGAAGAAAAATTGATGGTGTGCTGTCAGACAAACACAGGCCAGAGCTGAACGAAGCCTATGATCAGGTGGTTGGGGAGTTTGCCTCCCGCAACCATGAATGGCGCCATGACCGGCAGAAACTAAAAAATGCGGTTGAAGGCCTCCTGATTCGACGCTAAGTGCCGGTACTGTTGCGCCATGTCGCCCACCAGCTGTTGCAGCTCAGGTAAGTGATCATTGACCCAGGATTCCTGTCCCTGTTTGACTCTGGATTCACACTCCTGAGCCATTTGGGCTAATTCATCAGCCCCAAAACTGGCGGCGCTGCTTTTGATCGCATGGCTAATCTCGCGGATTTGCATCACGCTGGGCTGCTCAGTTAATTGCTGCAAATATTGCTCTAACTCGCCGCTGAAAACTTCAAGCAAGAGTGCAACAGTTTCCTGGCCAACTTCAACAGCCAAGCGTTTTAATGTTGCTTCATTAATCATGGCAGTCATTTATTCTTTCTCCCTTTGACTACTCTCGGCCTCTTGCCAAGCCTGTAATTTTCTATAGATGGTCGATGGGCTGACTTCCAGTAAACCGGCTGCTCTGGGAATATTCCCGTCGCAGGCTGCGATTGCTGACTGTATTGTCCGCTTCTCTACCTTCCACAATGGTTCAATCTGACTGGGACTCACAACGGACAAACTATCCAAAGCGTGGATAACCGTTCCACGTTCCGGTACAGATGATGTGGACACAGCATGAACTGATGCAATTTCAACGCCAGAAACGTGCTTGAGGGAAGGAGGGAGCATCTGAACGAGTACTTCTTCGCCATCATTGAGCACAACAATGTTGCGGATAACGTTTTGCAACTCACGCACATTCCCGGGCCAGGTGTGCTGGCGGAAGCGTTCTATCACCTCTGGCGAAAAGCGACTGAAGCGTTTCCCTTCTTCCACCGAGATATGTCCCAGCAAAGCATGAGCAATTTCAATGACATCATCGCTGCGATCTCGAAGCGGCGGCAGACTGATAGGAATAACATGCAGGCGGTAATACAGGTCTTCACGGAACCGCCCTTGTTTAACCTCTTCCCAGGGATTACGGTTGGTGGCACAAACAAAGCGGACATCCACCGAGCTGGTGACAGAAGAACCCACCTTCTGAAACGTGCCAGTCTGAATGAATCGTAGCAATTTGCTTTGCAATTCCAAATCCATTTCGCAAAGCTCGTCCAAAAACAGGGTGCCTTTGTTTGCCAGCTCTACAGCGCCTTGTCTTTCTGTCAGCGCACCGGTAAACGCGCCTTTTACATGGCCGAACAGTTCACTTTCTATCAGCTCTTTGGGAATCGCGGCGCAGTTCAGTGCAACAAAAGGACAATTGGCACGCGGGCTCGCGGCGTGAACGGCTTCGGCACACACTTCTTTGCCTGTGCCACTTTCACCGGTAATGAACACGGTTGCTTTACTGGACGCCGCGGACTCTATCACACGATACACCGCCTGCATCGGCAGACTGGTTCCGATAAAGCCTTGATATTGCGCCCCCTGAGTCACTGAAATGGTTTTATTGTCGTTTTTGTCATTTTTCAGCGCATTATTCACCGTGATACGCAGCCGATCCGCTTCGCAGGGTTTGATCAGGAAATCTTTCGCGCCATAACGCATCGCTTCCACAGCCACATCAATCGAGCCATGAGCCGTCATGATCACTACGGGCAACTTAGGGTGTTGTTGACGTACCTGCTCAAGTACCGTCATGCCTGTCATGTCAGGCAATCGCAAATCTAACAGTACCAGCTCAGGCACTGAGTCCTTCATCGCTGCCAGGGCTTCTGTTCCTGTACCGACTATTTTGACGTCTAACCCTAACGGATTAAGGTAGGATTTATACAAGGCCGCAACTGATGCAGTATCTTCTACCATCAGTACTTGTCGTACTTTCAGCTTGTTATCCATTTATCCTCCGACGCAGTATCCCTGATCTCATTGTAATCACTAGAAAAAATTACCGCCTGCTGACTTTTCTATTCTCGGCCATTTACCATTTCGCATTGCAAATCGGTTTGCAAAATGCAAAAAACTATCTCTAGTATAACTTTTTTGTGCAGACATGGTGACCAGAAATCCCAAATAATCGCTTTTCGAGACACTATTAAAAGTTGGCACGCTTGCTGCATTAATATAACCGACTCTGATAGAGTCAACCTAGCCAACTGACGTTGTTTGTGGAATATTTCACTTAAACAATGATGCCAACCGAAGAATTTACGGTTGGCTTTTTTTGGCTGCGTTTCAGCAGAAGGGCAGCAGGAAGCTGCCTTCAGACAGGGAAGTACTTTCAGCTGTTGGCGATGAACTGCTCGCGCAGCGAATGAATCTGATCACGGAGCTGTGCCGCTTTCTCAAATTCCAGTTCCTGCGCCATATCATACATTTGCGCTTCCAGTTTCTGGATTTCAGTTTCCAGTTCCTGAGGAGACATCAGGTTATAGCTGCCCCGGCGTTCCGCCACTTGATGTAGCTGCTCCGCTTTACTGGCTCGGCGTGTACGTCCTTTACCCAGTTCCATGATATCCGCAACCTGCTTATTCAGAGCCTTAGGTTCGATACCTCTTTCCCGGTTATGCGCATCCTGTTTTTCCCGGCGCCGTTCGGTTTCAGACATTGCACGCTGCATTGAGCCCGTGATGCGGTCGGCGTACAGAATGGCTTTTCCTGACAGGTTGCGCGCAGCCCGGCCAATGGTCTGAATCAATGAACGCTCAGAGCGCAGAAAACCTTCTTTATCTGCATCCAGAATGGCCACTAAGGACACTTCCGGCATATCCAGACCTTCTCGCAGCAAGTTAATCCCGACCAGCACATCAAATTCACCCAAGCGTAAATCACGAATGATCTCGACCCTTTCGACTGTATCTATGTCTGAATGCAGATATCTGACCCTGACGCCATGCTCATCCAGGTATTCGGTCAGATCTTCGGCCATACGCTTGGTCAGGGTGGTCACCAGCACCCGCTCATTAATTGCGGCCCGAAGCCGGATTTCCGACAACAAATCGTCAACCTGAGTGGACACCGGCCTGACTTCAATCACAGGATCCAGCAAGCCAGTCGGACGTACAACCTGCTCCGCAATATCGTTGCCGGATTTGTTTTTTTCATAATCGCCGGGCGTGGCAGAGACATAAATCGTCTGCGGCGCCAAAGACTCGAACTCTTCAAACTTCAAAGGCCGGTTATCAAGGGCGGAAGGAAGGCGGAAACCGTACTCAACAAGATTTTCCTTGCGAGAACGGTCACCTCTGTACATGGCGCCTATCTGAGAGACAGTCACGTGCGATTCGTCAATAATCAGTAAGCCGTCTGGCGGCAGGTAATCAAAAAGCGTTGGTGGTGGCTCGCCTTCCGCACGACCGCTGAGATAACGTGAATAGTTTTCGATACCCGAGCAGAAGCCAAGCTCATGCATCATTTCCAGATCAAACTGCGTGCGCTGGGTAATTCGCTGCTCTTCCACCAGCTTATGATTGTCAATAAGCTGCTGACGACGAATTGCCAGATCGACTTTGATTTTTTCAACCGCTTCAAGGATACGTTCACGTGGGGTGACATAGTGGGTCTTCGGATAAATCGTCGCCCGCGGCATATCTTTCTGAATGATAGCGCCGGTCAGCGGGTCAAACCGGCTGATGCAATCCACTTCATCATCGAACAGCTCAATACGAATCGCGTCATGGTCGGATTCTGCCGGAAAGATATCGATCACCTCGCCTCTTACCCGAAAGTTGCCGCGCTCAAAGGCAAGATCATTGCGTGTGTACTGCAATTCTGCCAACCGCCGCAGAATATCTCGCTGATCCAGCATGTCACCACGTCGCACGTGCAACATCATTTTCAGATAAGAGTCTGGATCACCCAACCCATAAATCGCCGATACAGAGGCAATGATCACCACATCCCGGCGTTCCATTAACGCTTTCGTGGCGGATAAACGCATCTGTTCGATATGTGCATTCACAGATGAATCTTTTTCTATGAAGGTATCCGTGGAAGGAACATAGGCCTCTGGTTGGTAATAATCGTAGTAAGAGACAAAGTACTCAACCGCATTCTCCGGAAAGAACTCTTTCATTTCCCCGTAGAGCTGGGCAGCCAAAGTCTTGTTGGGGGCAAGTATCAGGGTCGGCCTGTTTGCGCTGGCAATGACATTGGCCATCGTAAATGTTTTCCCTGAGCCAGTGACACCCAGCAGGGTTTGGTGTGCCAGACCGGAATCCAGACCTTCCAATAACTGTTGTATGGCTGTCGGCTGATCCCCTGCCGGGGCAAATGCAGAAGCCAGATTGAAGGATTTACTCATGACATCATCCGAAAAGTTCAGGTAATTGGATCTGAGTCCATTGTGAGGCCACCAAGATACTTGTCAACCAAGAAAGGTGAAATCAGCTATTGACCCAGACAAAATGTCGACGTAACATCATGCGCCTCAGTAAGCGCCTTGCTGGCAGTTCACTGTCAAAAAAGTGATAGATCATGTCAAATTCCCAGCGAAAATATACGCGCTGCGAATAGTTCACCATCCACAGCTTATCCTCAAACCGCATTTTTTCATGCACAGTCTCCTGATTATGAACCCGGGTGTAGAGCTAAAATTCTAATTTGATTTTTTCAGCTTTCTCGTTTTCTTTCTTGTTCCTCTGAAACAGCAGCTTATCTGCCCTGCATGATATCGATTACAATTAGATTACTCATAAAGAAAGTAGCCCGCTTTACCGTTTACCCGACCACAATCAACACAGTTATCCACAGTTTCCGTGGATAAGTAGCCCAACCCCTTGTCTCTTCTGGTTTAGCAAAGATCAAGTCATTTTTTCCTGTTCTGACACGAGACTATTTGGGAGCGATTTACGCCTCAATTCGGCTAAAAGAGCAACAAACTTGAAAAACCCTTTCTCTGAGGAGTTGTTATAGCCGTCACAAAGGCAGATAATGTACCGCTCACTGGCAAGCATAAAAAAGTTGGTATGACGGAATACCTGTTACTTCTGATCGGCACCGTACTGGTCAACAACTTCGTTTTGGTCAAATTTCTGGGACTCTGCCCGTTTATGGGGGTGTCTAAAAAACTGGAAACCGCCATTGGTATGGGGCTCGCCACGACGTTTGTCCTCACACTCGCTTCTGTGTGCGCGTATTTGGTCGAAGCTTACATTTTGCAGCCTTTAGGCATTCAATACCTGCGCACACTCAGTTTTATTCTTGTGATTGCGGTCGTTGTTCAGTTCACAGAAATGGTCGTACACAAAACCAGTCCGACACTGTATCGGTTACTGGGCATTTTCCTGCCCTTAATCACGACCAACTGTGCCGTTCTGGGTGTCGCCCTGCTCAATATCAATGAACGTCATAATTTCATTGAATCCGTAGTGTACGGATTTGGCGCCGCTGTCGGCTTTTCTCTGGTGCTCGTGCTTTTTGCGGCCATGCGTGAACGTATTGCGGCTGCCGACGTCCCCTCCCCTTCAAAGGCGCATCCATTGCGATGATCACGGCAGGTCTGATGTCGCTCGCCTTTATGGGCTTTACCGGACTGGTTAAACTGTAATGATGAGCGGAATTTTAATTGCCATTATCGCTATCGCTGTCCTTGCTGCGATTTTTGGTCTGATCCTGGGCTTTGCCGCTGTTCGCTTCAAAGTCGAATCGGATCCGGTTGTTGAACAGATCGATGCCATCCTGCCACAGACCCAGTGCGGTCAATGCGGCTATCCTGGCTGTCGTCCTTATGCCGAGGCGATAGCCAATGGTGATGAGATCAATAAATGTCCGCCGGGCGGACAGGCGACCATAGAAAAGCTGGCCGATTTAATGGGTGTTGAAGTCAAAGATTCAGCCCATGACGCAGAAAAAAGCATTAAAAAAGTGGCCTTTATTCATGAGGACATGTGCATCGGCTGTACCAAGTGCATCCAAGCCTGTCCGGTTGATGCTATCGCGGGTGCGACCAAAGCGCTGCATACGGTGATCAAAGATGAGTGTACCGGCTGTGATCTCTGCGTTGCCCCCTGCCCGACGGATTGCATTGAGATGATTCCGGTTGAATCGACGCCAGAAAGCTGGCGCTGGAACCTGGATCAAATACCCGTGGTCAATCTTCCTGCCACTGAGCACCACGGTCAAAAGGTAGAATAACCGTCATGCTGTCTATTATTGAACAACTCAAATTAGGAAAGCTTTGGGATTTTCCGGGTGGTATCCATCCGCCAGAACAAAAAAACAATCCAACCAAAGCCCGGTTTCTGAAGCCTTTTTACCGGATGAGCTGGTCATTCCGCTCAAACAACACCTGGGCGCAGTTGGCAGCCTGTCTGTTGCTGTGGGTGATCAGGTACTGAAAGGCCAGGCGCTGACGCATACCGATGTCGCTCTGAGTGTTCCGGTCCATGCGCCAACCTCCGGTGTCATTGCTGCTATCGAAGCAAGGACCATAGCCCACCCTTCCGGTTTATCCGATCGCTGCATCATCCTCAAACCCGATGGAAAAGACTGCTGGGGCGCTAAACACACCATTTCCAACTACCTGGAAACCGAACCGGCGGATCTGATTGAGCATATCCGCAGCTGTGGTATTTCCGGTATGGGCGGCGCAGGCTTTCCTACCGCGCGCAAACTGCAAAGCGCGTCAGGTAAAACGGATCTGCTCATCATTAACGCCGCCGAATGTGAGCCTTATATCACGGCCGATGACCGACTCATGCAGGATTATGCCGATGAAATCGTGGAAGGCATCCGCATCATCAGCTATATCCTCAAACCCAAAATGACCGTCATCGGAATTGAAGATAATAAGCCGGAAGCCATTGCCGCGCTGACTCAGTCGGTGAAAGAACAAGACAACATACTGATCCGAGTGATCCCGACCAAATACCCGTCGGGGGTGAAAAACAGCTGATCAAAATTCTGACCGGAAGAGAAGTTCCGACGCAGGGGATCCCGGCGGATATTGGCATTATGATGCAGAATATCGGCACGGCGCACGCGATAAAAAAAGCCGTCATTGACGGTGAGCCGCTGATTCAGCGTGTGGTGACCATCACGGGTCAGAGCGTCAGTACTCCCAGTAATACCTGGGCCTTACTGGGCACGCCTGTGCAGGCATTGCTCAATCGTCATGGCTATACGATCGACAAAAAACAGCCGCGCGTCATTATGGGCGGCCCGATGATGGGCTTTACCTTGCCGCATACTCAGGTCCCCATCACCAAAACGGCTAACTGTATCCTCGCGCCAAGTCGCAAAGAGCTCAGTGCGCCAGGCGATGAAATGTCCTGTATCCGTTGTACTGCCTGCGCTGAAGCGTGTCCGGTTTCCCTGTTACCCCAGCAGTTACAGTGGTACGCCAAAGACGGCGACTATGACAAGTGTGAAGAATATAATCTGTTCGACTGCATCGAGTGCGGGGCTTGCGCCTATGTTTGCCCCAGCGAAATACCTCTTGTTCACTATTATCGCCAGGCCAAAGCGGAAATCCGCCACAGAAAGCAGGATGCGTTAAGTGCCGAACGTGCCAAGCAGCGCTTCGAGGCCAAAAACGCCCGGATGGAACGGGAAAAAGAAGAACGTGAGCAACGCTTCCAGAAAGCGGCGGAACAACGTCGCAAAGACATGGCAGCCAAAGGCGGCGATGATGCTGTGGCCGCCGCGATTGCTCGCGTAAAAGCGAAAAAAGAAGCAGATGCCGGTGCAGAGGTGAAACCTGCCGTGGCCGCTGCAATTGCCAAAGCCAAAGCCAAACAGGCTGAGGCGCTGGCAAAAGCACAATCAGCTGCGCCGGGTGACACCGCCCAGCCAGACAACAGTGAAATGGCAAAACTGCGCGAAGAGCGTAAGCGCCAGGCCCGGGAACAGAAAGCCGCCAAAGCCGCGGCGGAAGCCAAGACGTCGGTCACCGAGCCTGAAACAGCCAAGCCGTCTGAGGGTGATCCGAAAAAAGCCGCCGTCGCGGCAGCCATTGCCCGTGCCAAAGCCCGTAAAGCAGCCCAAGCAGCTGAACCACAAGCTGACGAACCGGCTGACGCAGTCGCAGACGATCAGGCGACAGCTGACACGCAGGCCGATGCGAAGAAAGCCGCGGTCGCGGCAGCCATTGCCCGCGCCAAAGCCCGTAAAGCAGCGCAAACAGCTGAACCACAAGCTGACGAACCGGCTGACGCAGTCGCAGACGATCAGGCGACAGCTGACACGCAGGCCGATCCGAAAAAAGCCGCGGTTGCGGCCGCCATTGCCCGTGCCAAAGCCCGTAAAGCAGCGCAAGCAGCTGAACCACAAGCTGACGAACCGGCAGACAAAGTCGCAGACGATAAGTCTGCAGCTGACACGCAGGCCGATGCGAAGAAAGCCGCTGTCGCGGCAGCCATTGCCCGCGCCAAAGCCCGCAAAGCGGCCCAAGCGGCTGAACCACAAGCTGACGAACCGTCTGACGCAGTCGCAGACGATCAGTCTGCAGCTGACACACAGGCCGATGCAAAAAAAGCCGCGGTCGCGGCAGCCATTGCCCGTGCCAAAGCCCGTAAAGCAACGCAAGCGGCTGAGAAAGAAGCCGCTGAGAAGAGTGCGGAAAACAACAACAAACCCAACGAGGAAAACAAGTAGTGGCTTTTAATATTGCCAGTTCTCCCCATGCACACAGCCGTCGCAGCACCAATGACATCATGCGAAATGTCATTCTCTGCTGCGGCCTTGGATTTGCCGCCCAGTGGTATTTTTTCGGATGGGGTGTTGTCTTTCAGGTTTTACTGGCCGGTTCGCTGGCAGTACTGGCGGAATGCTTTGTCCTGACAATACGTAAACGCCCCCTTCGTCAGGTTCGGGACAACAGCGCCTTATTGACCGGCATTCTGCTGGGTCTGTCCATTCCGCCTCTGGCACCGTGGTGGATAGCCGTCATTGGTATTTTCTTTGCCATCATCATTGCCAAACACCTGTATGGCGGACTGGGGCAGAACCTGTTTAATCCGGCCATGGTCGCTTATGTGGTGCTGCTAATCTCCTTCCCGGTGCCGATGACATCCTGGCTGCCGCCGGCTTCAATCAGTGATCATCCGGTGACTCTGATGGAAAGCCTGCATGTGATCTTTACCGGCTTTACGGCTGATGGCTTCAGTGTTCACCAGTTACGTAACGGCATTGATGGCGTCACCATGGCAACACCGCTGGATACCCTCAAAACGGCTATGAAAGCCGGTTATACTGCATCAGAAGCAATGGCAAGCCCGGTGTTTGGTGCGCTGGCGGGTATCGGCTGGACCTGGGTCAATCTGGGCTTCTTCCTGGGCGGTATGGTACTGCTGAGGCTACGGATTATTCAGTGGCAAATTCCGGTTGCCATGCTGTCGTCGCTTTTCGTGATCAGCTTTCTTGGGTACATCATCAGTCCGGATGGTGCTGCGTCTCCCTTGATTCATCTGTTTTCAGGGGCGACCATGTTAGGGGCCTTTTTCATTGCCACAGATCCCGTTTCAGCATCCACCACCCTGCGCGGACGTCTGATTTTCGGTGCCATGGTTGGTATTCTGACCTATCTGATCCGCACTTTTGGTGGTTTCCCGGATGGCGTAGCCTTCAGCGTCCTGTTGGCCAACATGTGTGTTCCGCTGATCGATTACTACACTCGCCCGCGGACTTACGGTCATTCATAGGAGCACCCATGATACTGAAAAATATGCAAAAAAATGGTGGCATTCTGGCTGTTTCTGCTTTCCTTGCCACTGCCCTGGTTGCCCTGACGCATCAGGTCACCGCGGCGCGTATCCAAGAGCAGGAACAAAAGCAGCTGCTGCAGGTGCTCAACCAGGTGATTCCGAAAGAGAATCATGACAACGAGCTCTACAAGAGCTGCATTCTGATCAGTGACCCGGCATTTCTTGGCACCAGCGAGCCGATGCCGGCCTATCTGGCAACCAAAGCCGGACAACCAAATGGCATTGCCATTGAAGCGATCGCACCGGATGGTTATAACGGTGCGATAAAACTGATTGTCGGGCTGGATATGGCAGGCACAGTCACTGGGGTACGTGTCCTGGCGCATCAGGAAACACCGGGGCTGGGCGATAAAATTGACACCCGGATCACTGACTGGATTTACAGTTTTACCGGACGCAAACTGAACGGAGAGAAAGACCCGGCCTGGGCTGTACGTAAAGACGGCGGTGATTTTGATCAGTTTACCGGTGCCACCATTACCCCGCGCGCCGTGGTGAATTCCGTAAAACGCGTGTCGCTGTATTTTAACCAGCATCAGAATACGCTTTTTACGCAACCGGCTAACTGCGAAGGAGCCTGAGCAAAATGAGTTCAACGCCAAATAAAGAACTGATGGCAAACGGGATGTGGCACAACAACCCGGCTATCGTGCAACTTCTGGGCTTGTGCCCGCTGCTGGCAGTCTCTGCCACAGTCACCAACGCCCTTGGACTGGGTATTGCCACCACGTTGGTGTTAGTGGGTTCTAACCTGATTGTGTCTCTCATTCGGGAATGGGTGCCAAACGAAGTCCGTATTCCGATCTTTGTGATGATCATTGCGGCGCTGGTCACCTGTGTCCAGCTGCTGATGAACGCTTACACTTACGGCCTGTTTTTATCCCTGGGGATCTTTATTCCTCTGATCGTCACCAACTGCATCATCATTGGTCGCGCCGAATCCTTTGCCTCAAAAAATGCACCTATGCCAGCCGTGATTGACGGGCTCTGGATGGGGCTGGGCATGACATCTGTACTGGTAGTGTTGGGTGCAGGACGTGAGATTCTGGGTAACGGCACCTTGTTTGACGGGGCCGACCGGCTGCTGGGTGACTGGGCCTCAGTGCTGCGAATCGAAGTCTTCAGCACTGAGAACAATTTCCTGCTGGCGATGCTGCCACCGGGGGCCTTTATTGGTGTCGGGTTCCTGATCGCCCTAAAGAACATCATTGACAAAAAACAGGCAGAGAGAACACAGACCGCAGAGAAAAAACCTGAGATTGAACGGGTTCGTATTACCTCTGCCAACTGATTTCCACGAGCCTTTCATGAGGGTGGAAGCTCAGCAACATTGATCACGGTGACTGGCATTCCCTACAATTTTTATCTGTGCCGGTCTCCTGCCCTGCCGAACTTAGGAAGCGAGCATGAACAATCAGAAACGCGTTCAAATCCTTGAGCGATTGCGGGCGAATAACCCGCACCCGGAAACGGAACTTCACTGGAGCAACCCGTTTGAATTGCTGATAGCCGTATTGCTGTCAGCGCAGGCAACCGATGTCAGCGTCAACAAAGCCACCGCCAGGCTGTATCCTGTCGCCAACACGCCGGAAGACATGTTGGCGCTGGGGGTCGAGGGTGTGAAAGAGCACATCAAGACCATCGGTCTGTTTAATGCTAAAGCGGAAAATGTCATCAAAACCTGCCGGATTCTGGTTGAGAAACACGGCGGTGAAATCCCTGAAAACCGTGAAGCACTGGAAGCCTTACCGGGCGTCGGCCGTAAAACCGCCAACGTCGTGCTCAATACCGCTTTTGGCTGGCCGACGATTGCTGTCGATACCCATATCTTCCGGGTGTCCAACCGCACCAAATTCGCCATGGGCAAGAATGTCGACGAAGTCGAACAAAAACTGCTGAAAGTGGTGCCGAAAGAATTCAAAGTTGATGTCCATCACTGGCTGATCCTGCATGGACGTTACACCTGTGTGGCCCGCAAGCCCCGCTGCGGTAGCTGCATTATTGAAGATCTCTGTGAATTCAAAGACAAAGTCTATCCCGCTGAATAAGCTCTACTCTGAGGAGAAAAAAATGGCAAACGGACGCATTCTGCATACCATGTTACGTGTGGGTGATCTGGACCGTTCAATCGCTTTCTACACAGACATCATGGGCATGAAGCTGTTAAGAAAGTCAGATAACGAAGCCTATCAGTACACTCTGGCTTTTGTCGGTTATTCGGATGAATCCGAAGGTGCAGTCATCGAACTCACTTATAACTGGGGCACCAGTGAATACGACCTGGGCAATGCTTACGGTCACATCGCCATTGGTGTCGATGATATCTATACCACCTGTGAGGCCATAAAAGCTTCCGGGGGAATGTTACCCGCGAACCTGGGCCAGTCAAAGGCGGCACAACGCATATTGCCTTTGTGCGCGATCCTGACGGCTATCAGATTGAGCTGATTCAGCGCAGCTGATAAACCGGATAACACGAAACGCAAAGAGGGCAGAATCGTTTCTGCCCTCTTGTTACGCACGAGCACATCGATGAGTGGCTATTCCACTTTGCCAAAATATTCTGTCACTTCCGCCCGATAGTTTTCTTCCTGACTGCCAGGATCCATGACATCCACTGAGTAGTACGGCATTTTTGATTCTTTCAGTTTTTCTATCACGTTCTCCGTCAGGTTTTCCGGACTGATAGAACTGAACACCTCATAAGTGGCTGATCGGTTTAGCCCCATCTCTTCAGCCTGCTCCTTAGTAATGAGCTGAGCTTGAGTCGCTGCCGCAACCTCCTCTTTCATTGTTTCTAAGCCGCTATTCACTACGTCTTTGTCGTCCGCAAAGGCGGAAGATGCGGCGATCATTATCACCATAGCCAAGAGTTGCCGTTTCATTTTTTCACCACGCTTTTTCTATTGTTATGTCGGATCAACGATCCTTGCTTCTATCAATCTAGCGTGTTTTGGCTATCTCTCCTCTTCAATAATGAGAACTGGCATCAGTACATGATTCATCACTATTGATAATGAGAAACGATCTCATTATTATTTGCGTAATACAGGAGGAACTTTTATGTCATTTACTTTCCCAGCGCTACCCTATCCCTATGATGCACTCGAACCTTATATTGATGCCAAAACCATGGAAGTGCATCACAGCCGTCATCATAAAACCTACTTTGATAAATTTATCAGCGCCATTGAAAACACCGGGCTCGAACAACTCACCCTCAAAGATATTTTCTCGCGGGTCTCCGAATTCAGTCCTGCAGTCAGAAATCACGGCGGGGGTTATTACAACCACAACCTATACTGGCAGTGCATGTCACCCAATGGCGGTGGACAGCCTGTCGGCCTGCTGGCAGAAGCGATTCGATGCCACTTTGGCAGCTTTGATGATTTCAAAACTGCCTTTTCAGACGCCGCTGCAGCCCATTTCGGCTCAGGCTTTATCTGGTTGTCTGTCACTGACGGGCGATTAGAGATTTCCTCAACCGCGAATCAGGATAACCCCCTGATGGATGTGGTGGAAAGCCGCGGCACCCCAATCCTTGCCCTGGATGTGTGGGAACATGCTTACTACCTGACGTATCAAAATAAGCGCCCCGACTACATCAGTGCCTGGTGGCAGGTGGTTGACTGGGATCAGGTAGAGCAGCATTACCTGGATGCACTTCACCAATAAGAAGGAAATGTACTCATGAACGTGTCACGGTGGGAAATGCACACCTTGCTGGCAGCAGAAGCAGAAAAAGACCATAAGCCCATGATGTCAGTGATCCATTATCAGCTTGCGCTGTCTGAATCGCAGCAACTTGAACCTGTCGACGGGAGTCTGGATGAGCTGGAAGAATTACTCGCCATTAAAGTGACGGCCTGTCACAACATGGCCAGTTTCTGGCGAAAGCAGGGAGACGGCGACTACGAGCTGAAATATCTGCAACTGGCTTCCGAACAGATCATGGCGCTGATTCCGCAATGCCCGAACCGTGACTGCGAAGCTTTCATCAGCTCTTTGGGTTGTTGCAAGACAGCGCTGATCGATTTTCTCAAACGCCACCCGAACCCCAAAGTGGCAAAACAGGTGGCGCATATCACCACCAGCAATCAGTGTGAGCTTATTGCCCGATTCCGCTTGCAGTGAATGCCCTATGCCCTCATCCGCAGTCACTGGCGGATGAGGGCATCACAAATTACATCAGGCTGGAAGTCCGGCCCATGGAAATCACAACACGCCTGTTTTTATTACGGCCCAGCGGCGTACTGTTGTCCGCAATCGGGCGACGCTCACCAAAGCCCTGAACCTCAATGCGATCTTTCGGCAGGCCCAAAGAGACAAAATACTGCTCCAGCTTTTCTGCACGGCGTTCTGATAAAGACTGGTTGGTATTTTTTCCACCAGAAGAATCACTGTAAGTCGCGACCAGGATTAAATCGATGTCCTGACTGTATTTAATAAAATCCGCAATTTGCGCCAGACGCTTCTGTGATGCTTTGTTCAGCTCATCGCTGTTTTTATCGTAATGCAGCACAGTAAAGGAAATGTCCTCGAAGTTATACGGCAGCAAATTGGCCAGACAGGTACTGAAGGTCTTGTATCCCGCACTGAATGCCACGGCAGACAGGCCAACTTCAATCCTTTCGTTTCTGTGCTGCCAGTCCTGATAACTGAAGGTCGGTATTTTCCCTTCTTCAAGTTCCGACAACATGTTCCATGCCATCTGACCACCGACATAACCGTCAAACTGCTTAAAGAATTTCAGACGCGTCAATGGCTCTGCGGCATCACCGGGACGCCATCGCGGAGGCATAGACACCAGGCTGACATTGCTGGTCTGTCCCAGCGGGCGCCGCATTTTCAGTTCAAAGTCGAGGTTCATTTTTTTGCTGGCACGGGATGTAAACTGCGCCTGACCAAAATTCGGAATGGCATGCTGCAACTGACATTCCAGAGGTGTATCCACCACCATTTCCCAGGTGGATTCCCCAGGTGTCGCAACATAATATTTTCCCGCCCAAGCTGGCGAACAGGCGCCGATCAGCGCTAAAGACCAAGCTCCCAGCTTCAATGGCAACGTCATTTTTATCATCCCGGTATAACCTACTTGCAAGTACTGGGTATTGTATCGGATTTTGTCGCAAAATCTTTAGCCGCCGTTTATCTTTCTGACAACCTCTCAGTATCCCTGCCCTGCCATCACACCTTAGCGGCAAGGGTTTAGCTTCTGAACCAGATCTGACATAATGCTGGCCTCATTTTTATCAGCAACATTATCATGAGCCAAGAAAACACATTAAATACCCTGAAAAGTCGCTTTCGTGGTTTCTTTCCTGTCGTTGTCGATGTCGAGACGGCCGGTTTCAACGCCAACACGGATGCCCTGCTTGAAATCTGTGCTGTCACCCTGACCATGGACGAAGAAGGATGGCTCAAACCTGCCAGCACACTGCATTTTCACATTACGCCTTTTGAAGGTGCGGTTATCCATCAGGAAGCATTGGATTTTAACGGTATCAAAGATCCGTTCAGCCCATTACGTGGTGCGGTGACAGAAGAAGAAGCCCTGAAAGAAATCTATAAAGTCATACGGAAAGAGCAAAAGGAAGAAGGCTGCTCCCGCGCCATCATGGTCGCGCATAATGCGAACTTTGATCACAGCTTCGTCATGGCCGCCTCTGAAAGGGCCAAACTGAAGCGCATTCCCTTTCATCCTTTTGCCACCTTTGATACTGCGGCACTGAGTGGCCTGGCATTCGGTCAAACGGTGCTGGCAAAAGCCTGTGAAGCAGCGAATATTCCATTTTGTAACAAAGAAGCGCATTCAGCCCTCTATGACACCGAACGAACCGCAGAATTATTTTGTGAGATCGTTAACAAATGGAAAAAATTAGGTGGATGGCCCGTCGCTGCACTTCAAACAGCAGAAGAAGCTTAAGGTCAGACCTGAAGAACAAATACTCATCAGACCTCCTACCAAAGCCCAGCTATGCTGGGCCTTTTTACAAAAATGAAACAAACGTCCAAAATTAATCAAACATCAGTTTAAAACGGAAATAAATAATACAGCGTTCAAATGTGCTTTTCTTCGCCCAAACACCCTGTTACATATGGTTAACATTGGCGTAGCGAATCCTTATACTCCGTGTCTACAAGCTGATTCACCATTCATTCATGGATTGAAGAACGCGAAGCATATCAATAATAAACAACAAGAGAGGCAGCAGAATGTCCAAAAGATTTCATGTAACCGCACTCGCCGTGGCCGCCGCGCTGACATCCCTCCAGGCGCAAAGTGCTGGTTTCCAGGTAGCTGAACACTCCGCCAGCGGTTTAGGCCGGGCTTTCGCCGGTGAAGCCGCGATTGCCGATAATGCCGCAGTGCTGGCCCGTAACCCCGCCGCATCGACCCTGTTCAAGCAACGCACTTTTTCCGGTGCGCTGAGCATTGTCGATCCATCGATTGATATTGAAAGTACTGACTTAAATCCAAATGTCAGTTCAACTCAAACGGCGAAAGACATTGCCCCGCTAGGTATTGTGCCAGCCGCATACTATATCAACCCAATCGACGACAAACTGGCTTTGGGTCTTGCCATGTTTTCAAACTATGGCGTTACAACTGAATACCCACAAGCTTTCCAAGCTGGCCTATCGGCAGGTAAAACATCTTTAATTACTGTTAATCTCAACCCAAGCGTCGGTTATCGTGTGAATGATAACCTCAGCTTAGGGTTGGGTGTCAGCCTGATATACGGCACAGCTGAGCTCCACCGTTATTCCGGTTCAACGAACCTAGGCAACAGTGCATCCGATCAAATTATCGGCTTAGAAGGCGACAGTTTTGGGTTTGGCTGGAATATTGGGGCGCTGTACGAAGTCAATAAAGATCACCGCTTCGGCTTGAGCTACCGCTCTCAAACCGATTTAGATTTTGAGGGTGATTTTACTGACAACATTGGCCTCTTTACAGGAACACCAAACAACACTGTTTCTGGCGATTTGACTGTCGTATTACCGGCTATTGCAGAGTTCTCTGGATTCCACCAGGTTGCTGACAAATGGGCAGTGCATTACAGCGTCCAATGGACCCAGTACAGTAAGTTCGAGGAACTACGTGCTACTGGCAGCGAATGCACATATACAGATGGCACTGAAGGCTTATGTCTGCTGAAAGAAGAAGATTACGACGATAATTTCCGCTACGCCATTGGTACAACCTATTCCTTAAATCCTCATTGGACGATTCGTGCAGGGTATGCGCTGGATGAACAAGCAGGTAAACCAACCCTGAGTATTCCGGATACTGACCGCCACTGGTATAGCGCAGGCTTTACCTACAAACACAATGAAGATCTGTCGTTTGATTTCGGATTTGCTTATCTGGCAGCTAAAGAGATGACATTCACTGAAGATGGCTTCTCAAACAAATCGACAGGTGGCGCGATTATCAGCGCAGGTCAGGTGAACTACACCTTCTAAATCGTTCACAGTGATGATCTTTCAAGAATTTAAGGGTAATAAAATGAATAAAAAACTAATTGCGTTATTAGTTGGTGCCAGCATCGGTTTGACTGGTTGCGGGGATGAGCTGAGCTTAAACGGAGATCCAAGTGTTGATCCAAAAATTCAGGACAGTTTAAACGCAGAGACAAAAGTGGTTTTTGATATTATCTCAAAAACAAAAGCGCCTATCCTGCCTTCATTTCTGATCATGGACAGCACAGACGGAACCATCAAGACGGATGATAGTGCCGCGGATCCTTCAGACTTAAGCGATCCCAAAGTTGCGCTGGGCAAAGCTGATGGCTGGAGTACAACACAGCCAATTGTGATTAACTTTTCCGGAAAAAACATCAATACAAATACCGTTACTGGTAGTTTTTACTTATTCAAAACTGGTAGTCCCCTTGATGGCACTGCGTCCACAACAACACCAGTACAGCTTACTGAAGGTGTTGATTATGTGATCGTGCCTTCAAGTTCATCGCTCACCGTTATGCCGCTTAAGCCATTGGATCTGACTAGCAATTACATGTTCGCGCTAACCAATGATTTGAAAGACATCAATGGAAATGCCGTCGGCATGAGCAACTCTTATGCTGTGATGAAGTCAAAAAGAACACCAGCAAATGCTGAACTCATCACCCCGCAGAAGATTACCCAAGGCGTCGAAAGCTTAATCAGCGGTATGACTGGTATTGATACAGATACGATCATTTATTCCAGCTGGTTCACAACAACATCCGCAGGTAGCGTGCTTTATGCAACGAAAGGAGCAATTGCTCTTTCAGCTGAAGCCGTGGGTACAACAGGAAATGCCAATACAATCTGGAAAGGTACTGCAAACCCCAATAATGTCGATACCACTGGTATGTTCACCTTTAACAGTGACACACCAACTGACATTACCGATTTTCTCGGGGACACTCTCACTCCAATTTTTAACGGACTTTCCATCAAAGCTTACCAAGGCACAGTCAAGATACCTTACTTCCTTGAAACAAAAGCGGGCTCCTGGAATACAACACCTTGGCAAAGCGGCATGCCTAGCCTGGCTAAAATCAAACATGTTCTGGAAAATGGCATTGATGCAGATAAAGCTGCAATCGTAAAACAACTGGGTGGATTAACACCGGCTATCACTGTGGAAGATATGGCAAACGTGCAAACCGATGCTGCAGTTCAGAAAAAAGTGATTTCGGCATTAACCGGTGCGAAACTGACCTTGGCAAACGGAAGTCAACTTGATGCAGAGCGCGTGATTTCTCAGTACAGTCCGATTCCTCAGCTGAAGTCAATGGAATCTGTTCCATATACCCTTGTTATGCCTGCACAAGCCAATTGCCTTACTGAACTTGGTGGCGGTACAGGTATCCCAGTTACGATTTTCCAGCACGGTATCACCGCTGACAAAAGTTCGGTTCTGGCACTTGCTCCGACAGCTCTGAATGGTAAATGTATGGCGCTGATTGCTATCGATCATCCATTACATGGTGATCGCGGCATTGTGGACGGCGGGACAACATATGTCACCGAAGAGAGCTCTCCAGAAGTTTATATGAATCTGGAATACCTCAACATTGCTCGGGATAATTTCCGTGAATCCATTACAGATACACTCAGCCTGCGTACCGCGCTTGGTCTGCAGTTCCAGATGAACGCTGCCGGAACACCAAATCCAGCCAAACCTCTCACAATATTGTCGCCGAAAAACACATCCAATGAGATTGTTGGTGTGAACTACATCGGCCACTCTCTGGGCGCAATGACAGGCATTGGCTTTGCAGCGACGGCGAACAAGCCTGTACTGGACATTACTGATCCGACAGAAAAAGCCACTGAGTATGGTGCTTTCAGAATCGATCGGGCTCAATATGCCAACCCTGGAGCAGGCATTGCATATCTGTTACTCAACTCGACAAAATTTGGTCCTGTAATTAAAGACAAGCTGTTATCAAAAGCCAGTTCCGATTATCAAGGCTTTAAACAAACTTACTGCCAGGGCGCGACAGATAGCGACTGTTATGCGTTGTTCTACAGTAAAGCATCTGACGCACAAAAAGCAGTTGTTGATGGCACTCTGTCTCAGTTTGCCTATGCTGCACAGTCAGTGCTGGATACCGTTGACCCGATTAACCTCATTGGTCAGGTCGACAGTACAACCCAGCAATACCTGACTATGGTGCAAAACGATGAAGTGATTCCCAACGGCTTGACTGCAGATTCAACGAAACAATACTCTCCGTTTGGCGGCACACTGCCGTTGATTAACAGCGGCTTCGAACAGTTTGTAAATACTGTATCTGGCGTCACTAAATCTGCAGGCATTTTTGTCAGCGGAGACCACAGTTCACTGCTGGATCCGAAAACCGACCCAGACATCACAGCTGAAATGCAAGCGCAGGCAAAAACCTTCCTGACCGAAGGAAACATCACAGTGAGTAACTCCAGCCTGATGACAACCATGCCATAACACCTGCTGTTATCTCTCTAGTTCCAAAGGCCAGCTCTGCTGGCCTTTTTCATCTTTCCTGAATGGCCTTTGCATAACGCGAATCCGTCCAAGTATCGCTTTGAGCCGGTTGATTGTGTCAATATCAAACAGCCGCTCATCAGTATTCTGACCGTCTTCTCACTATATCCGGCTAAAAACTCTACCTTGAGCACAATTTCTTCTCGACATGTATGAAAATTTCAGCAAACTAGACGGCCTGCATATTGCTGCTGAATAGCATGATTATTCAGTGATGCAATCACATAACTATCAATGGAAAGTCGTTTTATGAATCCTGTCGTTATTTCCGTCTGCGTCATGCTGGTCCTGGCGCTGATGCGAGTCAACGTCGTGGTCGCGCTGACCTTCAGTGCCATCCTCGGCGGCCTAGTCGGAGGGCTCTCCCTCACCGATACCATCTCTGCCTTTGAAGGCGGGCTGGGCGGCGGCGCCACCACAGCTTTGAGCTATGCCATGCTGGGCACATTCGCGGTGGCCATTTCCCGCTCAGGGATTACGGATGTACTGGCACAGAAAGTCATCAAACGCATCAGCGGCCACCATAATGCGGCTGCGGCGACCGGCGTGAAGTACTCAGTGCTGACCATTTTACTGCTGCTGTCTATTTCATCGCAGAATGCGATTCCGGTGCACATTGCTTTCATCCCGATTGTGATCCCCCTTTGCTGCATGTGTTCGCCAAACTGAAACTGGATCGCCGCCTGATTGCCTGCGTTCTGACCTTTGGCCTGGTCACACCTTACATGGTGCTGCCAGTAGGCTTTGGCGGTATTTTCCTCAATAACATTCTGCTGAAAAACCTGCATGACAATGGCCTGGATGTGGCGGCCAGCCAAGTGCCTTATGCCATGATTCTGCCGGCGGCCGGTATGCTGTTCGGCCTGCTGCTGGCCACCTTTGTCAGCTACCGCAAACCCCGGGAATATTCTGAAGCACAGATTCTGGCCAGCGAGCCGGAGCACGCTGAAATCAACATGCAGCATGTTTATGTTGCGATGGTTGCTATCGCGGCTGCACTGGGCGTTCAGCTGTACAGTGGCTCGATGATCATTGGGGGTCTGGCTGGCTTCATGGTGTTTACCCTGGCCGGTGTGATCAAGTGGAAAGATACCCATGACGTGTTCACCAAAGGCGTGCACATGATGGCGATGATAGGGTTCATCATGATTGCAGCCGCCGGTTTTGCAGCCGTTATGAAAGCCACTGGCGGGGTGGAAACCCTGGTCAGCTCGCTGTCTGATACGATCGGCGACAACAAAGCACTGGCTGCCCTGCTGATGCTGGTGGTTGGCCTGCTGGTCACCATGGGGATCGGGTCATCCTTCTCAACCATTCCGATTCTGGCAACTATCTATGTGCCCTTGTGCCTGAGTTTTGGTTTCTCGCCGCTGGCAACTGTGGCGCTGGTCGGTACCGCTGCAGCGCTGGGCGATGCCGGATCGCCGGCCTCGGATTCGACCCTGGGCCCGACAGCCGGTCTGAATGCTGACGGTCAGCATGAGCACGTATGGGATACGGTTGTCCCGACCTTTATTCACTACAACCTGCCACTGATTGCCTTTGGCTGGCTGGCTTCCATGATGCTGTAAGCCGCTTCTTGTTGAGCAGAAACAAAAAGACCCCGCAGTGCGGGGTCTTTTTTTATCAGTACAAGCGTTCAGAGATTATTCTGCGGCTTCAGCACTGTCGCGACGCGCGGCGGCTTCTTTGATTAACGGCTGCAGTTCACCTTTCTGGAACATTTCCAGAATGATGTCACAACCACCAACCAGCTCACCTTCAATCCACAGCTGTGGGAACGTTGGCCATTGCGCATAAATTGGCAGCTCAGCACGGATATCCGGGTTTTGCAGGATATCAACGTAAGCAAACTTTTCACCACAAGCCATCAGCGCCTGAGAAGCCTGTGAAGAGAAACCGCAGCTCGGCAGTTTTGGTGATCCTTTCATGTACAGCAGAATTGGGTTTTCTTCGATCTGCTGTTTGATTTTGTCGATGGTTTCCATAGCTTCCTCTAACAACGTTAGCTTTATAGTAAGTGTGATACCCACATTCTACTTTGTCACGGCAAGGAAAAAAACGCCTAATGAAAGTAAGGTTAAGACTTATACTTGTCTGAACGCTTGCTGACCATCTTCTGCTTGCAGCGACCTTTTTCATTCAGACTACTTTTAATAAAGAAAAAACTTGCTAAAATGATTTGCAAACACGCAAGCCTATCGCTTGTATACAATAACAAACACAGTTTGAAGTGACGCAGGCTTAGCCTGCTAACGGAAGCAATGTCGTGGGTCTGCCCACACAATCAATATGGAGAATCGAGTAATGGCATTCGAACTACCTGCTCTACCGTACGAGAAAAATGCACTTGAGCCACACATTTCTCAAGAAACGCTGGAATACCACCACGGTAAGCACCACAACACTTATGTTGTGAAACTGAACGGCCTGATCGAAGGTACTGAGTACGCAGACAAATCTCTGGAAGAGATCATCAAGACCTCGACTGGCGGTGTTTTCAACAACGCAGCTCAGATCTGGAACCACACTTTCTACTGGCACTGCCTGAGCCCAAATGGCGGCGGTGAGCCAACTGGCGCAGTGGCGGATGCTATTGTTCAAGCGTTTGGTTCTTTTGACGCATTCAAAGCAAAATTCACTGACTCAGCAATCAACAACTTTGGTTCATCATGGACCTGGCTGGTGAAAAAAGCAGATGGTTCTCTGGACATCGTGAACACCTCTAACGCAGATACGCCACTGACTGAAGCAGGTGTTACGCCTCTGCTGACAGTTGACCTGTGGGAACACGCTTACTACATCGACTACCGCAACCTGCGTCCAGACTACATGAATGGTTTCTGGGCATTGGTTAACTGGGAATTCGTTGCTAACAATCTGGCAGCTTAATTCTCAAACCTGACGGTTAAGATCGCAAAAGGCCCGCACAGCAGTGCGGGCCTTTTCTTATATTTTTTGTCAGCATTTCAGTTGTTGATTTTTCAGCAGGCAGCCCCACTACCCGCTGAACAAAAACCTCTGGTCTGAACTAGAAAACGATCAGGCTTTCTCTGCCAGAATGATACGCAGTGTACGGCGCAGCGGCTCAGCAGCCCCCACAACAACTGATCACCCACAGTGAAAGCATTGAGGAAATCATCGCCCATGGCCAGCTTACGCAAACGGCCGACAGGAACAGACAGCGTGCCTGTCACTTTCGTTGGCGTCAGCTCCTGCATGGTAATGTCGCGCTCATTCGGGATTACTTTCACCCAGTCATTGTGCGAGGCAATAATCCCTTCGATTTCATCCAGCGGAACGTTCTTCTTCAGTTTCAGCGTCAGCGCCTGGCTGTGACAACGCATCGCACCGATACGCACACAAGTCCCGTCAATCGCAATCGGGCTGTTGCCGGTTGCCAGAATCTTGTTGGTCTCGACGCCGCCTTTCCATTCTTCTTTGCTCTGACCGTTTTCACGCTTCACATCGATCCAGGGGATCAGAGAGCCCGCCAACGGCACACCGAACTCAGATGTCGGGAAGTCGGCAGAACGCATGGCTTGCGCCACTTTACGGTCGATATCCAAAATAGACGTGGCCGGATTAGCCAGCTCGCTGGTCACGTTGTCGTTAATGACACCCATCTGAGAGATCAGCTCGCGCATATTCTTAGCACCGGCGCCTGACGCCGCCTGATAAGTCTGGGAGGTCATCCACTCAACCAAACCTGCCTTGAACAGTCCGCCGACTGCCATCAGCATCAGGCTGACAGTACAGTTACCACCGGCGAATGAACGCACGCCAGAGTGAATACCCTGCTGAATTTGATCAAAGTTAACCGGATCCAGCGTGATGATAGTTTGATCATCCATACGCAGCGTCGACGCCGCATCAATCCAGTAACCTTTCCAGCCTGCCTGACGCAGCGCCGGATACACTTTCTCGGTATAGCTGCCACCCTGGCAGGTAATAATGGCATCAAGCTTCTTCAGTGCATCAATATCAAATGCATCATGAAGTACGCCTGCATCTTTACCGAAGTCAGGCGCAGGAATTCCAACCTGCGAGGTTGAAAAGAAAACAGGTTCAATATGGTCAAAGTCTTTTTCTTCCACCATACGTTGCATAAGCACAGAACCTACCATGCCGCGCCAACCGATCAAACCAACTTTCATCATAGCTTGCTACACTCCATGTTGACGTGATTGGGCACCTCCTAAACTGATTGGAGAAAAGCCACCTTTAGTATGCAACAGGTCAAATAAAGGCCATCAGTGACACACTGACAGCCGCATACCCATTTCAATCACGTTTTTGAAAACCACATTCACGACTCTTACGCATCAGAAACACTCTGCAATCTTGCAACAGCCATGAACCGAAGATAGCTAAATACCATAAAGCAAAGCCCCTACCAACGCAACAAAATGCCAAAATTAACTGGTGTCAAAGCTGTAACACAGCGCAGCAAGACGAGTGCACCAGCTTTTTCAGAGTATTCAGCTAATTTGATGTCATTGCACAGAGCGATGATGCTAGATTTTCAGGGAATAAATCATGATTTTTCTGAAAAAAGTAAAACCCTGTTTTTCACACTCTTCATTTCAGTAAACCGAATATTCATTTCCCTTTAGTTTACTTTATTGCTATCAGGGTACTGATTTATCATCAACAGGCAAAAAGTATCAATCATCCGTCTGTAACAATTGATGTTCAGGTTGTGCAATGGTTCAGAAATAAGCAGATAATCAGGAGGGAAGTAAGAGGAAGGCACCGGCAAACTGGCTCTGAATAATACAGCCAGAGTCAGCGGGATAAAAAGTCCGAAACACTAAGGTTAGATCAGACGTGCTGCACAGACTTCCATCTGAGCAGCACGTCTGATCAACTGCGTATCAGGTGTCGCTGTTCTGGCGTCGCTGAAGCTGATCTTTGAGGTTCGGCGGTGTGCCTTTAATCGTCAGTGTATCAGTGTCCGGATCGTAGAAAATTCGCTCACCCAGCAGCATGCTGTCGAAGTTGATCGTCAGCCCGCCACCCGAGCCGACAAACTTGGTCAGCTTTCGCATGGCAGTCCGATCTGCCGGAAAGGTGTCTTCCAGTTCATAACCCTGGTTGGAGGTAAACTGATAGAAGTCGACACCGGCCTCTGTGGCAGGTAATTCGCCCGACAACTCTTTCACCGCAACTTCTTCACCGGACTGCAGCTGACCGTTGCAGTAATCGTAGACTTGCTTGCGGTACTGCTGCTTTTCCTCTTTATCCATACGAGAATCAGCACAGAAATCCTCTACCGCCTGCATCAGCACCTGATTCTGCACTTTGACATCCAGGCCGACTTCCGCCTGCAGGAAATCCAGGAAAAAATCGGCCACTTTGCGGCCAACCCGTCCCTTGATAAAGGTCAGGTAGCGATTACATTCGGGATCAGTCTCCCAGGATGACAAGTCTATCCGGGCAACAATTTCCATTTTGCTGACATCCAGATAGTCTGTGGCGCTAATATCAAGTTGATCAGTCACCTTCATGCTGTGGCAGGTTGGCAGAAGACCAATGAAGAGATAATCGGTAGCCAGAGACTGGTATTGCGCCATCACCAGTGTCCCGGCATCAGCAAACGGATACTTGACCAGTTCAGATTGCAACCGTTGTGAGGCCTGATTGGAAAAAGTCAGAAAATCCAGTTCGTCCTGGCGGCACTGTTTTAGCCAGTAACCGAATTCACTCTCTTCGGAGAATCGGCCAAAACCTTTGGTACCCTTGCTGCTGTATACCCGGTGCAGTTCGGCAACCAGTTCAGTGGTGGTATCAGTATGTTCTAGTTCCTGCTCTCTCAGCTGAACAGACAGCTCATCTTGTTCGTTTTTGGAGAATTGGTGCAGGATGACGTTGGAAAGCGTGAGACTCATAATGGAAAAGTTTTTCAGTAAATCTAAAGTGTAGGGTATTATAAGTCGCTTTCTTCACCATAAAACAAGACCTGATATGCCAATTACATCAAAATACAGTAATGAAAAAGTGGAACAGATCCTGAATGATGTGTTCGATGTCTTTGAAAAGCACGATACATCTGCTGAATTAGCGCTTATGATTGTAGGTAATGTTGCTACCAATATCATTAATGCCGATGTTCCAGCATCACAACGTCAAGCCATTGCTGATAAATTCGCCCAAGCTCTGCTGACCTCAATCAAGAAAGATTAATCCCAGCACCAGAGAGAAGAAGAACACAGGTATATGGTCTCCAGCGGAAACAACTACAAAGAAACCGTGTCTCAACTGATTAGCTGGGGACACTGGTTCAGTTTTTTCAATATTATCGCAGCCATGCTGTTAGGTACCCGGTACATTATCCATTCGGAGTGGCCGGAAACCCTGATGGGGCAGCTTTATATGGGCCTGAGCTGGGTGGGTCATTTCGGCTTTCTGGTTTTTGGCTTTTACATTCTTATCCTGTTTCCAGCCAGCTTTCTCATCCCCTCTCAGCGCCTAATGCGTCTGTTTGCGGTGCTGGTTGGAACCATAGGTCAAACTATACTGATACTGGATACCCATGCTTATGAAAGCTTGGATCTCCATCTCAGCCCTCTGGTCTGGGATCTGTTACTTAGTGGGGAACGGACCGAACTGAATGCCCGCTGGCAATACTTGTTCATTGTCGTGCCAGCCATATTCCTGCTCCAGCTGTTTTTGTCAGAATGGCTGTGGCGCAAACTTCGTAAACTCACGCGCAAGCATGTCGGCGTGCCGATTGCTTCTGTGTTTGGACTATGTTTCCTCGCCAGCCACCTGCTCTACATTTGGGCAGATGCCAATCTTTACCGGCCTGTCACGGCACAGCGATCCAATTTTCCGCTGTCTTATCCAATGACAGCCAAATCCTTTATGGAACGTCATGGCCTGCTAGACCGGCAGGAATACACCCGGCTGCAGGAAAAGCAAGGTGTTGAAAACAGCGAGAATATCCGTTATCCGCTCAAACCCCTGTCGTTCAGCGATAAAGGGACCGGCCAGAACCTGTTGGTGATCATGATAGATGGCCTACGCAGTGATATGGTCACCCCTGAAACCATGCCGTATCTGGCGGCCTATGCGCAGCAGAATCTGAACTTTACTGAGCATTACAGCACAGGAAACGACAGTACTCTGGGTACGTTCGGTTTATTTTATGGTCTGCCTGGCGCATACAATACCAGTATCCGGGCTGAACACAGCCCACCGGTTTTACTCGATACCCTCACCAAACGCGGGTATCGGTTTGGTTTGTTCAGCGGTTCAGGCTTTGCCGATGTCATCTATCCGCAGGCTATCTTTACCAAAGATCAGATTGCTTTAGCCGCAGCCCTGAATCCGGAGACAGATAACGATCAGCAAGCCATTGCCAATATGCAAAGCTGGCTGAGCAAACAAACCGCTGGCAAACCCTGGTTTGGTTATCTGGAGCTGGTATCAGTCCAGGATTACGAAGATTCTGATCATGCCGTTGCAGCGACGTTTTCACCCTCGCTGAAAGACACTCAGCCCGGTGAAGATGCAGGCACAAATCCAGCTGAACTGCTGAAAAACAGTTATCGCAATTCGGCTTACCATGTTGATGAGCAACTGATTGGTATCTTTGACAGCCTGATTAAGCGCGACATGCTGGACAATACGGTAGTCATTATCACGGCAAACCACGGCACTGAATTTAATGAAACCGGCACCAATTCCTGGGGTTCGGGATCCAACTACAGCCAATATCAGCTGAAAGTACCGCTGATCGTCCATTGGCCAGATAGCCAGACCGCTCAGATCAGCCGGGCAACCAGTCACCTTGATATTGTCCCGACGCTGATGGAAACCCTGCTCAGTACCACAACAGCACCTGAGTTTTACAGCAGTGGTATCAGTCTGTTCGATACCAGCAATAAGCGTCGCTGGGTCCTGGCTGGCGACAGCCAGGACATTGTCGTTGTCCAGCCGGAAGGCACGACAATTGTGGATAAATACGGCAACTACACTGTGTATGATGCTGAATACAGAATGAAAGATAACGGGAAACCGAAACTCTCCACTTTGATGCAGGTCATGCATGAGCTGAAGCGGTTTTATCAGCCCGGCTCTGCGCAATAACATCTCAACAGGGCAGCTCATCGCTGCCCTGTTCTATGATGAACGATGGCCCATCAGCCCGCTAGTGGTAGTCAATATTGCTGGCGTAGCATTGTTCATAGCCATCATTCCAGCCATTGGCGTATTTATTCTCTTTCTTCATTCTCTCGGGATCCTGACGAAACCCGTCATAGAAAGTCGTCGCCTGTACTTTTCGGCTGTCACAACCATCCTGATACCCTTCAAGGTAATTGCGGGTAAATCCCAGTTCTGCGAGCTGAGCATGCCGTGTCTGGCCACATGCTGACAAAATCAGAGAAAGTGATACCCACAATAAAAACACATGTCGTCTTTTCATGTTCTCACCTGACGGTGTATATAAAGTCAAAATATCCCCGTAAGGTAAAAATAGTGAAACTTATCAGTTCGCCCTGTCTCAAGATTGACACAAGGACCGTCTGGCTACTGAGCATCGCCAGTCCTGGCCAGCCGGCCCCGAGCTGGCAACAAAGCCGCCAAAAAACCCGTTGTCGCCTCTGAGCATCATCCGCAAAAGAAATGCCATCGGAGTGTCACTGCAACAAAACTCACACAAACATAATAAATTTGACTGCAGCCAGATTTTAACTAATTGCTTTATATGTTTATTCATTTTCCTGTGTGAGCACTCTGTTCTCTTTTTATTATTTTTATATCGTAATGTGTTGAAAAACGTTTCATACCACCACTCAGGTCAGTAGCAGCGAGAACGGAATGGATTCCTTCTATCAGGCATACTTTTCACATTGGCAGACAGCAAAAGAAAAGCCGGTGATTATTGACGGGCTGCTTGCTCTGTTGTGCCGCCACTTGCGTGCTTCATCGTGCCGTCTGTTCGTCAAAAAGCACGCTGAGTGGATCCATTTCACGCATTGCTCTCCATCAATTGATGCCCCAAGGTCACCGCGTGATGAAGAGCTAGATGGCTGGCTTTGTCAGCCCATGCCTTTTTACCGGCAAAGTGCGGAGAAGACGGAGCTATGGCTCCCGCTGCAACATCAGGGTATACCACTTGGCTTGCTGGCACTGCGTTATCCTGCAGGTTCGGCACTGACCGATCCTGATTATTTACAGCCCTGTATCCTCCACCTGAGTGCCGAGCTGAAAAATTGCATCGCAGCCGAGCAGCCTGCGGGCTCAGGCCCGGTGCTGCTGGATATGCTGCAGGGCTTGCACGACATCTCTTTCGCGCTGTGGCGTGCAGAAAGTATTGACGAGATGCTCTTTCATGCCGTCGAGCAGGGAAAGACAGTGCTGAATATTGATCGTATTGCTATCTTTCTGCTGACCGGACATAACCGGATGAAAGGCACCTATGGTACAGATACGGAAGGCAATACGGTAAAAGAAGCCTATTTTGAGTCCCCTATCCCGCCTCACTGGTTCATTGACCATCCTCAGGCACAACATGGTTACCTGGCCATTGAAGAAAACACCTCGCTTTATCATGATTTGCAAGAAATCGGGTTTGGCTGGAGTGCTTACACGTCACTGTGGGAGGGGGATAAACGCGTTGGCTGGATAGCGTACGATAATCTGATTCACGGACGCCCGCTGGCTGACTATCATCCGCAACTGCTCAAGCAGTTCAGCTTTATCGTCTCTCAGCACCTGGTTCGCAGACAGACAGAAGAAAACCTCAACCAGCTCAATGGCGAATTAGAAAAGCGCGTCACTGAACGAACACGGGAACTGCAGCAGCTCAACCGGCAACTGGAACACACTTCCCGTCATGATCCCTTAACGCAGGTACCGAACCGTCGGGTGTTTGATCAGACCCTGCACCTAGAGTGGCGCAGGGCACAGCGGCATCAGCTCCCCGTCTCTTTGCTGATGATTGATGTGGATCACTTTAAATCATTCAATGACAACTATGGCCACGCGACTGGCGACCGTTGTCTGACCCTGATCGCCCAGACACTGGTCTCGGTCGAGCGTCGTGCAGGCGCGCTGTTTGCCCGTTATGGCGGAGAAGAATTTGTGATTCTGCTGCCGGGTCAAAACGCCCAGGCTGCGATTGTCGCCGCCGAGAACACCTTAGAAGCGGTGCGTTCATTGCTCATTCCGGTCAACGGCCAGGAATGCTGCAGTGTCACTGTGAGTGTTGGCATCAGTTGTATGGTGCCGGACAAACAATCGACAGCGGATCAACTGTTTAACCAGGCCGACAGCGCCTTATACAAAGCCAAGTCGCTGGGCCGGGATACCTTTTTCATTTACGACGACTAGTTTTATTTACGACGACTAGCGGCTCTCTTCTGACCTGCACTTTTCTGACCCGCCGCGCCAGAATGCTGCCTGCCCCGTGCCCGTCGGCTATAGCTCCCTTTACCTTTACTGGCCGGTGGCGCAACCGCCTGAAGCGTTCGCAAGCTTGGCGGGACGCCACCTGACTTGATCGCTCCCATCAGTTGCTCAATCTGCTGTTGCAATGCTCCCATGAACGGCTGATAGGCATATTTCCGCTCAGCCATGTCCTGCAGCTGGTGTTCCCAATGTGCCGTCATATCCGGGTACGTCGCTTCATCGGGTAAAGCGTACACCAGTGCACGGCCAGCATCTGAGGCATGAATATTCTTCCCCTGACGGTAGAGTAGCTGGCGCTTGAACAAGACTTCCATAATACCGGCCCGGGTGGCCTCCGTACCTAAACCGTCCGTCTCGCGCAAAATCTTCTTCAGCGATTTATCTGCCACAAATCTGGCGATCCCCGTCATCGCCTGAAGCAGAGTTGCTTCGGTAAAATGCTTAGGTGGCTCAGTCACCCTGTCTTTGATCTCTCCGTCCTGGCAGGTCAGCACTGTGCCTTTATCCAAGGGCGGTACTTTGTCGGCCAGATCCTGCTCTTTGTCGGCATCGTCCTTGCCCTGCAACACTTTCCAGCCGGGCTGCATCAGCTGGCGGCCTCTGGCAATAAACACCCCGCCTGCGATAGCAAATGTCAGTTTGGCTTCCGCGTAAACCGCCGCCGGGTAAAACTGCATCAGATACTGACGGGCAATCAACTGATAAACCTTGGCTTCCTGATCGCTCAGGCTGCCGGGCTGCACGGCTTTGGGGGTGGGAATAATGGCATGGTGCGCATCCACTTTACTGTCATTCCAGGCTTTTGAGCGTAGCGATAAATCGGCGCCCCTGACCGCCTCCAGCATCTGCGGTGCCGTGGACGACACGGCGTTCACCACTTCACTGGCCTGGCGATAGTGATCAACCGGCAGATAACGGCAGTCAGAGCGCGGATAGGTAATGACTTTGTGTTTCTCATACAGTGACTGACAGCACGCCAGTACATCCGCCGCGCTCATACCGAAGCGGCGCGCTGTATCAATCTGCAGTGCCGACAGAGAATACGGTAAGGGCGGCGATTGGCGGGTTTCTTTTCGCTCCGCATCCGAGACCGTAGCCGGCTGGCCTTTGATGCGCGCCACGACATTTTCACACAGCTTGCGATTGAGTACCCGGCCTTCCTCGTCTTGCCAGGGCTCACAGGCCTGGCTCGGCTGCCAGCGGGCACGGATAACATTGTCCTGATAGGGGATCAGTGCATAGACATCATAGAAAGGAACCGGCACGAAATTGGCGATCTCGTCATCCCGGCGAGTCACCAGTCCAAGCACAGGTGTTTGCACCCTGCCGACCGACAGGACGCCCTGATAGCCGCCCCGCTGCCCAAGCAAGGTATAGGCACGAGACATATTCATGCCATACAGCCAATCCGCCCGGGAGCGGGCCAGAGCTGACACCGACAGTGGAATAAAATCGCTGTTGTCCCTTAACTGCCCAAGCGCCCTTTTGACTGCTGCCGGGTTAAGATCTGAGATCAGCAACCGTTTCATAGTCGCTTTTTTTGCAGCGGCCAGTTTCACGTAATCAATCACTTCATCGACCAGCAGCTGGCCTTCCCTGTCCGGGTCGCCGGCATGGATCACTTCATCGGCCTGCTTCGCTAACTTGCGAACCACACTCAGTTGCTGCTTGGCCGATTTTCTCGGAGCCAATTGCCACTGCTCAGGGATGATAGGCAAATCATCCAGGTTCCATTTCTTATAGCGCGGATCATAGGCATCCGGCTCTACCTGCTCGAGCAAATGGCCGATACACCAGGTGACAATGTCGCCGTTGGCGACTTCAATGTAGCCTTGATGATTCTTATGCGGACGGGGTAATACGGCTGCAATAGCACGTCCAAGGCTGGGTTTTTCAGCGATATAAAGACGGGTCATGAAGTCTGTAACTACTGGAAATAACTCTCAGTACTATAAAGAATTCAGGAATCGGTGACAATCATTACTGGATATAAACCCAGTATCCGTTCACAAAGCCGTCGCAGGATTGAAGAAAGGCAGGCAGCAAAACGCTGCCTGTGGTCATTCGCAGGAAACTATAAATACTCAACAAATTGCGCTAAATCCCGCTCTGGCGCTTTCGCATCGCGGCAATCCGGGGTGCCCAGATACAGAAAACCGACAATCATATCATCACCCTGTACGCCCAGCGCTTCGCGCACCACAGTGTGATATGCCCAGCTTCCTGTGCGCCAAAAACCCGCGTAGCCCTGAGCAACCGCCGCCATCTGCATCGCCTGAGCCGCACAGCCTGCCGACAGGTGTTGTTCAATCACTGGGATTTTATCGCTGGGCTGCACTTTAGCGACAACGGTAATCACCATAGGCGCACGGAAAGGGGCTTTCGAGGCTTTCTCGATCACGGCCTCTTCTGCACCGTCAGCCTGAGCGGCAGAAACCAGAATATCGGCCAGCTTTTGCAACCCTTCACCTTCCGAGACGATAAACCGCCAGGGCGTCAGCGCACCGTGATCCGGAGCGCGCAGTCCGGCGCGAAAAATATTGTCCAGCGCCTCACCCTGAGGGGCCGGGGCCGTCATTTTAGGCAAAGAGCGACGATTAAGCAGCAGCGACAATGCATCCATAGATTATGTATCCTCAATGATAACGATTCTTGTTAAATACCATACCACATCTGCGCTTCTGAGTAACGGCAACGAAAAGAGGCTCCCTCAGGAGCCTCTTGGTCACCGTCGCCGATATCTGCCGGTATCTAGAGACGGGCGGCCAGTTCAGTTCCCTGGCGAATCACCCGTTTCGCATCCACTTCCCCGGCGAATTCAGCACCGCCGATAACATGCACCTTGATGCCCAACGCTTTGAGCGGCGCTGACAACTCTTCCACTGAGGTCTGACCGGCGCACAGCACAATGTGATCAACCTCCAGCACGCGCTGCTGACCTTCCACGCTGATATGCAGGCCTTGCGCATCAATCTTGTCATAGCTGACACCGGACAGCATTTCAACACCACGTTTCAGCAACACCTGCTGGTGGATCCAGCCTGTCGTTTTACCCGGCCCTTTGCCCATCTTGCCCGGGCGACGCTGCATCAGCCACACCTGGCGCTCACTGTGCTCGCTTTGAGGTGCACATAAACCACCCGCATGGGTAATGGTTTTATCGATGCCCCAGTCCTTTAGCCAACTGTCCAGCGAACTGTCCTGAGGCTCGGTCAGCATACTTGAGACATCCACCCCGATACCGCCTGCACCAATCACAGCCACCCGCTGACCCAACTGCACTTTATCACGGATCAAGGTCTGATAATCGATCACCTTATCGCTGCTTTCCAAGCCGGGAATGGCAGGAATACGAGGTTTCACTCCGGTTGAGACCACGACATCGTCATAGCCTTTCAGCGCATTGATATCCACCGCCTTGCCCAATTTCAGGTTCACACCGGTCTGGCTCAAACGGCGGGAGAAATAACGAATCGTCTCCCGGAATTCTTCTTTCCCCGGAATTTGCATCGCCAGATTAAACTGCCCGCCGATATAATCGTTTTTCTCGTATAAATCGACCTCAAAGCCACGTTCTGCCGCAGCGGTTGCAAAAGCCAGACCGGCAGGACCCGCACCAATCACCGCGACTTTACGATGCTGTGCAGCCGGAGTCAGCACCAGCTCGGTTTCATAACAAGCCTGCGGGTTCACCAGACAGCTTGCCCGCTTGCCGGCAAATACATGATCCAGACAGGCCTGATTACAACCAATACAGGTATTAATATCGTCAGCACGGTTCTGTTCGGCCTTCAGCACAAAATCAGCATCAGCCAGAAACGGACGGGCCATCGACACCATATCCGCCTGATCGGATGCAAGAATGGCTTCAGCCACCTCAGGCGTATTGATCCGGTTACAGGTCACCAGCGGAATCGACACTTTCCCTTTGAGCTTTTCCGTGACCCAGCTGAACGCCGCGCGGGGCACCTGGGTTGCAATCGTCGGCACGCGCGCCTCATGCCAGCCGATACCGGTATTGAGAATGGTCACACCAGCAGCTTCCAGCGCCTGAGCCAACTGCACCACTTCATCATAGGTACTGCCCTGCTCGACCAGATCCAGCATCGAAAGACGGAAAATAATAATAAAATCTGTGCCGACCCGGGCACGAACGGCTTTGACCAGTTCAATCGGAAATCGGACCCGGTTCTCATAGCTGCCGCCCCATTCATCGATTCTGTGGTTGGAGCGCTGACAGATAAACTGGTTGATCAGATAACCTTCAGAGCCCATCAGTTCAACACCGTCATAACCGGCCTCTCTTGCCAGCTCAGAGCTGCGTGCAAAGGCATCGATGGTCTTGAGGATCTGGCGGCGGCTCATTTCTTTGGGCGTAAATTTAGAGATAGGCGCTTTAATGCCAGAAGCACTGACAGCAAACGGATGCATCGCATAGCGCCCGGCATGCAGAAGCTGAATGGCAATCTTGCCGCCTTCTTTGTGGACCGCATCGGTGATCACCCGGTGCGCCCTTGCCGCCCGTCCGCTGCTGAATTCGGCACTGAGTGGTGTTAAGCGGCCGCGAAAATTGGGCGCAAACCCACCAGTGACAATCAAGCCTACTCCACCTCGGGCGCGGGCAGCGTAAAAGGCAGACAGCTTTTTAAATCCATCGTGAGCTTCTTCCAGGCCGGTATGCATAGACCCCATCAACACCCGGTTCTTCAGCTGAGTGAAGCCAAGATCCAGCGGTGCCAGCAAGTGTGGGTAGGTAAGAGTGTCCATAGCTTCCCTATATCTCTTTAATTATTGTAGGTCAGACCAGTTATAGCATAGGGTTAACCTTCACTCAAACACCTGTTTACATAACCTCAACATCCATCACTGCTGCGGCACTTTTCAAATACGCTATTTTAGTCGCAATATAGCTATCATTAGGATTTTACGCTCTGTCTCGGTTAGGATAAGCACTGGGATTTATTATCAGGAAAGGCCATGAAAGTACTACTAAAAGGCATTGCCAAAGTGCTGCGCGGATGTTGGAAGCTGCTGAGCTTTACCCGTAAGCTATTTTTCAACCTGTTATTTATTGCGCTGATTGGGGTCATCATTTTTGCCTTCCAGCAAGGGGCTGAATCGCCGGTTCTGCCAGAAAAAGCCGCTTTGGTACTGGATATTGACGGCCCGATTGTTGAACAGCGATCCTACGTCAATCCCTTCGATCAGTTTGTCGACAGCGCCATGGGCCAGGTGCCGGTTCAGGAAAATATCCTGTTTGATATTGTCGATACCATCCGGGCAGCCGCCAAGGATGACAGGATCACCGGCCTTATCCTGAATCTGAAAAGCATGCCAGAGACCAACCTGACGAAGCTGCGCTACATTGCCAAGGCCATTGAAGAATTCAAGCAGGCCGGCAAACCTGTCTATGCCACTGGCGATCACTACCGTCAGAGCCAGTACTACCTGGCCAGTTTCGCCGACAAAGTGTTCATGTCTGCCGACGGCGGCGTGATGCTGACAGGTTACGGCAGCTATTCGCTGTATTATAAAACCTTACTGGATAACCTGGATGTCACCACCCATGTCTTCCGTGTCGGGACCTATAAATCATTCGTTGAGCCCTACACCCGCGACGACATGTCAGACGCTGCCCGCGAAGCAAACACAGTCTGGCTCAACCAGATGTGGGATGCTTATACCCAGGATGTCGCGCGTAACCGCCGCATCCATGTCAGTGTCCTGAACCCTGAAGTCAAAGATCTGGTTGCTGAGCTGAAAAGTGTCGAAGGCGATTTCGCCCGCCTGAGCCAGAAAATGGGACTGGTGGACGAACTGGTCAGCCGTACCCAATTGCGCCAGACCTTTATCAAGGAATTTGGCAGCGATGGCGACCATGGCTTTAATCAGATCAGTTATTACGATTATCAGCCTTCGGTCGGCGCGCCATTCGAGCCAAGTGACAATGGTATTGCCATCGTCGTTGCCAGCGGCGCTATTGTCGATGGTCAGCAAGGGCAAGGCAGAGTCGGTGGCGATACAACGGCCGCTTTGCTGCGGGAAGCCCGTCTTGATGATGACATCAAAGCGGTGATTCTGCGCGTCGACAGTCCGGGTGGCAGTGCCTTCGCTTCTGAGATTATCCGCAATGAAGTGGATGCATTAAAACTGGCCGGCAAGCCTGTGGTGGTATCCATGTCCAGCCTGGCGGCATCCGGCGGGTACTGGATCTCGTCCAGCGCCAGTGAAATTATTGCTCAGCCAACCACGATTACAGGTTCTATCGGTATCTTCGGTATGCTGGCTACCTTTGAAAAAGGCCTGGAAAACATCGGCGTGCACAGCGATGGCGTCGGCACGACCCCCTTTGCCGGTATCGGAATTACCCGAGGCTTACCTGATGATGTCGCTGAAATTTTCCAGCTGGGGATCGAAAACGGTTATCAGCGATTTATCAGCCTGGTGAGTGAGAATCGCCATATGTCACTCGAAGAGACAGACAAAATAGCCCAAGGCCGGGTCTGGACCGGTCAGGATGCACTGAAACTGGGTCTGGTTGATCGTCTGGGTGATTTTGATGATGCCATTGTCTCTGCAGCCAAACTGGCAAAACTGGACAGCTACGACATCCGCTGGATAGATTTGCCGCTCAGCCCGATGGAGCAATTTCTGCAGGATATGACTTCGGAAACCAGCGCCCGCATTGGCATGGCAATATCCGCCCAGCTACCCAATGTGTTCACGCCGGCCTTGCGTCATATCACAGCAGATATCACCAATATGAATAATTTTAATGATCCCAAAGGACAATATGCTTTCTGTCTGAATTGTTCCAGCACAGGAAATTAACTCTGTTCGGATTCACAGTGATGAAACTTGACTTAGCCCGGTATATCCGGGCTTTTTTTCGCCGGTTTTCGCCGTATAATGCCTTCACCATCAATCACTATGCTGTACCCGTACTCTAATGACAAAAAAACATATCTATATCGCCTATACGGGCGGAACAATAGGAATGCAGAAGTCAGCCCATGGATATATTCCTGTCGCTGGCTTTATGGAACAGCAACTGCAGAACATGCCTGAGTTTCACCGCTCGGAAATGCCTGCATTCACTATCCATGAATATGCACCACTGATTGACTCTTCAGACATGACACCTGAAGACTGGCAACGCATTGCGGATGATATTAAGGCCAATTACGACAAGTTTGATGGATTTGTCATTCTTCATGGTACGGACACCATGGCCTATACCGCATCTGCTCTGTCATTCATGCTGGAAAATCTGGCCAAACCTGTGATTGTCACCGGCTCGCAAATCCCACTGGCAGAAATGCGCTCAGACGGGCAAAGCAACCTGCTTAATGCGCTGCATCTCGCGGCAAATTATCCGGTCAATGAAGTGACGGTTTTCTTTAATAACCAGCTTCTGCGCGGCAACCGCAGTACAAAAGCCCATGCCGACGGTTTCAATGCGTTTATTTCGCCCAACATGCCGGCACTGATCGAAGCCGGTATCAACATTCAGGTCAAACCCACCACAGAGCTGAACAAACAGCCTGCAGGTGAGTTTCGGGTGCACCAGATTACCCCGCAGCCGATTGGTGTGATTACCATGTACCCCGGTATTTCACCAGAAGTGATCCGCAACACCCTGCGCCAGCCGGTCAACGCCATGATCCTGCTGACGTTCGGCGTGGGCAATGCGCCGCAAAACGCTGAGCTGCTGGCTCAGCTGAAAGAGGCGGCCGACCGCGGCGTTATCGTCGTGAACCTGACTCAGTGTCTGTCCGGAAAAGTAAATATGGATGGATATGCAACTGGGTGTGCCCTGGCGGATGCCGGCGTCCTCAGTGGCTATGACATGACCCGCGAAGCCGCACTGGCGAAACTGCACTTTCTGCTCAGCCAGGCGCTGCCAACAGAAAAAGTGCGTGAGCTGATGCAACAGGACATCCGCGGCGAGTTGTCCCGCTAATCCGGATAATCGGACGACGTCAAATTGAGCCGCACGCGTGCGGCTCTTTTTATATCTCAACTACACTTATAGCAAATTTCGTCTGTTGGCTATGAGCAAGGTTGATTATGATTCTGCACGGCGCCGCCATTTCTCCTTTTGTCAGAAAAATCATGCTGGCCTTATCTTACAAAGGGCTGAACTACGATTTACAGCCGCTCAACCCGTACCTGGAAAAAGAGCTGGCGCACAGACGCCACCCGATGGGGAAAGTGCCGGTTCTGGAACATGACAGCCTGACAGTGATCGACTCAACCGTAATTGCCCATTACCTGGACGACATCTACCCGGTACCACCACTCTACCCCGGCGATGCCGGTGAAAGAGCAAAAATCCGTTGGCTGGAAGAGTATGCCGATACCCGGCTCAGCGCACTGCTTGCCGGCGTGCTCTTCTATCAGAAAATTCTGAGAGGGCAGATTCTGGAAAAAGACGTTGATCAGGATGCCATTGATGATTGTATTCAGCATCATCTGCCGCCGGTTCTGAGTTACCTGGAAGAACAAGTACCCGCTGAAGGCTATATTACGACCCGTTTTTCGATGGCCGAAATTACGCTCTGGAGTATTTTCCGCAGTGGCTGGATGGCTGGCTTAAGATTGAAGCCTCATTATCCTAAACTGGCTATGTATCTGGAAGGTATTGAGCAAGAGCCCTGGGTATCGAGCCTGGTGACGCAGGAAGATCATGAGCTGAGTGGGTTTTACTGTGACCCTGTGCCTTTCACTGTGCCCAGGCAGTGATCACTGCGGATGAGCGCATCAGCCTTTACAGGGTCATCGGTATCAGTTTTGCTGCAAAGAGAAACGGGCAATATCTGCCACAGGGGCTTCACTGTCTTCTATGGCAAAATCACGCTTGAGCTCAGATTTAGATTTAAAACGTATCTCACCGCCAGCTGCCACTGTCATATGCTCGGCCTCGGTATTGTGACGAGACTGATAGAGCATCACGGCCTGCATGGTGGATTCTTTCTGCGCGTCCGTTAATGGGGTGCCATCAGCCCATTTACCCGTTTCTGCCGCTACCAGTAACTTTTGGTACACCTCTGGGGTCATTGCAGCCAGAATCTGTTGTACATCCATCCCATCTACTCCTCTTGATGCCTGATTATTTCAGGCCACTTGCAATGGTAGGCTACGATAATGACCTGAGTTTGCCAGTCAAGTAGCGTCTTGGTTTTAGTTTTCTTTTGTTTTCGTGATCACACTGCAGCAATGTCACATTATTCTTTCTCTCAGGTCAGTTTCTGCCGATAGGTATTAGGGTATTCTTGATTGTAGTGAACCGACCTATGAGTAACGCACCGCACATGACTTCTTCTGGCAAAAAAACGCGCAACATTTTGTTTTTTTATCTGCTGTCGCCTTTCTGCCAGCCTGCCAGGGTGATTTCAAAACAACGGACAGTCTTTGCGCGGCACATCCCGAGCTGTGTGAAGGACTGAATAACAATGATGGACAATGCCGTATTCAGCGCACCGACCTCATTTGGCAACGCTATAAACAGCTGAAAACACCAACCGACATTGAAAAACTGCATACCCTTGAGTTCACTCGCAGTTATCAGTATTGCCTGGAGTATGCCGCAGAAATTGAGCCAACCCGCTATAAAGAACGCAAATCGGTGCGGACTGCTGCGCTCATCCACAGTTATGAGGTCATTGAACAGCTGACCGAAGAGCTGGCTGACTCTAAAGAACCCGAAGTCATTTATGACCGCTGGAGCCAGGGCGAGCATCAGGCGAAGGAAGAATTTCTGAAATTAGAGGGAACAGGCCAGCTTCAGACACCTGAATTGCAGCTGGCACTGGCCTCTTTTTATACTGGTATTGATAAAGCCAAAACTCGCCAGCTTCTGTTAAGAGCGCTGGAGCTTTATCATGGCAAGGTCAAAGTGAAACCAGACATTATTCTGACCCTGGCAACACAGGCCCACCAGGACAACAACAAAACCGAAGCCTATTTATGGTCAAGAGTGGGTAGCCTGATGGGACTGCCTGTTGCCAATTCAGAAACCTTATCGCGCCTGTATCCAATGCCGCAACAAGATAAAAGTCATCTGGATTCCTTAGCCGACAGCATCATCCAGAGCATCAGTGCCGGCCATTTTAACCGTGTCTATGTAGAAAAAAATCTGACCGCCCTGCCGAGTCAGCAAACCGACCAGCCATCATCCTGACAACGCCATTACGGGCAGCGCAGCCGTTACTCCACTTCACTAAATTGCAGTGAGACAGAATTGACGCAGTAGCGCTGTCCGGTAGAAACCGGCCCATCATCAAATACATGCCCTAAATGACTGTCACACTCAGCACAGCGAATTTCCGTTCGCTTCATCCCATGACTTGTATCGCTTAAATATCGAATTGAATCAGAATGAACAGGTGCATCAAAACTCGGCCAGCCACATCCTGAATCATATTTTTGCTCAGAATGAAATAAGGCAATTTGACAACAAGTGCAGTGATATATTCCTGTTTTCTTATTATGCAATAACGTGCCTGAGAACGGGGCTTCTGTGCCACCTTCCCGACAGACATAATATTGTTCATCTGATAACAGTTCTTTCCAATAAGAATTTGTTTTAAAAGCCATTTACCTGCCTGTAAACACAGTTTTCCAAACCCGTACGACTTAAAATTTGCCAATTTTTGCATATATGGCACATACTTTTGCTCGAAAGGTTTTTACATCGAATCAGTGCATTTAAGCATATTCCCCTGTATTTCGGGTACTGAATTAAAACTGAGCTACATCGTTGATTACTTTGCCAGCATTTATAGGTGAACTATTCATCTTTCGGCCAGGATTGTAATAAAAATCCGAAACTTTTTTGATTAAAGACAATTTGAGGTCTGTTTTTGCTTGCAGACCCGCGTGAGATTATGTAATTTTACTACCAGTTATCTTTCATTAGAAATTAAGTTGTGGAGCAACATAATGACTATCAAAGTAGGTATTAACGGTTTTGGCCGCATCGGTCGTTTCGTTTTCCGTGCTTCTGTAGAACGTGATGATATTGAAGTTGTCGGTATCAACGACCTGATCGACGTCGAGTACATGGCTTACATGCTGAAGTACGATTCAACTCACGGCCGTTTCAAAGGCACAGTTGAAGTTAAAGACGGTAACCTGATCGTTAACGGCAAGACTGTACGTGTTACCGCTGAGCGCGATCCAGCAAGTCTGAACTGGGGTGCAATCGGTGTTGATGTTGTTGCAGAAGCAACGGGTATCTTCCTGACTGACGAGACTGCACGTAAGCACATCGAAGCAGGTGCGAAAAAAGTAGTTCTGACGGGTCCGTCTAAAGACGACACCCCTATGTTCGTCATGGGCGTAAACCACGAATCATATGCAGGTCAGGAAATCGTTTCTAACGCGTCTTGTACGACGAACTGTCTGGCACCTATCGCTAAGGTTCTGAACGACAAGTGGGGCATCAAAGACGGTCTGATGACGACTGTTCACGCAACCACTGCGACTCAGAAAACGGTTGACGGTCCTTCTGCGAAAGACTGGCGCGGTGGCCGTGGTGCTTCTCAGAACATCATCCCATCTTCAACAGGTGCTGCTAAAGCTGTAGGTAAAGTCATTCCTGAGCTGAACGGCAAACTGACTGGTATGGCATTCCGCGTTCCAACTGCAGACGTTTCTGTTGTTGACCTGACTGTGAACCTGGAAAAACCTGCGACTTACGAAGAAATCAAAGCTGAAATGAAGCGTGCTTCTGAAGCTGAGATGTCTGGTGTACTGGGTTACACTGAAGACGCTGTCGTTTCTCAGGACTTCATCGGTGAAGTACGTACTTCTGTATTCGACGCTGACGCAGGTATCGCGCTGACCGATACTTTCGTGAAAGTTGTTTCCTGGTATGACAACGAGATCGGTTACTCTAATAAAGTACTGGATCTGGTTGCGCACATCTCTAAGTAAGACTTAGACGATGACTCAAAAGGCGGCTGATGGCCGCCTTTTTGCTATCTGTCATCCCGGATCTATCTGTCATCGGATAGCGTCTCGACGGGCAGCCGTGTCGCCCGCTCCTTCATTGGCTTATTAAGGAATCACTATGGACTTACGTCAACTCCCGACCTCAACAGTGCTTTCAGAACATATCAGCCTGTGCCGTCTTGATGGTGTGGATATCATTCGAATTCTTCACCCTGAATGCCAGGCAGCGATATCATTATTTGGTGGTCATCTCTTAAGTTTTCAGCCTCAGGGACACAAAGATCTGATTTGGATGAGTGAAGCCGCCGACTTCTCGGGTCAGTCGGCGATTCGTGGCGGCGTGCCCGTGTGCTGGCCATGGTTCGGAAAAGTAGCCAGTCCTTCGCACGGTTTTGCACGTACCAGTGTTTGGGAGCTGGAAAGTTTTAATGACCAGAAGAGCCATGTCACTGTCACGCTCACGCTGCATGACTCCCCCAAGTCCCGGGCTATATGGCCCTACCGCTTCCATAACCGGCTCCACTTTGAGTTCGATAAAGCCCTCAAAGTCCAGCTGACCAGCACCAATACCGACCAGCGCCCTTGGCGTATGTCCGGCGCGCTTCATACCTATCTGGCCGTGGGTGACATTATGCAAGCGAAATTGTCCGGACTGGGGAATGAATACCTCGATGGTCTGGCCGATCAGCAGCGCCTTCCAACCAATGGTGTCTTACAATTCGATGACGTCGTAGACAGAATTTACAGCCGGGCTGAAGACACGATTCATCTGGAAGATCCTGCTCTGTTTCGCCGTCTGCGCATACACAACCATGGCCATGACAGCGCTGTGGTCTGGAACCCATGGCAGTCAGGTGCGGCAGGTATGGCTGATATGACGCCTGAGGGCTACACCACGATGCTGTGTGTGGAATCTGCCCTGGCGGGTCAGGGGATTGTGCTGGAACCCGGGCAATCACATCACCTCAGTACAGAAATCAGCGTCGAGTAACGGCCAGGCTCAGGAAAGCCTGAGCCTGATTTGCCCGCTGACTCAACCTCTGATCTCAGGCCTGCATGGTAATGTCCGCTTCAATCAGCACCCAGCCGTTACCATCCGGATCATTGAAAGTCGCGAAGCGCCCTCCCATTAAAGTCACAATCTCTGACAGACTGACACCCCGGTTGGTGAGCTCATCGTATGTCGAGGTCATATCGTCAGTGTGCACCACTAACCCCTGGACAGAACCTGCCCGCATTCCCCCAAATGGCATTACCAGACTAATGGTCGTCTCTGCGCCCTTAGGTGCCAGCTGTATCCAACGTTTATGGCTATCTGCCTTGTGATCCCTGATCAGCTCAAATCCCAGTGCATCTCGGTAAAACAAAAGTGCCTGGCTTTGGTCCGATACAGGAATCGACACAGTATCAACCCGCGAAATCGGCATGTATCTCCTCCCCCTCAAGCTACACTTTTCTAGCTTAAATCAGAGCTGTTGATTTAGCTCAAAAAATAAGCAAAGTGTTTGCCGGCGTACACCACCTCTGAGCCTGTTTCCCAATGCTGAGACATGTCGGGTCGCTGGTTTGCTTCATGACTTCCTCCCAAAAAAACCATCTTCCGCTGACTTTCCCATTCCCGACATCATTTAACGCCAACCCACACTGCTGATACCAGATTTCGCACCAGTTCCTCCGGTTTGCCCGCTTCAACTCACTTCCCTGAAATCATGCGGCTGCAAGCTGAATTCCAACCCCGTTAAAGTGGCGCTTTTTTGAACAAGATGGCTTGCAGATCCCTGTTGATAGGAGGATAGTACCTCTATGGATCGGTTGTTTTTTGACCGCCACTGTTTGATGTATCAGCTAAATTTTTCAGCAAAACCAACCACTCACTAAAGCAAATTAATTAGTTAGGTCTAGTCTTAGTGATGAGGGATGTGAAAGATTATTGATTTCGTCCTTTCTAAATGATTGAAGAACGATTCAGGGGGCATACCATGAGTATTTTTGACCACTATCGTCATCGCTATGAAGAAGCCAAGGATGAAGAGCTTTCATTGCAAGAATTCCTTGAGATTTGCCGTAACGATCGCAGTGCTTACGTAAACGCCGCAGAACGTCTTCTGATGGCCATTGGTGAACCGGAAATGGTAGATACCGCGAAAGACCCGCGTCTGAGCCGGATCTTTTCCAACCGTGTCATGTCGCGCTATCCAACATTTGAAGACTTCTATGGCATGGAAGAGGCCATTGAACAGATTGTTTCTTACCTGAAACATGCCGCTCAGGGCCTGGAAGAACGTAAACAAATCCTCTATCTGCTGGGTCCGGTAGGTGGCGGTAAATCCTCACTGGCTGAAAAATTAAAAAGTCTGATGCAAAAAGTGCCCATTTATGTGCTGACTGCTAACGGTGAACGCAGTCCGGTAAATGATCACCCGTTCTGCCTGTTCGACCCGCTTGAAGACGGCGAAATTCTGAATAAAGAATTTGGCATCCCTCATCGCTATCTGAACAACATCATGTCGCCATGGGCAGCGAAACGTTTGAAAGAATTCGGTGGTGATATCACCAAATTCAAAGTGGTAAAAGTGCGTCCATCCATTCTGCATCAGGTGGGTATCGCGAAAACAGAACCTGGTGATGAGAACAACCAGGATATTTCATCCCTGGTGGGTAAAGTGGATATCCGTCAGCTTGAGCATTTTGCCCAGGACGACCCGGATGCTTACAGCTACTCAGGTGCGCTGTGTAAAGCCAATCAGGGTATGATGGAATTCGTGGAGATGTTCAAAGCACCGCTGAAAGTGCTGCACCCACTGCTGACCGCCACTCAGGAAGGCAACTATAACGGTACAGAAGGTCTGTCCGCCCTGCCTTTCGATGGCATTATTCTGGCTCACTCCAACGAATCAGAATGGCAGACCTTCCGAAACAACAAAAATAATGAGGCGTTTCTCGACCGTGTTTACATCGTGAAAGTGCCTTATTGCCTGCGTGTATCGGAAGAGATCAAGATTTACGAAAAACTGCTGATGAACAGTGAACTGGCTAACTCGCCATGTTCTCCGAGTACGCTGGATATCCTGGCCCGCTTCTCAGTGCTGTCGCGTCTGAAAGAGCCGGAGAACTCAAGCATGTATTCCAAAATGCGGGTGTATGACGGTGAGACCCTCAAAGACACGGATCCAAAAGCCAAGTCTTATCAGGAATACCGCGATTACGCTGGTGTGGATGAAGGCATGTCTGGTCTGTCGACCCGATTCGCGTTCAAAATCCTGTCCCGGGTGTTCAACTTCGACCACTCTGAAGTCGCCGCGAACCCGGTTCATCTGTTCTATGTTCTGGAACAACAGATCGAACGTGAGCAGTTCCCACAGGAAAATGCCGAGAAATACCTGGAGCACCTGAAAGGCTATCTGATCCCCAAATATGTCGAATTCATCGGCAAGGAAATTCAGACCGCTTATCTGGAGTCCTATTCTGAGTACGGTCAAAATATTTTCGACCGCTATGTCAGTTATGCGGACTTCTGGATTCAGGATCAGGAATATCGCGATCCGGAGACAGGTCAACTGTTCGACCGCGCTGCATTGAACAACGAGCTTGAGAAAATCGAGAAGCCTGCCGGTATCAGTAATCCGAAAGACTTCCGTAACGAGATCGTCAACTTTGTATTGCGTGCACGTGCCAGCAATGCCGGTAAAAATCCGAACTGGACCAGCTACGAGAAACTGCGCACGGTTATTGAGAAGAAAATGTTCTCCAATACCGAAGAGCTGCTGCCTGTCATCTCGTTCAATGCCAAAACCTCTACGGAGGAGCAGAAGAAGCACGACGATTTTGTCGCCCGTATGATGGAAAAAGGCTATACCCGCAAGCAAGTACGTCTGTTGTCTGAATGGTATCTGCGCGTACGTAAATCATCGTAATTGATGGATGATGATCAAGGGGGAGAGCTTATGGCGCACTTTATCGACCGCAGGCTCAACGGCAAAAATAAGAGCACAGTGAACCGGCAGCGTTTTTTACGCCGACACAAGCAACAGATCAAAGATTCTATTGCTGATGCCGTCAATAAACGCTCCATCACTGACGTGGAAAGCGGAGAAAGCATTACTATCCCTTCCCGCGACATCCGTGAACCCTCGTTCCATCAGGGACGAGGTGGGCAGCGAGAAATCGTCCACCCTGGTAACGATCAGTTCAGCCCTGGCGACCGCATTGAGCGGCCCCAGGGGGAGCCGGTTCCGGTGGTGCCGGCGAAGGCCAGGCCAGCCCAGATGGTGAGGGACAGGATGACTTTGTCTTTCAAATCTCCAAAGACGAGTATCTGGATCTGCTTTTTGAGGATCTCGAACTCCCGAACCTGAAAAAAAATCAGTTCAACAAACTTGTTGAGTGGAAAACCTTCCGCTCAGGGTTTAAATCGACCGGGGTACCGGCCAATATCGCCATTGTCAGGTCCCTGCGGAATTCACTCGCCCGTCGCACCGCGATGACGGCAGCAAAACGTCGCCAGTTGCGTGAGCTGGAGCTTGAACTCGACAGATTACAAAGCACAGAACCGGCACAGCCGTTTGATGAGCAGCGTGTGAAAGAAGAAATCCAGACGCTGCGTGATCGCATCAACAAAGTGCCATTTATCGATACCTTTGACCTGAGATACAAAAACTACGAACGTCGCCCTATGCCCAGCAGTCAGGCAGTCATGTTTTGTCTGATGGACGTATCAGGTTCCATGGATCAGGCCACCAAGGATATGGCGAAGCGCTTCTATATCCTGCTTTACCTGTTCCTGACACGCACCTACAAAAATGTGGAGGTGGTTTTTATCCGCCACCATACGCAAGCCAAAGAAGTCGACGAACACGAGTTTTTCTATTCTCAGGAAACCGGGGGCACCATAGTATCCAGCGCATTACGGTTGATGGATGAAATCATTAAGAAGCGGTACTCCCCTTCAGAATGGAACATCTATGCCGCGCAGGCTTCAGATGGCGACAACTGGGCGGATGATTCCCCTGGCTGCCGTGAGTTGCTCGACAAGCATATTCTGCCGGTTTCGCGTTATTACTCATACATTGAGATCACCCGTCGGGCTCACCAGACGCTGTGGCGTGAATATGAGTCCCTGCTGGGCAACCATGAAAACTTTGCCATGCAGAACATTCGCAGCGTAGAAGACATCTTCCCGGTATTCCGAGAACTGTTCAAAAAACAAGTCCATTAATCCTAAGCGCAGGGCGACATAAAAACTCGCCCATCTGCAATCTACACTTAAGGGACAGCGCTGATTATTGGCCGACGCGCATCAGGGGAGTGGGTTATGGAAACAGAGATCAAACAAAAGGCACTCAGTGATGGTCCAGACTGGACATTTGAACTGCTTGATCAATACCACATGGAAATCAAGCGGGTGGCCAACCATTACCGGTTAGACGCCTACCCGAATCAAATTGAGATCATTACGGCCGAACAAATGATGGATGCCTATTCCAGCATCGGCATGCCAATTAACTACAATCACTGGTCATTCGGAAAGCGCTTTATTGAAACCGAGCGTGGTTACAAGCATGGTCAGATGGGATTGGCGTATGAAATCGTGATCAACTCAGATCCCTGTATCGCCTATCTGATGGAAGAGAACACGATCACTATGCAAGCCCTGGTTATGGCCCATGCCAGCTATGGCCATAATTCGTTCTTTAAGGGCAACTACCTGTTCAAAACCTGGACGGATGCCAGCTCAATTATTGATTATCTGCTGTTTGCTAAGAAATACATCTCTGAATGCGAGGAAAAATACGGTGATGTGGAAGTCGAAAAATTACTCGACTCCTGCCATGCACTGATGAACTACGGCGTCGATCGCTACAAGCGGCCGCAAAAAATCTCGCTGGTTGAAGAAACCGCCCGTCAGAAAGCACGGGAGGACTATCTGCAAACGCAAGTGAATGCGCTGTGGCGCACGATTCCGGCGCAAGCGGAAAAGGATTTACATGACGAAGAAATCCGTTTTCCTGCCGATCCCCAGGAGAACATTCTGTATTTCATTGAAAAACATGCCCCGCTCCTTGAGCCCTGGCAGAGAGAAATTGTGCGGATTGTGCGCAAGATCAGCCAATATTTTTATCCGCAGAAACAGACCCAGGTGATGAATGAGGGCTGGGCGACGTTCTGGCATTACACCATATTGAATCATCTCTATGATGAAGGGTTGGTCACTGATCGTTTCATGCTTGAGTTCCTGCACAGCCACACCAATGTCGTTGCACAGCCAACCTATAACAGCCCTTACTACAGTGGCATCAACCCTTATGCCCTCGGGTTTGCCATGTTCCAGGATATTCGCCGCATCTGTGAGAATCCAACCGAGGAAGACAAATACTGGTTTCCTGATTTTGCCGGTAAAGACTGGCTGGATACTGTGCATTTTGCGATGGAGAACTTTAAAGACGAAAGTTTCATCAGCCAGTTTTTATCGCCAAAGCTGATCCGTGATTTTAAATTCTTTGCCGTTGATGACGATGACAGAAACAACTATGTGGAAGTCAATGCAATTCACAATGAAGAAGGTTACAGGGCGATACGGGAAAAACTGTCGTCACAGTACAATCTGAGTAACAACGAGCCGAACCTGCAGGTATGGAACGTGGCATTGCGCGGCGACAGGTCACTCACGCTCCGGTACGTGCCGCATAACCGGATACCTTTGTCAGACAGTTATAACGAGGTACTGAAACACCTTCATCGTCTGTGGGGATTTGATGTCATTCTCGAAGAAGAGCTGAGTGACGGCAGAAGCCATATTCTGTCGACCTGCCCTAACAGAAATAACAGCTACTCTTCAGAGATCTGAATTAAAATCTTGCGCAAAAAAAGAGAGGCATTCCGCCTCTCTTTTTCATTCACTCAGCGATAAAAAGCAGATTACTGCTCCTCTTCGTGCAGATAACGTGCAATTTCGATACGGTGGCTGTACCAGATAGCGCCACTGTCGCGACCATATTTTCGAATACGATCTGCTACCAGCTCAGACTGATGATTATCGCAGTACGACTTCAGATCGCGATAATATGCCAACGCCAGTTCACACGCTTCACGATTCATGAAGTAATATCCACCCACTCGGGTGTAAATCTTACGCAGACCGTTAATCGTCAGTACATACAGGATGTTACCTGAGTGGGTAGCCATTCCCTGAAACATGCGGTAATCAAAATAATTGAAAGCACGGGCACGGCAAATCTGCTCACACAGCTCCGGCTGTTCCTTACCGTATTTATCCACAATTTTTCTGACTTCCAGCAGCAGCTCAGGCTTCGCCTCACAGCTTTCCACGAAAGACTCAAAGCTGCTCGCAGCCAGGAGAGATTCACAGGAGTGGATCACATAATCCAGCAACTGGCTGACTTTTTCGCTGTTAGATTTCACCGCATAACGCATGTAAACGGTGCTGATATCGGTACGGGCAGCCAGCAGATCTTCCAGAACGCGCTGTACATCCTGGCCATCCAGTGTAATCAGGGTATCCAGGATGCTCAGTCCTGAAGTATCCATATAGTTATTTACCCGGGTCGGCTTACCGTGCTGAATGGTCAACCATCCATCACGTGCCAAACGCTGCAGCACTTCCCGTAAAGTTGTACGTGTCACACCAATCAGCTCTGATAATTCACGCTCTGCAGGTAAGATTGACCCCTGCGGAAAATGATTATTCCAGATACTCTCAATGATGTATTTCTCAGCAAATGTTGCTGGGCTATCAGCCTTTATAACCATCAGTTAGTATTCCAAACTTGCTTCTTGCTTATCTTTTATAAACTCATCATACCACTAGTTATGGCTGAGTAGAAACGTTGCCTCCGGGAGTTTTGAAGTAAGTTAACAAAGGTGCAATATCCTGCAATCAAACCCTCATCCCAACTTATTGTTCTGGCAGATATATTTACAACTATTTCTGATACAATCTCTAAGACGTAGTCCACGGTTTGGATTTGCGTTCTATTTTTGTGTTACGAAATATTAACACCTTAACAAACAATTCATACAATCGGTTAAAATTGCGACCCGTAATAAGGGGAGTCAGCAATGACATTTCCCCGGAAAGGAAGCAATTTGTCATCAAAATCTCAGGACTTTCAATGACTCGGAAACATTCAGAGTCAGGGCTGAGGTACACCTGTTGTTTTGGTGACGCCCATAAATAACACAGAGATCAAAAAAATGGCTATCACGCTAGGGAACGCGTTTATTAAGAATTTTCTGGGTAAAGCGCCCGACTGGTATAAACTCACGATCATTGCCTTCTTGGTGATCAACCCCATCGTTTTTTTCTTCATCGACCCTTTTGTCGCTGGCTGGCTACTGGTTGTTGAGTTTATCTTCACTCTGGCAATGGCACTGAAATGCTACCCGCTCCAGCCTGGTGGTCTGCTGGCCATTGAGGCTGTCGCCATCGGCATGACGACGCCTGAACTGGTCAAGCATGAACTGGTCGCCAATATTGAAGTCTTGCTGCTGCTTATCTTCATGGTGGCGGGCATTTACTTTATGAAGCAACTGCTGCTGTTCATTTTCACCAAGATACTGATAGGCATCCGCTCAAAAATTCTGCTATCACTGTCTTTTTGTGTCATGGCGGCCTTCCTGTCGGCATTTTTGGATGCCCTGACAGTGATTGCCGTTGTGATCAGTGTGACCACAGGTTTCTACAGCATCTACCATAAAGTCGCCTCCGGTCAGGAGCCACACGCGTCTCACGACCACACTTCCGATCATGCCATTCAGGAGCTGAGCCGCGACGATCTGGAAAACTACCGGGCCTTCCTGCGCAGCCTGCTGATGCATGCGGGCGTGGGTACTGCACTGGGTGGTGTGATGACCATGGTCGGCGAACCGCAAAACCTGATCATTGCCAATCAGGCAGGCTGGCAGTTTGGCGAATTCTTCCTGCGCATGGCGCCTGTGACCGTGCCGGTTTTCTTTTGTGGCCTTATCACTTGTGCTCTGGTCGAAAAGTTTGGTTTGTGCGGCTACGGCGCCAAGCTTCCTGAAAACGTGCGCAACATTCTGATCGACTACGATAACGAAGAGCGTAAGCGTCGTACTAATCTGGATATCGCTAAACTCTGGGTTCAAGTCATCATAGCCGTCTGGCTGATTGCCGGTCTGGCCCTGCATCTGGCGGCTGTCGGCTTGATTGGTCTGACCGTGATCATTCTGGCGACTGCGTTTACCGGCATCATTGAAGAGCATTCGCTGGGTAAAGCCTTTGAAGAAGCTCTGCCATTTACCGCTCTGCTGGCGGTTTTCTTCTCAGTCGTAGCAGTAATCATCGAACAAAAACTGTTCAGCCCTATTATTAGCGCCGTACTGGAAATGGATGGCAGTGCGCAAATGGGGATGTTCTACATTGCCAACGGGCTGTTATCCATGGTGTCGGATAACGTTTTTGTCGGTACTGTCTATATCAATGAAGTAAAATCAGCGCTGATCGACGGCATGATTGACCGCGAACGCTTCGACATGCTGGCCGTGGCCATCAACACAGGCACCAACCTGCCATCGGTCGCGACGCCAAACGGTCAGGCTGCTTTCCTGTTTGCTCTGACATCAGCATTGGCACCATTGATCCGACTGTCATACGGACGCATGGTCTATATGGCACTGCCATATACTCTGGTCCTGTCGCTGGTTGGTCTCGCAGGGATTGAGCTGACGCTGCTCCCAATGACAGAGTGGTTCTATCAAAACGGTTGGTTGTCCGCTGCCAGTGAAGTCATTCCACAATTGGCACCGGTCACTGGACACTAAAGGGAATTTCTGGTTCTCTAGGTTGTCATAGCTTAAGCAAAGCACTGAGTAAGAAGGGGTTGTCGACTTTTGCGTTTACAATCCCTTCGCTGTATCTGACCGAGAGAATTTCATGCAAATGTTAAAAACCTTCAGCCAACGCCGTCTGTCGTGGCTACTGTTGCTACTTTTCGCCGTCTTCTTCGAAGGCTGTGCCCTGTTTTTCCAGCACGCAATGAATCTGGCGCCCTGTGTCATGTGTATCTATGAGCGCATAGCGATGTTTGGGATTGGTATTGCGGCTCTGGTTGGCCTGATTGCGCCTGAGGTGAGTGTTGTTCGCTGGTCCGGTCTGGCGTTATGGGGATACAGCGCCTGGCGTGGTCTGTCTCTGGCACAAGAACATGTTGGCTATCAGTTTAACCCCTCCCCATTTGCCACCTGCGATCTGTTTGTCAAACTGCCTGACTGGGCACCACTGAATCAATGGGCACCCTGGCTATTCGAAGCTTACGGCGATTGCAGTAAAGTGGTCTGGCAATTTCTGGGACAATCTATGCCGCAATGGCTGGTCATCATTTTCGCGGCTAACCTGATTGTCTGGGCCGTCATCGTGCTCTCTCAGTTTGTTAAATCCGCCTCAAACAGATACTGACAACACAGGAGGCGCGATGCCTCCTGTGTTCTGTCACTGATTTCGGCCACAACACTGCTTAAACTTTTTCCCGCTGCCGCACGGACAAGGGTCATTGCGGCCAACCCCTTTATAAGGGTTGATCGACTGCGCCGAACTGCCCCCCTGCTGCAACTCATCAGCGGCCATCACGACCTCTGAAATCATAAAAGGCAGATTGGCATACAATGCACTGGGCTCTGGCATACCGCCGACGCCGTCATCTGCCATTTGAGTCAGCGTACCGGCCTCATCAAGAATCAGCATGCAGGTCGTCAACAAGGCCGACAGCATTCTGCCGGTGCCATCGGACAGGGTTTTATTTTCCCAGTGCACTGCCACATGCGGCCAAACGGACAGAAAGCCTTCGGCAAAATGCCCCATGGCCTCTGTTACCCCCTGCGCTTCCTGCCACTGCAGATCCAAAGGAAGGCTGTATTCGCCCGATTTAATGGCCAGGTATTGGTGCTCAAAATGGGCCAGTATGCTGGCTCTGTCTTGCTGGCTGATGGTCACTGGCTCATCTTCTGTCAGACCACCGTGAACCAGCGCGGGCAACCAGTTATCCGGCCCCATTGCAACAGGGTTAGCATTTGCAGCAAGTAAGGCGCCTTCAATAAAGGCCGGCGGCATGCCTGCCCAGTCATCAGAGAGCGAGATCAATGTGGTCATGGTGTTTTCCTGTTTGTTGTTACCGGCGAGTATAACGCAAACGAAAAAGGCCGCAAATGTGACGATTTGTTGTTGAAATTTCACTCAAAACAGCGCAAAAATGGCCTTACCGCTAACAGCTGTAGGTGACAAAGATGCAAAGAGAGGTCAGCGCTATTATTGCAGGAGCTACCGGCCTGGTGGGCAACGAGCTTCTGCACCTGCTGCTCGGTTCCGGTACCATGGAAAAGGTATACGCCCTGACCCGTGTCGCATTACCGTATCGCAGCAAAAACCTGGTGCAGATCGTGCATCCTGAATTACGTATCACGGAATGGGAAGATACCGATCCCGTCCCTGAGCTTGGCTTTATTTGCCTGGGTGCGACCAAAAAGTCTGCCGGCAGCAAAGCCGGACTTGAAGCAGTGGATGTCGAGTTGGTCAAATCGGTGGCGCGCACTATGTTACAGCTGGGCGTACAGCACCTGGTTGTCATCTCCAGTCTGGGCGCCACACCCTACTCCCCCTCCTTCTATCTGCGTTGCAAAGCGAAAATGGAGCAGGCACTGAGTGACATGGGATTCAGCCATTGCATTTTCGTACGCCCGGGGCCGCTGAGCGGTGAGCGCTCGGAGTCACGGCAAGATGAAGTGCTGTTGCAAAAAGGTCTGGAACTCGCTCAGCCTTTGCTGATCGGTCCGCTTTCGCACCTGGTTCCCATTCCGGCCGAAGAGGTCGCCCTGACCATGCTGAATCTGGCAATCAAGGCGTTAGAGCTACCGCCCGCCTCTGCGGAAATTCACAGCGGCAATGCGCTAAGACGACACGCCGCAGATTCTCAGCGCCCCCAAGCCTGACAGACACTGAGCAAAAGGTGACAAGCCTGCCTAACCACACTACAATCTCGCCTCTTTCACTGAACGGCTGTAATCTGAGGCTATGAGACTGATACTTGGCCCGATGGAAGGTGTGCTTGACCACCTGATGCGGGAAATGCTTACTGAAATCAATGACTACGATCTGTGCGTGACTGAATTTATCCGCGTGATCGACCAGTGCCTGCCCAAAAGTGTCTTCTATCGCCTGTGCCCGGAATTACTGCAAGGCGGAAAAACCCTGTCCGGTACACCGGTTCGGGTTCAGTTACTCGGTCAGGATCCGGACTGGATGGCCGAAAACGCCCATCTCGCTGCTTCGCTGGGCTCTCCCGGTATCGATATCAACTTTGGCTGCCCGGCCAAATCAGTCAATAAAAGCCGGGGAGGCGCGGTATTGCTGCAAGAACCCGAGCTGATGTATCAGATCGTCAAGGCCGTCCGCGATGCGGTTGACCCGCGAGTGCCAGTCTCGGCCAAAGTCCGTTTAGGCTGGGATGACCCGGGTCACTGCTTTGAGATCACCGATGCGGTTTCGCAGGCCAAAGCGGATGAAATCACCATACATGCCCGCACCAAAACCGATGGCTATAAAGCCGAGGCGATAAAATGGGATTATATCCGCCAGGTAAAAAAAGCATCCCAGATTTCAATTGTCGCAAACGGTGAAGTCTGGAACCATGCCGACGGACAAGAGTGTATGGAAACCACGCAGGCCGATGCCCTGATGGTGTGTCGCGGCGCGCTCAACCTGCCGAATCTGGGCAATGTGGTTAAATATAACCATCCCCATATGGGATGGGAGACGGTGCTGGATCTGCTGCTAAAATATTCCGGTTACGAAATCAAAGGGGACAAAGGCCTGTATTACCCCAACCGCGTGAAACAGTGGTTTGCTTACCTTCGCCACGAATACCCGCAAGCCAAAGCCCTGTTTGCCGATGTTCGCCGCCATAATAAAGCCGCTCCCATTGTCGACGTGCTGCAATCTGCAAAAGCGCAATTGTTACGGCAAGCCAGCTAATTGCAGCAACACTGACACAAAAACGTCATCAACAACACTTAGGCTGAAACATGAAGAGCCTTGTATAAGTGGGACTTACAATGAAAGTGTTGTTTATCAGCCGTCACAATACTTGCCGAAGTATCTTGGCAGAAGCTGTCGCCAAACGTTTTTTACCTGCTCATTTTCATATCGCCAGTGCAGGCTCCAACCCTAAGGGGGAATTGCCTGCGCTCATGCAGACTTACCTGAGAGAAATGGGCCTTGATCCGGCAGATTACCGAAGCAAGTCCTGGGAAGAGTTTTCACGCTTCCATCCTGATATTGTGATTTCTGTCGGCGATAGCCAGCATGGTGAGTCTTGTCCGGACTGGCTGGCAGACGGCATCCGTGTCAATTGGGACTTACCCAATCCTCTGATAAGCAGCCCGAACCCGGATGAGCAGGAAAAGGCCTGTGAGCAAACTGCACTACTGCTGAAACATCACGTCGATACACTGAGTACACTACCGATAGACACTCTCAGTGCGGAAGAGATAAAGACAAGGCTGAGCCAAATTGCCTTGTAGCTCACTTGCCGCCCTTTTACAGCCGCCAAAACCTGCCCAGACCGCGGATAATAAGGACTAGCGGTTCGGGTGATTCAAAATGTGATCTTCCCAGTCGATCACATCAATTTCATACACGACTGTATCGCGGACCGACTGATTTGCCGCATGCATGGCGTCTTTGGAGCCGGTAATGAGCGGGTGCCACTCAGGCAAGGACTGACCTTCGGCCAGCAGACGATAGGCACAGGTGTCCGGCAGCCAGCTGAATTCATCAATGCGCTCACGGGTAAGCTTGAGACACTCTTCGCCCGACTCAAACCGATTGGCATAGTCTTTACATGAACAGGTTTGGTCATCAAGCAAACTGCAGGCAACATTGGTGTAATAAATCTCATCGGTATCATCGTCGATGAGTTTATGCAGGCAGCACTTACCGCAGCCGTCACACAGCGATTCCCACTCTGTATCTGTCATTGCTGTCAGGTCTTTCTCTTGCCAAAATGCTGCCATCACTGTGCCCCAATATCATGCGTTATTCGCCCTCTTATTGTAGGGATAAGAGGAAACAAGGCGGTGTTATAGCTGTCTGACCGGCAAAGTGCAAGCCTCAGTCCGGATTTCCCCCTCTCAGGCTGCCATTCAGCCCACCACAAAGGTTGATTCCCGATACTATGGGTGATAGTTTGCGCCACCAGCGTGAGCGGCCAGTCATACTGGCCGGAATCACAAAGTGTCACTGTTGAATAGACTGCCAGATAAGTATAGAAGGTTGGAATGGATTGTCGTTTAGGCTGCGGAGCCTGTTGTATTGCCCCGAGTATTTCTTCCCCCATACCGGGTATGCCTGATGGCAAACCTGCCGGGGTGCGCTGTATTCAGCTAAACGACAATAATCTGTGCAAGCTTTTTGGCAAGCCGGAAAGACCGGCGGTATGCCATCACTTCAAACCCTGTCCGGATCTCTGCGGCACCACCAATCAGCAGGCGCTGTCCAACCTGACAGAGCTGGAGCAGATTTCAGACATTCACTTTGCCGGATAATATTCGCAAAGCGGATTTGGCGTGCTCTAAGGCCTGATGGCCCGAACTGGTCAGATAGCCGCCATCGGGCTGAGTGACGAGCCCTTTATCATATAAACGCTGTGCGGCAGAGATCATCTCTGAACTCGCTTCATGGTTCACCTTGATCCCCTCCATATCACTGTGCATCGGGAACTTAACCAGCAGATTCAATTCTTGGACTAACTCTGGTGTCAGGGGCATAGCGACCTCTCCTCTTAAGAACTTATCTCCAAGCATAGTGAGAGAAACCTAAAATCGCTGCGGTTTAGATCAAAACATCAGTAATTATCTGAAAAAAAGAAAACCGCTTCCCCCTATTCGGGATAAGCGGTTTATGAAATGCTGAGTTTCTAAGGGTCTTTTTACCCTGTCTGTCAGGCTTGAATACCGACAATCAGCCAAGGTGCATTCGTCGCGCTCAGATCACGCTCCAAGTGCCAGATATCAGAAATATCTTCTTCTACCCCTTCATGGCTGTCTTTGTAGCGTCCAGTAAACTTCACACTCAGATGCGCTGTATTGGCATCATAATCGGCACGAACCAGCTCTGCATCCACGTACATCACTTCAGTGTGCTGCTCGCCATCCAGCTTGCTGCGCTCTGCTTTTAAGTCTTCAAACAGTGCCGGGCTGACATATTCACGGATGGTTTCCAGCTCATTGTGATTCCAGGCGCCTTGCAGTGTGCGGTAATGCTCACGCGCACCTTGCAAAAAGGCATTCATATCAAAGCCAGGAGGCAGATTGAACGGCACATCACTGTCGGTTGCGCGATACTCAGGCTGTGCAGTCGCCGCGCCGGTAAATGCATCCGCTTGCTGACGATGCTGTGCCTGAGGTGAGTCGCCGGCGTACGCCTGTTGATGCCCCATGGCCGTCGGCTTGGCTTTACGCATGCCTTTGAGGAACTTGAAAATCAGAAAAGCGATCAGGCCAAAAATCAGGATATCCATAAACTGAATCCCTTCAAAAGCCCCACCGAAGAATGCTGCCAGCAGTCCACCGGCGAGTAATCCGCCCAGCAGTCCACCCATCAAGCCTTTTTTGCCGGCTGATGCCGTTGGGTTCTGTTTACTGATCGTATCTGTTTGTTGTGGTTGTTGTTTTTGTGCAGGCGCTGTTTTATAGCTCTTGCCCAATGATTTACTGCCGCCAAACTTTTTCGCTTCTGCGTGCGGAGCAGTGAAAGACACAGCCACCAGTAACGCGAACATGGTTAAATAGCGTTTCATCAATCCTTTACCTTTGCCTTTAAAATGCAATTCCTTATGCATCCTAGCGGGGGGATAGTAAAGTCAATCAGGTCCGTCGGCCAAATTGTTACCAAATTTAGCAGGCTCGCCGGTTCTCCTCCCTGCAAACCGTTACACTTATCAGTGTCAAGCTGACATCACTCCATGGTCAACTATGCGATCTTCTACGGCTAAGCTAATGAAATGGCTTGTTACTTCGTGTACATCCCACCTAGTATTAGGCAAGACCTATTCATCTCAATTCACAGACAGTGAGGCAACACCATGCAAGAGGCTGCGCATCAGAACACACACAGTAAACTGATAGGGTATTTGCTTTGGATTTTTGGTTTTACCGGCGCCCACCGTTTTTATTACGGCAAACCGGTAACCGGCACGATCTGGTTCTTCACGCTGGGTCTGTTGGGCATTGGCTGGCTGATCGACCTGTTCCTGATCCCCGGCATGGACAAAGAAGCGGATCTTCGTTTTCAAAGTGGTGAGCTGGACTATAACATTGCCTGGCTGCTGCTCACTTTCCTGGGTGTTTTCGGCGTGCACCGCATGTATATGGGAAAATGGATCAGCGGACTCTTGTATTTACTGACGTTTGGCTTTTTCCTGATTGGTGTTTTGATTGATTTCTGGACACTGAATGAGCAGGTGTCGGTCAAAAATGCCGAACGCCGTTAATACCGGTAAGTAAGAGACATTCTTGACCCGGAAGTTTTGTTGCCCATAGAATATTGAACATTGTTCTATATTCTATACTTTTTATAGCACACCGAGCCTGTGCGAAGGCAGTCAGCAAACTGTCCGGCCTTTTATTTGTGCTTAGCGCACCATGTAGGGAAGATCATGGCAAGACGAAACGATCACACGCGGGAAGAGCTCATCAGCATGACACTTGAGCAAGTCAAAAAGTTTCTCAGCGAGCACCCCCATCACGAACTCAGCTTACGTAAAGTCGCCGCAATGATTGGCTATGTGCCCAGCACCTTAGTCAATGTGTTTGGCAACTATAACCTGCTGTTACTCCATGCGGTTGCCCAAACCATGGATGAGCTGTTTGCGGAAGCTGAAAAACAGTTGCAGCAGTCAGAGTCGACCACTGACGCACTGCGCAAGCTCGCTTACTGCTATCTGAATTTTGCGGTGGATAACCCTTACCGCTGGCAGTTGATTTTCCAGCACACCATGAATGGCGAGGAACTGCCTGAGTGGCAGAATGAACGCATCAACAATATGATTAATATGTTAGAAAGCCTGATCCGCCAGCTTATTCCCGACCAATCCGAAACTGCGGTGATGGAAGCCAGTCGCGTGCTGTGGGCGGGCGTACATGGCATTACTCTGCTCACGGTTGACGATAAGCTGTTCACCGCAACACCCGTTGACGGAAAAGCGCTGATCGACAACCTGCTGGACACTTACCTGAAAAATTGGCAGGTATGAAGGAGCCCAGCCAGATGAGTCATTCACAATCCGCTTTACTGACCCAACGCCGTTTTCTCCCTTATTTTATTACCCAGGCGCTGGGTGCGTTTAACGACAATATATATAAAAATGTTCTGCTCATTCTGATCGCTTTTGCGGCACCAGGCACTTTGCCCTTTGAGTCCGATTTCATTATCAACCTGGCCGCCGGTATCTTTATTTTGCCTTTCTTTTTGTTCTCGGCGTCTGCCGGTGTACTGGCTGATTCCTATGATAAAGCCAGCATCATGCGAAAAGTGAAAATGGCTGAAATCATCATTATGGCCATGGCGGCTGTAGCATTTGTGGCAGAGAATTATACCGCCTTACTGCTGCTGCTGTTCCTGATGGGCTCGCAATCAGCCTTCTTTGGCCCGGCCAAGTATGCCCTGCTACCCCAGCACCTGAAAAAAGAGGAGCTGGTTTCCGGCAATGCGTTGGTTGAAACAGGAACATTCCTGGCCATCCTAATTGGTACCCTGCTTGCGGGGATCATTGCCGATCAGCAAGCAGCGAGAACCATCGCGGCAGTGGCTGTGGTGTCATTCGCCGTCTTAGGCTATGCCAGTTCACGTTATATCCCAGAAGCTAAACCCTGCGGCACGGGCCACAAGTTTCGCTGGCAGCCGATCAGACAAACCCGCAAAACGCTGTCGATTGCGGCGAAAGATAAAGTGGTGTTGCAATGCGTGCTGGGGATCAGCTGGTTCTGGTTTCTGGGGGCAAGTTATCTGACCCAGTTTCCCAACTTTGCCAAGTTATACCTTGGCGGTAATGCCGCTTCGGTTTCAGTCCTGCTGACCCTGTTTTCCATCGGTATCGCGATCGGCTCACTGCTGTGCGATCGCTTGTCTGGCCATCGCATCGAGCCGGGTATTGTTCCGCTGGGCTCACTCGGCATCACCCTGTTTGGTGCAGACCTGCTGTTCGCGACCCCGGATATCGCGCCGGTGTCAGACTCACTGTGGGCCTTTCTGACTCAACCGGATCTGATGCGGGTGTTCTTCTCACTGACCATGCTGGGTGTGTCTGGCGGTATCTATATCGTGCCACTGTATGCCATGATGCAAAACCGCGCCGAGCCGTCGGAGCGGGCGCAGGTAATTGCGGCCAACAATATCTGGAATGCCATTTTCATGGTCGTCAGCTCAGTGACAGCGATCGTTTTCCTGTCAGTGCTGTCTTTGTCGATACCCCAGCTCTTCCTCTTCCTGGCCGTTCTGAATCTGCTGGTGCTGGGGTATATCTACCTGCAGGCGCCCGATTTTTTCTGGCGGTTCCTCATCTGGATTGTCAGCCATACCTTATACCGGGTAAGCCACCAGCAGCTGGAGAACATTCCCAAGCAGGGCGGTGCGTTAATTGTCTGCAACCATGTCAGCTATATGGATGCCTTGCTGCTGGCCGGTGCCTGCCCTCGCCCGATACGTTTCATCATGGACGAGGACATATTCAAACTGCCACTGATTAAAACCTTCTGCAGCGCTTGCAAAGTGATCCCCATTGCTGCAAAAGACAGGCGATCCATTCAAAAAGCTTTCGAGGAAGTGGAATACTATCTGTCTCAAGGCGAGCTGGTGTGTATCTTCCCTGAAGGAAAACTCACCCATGATGGAGAAGTCGGACCTTTCATGCGGGGAGTGGACCTGATTCTGAAACGCTCCCCTGCACCTGTCATCCCGATGGCACTGCAAGGTTTGTGGGGCAGTTACTTCAGCCGTGAAGGCGGTAAAGCCTTGCTGAAATGGCCGAAACGTTTCTGGTCGCGCGTGACGATTGTTGCCGGAGCCCCGGTTAATGCGCAATCGGCCAATAGCGCGGCTTTACGGGAGACGGTGATTGCACTGCGAGGCGAATCTCGCTAATACGCTGACAAAACGGAAAGTGCGTGGTTTTGCGCTTTCCGTTTTTATCCTGATTTAAAAATTAATCCAGAATAATCTACCAACTTATAAATCAATATTAATCATTAAAACCAGTCATTATCCAATGAAGCCGAGATATCACCGGCTTCATACCTCGCAGACCAATTTTCGCTCTTTTGGTTTATTATTCTGATAAACATTAAATTTACGCCCCTTCGCATAATTTTTTCCTGTAAACCCTTTATCAAAAGGTGGCATTTAGTGTAATTTGTGGGAAATGTTCACTTTTTCGCAGGATGACCACATGCACAACATCGGGATGTCTACCAAGCTCAACAATGTTTGTTATGACATAAGGGGACCCGTTCTTAAACATGCCAAACGCATGGAAGAAGAAGGCCACAAAATTCTTAAGCTCAACATTGGCAACCCCGCCCCATTCGGTTTTGATGCGCCGGATGAGATCCTGGTGGACGTGATCCGCAATCTGCCAACGTCACAGGGTTACTGCGATTCAAAAGGCATTTACTCGGCGCGCAAAGCCGTGGTCCAGCATTACCAGAAACGCGGTCTGCTGGATTTGGATGTCGAAGACGTATATATCGGCAATGGCGTATCTGAACTGATCGTTATGGCGATGCAGGCACTGCTGGATAATACGGATGAAATACTGGTTCCTGCCCCCGATTACCCGCTGTGGACCGCGGCTATCTCCTTGTCTGGCGGCAATCCGGTACACTATATCTGTGATGAAGAATCAGACTGGTATCCGGATCTGGATGACATTCGCAGTAAAATCACCCCGAAAACGCGCGGGATTGTGTTGATCAACCCGAACAATCCAACCGGTGCGGTCTACAGTCGTGACTTTTTGCTGGAAGTGATTGAAATCGCCCGTCAGCACAAACTGATTATCTTTGCCGACGAAATTTACGACAAAATTCTGTATGACGGTGCCCAGCACACGTCTATCGCCCCACTGGCAGAAGACGTATTCTGTGTCACCTTTAATGGGTTGTCCAAGTCTTACCGGGTCTGCGGCTTCCGTGCCGGCTGGATGTTGCTCTCCGGGCCACGCCACGTAGCCAAACGCTATATCGAAGGCCTGGATATGCTGGCCTCAATGCGCCTGTGTGCCAACGTGCCGATGCAGCATGCGGTACAGACAGCCTTAGGTGGCTACCAGAGCATTAACGAGCTGATCCTGCCTGGCGGTCGCTTGTTAGAGCAAAGAAACAAAGCCTTCGACATGATTACGCAAATTCCCGGCGTATCATGCGTGAAACCTAAAGGTGCCCTGTACTTATTTCCTAAACTGGATCAGAAGAAGTTCAACATTGTCGATGATCAGAAAATGGCCCTGGACTTCCTGCAGCAAGAGAAAGTCCTGATCGTCCACGGGACAGGCTTTAACTGGAAAAAACCGGATCACTTCCGCATTGTCACATTGCCCAGGGTCGATGACCTGGAGATGGCCATCGGCCGTCTGGAACGGTTTCTTCACACTTATCGCCAATAACAAGACATCGCTACCGGCAATAAACCCTTCAGCATATATCGCAAAGCCCCGGTTCTCGGGGCTTTTGTTGTTTCCTAGGCTGCAAAAAATCTGTTAGGTTTAAGTAGCAGTCTGATCAATGTGGAAACATCATGAAAACCAGCCATTTTTTTGCTCATCTCGCTCGTATGAAACTAATTCAACGCTGGCCGCTGATGCGCTGCGTCGCCACTGAGAATGTCTCTGAGCACAGCCTGCAGGTGGCCTTTGTGGCCCACGCGCTGGCATTGATCAAAAACCGCCACTTCGGCGGACAGCTGAATCCGGAACGTATTGCCCTGCTGGCCATGTTTCATGATGCCAGTGAAGTGCTGACAGGCGACATGCCGACACCGATCAAATACTTCAATCCAACCATTGCAGAAGAGTACAAAAAGATTGAACTGGCGGCCGAACAAAGGCTGCTTTCTATGCTCCCCGACGAATTTCAGGCCGACTACGCCCCTTTGCTGGTCAGTGATGCCATCGACCAGCAGGACTACCACATCGTCAAGCAGGCAGATACCTTGTGTGCTTACCTGAAATGTCTGGAAGAACTCAGTGCCGGCAATCACGAATTCACACAGGCCAAGAAACGTCTCGAAGAAACGCTGGAAGAGCGAAAGACACAGGAAATGAGCTATTTCCTGAAAACCTTCGCCACCAGCTTCAACCTAACTTTGGATGAGATCAGTTAATGCCTTTACCCAGTGACCCAAGCACCGCTCTGTGGCAAGCCAGAAAGAGTCAGGAGCAAAAAGAAAGACGCGATGACCACCGCACCGCCTATCAGCGTGATCGCGCCAGAATCCTTCACTCTGCGGCTTTTCGCCGCTTACAGGCCAAAACCCAGGTCCATGGCGCCGGTCACCACGATTTTTACCGCACCCGGCTGACCCACTCGCTGGAAGCTTCCCAAATCGGCACAGGTATTGTGGCTCAGCTGAAAATCAAGCAGCCCGAGTTTCGCTCGCTCTTGCCCTCTAACAGTCTGATGGAAAGCCTGTGCCTGGCGCATGACATCGGGCATCCGCCTTTTGGTCACGGTGGCGAAGTGGCACTCAATTATATGATGCGTGATCATGGTGGTTTTGAAGGCAATGCGCAGACTTTCAGAATTGTCACATTACTTGAACCCTATACCGAAAGATTTGGTATGAATTTGTCGCGCCGCACTTTGCTTGGACTGCTGAAATACCCGGCTTTTATCCGCGATACGCGAGCCACAGAGCAGCCACCTGAGGTCAGTGATTTCCGGCATTTGCGCGCCAAAGACTGGCAGCCGGCCAAAGGAATTTACCGTGACGACAAAGAGACCTTTGAATGGGTGCTGTCTTGCCTGCCAGAGCACGACAGAGAGCTGTTCGGTATGATGCGCAGCGAGCGGCACTCCCCCACTCAGCACCTCAAAACACGCTTTAAGTCTCTGGACTGCTCCATCATGGAGCTTGCCGACGACATTGCGTATGGGGTACATGATTTGGAAGATGCCATCGTCATGGGCATAGTGACACAAAAACAATGGGAAGAGGCTGCAGCCAGTCAGTTACTGCACTGTGGGGAGCCCTGGCTGGCATCGCGGACGGAGTGGCTGAGTCAGCAGCTGTTTGCCGATCACCATCAGCGCAAAGATGCGATTGGCGCTTTAGTGAATGCCCTGATCACCGCCATTGAGATCGGCCCGACAACCGCTGCAAATGCCCCAGCATTCAGCGAACCACTGCTAAAATGGAACGCCTATCTGTCGGCTCCCATGGAAAATGCCCTGACAGTGCTGAAGCAATTTGTCAGCGAGTATGTAGTCCGTAAACCGGAAATTCAGTTGCTTGAGTACAAAGGGCAGCAGATCATCATGGAAATGTTCGAGGCTTTCACCTCAGATCCCGAACGATTGCTGCCGGCCAGTACCCGCGACCGCTGGCGCACAGCCGTCCAGCATAACGAAAATGAACAGCGGATCATTGCCGACTATATTGCAGGGATGACAGACGGATTCGCCCAACGTCTTTACAGTAACCTGTTTCAGCCTGCCAGCGATTGGAAAATAGGGCCTATCGTTTAAGACTGCTTGCCATAATGCCGTTCGAACAATCCGGGCGGCATCTGGCTGATCTGAAAATCAATCATCTTTTCAAACGCCGTCACTAATGGCAAAAAACGCCCGCTTTCGCCTTCAAGCTGACTCAGAGCGTGAAACGCAGCTTCAACAGTTGAGAGTCCTGATTGTTTAGGCGATTTTCGAATCCGGTAATTCCCCGCAGGCACATCATCAAGACACACGCACGGTAAGGCTTGCAGGTTCGCTGACAAGCGCCACATTTTATACGCCTTCTTCCAGGTGCCATCGAGCAGTATTAATGTCGTCAGAGCGGAAGAGGTGTTCTGTAACGCCAGGCGGGAAAGCGGTATAGCCTGTCCGTCCGGATAGAGTACCGCAGCATGGCGATCAGGATCAGCCAGCAGGTGATTGATTTCCTCATGCCGGCTGAAATCTTCACCTACCCATAAACGTGCATTTGGCAGGGATAGAGTCAGAATACGGGCCGTCCCGAGCGGCCGGCTGACTTCAGACGGGTGTTGCAATATCCAGAGTTCAGTTCTAGCATCAATTTTTTCAATCCACTGGCAAATGCAGGCATTGCCTGCTTTACCGCAATCTACACAATATCGGCTCATTGAGGTGCCCTTGTTATCACGATCTCTGTTCCTGTCCCTGCTGGCAATCTGTCTGTTTTGTGTCACGGCACAGCTTGCACCGCTGCATGCTCTGCTGGAATGGCAGCGGTCACTCATTGAAGCCGGGCAATGGTGGCGGATCCTAACAGGAAATTTCACCCATACCAATTGGGCCCATCTCGGCATGAATGTGTCAGGTCTGCTGATAATCAGTTATCTGTTCCGGTTTTACCTGACTGCAGGGCGCTTCGGGCTGTTATTAGTCTCGTTAAGCCTGATTGTCGGTCTGTCCCTGTTTCTTACCCAACTGGACGGTTATTCAGGGTTATCCGGCCTGCTACATGGGATTTTCATTTGGGGAGCCTGTCAGGATATCCGCACACAACGTGCCGGAGGAAGGTTAATGCTGATAGCCGGTATGCTAAAAATCAGCTGGGATTTGTATACCGGAGGGTCCGCTGAAACCGCGTCCATGATTCATGCACAAATTGCAGTTGAAGCGCATCTTGCTGGGGCTGTCGGCGGCTTCCTGTTAGCCATGCTGCCACCGGCTTTCAGATTATCAGCATCGCCGGTGAAATAATACAGGTTGCAAGGGGTGCATGGCACCCCTTACAAGATAGTGGCGTTCCAGTTTTCAGCTCATCAGAGCTGAATGCGATCGCGGTTTTTGTCTACAGTAGAGGCGCCAATGCCTTTGACCTTACTCAGATCCTCGATAGTGGCAAACTTCCCATTCTGCTCCCGGTATTCAATAATGCTCTGAGCTTTATCCGGACCCACGCCTAACAGCAGCTTATCCAGTTCCTCAGCATTGGCACTATTGATATTAATTGTTATTTCAATCCCTTCATGCTTATCGGCCGCATCCACCACTCCAGGTAAGACAACGCTCGACGCTAGCAAAATCAATGCAAATGTGTTTTTCATTTTTTCTCCTTGGTGTTAATTCAGCACAAGGATAATCATTTTTAATCACACAATAATGCTCGCCAGAAAATGGCAAGATAAAAAAACGACGGGCCGCACAAAGCGGCCCGTCTATGATAAATATCAATTACATTTAGTTTGCAGATGCATCCAATACCGGATAGCTCACTTCTGCATCGGCGCGCAGCACATCAAGTAAAGCGGCCACATCCTGCTGAGCATTCATCTGAGCAACCTGCTCGGCCAGTTGCCCATTCACGCTGGCCGAATCAATCTCAGGCTCAATCACTTTATCCAGCGCAATCAAAACAACATTGCCCTGCTGGTCATGCGTTACACCGTAGACCGACTTACCCGATTCAGGTTTTGCCATTGCAAATGCTTCTTGAGCAATCACAGGATCGCTGCCACGACGACTGATAGTCTGAGGTTCAGAGAAGCTCAGTTCATGCTGTTCCAAAATGGTGCTATCGCCATTACGCAACGCAGCAAGAATCTCATCAGCCTGCTTCTCAGCCGCTTCTTCACCACGCTGGGCAGCCATGATCTCATGCACCTGATCAGCAACTTCTTCAAACGGTAGCAGTTGCTCAGGGCGAGACTCATCAACACGCACCACGATGATATGCTCTGAACCCAATTCAATGACTTCAGAATTCAAACCATCTTCACGTACTTCCGCACTGCTTAACGCCTGGACAACAGCAGGTGAAGCCAACACGCCCTGGGCATTGTTGAGTGCGAAGAAGTCAGTCTTCTGTACTTTAGCGTTGACCGCTTTAGCCGCATCATCCAGCGAATCCGGCATCTCGAAAGCAGATTCCGCCAGTTTGGTCTGCAGCTGATAAAACGCTTCAGCCGCTTTTTGCTCACGCAGATCCGCTAACAGGTCGCTCCGAACGTCATCAAGCGGCTTGGCAGTAGGCGCTTTGACCGCTTCCAGCTGAATAATGTGATAGCCAAATGAGGATTTCACTACGCCAGACAGATCGCCTTGGTTTTCCAGAGCAAAAGCCGCTTCTTCAAACGCAGGGTCCATCACGCCACGCTCAAACCAGTCCAGCTCACCCCCCTGTTTCGCACTAAAAGTGTCATCCGATTTGGACTTTGCCAGCTCGGAAAAATCCGCTCCCTGATTCAGCTCGGCAAGAATCGCCTCCGCCTTTGACTGGGCCTCAGCATCGTCACCCTGAATCAGAATGTGGCGAACATGGCGCTGTTCAGGCGTCGAAAACTTAGCCAGGTTATCCTGATAGTATGCATTCAGCTCATCATCACTGACATCCATGGTATTTTTCAGCGTATCGCCAGACAGCTCAATATAAGCAACTTTCACTTGTTCCGGACGAGTAAAGGCTTCCGGATGCTGCTCGTAGTAATCTTTACTGTCGCTTTCTGAGATCTCAGCAGTTGCCTTAAACGTATCCAGGTTCAGGGTCAGACTGCGCACTTCACGCTGTTGTTGCTCCAGTTGCTGCAACTGAGCCAATTCATTGCCCAGTGCAAAATCACTGCCCTGAATCGCGCTCAGCAGTTGCTGACGCAGCATGTCGGTACGCATGTACTCGGCAAATTGATCAGGCGTGAAACGCGAGCGGCGAAGCAAAGAAGCATACACTTCGTTGTCAAACTTACCGTCACGCTGAAACTCTGGCATTGAACGAATCGCTTGTTTCACCTGATCATCACTGATACGTAAGCCCAGCTCGTTTGCACGTTGCTCAATCAGCGCATCGTTCACCAAACGGTCTAACACACTGCGACGAAATTGCTGAACATAGCCAGGGTCACCCATCAGCGTAGAGAAATACTCTCCCAGCTGCGACTGCATACGATTACGTTCGTTCTGGTATGCCTGCTCGAACTGATTCTGGCTGATCTCCTCGCCGTCAATCTTTGCCGCTACAGGCTGATTAGAATTTGCCAGATAACTGCCTACACCGGCAAAGACAAAAGAAAATATGATTAGGGAGAGAATAATCTTCACCCAAATGCTGCTAACGCCTTCGCGCATCCGCTCCATCATAACGTGCCGTATCTCCTAGTTGTTCGAGCTGGCAATAACTGTTGATTACGACTCTGAAGAATCACAATCTGTTCACCCTGATACAATGTAAAAAAAGCGCATCAGATATGATGCGCTCTCGTGTTACGCAATAATGCCACTATATGACAAGAAGCGTAAGGTTTTGTTCATTTCAACTTACTGGCAAAGCCAGAATCAGTTGACAGAATCTTTCAGCGCTTTACCTGGTTTGAAACCTGGTACACGTGCTGCTGCGATTTGGATTTCTTCACCAGTTTGTGGGTTACGGCCGGTACGGGCAGCGCGCTCACGAACAGAGAATGTACCAAAACCAACCAGCGCAACCTGGTCACCTTCCTTCAGAGACTCAGAAACTGCCTCAATGAAAGCGTCCAGCGCACGGCCAGCAGATGCTTTAGAAATATCAGCACCTTCGGCGATTTTATCAACCAATTGAGTTTTGTTCACGATTTCTTCCCCTCTATGAACATTGTCTTCCTGACAACAGCATAATCTATGTTTACGCTGTGACGACAAAGGACAATCAAAAACTTGTATCAGGTCTAATTTATCAGCTCATTGTGACACTGAACAGGCTGTAAGCCTTGTTATTATTGAGCTTACAGCAAATTAGACCCCACTTATAGCCAGACAGAAAAAGGCTGACAAGCGATTTCCACCGCAGTCAGCCCCTTACATCTGTTAATTTTGCTGCATATCACTGTTTTGAGCGTTTACCAGCTCGATCCCTGTCGGATTATTTTCCAGGGCGATACGTAGCACATCATCAATCCAGCGAACCGGGCGAACTTCCAAATCAGCAATAACGTTATCCGGGATCTCTTCCAGATCACGTTCATTCTCTTTCGGAATCAGCACGGTTTTAATGCCGCCACGGTGTGCTGCCAGCAGTTTTTCTTTCAAACCTCCGATAGGCAGAACTTCACCACGCAGGGTGATCTCACCTGTCATCGCGACATCGCTGCGCACAGGGTTACCTGTCAGGCTCGACACCAGTGCCGTACACATGGCAATACCCGCACTTGGGCCATCTTTCGGGGTTGCCCCTTCAGGAACATGAACATGGATATCACGCTTCTCATAGAAGTCGTTATTAATACCCAGTTTCTCTGCACGAGTACGCACCACAGTCATTGCTGCCTGGATAGACTCCTGCATCACATCGCCGAGAGACCCGGTGTAAGACAGCTTGCCTTTGCCCGGCATAGACTCGGTTTCAATGGTCAGCAAATCGCCGCCCACTTCGGTCCACGCCAGCCCGGTGACTTGTCCAATACGGTTGCTTTCTTCTGCTTTTCCGTAGTCAAAGCGCTGCACACCCAGATACTGCTTCAGGTTCGCCTGATTAATGGTGACCTTCTTCACTTCCGGATTCAGCAGGATCTCTTTCACCGCTTTACGGCACAGCTTGGAAATTTCACGCTCAAGATTACGCACGCCAGCTTCACGAGTGTAGTAGCGGATAATGCCGATGATGGCAGAATCTTCTATCTCCACTTCGCCTTTTTTCAGGCCGTTACGTTGAATCTGTTTTTCCAGCAAGTGGCGTTTGGCGATGTTGAGTTTTTCGTCCTCGGTATAACCAGACAGACGAATCACTTCCATACGGTCCAGTAACGGGCCAGGAATATTCATCGAGTTCGATGTCGCCACGAACATCACGTCGGACAAATCGTAATCCACTTCCAGATAATGGTCGTTAAACGCATTGTTCTGTTCCGGATCCAGGACTTCCAGCAATGCTGATGCAGGATCGCCACGCATGTCGGAAGACATCTTGTCGATCTCATCGAGCAGGAACAGTGGGTTTTTCACGCCAACTTTGGCCATTTTCTGGATCAGCTTACCTGGCATTGAGCCAATGTAAGTCCGGCGGTGACCACGGATTTCCGCTTCATCACGCACCCCGCCCAGCGCCATACGCACGTATTTACGGCCAGTGGCAGCAGCAATCGACTGCCCCAGAGACGTTTTACCGACACCAGGAGGGCCAACCAGACACAGGATCGGGCCTTTCAGCTTATTGATACGGCTCTGGACGGCTAAGTACTCAAGAATACGGTCTTTGACGCGTTCCAGACCATAGTGATCGGCGTTGAGGATCTCTTCCGCTTTCGCCAGATCTTTCTTGACCTTGGTACGCTTGTGCCAGGGCACACTCAGCATCCAGTCAATATAACCACGAACCACAGTCGCTTCAGCAGACATCGGCGACATCATTTTCAGCTTTTGTAATTCCTGCTCAGTTTTTTCGCGCGCTTCTGCTGGCATCTTCGACTCGTCGATTTTTTTCTTCAACGATTCGAATTCATCCGGCGCATCGTCCAGCTCACCCAGTTCTTTTTGGATAGCTTTCATCTGCTCATTCAGATAGTACTCGCGCTGGCTCTTTTCCATCTGTTTCTTGACGCGGCCACGGATACGTTTCTCAACCTGCAGCAGATCAATTTCAGATTCCATCATGGCCATCAGGAACTCAAGACGTTCCGTGATATCCACGATTTCGAGCACTTTCTGCTTATCTGCCAGTTTCAGTGGCATGTGCGCAGCAATGGTATCAGCAAGGCGTGCGGCCTCATCAATACCATTCAGTGAGGTTAACACTTCAGGCGGGATCTTTTTGTTCAGCTTGATAAAGCCTTCAAACTGATTGATCGCAGTGCGAACCAGCACTTCCTGCTCGCGTTCGTCCATTTCCGGCGTGACCAGAAATTCCGCTTCCGCACTGAAAAATTCGTCGTCAGTCAACTTCTTAACGTTTGCACGCTGCTGACCCTCTACCAACACCTTCACTGTGCCATCAGGCAATTTCAGGAGCTGCAGTATGGTCGCCACTGTGCCGACATCATAGAGATCGTCAACGGTTGGTTCGTCAGTTGCCGCTTCTTTTTGGGCAACCAACAAAATTTGTTTATCGTTATCCATTGCGGTTTCAAGGCAACGAATGGATTTATCCCGGCCTACAAACAATGGAATAACCATATGAGGGTAGACCACCACGTCACGCAGTGGCAGAACGGGAATGGCAAGGCGTTCCGAACGCTCCAGGTTCATATTGTTCTCTCTTTCCGTTCAGTCTCTTTTAGTGAGTATATGGGGGCAGACTGACAAGATTCAACGGTCGATTTGCCAGAAAATCAAAAAGGAGGCCAAAGCCTCCTTTATTTACTCAAACCGTACGTTTTGCAACCACTTACTCGCCGCCTGCAGCTTGATTTTCAGTGTTTTCATAAATCAGCAAAGGTTCAGATTCCCCTTTAATGACTGATTCATCAATCACGACTTTACTCACGCCTTCGGCAGAAGGTAGCTCATACATAGTATCCAGCAGCACCGCCTCTACGATAGAGCGAAGGCCACGTGCACCGGTTTTACGTTCCATGGCTTTGCGGGCAATTGCCTGCAGCGCATCGTCACGAAATTCCAGTTCAACGTTTTCCAGCTCCAGTAAAGCCGCATACTGTTTTGTCAGCGCATTTTTCGGTTCACGCAGAATCTGCACCAGCGCAGATTCATCCAGCTCACTCAAAATCGCAGTGACTGGCAGACGACCGATAAACTCAGGGATCAAGCCGTATTTCACCAGATCTTCCGGTTCGACTTTTTCGAATAAATCACTGAGTGTGTTGCGCTGGTCTTTAGAGCGGACTTCCGCACCAAAGCCAATACCTGAACTGGTTGCCACACGCTGCTCTACCACTTTATCCAGGCCTGCAAACGCACCACCACAAATAAAGAGTATTTTCGATGTATCAACCTGCAGGAACTCCTGCTGAGGATGTTTACGACCGCCCTGTGGAGGCACAGAGGCAACCGTACCCTCGATCAATTTCAGCAGCGCCTGCTGCACACCTTCGCCAGACACGTCACGGGTAATCGATGGGTTGTCAGATTTACGGGAAATCTTGTCAATCTCATCAATATAAACAATTCCGCGCTCAGCTTTGGCGACATCGTAATCGCATTTCTGCAGCAACTTCTGGATGATGTTTTCTACATCTTCACCGACATAACCGGCTTCGGTCAGGGTCGTTGCATCCGCCATCGTGAAAGGTACATCCAGCATACGCGCCAGCGTTTCTGCAAGCAGTGTTTTACCACTACCTGTCGGACCTATCAGCAGGATGTTACTTTTACCCAACTCGACACCATCACTAGTGGTGTCGCCATTACGCAAACGCTTGTAATGGTTGTAGACAGCTACAGCCAGTACTTTCTTCGCGTGATCCTGGCCGATGACATAATCATCTAAGTGCGTGCGGATCTCCCTTGGCGTTGGCAGTTCATTACCATCGCGCTTTGGCATAACTTCTTTGATTTCTTCGCGAATGATGTCGTTACACAGATCGACGCACTCATCGCAAATATACACAGAAGGGCCAGCAATCAGCTTGCGAACTTCATGCTGACTTTTACCGCAGAAAGAGCAGTACAGCAGTTTTCCACTACCACTCTCTTTTCGCTTATCTGTCATTCGCTAACCTCATATTGGGTTTCACCCATCCTTGCCTTGTTTTGAGTGTATAACATCTCTCGTCACTTTGCTGTCACCTTGCGCCTTCAGAGCACTGTGCACCATAATGACAGGTTAGTCACGCTTATTCAAAACGGCATCGACCAGTCCATACTCCGCAGCCTGCTCAGCAGACATGAAGTTGTCACGGTCTGTATCTTTTTCAACGATTTCCAATGGTTGGCCAGTATGCTCAGCCAGCAGATTGTTCAATCGCTTCTTAATTGTCAGAATTTCCTGAGCATGAATCTGAATATCAGAAGCCTGTCCCTGGAAACCGCCTAATGGTTGATGAATCATGACACGGGAATTAGGCAGACAAAAACGTTTCCCTTTCGCTCCACCTGCCAGCAGGAATGCACCCATTGAGCATGCTTGTCCCATACAGAAGGTACTCACATCCGGTTTGATGTGCTGCATCGTGTCATAGATGGACATCCCTGCAGTGACTGAGCCACCAGGAGAGTTAATATACAGGAAAATATCTTTGTCAGGGTTCTCTGACTCCAGGAACAACAGCTGTGCCACAACCAGGTTGGCCATCTGATCTTCAACCTGACCGGTCAGAAAGATCACACGCTCCTTCAATAGTCGGGAATAGATGTCGTAGGAACGCTCGCCACGAGAGGTCTGCTCGACCACCATAGGAACCAGCGCATTCATAATTGGCGACATGGCGTTATTATCTTGGTAGCTCATAACCTTATTTCCCCAAAAAATTAATGGCCCGAATGATTGACTCATACGGACCATTGTTAGCAGAAGATTTGAAATGAAGTCAAATCTTTACAGTCATTTCAGTCAATTAAGCTGCTGGTTGCTGATTCATCAGCTCATTGAAGCTTACTTGTTTTTCTGAAACCTGTGCTTTAGCCAGTAGAGCATCGATCGCTTGTTCTTCCAGAGCAACATTACGCATGTTGTTCATCAGTTGCTCATTCTTTTCGTAGTATGCAACAACTTCTGTTGGATCTTCATAAGCAGATGCCATTTCAGTGATCAGCGCCTTAACTCGCTCGTCATCCGCTTTCAGTTCTTCAGCCTTGATCACTTCACCCAGCAGCAGACCAACCACGACACGACGCTTAGCCTGCTCTTCGAACAGCTCACGTGGCAGCTCTGGTGCATTATCCGCATTACCGCCAAAACGCTGAACAGCCTGCTGACGCAGAGCGTTCACTTCCTGGTCAATCAGGGCAGAAGGAACAGCAATGTCGTTTTGCTCAATCAGACCATTCAGAACCTGATCCTTGATACGACCTTTAACCGCTTGCTTCAGTTCGCGCTCCATGTTCTTGCGCACTTCAGCTTTCAGACCGTCAACAGAACCGTCTTCAACACCAAACTTCTTCACAAATTCTTCATTCAGCTCTGGCAGCTCCTGAGCTTCGACTTTGTGCAGTTTAATCGCGAATACAGCCGCTTTACCTTTCAGGTTCTCGGCGTGGTAATCTTCAGGGAAAGTGACTTCAATATTGAACTCTTCACCCGCTTTCTTACCAACGATGCCTTCTTCGAAGCCCGGAATCATGCGGCCCTGGCCCATTGCCAGAGGGAAAGCTTCTGCTTTACCGCCGTCGAACTCTTCACCGTCAATAGAACCAGTGAAATCAATCGTAACACGGCTGTTTGCATCAGCAGCGGCATCGACTTCTGCCCAGTTAGCTTGCTGCTTGCGCAGCGTTTCCAGCATCTGAGCAACGTCTTCTTCTTTCACTTCAGCCGCTGGCTTCTCGATAGCAATCTTGTCCAGACCCGTCAGTTCAATCTCAGGGAACACTTCAAAAGTTGCTTTGAAAACCAGATCTTTACCTTCAGCCATGTCGACTGGCGTGAACGTTGGCGCGCCGGCTGGGTTAATTTTCTCTTTCACGATCGCTTCAATGTAGTGACGCTGCATCACTTCACCCAGCACGTCCTGGCGTACAGATGCGCCGAACATACGTGCAACCATTTTGATTGGTGCTTTACCAGGACGGAAACCGTCAAAACGACGGGTTTTGGCAATTTTCCGCAGTTGAGCAGTCACTGCATCTTCGATGTTTGCAGCAGGTACAGTAATCGTAATTTGGCGTTCTAGGCCTTCAGTGGTTTCAACGGTAACTTGCATTTTCATAAACCTCAAAACTGACTCAGGTTGACTGAGTTATCTTGCCCGTCAGATCTCTGCTGACGCTGGCATCCTTTCGTGTTACGGCTTGAACACCATAACGCCTGAATTCGGTCAATTTTTGTATCACTAGCCAATGCCACTGAAACAAAAATTAAAGCGCGGTATTATAACGACCCAGCCCTCTTTCGTCGAGGCATCTGGTGTCACACCAAGTGTAAACCTTCGGACAAGATAGGGGCTGAATTCGCATTTTCAAGAGAAAACACGAAAAAATTGCAGTTTAGCCTCGATTTTTTGTTCAAATGTCGATTCAGTGCAGGAATTTTAATCAATGCGACACGCTGCTTCGCGCACTGCAACCTAAGATGAAAAATGACTAAGCGGGTAAAAAAGAGGAGTACAAGGGAGAAAAGTGGCGCGCCCTGCAGGATTCGAACCTGCGACCACATGCTTAGAAGGCACGTGCTCTATCCAACTGAGCTAAGGGCGCATTGTTTGAGAGTTAACAATCAGATGTGTTAACTAACGGGGGTGAATTATACGTCGCTTGAGATCAAGGTCAACGATAAAACGTTAAAATACCTCGCCAAATGCACCAAGCGGTTAAACTTACGGCAAACATCCCCCTTTGTTGCCTCAGCGAGGCGCATCCTTTCTCTGGGGTGCCAGGCGCTTATTTTTGAAAGTCTTTAGATTGCAGCATTTTAGCCAGCGTTCATCGCTTGATTCACGCAAGGGTTTTATCTGAATCTCGCAAAAAGCAAACGTTTGCGCTATAGATTTCCCCCTTTATCTCTGCGACAATAAGTCTGCTCAGTTCATTTCTGTACGAAGGAAAATCATGGCCGCTCAAATCATTGATGGAAAACTTATCTCACAAACTGTCAGACAAGAAGTTGCTGCACGTGTTAAGGCTCGCACTGACGCGGGGTTACGTGCACCTGGGTTAGCCGTCATTCTGGTAGGTCAGGATCCTGCCTCACAGATTTATGTCGGCAGCAAGCGCAAAGCCTGTGAAGAAGTGGGCTTTATCTCTCGCTCATTCGACCTTCCTGCGGATACTGCAGAAGTCGAACTGCTGGCGCTGATTGATGAACTGAATGCAGATCAGTCCATAGACGGGATACTGGTACAGCTGCCTCTGCCTGCAGGCATTGATTCGACCAAAGTGCTTGAACATATTAATCCCGAGAAAGATGTCGACGGCTTCCATCCTTATAACGTCGGCCGTCTGTGTCAGCGCATCCCTAAGCTGCGTTCATGCACACCAAAGGGGATTATCACTCTGCTGGAGCGTTATAACATCCAGGCACGTGGCAAACATGCGGTTATTGTGGGGGCTTCTAATATCGTTGGCCGTCCTATGACCCTTGAACTGCTGCTTGCCGGCGCTACGACCACAACGTGCCACCGATTCACCCAGGATCTGGAAAGCCATGTTCGTCAGGCCGATATCCTGGTTGTTGCGGTAGGAAAGCCTAACTTTATTCCGGGCAGCTGGATTAAAGAAGGCGCGACTATTATCGATGTCGGTATCAATCGCCTGGACAATGGCACCCTGGTGGGTGATGTGGAATACGATGTGGCGCGCCAAAAGGCCAAACACATTACTCCTGTCCCTGGTGGTGTTGGGCCGATGACAGTTGCCACACTGATCGAAAATACCCTGCTGGCCTGCGAACAATTCCACGAAAGCTGACAGGTATTCCGCTACTCCGGACACCAAAAAAGCGAGGTCATCAACCTCGCTTTTTTTATTCATCTTGCTGACCTGCATTGATAACCCGTGTTACCAGGTTGGGTTATTTTTGCAGCGTTTTCAGATAAGCCGCAAAATCTTCCCCAAGTACAGGGTGGCGCAAGCCGTATTCAACGAATGCCTGCATATAACCCAGCTTACTGCCGCAATCATGACTCTTACCTGTCATGTGGAACGCATTAACCTGCTGCTTTTCCATCAGCATATCAATGGCGTCTGTCAGCTGAATTTCATCACCTGCACCAATCGGAGTCTTGGCAAGAATTTCCCAGATTTCGGCAGGCAGGATATAACGTCCCACAATCGCCAGGTTAGACGGCGCCTGGTCAACCGCAGGTTTCTCAACAACCTTGGCCATAGCGGCTGAATCGCCTGGCGCAATTTGCTCGCCATTCACATCAGCGACACCATAGTTAGACACATCCGACATTGGCACCGGCTCTACCATGACCTGGCTGATACCTGATTCATTGAACAGCCTGACCATAGCGGCCATGTTCTCGCTGCGCAGATCGCTGGCGGCATCATCCAGAATCACATCCGGCAGGACGACGGCAAACGGCTCGTTGCCGACCAGCGGACGGGCACACAGTACCGCATGGCCCAGGCCTTTTGCCTGGCCCTGACGCACATGCATGATAGTCACATCACTTGGACAGATATTCTGGACTTCGTCCAGCAACTGCCGCTTAACCCGTTTTTCAAGCGTGGCTTCCAGCTCAAAAGACGTATCAAAATGGTTTTCAATGGAGTTTTTAGACGAATGGGTCACCAGCACGATTTCTTTAATACCGGCCGCAACACATTCATTCACAACATATTGAATCAGAGGTTTATCCACAATAGGCAACATCTCTTTCGGGATGGCCTTGGTGGCGGGTAACATCCTGGTCCCTAAACCGGCGACCGGAATGACCGCTTTACGAACTGGGGAAGACTTTTGCATTGTTTTTTCCATGTACGTTGGCATTGTCAGCCGCAATATAACAAACTTGCCTTTATGCAGCGAGCGATCTGAGCCATAAGCGTGAGCTGGTGTCATCGACGGCAAAAAAGACAAGTTGCACAGGACAGACATGACGGAGTGGTGAAGCCGTGGTCAGGTTATCCACGGCGGACGATATCGGCGTTATCGATACTGATTTTCACCGGTTTACCGAGCAGGTTTATCAGCATGAATGAGCGTTTTTCACCGTCAGGTTCCTGATAGATGGCTTCAAGACCCTTGAACTGGCCTTGTTTGAGCTCGAGGTACTCGCCGGGTTTGGGCAGGTTAGACAACAGACTTCTGTGTTCTTCGCAATTTTCATTCGTCATTAACTCAAGCAGCAATTCTGGCTGAACTTTTTGCGGGTATGCCCCCTGACGGATAAAGTCAGCCACACCGCGCGTCGAACGGACTGTGGTATAGCTGACATATTCAGGATCAAAACGGACAAACATATAATTAGGAAACAGTGGTTCATTCACAGTGACACGTTTGCCGCGCACCACTTTCTCGACGAGTACCTGAGGGTAATAGCACTCCACGCCCTGACGATCCAGATTAACCACGGCCCGCTCCTGCTCGCTTCGCTTGCAATAAAGTAGGTACCAATCTTTCATATCGTCTCTGCCCGGAAAATGTCTGTCTGAAAGTGATTATATGGTGGGAGGTATAAACCTCAATAGTTTCCCTGTACATTGACGCTAAGCGTTTACTTTTCCAACGTTTTCCCGTTTACTCCTGCAGCTGATGATTTATTGATTACCCGCTAAACTTTCGTTTTTGCTTTCACTGCCGGATGGATTTCGTGTTCTTTCATAGCGTCCAGTCGCTGAATCGTAATACTGAAATTGGCGGCGCCAATTTTGCTCAAAGACAAACGCGCACCTGAATGCGGCAAAACATAGGATGAGGTCAGGTTTTTTCGTGCTCCGTCTCCCAGACTGGCGCCAGCCGGGATTATCATTTCTCCATCACTGGTTCTCAGCATCGCTTCCGAACCGGTTGATACCACCACCAGGCTTCTGTCACACGCATCAAAAATACCAAACAACCCCTTGATAGGCACCGCGTACCCCGACTGCTTCATCCCGTTTTCAATGGTTTGCAGCATACTGGAAATGTCATTTTCGCTTGCCATACGTTTGCGCAGATAGTCATTGAACAATGCCCGTATCAGCAGCACAGTGGCCGCCCCCTGCCGGCCTCCTGACTCGGCATCAAGCAGATAGAAAGCCAGACGACCGTCCATCAACCAAGTGTAGTCGAGCAACACAGGTTGCACATCGGCAGACTGCAAAACACAATAGCTCATCTGCCAGTCTCCCTGACGGGATAAGGTGTCCGGCATCAGCCCCACCAGCAGCTCGCGTGCAATCTCCGGGTGGGATTCCAGCTCATTGATATGCCACTGCAGTTCTTCATCTACCGCCGAGTCATGCTGCAATAGCTGGCTGGAAAAGTCTGTGTATTCGGTTGTGTTTTCCTGGGCTTTGAGTACCGACATCAGTGCGGCTTTCAACACCATGATGTTATCCAGCGGTTTGACCAGAAAATCTTTGACGCCATGCCTGAGCGCGGCTGCGACATCGGCCATTTCACCAGTACCGGAAATGACAATGACAGGAATCATGGGGTAATGCAGTGAAACCTCTTCAACAAACTCCATGCCTGTTAATACAGGCATGGCCAGATCGCACAAAAGCACATCAGGGATACCGTCGCGCAGGGCCCGCAGTCCCTGCAAACCGTCTTCAGCTTCCCTGACCTCGCATCCTTGCGATAGCAAAAAGCCTGTGATCATCCGGCGAAACACCGGATCGTCCTCCACAATGAGGATATCTTTACCTTCTAACAACGATTGTGCCCTCCATGAAACAAGGGGCCAAGAGCACAGAATAATATTCTGCTGAACAGGCACATCCTTCTAATCGAATCTGTGCGAAGCTGGGTAGTCGCGATGAATGTTCTCATTTAGGATAGGCGTAAAACCTCGCTACGTCAGGGCGTCTGCCTGTTCATGAACGTTAGTTTTAATATTCTGTAAGCCAGTTCAAAATCTTGCCCATTGCGAAACTCGTTTTCGTCCCTGAAGTTCCTATTTTAATAACACTCAATGTTAACCTCTTCACATTGCGTGTTTTGTTATACAATTCCCACTTTCTCATATCCGATCACGACACGCCTATGAAGCTTGATGATTTAAATTTGTTTCGCATTGTGGTTGAGGAAGGCAGCTATACCGCCGCTTCTCGCAAGCATCAGGTGCCTGTTGCCACACTGACCCGCCGTATACAGGCGCTGGAAGACAGCCTGAATCTTCGCCTGTTAAACCGCCATGCACGCAAGCTGTCGCTGACTGAAGCTGGCCAGCAGTATTACCAGCTGTGTACCCCCTTGCTTCAACAGTTACTGGATACCGCAGAAAATATTCGGGAAGAGTCCAGAGGGGCGAGTGGACGACTCAAAATAGCGGCCCCGACCAATCTGAGCAAAGTCATGCTGCAACCTATGCTCAACGCCTTCATGCTTGAACAGCCGGCAATCAGCATTGAGCTGTTTCTGAGCAACGAACCCGAGCAGCTGGACCCAACCGACTGGGATGTGATTTTCCGTGTCGGTCCGCAGCGTGATTCGGCACTGATTGCCCGTAAAATTAACGCGGTGGAAGATATACTGGTTGCCAGCCCAGATTATCTGCAACGCCACCCAACGCTCACTCATGCACAAGATCTGCCCAAGCACTCCCTGCTCAAAGGCTCTCCCCTGCTGCGCTGGCGGCTCAGCAACAAAGACGGAGAAAGCATCACGGTGAATGAGAAAGGACGCTTCGAGTCCAATCAGCTGAATGTGGTCAGAAAAGCCTGCGTGGCCGGACTGGGAATTACATTAATGCCAGATGCCATGCTGAAAAAATACATTCACAGCGGTGAGCTGGTACGAGTGCTGGATAACTGGTCGGCCAACCCGCGCAATGTCTATCTTCTCTATAATCACAAAGATCACCAGCCAGAGAAGCTGAGGCTGTTTATTGAGTTCGCAAGTCACTTCTTCAGCACATCCTGAGCCTGCTATCCTTGCCAAGCGGCAGAAGCCCGTCTAAATGTTATATGACAAAGAACACAAAAAGTGCCCGGATATGCACTGACAGTGTTCTGAACAACAACCTGTAATACGTTGTGCGATTTGCACCCTAGATAACGAGGATAGGTTATGATTCTGGGACATTTATTCGGGCTTTACACTCATCCCAAAAAAGAGTGGCACAACATTGATGAGCAGCATGAGGGGATGCAAAGCAGCCTGAGCCACATTATGCTGATCGCCTTACTTCCACCCATTTTTGCCTACATTTCCAGTGTGTTTATCGGCTGGCGTGTCGGGGCTGTTGACCCGATTTACCTGACACCGTCCAGTGCGCTGTTCATGTCTGTCGCTATGTACTTCGCCCTGATTGGCGGGGTATTTGCACTGGCCTACCTGACCTACTGGATGAGCCATACCTTTGGCTCAACGCCAACTTATACGCAAGCGCTAGAATTGGCGGCTTACACAGCAACGCCGCTGTTTATGATCAGCATCGCCGCCTTGTATCCTCAGTTGTGGTTTCTGATGATGGCCGGACTGGTCGGCATCACCTACTCAGTGTACCTGCTCTACACAGGTGTCCCTATTCTGATGCACATTCCGGAAGAGCGAGGCTTTATCTATGCCAGCTCGATTGTGACCTGTGGTCTGGTGCTGCTGGTTTCTATCATTGCCGGCTCTGTCATCCTGTGGAACATGGGATTAGGCCCACAGTTCAGTCACTAACCTGCCCCGACTTCCACGCACTAAACACGCATTAAAAAGGCAAGCTCAATGAGCTTGCCTTTTTGTGTTCAGACGCGCTGGTACTGGCAATGAATGACGTTACACGCCTTCGTTATACAGTTCCAGGTTTGCCAGCTCCTGCTGAATTTCACGCTGCGTTTTGGCATCTTCGCTGCGCAGCGTTTCCAGGTACTCTAAATACTGCTGGTTCACATCGCCCGTGACATAGTTGCCATTAAAGACGGAGGTTTCAAACAGTTTAATGTCAGGGTTGCCTTCTGCAACCGCGTCCACCAGATCCTGCAAGTCCTGGAAAATCAGACCGTCTGCACCGATCATCTTGCAGATTTCGTCCACTTCACGACCATGAGCAATCAGTTCATTCGCGCTTGGCATATCAATGCCGTATACGTTAGGGAAACGAATTTCCGGCGCCGCAGAAGCCAGATAGACTTTTTTGGCACCCGCTTCGCGCGCCATTTCAATGATTTGCTCAGAGGTGGTGCCGCGTACAATCGAATCATCAATCAGGAGGACACTTTTACCCTTGAATTCTGAGCTGATCGCATTCAGTTTACGACGTACCGACTTACGGCGCAGCTGCTGACCCGGCATGATAAAGGTACGGCCGACATAGCGGTTCTTCACGAAGCCCTGACGGTAAGGTTTATCCAGCGTACGGGCAATTTCCAGCGCACTGTCGCAAGAGGTTTCCGGAATCGGGATAACCACATCAATATCCAGGTCATCCCACTCGCGCTTGATCTTCTCACCCAGTTTCTTACCCATATTCAGGCGAGCACTGTACACAGAAATCTTATCGATAAAGGAGTCAGGACGGGCAAAATACACGAACTCGAACACACATGGATTCAGCGCCGGATTCTCAGCACACTGCTCCGTGAACAGCTGTCCGTCAAAAGTGATATAGACAGCCTCTCCCGGAGCAACATCACGCATGAAATCAAAACCCACTGCGTCCAGTGCCACCGACTCAGAGGCAACCATGTACTCGACTTTCCCTTCCACTTCGCGCTTACCCAGGCACAGAGGGCGAATGCCGTGCGGGTCGCGGAATGCCATCAGGCCATGTCCGATGACCATAGCCACAACGGCATAGGCACCGCGCACTGCTTTATGCACAGCACGAATTGCCGCAAAGATGTCATTGGAAGTCAGTGGGTAGTTGGTTGCACCTTCCAGCTGATGGGCCAGAACGTTCAACAGAATTTCCGAGTCGGAAGAGGTGTTCACATGACGGCGAGCCTGCTCAAAGAGCGAATCTCTGATATCCGCGGCGTTGGTCAGGTTACCATTGTGCGCCAGTGAAATACCGTAAGGGGAATTCACATAAAAAGGCTGAGCTTCTGAAGCACTAGAGCTGCCCGCGGTAGGGTAGCGAACGTGCCCAAGCCCGACAGTTCCCTGCAGACGCTGCATGTGTTTTGCTTCGAATACGTCACGCACCAGGCCATTGGCCTTGCGCAGACGGAAACGATTGCTTTCCAGGGTAACAATACCGGCAGCATCCTGGCCACGGTGCTGCAGCACGGTCAGTGCATCATAAATAGACTGGTTAACCGGGGTGTTTCCCACGATTCCGACAATACCACACATGTCCTAAATCCTCGTCATGGATCATCAATAATTGCATTGAGTAACAATACGTTAGTTTGTTGTACCCATACGGTTACTCAATGCAATTAATATAAATCCGGCGCTATAACGCGCCGGGAAGAAAACTGGAACTCTCTTTCAGGTAAGAGAAAAACCACTCAATTACCACGCCAAACTGCGGGATTAACTGCGATGCCTGCCACCATTCTGCCTCAGCAAAACCGGTAAAGGCATCCAGAAAAAACAGCACAGCGGCGATGATAAGCACACCGCGAAGGGCACCAAATACGATACCCAGCACCCTATCGGTACCGGACAAACCGGTTTTTTGCACCAGTTGCCCGATCACGTAATTCACAACCGCTCCCACAATCAGTGTGGCAATAAACAATACTGCGATAGCACTGCCATTTCGTATGAGCTCATCCTGAATATTGGTGAAATACACCGCCAGTTCTTTGTAAAAATTGCTGGCGACAAAAAATGCCGCAAACCAAATCACCAGCGACAGCGCTTCCTTCACAAAACCACGGATCAAACTGACCAGTGAAGAAAAGGCAATCACCCCTAAAATGACATAATCAATCCAGATCATCTTCTACTTAATTCTTGTTGTTGGCGCGTATTCTAACAGAAAAAATCAGAACGCAAACGTTTACCTAAGGGTTGAGTGGGTTAAATCTGAGCAATTGCCCGTTCAGCCCGGTAAGTTTACGCAAATCGTCTGCTTTCCCTGACAGTTTATCTTTGTCGATCTCGGGTCCGACGACAACACGGGCCAAATCACCTGGTTTCAGCTGTTTTGGCAGAACGTGCGCCTGATAGCCTTTGCTTCTCAGTTTCTCAACCAGCTGGTGCGCATTCTCAAAATTACGGAACACTCCCAGCTGTATTACCCAGCCACTGTCCGTGTTGCCCGGCTGCGGTTCACCGACAGGTTGCGGCTTGACGTGAACAGGCTCGGATACCGACTCAGGTAATGTCGGTTCTCCGGCAATTTGCTCAGTCACTGGCATAGGCGGTAATTCGGTTTCCGCATCCACGGGTTGCGGCATGGCAGTCACACGGTCTTCATTCCCGGTCTGAGGCTGCAAAGGAATACTGGCAAACTGCTCCTGGAAGTGCTGCTTTTTGCCATCAAAAAAATCGGGCAGAAAAATCACACCGATTGCGACCAGTACGATCGTTCCGACCAGGCGACTCTGAAATTTACTCGCCACACTTACTCCTGTGTCTTAATGTAGCTGGACACTTCGCCCACTGTGTAAAACGAACCAAAGACAATTACAACATCTTCAGGTTGCGCCATCATTAATGCTGCCTGATACGCGAGTTCAGGTGCAGTATACAGCTCGCCCTGAAACGTCAGATGCTCAGCAATTTCCTGGGCAGACGCGGCGCGAGGCCCCTTGAGCGAGGCCGGATACCAGGCATCCACTACCGTCTTCATTTCAACCAGGGTTGATGGGATATCTTTATCACGCAGCATCCCCACCACACCATGAATCTTGCCCACCGGGCGGATATTCTTCAGTGCCTTAAGCTGACGGGCCAGATAATTTGCCGAATGCGGATTATGGGCCACATCAAGCAAAATCAGCGGATGATCCGCGACCGTTTCCATCCGGCCTGCAAGGCGCACTTTGGCTAAACCGGACACAATGTGCTGATCACTGATTTCCAGATCAGCAACGCCGAGCGCCATCAGCGCAGTGGCCGCATTCGGCAAAGGTAAAGCAGGCAGAGGCAGCTGTTCCATGTCGAATGCACCGCATTTCCAGTTCCAGGTTTCGCCTGTCTGCTCGTAGGTATACTGATACCCCACCTGATACAACTCAGCACCGATACTGTCAGCATGCGCGGCCACGGAAGCCGGCGGATTGGGCTGGCCACAGACAGCGGGCTTCTCGGCACGGAAAATACCGGCTTTCTCATAGCCAATCACTTCGATATCGCTGCCCAGCCAGTCCACATGATCAATGGCCAGACTGGTGATCACCGAGACATCGTGATCCACGATATTGGTCGCATCCAGACGGCCACCCAGTCCTACCTCCAACACCACAACGTCCACCTGATGGGTTTTGAAGAGGTTGAGTGCGGCCAGTGTACCGAATTCGAACAGGCTCAGGCTGGTGTCCTGCCGGTATGATTCTACCGCCGCAAACGCCTGGCTGTGTTCGCTGTCATCGAGCTCCTGGCCATTAATGCGCACCCGCTCGTTATAGCGCACCAAATGCGGTGAGCTGTACACACCCACGCTGTATCCCGCCTGCAGCAGGATGGCTTCAAGAATGGCACAGGTCGAACCTTTACCATTGGTGCCCGCAACAGTAATCACAGTCGGTGCCGGTTTACGTAATCCGGCCCGCTCACCCACGGCCTGCACACGATCCAGCCCCAGATCGATGGCACTGGTGTGAAGGTTTTCCAGATAAAGCAGCCAGTCATTTAGCGGTGAAGTAGCCGAAGGAACAGATTGCGGCGTTGCAGAGGAATCAGACATGTAACAGTACTAACTAATGTAATTAAGATGATGTCGCTTAATGTAGCATGAAGTACGCAGAATTTAACGGTTGAGCGCCAAACGAAGATAGGAAATGTGGAACAATAACGATATTTGCCTGACTGGCAGACCGCTTTTCACTTTAGCCTGACATTTGTCTGCGCCAAAAAAACGCCCGGTATTCAACCAGGCGTTTTTCGTTTTAAGCTTTGTCTTGCGCAGACTCGGTATCGCTGTCAGCTTCTACGTCCGCTGATACCTGCGGCTCCCTTTCGACAGACACCACAAGCGGAGACTCGGCATTCATCATCTTGGCCAGCAGGCCGCCAATACGCTGACGCATTTCACGGCGGTCAACAATCATATCAATCGCGCCATGCTCCAGCAGGAATTCACTGCGCTGGAAACCTTCAGGTAACTTTTCGCGTACCGTCTGTTCAATGACCCGCTGTCCGGCAAAACCAATCAGTGCTTTCGGTTCACCAATGTTGATATCCCCCAGCATCGCCAGACTGGCAGACACGCCCCCCATAGTCGGGTCAGTCAGCACAGAGAAGAAAGGCAGGCCTTTCGCCGATAAACGTTCCAGCGCCGCACTGGTTTTCGCCATTTGCATCAGAGACATCAGTGCTTCCTGCATACGGGCACCGCCGCTGGCAGAGAAACATACCAGACCGCAGTTATTGGCAATCGCTTCATCAACCGCGCGCACAAACTTGGCACCGACAACCGAGCCCATAGAGCCGCCCATGAAGGAAAATTCAAAGGCACAGGCAACCACAGGCTGCTGCAACAATGTTCCTTTCATGGCCACCAGGGCATCTTTCTCACCGCTGGCTTTCTGGGCTGCAGCAATACGGTCTTTGTATTTTTTCGAGTCACGGAATTTGAGGTGATCTTTAGGCTCCAGCTCCGCAGCAATCTCCACCTGACCTTCTTCATCGAGGAAGGTTTCCAGTCGGCGACGGGCTTTCATTCGCATGTGGTGATCACACTTTGGGCAAACTTCCAGATTGCGCTCAAGATCAGCGTAATAAAGTACCTGTTCACAAGAGGTACATTTCGTCCATACCCCTTCAGGGATAGATGCTTTACGAGACGTTACAATGTTGCTTTTTGTGAGGATCTTTTCAAGCCAGCTCATGAATGACCTTTCATTTACATCTCCCCCGCCCTGTGGCAAGGGATAATCAATTCGATAATTTCAAGTCCGGAATTAAAACACAAACTCGTCTAAGTGTAGATAAAAAACTGGTTGTACCTTGAGGAAATAGAGTATTAACGGGATCTTAGCTCAAGAAACTTGACCGACCAGTGAACGCCCGACTTACCCGACCTCGCTCACATTTCACTCAATTTCTGCAGACCTTGCCTGCAAGGCAACCAGCCCAGTACGCTACGGCCAGTCAACCGGGCCATCTGCTCATAAAAACAGCGGGCCAGCAGGGACACAGGGCAAATCATAGACCGCTGGATAATCCACTTCAACCAGATACAAGCCCTCCGCTTTTGCGGTCGCGCCCGCTAAAGTACGATCCTTCTTTGCCAGCAGCCACTGAATCCATTCAGGTGTTTCTTCGCCCCGTCCCACTTTAATCAGGCTGCCTGTGATATTCCGCACCATATGATGAACAAAGGCATTGGCCTTGATATCTATGATGACGTAATGGCCCTGCCGGGTAACATTCAGATGCATCACATTACGCCACGGGCTGCGGGACTGGCAAAACACCGCCCGGAATGAAGTAAAGTCATTCTCGCCCAGCAAGTACTGCCCAGCCTGATGCATTTTTTCAGCATCCAGTTCACCGTGATAATGGCTGATACCCGAACCAAGGATAGCAGGCCGCAGCGCATGATTGTAAATGACATAACGATAGCGTCTGGCGGTGGCGCTGAAACGGGCATGAAACTCATCCGGCACTTCCTTTGCCCAGCGCACAGCGATGTCTTTGGGCAAATGGGCGTTGGTTCCCATCGTCCAGGCCACCAGCTTGCGCGGGGTATCACAATCAAAGTGCACCACTTGCCCGGTACCGTGCACACCGGCATCGGTACGACCGGCGCATTGTACCTCTATGGTCTGGTTGGCAATCTTGCTCAGCGCTTTTTCCAGTCTGCCCTGCACACTGTCCACATCACGCTGACGCTGCCAACCAAAATAGCGGCTCCCGTCGTACTCAATTCCTAAGGCAATTCGCATGTCTGCACTCTTACTTATCTGAAAACCCTGCCAGCGTGTCCGCCAGCAAAGCGAAAGCAGGGATTATAAAAAAAGCGCTAAAAGAAAAGAAGCCCGCATCCGCGGACTTCCTGTTCAGTGTGATGAAATGATCAGCGATCCATCTTTAATAAAAGATTCGCAGCTTCACGGCTGACATCGCCATCACCGTTTTCAGCCACATCATCCAGTAAAAAGTATGCCCCGTCAGTGTCATTCATTTCCAGATAGGCTTTGGCCAAATCGAGTTTGCTGGCGTACTCACCCGCACCGTCGACATCAATATCGCCTATGCCGGCTAACACATCCGGAAACTCATCCAGCCCCACATCCAGCTTCAGCGGTGCTGAATCCAGTTCAGGATCCGATTCCCCTTCCAGCTCTTTCATCAGTTCATCAATGCTGATGTAAGGCTCGTTGTCACTTGCCGAGGCAATCAGCTGGCTCTCTGCCTGAGTATCTGCGCCGTCTGCAGGATCGTCAGCCTGTTCAGAGAGCGGCGGCTGTTCACCCCAGTCTTCACTTTCCAGTTCAGGTTCAGGGTTATCCGCTCCCCAGATAGCGCTTTCCTCCGGGGACAGTTCCTGATCATCCAGCTCGGACAGCGGCACGCTTTCATGTAACAGCCACTGCTCATGCTCGAACTCGTCAGGGTTGTCTTGTTCTGCTCTGAGTTCAGGTTCTGGTTCTGGCTCTGACGCTGGCAAAGATTCAGGCTCAGCCGGAACGTCGGCATCAGGCAACACATGCTCCGAGAGCGCAAGATCAGTCAGCTCAACCCCATGCTCACCGGCTGGCTGGCTGCTGTCTGACGGGATATTGCCAATGTCGGTCCGATCACTGTCTGTGTGGCTATTCTCTGTCTGGCGATTGTCGTCCGTCAGCGCAGGCCATTCAGAATGTGCCTCTGGCTCAGTTTCCGCACTGTCTTCGGTGTGCATTGAAGGCAGTGTCTCATCGGCCTGAAACGCATCAAACGCCTGCATGGTTGGCAGTTCAAGTTCAGGTTCTGCCAGCAGCGCCGCCATATCCAAGCCTGCGGAGTCGATCAGTTCATCGCTCCAGGGCTCATTCAGCTCGGATCCTGGCTGCGGCTGTGACGGCAACTGTGGCTGGTCTGTCGGCGTTTCTTCACCGTGCTTCAGTTCCTGCTCATACTGCTCCAGCTCCATCTGCTCTTCAAACGAGGCATTCAAGGCATCATCTTCATCAAACTCAGGCAAGCTCGCCGGATCGATCACCGCATATTCGTACTGAGGTTTGCCATGCATAGGCACGGCTTGCCCGGCAGTCTCTTGCCCGGAAGAAGCCTGTTGCGAAGAAGATACATCTTGCAATGAAGGCGAATCTTGTCCCGGTTCTGCTTCTGTTTCAGTCAGATCGCCTTTGCGCTCCACAGCCTGCGCAGCCAGCTGTAACTGCTCCGACACTCTATTGAGCGCGTCCAGGGCATCATCATCGGACCAACCTTTGTCATCCTCATCGTCTTCCAACGAGACAGCTTCCGGGTCGAGCAGCGCAGCTTCTTCGTCGAACTCCGGAAAATCCTCCAGGTTGAACACAGGCTCCTGGCGTCCGGCAACAGCCTCATCCCAGGCAGGATCGAGTGTTGCTTCGGGCTGCTCCGCCGCTGCATCCAGCGTCGGGGAAGTCTGTTCATTGGCCACAGGCTCAGGCTCTGCAGCCCGCTCTTGGGTCTGAATCTGAGTCTGATCCTGTGCTTGAGCCTCATCGGCAGCTTTTTCAGCCAGTTCCGATTTCAGATACCGGTTCTGCTCGATCAACTGGCAGGCTTCATCACTGTCGTGATGCCATTGCACGGCTTCGGTATCGTGATCTTCAGCCGACTCTGGGTCGGGTAACGCCTGAGCAGACTCAGCAGTCACATCCGGCTGCGCTTCTGGCGCCGCGTGTTCCGCAACTTCCTGCTCACTCGCTTCTGCGTCTGCATCTTGCTCTACAGACAAGCTTGGCTCTGGCTCTGGCTCTGGCTCTGGCTCTGGCTCTGGCTCTGCTTCCGGCTCTAGTTCTGCTTCTGGTTCTGCTTCAGTATCGTCAAACTCAGTTGCCGGTGCTTCGCTGTATGAAACCGGTGCATCCACAGCGTCTGAATCCTCGGCTTCGATATTATCGTCCGGGGCAGAATCCGCGCTGTCAGATCCCATCACGACGGCGTCATCACTCTGGATGTCACTCAGCAGGCTATCAATATCATCCTGCTGCGGGTCCGTTTCATCGGACAGCGCATCCTGGCTGGCTGTCGTTTCTGGCTCAGATACCGGCTCTGATTCAGTTTCAGCAACAGCTTCTGGTTCATCAACTGCTGTCTGGGCTGCAGCTGATGACGCGGCGGCGATCGCTTTCTCAGCTTCGGACTTATCAGCCTCAGAAATATCAACGTCAGCATCATCAAGTTCAGAATCTTGGGTCTCAGTGCCCTCTGAAACCGAGTCACCGACATCGGCTATGCCCTGGAAGTACTCTTCTGACGGCTCGCTCTGTAGCTCAGTGTCATCCAGCTCACTTAAGTGCTCATCGACGGTTTTTTCAGAAAAATCAGATCGTCGATGTCATCCGCGCTGATTGTGTCCTCTTCCTGAGGATCTTCCTCATCCAGTGTCAGCAGCTCATCGAAGACATCTTTGTCTTCCTCTGCGTTTTCTTCAGCATCCAGCTCAGGATCGATCTGCGCGTTTTGGCTGTCTTCATCCAGCAACTCGTCCAGCAGTACCGTACTGTTTTCATCCAGTTCAAAGTCGCTGTTGTCAGCATCACTTTCCTGATCATCAATCAGCTCGTCCAGCAACTCTGTGCTGCTGGCATCCAGGTTGAAATCGGCATTGAGATCGTCCAGGTCCCAATCCTCTTCCGTGCTGTCAGCCTGGGCATTGTTCACCGCTGGGCTGACAGGCTCAGGCTGGACGTCATCTTCACGTTCAAAATCCTGCATCAGTTCATTGAGGATGTCCTGATCCAGCATGCCAAGCTCAATACTGTCGGCTTTATGACCAGTTACTTCACTGTCGGCAAAGGCATCGAACAGTTCGTCATTGCGGTTGTCCTTAACGGGCTTTGCCGGCAACGCGTCCTCGTCTTCCAGTAAACCAACGGCAAGATCAAAGTCGGTTTCTTCGTTATCCTGAGCGCTGAAAGGCTTGTCCCAAATGCCACTGAGGCTGTCTTCTTTCTCCTGCGGTGGTGCCTGATCAATCTGGTCCAGTGCGCGCTCCATATCCTGGAGACCAATGGCCTGATCCTTGTTCTTCACCGAGATATCACTCTTTGGCAATTCATTGCCAAAAGCGTCCTCCAGTCCGTCCGTCAGATCCAGTTCATCAAGCTCTGCATCATTATCATCAAACAGATTGTCCGAGAAGATCGGGTTGTCCTGCGGCGTCTTATCATCAAACAGGTCATCAAGACTGCTGTCTTCACTGTCCAGCCCCAGATGCGGCTCATCATCGTCCAGATCAGCAACCATTGGCTGAGGCGCTTCTTTGCTGACCTCGGCGGCAGGGGGAGCGGTATCTTCTTCTTTACGGCGCCGGCCCACGAAAAAGGCCAGCAAACCTGCAATCAGGCTACCAGGGATCAGGGCTGCACCTGCCAGTGCCCACGGATTTGCAGCCAGTTTATCGAGCCAGTGGACTGGCGGTTGTTCAGCCAGCGGCGCGTCAACCTGGCCTTGCTGCGCCTTTTGCTGGGCAATGAAAGACTGAATTTCCCCGCGCAACTCTTCGTCGCCCGCCAGCTGTTCTTTCAGCGCACCAATTTCATGCTGCATTTCAGACAGACGCACACGCAGCAGCTGATTGCTTTCGCGTAATTTTGTCAGCTCTTCATCTGAGATGCCAAGCTGCTCCTGAAGCGCAGGCGAAAGCGCACCATTCGCTGGGCTTGCGGCAGCGGCGGCAACCCCGGAGCCGGTGTGGTGGAAGCAGAGGCTGCTGTTGCAGCTGGGCGTTCCGGCACGGTAGCCGCCGTTGACGCGGGCTGAGCCTGTACCTGAGGTGCAGACACGGCCGGTTTCGGTGCTGGCGTCGATCTGGGTGCAGAAGCCGGGCCTGTCCCCGGAGTCCCTGCTGATGCAGAGGCCGGACGGGGATTATTACTTGCGGGCGTACTGCCCGTACGCGCACGCGCTTGCTCCCGGCGCTGAAGGTCAGTTTCGACGCGATTGCGTATCTGATCGGCATTTTCCGCCTGAATCTGAGCCATGGTCGGCATTCTCAGGCGGCTGCCCGGGATCAGGCCATGAATGTTGCTGTCGGTGAAGGCATTGGGATTAGCCCGGAAAATTGCCCCGAGGACCTGATAAATAGAAACGCTGTCATTGGGCTTATATCGTGATGCAATGGACCATAAGGTTTCGTTTTCGCCGGTCGGGCCGTAAATACCAACGGAACGATTGCCGGGGGCAGTCGCTGGACGCGGTGTGGCCGCGCGAGGCTGAGTCACAGCGGGTCGGGGCGACGGCGCGGGTGACACCGCAGGCGCCGGTGGTTGTACGGGCTCTGCAACCTGGTCAGCCGGCCCCATGATTCGAACCGTGTTCGCTTGTACGGTGACAGGGAGCTGCAAAGCCGCCGATGCGATGACGACCGGTAAGATGGCACGTTTCATTTTATTTGATGAGTCAGACACTGCCTGCTGTCCTCTCTGGCAGAGATAGTAAACTAGGAATTCTTCGGCCTGTAGCCAGAATACTTGAGCGTAAATGCAAAACGACAGGCGTTTGTGAACATTAAAAGTGATTGTTGCCTGCCATGGCTTGATGTCAATCACCATGCCCGGCTTTTACTGTGAAGATCAAGAAATTGGCTAAAGGAATGCAAAGGCGTGCTCATTCGCACGCCTTTGCATCGTCGGGTGTCTCCGGCCGTTTGGTGGCCGGAACAACTCGCTTTGTGTCTTAAAGGTATTCCTGGATCAGTTTCTCAGCAATCTGCACGCTGTTGGTTGCTGCACCTTTACGGACATTATCCGCCACCACCCACATATTCAGACCACAAGGGTGACTGATGTCTTCCCGGATACGGCCGACCATGACATGGTTTTTGCCGATGGCGTCCACCACCTGAGTCGGGTACTCGCTGCCGTGGAACACTTCGATGCCCTCGGCATTTTCCAGCAGGCTGATCACTTCTTCCATGATCACCGGCTGGCAGGTTTCCACATGCACAGCTTCCGCATGACCGTAGAAGACCGGCACACGAACACAAGTCGGGTTCACGCGGATATTGGCATCCCCCAGAATTTTCTGGGTTTCCCACACCATTTTCATTTCTTCTTTGGTGTAGCCGTTATCCATGAACTCATCGATTTGCGGCAGGCAGTTAAAGGCAATCTGCTTCGAATAGACTTTGTTTTCCACCGGCAAACCGTTCAGCAGCTTGGACGTCTGGCCCGCCAGTTCATTCACGCCACTCTTCCCCGAGCCGGAAACAGACTGGTAGGTCGCCACGTTAATCCGGTCGATGCCATACGCATCATGAATCGGCTTCAGGGCCACCAGCATCTGAATCGTCGAACAGTTTGGATTGGCAATAATATTGCGGTTACGAAAATCAGCCAGTGCCTCCGGGTTCACTTCCGGCACCACCAGCGGAATTTCAGGGTCGTAGCGGAAGCATGAGGTATTATCAATCACCACCACACCCGCGTCGGCGGCAATCGGCGCCCAATGTTCAGAGGCCTCAGAACCGGCAGAAAACAACGCCAGCTGCACCTGCGTCCAGTCGAAGTCTTCGACATTGGTCACGCGGGCACTTTTGCCCTTGAATCGCAGCGTCTTGCCCGCACCGCGCTCGGAGGCGAGCAGATACAGGTTACGGACAGGAAAATTACGCTCCTCCAGCACCTCAACCATGGCTTCCCCAACGGCACCGGTGGCTCCGAGAATGGCAATATCAAATTCCTGACTCATGGTGTTTCCTCAACAGTAAAACCTAATTTAGCCAGCGACTCTAACCCAAAATGCCCCTGACCTTCTACTGTGACCGCACTGTATTCGCGCCGATCCCAGTAATTTTTTCGCATCTTATCGAATTCCGACACCATCGCGGCATCATCGACCGCCTGCATCTTACGGCGAAACAGAGCGTCATCCTTTCTGACATCATAGATCAGCTGAATCAAGGTGAAGAGCGTGTCTTCATCCCACGCCCTGCTCAGTTGTACAAACGGCACAGGCGCAACCGGTAACAATTCTGCCGCTTCTACTCTGTCGTCTCGGCCAAGAAATTCGCAGAAGCTGTTGAAAATCATAGTCGTGCCGCGGGCTTTGCCTTCCAGACCGTAGCCTGCCACATGGGGAGTGGCAAATGCCAGCAGAGGCAAGAGATCGCGATCCACCAGAGGCTCATGCTCAAACACATCCAGTACCGCCGTCAGTACTTTGCCCTGACCGGATTGCGACTGTTGCAGGGCCTGTTTCAGAGCCTGATTGTCAACAATGGGTCCCCGGGCGGCATTGATCAGAATCGCCCCGTCTTTCAGGCGGGAAAGAAACGCCTGATCGACCAGGTGATGAGTCGGATAATCGCCCTGTTTGGTCAACGGTGTGTGCAGGGTCATGACATCGCACTGCTGAATCAGAGTGTCCAGTGAAGCAAACTGACGCGGATCACCTGCCGCTTCTTTGATGGGATCATTGAGCAAATAGCGGATACCTAAGGCGTCCAGACAGCCAGCCAGGTACGAGCCGACATTGCCTGCTCCGACTATCCCGACCGTTTTGTCGAAAATCGAAAATCCCTGCTGCTGGCCCAGCACCATCAGGCTGCTGAGCACATATTCAGCCACCCCGACCTTGTTACAGCCCGGCGCGGCTGTGTAGGCAATTCCCTTCGCTTGCACCGCGGCCTGATCAATATGGTCCTGACCGGCTGTTGCCGTGCCAATGAAACGCAGCTTGTCGGCTTTTGCCAGTAAATCGGCATTCACTTTGGTGACTGAACGTATCATGAGGCCATCAATATCAACCAGATCATCGGCTGTCAGTGTACGACCAGGTTTGGCTATCACCTCACCTAAGCGACCGAACAGTTCAACCGCATAGGGCATGTTTTCATCTACAAGGATTTTCATTGGGGCTCCGAAAAAGTAGCGCGAATCAATTGCGGACTAGCATGGGAAAAATTCGGCTGATGTCAAGAAAAGCTCAGACTGACTGACCATCCTGCAACAACAAAAAAACCCGGTATTAATACCGGGTTAAACATCCAGGATGGGGGAAGAACACTCGATCAGTGCCGCGTCTGAATACTGGCGCGATACAGGAAGCCCTGAATCTCGCGCCGGCCTGGAAATCAGGGGCTACAGACTCTGCATGAAGCATCACCTGTATGCCAGCTTATCAAGCTTCGTATTTCTTGATCACCAGCGTCGCGTTGGTGCCGCCGAAACCAAACGAGTTCGACATCACGGTTTTCAGCTTGGCCTCACGGGTTTCACGCACAATGTCCAGACCTTCTGCTGCCGGGTCCAGATTATCAATGTTAATGCTCGGCGCAATAAAGTCATTGTCCAGCATCAGCGTGGAATAAATGGCTTCATGAACACCGGCAGCACCCAGAGCGTGACCTGTCATGGCTTTGGTGGCTGAAATCGCCGGACTGTTCTGACCGAACAGTTCCTGAATGGCACCCAGCTCTTTCACATCACCCACAGGCGTTGAGGTGCCGTGTGTGTTGATGTAGTCGATAGGGGCATCCAGATCCTGCATCGCCATCTTCATACAACGCACTGCACCTTCACCTGAAGGGGCAACCATGTCATAGCCATCCGATGTCGCGCCATAACCGACGATTTCACCGTAAATTTTCGCGCCGCGTGCCAGCGCATGCTCCAGCTCTTCCACGACAACCATGCCGCCGCCGCCGGAAATCACAAAACCGTCACGGTCGGCATCATAGGTACGTGATGCTTTTGATGGATCATCATTGTACTTGGTCGACAGCGCGCCCATAGCATCGAACATCATGGTCAGTGACCAGTCCAGTTCTTCACCGCCACCGGCGAATACAACGTCTTGTTTGCCCAGTTGAATCAGCTCCAGCGCGTGGCCGATACAGTGCGCGGATGTCGCACAGGCAGAACTCATGGTGTAGTTGACACCACGAATCTTAAATGGGGTTGCCAGACAGGCAGATACGGTGGACGACATGGTACGCGGTACCATGTAAGGACCGACACGTTTCACACCTTTCTCACGCAGAATATCAACGGCTGCAACCTGGTTATACGAGGATGCACCACCCGAACCGGCCACCAGACCAGTCCGTTCATTCGAGACCTGCTCTTCAGTCAGACCAGCATCTTCAATTGCCTGCTCCATAGACAAATACGCGAAGGCTGCGGCATCGCCCATGAAACGCATTTTTTTACGATCGATATGATCAGCCGGGTTCATTTTCAGGTCACCCCAGACATTGCTGCGCAGTTTTGCGTCTGCAAACTGCTGAGAAAAGTTAATGCCTGACTTACCTGTTTTCAGAGAATCCAGTACCTCTTTCACATTGTTACCGATACTGGATACGATACCCATGCCTGTAATTACGGCTCGTTTCATGATGAATTCCTACTGTCATTTAACGCGGTGATGATAACGGGTTTAGTAAGCTTAAGTGGTCAGCTTTCCCCGTGATCGGTTACAATCCGCTACTTATCGTGGTCAGTTGATGATCTTTTACCAAAGTTTGCCTGTAAGACATAGCGGCATTTCACACATCGTGCTTAAAAAATCATCACGTTATCTTTACTAAGAGGTTTTCCTTTTGTCCCATTCGTCGCCTAAACAGATTGAAAATGCCGTTCTGGACTGGAACGAAGCCGGTACGCCAGTTTCGCACGATTTCGACGACGTGTATTTCTCTAATGCCAACGGACTCGAAGAAACACGTTATGTATTTTTGCAGCAGAATGGGCTGCCGACACGCTGGGACACCTTTGACCGCCGCCGGTTTGTTGTGGCAGAAACCGGCTTTGGCACAGGGCTGAATTTTCTTGCGGTCTGGCAGTGGTTCAAAGCCTTTCGTCAGGCGAACCCGGACGCCAGTGTTCAAGAGCTGCATTTTATCAGTTTCGAAAAATTCCCGGTCACACGCGAGGATTTGATCAAAGCCCACGAATCCTGGCCTGAGCTGGCCGATCTTGCCCGTCAGCTCCATGCCCATTATCCGCCAGCCGTGGCCGACTGCCACCGCCTGGTGCTGGAAGACGGCATGATCACCCTGGACCTGTGGTTTGGTGACATTCAAACCTCTCTTCCTCAAGTATGGACCCCAGCAGGCGGGTTAGTCGACGCCTGGTTTCTCGATGGTTTTGCCCCCAGTAAAAATCCTGAGATGTGGAATCAGGATCTCTTCAACGGCATGGCAGCACTGGCCCGCGAAGCTTGTACGGCCGCGACCTTCACCGCCGCCGGTTTTGTCCGTCGCGGCTTGATCGATGCCGGATTTGACATGAAAAAAGTCAAAGGGTTCGGCTACAAGCGAGATATGCTGGCCGGCACCTTGTCCGAACGCCGTCAGGGGGCCAATTTTGCCCCCTGGTATGCCCGCCAGAGCACCGCGGATTTATCCGACGTGGCGATTATTGGCGGCGGAATAGGATCAGCCGCGACCGCACTGGCACTGGTACGGCGCGGCGTTCAGGTCAGCCTTTACTGTGCCGACGCTCTGCCGGCAGAAGGGGCATCAGGCAATCGCCAGGGTGCTGTCTACCCGCTGCTCAATGGTTCCAACGATGCGCTCAGCCGTTTCTTTGCCCCGGCTTATCTCTACGCCCGGCAGTTTGTCGAACAGGCAGCTGCCGTCAGTGATTTCAGTCATGACTGGTGCGGCGTCACTCAGCTGGCCTGGAATGAGAAAACGGCAGAAAAACTGGATAAGATGCTGAACGGCGGCTTTCCGCAGGATGTCGTTCATGCCCTGGATGTCGAACAGACTCAGGCCATCACAGGCGTCACCACAGGTCACCGCAGTGTGCACTACCCGCTTGGCGGCTGGCTGTGCCCGCAAGCGCTGACGCGCGCCCTGATCCAACAGGCCCAGGCAACAGGACGCTTGTCACTGCACACTGAGACTGACATCACCAGCCTGAGCCAGAATGACAGTGCTCAGTGGTCGCTGAGCAGCCGTGATCACCGGCAATTCACCCACTCCACTGTGGTGGTGGCCAACGGGCATCGCTTTACCGAGTTCGCGCAGACCCAGAATATTCCTGCCTACTCAGTCCGTGGTCAGGTCAGCCATGTGCCCAGTCAGGGTGAACTAGCGCAACTGAAATCGGTGCTGTGTTACGACGGTTATCTGACGCCGGTCAACCCAGACACACAGACGCACTGTATCGGCGCCAGTTATCGCCGCAACAGTACCGATCTGAGTTTCTCGCCAGAAGAACATCAGGACAACCAGACGCGGCTGGCTGAGTGTCTGCCCGCAGTTGACTGGCCAACAGCCATCGATTTCTCCGCACAGGATGCCCGAACCGGTGTTCGCTGTGCCAGCCGGGATCATTTGCCTTTCGTCGGGGATGTCTGCCGCTATGAGGCGCTGCTGAGTCAATATGCCGATCTGCGGGAACAACAAAGCGAAGCCGCGGATGTGCCTGTCTACTCCGGACTGTATGCCATGATAGGACTGGGCTCTCGCGGTCTCAGCTCAGCACCGCTGCTGGGAGAAGTGCTGGCATCCCAGTTATGCGGTGATCCCCTGCCTCTGCCTTTGAGTGTCCTTGATGCGCTGCATCCGGGGCGGATGTGGGTCCGAAAATTACTCAAAGGAAAAGCGGTCGAAAGCTGAGTTCACCGCTTGGCAGAGCCCAAAGCAACCTCTCTCCTTCCCACCCGTTTTTCCGGGATAAAGAGAAGAAGAAAAGAATAGAGAGCAAGAATCCCAGACACTGAAAGGCCTCAGTGTCTGGCGATCGTTTGATTATTGCTGATTGGTGACCGGTGGTGCAGGGTTATCATCACCGCCGCCGGTGTCCGATAACGCGACGCCTATCACCACAGCAGCCACCCCGACAGCAACCACAGTGGCCGTCAAGCCTCCGGCTGATGCCGCAGACGCCGTAGTGATGCCCGCCGCAGACCCTTTCGAGGCAGTTGCCGACGAGGTCGTCGCAGAAGAGGATGTTGTCGAAGAAGGGGTCGTCACTGGGGTTGACGTTGCTCTGGGTACAGCAGGTACGTCAGTTACCGTTTCTGCTGCACTCACACCCAGACTCATCGTCATTCCAGCCAACATTATTCCAGCCGCCATTATTCCAGCCGCCATTCGCGCAATGACGGGTTTTCGGGAATCGCTCCCCGTAAGGATTCTCGCAAGAGTTCTCATAGCAGTCCCTGACCATCTCAAATCACCAAAGAGGTAATTCAAGTATAGACAGGGATGCTAATTTTCTGTGATCTATGTCGAAATCAAACCGCAAGAAAAGTAAGACACTCCCCCATTTGGGTCGGAACTCTCTGATTAATCAGCACCAAACAGATCGCGGGTGTAGACTTTCTCCAGCACATCTTCCAGCTCTGGCGTCATTCGGTTCGACACAATCACATCAGACATTGTCTTGAACTCCGCTAAATCACGAATCACTGCGGAATGAAAAAATTGATCGTCTTTCAGCACGGGTTCGTAAACAACGACATCCACGCCTTTGGCTTTAATACGCTTCATGATGCCCTGAATCGATGATGCCCGGAAATTGTCTGAGCCGCTTTTCATGATCAGGCGGTATATACCCACGACTTTGGGTTTCTGGCGCAAAATGGATTCAGCAATAAAGTCCTTGCGGGTGGCATTGGCATCAACGATGGCGCGGATCAGGTTATTAGGTACTTTCTCGTAGTTTGCCAGCAACTGCCTGGTATCTTTGGGTAAACAATAACCGCCGTAACCAAACGAAGGATTGTTATAGTGAGTGCCAATGCGTGGATCCAACCCCACTCCCTGGATAATTTCACGGCTGTCCAGGCCATGTGCGGCAGCATAACTGTCCAGCTCATTGAAATAAGCCACCCGCATCGCCAGATAGGTATTGGAAAACAGTTTCACCGCTTCCGCTTCGGTCGAATGGGTAAACAGCACCGGAATATCGTCTTTCACCGCGCCTTCGATCAGCAGATTTGCGAAGGTTTCAGCTCGCTGCGATTGCTCACCGACAATAATGCGTGATGGGTACAGGTTATCGTACAGCGCCCGGCCTTCACGAAGAAATTCAGGTGAAAACAGAATATTATCAGTGCCAAACTCTTCTTTGATCCGCCGAGTATAACCAACAGGTACCGTGGATTTAATCACCATCACCGCATCAGGGTTAATGGTCATCACATCACGTATCACCGACTCCACTGACGAAGTATTAAAATAATTAGTGACCGGATCATAATCGGTCGGGGTTGCGATAATCACAAAATCGGCGTTTTCATACGCGAGGTGTTTATCTGTCGTGGCCGTCAGGTTTAACTCACGGTGTTTGAGGTATTCGCTGATTTCTGTATCAACGATGGGAGAGAGCCTCTGATTCAGCTGATTTACTTTTTCTTCTACAATATCCAGTGCAATCACCTGATGGTTTTGCGCCAGCAATACAGCATTCGACAGGCCAACGTAACCTGTTCCTGCTACTGTTATTTTCATTATCTGTCCTCAAACTCAGCCTACTTAACAACAATGATAGCTCCAGCTTAATGGGTTGATATGGAATACAGATGACAAAGCCCATTAAACGGATTGAATATACTGCTCAGCTATCACTGTGTTATCGCGCAGAATAGAGTATCGAAAGACAGTCCTGATGCAAGTGAAGACTTAATCCTGGTTCAGGTTTGCGCAAACTATCACCTTTGCATCCGGTTTAACCTTTTGCAAACGCCGCGCCAGTGCTTCCTGAGCAGGCCTGTCGCCATGAACCAGACGAATCTCCGCCGGTCCTTTTTCAATCCCCTTCACAAAACGGATCAGATCCAACTGATCGGCATGGGCTGAATACCCCGTCATGGTGTGCACTCTGGCATTCACTTCAATGCGGTTGTTGTTAATCATCACTTCTTTGGCGCCGTTTTGCAGTTCCCGGCCCAGTGTACCTCTGGCCTGATAGCCAATCAGCAGCAGGTCGGTTCTGGCATCCGGCAGCAAAGCTTCGAGATAATTCATGATCCGCCCGCCACTGCACATCCCGCTGGCAGCCACAATAACGGCCGGCTCGCCGCTGGCCTTCAGACGATTCACCAAGCCGATATGATCACTGTGTTCATCAATCTGGGTGCACTGATCAAAGTCCAGCGGGTGGCGCCCGTTGTCCAGCCTTGCCTTGGCCTCTTTGGTCCATAACCGTTTAAAGCCCTGATAAGCTTGCGTGATTTTCATGGCTAACGGTGAATCAAGTACAATCGGCAAATTGAGCCACGGGCTCTCCGCTGTGGGTTGACTGATTTCGTTGTTGACGATGTTTTCCAGATCAAACAGCAGCTCCTGAGTACGCCCCAGACTGAACGCCGGGATCAGAATGGCTCCCCCGTCTTTTAACGACTGTTCAACCACGCATTTTAAAACCTGCTCTCGTGTTGCCACGCCAGGGTGGCGCTTATTGCCATAGGTGCTTTCCAGCACCAGTACATCAGCATGCTGCGGCGGCTGAGGATCAACCAGCAGCGGGGTATTGCTGGGACCCAGATCGCCGGAGAACACCACTTTCTGGCGATCAGGCAACAGCAACTCGACATAGGCTGACCCTAAAATGTGGCCTGCGTGACGAAATGACAGGCTGACATCCTGGCCGTCAGGCAGCATGATCTGTGCCCGGCAATCAAATGGCACAGGTTTGAGCTGAGATCGCACCAGCCGGATAAAGGCTTCGCACTTTTCATCGCTCAGTCCCAGTTGCAGCTTTAATCCATCTTCAAGCATCAAAGGCAACAAGGCTGCTGTCGCTTCTGTGGCATAAATCGGCCCGCGAAAGCCAGCCGCTAATAACCAGGGAATACGGCCGACATGATCGATATGGCAATGGGTCAGAATCAATGCCCGAATCGGCTCGACAGGAAAAGTAATATCATTGCTGGCTTTGGCTTCCTCGCCTTGAAACGCACCGCAATCTATTAACAGACTGTATTTTCCTAGCTGTAGTTCATGACAGGAACCGGTCACCCCGTCCCTGGCTCCATGGTGTAAAATATTCACCTGTTTCCCCTGGTATTAAGAGATTAAATAATTCACCCAGCATGACAAAGTTAATGACAGGTGAAACATTAACAGCAAAATTGCGCGACTGAATTCACGAAAAACTTTCACGCCCAACACAGGTTAATGTTAAATATTCGACGGCATGTCAGTTTAGTCAAATCCCATCAGATTCAGTCTTCCTTTTGACCCTACTTTTTACCGGACTTTTATCTCGTTTAAATCACACTGTTACCATACTTTAATCTTGCTTTTACCACGCATTTTCATGCCTTTATTACGAAAACAGTGCGCTTACCTCATTCATTCTCCGCTCAAAAAACAGCCTGGCAGAAAAACAAGACCCAATGACAGGCACCAAATAAAAGTAAAAACTAATGAAGCAATTCACAGTTTTCATCATTAAAAAATGAAATGCACATTGTATCTGGAATCAAGGCTTTATTTATTCAGCCATTCATTTATAAAGCTTATCGCAATCATTGACTGCGCGAACTGGCAGACAGACCAGAGCACAGATAGCAAGCTCAATCGCAGCCAATAAAAAAGGCACATTGAAAGTAGCCTCAGGCTCTCATATTTATTCAAAGGAAATATCATGAAAAAGTCAGTTTTGGCGACACTTATCATTTCCTCGCTGGGATTAACCGCCTGTGGTGGTGGCAGCGGGAGTCATAACGATAGTACAGACTCTAATCCTTCACCAACAAAGATCACTACAGCGGGTGTCGTCAATAAAGGGATCGTCAAATCAGGCCAGGTCGCTGTATGTGAAGCCACAGTCGCGAATACCAGCCAGCAACACTGTGTTTCACCGTTGCTCACAACCACCACCAATGACAAAGGCCAGTTCTCTCTGAAAGGCCTGCCCGCCAATAAAGCCCTGCTGGTTGTTGTGACCAAAGGCAACGGCACCCAAATGAAATGTGACTACGTCGGCTGTCAGGATGCAAACGGTAATCCCATTGAATTCGGCGAGTGGATGACAGTTCCTGACGATTTCAAACTGCTGGCCGTGATTGCCTCTTCAGGTGAAATCAAAACCGCCAATGTTAACAGCCTGACCAATCTGGCGGCGAAGAAAGCCATTGAGCTGACCGGTTCGCTGGATCTGACGACAGACATAGTCAACAACAGTAACGCCATTATCGGTAAGGCACTCGGCCTGACCAAGCCGATTACGGAAATGGGCTCAGTCGATATTACCGATGCCAATGCCATTACCGGTTCAGACAACGAAGATCTGCGGGCTGCCATTCTGTCGGCATCGATTGAACAAAGCCGCAAAAATGGCAGCGTCAATATTGATGACTTAATTGACTATGACGCCAATGGCAAACTGGCGGTGAATAAAAATGTCGTCAGCCAGATCCAGGCGGATACCACTCAGGTGGTCAGTCAGGCAAAAGCCCACTCGAAAAATCAGGGCAACACAGGGTCAAAACTGGATAATGCCGATCAGGATGTTTCAGCCATTGATCCGGATAATATCGAGATTGGTATTGATATTGACAAACCCGTCGCGAACGCCGTCGTTCAGGCCAAAGACTTCATCAAACAAATCCGTACTGTCTATACCGCCGCGTCTGATGGCGGCGATCTGAATACCGGACTGACAAACTTTGCTGATGAACTGGGCGATATCAGCAGTATCGCGCAGGAAGATACAGAAATGTTGCTGGAAAATGTCAATGGCGCCATTATTGCCATTAGTGAAGCCATGAAGCCAGATGCCAACTTCGAAGGCAGTATGTTGCTCACCAAAAATGACTATTACGTATATAAAGATGGTGAACAATATACGGTAAATCAAAATGGCGTATCGCTGGTGGCTACAGGCTCTTACGATCATAGCACCAGAACAGTTACTGAAACCGACCAGAATTGTAGCTACTCAGATTACTGCACCAAGACTTCGACAGAAGAAGTGCATACCAATATCACGCTAAACGAGCTGGCTGCATATTATAATGACGCTTTATTACATGCTTCCGAAAGTCATGTTGTGTTGAGCGCCAAGATCACCAAAGAAGAGAAAAGAAACTATAGCAATCCTTCAACTGAGATCCATGAGTCCGAGTGGAGTACCTCGAAAGCCTCTCAGGTAAACACCTTAAAGCTTCAACTCTCTGAAGCAACGCTTGCATATTTTAGCTACCAGGAAAATACACCATTCCAGAATACCTTTACGGGAAATATCACTCTGATTGCCGACGGTCTTTCCTCTGCCGATTTCAATGGTTATGAATATAGTGGATATTGGGATGGTACGGGCACTGATTGGTCCAACGAGAGCAAAGACAGTTCCATCATCGAAGCAAAAAGCCTGACATTTAAAATTGATGGTGTTATTGCTTCAGACGATCAGGCAGTTTCAGCCTTGATGGATATCAGGTTGAATAACATCGGTGGTTATGTGCATCTAAAAGATATCACCCACATAACCAGTGGCCGTTACTGCGATTGGTGGTCTGATTGGGACAACCGTTGCTATACAAGAAGTGAAGAAATCATCACAGAAGAAAGTTTTGAAACCAAAGACAGCTTCATCAGAGCCAACGTCAAAATGGCACTAGGCGCTAACATTCTGAACGCTAACAACACTCCAGTTGCGACTGGCCTGTCGCTGGACATCTCCCGCAACGATTACAACCTGATCGAAGTAGATGCCGGTGTGACTTACAATGGTAAAGACACTTACCTGAGCACCAGCTACAAGCCTTACAGTGACACCAACACGCCTTATGTCTCGCTGCGCGATGGCAAAGGTCTGGTGGCGACCCTGACCGAAAAAGGGGAAGACGATATTGGCGGCACCATCTATGTGAACGGTCAATCGACCGGGACGATTGGCATGACGAACAATAATCTGTTGTTGATCCGTTATACCGACGGTTCCTTCGAATCGATGTAAGCGATTTGCTCATTCATTCTTTTAGTCACGAGCCCTGATCTGTCAGGGCTCTCTTGTTGTAATTATGATGCTGACAACCTTAACAACCCTGACAGGCCTGAGCCTGCTGCCTCTGGCGCCGGGAACAGCGACTGACTCCATCGCCCCCTTTATTCAGATAAACTCGCAAAGCTATGCTGAGAACAACAGCATTTATGCGCTGGTCAAAGGCAAAGAAAGTGATTATCAGGGCTCAAACCACGCCTTCACCTTTAACGAAGCCGCCTTTGGCCTGCGCTATCGCAATGTGACGCTCAGCTACCTCTACCGCTATGAATGGTTTCTCAAACACTCGCCGGATGCACTCTTGCTCTATGGGGATTCCCTGAACCGGAAAGACATGGTGCCGGGTAAAACCTATCAGGTAGATTTGAATGTGAACCATACCATTCAGCAAGGCATACGCCTCGGCTGGCGAATGGAACCGGCTGAAAATCTGGCTTTCTATATCGCGGGCAGCTACCTGAAAGCCACCGATTTAATGGAAGGCCAGCTCCATGGCCAGGTTCAGCGCGGTGCCAGCGATGATATCAGCGGTCAGCTGAACCTGGACTATGTCTATGGTGAAGATGTGCTGCTGGATCGGATCGCCGACCAACCCACCAGCCGTTACGGCTTCAGTACCGATCTGGGATTTGACTGGCAGGTGAACCGACACTGGTTTCTGTCCGCTTTTGTGCAGGATGCCTATGGCGAAATCATGTGGGATCGCGCGCCTTACACCACAGCCGTTGCCAACACGGCCACAGCAGAAACCGATGAAAATGGTTACATCAACATCAACCCGATCGCGAGCGGCTTTGAAGGTTACAAAGAATACAAACAGCGGCTGACCCCCAAGTACACAGGCCGCTTAGCCTATCTGTTTGGTGATACCGCATTGTCGGCCAGCCATTTTTATGGCTATGGTGCGCAACTAACGGATCTCGCGGTCAGTCATGGCTGGAGCGGGATCAGTGCCCGGCTCTCGTATACTTTACAGAGTCAGGCCATCGGGCTGGCCCTCACCCACCGCTATTGGTCAATGCAGGTCGTCAGCGACAACCTGGATTATCAGCAAGCCAGCCAGCTGACCGTGAAGCTGTCGGGTCAGGTGCCTTTCTGAGTACACCTTTTTTCGTCATGACACCGAAACAGAAAACGGCTGAAGCAACCCCAGCACTTCAGCCGTTTTCGCTTTCATCAGCGCGGGATCGCCACGGGACTCGACATTCAGACGCAGAACGGGTTCGGTATTTGATGCCCTGAGGTTAAAGCGCCAGTCAGCAAAACTCAGACTGATCCCGTCAGTCTGATCCAGTGCCAGTGCGTCCGGCTCGTACACAGCGCGCACTGTCGCGATGGCATCGTCTGTGTTGGTGACCATGAGATTAATTTCGCCGGAAACCGGATACGCCCGCATTCTTTCCGCTACCAGCTCCGACAGACGCTGCCCTTTTACAGACAGCAACTGAGCCACCAGCAACCAGGGGATCATACCGCTGTCGCAATAGGCAAAATCACGAAAATAATGATGGGCACTCATTTCGCCGCCGTATACGGCGTCTTCCTGCCGCATCCTTTCTTTGATAAATGCATGACCGGTTTTCGACTGAATCGCCTGTCCGCCGTTAGCCGTGACAATATCGACTGTATTCCAGACCAAGCGGGGATCATGAATGATTTTCCTCGGCCGGACGTCCTTCTGATCTGCGGGCTGCTGCAAAAAAGCTTGTGCCAGCAAACCGACGATATAGTAGCCTTCTATAAAACGCCCCTCTCCTCGAATGTCACTTTGCAACAATCGTGATTGCAAAAAACACAAAACGCGTTTCAGAACGGGCCAGAGAGGACATCTGTGTTTGAATTTATTTGCTGGCTTTTCTCTGACACAGGGTAAGTATAGACATGCCAGAGTAAAAAATTGACAAAGGCTGAGATCGCTCAGCATCGGGCCAGCACGGAGGCAGCAGTTGGGACGAAGAGAACAAAAGTAATAATTTACTTACTGAATATTTTTTCTTCTCTTCCTAGAGAGACAAAATATTGGTAGTCTTTTTGCGTTTTGTAAGCCTCCGGACCCCAGCATGATAGCCGATTTTTTCTTTGTCTTTTTTCTTCATTTGCCGCACTTTTTTTACTTCGAAAGGTCGCCAAACGTGTCGGTCTGGTGGATAAGCCCAATGCCAGAAAGCTGCATCAGGGAGCGATCCCGCTGGTTGGCGGTTTGGCTATCTGCATAACGCTAGCGCAGTTTCTCTACTACTCGCCGACCATACTGGACGATGCCGGGCTTTACGTATTCTGTATTACCATTCTGACCATTATCGGCGCGCTGGATGATAAGTTTGATGTGAGCTTTAAGCTCCGGCTGGCAATCCAGGCTCTGCTCTCAGTGTGCATGATGGTTTTTGCTGGTCTTGAACTGCATACGCTGGGGAATATGATTGGCTTTGGCAAAATCGATCTGGGAATGTTTGGCTATCTGGTCACTGTACTGGCGGTGATTGGCGCGATTAACGCCTTCAACATGGTCGACGGTATTGATGGTCTGCTGGGCGGGTTATCTATGGTGACCTTTGGCGGGTTGGGGATCATGCTGTTTTACGATGGTCAGCAATCGCTGGCGTATCTGTGCGGGATCATTATTGTCGCCATGATCCCTTATATCCTGCTTAATCTGGGGGCATTCGGCCGACAGCGCAAAGTCTTCATGGGGGATGCCGGCAGTATGCTGATTGGCTTCACTGTGATCTGGTTTTTACTGCTGGCCAGCCAGAATGGCAGCCGCCCACCGCTGCGTCCGGTGACGGCGCTTTGGATCATCGCCGTCCCCTTAATGGATATGACAGCGATTATGATTCGCCGTATCAAGCGTGGCGATTCCCCTTTCAAGCCGGATCGCGAACACCTGCACCACATTTTCCAGCGGCTGGGCCTGAATTCACTGCAAACGCTGATCGCTATCTGCAGTATAGCGACCCTACTGAGCGCTGTGGGTATTTATGGCGAGATTGCCAATGTGCCCGAGTATCTGATGTTCTGGTTATTCATCCTGTGTTTCATTATCTACTTCTTCACCCTGTCGAAAGTAGAAAAATACTCCCCGCCGCAAGAAACACCCTAACCAGACCAACAAATCTAATCGCACAGCCGTATTTCTGTACGGCTGTAAATAATTCCGTGTTTGAACTGGTTGTTACAAGTGTGTTTCAAGATTATTCGATCATAGTTCCCAGTTCGTTCATCTGCTCTCAGATCCACTACATTTCTTCCTGATAATTGACGCATCTTTATATATCCAGTCATGCAGGGACATCTGTACTAGCCCAGAGAAAAACTGAACAACGAGAGAAAGATTACGCGCGATGAGAACACATAGATTACATGCCGCCTTAAAAGGTTTAGAACATCTGGTTCAGATAAGTGCCCACTTCATCTTTGTCCTGTTCTGGGCGACTTCAAGCTGGCTCAATCGGCTGGAGCACTACGACAAAGCCGCCAAGCAGATAAGAAGGGAAGACAGGCTGGAGCATTAGATAAGCGGTAAACAGTCAGACTCTGGGTAATACGAAAAAATTACATAAAAAAACCCAGGACAAGCCTGGGTTCATGTTCAGCATCTTTGACTTCTGTTCAATCACTCACACAATGAAGGCGCTTACCGCTCTGAAGTTACCTGCTCTGGTGTTTTCGGCTGGCTACGACCCGTCAGCTTGTGTATCAAGGTGGTAATACGCCAGATATGGCTGATCACCGCAAAATACACACCGAACGTGATCATAAAGCTCAGCAGCATCAGGGTTTCATTGACCTGCGACAAATCAGACCATATCCCGACTCCTGCCATACTGGCTGCCAGACCACAAATCACGACCAGGGTCATAAAAGGTGACAAACCAATACGCTGGCAAATATGATGCAGGTGTTCGCGATCCGGCTTAAAGGGTGACTGGCCTTTGCGGATACGGCGAATCATGATGGTGGCCATATCCATGAGTGGCAAAGCAATCAGCCAGAGTGCGGTTACAGGACGCATGGCACTCTGCGCACCAGCCTGAGTGGCTTCCAATAATAGCCAGATCACCGTAAAGCCAATGAAGATACTGCCCGCATCACCCATAAAGACTTTAAACCGCCGCCCCAGAGGGAAACCTAAATTCAGCAGAATGTAAGGGATCATGGCAGTCACTATCATGGTGCAGATCACAAACAGTTCCGTATTACCTGACACATAAAAAACAAACCCAAGGGCAGCAAAACTGACCGATCCCAGGCCCCCTAACAGACCATCAATACCGTCGACCATGTTGAACGCGTTAATCGCGCCAATGACCGCAAAAATTGTCAGCAAGGTGCTGGCGGCTACGGGTAAATCGAGCGAGAAATCCCCCAACATGTAACCCAGATAATGCAGGCTTTTATCACCGGCAAAAATCATCACCAGCGACACACACGCCTGTACCAGCAAACGTAACTTAAAACTGATGTCGTATCTGTCATCAATTACCCCGACAACCACCAGCACGGTTGCACAGCTTAAATACAGCCATGGGTTCTGCGGGAACAGTTCAAAAAAGCTAAAGGCGATAGCCAGCGTAACAAAGATAGACACACCACCCACAAGCGGGATCACACCTTTATGGTGCTTCCGTTCGTTAGGCGCATCAACCAGTCCAACCCGTTTCGCCACTTTGCGGCAGATAAACAGGCTGCAAAAGGACATCAGGAAAACAAAAATGAATGCAGAAGTCATGATGGGACTCTTGAGTAAATTAAATAACATTCACAAGACATGTGCTTGCAAGGAAACAATACACAATCTAGGACACTAAAAATGCATTATTCAACATCTATTAAAATTAACAAAAAACTCTTATCACCCGCCCAATAGCACTTATGCTATAGGATTTTGCGTAATGCGGAATAAATACGGAGTCTCCTTTATCTATTGTCATCACTTCTCCAGATTCATGCCGAAGAGTAAGCGAATCATCCAAAGAAAAAACAATTTCTGCACTATCAACTGATATAAGCTGATTCTGACTATTTGAATACACTTCAAAGCAGAAGTCGCTAACTGGCACCTCATAGCGTGAAATATTCCCTGCGATAGAGACAGGATTACATATCAATTCAGATATAGCGGTCGGCTTGAAATTTGTGCACTTAGTGAGTTCGACGATGTCAATGTTTTTATTAGTCAATCCTGCTCGTAATACATTGTCAGAATTAGCCATGACTTCAAGAGCTGTACCATGAATATAAGCGTGAGGAATTCCAGAGGTGATAAACAGGCTCTGGCCAGGATTTAAAGTGAAAACGTTTAGTAATAGCGGTGAAAATGCCCCTAAGTCATCAGCATAACGTTGCAGGAGATCATTAACTAATATTGAATGATGATCATATTTATGATCTTTTACATAATTTTTTAGCTGAGAAACTGCATCAATCTTGTCATCACCACTTAAAGTTAGAAGTATTGAAAAAAATAACTCTAAATCATGATCATTATTTATTTCCACTTGACCATTGAAAGCTTTATCGATTTTTGGCACTGAAAAATAAGACCAGCACTCATTAATTTCTTGGTATGACTTAAAGCCAGCCATCACCTGAAATTGTGTAATAGCATAGACTAACTCCGGCTTATGATTCTCATCTTTATAATTTCTTATTGCAGAATCAATAGAGATACCGAGTTCATTTTCAGTATTAAACCCGTCGATAGCCTGTGTTTTATTCGGATGTACTTGTACAGAAAGAGGCGATTCTGCGGCTAAGACTTTAAAAAGAAAAGGAAGCTCTCCAAATTCATCAGAAACTCGCTTAGATAAAATATCATCTTTATCTCGGTTTATTAAAGATGAAAGACTAATTTCTTCAGTATCAACTTTAACTAAAGAACAGCCGCAAGGATGTATACCCATCCAAAGCTCTGCTTGGTGAGCATTACTTTTATTTTCGAACCCAAACAACTCTTTTAGAGAAGATTTACTTCCCCATTCATAGTCTTTGATCGTATTATTCAAAGGAAAAAAACTTGAGTAAAACATGCGGCAGACATCATGTACCTTTGTAAAAAATGGAGGTAACCTGAGTACATATAAAAGTAAACTCAGGTTACATAAATCAATGCTTGTTAATTATAGAAATAATGTCCTTGGTTTTCCTTTTCATCAAATGAATATCTTCTTTTGATTCAACGTTTAGCCGAACAACAGCTTCAGTGTTGGAAGTCCGTAGATTAAATCGCCACGCCCCTTCATCACTGTTAAATTCCATACCTATGCCATCTGTTTTATCAACACACGTCGCTTCTGCAATAAAGTTATTATATATTGATTCAATTACAAGTTCAGGATTTTTGACTTTAAAATTAATTTCACCTGAAGACGGATATGCATCCATATAGCCACTAACCAAATCAGAAAGAGTCCTTTCTTTAACTGAAAGCAACTCGGTAATAAGCAGCCATGGGATCATACCTGAGTCACAATAAGCGAAATCACGGAAATAATGATGAGCACTCATCTCACCACCATATATTGCGTCCTCAGCCCGCATTCGTTCTTTAATAAATGCATGACCTGTTTTTGACATCACAGGTTCACCATGATTATTTTCAATAACCTCTTGCGTATTCCAATATAATCGAGGATCGAAAATAATCTTGGCTCCCTTTTCTTTTAGCAGGAAGGATTCAGCCAAAAGGCCAACTATATAATAGCCTTCTATGAATCTTCCATTATGATCAAATAAAAAGCAACGGTCAAAATCACCATCCCACGCTATTCCAAGATCGGCACTATTCTCAATAACAGCATCCGATGTGCTTGAACGACATTCAGGCAGTAGTGGGTTGGGAATACCATTAGGAAAGTTACCATCAGGATCGTGATTAATTTTAACAAAATTAACTGGTACATCTTGAGCAATGAAACGATTTTCAATTTCATCAATTACATGTCCAGCCGCACCATTGCCTGCATTTACAACAATTTTTAATGGTTTTATAGATTCAGGTTTAATGTAAGTCATTAAATGATCGACATAATCTTTGAGATTAGAACATTTACTTAACACACCTCGTTGGGAGACCTGAGAAAAAACATTATCCTCAGCCAACCTTTTTATTTCAAACAATCCTGTATCACCACTAATCGGCATTGAACCTCTACGGACTAATTTCATACCGTTGTAGTTAATTGGGTTGTGGCTCGCCGTAATTTCTATACCACCGTCAGCTTGAAGATGCTTTGTGGCAAAATATATTTCTTCAGTTCCACAAAGTCCTATATCAACAACATCAGATCCAGAATCTAGCAGTCCTTCCGATAAAGCAGCTTTTAGTTCAGGCGTGGAGATTCTGATATCACCACCGACGATAACTTTTCTGGCTTTTAGGTAATCACCAAATGCTCTACCAATTCGATATGCAATGTCAGCATTCAATTCATCGCCTAAAACACCTCGAATATCATAAGCCTTGAAACAAGTTAATTTCTTCATATCAGTAACCTTCACCATTTTCTTCAGTGCGAATGATATCGTCTTCTTCTAAGTAGCTACCAGTACGTACTTCAATTATCTCTAATGGAATCTTACCTGGGTTCTCGAAGCAATGTTCCGTTCCAACAGGAATATACATTGATTCATTCTCAGCAACTATATGAATCTGGTCCCCACAATATACTTTCGCTGTACCAGACACTACAACCCAATGTTCAGAACGATTAAAGTGTATTTGCTTTGCCGTTTTTTTCCCCGGCTTCACTTCTACTTTTTTGACAATATACCTTTCACCTTGAACAAGACAATCGTGCCTTCCCCACGGCCTATATACTTCACGGTGATGTAAAAATTCACTTCTTTCCTGTAACTTTAACTCAGAAACAATATTTTTAACATTCTGAACTTTATCGCGATGAGCAACTAACAATGCATCTTTCGTATCAACAATAACTATATCATTAAGACCAACAGCAGCCACCAAGCGTTCTGGGGAGTTGATATAACAGCTGTAGCTATCATCAACTAAAACATCTCCAGCTATAACATTATTATTATTGTCTTTCTTACTGACTTCCCAAAGTGATGACCAAGCACCGACATCGCTCCATCCAGCATCAAGTGGTACAACAACAGCATCTTCTGTTAATTCCATGACAGCATAATCGATAGAGTCATCAGGGCATTGAACAAATGCTTCTTTCTCAATTCGAATAAAATCTAAATCCATAGCTGCTCCAGATAAAGATTTTTTCGTTGCTTTCAAAATATCTGGCCGGAATTTATTAAGTTCTTCAATAAAGCGAGATGCCTTAAACATAAACATTCCGCTATTCCAATAATAATTACCGCAGGCAAGATATGACTCAGCGGTTGCTAAATCTGGCTTTTCAACAAAAGAATCAACAACATATGCCTTTAATTCATCATTATTAGTAAGGCTACCTCTTCGAATATAGCCATAGCCCGTTTCAGGTAGGGTTGGCACTATACCAAATGTAACTAGCTTACCCGATTCAGCATGATGTTTAGCCACTTCGATGGATTCTATAAAGCTTTTTGTATCTTGAATGAGATGGTCAGCTGCTAATACAAGCAATAGAGGATCTTCACCTTCTTCAACTGCTTTTAAAGCAGCAAGAGCAATGGCTGGTGCTGTATTTCTTCCTACCGGCTCTAATATTATTGCACCCGTATCAATTTTTGCGCTTCTTAACTGTTCAGCAACAAGAAAGCGGTGTTCTTCATTACATATTAAGTATGCAGGTAAGTGATTAACTTGCTCTAAGCGATGCAAGGTTTCTTGCAACATCGTTGATTTACCAGTCAACGATAGGAACTGCTTAGGATAATGTGTTCTAGACATTGGCCAGAGTCGAGAGCCTGAGCCTCCAGCCATGACAACAGGGAGAATCTTTAATTTCATCAACTTAACTTACTATGTTATTAATCCAATTACTAATAGCGTATTTTCTATAAATATCTTCAGGTAACTCTTGATATGGTTGCATAAGAAAACATTCCACATCTGAACTTGTTGTTTTTTCAGTTAGGACTAATATGTTATTTTTATTAAAAAAATCGTATTTTATAACATTTCCATTTGTTGTTATTAATTTTTTATTACTACCTATAGATTCTATAGTTCTTATTGTTAAACCATCTTGGTCAGGATGAGAAACATCAATTAATGATTTAGATTTCATGATTTTATCTAAAACTTGTTCTTTATCCATTGATGTAAAAGAAATATCTGAAATAGGCATATTTTTAAGTTCACCTAGAAAATATTTCTTAAAATAAAACACAAACCTACTTGGTGAATAGAAGAACAAATAAGCATTTAGATTTCTAGTTATACGTTTAACTATATTATAACGTTGACTATGAGCCGTACCAATAAACAGCACATCATAAACTTCGGTATGATTACAAGAATCTATCTTAAAGTCATCAGTATAAAACAAAGGTAAAAAATTTATTTTATACCTCTCCGCATCGTTATTATCAAACGTAAAAAACTTATCACTGCAGGAAATCAAACCAATCGCATTAGGCTTATTTTTAAAAGAATCCCACATATAAGTAACTACTTTGCATGCACCACCGATATACTTATTAATTATTTTTGGTGTAATACTTTCGGGATTTACAAAGAATACCAAGTCATAGTCATCTATGTTTTTAAAAGCATTTTTAAAATACAACTCTATAAAGTACTTTGTTGCGAAATTAACATTTAAACGAAGTAGTGCCTTGCCAATCATGCTATCGAAAGGCCTTTCGTCTAGTAACTTAACTTCGTAGCCTTTTATTTCAAGATTTTTTTTATTTTTTTATCATAGTCAAAAAAAGCCGGGCAAAATAACAAACATTTTTTCATGTCAGACTCGTTCCCATACTCCAGTATTAAAATTATATAATTTGATAATTCTTGCTGGATTGCCAGCAATCACCGAACCACTAGGAAATGAACCATTCACAACAGAGTTTGCCCCAACTATGCAGTTATCACCCAAGGATGAACCTGGTAAGATAACAGAACCAAAACCAATAAAACAGTTATCTCCGATGCTTGTAGGTTTAGAAACAATATCTTGTGATAATACTGGTAAATCTAATGACTGATATGAATGATGAATATTAGTTATACATACATTCGCTGTGATCACAGTTCCTGAACCAATAGACAATTTTCCTGCTGACGTTATATGGAAGTTTTGCCCAATACCGACATTATCTCCAATAAGGATTTCACCATCCCCATGAACTTCTATCCGTGCCCCCGGAAAAATACGTACTTTCTTTCCAATTGTAACTCGGTTTAGCCCTTTAAAGAAAACTGGAAAAGAAATATAGGATGGCATAACCAATTTTTTAAGGAAGAAATATATTATAAAGGTAGAAATAAGCCACTTAATTTTGAATATCATTTCTTTTTCACCTTCACAATTAAAATACGTCGAATGTATTTTAATGTGTAAAATATATATAAACTAATATATTGAAAACCATTAATATAATTCAATCTTAATGCTGTATTAAGAATTTCAAGTGACCCTTCATGCATTTTTTTTAAATTAGCTGATAATCCTGAAGAACCATAATTAGCCTTTCCACCACCAGTACGTACAAGAGATTCAGGCATATAATAAAAATCGCCTTGACCGCAAAGCCTTACCCAAAGCTCTCCATCTTCTGAATGGGTCATCTCTTCATTGTATCCACCAACTAAGTTTAGGAGTTCTTTTCTTACTAGAGCTGTAGATGTTTGAGGGAACATTTTTATCAGCAGATCATTTACTTCTGCTTTATAAAGCTTATCTACTTTCCTACCTAATAATTGGAGTGATTCATCATTTCTTGCACACCCTATAAAATCAACCTTTCCTTGCAATGAATCAATGATTCTAATTTGTTCTTTAAGCTTAGTTGGTAACCATTCGTCGTCAGAATCAAGAAATGCTATCCAGTCTCCTTCTGATTTTGATATCCCATAATTTCTCGCCTTCGAAACACCTTCATTTTTTTTGGAGAAAATTTGAATTTTAATACTGTTATGTTTATTTATTATCTCCTGAACAACCTGCAAAGTCATATCTGTTGAACCATCATTAACAACAATTACATCAATGACAATTTTTTTGAAGTTCAGATCTTGTTTCACAACAGACTGAATAGCTTTATCTATTGTTAGTGCTGCATTGTAAGCAGGAATCACTACTGATATTTTCATATAAACACATCTTTCCAAAGAGATACTATCTTTTTATCTGACCATTTCTCAGATGACTTTAATGCAGTTTTAGACAGTTCATTGCGCAAATTAGAGTTATTAATTAAACTTATCAACTTATTCTCAAAGCTTTTGGTATCACCAGGTTGAATTAAATAACCATTATCTTGATTTATAATATCTCTTGGACCTGATGGACAGTCAAAAGATATTACAGGCATTCCAAATGAAATTGCCTCTAACAATACCATTCCAAAACCTTCACTTTTGGAAGTTAAAGCAAAAATTTCTGAGCTGCCATAAATTTTTTCTATATTCCTGCACGGTTTTACTAATTTCACCCTTTCTTTAAGTTCATTTTTATCTATGTAATCAGTTAAGATATCATTTAGCTCACCGGTTCCTACAATTTTGAGAATCCAGTTACCATCAATTTTTTCAATAACGTTTTTCCAGATACCTAAAAGTACTAATTGCTGCTTATCTTCAGTAAACCTGCCTATATTTAACACAACTTGTTCTTTTGGGGTTTGATACTTATAATTCAGCTCAGGCTTAAAGTGAGGTGTATATCTTACAGGGAATCCCATCTTCAAATAGAAATCGTAATCTAATTTAGTAGGTACACAGTATGAGTATGCTTTTTTATATATTAAGCTCTTTATAACCTTATAAACGAAGTTGTAATTACTGTGAGAGCCATGTTCAGAAATCACTATTTTATCGTAACTTATCCCAGAAAAAAGACATTCTAAATATGATATTGGATGAGTAATATAAATATAATCAAAGCTGTGAGATTTTTTAAACTTCTTCAGCTTAAGTGCTGAAGAAAGAATACCATAGAATATTTGTGCCATTCGAATAAAACGATTGTTCATATTTAATCTTGAGTGGCAAGATAACGTTTCAGTCTTTACTTCTCTATTGATAGTATAAAAGCTTTCTTTTTTATCTTTTGTCAACAGTGTAATTTCATATTCACCAGACAGTTTGTTAACAATAGATGATACGACTCTTTCAATCCCTCCGGCAGGAGCCATACTTGGTATGTAAAATAATATTTTCATTAACGCCTTAAGCCTTTCGAGCAGAAATCAAAGATTAGATATCCAAGTTGAATCACAATCAAACTCTGGAGTAAAATAGACCACTCCCATATATCTGAGGATAGAAATGGTAAATAAAAAACGCTAAAAAACATTAAAACTCTTTCTTTCTTATTAAAGTATGGGATCATTTGAAATGATATAAAAAGCATCATTAATAGAAATATAACATTATTGGCTGCGACTAGAATATCGCCTTTAATTAGCATATCCAGCATCCCAAGTAAGCCTAAAAATATACTATACCCGGCATTCCCACCTAGCAATTCTTGATTAAATATATCTGATGGTGATACCCCACCCCCCATCTGCACACCGATAATTCTGGAGATAAATATAGAGTGGGAAAAATATTCAGATATCTTATTGTAGCTAAAGTGGTTCTCTGTTAAATAAATATACGATGAGATTGATGAAATCCGCCCCACTGCAAGTGATAAAATTTCATTAGTATCAAACTCAACTCCCCTCAACTCATTTCTTAATGTATAAATCCATGTAACAAAATCCAGCACCCACTTACCAAATATGATAGGGCTAAGAAGAAGGAAATAGAAATAGAATGACTTTATCTCTTTTGCTTTTAAAGCATAGATCATAACAGCAATAAAAGAGATTAAATATCCCTGTAAAGATTGCTGTTTAAAGCCATAAATCAGTGTTACAAGTATACAAAAAGCAAACTTTCTAACAGAGATATTTGAATAAGATATTATTAAAACTAATAAAAGAGGATTAAATTTACTTGCTAACTTTATCATTAAACCAGTTAAGCCTCCTTCTACCGGCTGGCCTATTTTAACAGCTCCAAAAGCTAAAGTAATAAATAATATGAAACAAAAAACAAGTAAAGAATATTTTTCAAACTGTTTATTCTTCTCCGAAAAAAAATGTATTCTACTTCCTGATATAATGAACAGATAAATCACCAATAACATACAAGAATACAAAAAAAACACTTGAGCTATATCAAAAAATGAAGCTGAATATAAATAGTTCCTAAAATCACCTAATAAATAGCCATTATTAAAAATAATCAATAATGAAATAAATGTTGGGATCATATAAATGTAGAGAGTGAATACTTTCAACTTATTCATTTATTCATTATCCCATCTAGCTTTTTCACATAACTATCAAAGCTAAAGTCATTTTTTATTTCTTGTAAGTTATATGCATATTTTTTCAAAAGCTCTTCGTCTTGACAAATATTATAAATAGCATTCTTCATATCATCCAAAGAATCACAGAGAACACCTATCTCACCATATAGCTCAAAACACCTTGATAACATAGGCGTTCGCATCCCTATAATGGGTTTCTGCATTGCAATACAATCAGCAAAAACTCCGCTAGAAACGAGATCATATTTATCTCCACCTTGAGAAAAAAGTAAGAAAACATCAATTTGACTTACATTTTCAAAAAATGTTTCTTTCTCTATAAGAGAGCTCTTTATATGTCCTTTGCAGAAATGTTTTACATTATCTGAGAGATCGTAGTCAAACGTACCATTACTAACTCCGACCGTGATTAAGTTTAATCTTGAATGAAATTTATTTTCTACCAACTCTGCCAGTTTATAAATTTGACAACTGTTCTTTTCTTTCGATTGAATACCAAAACTCCCAAATGTCAGCTTATCATTCTTAATTTTATTAATTCCTGAAAAGTCCTGTAGTGGGTGCTCTATATAAGAAAATTTACGAGTCGGATATTTGCTTGAAATTCTATCGAATATAGTTGAGCTTATAGCTATAAATTCAACATCACTCTTGCTCTTTAAAGTGGCATCAATGAACTTTGCTCCAAGCTTTTGCCCTCTTCCTTCTGCATGATTTAAATACCCTAACTCACCATGCATAATTACATATGTCTTGACCTTTATAGCTTTAGATATAAAGTTAACTAACCAATATTGTAATGGTGTAAGTGACAAGAATAGCACTTCACTTTTTTTTGTTTTAACTGATAACATAACAGTTATCAGTCTCAGTGAAGAAATCACCCATAGATATATTTTAGAGTTTAAAACTTTTATTTTTTTTATTTTATCTCTATGTTTGATATCTTTAATAACTTTAGAGTCTTGGGCTAACCAGTAATTATCTATTTGACTAATAACAGTAAGAGCTTTAATGGTTAAGGAATTAAAAACATAATGCTCTTCTTTCCTTCGGATTAAATCTACTATCGTGATGTTTTTTTATTAAGCATATTTCAAGTCTCGATAAACTACCAGTGGCCACTTCCAATTGTTATACAGCATTTGTACTATCAGTTGAGCTAAAATTACACCTATAACACCAGCACTGAAATACTTTGCAGCAATAAATGACACACAGACAATCAGTCCACCACTGATTATAACACCCTTTAGAAATATAACTTGATTTTTGGTTGTTAAATACGATGCACAAATTGAGTAGTTCATTTCAAGCAATGCAGTAAAGAGGTACAGTGCCAGTAAGTATTTAGGCAATAATGTCGTGTTCTCTGATAAAAAGGACAAGAAAAAGTCACCTACAAATAGCATACTTAACGCACCAGCGATATAAATACCCCAAGCTACGACCAGTGACTTCTTCATTAATGATTTGATACTACTTTTATTTTTGTTTAACTGCTCAGCATTCAATTTAGGTAAATTCAATCCAAAAAGCATTGATGATACAATGACTAAAACCATTGTTATCTGTACAGTCAAACCATAACTTGCTGCAGCTTCCAGACTAACGAAGCTCGAAACTATCAAGACACCACTTCTAACAGTCAAAAAATTGCCTAGCTGAACAAGCCCCATATCTCGAGCACTTTTCCAAATAACTTTCTTTTTTGTGCTTTTTATTTTGTTTTTTAAAAGATGTGCAAACGTATCATTATTTTTATTATACACTGCTCTTCTAACTAAAATCCTATCAACAACGATTGAAAATAGTGCTGCGATAGATAAGGCATAAAGCCCTAAATTATAAGTCAGTAAAGGTATTGCTAGAATAATAAACGTTAACTTTGTTACAACGATTATTTTGTTTAAAGCCGTTTGTTCTCCACGTCCTTTGAGTAGAGAGTTATAATATCCAAAATAAAGCTGAATTGATATTGCAGCACCATACATTGTCCATGCTTGAATAAAATAGACATTATTTTCATCTGTATCCAGAGAGTATAAATACAGATTCCCAATTGTGAGGACAATAAACAGTGACATCAGCGAAATTATCAAATATATACTGCGAGCTGAATTATAAACATCAACCAGAAGCTCTTTGTTTATTTCTCCATCACTGGTATTTGGAATGATATTATATTTAAGACTCTGTGCACCCGAATATACGTAAGAAAAGAACCTGGATACAGTAGGTAATAATCCAAATTCTAATAACTGGATTAAACCCGCCATTGTAACAAACACGTACCATGCACCAAGTTCTTCTTGTGATAAAAATGCAATGATAAAAGGAAGTACAAGCAGGCTAGAGGATATATTCAAAAACTGAGAAAGATACCCCCAAATAACATCGCTTCTTTTAACTACATGCTTCATTTTAGGTTTCTTTTAATCTCAGAGATCATTCCCTTCATATCTTCGATTACATCTCTGGGTGTATAATGTGGCATTAAGTTGATTAGTTTTTCTATCTTTGTTTCTGGGAAAAATTCACGAGGATAATTAATATCATGCCAAACAACTTCACAGCCAGTATTATCCACCAAGGCTTCTGCTATTTTTGATGCACTCGTATTATAACCAGATGCAATATTTACTATCTGGCCAATAGCACTTTCAGCGTTAGATAGATAAATTATGGCTTCAACTACATCTTCCACTGAAACGTAGTCCTTTGTATATTCAGGTGTAATATACATATCTATCTTACCTGTTTTCACTGCATTTCTTGCTATGCTTGGCAAAAATAGAGGACTATTTAAAGCTACCCCATAAATATTACTTGGACGAACTATAACAACATCTCTGCCACTTTTTAGAGCCAGCTCTTCTGAACAAAGTTTCGTTATATTAAACAATCGTCGATTATCATCTGAACATATTACCACATCAGTTACTTCGTCTGAGTCCTGATTGTTCATATAAACTCGAGTCGAAGACAAATAAACTAAACGTGAAAAATCGCCGTATTTTAGTACTTTAGCTAAAAGCTCAGTGTTTGCCGACAAAACATCCATTGGCGTATTTTTGCAATCGCCACAACCTGAGCAATATACAACAGTGCCGAGTTCTTTACGAAAAACACTTTCATCATTCCTTTTTGGAATGAAAACATCGTGCCCTTGCAACTTAAGTGTTTCAACAAGGTGTGAGCCAACAAATCCACTACCACCAAAAATTGTATAACGTCCCACTAAACTTACCTACTTTTAGTCATATTCAACATGTCGCTAACTTCTTTAAAGCTTAAAAGCTGTTCATCTTTAAGCGATAAAACAGGTGCTTCGATAGGCCATGAGATAGATAATTGTTTATCATTCCATACAATCCCACTTTCGTCACTCGGATCATAGTAATCAGTGCACTTATAGAAAAAATCTGCGACATCACTTAGCACACAAAAACCATGAGCAAACCCTGGCGGTACCCAAAATTGTTTCTTATTTTCTTCAGACAAAACAACACCATGCCATTGGCCAAAGGTAGGTGACTCTTGTCTTAGATCTACTGCAACATCAAAAACTTCACCCGCAGTTACTGAGACTAATTTTCCCTGCGGTTTAGTTTTTTGGAAATGCAATCCTCTTAAAACATTCTTAGTTGAACGAGATCTGTTATCTTGGACAAAATCTAAATTAATTCCTGCTAAGTCTTTATAACGTTGTGACTGAAACGTTTCTAAAAAAAGCCTCTTTCGTCACCATAAACCGTAGGTTCGATGACTACACAATCTTTCAATGGAGTTTTAATTACTTTCATTATCGATTTACCAAGAGTGATTTTTGCAACGTCTTATTGCCAAGTAGTGATTTCAGGTATTTCCCATATTCATTTTTCATTAATGGGGCAATTATATTTAATAGCTCGTCATCCGATAGCCAGCCTTGACTCCAAGCAATTTCTTCCAGGCATGCAACTTTAAGCCCCTGCACATGCTCAATGGTTTGAACAAAAGAAGAAGCTTCATGTAAGCTTTCATGTGTACCTGTATCCAGCCAGGCAAAACCACGGCCTAACAGTTCGACATTCAGGCTCTCATCTTCCAGATACATCTGATTGATTGAGGTAATTTCCAGCTCGCCACGTTCTGAAGGCTTCACTTGCTTTGCAAAATCGACAACGCGGTTATCATAAAAATACAAACCGGTCACAGCCCAATTAGATTTTGGTTCAACTGGCTTTTCTTCAATTGATAATGCTTTGTAACTAGAGTCAAATTCAACCACACCGAAGCGTTCTGGATCTTTTACATGATAACCAAATACAGTGGCGCCATACTCTCGCTGCGCAGCATACTTCAGTGTTTTAGAAAATGACTGACCGTAGAAGATATTATCGCCGAGTACCAGACAACAACTGTCTCCGGCAATGAATTCTTCACCGATAATAAAGGCTTGCGCCAGGCCATCCGGGCTTGGTTGTACTGCATATTGCAGATTAATGCCAAAATCAGAACCATCACCCAGCAGGCGTTTAAAGGATTCATTATCTTCCGGTGTAGTGATAATCAGGATATCGCGTACACCTGCCAGCATCAACGTGGAGAGCGGATAATAAATCATTGGTTTATCATAAACAGGTAACAACTGCTTAGACACACCACGGGTAATAGGATATAGACGCGTACCCGAACCGCCAGCTAAAATAATCCCTTTCATGATGCGGTTACTCCCAAACGTTCCATGCTGTAAGAACCATCCAGCACACGTTGCCACCAGGTTTTATTATTCAGGTACCATTCTACGGTTTTACGCAAACCTGTTTCAAAGGTTTCTTCTGGCGTCCAGCCCAATTCGCGCTCTACCTTGCTGGCATCAATTGCATAACGGACATCATGCCCTGGGCGATCTGCCACATAAGTGATCAAAGATTCGTAAGACACGATACCAGCAGGTTTCTCAGGAACCAGTTCTTCCAGCAATGCGCATAGGGTCTTCACCACTTCAATATTGGCTTTCTCGTTATGGCCGCCAATGTTGTAGGTTTCGCCCACTTCTCCTTGCGTCACCACTGTGTACAGTGCACGGGCATGATCTTCCACATACAGCCAGTCACGGATCTGCATACCATCACCGTAAACAGGCAAAGGTTTGCCGTCTAATGCATTCAAAATCATCAGCGGGATCAGCTTTTCAGGAAAATGATACGGGCCATAATTATTGGAACAATTGGTGACTATGGTCGGGAAGCCATAGGTCCGCAGCCAGGCACGAACCAAATGATCGCTTGATGCCTTGGATGCTGAATACGGGCTGCTAGGTTTATAAGATGTGCTTTCAGTGAACAGATCTGCTGTACCTTCAAGATCGCCGTACACCTCATCGGTTGAAATATGGTGGAAACGAAAAGCGGTTTTACGTACTTCGTCCAGCTGGTTCCAATAGGCGCGTGACACTTCCAGCAGGTTATAGGTACCCATGATGTTGGTTTCAATAAACGCGGCTGGACCATCGATGGAACGGTCAACATGGCTTTCAGCTGCCAGGTGCATCACCATATCTGGTTGGTGTTTTTCAAACACATTTTCCAGCGCGGCTTTATCGCATATGTCAACTTGCTCAAAGTGATAGCGCTCATTATCGGACACGCTGCTTAATGATTCCAGATTGCCTGCATAAGTCAGTTTATCCAGATTAATCACACTATCTGCAGTGTTTTGAATAATATGACGAACAACTGCTGAGCCAATAAAACCAGCACCACCTGTAACTAAAATTTTCACAATACAACCCTAACCTGATCAGTTTATCTGTTCGTATTTAAGTTCTTTCTGTTCACTTAGATTCATAACTGTAGTTGTAATAACCACCGCTATAATGCGAACTTGCGGTTCGCAGCACCGCATTGAGAATAAAGCCTTTCACTTCAATGCCATTTTGTTCAAAGCGTTGCTTAGTCACTTCAATCTCTTTCACCGCGTTCTGGCCAAAGCGGCCTACCAACAAGGTTGTGCCGGCATGAGCGCCAACAATCGCCGGGTCGGTGACCGCCAGAATTGGGGGGTATCGACCACGACAATGTCATAATTCTCTGATGCCCATTCTAACAATTTCTTAAACCTTGGGTGCATCAAAAGCTCTGACGGGTTCGGGGGCACTTCACCGCGGCCGATAAAATCCAGATTGTCCACGCCAGGTTGTTTGATAATCTCTTCGATACCCGCTTTATCCACCAGATAGCTCGAGAGGCCCGGTGTATGAGCGACCGCCAAGTTCTTTTCCAGCCGGCCTTTGCGCATATCAGCATCGATCAGCAACACACGCTGCCCGGTTTTGGCGATCACTGCCGCCATGTTAGACGATACAAACGATTTACCGATACCCGGGCTTGGGCCGGAGATCATCAAAATATTATTTTTGGCTTCCATCATGGCGAAGTGCAGGCTGGTGCGCAGGCTACGCAGCGCTTCAATCGACAAATCCGCCGGGTTCGCTACTGCCAGTAAACTCTCTTCCACCGTGAGCTGACGCTTGGTTTTCTGTTTCTTTTCCATATCACTCTGCCAGTCCGACAGCGGAATACTGGCATAAACAGGTAAGCCAATGGCTTCAATTTCATCCGGATTTTCGACTCCACGGTGAAATGCTGCGCGAACCAGGACTAACGCCACAGCCAGCATACCGCCCAGCAAGGTCGCTAACACCACAATTAAGGCTTTCTTGGGTTTAATCGCTGTCGTGTACGATTGAGCAACATCCAGAATGCGAACATTACCGACTGTGCTGGCTTTGAGGATATTCAGTTCCTGCACTTTATTGAGCAACTGAACGTAAATTTGCTGGTTCACTTCCACATCCCGGGTGAGGCGTAGCACTTCACGTTGGGTTTTCGGCAGTTTTTGCACCTGCCGATTAAGTTTCTCTCGCTCGCCCAATAAGGTTTTACGCTTATCCAGCAACGCAATATAGGCCGGGTGTTCTTTGGTGAAACGTTGTGAAATTTCACTTTCTTTGAAGGTCAGCTCATTGAGCTGGGATTCCAGGGTGACCATTACCTCCAGCGTCGATTTGGCTTCCAATCCCAGATCAATAGAATCGTTCGCCTGACGAAACTGGTTCAGCTCGTCTTCTGCTTTGGTCAGGTGTTCTTTCACATCCGGCAGATGGCCGCGTAAGAATTCCAGGCTCTTTTCCGCTTCGGCCGAATTACGGGCCACATTCTGCAGAAAATAATTCTGGCTGATGTCATTCAAAATCGCAGTATTCTGCGCTTTATCCGGTCCGGTGAACGACAATTGCAAAATACCGGTTTGTTTACCGCGCTCTGAAACTGACAAACTTTGTTGCAGCCACTGAATGGTATCTAGCCGGGAACGTTTGCTGATGCTGAACTCTGTGCCTGCCTGCCCGCTAACGAGCTCTGATACAAACAACTGATACTCACCGGAGGTTGCCAGCTCGCCGACTTTCCCCGATAAAACTTTCTGCGCTACGTTGTCGAACAAGATGTAAGTCCCGCTGTCCGGATCATCTACCACCAGGGTATAAACTGGCTTTTCTATGTCTTGCGGGATTTCAAATCGACTGATTGCGATACTGTCGTTATTGCCGGACAGACGATGTAAGCCCTTACCAATCAAAGGCAACGCAGCAGGTTCTGCCAGTGTGGTCAGGTTGAGTTTGTCCACAGTTTTACCGAGTATCATGCGCGAGCGAATAATCTCAATTTCTGTATTCGAGGAGGATTCACTCGAAAACAGATCGCCCATCTCCCCCAGCGCAGACAGACCATTGCTTTTTTCTTCGACTTGCAGCAGGGCATCAGCTTTGTAAATGGGTGTCGCTAACAGTGCATAAGCAATGCCTGCAACCGCGAAGGCGAACGTCATGGCGATAATGGTCCAGCGCCTGTCCAGCAAAATGCCAAACAGCTTGCCCAGATCAATCTCGTCGGAGTCGGATTGTTTCACCGACACTTGTTGCGAAACAGTCATAGTGTCTATCTACTCAGGCTACTCATGATGGTGGATGTCATGGTGATCTTCCCTGTCTTAATTACTGTCGTTCAGGGTTCAAACCGACAGTCTTTGATCACTCAGAAAGCATCAGTCTGTAAAAACTGACGCCCGATGTTACAGCTTTTGCGCCCAGGCACGGGCCGCTTTGTCAATCAGCTGATACGCATGCTCGTAGGCTTCCCGGCTCAGGCGGTAGGGGTCGGGAATGTCCTGCTGACCAATCCATTGCCCGAACAGCATAGTTTTTCCTCTGGCTTCAGGCACGATAGACGCCACGGCATCCAGATGGCTTTTTTCCATCACCAGAATCAAGTCGACGTCACGGCACATCGCGGAAGTCAGTTGCTGGGCCTGATGGCCCTCAAGGGAGACCCCATTCTCAGCGGCAATCTCGCTGGCTGTGCGATCCGCAGGTTTTCCCTGCAGCTTGCTTTTCTCTGTGCCTAACCCAGCCGACTGAATATTTTTCGCAGGCAGCAATTGTTTCAGCAGCGCTTCTCCCGACGGAGAGCGGCAAATATTACCGACGCATACCACAAGAATATTGTTAAACATGGCTTACCAATCCCTCACTCGTACTGCCCCTTCGGTCAGCTGGTTAAACCCGGTAATGGTTGGCAGCAACTGGCGAACCACACGGTTCCAGCGCGCAATCGGTGCCGAGGTCACATACACCACATCATAAGGTTCCAGTTCAAACTCTGTCCCCAGTACTAACGCCGCAGCATCTTTGATATTGAGCTGGTAAATGTCCGCCAATTGCGCGTTGTCTGCTGAAGATACATTATCTGCCTTGTTATTTTTGCGCACGTTGCGGATCACAAACACACCAGTCGCATCCGCTTCCAGCTCGTTTATACCGCCAACACTGCTCAGTGCTTCGGTCAGTGTCATACCGGCACGATCAATTTTCAGCAATTGAGGCGCGTTCACCTCACCCATGACAAACACTTTCTGCGCATCGTTACGCGGCACATGCACGATGTCACCCGGGCGAAGCAGGCGGTTTTGCGTCAGATCGCCACGCTGCATTAAGGCATACAGCGAAATGTCCTGTTCTATGCCATTTCGGGTCAGGGTCACATTTCGCCAGTCGGCATCTTTTGCCAGGCCACCAGCTTTGTTAATCGCATCTAAGAGTGTCATCGGCACATTGGTGATGGCTTGTTGACCCGGCTCGTTGACTTCACCGGTCACGTACGCTTTTTGAGAGCGGAAGGCCGCGACATTGACATCCACTTGCGGGCTTTCAATGAAAGCCGCCAGTCGATGCGAGATTTCATCACGGATTTGCGTCACGGTTTTTCCGCCGACCTGAACAATGCCGATATAGGGATAGAAGATGCTGCCATCGGCATGCACCCAGTTACCAGACTCACTGGAACTGCGGTAAGAACCGGCCGGAATGGTCAGCTCAGGATGATCCCAGATAGTAATATTCAGGATATCGCCAGGGCCAATGTAATACTCATAGCCGGTGAGTTCAGCATCCAACGCTGGATTGGTTCTGGCTGTCACTTCTGGCCGTTTTGACTGATATATCACAGAAGGTGTCAGCGGATAGACGTTCACCTGCTCAGACACGTTAAACGCTTCGTTGTCTGCTTGTTGTTTATTGTCGGGTAACGACAGATGGGAACCGGGAACAACCGTACAACCTGCTAATAACAATGACGCCACAGCAGTAAAAAGGAGCTTCTTAGAGAAATCCATATCCAATCAACGTTGATAAATAAAAATTGAATTTTGATCGAAAAACTAATCGCAGTATGCAAATTGCAGTTGCCAATGGATAAGTCAATCGCACATTATGCAAACAGCTGAATCACACCAAGGTGACAACAACTGCTTATTTAGATAAACCTGATGGAGTGAAGAGTACGCTCCGGCACATAACACCCGGACCTATACGTAAAACAGGAATTGAGAGCCTGTTTAAAAAGAGAAACTGCAATAAATTTTATATTTCAGAGGCTGCCTGTAAACAGTCTCCTGGCCTTTCAGACACGCTACCGCCCTTAGGTTACAGCTCCCAAACGCCTTCAATAACATCCATGTTTTCTGCAAGGTGCAGGTTAGCGTTTTCACATGACACGCATGTCAGCCGCATGACATTTCATTAGAAAAGTGTGATTTAGGTTACATTTGATTTTGTTTGAACCGAAACCTGTGAAAACGCCTGTCTTCCCCCATCACAATCGTTGCAAGGCATGTAAAAACGCCTTGATCGACTGTCACTTTGGCAGCAGCATTCTACACAATCGCACTCCACTGAGAAACCATTAAATGCAACAGGTCTCTAATTAGAGTAATTAGTCACCGTCAGGTTATTGTTCGCAGAAAAAAATTCAATTTTCAATGCACTTAACACAATGTTTATCGAACCTCTGCGACTGACAAGTGACTACAGGGCCATACGATGCGCTTAATAATGCGCTTAGTATAAAAATACTAACTGAGTGTTTTGTTTTAAAATCGCAGTAAACAGCAATCTTCACATTCTATACATTGCTATCCTTTATATATGCAAATATCATTGAAAAGCGTTTTGCGTTATCAACAAGCCGCAATCTTTAGTATTTATCACTTAACACAACTGAATAAGGGAATAGGATGAACAAGGTAATCGTTTCTCTGGCTGCATTGCTTATGGCCAGTTCAGCGTTTGCAGCAACCGGTACTGGTTCTGTAGCAGCGACGACGTCGACCACAAGTGCAACAACTGCTTCTACCGCAGCAGCCGGTACTGCAGCGGGTACTGCGGGCGCCACAGCTGCCGCGGTTGGTGGTATCACTGCGACGACCGTTGCTGTGGGTGCTGCTGTAGCCGTAACAGCTGTTGCTGTTGTCGATGCCAACAGCAACGATACAGCGAATTCTACATCTGTAAATCAGGGCTAAACAAACCCGTTTGCTGTCTCAGATTTCATAACCGCACACCTGTGCGGTTATTTTTATTTTTGTCATTGACCTGTGACTTCTATTGGCCTGTGGCTCCCATTGACTTATGACTAGCGGATACCTCATGTTCGACGCCCGTCTTTCTGTAAACAGACGCTTTCTGGTACTCATCGCCCTGTTCACGCTTTTTTATCCGGATGCAGCCAAAAATTTCAGAATGTGTCGGATACCTTTCGTCTTGCTGTTCGCGGTGATGACGACACGGTGAAATCCTCAGCCTGGATTGAACAACTCCCCTACGCCAGTATGTATGCCCGTATTGGAGATGGCCCTCAGGCTTTTATGGTACTGGCACTGGCGGAACCTGCTGCGATTCTGACATCGCCAAAAACAGCGACGGATTCAGAAGCGACCGAGCCTGCGATGCAACTGAAATGGCTGGCCGCCGACAAAGGCATGCTGGTGACAGAACACGGACGACTGGTGAAAACCCTGAACCTGCCCCTTGGCAATCTTGTTCAGGTTACCGCTGAGACGCCAGACCCGGTGGCACTCGGGCTGCAATTGCCCTCAACACCCACCACCTGGACCCGTCGCGTCGACTGGCAACCCGGCTACCATTTTGGCTATCAGCTCACCTCGCACTTTGAGGACAAAGGGCTGGTGACGATTACCATCAACACGATCACTCAGCCGGCACGCTACTTTGTTGAAAAGGTCAATGTACCCAGTCTGGCTCTGCAGTTTGACAATGCTTTCTGGATTGATCCCGCCAGTGGTCAGGTCCTGAAAAGTCGCCAGCTGATCGCCCCCGGTTTACCTGAAGTCGAAACACAACTGCTGAAAGCTTACGGACAATAACGGATTATGAATGCAAATCATCGCTTACAGCCGATCTTTTCGCCTGACCAGACAAGGCTTTCCGCCCCAGGATTTATGATGAAAGCTTTGATACAGACTATTTTTACGCGGCCTGTTTTGTTACTGCCTGCTTTAGTGCAACCTGCTTTGATACTCATTGCTTCCTTATCCCCGACACCGGCGATGGCAATGCCTGATGAGGCTGCACCCACTTCGGTGAGGGTACAACTGAACAGCGCCGGTAAAGAATTACAACTGCGCTACCCGTCGACTGTGCGACTGGATCAGGTTCAGCAAGACGCGCTGGCCAATCTCAGCACTTTAACGCCGTCATCAGACAAGCCCGCTCAGTCGCTTTACTGGAGCGGTGCTTTGCTATGGAAAGCCGATCACCGTGCAAAGCAGGCCATCGCGTTGCATCAGCAAACCTTAGACAAACAGACCAGAGCACTGGCTGATCACTGGCGTTACAGCCGCCCGGCAGCCAGCGAGACGCTCATTCAGCTGGCACAAAGCCTGGCTTCGCCTCTGCCGGGTGAGCGCATTTTCCTGCCGCTAGACAGAGATCGTGTGCGCATCGTGCCCGAGAACAACCCTGCGCTGAACGGGCCCTTTGCGTTGCGCCTGACGACCCGGCCCAATACCGTGAAAGTGACAGGTGCCGTCAAACTGCCGACCGGCAATACGGCTGATATTTCGCTGCCCTGGCAGGAAAGACAGGATGCTGCAGACTATCTGAAACAGATACCAGCGTTATCGGTCGCCAACCGGGATTATGTCTGGGTGATTCAACCCGACGGCAAAGCCGAACAGCACAATATCGCGTACTGGAACCGGCAGCATCAAGATATCGCGCCGGGCGCCATTCTTTATCTTGCGTTTACCGATCTGCCGGAGAGTGCGAAGTCGTTAAATGCTCAAATTATTCATTTGCTTTCACAAAGGCCTTTCTGATGGCTCAGCCTGTTCTGTCTTCCGATTCCAAGCACCTGGGTCTTCGTTTTCCGGGTCTCCGTTTTCTGTCAGGATTATCATTGGGGTTCATCGCCCTGCCGGTTCATGCCGATGCTTTCAGTTATCCTGATTTTTCCGTTTCCCAGTCTGATTTTGGTGGCGTAGGCCTGATCCAGATGCCTTCCGGCCGAGTCGCACCGGAAGGCGAATTCACCTTTGGCACCACCTATAATGAAGATTACCTGCACTACAATGTGTCGCTGCAACTGTTCCCCTGGCTGGAAACCACCGTACGTTACACCCTGGTTCAGGATGTCCTCTACAGTGAAGATGAAGACTTCAGTGGCGACACCAAATACACAGACAAAGGCATCGACTTCAAACTTCGGCTATTAAAAGAAAGCTTCTGGTTACCGGAAACCTCTGTTGGGATTCGTGATTTTGGCGGTACCGGATTGTTTGACGGTGAATACATTGCCGCCAGCAAACACTGGGGAGCGCTGGATTTTACCCTGGGGCTCGGCTGGGGCTATATTGGCAACGGCGCCAATCTGTCCGGTGATAAAAGCCTGAGCAGCGATTGCGGCCGCAATACCGAATATAAAGGCAAAGGCGGCAGTGTCGATTTCGAGCGCTGGTTCTCCGGCTGCATGGCGTTATTTGGCGGAGTCGAATACCAGACGCCCTGGCAGCCTTTGCGGCTGAAACTGGAATATGACGGCAACGACTATACCAGTGATTTTCCTGTGACCCGCGCAGACTCGGATATGACTCAGGACAGCCCGATAAACCTGGGTGTGTTATACCGCCTGGGCGACTGGGGCGATCTGCGGATCAGCTATGAGCGCGGCAATACCTGGACCGCCGGTTTTAACCTCAATACCAATTTTAATCAGCTGACCACCTCCTGGCGGGACACACCTGCTGCCACGTATGCACCCGACAGGCAAAAGCGTACAACCACCAGTGCAGACTGGCAGAATATTGCCAATCAACTGCATACCAACGCCGGTTATGAAAACCCGACCCTGTATGCCGATGATTATACCGTGACTGTCGTGGCGCCGCAGAACAAGTACCGGGATAGCGACCAGGGCTACCAGCGTGCCGCAACCCTGCTCAGTAACCAGTTACCGACTGATCCGCAAACCGGCCTGCCGCTGTATAACGAGTATCGCCTGATCGAAACCAGCAACAAACTGCCAATCAGGGAAACCCGGGTGAACGTGGAAGCATTTGATCAAGTCGCCCGTTACAGCTATGTCAATGCTTCTGTCGACGATGCCATCACGCATCAGGTACCGGCGCAGCCGCAAGGCCGGCTGATTGCCACAGACACTGACAAATGGGATATAAGTGTTTCCCCAACCCTTCAGCAGTCTTTTGGCGGCTCGGAAGGATTTTATCTGTATAACTTAGGGGTAACGGCAGGCGCCAGTTATCATATGACGGATCACTGGGAGCTGGGCGGCAGTGTCTATCTCAATCTGTTCGATAACTACGATAAGTTCCTCTACGATGTGCCGCCCGATGGCACAGATTTAAAACGCGTGCGTACCCTGGTTCGCCAGTACATTGATGGCAATCCGATCCGGGTGAACAATCTTCAGCTGACCTGGATGGATCAACTGGCGGATAACTGGTACGGACAAGCGTACGCAGGCTACCTGGAAATGATGTTTGCCGGTGCAGGCAGTGAGGTGCTTTATCGCCCTATGGGCGTCAACTGGGCGCTGGGTGCCGATATAAACTATGTGATTCAGCGAGACCCGGATACCCAGTTCGGCCTTTTCCGTGACGAAGTGCACTTCGATCCCATTACAGGGCGTGACTACAAGGTACAGACTGGCGCGCTGACCGGCCATGCGACTTTCTATTACCAGCCACAATGGACTTTGCTGCCCAATACACTGATGAAAATCAGTGCCGGACGCTACCTGACGGAAGATGTGGGTGTGACCTTCGACTTTTCCAAGCAGTTTGACAGCGGGGTCATTGCCGGTGCCTTTGTGACCAAAACCAACCTGTCGGCCGAAGAATTTGGTGAGGGCAGTTACAATAAAGGCTTTTACATCTCGATCCCTTACGATCTGATGACCGTCAAACCAAGCCGCAACCGCGCCAATATTTCCTGGCTTCCTCTGACGCGGGACGGCGGACAGATGCTCAACCGTAAGTACCAGCTCTATAACATTACCGATGCGCGTTATCCCTGGTACGGCCGGAAGATGATGCAGGCTGAATAAGCATGATTATATAGTCAGATAACTCTGGATGGCCCGCCTCTGCGGGTCATCATTAGCTCCGAGAGCACAACCGCTGCTGCTTTTTCTGCCTTCTTCGATTTCCTCCTGCTTTTTAGCTTTCTTTAGATTCTTTCAACTCTTTTTAGTTGCTCTGAGTGTCTGAATACGCCAACAATTAGCCCTGCAAACTGAATGGATTTATTGCACTCGTGCGCTGCTGTGCTGCTCAACCGCCCTATTGAACGGTTGAACCGGGATCCCGTACCGGCAACACAAAAAGTGGCTAAAGATTAATCTTCATCGAATACTGTCGCCTTCCTGATCTGGATGAAGTGATCTCGTAATCGACGTTTGTGAGGTAGAAATATGTTCAGAAAATATGCTGTTTTTTCGGTAACATTTCCCGTACTGCATAAAATCAACCTGTTGCTGGCGATCGCGTTTTTTGCCACCTGCTGCTACCAACTGGTGGTGCAGGAAGATATCGTCTTCAGCCTGGGGTTACTGGCCGTTTTGTTTCTGCTGACCCTTTTTGCCGGTTCGTCAAACTACCGCCGTAAATATATCAGCTTCCCCTATTCCGTCGATTGACCCTGACATTTATTGCCAAAGAAAGCGAAATCGGGGCTCGGCATCTTGTGCCTGAAGGCAACGCTTAAGGTCGCACTCAGTGAAAGTTGCTTTTTTGTATAAAAAGTAACTTTTCATGCGCCTCGGTTATCCGAATTTTTTGTCAGGGATCACGGATAGTAGAAACTTGTTCAATAATTTCCTTCAAGTGCCCTATGGCTGCTTGCTTCCGCTAAGAGCCCCCACCTATAATTTGCCTTGTGAGTACATATTTACTTAATTCTAATGCTCTACTGAACGCATTCAGATAAAATTACAAAGATTTTTTTATTTTTCTTTTTTATCGCATCACAAATTGCAGTTATCAATGGAAGTGTCATAGTGACAGATACACACAAAAAAGCCGTCCCGTCAGGCCCTCAACTTGTTCATCAATCGAATCAAACTATGCCAACACCAGACAACACTGATGAAATCGATCTCGTCCAGCTTGTCAGAACCCTGTGGCAAGAAAAGTTGTTGATAGCGCTAATTACCTTTGTATTCGCCATCGCAGGTGTTGCCTACGCACTCACTGCGCAGGAATGGTGGACGGCCAAAGCCAAAGTGATACAGCCTCAGATTACCGATTTTGCCCAACTGCAACGTGAAATCAGTGCATTCCAGCCTGCATTTGATGTCTATCAGGCTGACGGTACCGTACTGGTCAGTACCCAACTGCTTGATGTGGCTGATGCCGAAGTGCTGTTTAAGCATTTCATCAATGGCTTTAATTCGCTGGAAAACAAAAAAGCTTTCCTGACGGACAACAGCGATTTTCAGCAGTTTCTGACTGAAAAGAATGTCACCTCTGAAGAAGATACTGACAGAGCGCTGGAGAACTGGTTCGATAAAATCACGGCTCAGCAAGCCAGCAAGCAGGAATCCGATACCTTTGTGATTAACCTGCAGGCCACCACCAGTAACAGCAGCTTTGAGATGCTGAAACAGTACATCGATTTCGTTTCAGCAAAAGTCTATAACGATACATTAGCGAACGTGCAGGCGCTGGTCTCCGCCAAAGAGTATGAGCTGAAACAGCAGCTCAAGGTATTGCGCAGTCAGGCCAGCAGCTATCTGCAGGTTGAAAAAGAGCGTACCCAATATGCCTTAAATATTGCCAGTGCTGCGGATGTTAACCAGCCGGTTCAGAACCTGGGTGATAACGAGATTTTTGCCATTAACTTAGGCGCCAAAGCGCTGGCGGCCAAGGTGAGCGCCCTGGCATCGGTCAAAAACCTGAGCGTGGTTGAACCCCGCATTCAGCAAGTGGAAGCGCGTTTGTCCCTGCTACAGGGCACTGAACTGGATAAAAATATCAAATTCAAAACCTACCGTTTTCTTGAAAACGTAGAAAAACCGGTGACCAAAGACAAACCGAAACGCGCACTGATTGTGGTGATCGCCACCCTGCTGGGCGGTATGCTGGCTGTGGCTTTTGTCCTGATCCGCTCTGCGTTCAGAAATCACGACTGATTGCCAAAACACGCAATCAAAGATGGGATACACAAAAAGGCCAGTCCGTTATATCCGGACTGGCCTTTTTGATTCTGTTTGTACTTCTGTTACTGTTACCGGCAACGCGCCTGGGTTACCGCAATCCAGTCAGGAGGATGACTCAACCGCCGACTGCTGCAACTGAAGCCACAGTGATTTTACCAGCTGCTGATCGGCAGGATTCAGTTCAGACTGCGCATGCTTCAGGCTGTCATTCACCGCCTGGTTCATTGTCTCTAAAGACGCAATGCCGTCACGCTCACACGCTGCTGCCGACAACGAAATGTGGCCACGCAGGTAACCGCCTGCAAATAATTCGTCATCTGATGCGGTTTCCACCATCAGGTCAATCAGGGTGAGCAGCTTTTCTTCGTATTGCTGGATCATCTCGTCACTCTTTCGTTTTATCTGAATCTGGCCTGCGGCTCAGAATAGGTTGACTCGCGCCACGCATACACTGACGTGAAGCGTGTCCGTATCATCAAAGCGGCTCAGGGAAATCGTCTGCGCTGAGCGGTTGTACACCATAATGCTGACGCAACATTTCTGACAATATGCCCGCTCGCTCCGGTGTATGGCCATTCAGGTAATGCAGTACCTGCTGGCGAACTTTGCGGGTAAATGCTACCCGATCCGGCTCATGATCACCACTCAGGTTGTCGCAGCTGACCTGAAAACGAAAGCCGCAACTGGCCGATAACAGCCACTCTACCGCCTGAGGCTTCACTTCAACCTGCTCAAACACCGCCTGCTGATCAGCGTCCCGCCCGTCGGGCAAATACCAGTAGCCATAATCTTCCAGCAGACGCCGCTCGGGGCCGGCAATACACCAGTGCGCGATCTCATGCAGTGCAGAGGCAAAGTAACCCCGGGCAAACACAATTCTGTGGTGCGGATGCTCAGTATCAGCGGGAAGATAAATCGGCTCATCCCCGCCCAGCACCAGTTCTGTGTTGAGGCTGGTCAGGAAAGTGCGATTAAAGAGTGTGATCAGGTCGTTATAATCGTGAGGCATGGACTGTGTGTGGCTTCATTGAACATCTGAGAGGTCATCGCTGATACGCTCAGACCCTCCCGCAAGAATGGCGTCGATTATAGCGGGTTTGTCGCTGCGATGCGACTGAGTGTTCAGTAACAAAAAGAGGACGCCCCAACGTCCTCTTTTTGTTTAAGCAGCCAGCCTTTATGGCCTGCCAGTTAGCGCTTTAGTCGATTTCTTTCAGCTTAGGCGTCGAGGTAATCACATCGGCGTTTTGCGCGCGGTGGCGCAACAGGTGATCCATCAGCACGATCGCCACCATGGCTTCGGCAATCGGTACGGCGCGGATGCCGACACACGGATCATGACGACCACGGGTCACGACCTCAGCGCTTTCGCCTTGCTTGTTGATTGTCTCGCCCGGCACGGTAATGCTGGATGTGGGCTTGAGCGCCAGATGAGCAACGATGTCCTGACCGGAGGAAATCCCGCCTAAGATGCCGCCCGCATGGTTAGATTTGAAACCTTGCGGTGACATGGCATCGCGGTGTTCGCTGCCGCGCTGTGTCACGACATCAAAGCCATCGCCAATCTCTACGCCTTTCACTGCGTTGATGCCCATGAGGGCGTGAGCAATGTCCGCATCCAGGCGATCAAACACCGGCTCACCCAGTCCGACCGGGACATTCTCAGCCACGACGGTCAGTTTGGCGCCGATGGAATCACCTTCCTTTTTGAGCTTACGGATCAGCTCATCCAGCGCGTCGACTTTCGAGGCATCCGGGCAGAAAAAGGCATTCTGCTCGACCTGATCCCAATCAACCGTATCAATACTGACGTCGCCCATTTGCGATAAGTAAGCACGCACTTCAATACCGTGCACCTGTTTCAGGTATTTTTTGGCAATTGCGCCAGCCGCTACCCGCATCGCGGTTTCACGGGCGGAAGAACGACCGCCGCCGCGGTAATCGCGGACACCGTATTTTTGCTCGTAGGTGTAATCAGCATGGCCGGGACGGAACAGATCTTTGATCTGGGAGTAATCTTTTGAGCGTTGATCGGTATTTTCGATCATCAGACCGATAGAAGTGCCGGTTGTCTGGCCTTCAAACACACCGGCCAGGATTTTGACTTCATCCGGCTCGCGGCGCTGTGTGGTGTACTTGGAGGTTCCCGGGCGACGACGGTCGAGATCGTGCTGCATATCGGCTTCTGTCAGTGCCAACCCGGGTGGGCAGCCATCAACGATGCAGCCCAGCGCCAGACCATGGCTTTCGCCAAAGGTGGTGACGCGAAAAACTTGTCCAATTGTGTTGCCTGCCATGACTTCCCCTGTAACTTTGCTTCTGGCTTTTTGTAATCATTGAATAGTGCAAAGTTGCGCAGGGGAATGCAAGCAGAATCGGCGTTCAGCCGTTACTGGTCTTTCTTAGACTTCCATTTTTTAATGCCGGGCGAGGTCGATTCATGACCCGAACGGTCCGGACGACCGCCTTTCGGTCCTTTGCCCGCATGCCCACCGGATTTTTTATCGTGCGGCCGCTGCGTTGATTTGCCCGGTTTGCTGCCCGGACGACGACGCTCAACCTCACCTTTTCCTTGATAGGTTTTATACCTGACCGGTGCTTCCTGCTCGCCATGCTTGCGGGCATCGAACAGTTTCGCGTCTGTGGCTTTGCTGATGGCCTGCCCCTGACTGTCGACCCGCGAGGCTTCCTCTGTTTTGCTCGACAGCGCCAGCAAACGGTGGATCTCTGCCATTTCATCCTCGGTCAGATAGCGCCATTTCCCGTTTGGCAGCCCGTCGATGGTGATATTCATAATACGGACGCGGCGAAGTTTATAGACTTCAAAGCCCAGCGCTTCGCACATACGGCGGATCTGGCGGTTCAGGCCCTGGGTCAGCACAATACGAAAAGAATAAGTGGTTTCCTTGGTAACTTTACACGGCAAAGTCACGGTATCGAGAATCTCAACCCCGGATGCCATTTTGGCCAGAAACGCCTCGGTCACCGGTTTATCCACCCGCACGACATATTCTTTTTCATGTGAGTTACCGGCACGGAGGATCTTATTGACGATATCACCGTCATTGGTCATGAAAATCAGACCATCAGACGCCTTGTCCAGTCGACCAATCGGGAAAATACGTTTGCGGTGACCAATGAAGTCCACAATATTGCCTTCGACATGCCTTTCGGTGGTGCAGGTGATCCCGGCAGGCTTATTCAGTGCAATATAGACAGGCGGCTCTTTGCGGCGCAGCGGTTTGTCATCCACCAGCACTTCATCATCCGGGCCGACTTTGACGCCCATTTCTGGCTGCTGGCCGTTAATCAGCACCCGGCCTTGTTCAATCAGTTTGTCGGCCTCCCGGCGCGAGCAATAACCTGTATCACTGATAAATTTGTTCAGGCGAACCAGACTGGTGTCTGAAGATGGTACGTCATTACGGGACTGAGGTTTATTTTCTGGCATGGTGATCTTCTTCATTGTGCGTTTCACAACGCGTTCGGAAGCAGGGATTTTACTGTAAAATAGCCGAATTTCCATGCTTTCACATCGAATGAACAGCAACACAGACTAACTCTTCGATCCTTGACCCAGTATCAGATTGAATTCACTCAACGTTTGATATTCCAATGCGTCATTTTAGATACAAAAAAAGCGCACAGTTGGTATGAGCCGCCTCACAATACGCACCATGTGTCACTTCTCTTGATTTCATTTGATAGGTTTGGTATTAAGCTTCTCGCTTTTTTTACATTAAACATTTTAATACAAAGTTGGTTATATCAATGAAATCAATCGTTATTCTTTCTGCTGCATGTTTCATGGCCTCCGCCCCTGCTTTTGCAGAGACATCATCACCCGCCGAGACAGTCTCATCCAATAAAACGTATTTTTATGGTGGTATTGGTACAATCGGCCTGACGATGAAAGACAAACCCAATGCAATTACTGAAGATATTACACCAAACCTTTCTCTGGGGTTGGGTCACGAGTTCAGTGAATATCTTGCTCTGGAAACCTTCATCAGTTTCAGCTCGACAGAATATTCCAATGAATGGAATCCTTATGATAATACTAAAATTGAGCTTTCACTCAGCCAGATTGGCGTCAGTGTTGTGCCGTCAACCGGTGAACTGGGTAATTCAGGCATCAAACTTTACGCACGCCTGAACGCTTCTATGGTCAGTGCCGATGCAGAAGTTTCCGGTTCAAGCCTGAATGGCTACACATTAAACTCCAGCGATACTGGTGCCATGCTGGATGGTGGTGTGGGTATCCAATGGAATATCAATGATAACTTTATGATTCGCGGTGAATACCTGAAAAACATAGCAGACAGTTCACTGGATGATTTCAGTGATTACTTTGATTATCAAGGCGCTCAAATAGCGGTAGGATATCGCTTCTGATCACATCTAAACCATAAAAAGACATTCAGTAAGATAAAGGGGCTTTACGCCCCTTTATCTTTATTTACCTGTTTCATTCAATGGCAGTTCACCATGGCTGCGGCGTCCCACATAATCATGCTCCAGGGCTTTTTGCAGCTGTGCCGCGACATGGCCCGGTGACTGAGTTTTCGCGCACACCAGACGATACATGGCCGGGATCACGAACAAAGTCACCAGAGTCGCAAACGCCATACCGAAGAACACCACAGTGCCGACCGAAATGCGGCTTTCATAACCGGCGCCGCTCGACAGCAGCAGCGGTAAGGCACCAAACAAGGTGGTAAATGCCGTCATCAGGATCGGGCGTAAACGCCGTGCAGAGGCATCGACAATGGCCTGCTCAAAGGCGATGCCTTTATCCCTGAGCTGGTTGGCAAACTCCACAATCAGAATGCCGTTTTTGGTCACCATGCCAATCAGCATGATCATGCCTATCTGACTGTAGATATTCAGGCTCTGTTCCATCAGGATCAGTCCCTGCAAGCCACCGAAGATCCCCAGCGGCACGGTCAGCATCACCACCATCGGGTTAATGAAACTTTCGAACTGCGCCGCCAGCACCAGATACGCCACCAGCAAAGCCAATCCAAAGATCATCGCCATACTGCTCTGATTCTCGCGGAAATCTTTCGATTCACCGCCATAGTCGATCACAATATCACTCGGCAGCATAGACAAGGCCTGCTCATCCATAAATTCGAGCGCTTCACCCAAGGTATGGCCGGGCATCAGGTTCGCGGTGATGGTGATCGACTTCTGCTTCTCGTTATGGCTCAGCTTGCGGGCGGCTGCCACTTCTTCAACTTTCGCCACACTGTTAAGCGACACCAGCTCGCCGTTCCTGGCGCGGACATATATCCGGCTCAGATCCATCGCATTGTTAAAACTGTTTTCATCGCCGCGCAGATACACATCGTATTCCTCGCCGCGTTCGACAAAGGTGGTTTCACTGCGCCCGCCCAGCATGACTTCCAACGTTTCGGCAATATCCGACTGCGGAATACCCAGCTCGGCCGCCCGAGGGCGATCAACCGTCACCACCAGCTCAGGTGTGGTTTCGGCGTAATCGATGTCCACGCCGTCCATCATGCCGCTGCCCTGCGCGACATCTTTCAGTTTGGTGGCCCAGGCAAACAGCTCGTCGTAATCAGCACCGTTGAGGATAAACTGCATCGGCTCGGACGAACCGCCCCGAAATCCCGGCATAAAGGGCCAGACACGGATATCCGGAATGCCCTGCAGGGCTTTGCGGATCACCCCGAGTGCCTGGGTCGCGCTGACATCGCGATCTTCCCAGTCTTCCAGCTGCATGATCACAAAACCGGTCTGATCCCCGGCCCGCCCGCCAAAGGCCGGCGTCTGGATACTGACAGAGCGGATCAGCCCTTTGCCCACCATGGGCAGCAAGCGCTGCTCAACCTGTTCGATATTGCCGACCATACGGTTATAACTGGTGGCTTCCGCGCCACGGACAAAGGCAAAGATCACCCCTCGGTCTTCAGAGGGCGCCAGCTGGCTCGGCACCAGTTTAAACAGCCAGACACTGGCGCCGACCACGGCGACAATCAGCAAAGGTGCCGCCCAGCGCCAGCGCACGGCCTGAGTGACCGCTTTGCGGTACACCGCCTCCAGCGCTGCAAACTGACGATCGACAAAGCGGTTGAAGGGTCCGGGTTTGACATTGGCTTTAAGCAGTTTGCTGCCCAGCACCGGACTTAAGGTCAGTGCTATCAGTGAGGAGAACAGCACAGACATTGCCAGCAGCACAGAAAACTCAGTGAACAGCGGCCCCACCATGCCATCCATAAAGCCGATCGGCAGGAACACCATCACCAGCACCAGCGTGGTGGCAATCACCGCAAAACCGACCTCTCGGGTGCCTTTAAACGCCGCCAGCAAAGGCGGCTCGCCCCTTTCGATATGGTGGTAAATGTTTTCGACCACCACAATGGCATCATCCACCACCAGGCCGATAGCCAGAATCAGGGCCATCAGGGTCAGCAGGTTGATGGAAAAACCCAGATAATAAGCCGCCATAAAAGCGGAAATCAGCGACACCGGCACAGTGACCGCCGGGATCAGGGTCGCCCTTGCCTGTCCGATAAAGACATACAGCACCAGCACCACCAGCGCGCCTGTGATCAACAAGGTGTTGTAGACCTCGTTGATCGAGCGCTCAATAAAGATGGTCGAGTCGTAATCCACTGCCAGCTGGGTGCCGTCCGGCAGAAAACGCTGCAGCCTGTCCACTTCTTGTTGGACCGCAGCGGCAGCTTGCAGCGGGTTGGCGTCTGACATCGGCACGATGCCTAAGCTCAGGCTGGATACCCCATTGCTTTTGAAGGTGGCATCTTCGTTTTGCGCGCCGATGGCCACATCGGCGACATCTTTGAGGTAAATCGGCGTGCCGTCTTGGGTCTGCCGCACCATCAGGTAGGAGAAGTCTTCTGCGGTGCGGTACAGACGCGCGGTACGTACCGACATGGTGGTCGCATCGTTACGCACTTCGCCGCCCGGCAGTTCAACGTTTTCATCCCGCAGGGCGTCGATAATATCCGTGGTGGTCACGCCGCGCCCGGCCATCTGTTCCGGCAACAGGCGGACATACATAACTTTATACAGTGCGCCGGTCAGTTGCACCGAGCTGACGCCATTGATCAGGCTGAACCTGTCGGTTAACACCCGTTCGGCGTAGTCAGTGAGCTGTGAGCGGTCCATTTCGCTTGAGGTCAGATTGATATAAATCGCCGCTTCACCCGATCCGTCATCTTTGGAGACAATCGGCTCATCCGCGCCATCGGGCAGGCTGCGCCGGGCCCGGGAAACGGCGTCACGCACGTCGCTGACCCCTTCGGTGAGGTTCCAGCCCATTTCGAACTCAACGCTGATCCGCGAGCTACCGTTACGTGTGGTCGAGGTAATGCTTTCAATGCCGCTGATGCCCGACAGTTCATCTTCCAGCACAGTGGTGACTCGGCTTTCCATAATGGTTGCCGATGCCCCTTCGTACGAGGTGCCGATACTGATCACCGGGTTTTCCACATCGGGCATCTCCCGAACCGGCAGTTTACTGAATGACACCAGACCGAACACCACCAGCAGCACGCTCAGTACAATCGCGACCACCGGGCGTTTTACTGCAACGTCAGATAACCACATCAGGCATTATCTCCCGCTTGCATCACACTGGCCGCTTTGGTCTCAGACGGGTTGCCCGGGCTGACATCCTGCACGGCCAGGCCATCACGCATATTGACCAGTCCCTGCACCACAATGCGATCACCAATCTCAACGCCCGATTCAATCACCACTTCGTTTTTCACTCTGGCGCCCAGCGTCACTTCGGTTCGGTGCGCAATGCCTTGGGGATCAACAAGGTAAACAAAACGCTTGGTGCCGGAATACTCCAGCGCCTGAACCGGAATAATCGCCGCCTGCTGCGGGGTAAAATCCAGCGCCGCTGCCATCAGCATGCCGGGCTTGAGTTTACCGCTGGTATTCTCAAACTGGACACGCACCCGGATATTGAGTGATTCAGCCTGAACCCGGGAGTCAATCGCCTGAATCGTGCCCTGAAACGTATCATCCGGCCATGCCTGACTTTTTGCCTGTACCGCCATGCCAGGTGCCAGTTTTGACAGGTATTGCTCAGGCACCTGGACGTCGAGGCGCATGGTTGACAGATCATCGAGCGTAAACAGCTCACTGCCGACCGTCACGGTATGACCTGCACTGAAGTCAATCAGACCCACAGTCCCGGCAAACGGCGCACGGATCTGGTGATCATCCAGCTCCGCTTTAGCCGCATCCAGGCGGGCTTTGGCGATGCTCACACTTGCCTGCTGCGCAATCAGTTCGGTCTGGGTCAGGGCGCCGCGCTTCACCAGCCGCTGATATTCGGTATATTTACGCTTTTCGTCGTCATAATAGGCTTTCGCTTCATCGTAAGCGGCCTTGGGCTTGGCGTTATCGAGCTGAACCAGCAACTGGCCCTGGGTCACTTTCCGCTCGGTGTCCACCACAATGCGATCCACCTTGGCGGCCACTTCAGTAGCAATGGTCACTGAACGCTGCGCGGCCAGTTTGCCCACCAGAGAGACAGAGCTGACTACTTGGTGTGAGCTCACTTCGCCTGTCGCCACCGGCACGCTGCGGCCAGGTTTGGGCTGGCTGGCGGCTTGGGCAGCATGAGACTGCTGCTGAAAATAGAAATAGCCCCCGCCGGCCAGGGATGCCGCTACCACAACGGCCAAAACAACTTTCTTCATGCTTACGCATCCTGTTCTTTGTTATGGGCTAATCATATCTGACCCACAGAATAATCGGGGTAAAGAAATGTAAAGCTAGGCAAGTTTTCCTCACAAAAAAGCACAAACCGTAGACGTAACTTGCAAAACGACGAAAAATCCAGCAAGCAACGATGAATATTCAGAAAAAGGGTTTACAGTCTTCACCTGTTTGCTATTATCCGCACCGCACTTGTGGAGGGGTTCCCGAGTGGCCAAAGGGATCAGACTGTAAATCTGACGGCTCCGCCTTCGAAGGTTCGAATCCTTCCCCCTCCACCATTTTTGATGAAAGTGGTACGCTGTACGGCTTTCACGGCTGAAAAGCCAGACAATACGACAAAATCCCGTGGAGGGATTCCCGAGTGGCCAAAGGGATCAGACTGTAAATCTGACGGCTCCGCCTTCGAAGGTTCGAATCCTTCTCCCTCCACCATCTTTTCTGAGAGTAGCGCTTTGCTGCTTTCAAGGCTGATATAGCCAGACAATATGCAAAAATCCCGTGGAGGGATTCCCGAGTGGCCAAAGGGATCAGACTGTAAATCTGACGGCTCCGCCTTCGAAGGTTCGAATCCTTCTCCCTCCACCATCTTTTCTGAGAGTAGCGCTTTGCTGCTTTCAAGGCTGATATAGCCAGACAATACGCAAAAATCCCGTGGAGGGATTCCCGAGTGGCCAAAGGGATCAGACTGTAAATCTGACGGCTCCGCCTTCGAAGGTTCGAATCCTTCTCCCTCCACCATCTTTCAAGCCAGCGCATCGCGCTGGCTTTTTTTATTGCTCTCTTTTCTTTCGCTTTGTCACGCGCCCTGCACCATTCTCACTTTTGCGACTTTATGATTTCTTGCCCTCCAATCACCACATAGCACAATTTTTCACCACAAAAACCGACTACACTCAGTCTATCTAAAATGTGACTGCCGCCACATTTGCATGCAGTTGCATTCCGGTTGCTCTGAGGACATAGGATGGCTACCCGATTGCACACCCTGAGCCTTACGCCCCCGCCCTGGCATAAGCTGAAAGTCTTGCTGGTCGACGATCAGCCCAGCGCCCAAAGCCTGATGAAAGGGGTACTCGTGCAGATTGGCCTGCGCCACATTGACACCGCCGCCAACTATCGCGAAGCCATCAAGCATTGCCAGCGCTCAGCCTATGATCTGCTGCTGGTCGATTTTCATTTAGATAACACCCTGACAGGCAGCGAATTGCTGACCCTGCTGCGAAAAAAACAGCTGCTCAGTGCCGATTGCGGGATCGTAATTTTTTCGGCAGACACCAGTGCCCGAGTGGTGCTCAATGCGCTGGCGGTCGAGCCGGATGCCTTCGTCACTTTGCCACTGCCACTCAATACACTGCAGCAAAAGCTGAGCCACGCATGGCGCAACAGTCAGGCCCGGCAGCCTGTCTATCAGCAATTGAGTGAGCACGGCCTGGATCAGGGGATCCGGCACTGTAAACAGCAACTGCTGCAGCATGGTCCGGATCACCAGCTGGAGAGCTTACTGCTTGATATGCTGATGGAAAAAAAGACTGGGTACAGGCACAGCGCTATATCCGGCTCTTTCAGAGCTGTCATCCCTCAATCAAAATCTCGCTGGCGGAAGCCAGAGTTGAATACCAGTGTGGAAATTCAGCCAAAGCCCTGCAGCTGCTGAAACACCTAATCGGGAAACACCCTCTGTGCCTTGAGGCGATGGATTTGCTGGCAAACTATCAGGCCGAGCAAGGGCAACCGCTGCAAGCACTGACCACAGCCCAGCGCGCACTGAAACTGTCTCCCTCTGCCAGTCACAGGGCCCTGAAGGTCGCGCAGCTGGCCGCAAAGTGCCAACAACCAGATGCATTCGCTCAGGCCGGGCTCACGCTGGCCACCCATTTACCCATTATTGATGTTGGCTGGATTATCTGCCTGGCCGAATTCAGTGCCAGCTTCGAGCAATTGTATTTCAGCCTGGATGATCCGCGCACCCGCCGTCTGCTCCACCAGACGCTGAGCCAGATAGCCCAGCGTGCCCACCACAGATTACTGCCCGCGCAGCGCCCTTTTCTTTATTGCTTCAAGCAATTGCTGAATGCCCGCCTGCTGCTGGCGCAAGGCAAACCGCTGAAAGCCAAGCGCCGCCTGTTACTGGGCTTGTCCGGCTATTTTGACCGCCTCAATAAACTGCCGTCAGTGATTCTGGCCGATGCGCTGCCGCTGCTGTTACAGCTGGGTGAAACCCGATTGATTGCGGATATCTGCCAGGTCCTCAAACACAGAGACAGCTTTGACGGCCACAGCCAGTTGAGGCTGCAGGCATTGCGGGAAAATACTCACGCTTTTGACGCATTGCGCTGGCTGGAGTCCACCTTCAAACGCGCTCAGGTCATTCGCCACTCGCAGCCATCCCAGGCGCTGTTTCATTTTGATGCCATCATTCACGACTATCCGCTTTGCAGCGAAGCCCATCTGGGCCGCCTGGATTGCCTGCTCAGGTTGCAGTCACCGGGCCTGGCAGCCAATATTCGTACCAGCCTGCTTGCTGTCGCGATGATGCCGCTGCCTGAGGCGCTGGCTCAGTGGCGCAGCGAGATACTGAGTCAGATGCGCGCCGGCAGACACTCCGATCCTGCGACAGGCGGTTTGTCTGTGCCCCTACCTTACTCGGTGAACCGGGATTTGCCGCCGGTCCGCATAGAGATCTGGGCGCCACTGCTCCATTAGGAAATTGCATTAGGCCTGCATGAAGACTGCATCAGGCGCTCAGGCTGAATCTGCCCCTGTCATGCGGTGAGTCCAGATCCAGCTGAGGTCCCAGCGGCACGACGCCGGTTGGATTGATCATCTGATGACTGAAGTAGTAATGACGTTTGATGTGGTAAAAATCGACCGTCTCAGCTACGCCCGGCACCTGATACAGTTCTTTCAGGTAGCCCTGTAAATTCGGATAATCGGCAATGCGCTGCTGATTACACTTAAAATGGCCCACGTACACGGCATCAAAGCGGATCAGCGTGGTAAACAGCCGCCAGTCGGCCTCTGTCAGTCTGTTGCCGGTTAAATACCTGTGATTGGCGAGATGGGCATCGACTTTATCCAACGCCGCAAATAACTCAGAATACGCCGTGCTGTAAGCCTCCTGAGTGGTGGCGAAACCGCACCGGTACACGCCGTTATTGATCGACGGATAAATAAACGCGTTCCACAGCTCGATTTCTGCCTGCAGCGACCGGGGATAATAATCACTCTGGTTGCCAGTGATCTCGTCAAAGGCGCTGTTCAGCATGCGGATAATGTCTGAGGATTCATTGCTGACGATGGTTTGGGTTTCTTTGTCCCACAACACAGGGACGGTGACCCGGCCGGTATAGTCCGGTTTGGCTTTGGCATACAGCTGATGCATAAAGTCAAAGCCGTACAGCGGCTCCGGCTGCGCAAACTCCCAGCCGTGCTCCAGCATGTCCGGGCTGACCACAGTGACCCCGATATGCGGCTCCAGCCCTTTCAGGGTCCGGAAGATCAAGGTTCTGTGTGCCCAGGGGCAGGCCAGTGAAACATACAGGTGATAGCGGCCGGATTCCGCTTGAAAGCCTTGTTGTCCCTGCGGCCCGGGACGGCCGTCCGCCGTTAACCAGTGGCGAAAGCCGGCATCTTCACGCACGAATTCACCGTCGCTTTTGTCAGTGTCGTACCACACATCGTGCCACACACCTTTGATCAGTTTACCCATACTCGCCTCAGCGTTGATTTTCACTTGCCTTCATTATAGGAAAGCCAGTGTCATCAGTCGGCGCAGAAAATCCGGTAAAGATCATCAAGATATTCGAACAGCTCCGCGCTGACCTTACGCGATGACCAGCAACTGTGCTAGGATGGCTGCATTCTAAACCCGGACAATACAGAATCATCAAATGAAAGTTATTTCTTTTAATATCAATGGATTAAGAGCAAGACTCCATCAACTGCAAGCGGTCATCGATAAACACCAGCCGGATGTGATTGGTCTGCAGGAAATCAAAGTCCATGACGAAGCCTTTCCGCTGGCTGACGTAGAAGCCATGGGTTACAAGGTCTACCACCACGGCCAGAAAGCCCATTACGGTGTTGCGCTGCTGTGTAAGCAGGAACCGGTTCATGTACGCAAAGGATTTCCGACCGATGATGATGAAGCCCAGCGCCGGATGATTATGGCCACCTTTGAGCAAGAAGACGGTAGAACCGTGACTGTGCTGAACGGCTACTTCCCTCAGGGTGAAAACATCAATCACGAAACCAAGTTTCCGGCCAAGGAAAAGTTTTATGCTGATCTGATGACCTACCTCAATACCCATCACAGCAGTGATGAAGAGCTGGTGGTCATGGGCGATATCAATATCAGCCCGATTGATCTGGATATCGGCATTGGCCCGCAAAACGCCAAGCGCTGGCTGCAAACCGGTAAATGCTCCTTCCAGCCAATTGAGCGCGAATGGCTGAAAACCCTGATGGACTGGGGGTTTGTCGATACCTTCCGTCAGCTTCATCCCACCGCGGATGACAAATTCTCGTGGTTTGACTATCGCTCTAAAGGCTTTGATGACAACCGCGGCCTGCGCATTGATGTGGTTCTGGCGACCCCGTCGCTGGCGGCTCGTTGCCAGGAAGCCGGGATTGATTACGAACTGCGCGGTATCGAAAAGCCGTCTGATCACGCACCTATCTGGTCTGTTTTCAAATAATCACCGCCTTACATCCACTGCCAGCCCCTTCATCGGGGGCTGGGTTAGACGAGGTTTATATCCATGAAACTCTTTGTTTTCGATCACTGCCCGTATTGCATTAAAGCCATGATGGTGGCCGGGCTGAATAAGGCCGATGTTGAGCTGGTTTTCCTACAAAACCATGATGTGCAGGCGCGTATCGATAAAGTGGGTGCCAACATGGTGCCTATTCTGCAAAAACCTGACGGCAGCTATATGGCAGAAAGCCTGGATATTGCCCGCTATCTTGACGAGCAGGACGGTCAGCCTCTGCTGGCGAAGGCCCGGCATGAGGCACGCATTGCCGAGTGGTACGATGCTGCCCGGCCTTTCAGCAGCCGTTTAGTGTATCCGCGCTGGCTGATGATTGACCTGCCTGAGTTTCAGTGCCAGGAAGCTAAAGACTGGTTTGAGCGCAATAAATCAGCCATGATCGAACAAAGCTTTGATGACGCCTTTGCACAGACAGCGCAGTATCTCAGCGGTATGGAAGCAGTGCTGGCCCAGCTCGACTGGCTGACCCTGCCTTCCGAGCGCGGCAATGTGCTCAGCTATGACGACGTCAATCTGTTCCCGACCTTAAGAAACCTGACTGTGGTCAAAGGGCTGACTTTCCCTGCCCGCGTACGCCAGTACCTTGATCAAGTGGCCGCGCTGACTGGCATCAGCCTGTACGATGCGGTGGCAGTGTAATTGCTGATTTCGCCATGCAATAATATGCCATAAACAACGAAGCCAAGGCATCTGCCTTGGCTTCGTGTGTGATGCATGATGAGCTCTTCTCAGCTCAGCGCTTTCATATGGCGCAGGAATCGCCCTTCAAGCTTGCGGAAAGCCCAGATCACAGTGAACGTCAGCACCATGTAACACAGTCCTGCAAACAGGTAGGATTCAAAAGGTGCGTAATAGCGAGAGTTCACGATCCGAGCCGCACCGGTCAAATCCACTATGGTTACGATACCGGCGACCGCCGAGCCGTGAATCATGAAGATCACTTCATTACTGTATGCCGGTAAGGCGCGGCGCAGCGAGCTTGGCAAAATAATCCGGCTGAATGCCTGCCAGTGACTCATACCGTACGCTTTCGCTGCTTCCACTTCCCCTTTCGGCATACTGTTGATGGAACCCCGCACGATTTCTGCCGTATAAGCCGCCGTGTTGAGCACAAAGGATACCAGGGCACAAAACCAGGCTTCTTCCCACAGCGTGCCTTGTACATTGAGCAGTTGGCTCATGCCGTAATAAATCAGATATAGCTGTACCAGCAGTGGCGTTCCACGGAAGAAGTAAATGTACGCCCAGGCGGGCCCTGAAATCAGCGGATTCTTGCTGTTTCGTGCCACACCGATAGGAATGGAAATCACCAGACCAATGGCAAGTGCCAGCGCCACCATCCACAGTGTGGTGTAAAAACCTTGCAGATACAGCGGCCAGCTATCAGTCAGAATACTAAAGTCCATCTCTTACCTCGTATGGATACTGAACCGACGCTCTGCCCACTTCAATACCGAAGTGGAAAGCGAGGTAAACACAAGAAACAACACGGCAATTGCCATATAGAAGGTAAACGGCATCTGAGTCGTACCGGCGGCCAGGGCCCCCTTACGCACCATGTCATCCAGGCCAATGATAGAGACCAGTGCTGTGGTTTTCAGCAACACCAGCCAGTTATTGCCAAACCCCGGTAAGGCATGGCGGATCATTTGCGGCAACAGGACACGGCGGAACGACATCGCACTACTCATGCCATAGGCTTTCGCGGCTTCCAGCTCACCTTTGTCCACCGCCATAATGGCACCGCGGAAGGTTTCAGCCATATAGGCACCGAAGATAAAACCAATGGTCAGTATACCCGCGATAAAGGGACTGACTTCGATATAGTCAGGCAGATAGGCCGTCCATTCATGGCTGGGATCTGATGACGCAAAATAATTGTTCAGCCACTCATTGATGCCATACAAACTGTTGTTCAGCAGTACCTGACCGCCAAAGAAGATCAGCATCATGAGTACCAGATCAGGAATACCGCGGATGACAGTGGTGTAAGTGGTCGCCGTTAAGCGGGCCAGGCGATAGCGTGACAATTTTGCCAGCGCACCGATCATACCCAAGACCATCGCCAGTACCAAAGACAGCAAAGCAACCTGCAAAGTTACCCATGCGCCTTCGATCAACGACCATTCGTATCCTTTTAAATCTAACAAGGGGTCACTCCTTTAAACTGCAAAGAGTCAGCGACAGATAGTAAAAGTGCCGAGCCACCCTCGACCCGGCACTCTCATTCGTCTCATCACATCGCTCGTACACCGGGAGACATCTTGATGTCTCTGAGTCCATTGTCAGCGATTACTCACCGTAGACGTCGTAAGAGAAGTATTTGGACGCCAGTTGCTGATAAACGCCTTTTTCGCGCAGCGACAAGATGGCTTTATCCAGTTTTTCGGTCAGATCTTTATCCTGCTTGCGGGTTGCAATCCCGAAGCCTTCACCGAACCACTTAGGATCAGTCAGAGAAGGACCGATGAACTCGTACCCTTCGCCGCCGTCTTTGTTCAGCAGACCTTCTTCCAGAGCAGAAGCATCACCCAGTACGGTGGCAATACGGCCGGCTTTCAGATCCAGGTAAGCGTCATCAAAAGAGCCGTAGCGGACGATCTCAACAGAGTCGCCATAGTTGTCGGTCAGGTATTTATCATGCGTCGTTGCACGCTGAACACCAATTTTCACGCCCTTCAGGCCTTCTTTACTGAAATCAATCTGTGTGCCTTTCTTGGCCACAAATTTATTGGGGATCAGCGCGTATTTACCGGTGAAATCAACTTTCTTTTTACGCTCATCCGTGATGGACATCGCGGCAATGATGGCATCGTATTTACGCGCCAGCAGAGACGGGATAATACCGTCCCAGTCCTGGGCGACGATCTTACATTTTGCCTGCAGTTCTTCACACAGTGCATTGGCCATGTCGACGTCAAAACCTTTCAGTTCACCGCTTGGTTCGGTCCAGCTGAATGGAGGATAGGCGCCTTCAATACCGAAGCGAATTTCTTTCCACTCTTTCGCTTGAACTGAGGTGGCCCCCAGAGCAGAAACGACGGCGGCAGCCAAAATCCATTTTTTCATTGTCTTACTCCTGTTGTATTTGCACCCACCCCGCTTGTGAGTATGGGATGGTTGTAAACCGCTGAAACAGCGAAGTTGTTAATTATCGGGCTTGAGTAAAACTCACATCCCTATTTTAGTAAATGGAGGAAATAAATTGTTTTAATCTTTCTGAATCCGGGTTCTGGAACAGCTTTTCAGGATGCCCCTGTTCTTCAACCAGCCCCTGGTGCAGGAACATCACCTGATTTGACACATCGCGGGCAAATGCCATTTCGTGTGTCACCACCAGCATGGTACGTCCTTCCTGAGCCAGATCCTGCATGACGCCCAGGACCTCACCGACCAGTTCAGGGTCAAGCGCCGAGGTAGGTTCGTCAAACAGCATGACTTCGGGGTCAACCGCCAGTGCGCGGGCAATGGCAGCCCGTTGCTGCTGACCACCCGAGAGGTGACCCGGGTAATAATGACGTCTGTCGTACAGACCCACTTTCTTCAGTAAGGCTTCGGCTTTTTCAATGGCTTCCGCTTTAGGTACACCAAGGACATGCACAGGTGCTTCGATCACATTTCCCAGTACAGTCATGTGTGACCAGAGATTAAAGCCTTGAAAAACCATGGCCAGACGGGAGCGAATGCGCTGCACCTGACGATCATCGACAGGCAGGAATTCACCCCGGCGATTGTTCTTCATTTTGATCAGTTCGCCATTGACCCAAATTTCACCCTGAGTTGGCGTTTCCAACAGGTTAATACAGCGAAGAAATGTACTTTTACCTGAACCAGAAGAGCCAATGATCGAGATGACATCGCCGCAATGCGCAGTGAGCGAAATCCCTTTCAATACTTCATTCTGGCCAAAAGATTTATGTAAATCCTTTACTTCAAGCGCTACTGCTTCTGTCATGCGCTTTGTCTCCTGTTGCTTGTCAAACCCAAATACTGCACCAGAAACGAATGATGCAAATGTGGCTGAATGCGCTGAATACTGTCGGCTAAAGTCTTTATGCATGTTAGTGAAAGTTCGCACCACATCACTATTAACACTACACCAACATTAGCAGAACGATATTAGTTACCCATTGTTATTGCTGGTAACTCATCACGAATACACGCCACGGATAACTTTATCTTTTTATCAAGCCAGTTAGTGACGCTACCATTCATCCTGCTCCTCTCGGTAATCCGACAGTGAGATAGTCTGTTTTCGCAGCCCTTTGACGAAGGTATCACCACGAACTTTGCTTGACAACATTTTGTTAACTTTCGGATTTTAGCATTATAAGATGGAAAAATCGCATATTTAATCAATAAAACAGGACAAACGATTATTTAATAATCGCAATAGATTCTCACTATTTTAGTATAAAAAATCAGTTTCATACTTACGGCCGAATTATCCGCTGCAAGTGATAAAAAGAATAAACATCAGAGGCAGCTAAATAAAAGCGCGGCAGGGAGTCTTCTGAATTTGCAGGTGATAAAGGCAATGACTTTGATTGCGCCAGGATGTAATCGATATCGGGCTATTCACAGAATAAGAATCCTCCCGTAGTCAATCATTCCTTCTGTTTGCCTCAGCAAAATGAAAGTGGGCAAACATGCAGAATGAGTAACTGATCATGTGCTTTACGCTAATTATAAAATTCGTCATAACATGACGAGGCTTGCAGAAATTGAATTTGCTCATCACACGAAAATCGCCGCAGAGGAAACGAATATTGCCTTTTCTTGCACTGCCCCCGGTCCGCTTCCCCCTTTCCTTGACCTCATCAAGACTTAAATTTACGTAATAAAATTACAAAAAATCACCAAGCCACCGCTTAATTCACCCTCAGCACAGGTTTTTACGTAGTATTTTTCCATACAAGAGACTTGGATGATCAGGATCAACTTTTCATGGGATCCCCGGGAGTAAACTGTCCTCATTATCAGTAATTGATACCAGAACATAAATCCGCACTGGATTCAGGCCACACCTCCGGTGCAGAGCACAAGAATTATAGACTTGTAGAACGAGGCCCTTATGTCATCAAACCTTCTATTCGGTGACGTCAAAACCGATGTGGACTCCGAGCGTTATTCGGCCCATCACAAACCCGCCAGCCGCTTTTCGAGCCGCTCCCACTACCTTGATCACGAACTGCAGATCCTGAATCCGCGCCGGTGGGCACTGAACCTGCCCGGCCGCGATTTCCGTTTCGAATGGGAAGATCTGGTCCCTGCAATCGCCGGCACGATCGGCATTATTGCGATGTACTCAGCCGTGATGTCCTCTTATGCTGCCGCTTACGGACTGGGTCCGGAGTTCGTGGTTGAGAACGTCAGGGTTGAGATGCTGGTATCAGCATCACTGTTTTGTATTCTGGTCTCCGGTTTTCTGAACCCGCGCGCCAATCTGGCGGGCAATCATGGTCCGATGATCCCCATGATCGGCATGATTGCCGCCGCCGGCGGTCACCCGTTAGCACTGGCTATTTTACTGGGCGGCTTCGGCCTGGCGCTCAGCCTGTGTAAAGGCGGCTCCCGACTGGTCAAGCTCACCAGTGACGGTGTGGCTGGCGGGCTGTTGATTTTCCTGGGCTTTGTCGGCTCCAGCGGCCAGATAAAAAGCCTGCTGAGCTGGGGCAGCGATATCAATATGGGCTATGTGGCCACTTTCATCCTCTTTATCTCGATTGTGCTGTATGCCTTTCTGGCCCGAATCGGCAAGCGCTGGCTGGCGATTCCTGTCTGCGCAGTGACTGGCGGTCTGATCGCCGCCATCATGGGCGCCCCGTTCGAGTTTCATACCACCCCCGGCCTGCCCAATCTGAACCCGGCCTATTGGTGGGGCTCAACTGAAACAGGCTGGAAACTGGGCATGCCAACCATAGAGCATTTCATTGCGTCGCTGCCGTTTGCCCTGCTGGCCGTGGCCATGTGGTCACCCGACTTTCTTGGTCACCGCATTTTTCAGGAAATGAACTACCCTGAAAAAGCCGAGAAAGCCCTGATGGATGTCGATGACACCATGACCGGTTGCTCGGTTCGCCAGATCGTCGGCGCGGCATTTGGCGGCGGTAATGTCACTTCATCCTGGGGGACCTACATGATCCCGGCCGCCATCGCCAAACGTCCGATTCCGGCCGGTGCCATTTTGCTGGGCAGCATATGCATCATTGTGGCTATTATCGGCTACCCTATGGATATTGCGATCTGGCCGCCGGTGATGACGATAGCCCTGCTGGCCGGTGTATTCCTGCCGCTGCTTGAAGCCGGGATGCAGATGGTCAAAGACGCCAAGTCCAGCCAGTCGGCGGGGATCTGCATCTTCGCGTCCATGGCAGTAAACCCGGTGTTCGGCTGGGCTGTCACTATGCTGCTGGATAACAACGGTCTGATTGGTGACAAAGACAGACCAAATCACCTGACACTGGCTGATCGCATCATCATTCCGGGCCTGACACTACTGGTGTGCCTGGGCGCCATGCTGGCGGTCGGCATGATTCCGGGTATCCCTGCACTGTTGGGATAACACAGGAAAAAGAATAGGTTCCGACCTATCAGTGCGGTAAATCAAAACGCCGCACTGACAGAAATGATACAAATTGCACAGGCTGCAGACTGATTGCAGCATTTGCAGACATTTTCTACTGACGATAACAGGTAGGTATAATATGGCAGATCAATTTGCAACGGCTTGGGAAGGCTTCAAGGCCGGTGAATGGCAAAGTGAAGTCAACGTCCGTGACTTCATCCAGAAAAACTATACCCCTTACGAGGGCAATGAAGATTTTCTGGTCAGTGAGGGCACAGCTGCAACCCAGAAGCTCTGGGCAAAAGTGATGGAAGGCATCAAACAGGAAAACGCCACGCACGCTCCTGTTGATTTCGATACGTCAATCATTTCCACCATCACAGCTCACGATGCGGGCTATATCGACAAATCACTGGAAACCATCGTCGGTCTGCAAACGGATGCCCCGCTCAAACGGGCGATTATCCCCAACGGCGGTATCCGTATGGTCGAAAGTTCCTGTAAAGCTTACGACCGTGAACTGGATCCTCAGGTCAAAAAAATCTTCACTGAATACCGCAAAACCCACAATCAGGGTGTTTTCGATATTTATACCCCGGACATCATGAAATGCCGTAAGTCTGGGGTGCTGACCGGTCTGCCCGATGCCTACGGCCGTGGCCGCATCATCGGCGACTACCGCCGGGTGGCCCTGTACGGGATTGACTATCTGATGCAGGACAAACTGGCTCAGTTTACCTCGCTGCAAGCGCGTTTCGAGCAAGGCGAAGATCTGCAGATGACCATGCAGCTGCGCGAAGAAATTGCTGATCAGCATCATGCACTGGCACAGATGAAAGAAATGGCCGCCAAATACGGCTACGACATTTCGCGTCCTGCCGAAACCGCGCAAGAAGCAATTCAGTGGACTTACTTCGGCTATCTGGCGGCGGTGAAATCGCAAAACGGGGCGGCGATGTCACTGGGTCGTACCTCGACCTTCCTTGACATCTATATGGAGCGGGATCTGGCGGCCGGTACGATCAGCGAAGAGCAAGCCCAGGAAATGATAGATCACTTCGTGATGAAGCTGCGCATGGTGCGCTTCCTGCGGACGCCTGACTATGATGAACTGTTCTCCGGCGATCCGATCTGGGCGACCGAATCTATTGGCGGTATGGGCGTTGACGGCCGGACACTGGTATCGAAAACCAGCTTCCGCTTCCTCAATACCCTCTACACCATGGGGCCAAGCCCGGAGCCGAACATCACTGTGCTCTGGTCAGATCGCCTGCCGGAAGGCTTTAAGAAATTCTGCGCCAAAGTGTCGATCGATACCTCATCGATTCAGTATGAGAACGATGATCTGATGCGTCCGGATTTCAATTCAGACGATTACGCCATTGCCTGTTGTGTCTCGCCTATGGTGGTTGGTAAGCATATGCAGTTCTTCGGCGCCCGGGCCAACCTGGCCAAAACCCTGTTGTACTCCATCAACGGCGGTGTGGATGAAAAACTGAAACTGCAGGTCGGCCCGAAAGCCGCCCCGATGACAGATGAAGTGCTGGACTATGACAAAGTCATGGCCAGCCTGGATTCTTTGATGGACTGGCTGGCGACACAGTATGTCACCGCGCTGAACGCCATTCACTTCATGCATGACAAGTACAGCTACGAAGCGGCATTGATGGCACTGCACGACAGAGACGTGCGTCGCACCATGGCCTGCGGGATTGCCGGCCTGTCGGTGGCGGCGGACTCCCTGTCGGCCATCAAGTACGCCACAGTGAAACCGGTGCGCGACGAAGACGGCATTGCCACTGACTTTGAAATCGACGGCGACTATCCGAAATTCGGGAATAACGACGCCCGCGTCGATGACATCGCCTGTGATCTGGTCGAACGCTTTATGAACAAGATTCGTCAGCTGAAAACCTACCGCGATGCCATTCCGACTCAGTCGATTCTGACCATCACCTCCAACGTGGTGTACGGGAAGAAAACCGGGAACACCCCGGACGGACGCCGTGCCGGTCAGCCTTTCGCGCCGGGCGCCAACCCGATGCACGGCCGTGATGAGAAAGGGGCGGTCGCCTCGCTGACATCAGTCGGTAAATTGCCGTTCGCACACGCCAAAGACGGTATTTCTTATACCTTCTCTATCGTGCCCAATGCACTGGGGAAATCGGACGATACCCGCCGCGCCAATCTGGCCGGTCTGATGGACGGTTATTTCCACCACGATGCCGGTATTGAAGGCGGCCAGCACCTGAACGTCAATGTGCTGAACCGGGAGACACTGGAAGATGCGGTGAAACATCCGGAGAAATACCCGCAGCTCACCATTCGGGTGTCCGGGTATGCGGTCCGCTTCAACTCACTGACCACAGAGCAGCAACAGGACGTGATTGCACGGACCTTTACTGAGTCGCTGTAAACCCTTGCCGGGCAGCAACGCCCGGCACTGCACTTCCCCGCGGCTTGCAAGAGTCGCGGGGATTATACTTAAACAGCCATGCAATTTTTTATCTGGGAGCGCCACCTGATGACAGTAAAAGGCCGTATTCATTCCTTTGAATCCTGCGGCACCGTGGATGGCCCGGGCATCCGCTTCATCGTGTTTATGCAAGGTTGCCTGCTGCGATGCCAGTACTGCCACAACCGCGATACCTGGGATCTGGAAGGCGGGCGTGAAATCACCGTAGATGAGCTGATGAAAGAAGCCCTCTCTTATCGCCATTTCATGACAGCCTCAGGTGGCGGTGTCACCGCATCCGGCGGTGAGGCGATATTACAGCCAGAATTCATTCGCGATTTTTTCCGGGCAGCCAAAGCTGAGAACATCCATACCTGTCTCGATACCAACGGTTATGTCCGTAAACATACCCCTGTGATTGATGAGCTGCTGGAGGCCACGGATCTGGTGATGCTGGATCTCAAGCAAATCGACGATGAGATTCACCATGATTTGGTGGGCGTACCCAATAAACGCATTCTCGACTTCGCCCGTTATCTGCACAAAATCGGCCAGAAAACCTGGATTCGCCATGTCGTGGTCCCCGGCTTTACCGACAACGACATCTCTGCCCATCAGTTGGGCAAATTCATTCAGGATATGGACAATATCGAGAAAATCGAGCTGCTTCCCTACCATCAGCTCGGCGCACACAAGTGGGAAGCCATGGGGTATGACTATCCGCTGGAAGGGGTCAAACCGCCGTCAAAAGAAGTGATGGACAGAGTCAAATCTATCCTGTCGCAATATCATCCCAATGTGATGTATTGATTGCCCGGAGATGTTTTCCCGTGCAGGTTTACTTATCCCGCTGGTAAATATAATCCCGTTCATAAAAGGTTCTCACCCACTCGGGTTTGTACACCACCAGCAAGGTGGTCGACATCCCGTTGAGCAGTGCTTCAGGGAACAACAGCAAAGGAATGAGCAATAAATAGTTATCGACGATATATTGCCAGCTGAATTCCCCTTCGAGCCAGATCCAGCTTCCTGTCAGCAGCATATGGACCACCTGTGACAGGGCGCCGTTAAAAAATGCCGCGACAAAAATATATACAAAGAGATGCCGGGTCAGATAACGGTAACTCAGCAAGAAAACCCAATAGCTGATCAGTACAGGCGCCACCACACTGGTCAGATTGATCAGCCCCAGATCTTGCCAGTCCTGAATACCGAAGGCCGCTAACAGCAAACCAGGCACCGCCGCTATCCATATGGCAATTCGCCAGCCATGCGTCAGGGTCAGCACGGTCAAAGCCAGAAAATGGACTTTGAGCCCGTCGACCAGTCCGGCTCTCAGGCTCCATAACAAAAAGAGGACCACCACAGTTCCGGAGACCAGGTGCTGATAGTCTTTCTGGTGTTTGAACTTAGGATAGAATTCTCGCGGATAAGAGAAGAACAGCACAGTAAGCCAAATTGCCCAGCCAGCCCAGGGAAGCATTGTCATTGCCAGCATCCTTGCATTGTATTCACCCTATCGAATCACATTTCGTCCCGCCCAGTGTAACGTAAATGCCGTCGTTTTTTCTGTAAACTCGGCCGCAAACCCGGCTCAGATCAAAGCCGCCCGAGAGCTTGCTGCTATGCTGTAACCAGTAAAATTATTGCAGGATATCATGATGGAAATGACACATGCACAACGTCTCATTTTGGCGAATCAATATCGCCTGATGGCGCAGCTCGATCCCGAGCATGCCGGCAAGTTTCAGCGTCTGCAAACCATAGTCGAGCGCGGATACGGGCTACAGCTCAGGGAGCTGGATAAACACTTCGGGGCGATCTCAGAAGATGAATGTAAAGAAATTCTGCACGTGATGGAAATGCACCATGCCATGCAAGAATCCTGCAAACAGTTAACCCAGGCCGAGCAGAACCGGATTGATACCCGCCGCCTGACATTCCTGGGTTTTGATGCCGCCAGTGAGCCTCAGCAAATGCATTATGTTCGCTTCCTGACAACAGTAGAAAATCTTTATCCGCATTTCCTGCCTTCAGAGCACAGTTTTAACAGCCATGTGCCGATGCAGAGTAAATATCGCCGCATGCTGAGCGTGTGGCAACAGTGCCCTCGCCAATATCATCTCTCCGCCACCGAGATCCTGCAGATACTCAGTGCCTGACAGATCAGCCTGGATGACGAAAAATGTCTCTCGCACGCGGCCCCGATATCATTCGGGCCGCCTTCCCCCGAGCCACCCCGGTCTCCCTCTGACACAACAGCAAGCCGTCTGATTGCTGGCATATCTTTTTTACAATTTCCCCATTGGCGAAATCTGCTGTTCTGATAAATTTGCGCCAGTTATCGCAAAGTGACTGATGATTGGGTCACGATTGGCACATTTTATGGCATGGAAAGTATGAAAGAGCTAGCCGACCATAATTTCAGCCATGATAATCGACTTTTTACTGTTACCCACTGACCCTTACTTGTATATAAGCGCGTAACGCAATATCTCTTCTGTCTGCCACCCGCAAACGGTGAGTAAAGGTGGGGAACAAGGAATGAATCAGGCTATGTAAGGAAGGACTCTTTGTCATGTTATACCGGCTTCTGATCGTATCATTACTGGCGATTTTCCCCCTGCACGCCAGTGAAAAAAGCAGCTGGTGATTCTGACCACCTTCAACCCTGCCCTGCTGAGCAGCAGCATAGAGATTTTTGAACAGCAGCATGCCGGTTTGGATGTCATTATTCTGCAGCGCCGGGAAAGTGAAGGGCTGGCGCTGCTGACGATGCCGGATCATGGCGTGAATGTGGTGCTTTCCTCTTCCCGGCGGCTGTTTCAGCCACTGGCCGACAGCCATGCTCTGGTGCCGGTTTCCGAACTGACCGATGAACACAGCCAGCTCGATTCAGACTACATTGCCGTTCTGGGGTACTCGGGATGCGGCATCATATGGAACCAGCGTTATATCGACAGGAACGCGCTGCCTGTTCCGTCGCGCTGGGAGTCTCTCATTGCCCCGGTCTACCACAGCCATCTGGTCATGAGCAGCCCCTCCCGCTCTGCGACCACACACCTGATGGTGGAAAGCCTGCTGCAGCGTTACGACTGGGATCAAGGCTGGCGGTTACTTTTACAGCTGGGGGGCAACCTGAATGCCATCTCAGCCAACAGCCAGCGCGCGACCGATCTCGTCGCCAGCGGGCAGTCTGGCATAGGTTTGGTGATCGACAGTTATGCCAAAGCGCAGCAAGATCATTTCCCGTTTATTCATTTTCAGTATCAGCCCGACAGCCTGGTTCTGCCGAGCTATATCGCCGCACTGGACAGAAAACCGTCCGATCAGCTGGGTATTGCGTTCGTGCGGTTTATGCTGTCAGCATCCTCGCAGGCGCGCATCGAACAATCCCCCATATACAAGCATCGCCGAGCGAAGTTACCCGGCACAGATACAGCGGCGTTCACGGTCGATACCGGGTTAATGGAAAAGCGGGCGGTCGCTGTACAGCAACTCTTTGATATCAGCATCAGCCAACAGCAGCCCCTGCTGAACTATGCCTGGCAGCTGATCCATAAAATCCGGTTACTGCCGGACCTGACGCCTCAGCAAACCGAGCAGCTGGCACAATCCGTTGCGCTGGCTTCAACCACAGTGATCAGCGCCGAGCAAGCCAATACTGAGGATTTTTTGTCGCTGCAGGATCCTGTGCGTCACCCGGCTTCTGCCCGTACCGTCGGGCTGTGGCAAGAACAGATGAGCCGGCAATTACAGCAATCCATTCGTTTATCCCAAGACATACTCATGTCGTATAAACAGGAGCTGTGATGCTAAAACGTAAAACCATCGGCAATCGCCTGATTAGTGCCATCAGCCTGATGGCATTCCTGAGTATAGGCGTCAGCCTCATCGCACTGGCTACCTGGGAAAATCTCGATGATCAGATAGATGCCATTGTCAGTAAAAATCTGCCGACACTCAGGGCCAGCTATCATCTGGAACGCGGCACGGCGGCGCTGAAAGACAGCCTGCATCATATCAGGGGCAATCAGGATCCGGCCCGGCACGCAGAGCTGAAACAACAAATTCAGCTCGAAGCCGAAAGGATCACCCACGCCATTGCCAACACAGCCAGCCTGTCTTCCTATCCGGCGCTGAAAATTGAACACGCCAGCTTGCTCAAAGACATAGAGACGTACAGCAATTTGCTGAGCAAGCGGTCGACCTTGCTGCTGGTGCTGGCGCAATCGGAAAGCCGGATCAGCTGGCTGCACCAAAAAGTGGTGGATGAGCTTGCTCCCATTCGCCAGGAAGTGGAATGGCAGTTAACGCGTACCACACCCCGTCATCTGGATAGCGACACCATACGGGATACAGTGAACGAGTTTTCTCTCATCCAGTCCATCACAGTCAAAGAGAGTGAGCTGTATCAGCTGGTGCAGGAGATATTTCATCAGAGGGATAAACGGGATATCGCTAACGCTTTTCACTACATTGATTTTCAAACCCAGCAACTGAAAACCATGAGTGATTCCCTCAGCCACTACCCCTCAACACTGGCGTTCCGGCAGCAGCTTAACGATATGATCAGCCAGGTTGAGCCCAATGGCCCGCTGACAATGCAACTGAGCGAGCTGTCTGCACTGGAGAAAACAATTCAAAGTTATGACAAGCGCATCAACAACCGTCTGATTTATCAGGAAGATCTGATCCAGGCTATGGTTGGCCAGGCGGATTCCTCTCTGCTTGCTCTCAACGATCACACCCGGCAGTCTGTCATCATCAGCAGCTACATTCTGCTTGGTGTGGTACTGCTGGCCATTACCCTGTCCGTCTTTCTGTCTGTCTATCTGGTCAGCCGCGGCATTGTCGCGCGTTTGAATCAACTCAGTCAGGATCTGTATGCCGTGGCGCACGGCGATCTCAATGCCAGAATTCAGGTGGATGGTGATGATGAAATTGGCCTGCTGGGCGACAGTCTGCGTCAATTTCGCCAGCAAATGCTGGAAATGCAGCGCTCCAATGCACTGAACCTGATCAATAACACTCAGGCCAGTATCATCACCTGTGATTTATCCGGCATCGTCGAGTCGGTCAATCCCAGTGCGTTATCGCTGTTTGATGCCGAAGCGATCCCGGACAACCAGACTATCTGGGCGCTGTTTAACCGCGCCATGGAACCCCGCCTGAAACGGCTGTTCCTGCCCAGCAGCCCTTTGCAGTCCAATGGCGCCTGTAACCTCACCATCAAACAGACACATTCCAGCGAGCCGCGCTATCTTCGCCTGGACTTTCGCCTGTTCAAGCAGGGACAGGAAGCCAAGGTCATCATCACTGTGACAGACATTACCGAGCAGGAAAGCGCAGCCCGCTGGCTGGAAAACATGGTGCAGGAAAAAACCGAGTCACTGACCAAGCGAAACCGGCAGCTGAAAGCCGAAATCGAAGACAGAAAGCGCATTGAGGAAGATTTACGGGCCACACAGGATGAACTGATCCAGGCGGCCAAAATGGCGGTGGTCGGACAAACCATGACCTCACTGGCACACGAACTGAACCAGCCGCTGTCGGCCATGACCACCCATATCTTTGCCACGCGAATGGCCGTGGATAAAAACAACCTCACTCAGCTTCCAGCCAGCCTGGACAAAATGGACAGCCTGACTGAACGCATGGCCCGTATCATTGCCAGCCTGCGCAATTTCGCGAAAAAACAATCGGCCAACAGAATGCTTCAGGCCGTTGATATTCAAGAGTCGATCAATCACGCCCAGCAACTGATAGAAAGCAGGCTGAAAGTTCAGCAAACCAATCTGATCAGCAAAATAAACAGCCCGTTTCAGGTCATCGCCGATCCCATTCAGCTCGAACAAGTGCTGGTTAATCTGTTCATCAATAGCTGTGATGCGGTGGCAGGCAGTGAGAGCAGAGACATTTACGTAGAACTGCTGAATCACTCTGCTGAACACCCGACATTCAGTCTGGCCATTTGTGATACCGGCCCGGGTTTTGCGAGAGACATTATTGAAAAACTGTTCACTCCCTTTACCACCACGAAAGATGTGGGTCTGGGACTGGGGCTGAACATTTGCCGTTCCATCATGAACCGCTTGAACGGCGATATTTTCCTGGCTTCCACCTTGCAGGGAGGCGCAATGGTTGTTTTGGAGTTAAAAAAATATGACGATTAGCGATAACATTGAAGTACTGATCATTGATGACGATCAGGATGTTGCCGATGCTTACCAGCACCTGCTGGAAGTAGCTGGTTATCAGACCCGGACAGCCACCGATCCGTTGCAGGCCCTGACCCTGCTTCACAAAGAATGGCCCGGCGTGGTCATTACCGATATGTATATGCCAGGTATGAACGGAAAAGAGGTGCTGCATCGCATTAAATCACTGGATAGCACCCTGCCTGTGATATTAATCACCGGCCATGGCGATATTCCTATGGCGGTGGACGCCTTGCAAAACGGGGCGGCCGACTTCCTGCAAAAACCATTACAGCCCGCAGCGCTGATCGCACTGCTGGACAAGCATCTGCCAAAACGAAAGCAGCTGATTGAACACCGTAAAAGGCTCAGGCAAACGGCCAGCGATGTGCTGCTGGGTGACAGCCCGCTGATCGTCAAGCTCCGCGATCAGATTGCCGCAGCGGAGAACAATGATAAAGATGCCCTGATTGAAGGTGAAGCCGGAACGGGACGCCATACCCTGGCCCGTTTGCTTCATGCCGACACGAATATGGGCAAAGGCCCGTTTATAAAATTGTGCGGCAGTAAAGTCGAACGCACCGCTGATTTGCAACGGGCAATGCTCAATGCCCGCGAGGGCAGTCTCTGCATCAATAACCTGCCCGCTATGCCGACCGACGCTCAGCACTGGTTATGTCGCTTTCTCCTTGAACAGGAGCGCCTGGCGAAAAGAGAAGTACGCGTATTGGCGCTCGTTGAAGGCACAGCGGAGCAAGCGGTCGAAAAAGAAACCTTAGTGCCTGAGCTGTTTTACTTTCTCAGCCAGGCGCGGTTTGTCATTCCGCCATTAAGACAAAGGGCAAGCGATATCACACTACTGTTCAGATACTTTCTGGAGGCCAGTTGCCAGAAACTCAACAAACCCGTTCCTGTGGTGGATAAAGCCTATATCACAACGCTGAACCGGCACACCTGGGAAGGTAACGTGCTGGAGTTACGTAACGTGGCAGAGCTTTACGCGATTGGGATCGTCAAACTCACCGGGCAAGAGCGGACCAAGTCGCTGGATCAAATGAGCAGCCCGTTAGATGATCTGATTGATGACTATGAAAAGCAGGTGATTGAAGATGCCCTGTACCTTTTCGGCGGCAGAATTAATGAAGTATCCACTTACCTGCAGATCCCGCGTAAAAAGCTCTATCTGCGAATGAAAAAGCACAATCTGGATAAAGCCGATTACAAGGCAGGATAAGTCACCTCAGCACTGAAACCACAAAGGCCGGAGCATGCTCCAGCCTTTGTATTGTCGGTTATTGCGAGATACTTAGAACTCGTAACGAATACCCAGCTGGTAGAAGTCTTCGTCAGCAGCACCGCCGAAAGAACCGTTTTCACCGTCACGGAAGACATAGCTGGTGAACAGAGAAGAACGGCTGTTCAGGTGATACTGAGCTTCCAGCGTCGTGTCTTTCAGCTCTAACTCGTCACCGTCGGTGTTTTCCAGGTTGCGGTAACCTGCACGCAGTGTCCAGTCGGTGTTCAGATCATAGATGGCAACCACTTCCCACACTTCATCTTTACTCTTGCTTGGACCGCCGGCATCCACTTCGTCTTCAGAGTACTCTGCACCCAAAGTGAAAGCATTGATGCTATAGGTAGCACCCACACCCCAGAAGTTATACTCATTACCGTCTTTGTCTTCGCTGTACTGATACGCCAGCACAGGCGCCAGGCGACCGCCCTGACCCAGATCCAGCGTATAGCGCAGCGCGGCGTTCATACCGTTATCCAGTGAATTACCGAACGCGTTTTTATCATTGTTACCAAAAATATAGCCAAGAGAGAAGTCTAAGCCATTGATGCTGTTCTGGTATTGCAGTGTCGCATCCTGACGGAAAACCTGAACGGCGGTACCATCAACCAGCTCTGCCTGACGGGCTGCGGCGATATCCGACAAGGCAAATACATCAACGATATCGGTAAACATGATCAGGCCAGAAGCCACACGGCCACCGGTCACTTTACCCATTTCTTTACCGTCAATACCGGCCCAGACATAACGAGGAGACAGGCTGTCACCGCCGGAATTTTCAGCTTCTGCCGCGTTGACCTGGTATTCAGCCCAGCCAATCACAGAGAACTGATCATTGATTGGCTGAGAACCACCCAGGCCAAGACGCGCATCAAATTCACCGTTGGTGTCGCCATCATCGGTTGCTTTGTCTGTAATGTTGTAGCCCAGACGGCCGTAAAGATTCACTTCACTACCATCTTCGCCTTGATAGATATTCGCCGCGTAGCTTGCGCCACTGGCAAACACACTGGAGATAATCGCCGCTGCTAGTGTTTTTTTCATTTTGGTTTCCTTGAGTATGTGTTCTGAGTGACCACAACGCTGATGGTACCCATAAGCGCAAAAATCAGGTTAGGTTAGTCCGCCAGACACAGGGAAAAGGCAATCAAAGCCTGATGCCGGCATCATAAAATGCATAACCCAATCCAAGCATAGAGCAGAGGTTCACTTTATGCGCAACCAGAGTATCCTTTCTCCCTGAATAAGCCCTTAATAAAACTGTGTCTATGGGTTATTGATTAATTAGGATATTTTTCTGCGAGAAAGATCACCTTTTGTCTTTGGCTTCTGAGCTGATGACGAAGGCCGCCGGATCTTTCCCTGTGCTTCTATGCCATACCCAAACAGGTTACAATCCTTTGTTTTCAGCGTTGGTGCTTTCCTATGTCCTATCAATGTCCCCTATGCCATCTGCCCCTTCGCCATCAGCAACATCAATGGCGTTGTGAAAATAACCATCAGTTTGATCAGGCGAAGGAAGGCTATGTCAACTTAATGCCTGTTCATCATAAAAGCTCAAAAAATCCTGGTGATAACAAAGAGATGATGCAGGCAAGAAGACAATTTCTTGAGGCGAATCACTACCGGTTGATGAGAGAAAACGTGGTTAAACTTCTGACTGCGCATCTTCCGGAGAATAGCCAGAAAATGCTGGATATCGGGTGCGGTGAAGGTTATTACACCTCATCCTTTACGGCTCTGAGCGCCAGCCACCCCAGCCTGGAAGTGCACGGACTGGACATTTCCAAAGTGGCCGTGCGCTATGCCGCCAAACGCTATCCGGATTGCCACTTCTGCGTGGCATCCAGTCACGAGACTGCCGTTCGCCGACCAGAGCCTGGATGCCATGGTGCGCATTTATGCGCCATGCAAAGCAGAAGAAATTGTCCGTACGCTGAAACCCGGCGCGATTTTATTAACAGTGACACCCGCTCCGCGGCACTTGTATCAACTGAAAGCGCTCATTTATGACGACGTCAGGCTTCATGATACTCAGCCTGACATTCTGCCGGATATGTCCTTGGTGCAGGAAGAACAGCTGCATTACACCATGAGCTTAAAAGGCAGCGAAGCGACGGCACTGATGCAGATGACACCGTTTGCGTGGAAGACCAGTGAGGCTGTCTGGCAGCACCTGGCGCAGCAACACGCATTCAGCTGCGAGGCCGATTTTACCCTACGTGTTTACCAGAAATCCGCAGCGGTGAATGATTCAGAATCGGATAGTTGCAACTAATTCTCATTTCTATTGAGTCTGTTGCCAGTCTTCATTATCATACGGGCCATGACATAACCCCCTGAAGCTATCATACTGATTCTTAATGCAAGCTCAGTAAAACATGCTTCAGACAAAGGATGGTACACATGAAGACTGGCTACGCTATGGCATTCGCCGCCCTGCTGAGTGGGTGCGCTACACAGCCAACATCCAGTACGACCACTGCTGCAACGCCTCCAACGCTGTACGATTACACCATTCGTTCTCCGTCCGGGGCCGAACTGACAGAACAAGCCCTGGCAAATGCGCTGTCGGATGCGGATATCGTACTGGTCGGTGAATGGCACAGTCATCCGGGCACTCACCTGCTGCAAGCCCGGCTGCTGGCGGCACTGTATGCCAATAACCCCAAACTGGCTTTATCCATGGAGCAGTTTACCCGCGACAAACAACAGGTCGTCGACCAGTTCCTTCACGGCGAAATCGGTGAGCAGGTCCTGATCAAGCAGGGCAACGCCTGGCCGAATTATGAATCCGATTACCGTCCCCTGGTTGATTTTGCACGGCAGCAACAGCTGGATGTGATCGCCGCCAATGCGCCGAAATCCATCGTCCGCTGCGTCGGCCGTTACGGGGCTGATTACCTGAATCGGCTTCCTGTCACTGAGCGTCAGTGGGTAGCCCAGTCACTTACACTGAAAAATGACAAATACAAAGAAAAATTCACTGAGTCTATGCATCATGGTGATCCTGCCCAGTCGGAACGACAATTTGCTGCTCAGACCAGTTGGGACGACACCATGGCTGAAAGCATGGTCAACTACCTGCAAACCCACCCGGGCCACCAGATCATGCACGTCGCCGGGCGCTTTCACACCGCAGAAGGACTAGGCACGGCATCGCGTATTTTGTCGCGCAATCCGGCATTGAAAGTGGTGATGGTCACCCCGGTCACCGCCGACAACCCGGTCGCCGCCGATGCACCGGATTTTCAGGTTGAGGTCATGCCGCTGCCGCCCCGTTATATTCAGGAAGCCAATATGAAAGCGGCTTTTTCCCATATCGGCAAGCGCAACGATACACTTCAATGTATTGGTGAATAACACCTTTTTCCTGTCAGGGCAGTCTGTGCAGACTGCCTTCCTCCCGCTTATCTTTAATTGGCTCAGATTCAGCACCCGCCAGAGAATTGTTCATAATTTATCCAACGGTGCAGCCGAATTCGCTCCTGCTGAGTCATAGCTCATCATGCTCACAAAAATACCAATAAAAAACATGACTCTGATTTTCACCGCTATTGTATAGTTTTCAACCTAACCAGAGCCATAAATACAACATAACATTTCAATAAACCAGCATTTAGCAGGCACTTCACCCCACCCAATGTTACAGTGCTGTTAATTTTTGGATGTTCTTTCTTTTCTCATTGCGCTAAAACATTATGCCAATGATGGGTGTTTCTGATGGCACAGCTCGCCGGCCCATCTCTGTCATCACCAGTACAAGGATTGCATATTATGAAGGGAAACAAATTGCTTTCAGCAGCCTGCATCGCTGCGGCATTAGCCCTAACGGCGACACCAACCTTAGCCGAAATGGCCAAAGTTGCTGTGTCTCAGATCGTTGAACACCCGGCGCTGGACGCCACTCGCCAGGGTCTGCTTGATGGCCTGAAAGCCAAAGGCTACGAAGAAGGCAAGAATCTGGAATTCTCCTATCAGACCGCTCAGGGTAACCCTGCGATTGCAGTGCAAATCGCCAAACAGTTTGTCGGTGAACAACCGGATGTCCTGGTGGGTATTGCAACACCAACTGCACAGGCACTGGCTGCAGCCACCCGTTCTATTCCCGTCGTTTTTACTGCAGTCACCGATCCTGTTGGCGCCAAACTGGTGCGTAATGTTGATCACCCCGAGCGCAACGTGACCGGCCTGTCTGATTTATCCCCGGTCGCACAGCACGTCGCACTGGTGAAAGAAATTCTGCCAGATGCCAAGCGGATTGGGGTCGTTTACAACCCGGGCGAAGCCAATGCCGTCGCACTGGTTGATTTACTGCGCAAAGCTGCCAAAGAACAAGGCATGGAAGTGGTAGAAGGGACAGCCCTGAAAAGTGCTGATGTGCAGTCCGCAGCGCAAATCGTCGCCTCAAAAGCAGACGCGCTCTACGCCCCCACTGATAACACAGTGGCCAGTGCCGTTGAAGGCTTAGTCAATGCCGGTAACCAGGCGGGTATTCCTGTCATCGGCGCCTCTACGACCTACATTGAAAGTGGGGCGCTGGCGGCACTGGGCTTCGACTATTATCAGGTGGGTATTCAGACCGCTGACTATGTGGATGCATTGCTCAAAGGCAAGAAAGTGTCTGAACTTCCGGTCAAAGTCGCTGTAGGTTCAGATCTGGCTCTGAACCAGAAAGCTGCCACAAAACTGAACATCACCTTCCCTCAGGCTCTGGTTGACCGCGCGACCTCTATCGCCAAGTAACCTGACCTCTCTATCAGGCACCGGCGTTCCAGCCGGTGCCAGCAAGGAATAAGGAGTTGTAGATGTCTTTCTTTGCTTTGATCGGTACCTTAGAAATCGGCTTGGTTTACGGCTTGGTTGCTCTGGGGGTTTACCTGACATTCCGGGTACTGGATTTTCCTGATCTGTCTGTCGATGGCAGTTTTCCAATGGGTGCCGCTGTGGCAGCAACAGCCATCGTGGCTGGTGTGAATCCGTGGATGGCAACCATGCTGGCAATTCTGGCCGGCGGAATGTGTGGCCTGGTAACAGCCTTTCTGGCAGTCCGTTGCGGGATCTTGCACTTACTGGCCAGTATTCTGACCATGATTGCGGCTTTCTCTATCAATATCCGCATTATGGGCCGCCCCAACCTGGCCTTACTGGGTGACGATACGATCCTGACCCCATTCGAAAATTTTGCCTTCGAAACCGGCCTGGATGCGGGCCTGGTGCGCCTGGCTGTGGTGCTGGCTCTGGTGATATTCAGCGGCTGGTTCGTGACCCGACTGCTGGCCAGTGACTTCGGCCTCGGCCTGCGCGCTACCGGCGTAAACAGCCGTATGGTGAGCGCACAAGGCGGCAGTACGGCGCTGTATACCTATTTTGGCCTGGCGCTGTCGAATGCCTTTGTCGGCTTCTCCGGCGCGCTGTTCGCGCAAACCAATAATTTTGCCGATGTCACCTCCGGGGTGGGAACAATCGTCGTGGGTCTGGCAGCGGTGATTCTGGGTCAGACACTGATTCCGGGCCGCAAGATCTGGGTGGCCGTTGTCGCTGTGATTTTAGGCTCAGTGCTCTACCGGCTGGCCGTTGCGTTTGCCCTGAGCAGTGGCATGTTTGGCCTGCAGGCTTCGGATCTGAATCTGATCACTGCGGTACTGGTCGCCCTTGCCCTGATTGCGCCTAAGATGAAACGCAATTTTCAGCGAAAAAAGAAGCAAACCGTCGCAGCAAAGAAGCTCGCGTAAGCCGGAAAAGAAGGTAGTAACACTATGATTGAACTCAGTAATATCCGCGTTACCTTCAATGAAGGCACCATTTTGGAAAATCAGGCCTTGCGCGGGGTGAACCTGACAGTGCCGGAGCGCCAGTTTGTCACTGTTATCGGCTCAAACGGTGCCGGTAAATCGACCCTGCTCGGTGCTGTCAGCGGTGAAACACCGATGTCAGACGGCAAGGTAGTCATTAATGGTGTCGACGTGACCAGCAAAGCTGTGCACGAGCGGGCGCAATATGCTGCCCGGGTGTTTCAGGACCCGCTGGCCGGCACCTGTGCTTCACTCACCATTGAAGAGAACATGGCGTTAGCCGTCCAGCGCGGCAGCCGCCGCACCTGGAAGCTGGCATTATCTTCCGAGCGCCGTAAGCTGTTTCAGGAGCGCATCAGCATTCTGGGACTGGGACTGGAAGATCGGCTGAGCGACAGCATTGGTTTGCTGTCCGGCGGACAGCGTCAGGCTGTCAGTCTGGTCATGGCAACGCTGGCCGACAGTAAACTCTTGCTGCTGGACGAGCATACCGCCGCGCTCGATCCGCGTATGGCCGCTTTCGTGCTGGAGCTGACCAAACGGGTAGTCGAAGAATTCGACCTGACCGTCCTGATGGTGACCCACTCGATGAAAGATGCGCTGGCATACGGCGATCGGACTGTGATGCTGCACCAGGGTAATATCGTACTGGATGTAGCAGGACAGGAGCGTGCTGATATGGACGTGAAACACCTGCTCGACATGTTCAGTAAAGTGCGTGGCGAAGAGCTGGCCGATGACAGCCTGCTGCTGGGCTGATCGCGATACCAGGCTTTCAATAAGACCGGCAAAAGGCGGCTCATGCCGCCTTTTTTATTCGTCGCTTTTTTATTGCTCTGATGCTGCTTTTTGTAATACCACCCCTTCATAACCCCCGAGCTCAATGTAATTCATCGGCTCGCTGGTGGTGCCGTCGTAAAAGATCCGGATATAGGTGCCCGGCAGGGAAATGCGCATCGGTTTCACTTCCAGAAACCGGCTCTGCCCCGCTTGCTGGACTGCCCGGTAAAGTACCAGCCCATGCTCATAACGGCGGGCAATCACCCCTTCTGAGGGCTGTTTGCCAAACCAGCCAGTGCGGTACAGCCAGAACCAGTGAGCAGGCGCAACCTTGTAGCCGCCCAGCACAGAACCGCGGCTGTCCCCACTGAGCGGCTCAGCCTGCCACCAGACAGGCTTATAACCTTTAGGTGCGGATATCGGCTCGCCAAGATCCACCTTGAGCATAGCCGTTGGCTGATACACCCAGTTTTTGGGCAGCCCTGGCCGGTACCAGTCCCGCATACTGGTATTGGTACTGTCAACACTCAGGCTGTCGCCCCAGTTGTGATAGTAAGTCTGGCCAGGCAAATTAAACAGGTAATAGAGGGCAAGCCCGGTTTCGACATCCTGTTGCCAGGCCCTTTCATCTCCCGGATGAAGATAACTACGGCCATCACGCATCGACACCATCAGCACACTGTTGGCCCCTTCGGCACTCAGCGCAAAATGCTGCCAGCTTTGCTGAATACGGGCCAGCCCCATCGCCGGGGTAATAAAGCGAGGACGGACCCAGAGATCAACCTGCGAGCGCAATGGCGCGGCAATCGTCTCATCGGGCCATAACGCCAGTCCGGAAGTAGAAACGCCCAGAAGGACAGGATCAAGCTGTTGCTTTAACTGACCTAAAAAATCAACCAGTTGCGCCAGGTAGCGCGCTTCTGCCTCCGGGGTGCCGGCCTGTAAGGACAATTCCAGGATCTGACCACCACTGACGACCGGCAGAATATCAGGCCCGAGCAAAGGCCTCAGACGAGGAGTATAACCGCCATCTGCTGCCATCTGCCGCCAGGAATCGCGATACCAGTTGATCAGCCGGGCTTGAACGGCAGAGTCAGAGAGGTTCGTCCGAAAGGTGCAGACGCCGCCTTGCTGCCGGCCGGTCAGCAATACCCGGGCCTGATACGCAAACCGGGCGCTGGCCTGTGGATTGAGCCGCTGCTGATATTCCGCGTCGCTGAGTTGCCCGTTACTGTCTGTGTCGTTCACCGGATCCCAGCCCGGAATGGTCAGGGTATCCGCTGTCCGGCTCAGCCAGGGTTTGGCTTCCAGCAGGCGGTCTAATTCCAGATTTGTAGCGCTGAGTGACAGCCGGGTATCTTGCGAAAAATGCAGGAATACACCTTCCGGATCCTGTCCATTTACGTCGGCCTGTTGCGCCAGCCAGCGCTGCTGCTCATCGGGTTCACAGGACAGACTTTGGACGTGAAAAGGTAGCAACACTGTGCCCGTTTCATTCAGCGCGGCCGATTGCCAGTTCCCCAGCACCAGATCGGCATGGCGGAACTCCCAGCGCCTCACCGCTTCGGCAGAATCAAACCGTGAGGTGGACAGCGGCTCCTCCCAACCTCCGGGGTCACCCAGACACTGCCTGTCGACGGATACACCTGCGCCCGGGCAGCACCGGCCAGCATCAGTAAAAAGACAAGGATCAGATTCACTTTCTGCATCTTATTCTCCCAGGATCCTCTCCCTGATTCAGCTTAAGAATAGTGTCAATCGCGCAGTGAAGCCGGGTTAAATATTGGACAAAAAAGCCGTGCAACTTGCACGGCTTGAGGGTTTCCTTGCTATAGACTGCGGTTACCAGCCCATCCAGTGACCCACGCCCCACAGGGTGATCATAGCCATAAAGCCAGCGAGAATGTCATCGATCATGATGCCCAGTCCGCCGTGGACATTTTTATCCAGCCAGCTGATCGGCCAGGGTTTTACCATGTCGAAAAAACGAAACAGTATAAAACCACTGACAACCCAGGGCAGGCTCATCGGCGGGGCAATCGCCATGGTGATCCAGAAGCCGACAAACTCATCCCAGACGATGCTGCCGTGATCATGCACGCCCATATCCTGGGCGGTATTGCGACAAATCAGTACCCCAATCACAGCCGCCGCCAGCGTGATGCCGATATAAGCCGCATAAGGCAGCTGGGCCAGCAGGTAATAAAACGGAACAGATGCCAGTGTACCGACAGTTCCCGGCACCACAGGAGACAAACCGCTGCCAAATCCCGTGGCCAGCAAATGCCAGGGATTACTTAATTTGATATAAAGTTTGGGATCTCGCACTACTTACCCCGAAAAATGATCGTATCCACGCAGCTGCCAGTCCAGTTGCAGCCCGTTTCGCTCAAGCACGACATGGCTGCCGGGCCGGATCTGACCTATACAGGTCGCTTTCACCCCGGTATGAGACAGAGCAACATCCAAGGTACCACGGTTATGGGCTGGCACGGTGAAGCACAGCTCGTACTCCTCGCCACTTGTCAGCGCCATCTTGATGGCTGCATCCCTGTCGCCGCCACAAAATGCCACCAGCTCGGGTGACAATGGCAGGTTATCGACATCTATCACCGCTCCCACCCGAGAGCGGGTCAGGATATGGCCCAGATCAGCAATCAGACCATCGGAGATATCCAGCGCTGAAGACGCTATGCCCCGCAATGCCTGACCGGCCAGCACCCGCGGCTGAGGTTGATAGTGGCGATGAAGAAGATGTTCAGCTAGCGCAGCATCAATATGCTTCGCCTGCTCCAGCAACACCGCCAGCCCTGCCGCACTGTCGCCAAGACAGCCAGTAACATAAATCCAGTCCCCGGAACCTGCCCCGTGCCGCGTCAGCGCTTGTCCGTGAGGCACAAAGCCCTGAATGGTCAGTGTCAGGCTCAATGGGCCTTTGGTGGTATCCCCGCCAATCAGCTGTACCTGATAGTAATCGGCCATCTCAAAAAAGCCATCACAGAACCGGGCTAGCCAGGCTTCATCGGCTTCCGGCAGGGTCAGCGCCAGGGATACCCAGGCAGGTGTGGCGCCCATGGCCGCCAAATCACTTAAGTTCGCAGCCAGGGCTTTTTTAGCCAGCAGCGCGGGATCCATACCGGGCAGGAAATGGTTACCACAGACCAGTGAGTCGGTACTGACCGCCAGGTGGCTCCCTGCAGGTGCCTCAAGCAAGGCACAGTCGTCACCGATTGCCAGCGTCACATCTCGGCGCTGAACCGGCTGGCGGGCAAAATAACGGGCTATCAAATCAAATTCATTACTAGCCATAAGAGGTCAAGTCGGTTTGCTGAAACTCAGAAAAAAGGCCAGCAGAGCTGGCCTCAGTTCGCATTGAAGCGATTATGCTTTTTTACGTAACACCGGGGCCAGCTTATCCAGCACACCGTTGACGAATTTATGGCTGTCTTCGGCACCGAAGATTTTCGCCAGCTCAATCGCTTCATTAATCACAACTTTGTACGGTACGTCTTCACGTTTCATGATTTCGTACAAGGCCAGACGCAGTAGCGCCAGCTCCATCTGATCCAAATCCTGCAAAGGACGTGACAGATAGGGACGCATCTTGCTGTCCAGTTCCTGATAGTTCAGCACCACTCCGGTGAACAAGTCACGGAAGTACTCAACATCAGTGTGCGGTGCTGCCAGTACAGGCGCATCATCCCGATGAGCTTCTTCTTCAAACTGTTCGCCAGACAGAAAATGCAGCTCGATATCGGCAGCATTTTCTTTGGTGATTTGCCAGGAATAAATGGCCTGGACGGCAAAGTGTCGTGCGTTACGACGTGCGGCTGGTTTCACTCTAACCCCCATTAGGATTCAATTTGGGACAGGACATTGACCATCTCAAGCGCGCTGAGTGCAGCCTCTGCCCCTTTATTACCAGCCTTGGTACCGGCACGCTCGATGGCTTGTTCAATTGTGTCTACAGTCAGAACACCAAATGAAACCGGAGTGTTGTACTCCAGAGCCACCTGAGCCAGACCTTTATTACATTCACCGGCAACATACTCGAAATGCGGAGTACCGCCGCGGATCACAGAACCCAGTGCCACGATAGCGTCATAACGATCGCTTTTAGCAACTTGCTGGGCGACCAGAGGCAGCTCATAAGCACCAGGACAACGAACAACGGTAATGTTGTCGTCGCTTACCTGTCCCTGACGTTTCAGTGCGTCCAGCGCACCCGCCAGCAGGCTGTCATTGATGAAACTGTTGAAGCGACTGATAACAATAGCAATTTTTGCGTTGGGTGCCGCAATGGCGCCTTCGATTACCTTCATGGGCCTTCCTGTGACTATGTCTTTTCTTTCCGGATTGAGAAACCGCGGGAGTCTATCACAATTTATACCTGATACCAATTGACTTCACTGTCAAGGCACTCACGGCAACGTTATGCGATCTCTATTCCGGATTAGGGATTAATAAAAACAGTGCGTTAGGGTCAACAGACCTTAATCGCAAATATATTCCACCACTTCCAGTCCGAAACCGGACAGTGAATGATAGCGCTGATTACTCGATGACAGCAGACGCATTTTGCCCACACCCAGATCCGCCAGGATCTGCGAGCCGACACCCACCTGACGTGACGGGTTCTTCGGATTCAGTTTCACGCCCGGTTGACCATCGGCCTGAGCAGCCAGATTCTTCACTTTGGTAATTATACCTTCCTGAGTTTCATGGCGATTGAGAATCACCATCACACCGCCTTCCTCAGCAATCCGCTGCATGGCCATCGGCAAAGTCCACTGTGACGCACCTGAGTGCAGAATATCTTTGAAGGTATCTTGCAGGTGAACGCGAACCAGCGTCGGATTCGATGGGCTCACATCCCCTTTGCGCAGGGCGTGGTGAATCTGGTTGTCGATAGTATCGCGGTAGGTGATCAGATCGAAATCACCGAATTCTGTTGGCAGACTGCATTCGGCCACACGCTCAATCGTGGTCTCGTTATTGTTACGGTATTCGATTAAATCGGCGATCGTCCCCAGCTTGAGGCCGTGCTCGGCGGCAAATACTTCCAGATCCGGGCGTCGCGCCATGGTGCCATCCGGATTCAGGATCTCAACAATCACGCTGGATGGCTCAAGACCTGCCAGACGGGCAATGTCACAACCGGCTTCAGTGTGGCCGGCGCGGGCAAGTACCCCACCTTCCTGTGCCATCAGAGGGAAAATATGACCCGGCATGACGATATCGGCAGGAGAAGCGTTCTTAGCCACCGCAGCCTGCACGGTACGGGCGCGATCCGCGGCGGAGATCCCTGTGGTCACGCCACTGGCAGCTTCAATTGAAACGGTAAAATTGGTACTGAATTGTTCCGCATTGTCCTGCACCATCAGTGGCAGTTTCAGTTGCTGACAACGGGCCTGCGTCAGTGTCAGACAGATCAGGCCGCGACCGTGGGTCGCCATAAAGTTGATCGCTTCCGGGGTCACTTTTTCCGCGGCAATGATCAGATCACCTTCATTTTCCCTGTCTTCGTCATCCATCAGGATAACCAGTTTCCCCTGACGTATGTCTTCAATGATGTCCTTCGCGCTACTCAACGCCATGTTCTATTCCCTCTACCCAAATGATTGTCGTCATACTAAATCTTGCTCCGGCTGCATCATCAGCCCAGAAACCCGCTCCGCGCCAGCAGCGCCATACTGAGTTCAGACGATGGTTCAGACTCAGCCGCTTTATCTCCCAGCATCAGGCGCTCGAGATAACGGGCAATCACGTCCACTTCAAGATTCACTTTACGGCCTGGTTTGAAGTGTTCCATTGTGGTTTCCGCTGCCGTGTGCGGCACAATCGTCAGTTTGAATTCAGCGCCCCGGACGGCATTCACCGTCAGGCTGATCCCGTCAATCGCCACCGACCCCTTCTCGGCGATATAGCGGGCCAGCGTATCCGGTGCTTTGATCCAAAACTCAATCGCCCGCCCGGTTTGGGTGCGGGAAATAATCTCGCCGACAGTATCCACGTGGCCGGAAACCATATGACCACCAAAGCGGGTGGTCGGCAGCATGGCTTTTTCCAGATTGACCTGCTGGCCAGGGCTGTAATCGGTAAAGGCCGTGCGGTTCAGGGTTTCCAGCGACAGATCGGCAACATAACCTGTGCCGGTCAGTTTCACCACAGTCAGACACACACCATTGGTCGCAATGCTGTCGCCCAGTTTAACATCCGATAAATCCAGCTTGCCGCTGTTGACCGTTACGGACACATCTTGTCCGGTTGGCGTGATGGCCGTAATCGTACCTACGGCCTCAATAATACCTGTAAACATTCTAATTTTTCCTTACCCGGCACCTGTCGATGCCATACACAGACGTATTCTGTTACGCAGAGTGAGCGATCGTGCCACGGATCCGAATATCGGCTCCGACCATGCGCACATCGTTCAGTGTCACATCCGGCACTTGGGACATGGCTGTAAATTCAGTCAGATCGATCAGGCTGCGGCCATGGCTGCCCATGAGTTTGGGTGCCTGATAAAGAATGAACTCGTCCACCAGCCCGGCGTTGAGCAAGGCGCCGGCCAGACTTGCCCCCGCCTCGACCCAGAGATGGTTGATCTCTTCCGCCGCCAGCGCAGTCATCAGTGCCGTTAAGTCTAGCTGACCATCCGGCTGAGCAGACACTCGTAACTGCCGCACCTGCTCGGGCCACACTGCCTCATCCGCCTGGGTTCTGGCCAGCAGTACTTTGCCCGGCAGCGAGAATAAACGTTGAGACGGTAACAAACGGTTCTGGCTGTCAATGATCACCCGGACCGGCTGACGTAACTCAGCTTCCGGATAGTCAGACTGAACGGCTGCCCCTAATTCCTGCCAGCGCACATTCAAGGACGGGTCATCGGCGAGAACCGTGGCGCTGGTTGACAGAATCGCACCCGCCTGGGCGCGAAAACGCTGTACATCAGCACGGGCCTGAGGGCCGGTTATCCACTGACTGGCACCGTTCGCCAGCGCGGTTTTACCGTCCAGGCTGGCTGCCAGTTTCAGCTGGACATAAGGCAGGCCAGTTTTCATTCGCTTGATAAAACCAGGATTCAATGACATCGCATCGGCTTCAAGCAGGCCCGTTTCAACGGTAATACCCGCCTGTTTGAGCATCTCGACACCGCGTCCCGCAACCTTCGGATTCGGGTCAACCATGGCGCAGACAACCCGGGAAACACCCGCCGCGATCAGGGCTTCGGCACAGGGCGGCGTACGGCCGTAATGGGAACAGGGCTCCAGCGTGACATAGGCCGTAGCCCCTTTGGCACGCTCACCGGCGGCACGCAAAGCAAACACTTCGGCATGCGGCTGGCCCGCGCGGTAATGATAACCTTCGCCAATCATGTCGTTATCTTTGGCAATGACGCAGCCCACATTCGGATTTGGGGCGGTCGTGAAACGGCCGCGCCGGGCAAGGCTAACAGCTCGGCGCATCATGGCGTGATCAGTAGGCGTAAACATCTTGGTTTATTTTTCCAGTTTAGCTATGGCTTCGCCAAACTCGCGGAGATCATCAAATGAACGGTAGACAGAGGCAAACCGAATGTAAGCCACTTTATCCAGTTCAATCAGGGCATCCATAACCAGATTACCAATCATGTCTGATTTCACTTCCCGCTCACCCGTTGCACGCAGACGAGATTTGATTGTGTTGATGGCGCGTTCAATGTCATCAGCGCTGACAGGCCGCTTTTCAAGCGCACGTTCGATACCGCCGCGCAGCTTCTCTTCGTTGAACGGCTCGCGGCTGCCATTGGTTTTGATGACATGCGGCATCACCAGCTCAGCGGTTTCGAACGTCGTATAACGTTCACTACACGCCAGACACTGACGACGTCGGCGAACCTGATGTCCATCAGCGACCAGACGGGAATCGATTACTTTGGTGTCATTGGCACCACAAAACGGACAATGCATCTTGCCTCCTCAATTTCGTCGCCTCAGTGTACCCCAAATCAACCGCTATGCGAGGACTTAGCCCATTATTTTTATCAACAAAAAACGGCATCCCAGGGATGCCGTTTGACAAGCTGGACCCAAGTTCGGGTCCGCCTTTCATTGTGTTGAGCTACACCAAAAAGTGCCTGGCTTATGCGTAAACCGGCAGGCGCTGGCAGATTTCCAGCACTTTGGCTTTGGTCGCTTCGATAACCGCTGGGTTATCGATATTGTCCAGCACATCGCAAATCCAGTTCGCCAGTTCTTTGGCATCTTCAGTGCTGAAACCGCGGCGGGTAATCGCTGGTGTACCGATACGGATACCGGAAGTCACAAACGGGCTGCGCGGGTCGTTCGGGACACTGTTCTTGTTGACCGTGATATTGGCCGCACCCAGTGCTGCATCGGCTTCTTTACCTGTGATGTTCTTGTCAATCAGATCGACCAGGAACAGGTGGTTTTCGGTGCCACCGGAAACGATTTTATAACCGCGCTCCAGGAACTGGCTGACCATCGCTTTCGCGTTATCCACCACACGTTGCTGATACGCCTGGAACTCTGGCTCCATGGCTTCTTTGAATGCCACGGCTTTGGCTGCAATCACGTGCATCAGCGGGCCGCCCTGACCCCCAGGGAATACCGCAGAGTTCAGTTTCTTATACAGATCTTCACCCGCGTTTGACAGGATCAGACCGCCGCGAGGACCGGCCAGTGTTTTGTGGGTTGTGGTCGTGACCACGTGCGCGTGCGGCACAGGGTTCGGGTAAACACCTGCGGCAATCAGACCGGCGACGTGCGCCATATCCACGAAGAAATAAGCGCCGACTCTGTCTGCGATTTCACGCATCCGCTTCCAGTCAACGATTTGCGAATAAGCGGAGAAACCACCGATGATCATTTTCGGCTTGTGTTCCAGTGCCAGCGCTTCAACTTCTGCGTAGTCAATCTGGCCAGCTTCATCAATGCCGTAAGGAATCACGTTGTACAGCTTACCGGAGAAGTTCACCGGTGAACCGTGAGTCAGGTGACCGCCGTGTGCCAGGCTCATGCCCAGAACAGTATCGCCGGCATTGAGCAGTGCCATGTAGACAGCGCTGTTGGCCTGAGAGCCTGAATGCGGCTGAACGTTGGCATACTCGGCACCAAACAGCTGGCAGGCACGGTCAATCGCCAGTTGCTCGGCTTTATCGACATACTCACAGCCGCCGTAATAGCGCTTGCCCGGGTAGCCTTCCGCGTACTTGTTGGTCAGCTGTGAACCCTGTGCTTCCATTACACGCGGGCTGGTGTAGTTTTCAGAAGCAATCAGCTCAATGTGCTCTTCCTGACGGGCAGTCTCTTCCTGGATGGCTGCAAATAGTTCTGCGTCATAATCAGCAATATTCATGTCACGCTTTAGCATCAGTCTCTCCTGACTCAGATAGTTCTCAAATTCGTTGACCTAAGTATCAGACAAGGCCAGACACTTAGGTCAACGCGGGATAATTGGCATTTTTCCTCATTCAGACAAAAAACACAACCCCAGTAACCACGGCAACGCAAACGTTTTCGTCACATCGAAAGATGAGCCCGTATTTTAGCGAATTTGCTTCCCTACAGGTAGCCCTTTTCAGGTTTTTTAACCGGTTTTTTTGTTCGTTTTTTTCATTTGGCAGATGAATTTTTTTCACCTTGCTGCCAGTGTCCATTAAAAACGTGACAGAGAAACTGTGAATGCAACCATGAAACGAAAATAATGATTTACAAAAAAGTAAATAATTTTTTACAGGTGGTTTTTCTTTAAGTTAGATCACAGGATTCATTTTTTTATTTCACTCTATATCATATCGCGCGCATGACCTTTCAGCATCAAGGCCACCCCGACTGGCAGGCTGCAAAGGAACCATTTTGGAGGTACAGATTGAAACACCGCGGTCACTCTCGCAAAGAAAACCTAATCGCTATTCTTACTGGTACATTCATCGTCGCGCAAGGCGTTTTTTTCTTACAGCAAGCCCACTTACTGACAGGCGGCACCACTGGCTTAGCACTGTTGCTGACCCATTTTGTTGATTTCAGTTTTGGCCAGCTGTATTTCGTTATGAACATTCCGTTTTACATCATGGCCTGGTGCCGGATGAACCGACGTTTCGCACTGTCCAGTATTTGCTGCGGCGCGTTAGTGTCTGTGATTACCGATAACCTGCATCACTTTGTTGAGATCAGTCAGTTTGATCCTGTGTACTGCGCTGTGATGGGAGGGATGCTGATGGGACTGGGGATGCTGATCCTGTTCAGGCATCACACCAGCCTGGGCGGATTTAACGTACTGGTGCTGTATCTGCAGGAGAAATTCGGGGTATCAGCCGGTAAGCTTCAGATGGGGATCGATATCGCGATTCTGCTTTGTTCCTATGTTCTGATGACACCGACGATTCTGATGCTGTCACTGCTCGGTGCTGTGATGCTCAATCTGGTACTGGCCATGAACCACAAGCCCGGCCGCTACAATGACGGCAAGGCCGTGGCTAAAACAGCCGACTGATCACACGGCCACTGGCTCATGCAACAATCCGGCATGGGCGAGTTTGTCGAGTAGTATTCCCCTCGCCTGGCGGCGTAAATCCCGGTCCAGTACATTGATGTTCACCGGCACAGTGATGCTCTTTCCTGCTTCAGTCTCAATCTGAATCCTGAGCTGATTTTTGACGACCGCCACGGCAGATACCTGGGTATAGGGCACCCGGTAGCAACCCAGCCAGGGGTTAGGCGTGATGAATAAAGCTTGAGGGGTTACCATCAGGGCGGTTTTCTTTTTCCCGGCCAGATTGCGGACAAAAATCACCACCCCCGCCACCACAGCCAGCGCCCCGAAAGGAAGGCCGACGATCATGGTCAGAATACCGACGCCGCACAGGCCGAAAGCTAACGGGTCTTCATCGCAAAAACCAAACTGCGGGTATTCAGGTTTCAGCTCGGGTTTGACTTCCTGCAACATCCGCAACTCCCAGCGCTTACAATCTGCCAGGTAACAAATATGGAAGTACAGGCCAAAGGGAAACAGGACGAAGGTTGTCAGCAGACTCAGGCATTTGCCAGTGAGCGGGCTTCTTGTCAGTAGCCAGAGACTCATGCTCTGAACCAGCACAGCTGCCGCCGCCAGCCAGGGCCAGAGTGACAGGATCTCTCGGTGATCCTTGATGGCGGTCGCGATAGCCCCGGTGGGATAAACACTCAGGATATTGCTCAGTAATGGTGATGCGATCAGTACCGTGACTGCCGTCATCAGCACTGAGATGGCAAGCCCGCCGCAAGTGGACAAAGACACGTGCTTCATGATGACTCTCCTTGAAGACACTGAAACAGAATGACGACCAGACTGTTTTTCAACGTCAGACACGGGCAACGTCAGCAAACAGCAAAGTCAGATTGGCTAAGGCATCAATGCGACAGGGAAAACTGGATATTAAATCATCAGTTTTAGAATCAGAGATGGCTCCATAAAGCACAGCCCCGGCACATGACCGAGGCTGCAAGGAGTAGCATAATACTTGTGAAAACAGTTTGTTACCGAGTCATCAGATCGCGTCTTCGTCTTCTTCACCAGTACGGATACGGACAACACGCTCAATATCAAACATGAAGATTTTACCGTCACCGATTTTACCGGTTTGGGCCGTTTCGATGATGGTGTCGACACATTGTTCGGCCACATCATCGGTGACCACGATTTCAAGTTTAACTTTCGGCAGAAAGTCCACCATATATTCCGCACCGCGGTACAGCTCAGTATGGCCTTTCTGACGACCGAAACCTTTCACTTCGGATACTGTCATCCCCGTGATCCCCACCTCTGCCAGGGCCTCACGCACATCATCCAACTTGAATGGCTTTATAATGGCTTCGATTTTTTTCATCTCACAATATCCTTTGCTCTGCGGGGGTCGATAAAACAGGACGGTTGTCGACGCCGGAAAGGCCCCATTATCACCGATTTTTCATAGAAAACTCAACGGCTCCCTATAAACTTACACCATTTTCTGATTCGACGGCGCCTGCTGTCAGCACAAAAAAAACCGCTGCGAAAAGCAGCGGTTTTCCTGTTATCAGCTCGTCAGATGTCTGACTGCGAAAGATTAACCCAGATTAACGCGCGCATTACGGAACATACGCATCCAAGGGCTGTTTTCGTTCCAGTCATCCGGATGCCAGGAGTTCGCCACAGTCCGGAACACACGCTCCGGGTGAGGCATCATAATCGTCACCCGGCCATCCTGGGTTGTCAGGCCGGTAATGCCGTTCGGTGAACCATTCGGGTTGGCCGGATAGTTCTGCGTGACATTGCCGTAGTTATCCAGGAAACGCAGCGCAACGGTGCCTGACTGCTCAATCGCGGACAGATGCTCAGCATTACGCACTTCCACGCGGCCTTCACCGTGCGACACCGCGATGGGCATCCGCGAACCGGCCATACCGTTCAGGAACAGTGAATCACTCTGCTGTACTTCAACCAGGCTGAAACGGGCTTCAAAACGCTCCGATTCGTTACGCACAAAACGTGGCCACAGTTCAGCACCCGGGATCAGATCGCGCAGATTCGACATCATCTGGCAACCGTTACACACGCCCAGTGCGAAGGTGCCGTCACGGTGGAAGAAGCGCTCGAACTGATCACGCGCCATGGTATTAAACAGCACTGACTTCGCCCAGCCTTCACCGGCACCCAGTACGTCACCGTACGAGAAACCACCACAGGCCACCAGACCATTGAAGCCATCCAGTTCCACACGACCGGACAGAATGTCACTCATGTGAACATCGCGGGTATCGAAACCAGCACGGTCAAAAGCGGCTGCCATCTCAACGTGGGAGTTCACGCCCTGCTCACGCAGAATAGCCATCTTAGGACGGGCACCGGTGGCGATAAATGGCGCCGCCACATCTTCGTTGATATCAAAGCTCAGTGACGCACTCAGACCCGGATCCTGGCTGTCTTTCTTGGCCTCGAATTCCTGCAGCGCACCGGCCGGATTATCACGCATCGCCTGCATCTGATAAGTGGTTTCCGCCCAGATAGTACGCAGTTCAGTGCGGTTTTGATCCAGCACCAGATCGTTCCCGTTCCAGATGCGCACCACGTCTTCGTCAACCACAGTGCCGATCACATGACTGCACGATGCCAGACCGTATTTTGCCAGCTCGTTTTCAACCAGCGCCAGATCCTCAGTCCGCACTTGCAGCACTGCACCCAGCTCTTCGTTGAACAGCATCGCCAGCACATCGTCACAGCTGTCGCCGTCTGTGGTGTTGATATCCACTTCGACACCGGTATGACCGGCAAAGGCCATTTCAGCCAGCGTCACATACAGGCCGCCGTCGCCACGGTCATGGTAAGCCAGCAGTTTTTCGTCCCGCACCAGCGTTTGAACGGCGTGGAAGAAGCCTTTCAGCAGCTCAGGGCTGTCAACGTCCGCAGGTTTATCACCCAGTTGTTTGTAAACCTGGGCCAGTGCTGTCGCACCCAGGCGGTTCTTGCCGCAGCCGAGATCGATCAGGATCAGGCTGGAATCACCCTTGTCGGTACGCAGCTGTGGAGTCACGGTTTTCCGTACATCCTCTACGCGACCAAAGGCTGTGATCACCAGAGACAGCGGAGAGGTCACTTCTTTCTCTTCGCCGTTCTCTTCCCACTTGGTCTTCATCGACATGGAATCTTTACCCACCGGAATCGTCAGGCCCAGCGCCGGACACAGCTCCTCGCCCACCGCTTTCACGGCTTCGTACAGACCGGCATCTTCACCCGGGTGACCGGCTGGTGACATCCAGTTGGCCGACAGTTTAATCCGCTTCAGATCGCCGATATCGGCGCTGGCAATGTTGGTGATCGCCTCACCGACCGCCAGACGGGAAGAAGCGGCAAAGTCCAGCAACGCCACCGGCGTACGCTCACCCATAGACATGGCTTCGCCATGGTAAGTGTCATAACTGGCTGCTGTGACCGCACAGTTGGCAACCGGTACCTGCCACGGGCCGACCATTTGATCACGAGCCACCAGGCCGGTCACCGTGCGGTCACCGATAGTGATCAGGAAAGTTTTCTCAGCAACGGCCGGCAGACGTAATACACGATGGCTGGCTTCTGTCAGCTCGATGCCGTCACGATTTAACGCACTGCCCTGCACTTTTTGCGACGTCACGTCACGGTGCATCTTCGGTGGCTTGCCCAGCAGAATGTCCAGCGGCATATCAATCGGCGTATTGTCGAAATGGCTGTCGTCCAGCGTCAGATGACGCGCTTCCGTTGCCTCGCCCACCACAGCGTACGGTGCACGCTCACGCTGACAGATAGCATCAAAGACTGCCATCTGCTCAGGTGCAACGGCCAGAACGTAACGCTCCTGGGATTCATTACACCAGATTTCCAGCGGGCTCATGCCTGGTTCGTCGTTCGGCACATCACGCAGCTGGAACTTACCGCCGCGCTCGCCATCGTTCACCAGCTCAGGCAGGGCATTGGAAATACCGCCCGCGCCGACATCGTGGATAAAGGCAATCGGGTTGTCATCACCCAGTTGCCAGCAGCGGTCGATCACTTCCTGACAACGACGTTCCATTTCCGGGTTTTCACGCTGTACCGAGGCAAAATCCAGGTTTTCCGCCGACTGGCCGGACGCCATCGAAGAGGCCGCGCCGCCGCCCAGACCGATGTTCATGGCCGGACCACCCAGCACGATCAGCTTGGCGCCAACCGGAATTTCTTTCTTCTGAACATGATCTTCACGGATGTTGCCCATACCACCGGCAATCATGATCGGCTTGTGGTAACCGCGAATTTCTTCGCCATTGTGCGAGACCACTTTTTCTTCATAGGTCCGGAAGTAACCCAGCAGGTTCGGACGACCGAACTCATTGTTGAATGCCGCGCCACCCAGCGGGCCTTCCAGCATGATGTCCAGTGCGGTTACGATGCGACCCGGCTTACCAAAATCCGTTTCCCACGGCTGTTCAAAACCCGGCACACGCAGGTTAGAGACGGTAAAGCCAACCAGACCGGCTTTCGGTTTACCGCCGATCCCTGTTGCGCCTTCATCACGGATTTCACCGCCTGAACCGGTCGATGCGCCCGGCCAGGGCGAAATCGCCGTCGGGTGGTTGTGGGTTTCCACTTTCATCAGGATGTGCGCCGCTTCCTGATGGTAGTTGTACTGGCGGTTGTCCGCATCCGGGAAGAAACGGCCCACTTCAGAACCGGTCATGACAGCGGCGTTATCTTTATAAGCAGACAGCACGTACTCGCTGTTCTGCTCATAAGTGTTCTTGATCATCTTGAACAGTGACTTTTCCTGATCGACCCCGTCGATCGTCCAGTCAGCGTTGAAGATTTTATGACGACAGTGCTCAGAGTTTGCCTGGGCAAACATCATCAGTTCAATGTCGTTCGGGTTGCGCCCCAGCTTGGTGAAGTTCTCAACCAGATAATCGATTTCATCTTCGGCCAGTGCCAGGCCCAGTGCGATATTGGCTTCTTCCAGCGCGCGGCGACCGCCGGCCAGAATATCCACGCTCTGCAGCGGTGCCGGTTCAGCATGGCGGAACAGGGCCTCTGCCTGGGCAACATCGTCAAACACGACTTCCATCATGCGATCATGCAGCAGCCCTTTCAGTGCAGACAACTGCTCTTCGCTCAGCGCAGACTCGGTTTCGACATAATAGGCCGTCCCGCGCTCAAGGCGCTGGATTTGCTCCAGACCGCAGTTATGGGCGATATCTGTTGCTTTGGACGACCAGGGTGAAATGGTGCCAGGACGCGGCGTGACCAGGAACAAGCGACCCGTAGGTTCATGTTCGGCAATCGTAGGGCCATAGGTGAGCAGGCTGGTCAGGGTAGCCAGCGCTTCGCTGTTCAGCGGCGATGCCAGCTCAGCAAAGTGCATGTATTCGGCGTAGATGCCGGTGACAGGCAGACCGGACTCTTGGCAACGCGCTAGCAGCTTGTTGACACGAAACTCAGACAGTGCGGGTGAACCACGCAAAATTTCCATGTGCGTACGACTCTCGATTAGCAGTTGAATGAAGGTGATATTGGCCTGCTCCCCAGCCGGGAATCACGTCAATGTCACCTTGTTCAGCGCCCTTTTTTCTCACTTGTCCGGGAGGAAAAATTACGATGGGCGATAGTATAAGGGAAAACACAGTGTGACGTAACACCTGACGCAACCGTTTGCGCTATTTTTTTTCAATCCGGCAGATATCCACAGCGATCTTTGACTACCAGCCCAAAATCGGACATTTTTTCACCTAAATCCAGACCGCCGGATAAGATCAAAGGGGGTCGGCTTTGTCCTGAATGCGACCTTTGGTATAAAGAACGACTGAATAAATAAATGAGCATGCATTATTGAGACGAGTAGTTTTTGCCACGAATCTCCGCGCTTTTGTCGCCATCCTACTGACAGCATTCACATTATCTGGCTGTCAGTGGGAAAGCGACACCCGCACTGAGCTGGAACGGATACGCGACAGTGGCGTTTTGCGCATTGGCACACTGAATAACCAGATTTCCTACTATATCGGTCCGGACGGTCCTACCGGGCTGGATTATGACCTTGCGCAGCGTTTCGCTGACAAGCTGGGTGTAAAGCTGGAAATGCAGCCGTTGTTCTCCTTATCTGGTCTGTTTCCGGCATTGAAACGCGGTGATGTCGATCTGCTGGCTGCCGGCCTGACGATGACGCCGGAGCGGGTGCGTGAGTTCAGGGCTGCCCCTGCCTATTACTATGCCAGCCAGATCCTGGTGTACAAGAAAGGTCAGTGGCGACCGCGTGATCTCGCCGATCTCGCTCAGAACAAAGGGGCCCTGACCGTCGTTCGCGACTCCAGCCATGAGAAAACGCTGGATGTTGTCAAAAAAGACCACCCGGCTCTGGTGTGGCAGACCATTGATGAAATTGACAGCGAGGAGCTGCTGCGCCAGGTCGCCGCCGGTGAGCTGGACTATACCGTCGCAGATTCAGTCGATGTCGCCCTCAGCCAGCGTATCCATCCCGATATTGCAGTGGCTCTTGAGCTGACCGATGACGAACCCATCGGCTGGTTCATGGAGCAGAGCAATGACGATAGCCTTTATGCGCTGCTGATTGAGTTTTTTGGTGAACTGAAACAAAGCGGTGAACTTGCCAAACTGGAAGAGAAGTATTTCGGCCATGTTGATCAGTTCGACTATGTCGATACGCGCGCCTTTTTAAGGGCGCTGGAAACCAAGCTCCCTCGCTGGGAAGGCACATTTAAGAAATACGCCAGCGAATTTGACTGGCGACTACTGGCTGCTTTGTCCTATCAGGAATCACACTGGAACCCCAGAGCCGTTTCCCCGACTGGGGTGCGCGGGATGATGATGCTGACACTGCCGACGGCAAAATCAGTCGGTGTCCAGAACCGGCTGGATCCGGATCAGAGTATCCGGGGCGGCACGGATTACCTGAGAAAAATGGTCGCCCGGGTGCCCGACAGCATTGAGGATCATGAAAAGGTGTGGTTTGCACTCGCCTCCTACAATGTCGGCTACGGCCATATGATGGATGCCCGCCGCCTGACCAAAAAACAAGGCGGCAACCCGGATGCCTGGAGCGATGTCAAACAGCGCCTGCCGCTGCTACGGCAACGTAAATACTACCGGCAAACCCGCTATGGTTATGCCCGTGGCGATGAAGCACTGCTATATGTGGAAAACATCCGTCGCTACTATCAGAGCATCATCGGCTACGAGCAGGCGCACAGTCAGCCGGTGAACAGCGAAGGGATCCGACTGGTTGATGACTGGCAGACCATTACGCCGGCCGAGCTGGAAAGCAACGCAAATAATACAGTCAGCGACACCGCCGAACAGACGCTGGATGAGGTGCTGGATAAGACCAAAGCCAACAAAAGCGTGAGCCGCTGATCCCTTCAGCGGCTGATCTTTTCGGGGAAAGGCTCGTCACTGCCGTAACAGGGAGTGACAGAACGAACGAAACGGGCGGCAGGCATTGCCACCCGTTTTTTTACGGGTCTTTTTTCAGAGTATCCTGAGTGACGGTTCCCTGAGCAGCCTGCTGTCTCTGGGCTTTTTTCTCGGCTCGGCGGCGTTTAAAGAAGGCCTGCAGCTGCTGGCGGCACTCGGCATCCAGCACCCCCTCAAAAGCCACATGGTGATTGACCCCTGAATAGCTGAGCAGGTTCATGACACTGCCCGCGGCCCCGGTTTTCGGATCCGGCGCGCCAAAAACGACCCGGCCGATGCGGCTGTGCACCATGGCTGCGGCGCACATAGGACAAGGTTCCAGGGTGACATACAGCACCACATCCAGCAGACGGTAGTTGCTGCACACTTTGCCTGCCTGACGCAGCGCCATGATCTCGGCGTGAGCCGTGGCATCATGCTGGCCGATCGAACGGTTCCAGCCTTCACCAATCACCCGGCCATTGTGTACAGCAACGGCGCCAACAGGGACTTCACCTTCGGCTTCAGCCAGGCTCGCCAGTTCAATGGCACGCCGCATAAAAAATTCATCCTGAGGGTTGATGTCACTCACCACTGGGTCTCTGATCTCACAAGGTTTGGGCGGGGGATTATAAGCCAAGCGCCGCCACCTCTCCAGTGCCGCAGCATGATGATGGCCGTGTCGCGTTCCGCAGTGGGCACTCCGGGTCATTCTCTCCTACTTTATATGAAGAGTTACTGCTGCGGAGAGATAATCATCATGGACACTATTAAATCCCGGGCGGCCGTTGCCTGGGGGCCGAATCAGCCACTGACCATAGAAGAAGTCGATGTCCAGCTCCCGAAAGCCGGTGAGGTACTGGTACGTATTGTCGCCTCAGGCGTCTGCCATACCGATGCGTTTACCCTGTCCGGTGACGATCCGGAAGGCATCTTCCCTGCCATTCTCGGACACGAAGGGGGCGGCATTGTAGAGAAAGTCGGCGCCGGGGTCACCACAGTACAAGTGGGCGACCATGTCATTCCGCTCTACACCCCGGAGTGCGGCGAGTGTAAATTCTGTCTGTCGGGCAAAACCAATCTGTGCCAGAAAATTCGCGACACCCAGGGTAGAGGCTTGATGCCGGACGGCACCACGCGTTTCTCCCTCAATGGCGAACCGATTTATCACTACATGGGCTGCTCAACCTTTTCTGAATATACGGTGCTGCCTGAAATCTCATTAGCGAAAGTAAACCCGGCCGCCCCGCTGGAAGAAATCTGCCTGCTCGGTTGCGGGGTCACCACCGGGATGGGCGCTGTGCTCAATACAGCGAAAGTGCACAAAGGCGATACTGTGGCCATTTTCGGCTTAGGCGGCATTGGCCTGTCAGCCATCATCGGGGCCACCATGGCCGGGGCCTCTCGCATTATTGGAATTGATATCAATGAACATAAGTTCGCTCTGGCCAGAAAGCTGGGGGCGACTGACTGCGTCAATCCCAAAGATCATGATAAGCCAATCCAGGAAGTCATCATTGAGATGACCGATGGCGGTGTCGATTTCTCCTTTGAGTGTATCGGCAATGTCAGCGTCATGCGCTCGGCACTGGAGTGCTGTCATAAAGGATGGGGCGAGTCGGTCATTATCGGGGTTGCCGGTGCGGGCCAGGAAATCTCCACCCGGCCTTTTCAGCTGGTGACAGGACGGGTCTGGCGCGGCACCGCTTTTGGCGGCGTCAAAGGCCGTACGCAATTGCCCGATATCGTAGAGCGTTACCTACAGGGGGAGTTTCAGCTGCACGATTTCATCACCCACACCATGCCGCTGGATGATATCAACCAGGCTTTTGAGCTGATGCATCAGGGGAAGAGCATCCGATCTGTGATTCACTACTGAACCGAAACCATATGGCATAGCGCTGGACAATGTCAGCAACAACAAGCCTTTTCTCCCACAGCGCCCGGCAAGTACCGGGCGCTGGGTGTCTGACAAGTACTTGTGCCGGATCAGAAGCCCAGAGGCAAACCGAAGGCAAAGAAAATCACCAGTACAATGGTCCACATCAGCAGGAAAGCCGCCGAGTAAGGCACCATCATGCTGATCACATCGCCGAATTTCAGTTCAGGTTTATATTTGCGCATAAAGGCCAGCACAACACCGGCGTAGGTCATCATCGGGGTAATAATATTGGTTGACGAATCGGCAACACGATAAGCGGCGGTTACCAAATCAGGCGTCATATTCGGGTTCACCTGATACAGCATGGGCACAAAAATGGGTCCTAACAGCATCCATTTCGACGTCATGCCCCCCACAAACAGGTTAATGAAAGCCGTCGTCAGGATAAAACCGATAATCAGTGCAACCGGGAATGACTGCAGTCCCAGTGAGCCTAAAAAGGTCGCGCCCAGATAGGTCACGTAAGTACCCAGGCCGGAGTAACTGAGCATCGCCAAAAAGTTGTAGCAGAAGAAAGTCAGTACCAGAATATAGCCCATGGTATTCATCTGCTTCACCATGGCTTTCACCACATCCTGCAGCGATTTGAACTTGCGGGTCGTCACTCCATAACACATCCCCACCACAACAAACACAAATGAAATCAGCAGGATGACATTATCCAGGTATGGCGTTACTTGCCGGCCGGCGGCATTGGTATAAGACGCCAGCGGGCCTGTCGCCAGCAGATAAATGCCCAGCAGAGCCGCAAGCAGCCCCAAACCTGCCATGCGTAACCCTTTTTGCTCTTGCGCCGTCAGCTTGAAATCATCCAGTTTGAGATCATCCGGCAGTTCATAGCTCATGGCAGACAAGCGCGGAGCGACAAAACGTTTGGTCACCCAGGCGCCAACCAGGGTCAGCATGATCGTCGAAACCACAATAAAGTAATAATGCATGGTGGCCGGGTTGAGTGGCTCGCCGCTGGCCGTGGTAAACGGAACGCCCTGAGACTCAGCAAAAATACGCGCATTGACCCCGAGAATGACATCGGAAGGCGTGGCGGGGATCAGGTTCGCACTGAAACCGGCAGACACACCGGCAAAGGCCGCCGCCATACCAATCAAAGGGTTCTTGCCCAAACCGGCATACAAAAGGCCTGCCAGCGGGATCAGGACCAGATAACCGGCATCGCTGGCAACGGATGACATGATGCCCAGGAAAACCACCATATAAGGCAGCCAGCGGTCACTGATGTGCAGGCCGACCTTCTTGATCAGCGCGGCCAGTAACCCGGAATGTTCTGCGATGCCCACCGCCAGCATCACAATCAGAATGACGCCCAGTACACCGCGCCCGAACGCCAGCCAGTTCTGCAGCAAGGCATGATCGAACAGCCAGCGGACATGCTCAGTCTCGAGCATATTTTTAATACTGTGCGTGACTGCACCGCCGTCAGCCCCCATCACCTCAAACTGCATGCCGCCAATCAGGCTGGTCAGCACCAGCACAAAGGCGAACAAGAACATGAATATCACCACAGGATCGGGGATTTTCTGCCCGGCGCGTTCAATAAACGCAATCATACCCCGCGATTTTTGTGCAGGGTTCAAGGCATCACTCATAGTCGTACTTCCTTATCAAATCGAATGAGTATAAAAAATCGCTAAAGACTACCCCATCCCACAAGTCAGTAAAACCATTAAAATCCAATACCAAAGCAATAAAATAGAACAACATTCAAATATTCAGAATAAATAACCAACCCATGATTTATTTAAAGTTTGTTAAACTCCACCCTATCTAAGGGCATGCTTGACGCTATCAATAAAAAATAAGCGCCCTGCAGGCACCTTGATTTAATAAATATGAGTGTATTTGAATAATAAAACTTGATCACCCACTGCAACCCGCGCGTACATGCCAGACAGTCGCGCGGGCAGATTTGATCGTTCCGTCTTCAGTCAGCAGGCATTTCAGGTTGTTCAGCACCCGTCGCCGCGACAGTTTCCACCTGCCTTTGACGCTGCGCTGCCTCGCGAATTCGCTCCATGGTGATTTCCTTCACCGCTTGCTGGCTGATGCGGATATGCCGGTCCAGTTCATCGGCGGCGGTCTGTGCGTCGCCCCGGCGGATGGCGTCGAGGATCCGGGCGTGTTCCTCATAGGTGGCCTCCACCCGGTCGTTGCGGGTGAAATCCAGCCGGCGGATGATGCGCAGGCGGTCGCTGATTTCCCGGTGGATACGGGTCATTTCCCGGTTACCGGCAGCGGCCACCAGATCACAGTGGAAGCTTTCATCCAGGGCGCGAACGGTGCTGCCGACGGCCCGTTCGGAAGGATGATCGGGGTTCCAGATGGCGGTCAGGGTGCGAATCGCCGGGGGCTCTTCCGGCAATTCGCAGATCTTGTGGATAGCCGCCTTTTCCAGAGTGATGCGCAAATCGTACAGCTCCGCAATCTGCTCGAAATCCAGAGGTGTTACCCGCCAGCCGCTGCGAAAGATCACTTCCACGTACCCCTCACGCCGCAACCGGTACAGAGCCTCCCGGACCGGTGTCCGGGAAGCGTCCAGCCGCGTACCGACATCACCTTCACTGAACTTATCGCCCGGCAGCAGGCGAAATTCGAAGATGTCGTCTTTCAGGGCGTCATACACCCTGTCGGCCATAGAGGTTTTGCGTCTGGTGCTGGTTGTCATATCTCAATGCTCAATAACGGCTCCCCCGGGGTCACTGCCTTACCGGCTTCCACATGCAGGGCGCTGATTGTGCCCGATTGCGTGGCGTTCACCTCGAATTCCATTTTCATGGCTTCCACGATCACCAGCGGGTCGCCCACGGCCACAATGTCACCCGGTTTGACCAGGCACTTCCAGATATTCCCGGCAATCTCGGCACTGATCAGCTCGCCGAACTGTTCCAGATCCGAAGTGTCCGGCACCGGCGGCGCCTTGGCCAGACGGTCCAGCTCCTCCGCTTCGCTTTCCTTCCACAAGGCCACTTCTTCAGCATACGCCGCCTGCTGCATCTTGCGGAACTGGCTGATGGCGTCGGCGTTGGCGTCCAGAAAGGCCTGGTGGGATCTGAGGTCGAACGTGTCTTCCTCTATCCTGATGGTCAGCTTACCAGCCCGGAACTGATCACGCATCTCCGTCAATTCTTTTTCGCTGACCGGGTAGTAGCATATCTGGTCAAAGAAGCGCAGAAGCCAGGGCGCGCCGTCAGCAAATTGCGGGTTCTTCAGGTACTTGTTCCAGATAGGCAGGGTGCGGCCCACCAGCTGGTAACCGCCGGGGGAATCCATGCCATAAATACACATGTACACCCCGCCAATGCCCACTGTGCCCTCAGCTGTGTAGGTGCGCGCCGGGTTGTACTTTGAGGTCAGCAGGCGATGGCGCGGATCCAGCGGCACGGCGCAGGGCGCACCCAGATAGACATCACCCAGACCCAGCACCAGATAACGGGCATTGTAGACTACGTCCTTGACGTGCTCCCTTTCACTCAGGCCGTTGATGCGCTGGATGAAATCCACGTTGTTGGGCAGCCAGGGCGCGGTGTCCCGCACCGACTGGCGGTACTTGTCCACCGCCTCCAGCGTGGCGCTGTCCTCGAACGCCATCGGCAGGTGAACCACCCGGCTGCGCACTTTCAGCTCATCAGTCGGCGGCAGAGTGACTTCCAGATCCAGCAGGTATGCCATCAGGGCCTGCTGGGACAGGATACGCGAGTCGTAGCGCAGCTGCAGCGACCGCACGCCCGGCGACAGCTCCAGCAGTCCGTTGGGCTGCACATTGGCAATGGCTTCCATCAGGGCGTGAATGCGCAGGCGTGACCCCAGTTCCATCACATTCGGGCCGTATTCCAGCAGAATATACTGGTCGCCAGCCTGGCGGTAGGTCACTTCCGGACGCCCGTCGGTTTCCGGCAGGTGGGCCAGGATGGTGGCGGACAAACCGTTCAGCGGCGCCAGGTCCGGGGCTTTCAGCGCCACTTCGGGCGGAGCCATCAGGCTTTTCACCGCCAGCTCCTGGCGTTCGGATAATGTCACTGCCGTGTCATAGTCCAGCGGCACGAAGCGAATGGTGTCGCCGGGCTTCACCTGGCCGACCTTCCACAGTTCGGCTTTGGCGATGGTCACCGGGCACACGAACCCGCCCAGGCTGGGACCATCCTTGGTAAGGATCACCGGCATGTCGCCGGTAAAGTTGATCGAACCAATGGCGTATTCACAGTCATGGATATTGGACGGGTGCAGACCGGCCTCGCCGCCGTCTTCGCGGGTGAATTCCGGTTTCGGGCCGTTCAGGCGAATGCCCAGACGGTTGGAGTTGTAGTGCACCTCCCAATCCTGCCGGAAGAACTTTTCGATGGCGTCTTCACTGAAGAAATCCGGGGCGCCGTGAGGACCATAGAGTACGCCGATTTCCCAGTGGTCCGGGTAGTCCGGGATCAGATCGGGATCGACCGGCGCCGGGTCGTGGGTCGGGCCCGGCGTGGTACAGGCCGGCAGTTCCAGCTGGCTGATGCCCAGCATATCACCGGGGCGCAGGGGCCGGCCGCCGTGGCCGCCGAACTGGCCCAGAGCGAAGGTGGAACGGCTGCCCAGATACACAGGCACATCGAAGCCACCGCGCACGGCCAGATAGGTACGACACCCCTTCACGGCCTTGCCCACGGCCAGCACCTGACCGGCTTTCACTGTGATAGGTTTCCAGAATGCCACTGGCTGGTCATCCAGGGTGGCTTCGGTCAGCGCGCCGGTGAGTGCCACCACGGCATCCTGATGAAACTTCAGGGTCGGGCCGATCAGTGTGGTTTCCAGCCCGGCGGCATCGTTATGGTTACCGACAATGCGGTTGGCCAGGCGGAAAGCGTAGTCGTCCATGGGGCCACTGGGGGGCACGCCTATGTTCCAGTAGCCGACCCGGCCGGGGTAGTCCTGCACCGTCGTATAGGTGCCGGGTTTGACGATCTCTGCCACCGAGGGCCTGAATGTGAAGCTTTCCAGCGCGCGGGTAGAAACTATGCCTTCGGCAAAACTGGCCTGGGCGACCACCTGGCGCAGGTAATCCAGGTTGGTGGCAATGCCCATCAGCCGGGTTTCAGCCAGCGCGGCTTTCAGTTTGGCCAGAGCATCGTCCCTGTCTTTGCCGTGGACGATCAGCTTGGCGATCATCGGATCGTAGTGGGCCGAGACTTCACTGCCGTTTTCCACCCAGGTGTCGACGCGCACGCCGTCTTGCGGCCAGTGCACTTCGGTCAGCTCGCCCGGGGAAGGCTGAAAGTCTTTCAGCGGGTCTTCTGCGTAGATGCGCACTTCCATGGCGGCACCATTCAGCGTCGGCTCGAACACCGCCAGATCCGGGCTTTCACCGGCGGCGATCTTCAGCATCCATTCAATCAGATCCAGACCGGTGACAGACTCAGTGACCGGGTGCTCTACCTGTAAGCGGGTGTTCACTTCCAGGAAGTAGAACTCGTCCCGGTCGGCGTCATAGATGTACTCCACCGTGCCAGCGGAGCGGTAGTTTACCGACTGGCCGAGGGACACCGCAGCGTCCAGCATTTTCTGGCGGGTGGCCACCGGCAGGTTCGGTGCCGGAGTTTCCTCCACCACCTTCTGGTTGCGGCGCTGCAGGGAGCAGTCCCGCTCGCCCAGAGCCACGACATTGCCTTCACCATCGCCGAAAATCTGCACTTCCACGTGGCGGGCGCGGGCGATGAAGCGTTCCAGAAACACGCCGCTGTCGTTGAAGAAGCTCTGGCCCTGACGACGCACGGTTTCAAAGGCGTCTTTCAGTTCATTGTCACTGTTGCAGCGGGTCAGGCCAATGCCGCCGCCACCGGCGGTGCTTTTCAGCATCACCGGGTAGCCTAGGCGCCCGGCGGTTTGCAGGGCTTCGTCCAGGGTATCCAGCAGGCCGCTGCCCGGCGCCAGAGGCACGCCGGCGACCTCGGCCAGTTCACGGGCCCGGTGCTTCAGGCCGAATTCGCGCATCTGGCCCGGGGTGGGACCGATGAAGGCAATGCCGCAGGCTTCACAGGCTTCGGCAAAATCGGCGTTTTCCGACAGAAAACCATAGCCGGGAATGATGGCCTCGGCGCCGGTCTGCCTGGCGGCAGCCAGGATCTGGGCGGTATCCAGGTAGGTTTCACTGGCGCCGTGGCCGGTCAGGGCCACGGCTTCGTCGGCATTGGCCACGTGCAGGCTGTGGCGGTCTTCATAAGAGTGTACAGCCACGCTGCCCACGCCCATGGCTTTGAGAGTACGAATGGTACGCACGGCAATTTCGCCCCGGTTGGCGATCAGAACTTTGGTGAACATAGTTGGCAATCTCCTTAAGCCTTGCAGGATTTGAGGGCGTTGATGTAGGCGCGCCAGCCGCCGAACCCGGTCACATCCCGGGCGCCGTCCAGGCCGTAGCCTTCACAGATAAAACCGTTGACCCACCGGCCATCGGCGAGCTCGACGTTGCCGATGCCCAGAGGCGCGGGAATCAGATCGACGAAGGACCCGAATTCCGAGGCCGCCATTTCCCAGACTTCCAGCACGATTGCTTCGCCATCGGATTCGTCCCGCTTCAGGCCGGGTTTGGGCGGTGTGGTATTGGGCAAGGCATAGAGCCGGTAACGGGCCGAGGTGGTGGTTTTCTCCAGCAACCGGGCCCGCCGCTCAGTCAGTTGAATGTTCAGAGGCATCCCCGAAAGATGCGCGCCTACAACCGCTACCTGCACCGTGGGGACAGCTTGTACGTGAGTGGCTACTTCCGCTGGCCGCGTTTTATCCAAGGCACCCAAGGGTGTCGGGTGAGCGTTCAGCCATTGACTGGCCAGCGCCTGGAGTTCGCGGTCTTTCCAGGCGCCGCTGATCAGCGTCACGCCGAAAGGCAGACCGTCGTCGCGGAAACCGGCAGGAACGGCCAGGGCGCAGAAGTCCGCCAGGTTCACGAAATTGGTGTAGGTGCCCAGCTGGCTGTTCAGGGTTACCGGGTCGGCGTTCACCGCGTCGATAGTGGGGGCAATGGGTGCCGTGGGCACCAGCAGGCCGTCCACTTCAGCCAGCAGATCATCAATCGCCCGCAGCAGTTCTTCCTTGCGGTACAGGGCCTTGAAGGTATCGGTGGCGGTGAACTTACCCGCATTGCTGATGATGCCCCGGACCGTGGCGTTCATCTCCCCGGCATGCCCGGCCATGAAGCTTTCCACCGCCGCATGGCGCTCGGCCACCCAGGGACCTTCGTACAGCAGCGCCGCCAGTTCCAGCAGCGGTGAGAAATTCAGCGGCACCAGTTCCACACCGGCGATGTCCAGTTGCCGCCACTGGCTGAGGGTGGTATTCCAGGCGGCTTCGGCCTGCAGGTCACCATGGAACAAAGGGACTTCGGGAATGCCCAGGCGCTGGACCGGGCCGGGACGTCGAATGGCCGGGGCATCCAGAGGCAGTGCCGTGAGCGCTTGACGGGAAAACGCATCGCCCGGCTCGAAATCGCCCAGAATCTCTGCCACCAGAGCGGCGTCGTGAAGGGTAAGACCGAACACCGACACGCAATCCAGGGATTTGCAGGCGGGGACCACGCCGTCGATGCTGAACCAGCCCTTAGTGGGTTTCAGCCCCACCAAATTGTTCAGGCCCGCCGGCACGCGGCCGGAACCAGCAGTATCTGTGCCCAGGGCGAAAGGCACCAGACCACGGGCGACCACCGAGGCCGACCCGGAGCTGGAGCCACCGCTGATCACTTCCGGCTTAAAACTGTTCGGCACCGCGCCATAAGGTGAGCGGGTACCCACCAGACCGGTGGCGAACTGATCCATATTGGTCTTGCCCACCAGTACCGCGCCAGCGGCTTTTAGCCTGCGGATAACGGCGGCGTCCTGATTCGGGCGATACCCATAGGCCGGACAGGCGGCGGTGGTGTCGAAACCCTCAGCATCAATGTTGTCTTTGGCCGCGAACGGAACGCCGTAAAGCGGCAGTTGTTCAAGATCGCCCCCCACCGCGGCCAGCCTGTCAGCCAGTTCTGACAGCGTGGCGCTGAGTTCGCTGGAAGGCAGCCGGGTGATCCAGGCGGGATCGTCTTGGTCTAATGCACTAATGAGCGGGTTGAGCAGATCGTCCGGCCGGGCGCCTTCTTTATAGGCCTGCTGCCAGTCGGCAATGGTCCATCCAAGGGGGTTGGCATCATGTATCCTCACGTTGATTCATCTTGTATACATGATCAACAGCAAGGCTCATGCCATATCGGACCCAATAGTAATTAATTCAATAAAAACAGCATGATAGCTGAATTTCAACGCTTTAATTGTTAAAACAATGCGCACCAAATGAGCGCAGTTCGATAAAAATGGCACCACAATTGAGCAAGATATCTGGGCTTGTTCGCCGCAAAATTGTGTAACCACAACTTGTATACAAGTTAACATGCTGTTTTATAGTGATTTTGGGGTCGGTTGGAACCGAAAATGCAGTTTCGAGTGAGAATTCCAGGCCGCCTGCCCACGCAGCATGGTATCGGTCGTCATCCATGGCATGAGCGATGAATCATCCTCATCAACAGATCAGGTTCAAACCGTACCTGGCGTTGCCAGACCGTGCCGAGCATGACGAAGCCAAAAACAAAAAAGCCCACAATCATGCGGGCTTAGATATGTCGTACCAGAGGTTTCCGTAGGGAGATTATTCCCACTCAATGGTGGCTGGTGGTTTACCTGAGATGTCGTAAACCACGCGGGAGATACCATCCACTTCGTTGATGATGCGGTTGGATACCTTACCCAGGAAATCGTATGGCAGGTGTGCCCAATGGGCTGTCATGAAGTCGATGGTTTCAACGGCGCGCAGAGAAACAACCCAGTCGTACTTACGGCCATCGCCCATCACGCCCACAGAGCGGACTGGCAGGAAGACGGTAAAGGCCTGAGAGACTTTGTTGTACAGATCCGCTTTGTGCAGCTCTTCAATGAAGATGGCATCCGCACGGCGCAGCAAGTCACAGTACTCTTTCTTCACTTCGCCCAGTACACGCACGCCCAGACCCGGTCCCGGGAACGGGTGGCGGTACAGCATGTTATAAGGCAGGCCCAGTTCCAGACCGATCTTGCGCACTTCGTCTTTGAACAGCTCTTTGAGCGGCTCAACCAGACCCATAGCCATATCTTCCGGCAGACCACCGACGTTGTGGTGCGATTTGATCACATGTGCTTTGCCGGTTTTCGACGCCGCAGATTCGATCACATCAGGATAAATCGTGCCCTGTGCCAGCCACTTGGCGTTTTTCAGTTTCTTCGATTCTTCATCAAAGACATCCACAAACACGTGACCGATGATTTTACGCTTGGCTTCCGGATCCGCTTCACCGGCCAGTGCCGACAGGAAACGCTGTTCTGCTTTGACATGCACAATGTTCAGACCAAAGTGATCACCAAACATTTCCATCACCTGCTCGCCTTCGTTCAGACGCAGCAGACCGTTGTCGACAAACACACAGGTCAGCTTGTCACCGATGGCACGGTGGATCAGCATCGCCACAACCGATGAATCCACACCGCCGGACAGGCCCAGGATCACTTCATCGTCACCTACCTGCTCCTTGATACGCGCAATGGCGTCATCAATGATGGTCGATGGCGTCCACAGCTTCTCACAGCCACAGATGTTCAGCACAAAGTTTTCCAGCAGGCGCAGACCCTGGCGGGTATGCGTCACTTCCGGGTGGAACTGCACACCGTAGAAGTGCTTCTCTTCGTTTGCCATCACGGCATACGGACAGGTTTCCGTTGCGGCAACTTTCACGAAATCTGCAGGGATTTCGACCACTTTGTCACCGTGGCTCATCCAGACGTCCAGCAGAGCATTACCGTCTTCAGCCACAGCGTCTTCAATATTTTTCAGCAGCGCCGTTGGTTCAATCACTTCAACCTGCGCATAACCAAATTCGCGCATGTCAGAGCCGGCTACTTTTCCGCCCAGTTGCTCTGCCATGGTCTGCATGCCGTAACACACACCCAGAACAGGCACACCGGCTTCAAATACATACTGAGGGGCGCGAGGGGAATTCTCTGCCGCGACACTCTCCGGACCACCAGACAGGATAATACCGTTAGGATTGAAATCGCGGATATCCGCCTCTTCCACATCCCAGCTCCACAGTTCGCAGTACACACCGATTTCGCGGATACGACGCGCGATCAGCTGTGTGTATTGGGAACCGAAGTCCAGGATAAGAATACGTTGATCATGAATATTTGTGGTCATTCGGGCAGTCTCAAATATCAATTGCAATCAAAAGGGGCGGCACACCACCCCGGGAAAATTCGTAGCTTAAATGCAGACCGGCTGCCTCAGCAACCGGTCCAGTCCGTGTGTTATGAGCCCATACGATAGTTAGGCGCTTCTTTGGTGATCGTCACATCGTGAACGTGCGACTCTTGCATCCCCGCACCTGAGATGCGGACAAATTCCGCTTTGGTACGCAGATCTTCAATCGTTGGCGAACCGGTCAGGCCCATGCTTGAACGCAGGCCGCCCATTTGCTGGTGAACGATTTCTTTCAGGTGACCTTTATAAGCAACACGGCCTTCAATCCCTTCAGGGACCAGTTTGTCAGCCGCATTGTCCGTCTGGAAGTAACGGTCAGAAGAGCCTTTAGACATCGCACCCAGAGAGCCCATGCCACGGTAAGATTTGTAGGCACGGCCCTGGTAAAGTTCAACTTCACCCGGCGCTTCATCAGTCCCGGCAAACATCGAGCCGACCATGACACAAGAGGCACCCGCCGCAATGGCTTTACACATGTCACCGGAGAAACGGATACCGCCATCGGCAATCACAGGAATATCATATTCATTGGCAACAGCCGCTGCATCCGCAATCGCCGTAATTTGCGGTACACCCACGCCAGTCACAATCCGGGTAGTGCAGATTGAACCCGGGCCAATCCCCACTTTCACCGCACTGACACCGGCTTCAATCAGGGCACGCGCACCTTCTGCCGTCGCCACATTACCGCCGACAATCGGCAGCTCAGGGAAAGCGGCACGGGTTTCGCGGATACGCTGCAGTACACCTTCAGAGTGACCGTGAGACGAGTCAATCAGCAGCACATCGACGCCGGCTTCGACCAGTGCTTTGACACGCTCTTCATTACCGGCACCAGCGCCAACAGCAGCGCCTACGCGCAGGCGACCCTGCTCATCTTTACAGGCATTCGGCTTACGCTCGGCTTTCTGGAAGTCTTTGGCAGTGATCATGCCTTTGAGCTGGAACTGGTCATTGACAACCAGCACTTTCTCGACGCGATGCGCTTGCATCACGGCTTCGACTTCTTCACGGGAAGCCCCTTCCTTCACAGAAGCCAGACGCTCTTTCGAGGTCATCACGCTTTCAACTTTCTGTGTCAGGTCGGTGACGAAACGGACATCACGGCCGGTAATGATACCCACCAGCGCGTGATTATCATCCACAACAGGGAAACCGGCAAAGCCGTTTTCTTCTGTCAGGCGTTTCACATCAGAGATGGTTTGATAAGGTTTCACCGTCACCGGCTCTTGTACGACACCGGCTTCGAATTTCTTCACCATGCGCACTTCGCGAGCCTGTTGCTCAATTGACATATTCTTGTGAATAAAGCCAATTCCCCCTTCCTGGGCCAACGCAATAGCCAGTCGGCCTTCCGTTACTGTATCCATGGAGGCAGATACCATCGGGATATTCAGAGTAATGGTCTTGGTCAGACGGGTGCGCAGATCGGCAGTGTTAGGAAGAACAGTCGAATGTGCCGGAACTAGCAGGACATCATCAAAGGTCAAAGCTTCTTGTTTGATACGTAACATCGCAATATCTCACACCATGTAAGGTTTTAAAGAAGGGATAAAATATTGCGAACAAATTATACGTACGAAGCAAACGTTTGGCTAGAAAAAAATAAATCTTTTTTATTGACACTTTTCCGTTGATACGTAATATATTCCGGTTTAAGTGACCAAGCTGCGGGCCGTAGTTCAGGGCCTCTTTGCGCCTGTACGCTTTTCAGCCCCTCCTGCTGCGACATTCATTTGATACTGCTATCAAAATCGTGCACCATCCCCTTCTGTCTTAATGTCCTGCAATCACAGGTTTCCTTGTCGTGAGTCTTTACAGCACTGCCTCAACCCAGAATCCGCGTATCTACACTGTGTCCAGTCTGAATGCTCAGGTTCGCCTTTTGCTCGAGAATGAAATGGGGGTTGTCTGGCTGATCGGTGAACTGTCAAACTTTTCAGCGCCGGTTTCCGGTCACTGGTATTTCACCCTGAAAGACGCGCGGGCGCAGGTGAAATGCGCCATGTTCCGCGGCAACAACCAGCGTGTCACCTTTCGTCCGGCGAACGGTAACCAGGTGTTAGTGAAAGCGCGGCTCTCCCTGTATGAGCCCCGGGGCGATTATCAGCTGATTATTGACAGCATGCAGCCCGAAGGGGATGGCCGTCTGCAACAGCAGTTCGAAAAACTGAAAATGCAGTTGGCAGCAGAAGGATTGTTTGCTCAAACACTGAAACAGCCGCTGCCTGAACAACCGAGACGGGTCGGCATTATTACTTCAAAAACCGGGGCTGCCCTGCACGATATTCTCCAGGTGCTCAAGCGCCGGGATCCGAGCCTGCCCGTTGTGATTTACCCCACTCTGGTTCAGGGAGACGGGGCCGCTATCTCAATCGCGCAAGCTATCGGCCGTGCCAACACACGCCAGGAATGCGATGTACTGATTGTCGGACGTGGCGGTGGCTCACTGGAAGATCTCTGGGCGTTTAACGAGGAGATTGTAGCCCGCACCATTGCAGCCAGTCAGATCCCCATTATCAGCGCTGTCGGCCATGAAGTGGATGTGACTATCGCTGACTTTGTCGCCGACATGCGGGCGCCAACACCGTCTGCCGCCGCCGAACTGGTCAGCCGTGATCTCAGCGCACAGATGCAGAAAATCCATCAGCACCAGCAACAGCTGCGGCATGCGATGCGGCATTATCTGTCCGTCAGGCAAAGCCAGCTCGTTCGCTGGCAGCACAGGCTGGATCGCCAGCACCCGCAAGTACAGCTGAACCAGCAAAGCCAGCGCCTGGATGAATTGCGCAGCCGTCTGGAGCGGGCGATGCGCAAACAGCTCTCTGAGCATCAGCAGCACCTGCACCGCAGTGATTATAAGCTGGCACTGCATTCACCGGCCCACCAGCTGGAACGGTTCGCCAGTCAGCTTGCCACCAACCAGCGTCGTTTACGCGATGCCATGGATCGCCGGCTGGTGAAAGCCAGTCACCAACTGGCTCTGGCGACTGAAAAACTTGATGCCGTCAGCCCGCTGGCCACCTTAGCCCGGGGTTATTCCATCACCCGTGACGAGAACGGCCAGGTGATCCGCAGTACCCGCCAGGTGAACACCGGGGATACACTGCAAACCACGCTGGCCGATGGCACGCTACGCTCCATCGTCACTGACTAACGTTTTCACCCATCCTGTCAGGCAGCGTCTTCCACCAACATACAGGCGCTGATCAGACGTTGGGTATACGCCTGCTGCGGATGGTCGAAAATCTGCTCAGGCGTACCCTGCTCGACCACCTCACCACGCTGCATCACCATCACATGGTCGGAAATAGCACGCACCACGGCCAGATCATGGCTGATAAACACATAACCAATGTGATGGCGACGCTGAATGTCTTTGAGCAGCTCCAGCACAGTAAGCTGTACCGAGCGGTCTAACGCCGATGTCGGCTCATCCAGTAAAATAAACTTAGGCTCAGAAACCAAGGCGCGGGCAATCGCAATCCGCTGACGCTGGCCGCCGGAAAACTCATGGGGATAACGGTTGATGCAGGCGGGATCCATCCGCACCTCGTCCAGCGCTTTTCGCGCTTTCCGGATGCGCTCACTTTTTGTCATTTGCGTAAAAACGGTCAGAGGCTCAGTGATGATTTCGCCGATGGTCATCCGGGGTGACAGTGAACCATAAGGGTCCTGAAAGACCATTTGCATGTGGCGCTTGAGTTCAAAACGCTCTCTGGCACTCATGTCGCCCAATTTCCTGCCCTCAAAGCTGACAGTACCGCTGAACGGCAGCAATTGCATCAGAGCACGGCCGAGCGTGGATTTTCCCGAGCCGGATTCACCAACGATTCCCAGCGTTTCTCCCTGTCTTAATCTCAGACTGATCCCTTTCACCGCATCCAGATATTCGCTCGGGTGGCCCAGCCAGTTTGACTTCAGCACATAGCGAACTTTGATTTCCTGAGCATCTAAAATCACAGGGGCTTGCGGTTTCTCGCTCGCCTCGCCCGGCTTAGGCTCCGCGTCCAGCAGCATTTGGGTGTAGGGGTGTTCTGGCGTGTGGAAAACCTTGTCGACATGTCCGGCCTCGACCACTTCCCCTTTACACATCACCACCACATCATCGGCAAAATGACGCACGACCCCAAGATCATGAGTGATGAACAGAATCGCCATTCCCATCTCGGCCTGAATTTCTTTCAGTAACGACAGCACCTCCGCCTGGACTGTGACATCCAGCGCTGTGGTTGGCTCATCTGCAATCAGCAGGTCGGGCTTGTTTGCCAGTGCCATGGCAATCATGATCCGCTGCAGCTGGCCGCCGGAGAATTCATGGGGATAGTGACGAAGTCGCTTGCGCGGCTCAGGCAGCTGTACCCGCTCAAACAGCGCTAGCGTTTCTTCCATCGCCTCTTTTCGCGTGACATCGCGGTGACAGCGGATCGCTTCAGCCACCTGCTCCCCAATCGGCATATAGGGATTGAGTGACGTCATCGGCTCCTGAAAGATCATGGCTATCTTGCCACCTCGGTAGCCCCGCAGCACCTTCTCCGGCAGCGACAATAAATCCGTTCCCTGAAAATGAACCTGGCTGTCGGGATCGACCCAGGCATTTTTCGGCAGCAACCCCATGAGAGCACCAGAGGTGACGGATTTACCTGAACCGGACTCCCCCACCAGTGCCAGTGTCTGTCCTTGATGCATACTGAAGCTGATTTGTTTTACCGCATCAACGATGCCTGTCTCCATGGTGAATGATACTGACAGCTTGTCGACCGTCAGCAGCGGACGCTGCATATCCATACCGGAATCCTTTTCCTGATTAAGCAAATGATAATTATTAGCAAATGAGAGTAAATCAAAGAAGTGGAATTGGCTATAGATGAGTATGGTTCATACCGTAAAAAGTGAGAAAAACCGTCACAGATCGGTTTTCGCACTGGTCGTCACAGTTCATTCCGCGGTTTTATCTGCCAGGGTATAAGTGATCACTGCTTGAGATTTTGACTTGAGCGCATTGCAGTGCGCGCAGAAATAGCTGATGGCGCCGCAAGCATTCAGGCTTTCCAACGGGTGTCCGCAATCGTGACACGTGGCATGCTTTACCGCCCGGCGTTCACAGTGAGGACAAAAATAGCCTTGATACTGCCAGACAAGATTTAGCCGGCATTCCGGACAAAGTGGTTGAGACATATCGCGCTCCTGGGTATGCCGAGTAGTGTTATCGGCTTCAGTGTATCAATAGCAGAGATCGGCAACAGTGGCTTGATCAACGACAAAGTCCCGGCTGATCAGCGATCACCTCCAAAAAGAACATTTATCAATACAGTTCCCGAAAGCATAAGTTACATGTTCTGCATATGGATTTTAAGCAGCATAAAAGTCTTGATTACTACTCAATTTTGATGAGATCCAGCATATATGGAAATTCTAAATCCGATCGGTTACTCGGCTGTCAGTGCTGTATTTACAGGGGTTTAGCATCATAGTGATACGATCAAAAACCAGTCTGCCAACAGGATAATCTTCGCTCATCGATCCCTGCTTCCCGGTAATATGATCCTCTGCTGCTTTTTGATGATCAAAAAAACCCGGCTGAATCAGCCGGGTCTGGGTGTTTACTGGTTGCGGTCCCTGTTCTTCAGGGCATTGGTCAGGCGCTTACGCTGCCGCTCCTGAGACACAGTCAATTTCTGACGCTTCTCATTACCAAACGGGTTATCACTGTTATGGAAGTGAATCCGGATCGGTGTCCCCATCATGTCCAGGGTCTTACGGAAGTAGTTCATCAGATAACGCTTATAGGAACCCGGCAGGTCGTTCACCTGATTCCCATGCACCACAACGATTGGCGGATTATAGCCACCGGCGTGGGCATATTTCAGTTTAACCCGGCGGCCGCGGATCATCGGCGGCTGGTGGTCATCTTGTGCCATCTGCATGATACGGGTCAGCAGGGAGGTACTGATTCGCTTAGTCGCAGACTGGTACGCTTCCTTCACAGATTCGTACAAATGGCCCACACCCGTACCGTGCAATGCAGAAATAAAGTGGATACGCGCAAAATCGACAAAACCCAAGCGGCGATCAAGCTCTGATTTCACCCGCTCTTTGACTTCGTTATCCAATCCATCCCACTTGTTCACCGCGATGACCAGCGAACGGCCGGAATTGAGCGCAAAACCAAGCAGGCTCAAATCCTGATCGGAAATATTTTCACGGGCGTCGATGATCAGCAGCACGACGTTGGCATCTTCAACGGCTTTCAGTGTCTGAATCACCGAGAATTTCTCGACCGCTTCGTTCATATTCTTACGGCGACGCACACCTGCGGTGTCAATCAGCACGTATTCCTGACCGTCACGCTCCATAGGAATGTAAATGGAGTCACGCGTGGTGCCGGGCATATCGTACACGACAACACGCTCTTCGCCGAGAATCCGGTTCGTCAGGGTCGATTTACCCACATTCGGACGACCGATAATCGCCAGTTTGATCGGCTGTTCCTGCAGTCGCTTATAAGCGGCTTCTGCATCTTCTTCTGTCAGGTTCGCCTTTTCGATGGCATCGGCGGAATCCAGGCTTTCGATATCGACAAAGCCGTCATCTTCTTCAGCCTGACGCGCTTTCCATTCTTCAACGAAAGGTGCCAGTGCACGCTCCATCAGTGCCGTCACACCACGGTTCTGCGCTGCGGCGATCTGATACATATCATCCACGCCCAGTTGCCAGAAATCCGCACAGGCACTGTCGGCATCGATACCGTCAATTTTGTTCACAACTAAAAATGTCGGTTTCTGACGGCTGCGAAGGTGCTTGGCAATGGCTTCATCCGAAGCGGTCAGGCCAGCACGGCCATCAACCAGAAACAGCACGACGTCTGCTTCTTCAATGGCGGTCAGCGATTGCTCCGCCATTTTGGTCTCTACACCTTCCTCGGAACCATCAATACCGCCGGTGTCGATGACAATGAATTCGTTCTCTTCGAGCTCTGCTCGACCGTACTTACGATCCCTGGTTAGGCCAGGAAAGTCAGCGACCAGCGCATCCCGGGTGCGGGTAAGACGGTTAAACAACGTCGATTTACCCACATTCGGGCGCCCGACAAGGGCAACTACAGGAATCATAATGAGTTTACCTCTATCTTTTTCATCATCTTAATGACAGTAATGTCTGTCTCAAACGACAATCACTACGTCAAGGGTAGAATAACAACGGCCCCTGATGTGAATACAAACAGGAGCCGAAGCGTTAATCTTATCACAGAATATGTCTGTGACTAAGGCAAATGCATTTTGCTCAATTTGCCTTCTCGGGTCACCACCAGGTAGCCGTCTGACAGCGCTAAAGGCGGAATCGCAATCCCGCTGCCATCGGTTTGCTGTTGGGCAAGAAATTCACCGGTGCGGGTATCCAGCCAGTGCAGATAGCCCAGGCTGTCGCCCAGCACTAACTTCCCGTTGATCACAGACGGTGCACTGAGAATGCGGTGAGCAAGTTCAGTATTTTGCCACAGCTCTGTGCCACTGCGAATATCCACTGCGACCAGGTGATCCTCTGCCGTAACCAGAAACAGCAAGCCGCTGTCGATCACAAAGTCAGTCGCTGAAGAATAATTGCGTTTCCACACTTGCTGGCCGCTACGCAGATCAATGGAGACCAGATTACCGTTGTAACCGGCAGCATACAGACGGTCACCGTCAATCACAGGGGCAGCATCGACATCGACCAGACGGTCAATTTCTGTCGCGCCCTGTGGCTGGCCAATCGGCTGTTGCCACAAGAGCTGACCATTACGAATGAAAGCACCCGCCAGCCGGCCGTTGGCCTGTCCCCAGAATACCCCGCCGGAGATAGACACAGGAGCGCTGTCGCCCCGCAGCGTCAACGAGGGCACTTCACTGCTGATTTGCCACTTCGACGCTCCGGTTTCTGCATCTAAAGCCTGGAGAATACCGCGGCTGGTGTTGACCAGCAGCAGGCCTTCGTCCGCCAGAGGTTTCGCCAGCACTTCGCCATCAATATCAACACGCCAGGCTTGTTCACCGCTTTCGGCATCCAGCGCAATGACTTCAGCATTCTCACTGCCGATAAAGACTTTGTTGTAAGCCACAGTCAGACCGCCGGACAATTTCGCATTGCCGTCGCCAGCGATCTCGTGCTCCCACACGCTCTTACCCGTTGACGGATCTAAGGCTTCCACCTTGCCTTCACGGCTGGCAACAAACAATTTCCCGTAACCTGTCACCGGAGACAGGCGCGAGTAATAATGCTGTACGCCTTCGTCAATATTGCGAGTCCAGTCCTGAACAGGCGTGAACTGGTTTTCAACCGCAGGAAGAGGCGCCATTTGCACCGCTTCTTCTTCACTGGCACAGCCGCTCAATACACCAATAGCGACAGCGAGCGCTACAGCTTGCTTCAATAGCTTTCGCATACTCTGTCGCCTTTACTGGGCCAGGTCGTCAAGTTTAATTTGCAGTGCCGGAGATGCACCCAGTTGCTGTGCGCTGATATAAGCATCACGAGCCGCTGATTTATCCCCTTTCTGCAGCAAAATATCACCGCGCAGTTCAGCCACTTTACCCTGCCAGCTTTCCGCTTTCACTTTATCCAGTTCCGCCAGTGCATTGTCGTAAGACTGCTGGGCCGCCAGAATTCGTGCCAGACGGGTGTGAGCCACAGGCAACAGAGCAACATCCTCTGTGTGACTGATCGCCCAGTTTAACTGCGCTGCTGCAGCGTCCAGTTCACCTTTATCCACCTGCACTTTGGCCAGTTGCAATGCAGCCAGCACCGCATACTGACTGCTTGGGTTATCATTGATAAACGTCTGAGCCTGACTGATAGCCTCGTCGCTGCCACTGTCCAGAGCCTGTACAGTCTGAGTATAAGCTTCAGAAGCCTGTTCCTTCGCAGCCTGCACTTCTCCCTGATAATAACGCCAGCCATACAGGCCGCCCAGACCAAGTACGGCACCAAGCACAACGGCTTTACCGTTCTCTTTCATCCATGCCTTGATGGATTCAATCTGTTGCTCTTCTGTGGTATTGACGTCCACGTCCTGTCCTCTCTTAAATCAATTCTGCCAGCTTCGCGGCAACCTCTGCCTGAGCCAATGTTTGCTGCTCACCGCCACGGAGATCTTTCACGACTACAGTCCCTTCTGCAATTTCGTTCTCCCCCAGAACCAGAGCAACAATCGCACCCACATTATCTGCGCGTTTAAACTGTTTCTTGAAGTTACCGCCACCAAAGTGATTCATCACTCTCAGTCCCGGTACGGCTTCGCGCAGGGTTTCCGCCAGCTTCATGCCTGCCATCAGTGTCCCTTCACCGGCAGTCACGACGTAGACATCCACAGGGCGGCGAACGTCGGTCAGCTCCAGGGTTTCCAGCATCAGTACCAGACGCTCCAGGCCCATCGCAAAGCCCACGCCCTGGGTCGCTTTGCCACCCAGCTGTTCAACCATACCGTCATAGCGGCCACCACCACAGACAGTGCCCTGGGCACCCAGGCTGTCGGTGATCCACTCAAAAACAGTGCGGTTATAATAATCCAAACCACGCACAAGGCGTTCATTTACCTGGTATTCGATACCCGCAGCGTCTAATAGTTCACACAAACCTGAAAAATGCGCCCTGGAATCCTCATCCAGATAGTCAGACAGCTTCGGCGCATCGGTCAGAATCGCTTGTATGTCCTGATTTTTGGTATCCAGCACACGCAGAGGATTGGTGTACATACGGCGCTTGCTGTCTTCATCGAGTACATCAAGATGCTGCTCAAGGAAAGCGATCAAGGCGTCACGATACGCTGCACGGGCTTCTGAAGAGCCGATAGAGTTCAGCTCCAGACGTACATGTTGATCAATGCCCAGTTCACGCCACAAGCGTGCCGTCATCATGATCAGCTCGGCGTCCACATCCGGCCCTTCAATGCCAAAGACTTCCACACCAAACTGATGAAACTGGCGATAGCGGCCTTTCTGCGGACGCTCATGGCGGAACATGGGGCCCATATACCACAAACGCTGTTCCTGATTGTACAGCAGGCCATTTTCGATACCGGCACGCACACAACCTGCAGTGCCTTCAGGGCGCAGTGTCAGGCTGTCACCGTTGCGGTCTTCAAAGGTATACATTTCCTTTTCGACCACATCGGTCACTTCACCGATGGCACGCTTAAACAAATGCGTCATCTCGACAATCGGCATACGGACTTCGCTGTAACCGTAAGCGCTGACGACTTGTTTCACGGTATTTTCCACTTTCTGCCAAAGCGGAGACTGAGTTGGGAGGCAGTCGTTCATGCCTCGAATTGCTTGAATTTGTTTCGCCACGTTGATTCTCAATTAACCGATGGGGATTAAGTTCGAATGAATAGAACTGAATATATAAGTTATGCAGGACGTTGTGAACCTTACCCCGAAGGATTCCGGGGTAAGTCAGACAGAAAAGGCTTACTTTTCGATGACGTCAATCCGGTTCCGCTGATCCATCATGGCCGCTTTGGCCCGGATCTTGGTTTCCAGCTGATCAATCACATTGTCATTATCAAAACGCTCTTTCTGGCGCACACCGTCTTCATAGAAAGCGCTCTTACGGTTTCCGCCGGCAATGCCCATATGGGACACTTCTGCTTCGCCCGGCCCGTTCACCACACAACCAATGACAGAGACGTCCATCGGGATGGTGATATCTTCCAGCCGTTGCTCCAGCTCGTTGACTGTGCCAATCACATCAAATTCCTGACGTGAACAGGTTGGGCAGGCGATAAAATTAATACCGCGGGAACGAATACGCAGAGATTTCAGGATATCAAAGCCGACTTTAATTTCTTCGATGGGATCAGCCGCGAGAGAGATGCGCAGCGTATCGCCAATGCCTTCAGCCAGCAGCATGCCCAGGCCAACTGCAGATTTGACGGCACCCGCACGCGCGCCACCAGCTTCAGTGATTCCCAAATGCAACGGTTGCTTGATTTGCTTGGCCAGCCTGCGGTAGGACTCCACAGCCAGAAATACATCGGAGGCTTTGACGCTGACTTTGAATTGATCAAAGTTAAGTCTGTCCAGGATCTCCACATGACGCATCGCCGATTCCACCAGCGCATCAGGCGTCGGCTCACCGTATTTCTGCTGGATATCTTTTTCCAACGAGCCGCCGTTTACACCGATACGGATCGGGATATTGTTGTCGCGGGCACAGTCCACCACGGCGCGAATACGGTCTTCACGACCGATATTACCCGGGTTGATGCGCAGACAGTCCACGCCATACTCCGCCACTTTCAACGCAATCCGGTAATCAAAATGAATATCGGCCACCAAAGGCAGATTCACCTGCTGCTTGATCGCTTTAAAAGCTTCAGCCGCATCCATGGTCGGTACGGAAACGCGGACAATATCGGCACCGACTTTTTCCAGTGCGCGGATTTGAGCAACTGTCGCTGCCACATCTGTGGTCCGGGTGTTGGTCATTGACTGCACCGCGATCGGTGCACCATCACCAATTGGCACCTTACCCACATAAATTCGGGTGGAAGGACGACGTTTAATCGGAGACTCGTTATGCATCTTTCATTCTCTGTTTACAACGGCAACTTCAACCTGGCGACTCTGCCAGCCGGATAGCCGCTCAGATCAACTGGTTCACCTTTGAAGCTCATTGTAACAACACTCGGCGCACCGAGCACTATCTTAAACGGAGCCTGTCCTTCAATAGAGACAACATCGCCGCTGGACTTGATACCTGTATCCAGTTGTTTGCCGTTGGCATCACGAATATCAATCCAGCAATCGCCGTTGAAAGTCAGCTTCAAATCCGGTGCCGGCGCTTCTTCCGCAACCGGGGCTGCATCGGCAATCAAGGAATCATTGGCTTCATCAAACAGCACATTGCCGTCATCATCAATCACACTGCCCGCAGGCATCTCGCCGGCGGTACTGTTGGCGGCTTCATCAAAGGTGTTGAGCGGTAAATCATCACCACCCGCAGTATTGCTGTATGAATCATCAGCGGGACTTTCCTGCGTTGCACCTTCCGCAATCGCGCTCACGTCGTCTGTGTTCAGCGTTCCCGCCATGTCATCGACCGTACCGGCCAGTGATTCATCCAGAGGCGGATTCGCTGGCGATACTTGCTCAGAGATAACCGGGGTTTCCGTTTTTTGCTCTGTCTGCCACCACCAGGCTGCTGTCATACCGACAATCACAGCCCCCAGCAGCCAGGTCAGGCCCATGACACGGTTATCGTGTTTGTCACGCTTGGTTTTACGGGAAAAACTTTGCATGGTCTGGGCTTGCGGCTGCCCCTGACCAATGCTTTCAAGTTTGTTCAGGACTTCGTTCACATCAAGACCGACAAATTTTGCATACGAGCGGACATAACCACGGGTAAAAGTGGCCATCTGAGCTTCATCAAACCGGTTGTTTTCAATGTCATCGATTACAGACATCCGCAAGCGCAGCCGGCTCGCTACATCCTTTTGAGAATAGCCAAGCTGCTCACGCGCCTGGCGTAGCATATCTCCGGGACGAATGACGTCTTCCGTTACTCGTTCTTCGTTCTGTTCAGTATTCATTGGCTAGATAATTCTGATATTGCTGAGAATCAGGAAATTGTTGTCGCAACAATTCGGCATATTTTTCCATCCGATCAAGGCGACCGCTCTGGCGTGACGACTGAATTTTAAGAACAAGACTATCAGCAGTCTCTCCGTATCGCAGACTGAATGCATCCAGTCTGGCATCGGCCTGCTGGTAATCACCACCAGTCAATTCCAGTCTTGCCAGCTGCAACATAGACAGCGGACGGTAAGGCTCATGATCCAATGCTTTTCTGAAATAATCTGCAGCTTGTGTCGCATCACCATGTTTTATGCTGCACAAAGCCGCATTTTCATACGTCGCTGAAGCCTGAAAATAATCCGGCTGTAAAACAGCACGCATAAAGGCGTTATCTGCTTCATCAAACCGTGCTTCATTACACAAGAATACACCATAGTTATTAAGCACATCGCCATTTTTGGGGGAATATTGCAATGCTCGGACATAGAGCGCTTCAGCTGAACGGTTTTCACCCACTTGTTGGTAATAATGTGCCATGGCAAGTTGTGCTCTGGGGTGATCCGGCGCAACGTCTAAGGCTTTCTGTAAATTTTGCTGTGCTCTCTGCCGCTGACCTTGCTTTAGGTAACTGAGTCCGAGTGTCACTCTGGCATCAGCCACCGCAATGGGATCCACACTGCGATCCTTCGCTGTCGGGTCAACGGTTACACAGCCCACTAGCAAACAAGCGGCAAAAAAGCCGCTTGTGATCGGATACAGGGTCCAGCGTATCATAACAACTCCTTGCTCACATCCATTTCGAGCTTTATGTTATTGTTATCAGACCGCTTTTACCGGGATTGGTTCCCCTTTCGCTTGTTTTGCCAGGGTACGTTTTGTGCGGTCAATCACATCACCAACCAATTGTCCGCAGGCGGCGTCGATATCATCACCACGTGTTTTACGCACAGTCACTGTGAAGTCGTACTCCATCAGGGTTTTCATGAAGCGGTCAATCCGTGAATTGCTTGGCTTACGATAGGGTGAACCCGGATACGGATTGAAGGGGATCAGGTTAATTTTTGCCGGGGTATCTTTCAGCGTATGCGCCAGTTCCCGTGCGTGTTCCATGCCGTCGTTGACATGGTCCAGCAGTATGTATTCCACGGTCACTTTGCCACGGTTGGCATTCGACGAGGCGATATAGCGACGTACCACATCCAGGAAAGTCTCGATATTGTATCTGTCGTTAATCGGCATGATTTCAGAACGCAGCTGGTCATTTCCGGCATGCAGAGAAATCGCCAGTGCCACATCAATCTTACCTATCATCTGCTCAAGACCAGACACGACACCTGAGGTTGATACAGTGACACGGCGCTTCGACAGACCAAAGCCCAGATCATCGAGCATGATTTTCAGTGACGGGATCAGGTTTTTCATGTTCAGCAACGGCTCACCCATGCCCATCATGACCACGTTCGTGATAGGACGGCGGCCCGTTTCTTTCTCAACACCGATCTCTTTGGCCGCGCGCCATACCTGACCGATAATTTCGGACACTTTCAGGTTGCGGTTAAACCCTTGCTGCGCAGTGGAGCAGAATTTACAGTCCAGCGCACAGCCCACCTGGGAAGACACGCACAGGGTGGCACGGTCATCATCAGGAATGTACACAGTTTCCACATCCTGATCACCGACACGCATGGCCCACTTGATCGTGCCGTCTGCCGAGTATTGTGCTTCAGAGACGTAAGGGGCACGAATCTCAGCCACGGCTTTGAGTTTCTCGCGCAGCTTTTTGTTGATATTGGTCATTTGATCAAAGTCATCGCAACCGAAATGATACATCCACTTCATGATCTGATCCGCGCGGAAGGCTTTTTCGCCCAGTTCTTCGGCAAAATACTGCCGCAGTCCTTCGCGATCGAAATCCAGCAGATTGATTTTGGCATTCGTCATCGGTTGTCGCCTCACTAAAAAATGACTGATCCTGCACCCGGCATGTCAGGGAACGCTGACCCAGGGTGGCCCCAAATAGCGGGAAGATTCAAGGCGCGAAATTGTACAGACTTTATCGGCGTGTTTCCACTTTTGCTGCTCATGCCAGCTAAGCAGCTGATTAAAGCTTAGCTGACGCCAGCCAGCGCCTCCATCAAACCAGTACAGATAAAAAAAACGGGAAGCCTTGGCTTCCCGTTGTATCCGGTTTGCAGATAATGAATCAGTCACGAGGACAAATTTCATCCTCGGAAAAGAAATACGCAATTTCACGGGCGGCAGACTCAGGGCTGTCAGAACCGTGCACGGCATTCAGGCGCGTGCTTTCTGCGTAATCGGCACGCAGTGTCCCGCACGCGGCTTCTTCCGGGTTGGTTTTGCCCATCAGCTCACGGTAGCGCGTAATGGCATTGTCGCCTTCCAGTACCTGTACCATCACAGGGCCCGACGTCATGAATTCAATTAACGGCGCGTAAAACGGCTTGCCTTCGTGCTCAGCGTAAAACCCCTGTGCCTGCTGTTCGGTTAAACGCAGCATTTTCGCTGCCACAATCGTCAGACCGGCGCTTTCCAAACGATGATAAATTGCACCAATCTGATTACGGCCGACTGCATCCGGTTTTACAATTGAGAAGGTACGTTCAATTGTCATTATTATATTCCTTATACTCAGTTCACTTCTGGCAGGCAGGTTTCCCTGTCCCATAGCGCTTACTGTAACAGCAACGCGGCAATATTTGCCACCCCAAGACCCGTCGCACCCGCCGCCCAGCGTGCATCAGCACCGTCACGGAAGCAGGAAGCCAGATCAAAATGAACCCAGCGGCTGTCATCGCAGACAAAGCGGGACAAGAAGGCTGCTGCATTCGAAGCACCGCCCATACCGCCACCTTTTACAGCACGGCTGTTGGCCGTGTCAGCGTAATCAGACGGACAATAATTCTGGTGCCATTTTTGCAGCGGTAACGGCCATGCGGGCTCATTGACCAGCTCGGACAGTTGCTGCGCTTTGCGCAGCAGCTCAGGCTGCATGGAGAAAATGGCGTTATAGTCCTGACCCACAGCCATCATAGCCGCACCGGTCAGCGTTGCCGCATCGATGATCAGCGGCGCCTTCATTTCACCGGCTTTGATCAGGCCGTCAGCCAGTACCAGACGCCCTTCCGCATCGGTATTGACCACTTCCACCGTCAGACCATTCTTATAGGTCAGAATATCGCCCAGCTTGTAGGCATTCCCGGCGACCATGTTCTCGGCACAGCACAAGATCAGTTTCACGCGCTTTTTCAGGCCTTGTTCAATGGCATAGGCCAGCGCAGCTGTTACTGTTGCCGCCCCGCCCATGTCGCACTTCATCGCCACCATACCGGCACTGGACTTGATGCTGTAACCGCCGGAGTCGAACGTAATGCCTTTACCGACCAGGCAGGCATGCACAGGCGCATCCGCATTCCCGGTCGGGTTAAAGTCCAGCGTCAGCATCACAGGCGGACGGCTGCTGGCACGGCCGACACTGTGCGTACCAATCCAGCCTTCGGTCAGCAGTTCGTCGCCCACCAGTACTTCGTGGCTGATGTTATCGCCGGCCACGCTTTTCAGGAAGGCTACCGCATCCTGCGCCAGTTTTTCCGGGTACATGTCTTCCGGCGTCGCATTGACAACCTGACGTACCCAGTCGGCACTGCGACGGCGTGCGTTCAGCAGTTCAATCTCGTCTTCATCCTGGGAAGCCCACTGCACGTCCACCGATTTGCGTGTTGCGACAAAGCCACAATAAAACGCCCACTGACGCTCGTAGCTCCAGCCCTCGCCGCTCAGGCTGGCCTGAGTCGCACCTTGTGCAGAAAGCTGACGGGCCGCCTGCTGAATGCGGCGCAGCACAAACTCATCCTGATAATGAATGACAACGCTGTCCTGCTGGTAAGAGACCAGCGCCTTATCGCCCCAGGCACCCTGGCTCGGTTCTGCGGAAAGTAATACGGTAAGCATAGTTGTGTTCCCTAAGTTGAAAACGCACAACAGCGTGAACTGTTGTGCGTAAAAATAGACCGGAGAAAGAAATTAATCCTGAGCCAGAATGTTCGCCAGTGTGCGCACACCCATGCCCGTTGCGCCCACGCCCCATTTATCGCTGGCCGATTTACGGTAGGTACCGCTGCAGTCTAAGTGCAGCCAGCCGTGCTTATAGTCTTCGACAAAGTAAGACAGAAAAGCCGCCGCTGTACTGGCACCCGGCATGAAATCGCCGGTTGAAATGTTGGCCAGATCGGCAAAGCTGGATGGCATCATACGGCGGTGATGCTCGCCCAGCGGCAGAGGCCACAAACCTTCATGCTCTTCACTGGCGGCAATCAGCGCTTTTTGCGCCATGCTGTGGTCAAAACTGAACAAGGCATGGTAGTCATTCCCCAGGGCATTCTTCGCTGCGCCGGTCAGGGTTGCACAGTCAATGATCAGGCCCGGCTTTTGCGCGCTGGCATAAATCAGGCCATCCGCCAGCACCAGGCGGCCTTCAGCGTCTGTGTTGAGGATTTCAACGGTTTTGCCGTTTTTGTACGTGATGATATCGCCCAGTTTAAAGGCACGACCCGAGACCATGTTTTCCGCACAGCACAAGATCAGCTTGATGCGCTTTTGTACACCGCGGGCAATGGCCAATGCCAGACCGCCGGTAGCCATTGCTGAGCCGCCCATGTCTGCTTTCATCGATGCCATGCCTTCAGAAGGCTTCATGCTGTAGCCGCCGGAATCGAAGGTAATGCCTTTGCCGACCAGGCACGCTGCCACAGGTGCTTCAGCGTCACCGCTTGGGTTGTAATCAAGAATAAGCATGGCAGGAGAGCGCTCTGAACCCCGGCCAACGGTATGAATGCCGATCCAGCCTTCATCCAGCAGATCGTTGCCTTTAATCACTTTGTAGCTGACATGATCAGGGGCCAGGGATTTGATAAATTCACCGGCACGGTTGGCCAGATGCGAAGGATTCACCACCTCAGCACTCTGGTTGATAATATCGCGAACCCAGTTGGTCGCGGTCAGACGTGCCTGCAGTTCCGCTTCATCTTCATCATCCAGCTCAGGCCAGCTGACATTGTTGCCCGGCTTGGCATTACGGTGCCCCTGAATGAAAGACCAGATGGTTTCCAGATCCCATTCATCACCGCTCAGCGTGACTTGTTTCATTCCCTGAGCATCCAGAGTCCGGCCGGCGCGCTGAATCAGATTCAGCACATCGTCATTGGTCACATGAATCTGAACACCGTTGGCGGTATAAGAAACCAGTGCATTCTCACCCCACTGCTCGGCAGCAGCGTCCTGAGTCAGAAATACTGACATAGTAGAAGACATGTAAAACTCCTTGAGTATAGGCCCAACAAGCACTCACAGCTCGTACAGGCGGCATGCTTAAGACTTCCAGAAAGCCGGATTCTGTCCTTCGGCTGTCTGTGCCGGATCGGCCATCGTTCGCATCCAGTCACACTGAATTCACTGTGTTTATGGTGCATGAATGCGCAATTTCAAGTTAAGCAATGCGAAAATACAACAAAGCGGACCTTTTGGTCCGCCATTTCGTTTTGTCAGTGCAGGCAATTTATTGGCTGTCACTCACATATCAAAGCGATTGGTTTACCTTGCCGTCAAATAAGCAAATAAACAAGGCATTTACCACAAGATTAAGAGAATGATCGACTATTCACGCATGTCCTCTCAGTCCTTCTCTTCCATCCAGCACAATTGCACCGCTTCCAACACTTTTTCCCCGCAGTGGTTTGGGTCATCATCAAACTCGTCCAGCGCCAGAATCCAATCCCGTAACTCGACAAAATGAATGCTTTGCGGGTCAACGTCCGGATGCTCTTCCAGCAAGGCAATGGCAATGTCTCTGGAGTCAATCCACTTCAGTCCCATGATTCACCTGCCCCCGTTGCAAACAGAAAAGTATTAAAAGTGTAGCAAGCCCGCCACCGAAGGGGAACGGGCTGGCTGATTAATGGTTTTCGCTGGCCAGATTGATGGTGTAGCGAGGAATTTCAACCACCAGATCTTCATCTGCCACTCTGGCCTGACAGCCCAGACGAGACTCAGGTTCCAGGCCCCATGCTTTATCCAGCATGTCATCTTCCAGTTCTTCACTTTCGTTCAGTGAATCAAACCCTTCACGGATAATGACGTGACAGGTTGTGCAAGCACAGGACTTTTCGCAGGCATGCTCAATACCAATGCCGTTACGCAGTGCCACATCCAGCACAGTTTCGCCACTCGATGCATCCAGCACAGCGCCCTCTGGGCAAAGTTCTTCATGGGGTAATACAACAATTTTAGGCATGCCTAAACCTCATCAATCGATTGACCGGCCAGTGCCTCCCGGATGGATTTGTCCATACGGCGTGCGGCAAATTCCTGGCTTGCTTTATCAGTTTTCTTAATACCGGCTTCAATCGCACGCGGGTCTTCCCCCTGACGCAATTGAACCAGCTCCATCATGGCAGCTTCCAGCGCTTCGCGCTCTTGTTTCGACAGCAGCGTCTCACCATCAGCCGCCAGCGCCGCAATCAGCCCTTCCAGTACCCGATCCGCTTCTACACGCTGTTCCGCCAATGCACGGGCATCTTTATCTTCACGCGCGTGTGTCATCGAATCGCGAATCATGTTGGCGATCTCATCATCGCTCAAACCGTAAGACGGTTTGACCTGAATAGACGATTGCACACCAGAGCTTTTTCCATTGCGGTGACCGACAACAGCCCATCCGCATCGACCTGGTAGGTCACACGCACATGCGCCGCGCCTGCGGCCATGGCAGGAATCCCCCGCAGGGTAAAGCGGGCCAGTGAACGGCAGTCTGCGACCATTTCACGCTCACCTTGTACCACGTGCACAGACATGGCCGTTTGACCGTCTTTAAAGGTGGTGAATTCCTGCGCGCGGGCAACCGGAATCGTGGTGTTACGGGGAATGATCTTTTCGATCATGCCGCCCATGGTTTCAATGCCCAGTGACAGCGGAATCACATCCAGCAGCAGCATCTCAGAATCGGGTTTATTGCCGGCCAGAATATCGGCCTGAATCGCGGCACCAATGGCGACCACTTTATCCGGGTCAATCGAGGTCAGCGGTGTTTTGCCAAAGAATCCACCCACCATCTCGCGCACCAGAGGGACACGCGTTGAGCCGCCGACCATCACGGTTTCAATCACTTCATCAAGTGCGATGCCCGCATCTTTCACCGCTCGGCGACAAGACATCAGCGTCTTTTTCACCAGCGGCTGAATCAAGGTTTCAAACTGGGCCCGGGTGATTTGCCCCTGCCAGCCCAGTACGTCAATCTCAGCACAGTCGCTGTCAGTCAACGCCACTTTGGCGTCTGTGGCCACATCCTGCAGTGCACGGCGCTCGGACGCCGTCAGGATGTCACTGTGGCCGCTTTGTGCCAGAATCCAGTCTGCCAGCAGATGATCGAAGTCATCACCACCCAGTGCTGTATCACCACCGGTTGCCAGCACTTCAAATACGCCTTTCGACAAACGTAAAATCGAGATATCAAAGGTACCGCCGCCAAGGTCATAAACGGCAATCACACCTTCCTGACCCGAGTCCAGACCGTAGGCAATGGCTGCTGCGGTGGGTTCATTCAGTAAACGTAATACCTTGAGATTGGCCAAAGACGCCGCATCTTTGGTGCCGGCGCGCTGGGCATCGTCAAAGTAGGCAGGAACCGTAATCACGACACCTTCCAGTTCGCCACCCAAGGTCGCTTTCGCACGCTCAGTCAGGGTTTTCAGAATATCCGCAGACACCTGAACCGGATTGACCTTACCGCGGCGGGTCAGCAGTTGCGGTAAGCCTGACTCGGATGCCTCAAACTGATAAGGCAAATTCGGGTAACGTTGCTGAATATCGGTCAGCGAGCGTCCCATCATGCGTTTCACGGAAATAATGGTATTCGCAGGATCCTGCTGAGCCAGTTTTTTGGCTTCGTCGCCAACGAGAATGCTTTGCTCATGATAATGAACAACAGAAGGCAGAATTGACTTGCCTTGCGCGTCGGGCAGGGTCTCGGCCACGCCACTACGCACAGCAGCAACGAGAGAGTTGGTGGTTCCCAAGTCGATACCCACCGCCAGTTTATGTTCGTGCGGTGCAGCGCTTTGACCAGGTTCAGCAATCTGTAACAGTGCCATTGTCCTTCCTGTGGGCTTTAAGCTGGTAAGTGAATAAAATCAGTCGAACAGCGTCTCTTCCAGACGTTCGACCTCGACTCGCAGCTTTTCGATGAATTTGAGTTTACGTACTGCGTCTGCAGCTGGTTCCCACTCGCCGGCTTCCAGCAATTGTTTCAACTCACTGAGTTGAGCTTTCTGCAAACTGACTGCCTGCTGATCAAAATCAAACAGGGCTGACTCTGGGTCCTCAGCAGAAGGGATCTCTTCCAAGGCTTCACGCAGTTCCATTTGCTGCATCAGAAATTCAGGATCCTGCAAGGTCTGCTGCTCGGCGCGAATATCAACGCCGTTTTCCGCCAGCATATACTCAGCACGCGTCACCGGGTTTTTCAGGGTCTGGAATGCGTCATTGATGTGAGCAGCTTTTTGAACGGCCATCAGTCGATCGCGCTCAGAAGCTGTCGCAAAGTTATCCGGATGAAAACGTCGCTGCAGGTCGCGGAAGCGTGTGGCAAGAAGGCTACCGTCCAGTTCAAACTGGAAAGGCAGGCCAAATAGTTCGAAATGATTCATATGGCGTCTGATATCGGTTTACAAGCAAGAGGCGCGAAACAGAATGCTCGCGCCCAGGCAATGTCTCGCCGTCAGCGAGTCTTAAACGTTGAAGCTTTCACCACAACCACATTCGCTAGACACGTTCGGGTTGTTAAATTGGAAACCTTCATTCAGTCCTTCTTTGACGAAATCCAGCTCTGTCCCTTCCAGGTAAACCAGGCTTTTGGCATCGACGATCACTTTGACGCCGAATTGCTCAAAGACCTCATCGCCCTCGTCGATATCATCAACGAACTCCAGGACATAGGCCATACCAGAGCATCCGGATGTTCGGACACCCAAGCGCAGGCCTAAACCTTTGCCCCGATTTTCCAGGAAAGCCGCAACACGGCTCGCTGCAGTTTCAGTGATGGTAATGGCCATGAACAACAACCCTTATTTCATTAATTGCTTTGATGTTTCTTTTTGTAATCGCTAACAGCGGCTTTAATGGCGTCTTCAGCCAGAATTGAGCAGTGCACCTTCACGGGTGGCAGCTCAAGTTCTTCTGCGATCGCTGAGTTTTTGATCGATGCTGCTTCGTCTAAGGTCTTGCCTTTCACCCACTCAGTAATGAGTGAGCTGGATGCGATAGCAGAACCGCAGCCGTAGGTTTTAAAACGTGCATCTTCGATAATGCCTTCATCAGACACTTTGATTTGCAGTTTCATTACGTCGCCACATGCTGGCGCGCCAACCATACCGCTACCGATATTTTTATCATCTTTATCAAATGAGCCCACGTTCCGCGGGTTCTCGTAATGATCAATGACTTTGTCACTATATGCCATGGTAATTTCCTCGAATTCGTGAAGACCGCAACTTAGTGGTGTGCCCACTCAACTGTGTTCAGGTCGATTCCCTCTTTGTACATATCCCAAAGCGGTGACATCTCACGCAGTTTATCGACTGCGGTACGGATTTGCGAAATTGCGTAGTCTACTTCTTCTTCTGTCGTGAATCGACCAAAAGAGAAGCGGATTGAACTGTGAGCCAATTCATCATTCAGGCCCAAAGCACGCAGTACGTAAGAAGGCTCCAGACTGGCCGATGTACAGGCAGAACCGGACGAGACCGCCAGATCTTTCAGTGCCATCAGCAGTGACTCACCTTCAACAAACGCAAAGCTGATGTTCAGGTTGTTCGGAACACGCTGCTCCAAATCACCGTTGACTGTCATCGCTTCAATGTCTTTTACGCCGTCCAGCAAGCGGTTACGCAGCGCCAGCGCATGCTGACGGTCCAGATCCATTTCTTCTTTCGCGATACGGAAGGCTTCGCCCATACCGACAATTTGATGGGTCGCCAGAGTACCGGAACGCATACCACGCTCATGACCGCCACCGTGCATTTGTGCTTCCAGGCGAATACGTGGTTTACGACGCACATACAGTGCACCGATACCTTTAGGGCCGTAAACTTTGTGTGCAGACAGGGAAATCAGATCCACTTTCATTTCCTGTACATCAATCGGCAGCTTACCGGCCGACTGAGCGGCATCAACATGGAAAAACACGCCACGTTCGCGGCAGATTTCACCAATTGCGCTAATGTCCTGAATCACACCGATTTCGTTGTTCACATGCATAATAGAAACAAGAATGGTGTCTTCGCGGATGGCGTCACTCAGCTTAGCCAAATCGATCAAACCGTTTGACTCAGGCTCCAGGTAAGTCACCTCGTAGCCTTCACGCTCCAGCTGACGGCAAGGATCCAGAACCGCTTTATGTTCTGTTTTACAGGTAATGATGTGCTTACCTTTTTTGCCGTAGAAGTGCGCAATCCCTTTGATCGCCAAGTTATCAGATTCTGTTGCACCTGAAGTAAATACGATCTCACGTGGGTCCGCATTCAGCAGGTCTGCCACTTGCTCACGGGCATTATCAACCGCTTCTTCAGCCTGCCAGCCAAAACGGTGTGAACGGGAGGCCGGGTTACCGAAGTTACCGTCCATTGTCATGCATTGCACCATTTTCTCGGCAACGCGGGGATCTACAGGGCAAGTAGCGGAATAATCTAAGTATATTGGCAATTTCATCTTCATCTCCAAAAACACGGGCCGCTGGGCGCTAGGAGCGAACATCGACACCTATAGTGGCGCTGTCGTGTGTATTCTTATGTCCAAAAGACGACTTCTGAAGGCGCTGGTCCTGGCGGTCTGACACCGTCAGTACGTCGTTGTCCTGCATCAGTTCACCGAGCGTAATATTGTTCAGAAAGTCACTGATGCGCGCGCTGAGGTCATGCCACAGGGTATGAGTCAGACAGCGAACGCCGCCCTGACAATCCCCTTTACCGTGGCACTTCATGGCATCGACCGATTCGTCGACGGCCGCGATCACAGTACCGACAGCAATTTGATGCGCCTCTTCGCCCAGTCGGTAACCACCGCCCGGACCACGCACGCTGGCCACCAGGCCGGCTTTACGCAAGCGAGCAAACAATTGCTCCAAATAAGACAGTGAAATCCCCTGACGCTCTGAAATATCAGCCAGAGGTACTGGACCGTCCTGAGAATGCAGCGCTACGTCCAACATGGCCGTGACTGCATACCGTCCTTTTGATGTCAATCTCATAACACACCGCTACCTACTCGAATCTATGGCAGCAGTGTCGCATACCCGACTAAAATGGTCAAGTATATACCCGACTAATTTAGTCAGGCATTATCGGTACATTAAACAACTACTTTTTCTGTCCGGCGAGGGATTTTTGTACCGATGACAGCACACCGCGCAGGATATTCAGCTCCTGCTCTTCGGGTCTGGCGCGCACAAACAGGCGCCGTAATTTTGCCATCACCATGCCGGAGCGGCTGCTGATGAACTGTGTTTGTTCCATGACGTCATACAAATGGTCAAAGAACTTTTCCAGTTCCATGGTGCGCGGGTATTCAGGCAAACTGTTATCGGCAGGAAACGCTTGAGATTCCTTATCCAGATAGGCCATACGCACTTCATAACTGATCGTCTGCACAGCCATCGCCAGATTCAGCGAACTGTACTCCGGGTTCGCGGGAATATACACGTGGCAATGGCACTTTTGCAGCTCTTCGTTGGTCAAACCAGTACGTTCACGACCAAACAGCAAGGCAACCGGGTGAGCCGGCGCTTCCTGAATCGCTTTAATGCCACATTCGCGGGGATTGAGTTGCGGCCATTCCAGACTACGGGAACGGGCGCTTGAACCGATCACCAGGCCGCAATCGGCAATGGCTTCATCCAGGCTGTTAACAATACGGGCGTTTTCGACTATATCTGCCGCGCCGGCTGCCAGCGCAATCGCCTGGCCATCAATTTCACAAGCGGGCTCGACCAGAACAAGCTGGGTCAACCCCATCACTTTCATGGCTCGTGCCGCTGAGCCTATGTTGCCTGAATGTGATGTGCCCACCAGCACCACGCGGATTTGATCTAACATGACGGCCTGTTTTCCAACTCTGATTCCAAAACCGGGGGATTTTAGCACAGCCTTCTGTAAAGTGGGGAAAACATTGTAAGCGAAGCCTGGCAGTCAATTCCGGCCTTATGCTGGATAAAAAATCACCACTTCCTTTTTACTCAGGCTCTGATATACTCGCCGCCGCTTTTTAGTTCTTTAACATCCGTTGGGAAGATCCTATGCATCCGATGCTAAATATCGCGATCCGTGCTGTCCGTAAAGCCGGTGACCATGTCGCTAAGTCTTTAGAAAAACCGCAAGGCATTGAAGTAAGTAAAAAAGGCAACGACGTTGTCACGAATATCGATCACGAAGCAGAAGCTATCATCATCGATACCATTCTGAAGTCTTATCCTGATCACTGCATCGTCGGTGCAGAGTCCGGCACCAAAGAAGGCCGCGACAAAGAATGCCAATGGATCATCGACCCAGTGGATGGCACCAATAACTTCGCCCGCGGTATCCCGCACTATGCCATTTCAGTTGCCCTGCGTATGCGCGGCCGTACTGAAGTCGCCGCTGTTTACGATCCTGCCCGTAACGAATTGTTCACCGCAACCCGCGGTTCTGGCGCACAGCTGAACAGCCAGCGCATCCGTGCTTCTCAGCCACGTAATCTGGCCGGTACGGTTCTGGCAAGCAGCCTGCCATTCACTGCCAAACAACACTCTGAAAGCTACGCCAAAATTCAGCAGGCGATGTTTGTTGAATGTGATGACATGCGTTTGTCCGGTTGTACTGCTTTGGATCTGTGCTACCTGGCCGCCGGCCGTGTAGACGGTGTGTTTAAGCTGAGCCAGAAACCTTGGGAAATGGCAGCCGGTGAGCTGATTGCCCGCGAAGCGGGTGCCATCTGTACCGACTTCACCGGTAACACCAATTACCTGACCTCTGGCAACATCGTTGCAGGGAATGTGCGCGTCGTGAAGCCTATGCTGGCGAAAATCCGTGAACACGGTAGCGAAGCACTGAAAAAATAAACCTGTACTGAAAGGCATACCACTGCTGTGCGGTGGTTTTCAGCCATCAAACAAAAAGCCCCGGCAATCAGATTGCCGGGGCTTTTTTACGTCTTCAGCCAAAACTTAAGGGCGGAATAGAACCGCACCCAATCGCCATTACGGCATGGCGTCGAATTCTTCGCCTTCTTTTTCCACTTTAGGCGGCATCAGGTGCTCACGGGTAATACCCAGTTTCAGCGCCAGCGCCGAAGCGACATAGATAGAAGAATAAGTACCGACAGTAATACCGATCAGCAATGCCGCAGCAAACCCGTGAATCATAGTGCCACCTTTCATAAACAGGGCGATCACCACGAACAAGGTTGTACCTGAAGTAATCAGGGTACGGCTCAGGGTTTGCGTCACAGAGTTATTCATTACCTCTGCCGGGCCACCTTTGCGCATCTTGCGGAAATTCTCACGGATACGGTCAAACACCACGATGGTGTCATTGAGCGAATAACCGACAACAGTCAGCAGCGCAGCGACAATCGTCAGGTCGACCTCAATTTGCAGCAGTGAAAAAATACCAATCGTAATGATGACATCGTGAGTCAGAGACAGCACAGCACCAGCAGCCAAACGCCATTCAAAACGCATGGATACGTACAGCAAAATACAGATCAGTGAGACCAGAATTGCCAGACCGCCCGCTTCCGCCAGCTCATCACCGACGTTCGGGCCGACAAATTCAATCCGGCGCATTTCGACATTCTGGTGCGTCCCCTCACGGAGGGCATCCAGGATCTGATTGCCCAGGGTTTCACCCGCCACGCCTTCACGCGGCTGGAGACGCACCATGACATCACGGGCCGTACCGAAATTCTGAACAATGGCATCGCCAAAACCGGACGCTTCGAGTGAATCACGAATCTGGCCCAAATCCGCAGGCTGCTCAAAGCCCACTTCAATCAGGGTACCGCCGGTGAAATCCAGCCCCCAGTTCATGCCTTTCGTGACAACAATAGCAATGGAAGCAATGATCATCACTGCAGACAATACAAAGGCCAGCTTCGACCAACGCATAAAGTCGATCACTTTATCCGCTTTCATTAATTGAAACATGTCAGCGTCTCCTTAGATCGACAGTTTATCGATGCGCTTACCGCCATACAGCAGGTTCACCAACATACGGGTGCCCACGATAGCCGTAAACATAGAGGTCAGAATACCGATAGACAGCGTCACCGCGAAGCCTTTAATCGCCCCCGTACCGACCGCAAACAAAATAATCGCGGTGATCAGCGTGGTGATATTGGCATCAGCGATAGTACTGAACGCATTGGCGTAACCTTGCTGAATCGCCTGCTGCGGGCTGCGACCATCGCGCAGCTCTTCACGAATCCGCTCGAAGATCAGCACGTTGGCATCCACCGCCATACCGACGGTCAGTACGATACCGGCAATACCCGGCAGCGTCATCGTGGCGCCCGGAATCATGGACATCACACCAATGATCAATACCAGGTTCATCGTCAGCGCCAGGTTGGCAATCAGACCGAACTTACGGTAATACAGCAAAGTGAACAGCATGACGGCAACCATGCCCCAGATACAGGCCTGGATACCCATGTCGATGTTCTGCTGCCCCATAGAAGGACCGATTGTACGCTCTTCTACAATTGAAATCGGGGCGATCAATGCACCGGCACGCAGCAGCAGTGCAAGATTGTGCGCTTCCGCCTTGCTGTCAATCCCGGTAATCCGGAAATCACGTCCCAGCGCGGTCTGAATGGTGGCCTGGTTAATCACTTCTTCGTGTTTTTCCAGAATCACTTTGCCAGCCGGAGAACGCTTACCGCTGTCTTTATATTCAATGAACAGCGTTGCCATCAGCTTACCCACGTTATTACGGGAGAAAGCTGTCATTTTATTGCCGCCTTCACTGTCCAGCTTGATGTTCACCTGCGGGCGACCATACTCGTCATTGCTGGAAGTGGAATCGGTAATGTGTGAACCTTCAAGGATCACCCGCTTTTTCAGCACCACGGGATTACCGTCACGGGAAGTTTTCACCTCGCTGCCCGGTGGTACACGCCCTGCAGCGGCGGCAGCCAGATCCACATTGGTGTCCACTTCACGGAATTCCAGGGTGGCGGTCGCACCCAGAATTTCTTTGGCCCGCGCCGTATCCTGTACGCCCGGCAGTTCTACAACAATGCGGTTCGCACCCTGACGCTGAACCAGTGGCTCTGCTACACCCAGCTCGTTCACCCGGTTACGCAGAATCGTGATGTTCTGAGCAACGGCATAGTTACGAATTTCCTGCATCCGCGCTTCAGTGAAGCTGGCGGTGAGTGCAAAGCCACTGCCTTCAGCGAACAGCATGTCCGGGTGTAAAGCCGACAGTGTACGTCTGGCTTCCTGTACCTGCTCGTCGTTACGAAGCCGGATTTCCACCCCGTTGTCTTTCACCGAAATCGCACGGTAACGGATGCGGGCTTCACGCAGCTCGGTACGGAAAGTGTCTTCTTGCTGGCCCAGCAGTTTGTCCATCGCAGCATCCATATCCACTTCCATCAGGAAGTGCACACCGCCACGCAGGTCCAGGCCGAGTTTCATTGGAGTCGCGCCCAGGCTTTCCAGCCAGGCAGGAGTAGAAGGTGCCAGATTCAAAGCAACAACATAGTTATCGCCAAGAAATTGATTCATTAAATCGCGGGCACTGATTTGCGTCTCAGTGTCTTTGAAGCGGACCAGAATAGTCCCGTTTTCGAATGCGACAGATTTGTAGGAGAGTTTATCTTGATTAAGCTGCTCGGTAACTTTATCCAGCGTGGCCATTTCTACCGAGGCGCCACGCGCCCCGGAGATTTGAATCGCTGGATCTTCACCGAACACATTGGGAAGTGCATAGAGCAAACCGATCAGCAGTGCGAACACCACCATCAGGTTCTTCCACAAGGGATACCGGTTTAACACTGAGAAGATCCTTCAAAGCCATAAATTACAGTGATTTCATTGTGCCCTTTGGCAGAACGGCAGAAACAAAATCCTTTTTGATGGTAACTTCAGTTGTGTCGTTCAGTGCGATCACAATGTAGTCATTTTCCGCTGAGACTTTAGTGATCTTACCCACCAGGCCGCCATTGGTCAGCACTTCATCACCTTTGCCCATCGAAGACATCAGGTTTTTGTGCTCTTTCACCCGCTTGGCCTGCGGACGGTAGATCATGAAGTAGAAAATTACTGCAAACAGAGCCAGCATGATAAACAGCTGCATGCCGCCGCCCTGTGGAGCGCCTTCTGCTGCTGCATGTGCCTGAGAAATAAAAAGACTCATTTATTCACGTCCTCGTTATAGTTAAACGTTTTTTAATGGTGGAACTTCGCGGTCCCGGCGCGCGTAGAACTCTTCTACGAATGCGTCGAAACGATCTTCTTCAATCGCCTGACGAATGCTTTCCATCAAACGCTGATAGTAGCGTAAGTTGTGGATTGTATTAAGGCGTGCACCCAAAATTTCATTACATTTATCCAGATGGTACAGATACGCCTTCGAGTAATTGCGACAAGTGTAACAGTCACAGTGCGGATCCAGTGGACTTGTATCCGTTTTATGTTTCGCATTACGGATCTTGATCACACCGCCGGTCACAAACAGGTGGCCATTACGGGCATTCCGGGTTGGCATCACACAGTCAAACATGTCGATACCACGGCGCACACCTTCAACCAGGTCTTCAGGTTTACCGACCCCCATCAGGTAACGCGGCTTATCTTCCGGTAATTTCGGACAAGTATGCTCCAGCACACGGTGCATATCTTCTTTCGGTTCGCCAACGGCCAGACCGCCCACAGCGTAGCCGTCAAAACCGATCTCCGTCAGGCCTTCGACCGATACATCACGCAGATCTTCGTAGACGCCGCCTTGTACGATACCAAACAGGGCATTTTTATTACCCATTTTATCGAAATGGTTGCGGCTGCGTTTTGCCCAGCGCAGTGACATTTCCATTGATGCCTTCGCCTCGTCATGCGTTGCAGGATAAGGCGTACATTCGTCGAATATCATCACTACGTCTGAGCCCAGATCGTACTGAATTTCCATCGACTTCTCGGCGTCCATGAAAATCTTGTCACCGTTGACCGGGTTACGGAAATGCACCCCTTCTTCGGTGATTTTGCGGATATCGCCCAGGCTGAACACCTGGAAACCGCCTGAATCGGTCAGAATCGGGCCTTGCCACTGCATGAAATCATGCAGATCGCCGTGCAGTTTCATCACTTCCTGACCCGGACGCAGCCACAGGTGGAAAGTATTACCCAGCAGGATCTGTGCGCCTGTGTCTTTCACTTCTTCCGGCGTCATGCCCTTGACGGTGCCGTACGTGCCCACAGGCATGAATGCCGGCGTTTCTACCGTACCGCGTTCAAAGACCAGGCGGCCACGACGTGCACGTCCCTGGGTTTTATCTAATTCAAATTTCACAAAGCCTCCAAAAGCCAGAGAAACAATCTGACGTTAAGTAAATGCAAAAGGCCCGTCGCCTGATGCACTGCAACCCCAAGCAATCAGGATCGCGAACTGTCCGGCCCAAGACCAGACAGTGATATTGAGTAAAAGTTCAGTGATTCGGGCGGTCGTGCCTGCATTCACGCCCAAAAGTGGGACACTTGTCCAGTTCCGCCCACTCAGCCCTGACGCCGGGTGATGAACATCGAATCCCCGTAGCTGAAGAAACGGTAACTGTGTTCAACCGCCTGCTGATAAGCACCCATGGTATTTTCATAACCGGCAAACGCACTCACCAGCATGATCAGCGTGGATTCCGGCAGGTGGAAATTGGTGATCAGCACATCCACCAGCTGGAACTCGTAGCCCGGGAAGATGAAAATATCTGTATCACCAAAGAAAGGTACCAGATCGGTGCCGTTCTTCAGGGCATCCTGAGCCGCACTTTCCAGCGAGCGAACAGAGGTCGTTCCCACCGCAATCACCCGTCCGCCACGGGCGCGGGTGGCATGAATCGCATCGACCACCTCTTGCGGAACTTCCACATATTCCGCATGCATGTGGTGATCATGAATATTATCGACCCGGACAGGCTGGAAGGTACCGGCACCGACGTGTAAGGTCACGAAGGCAAACTCGGCCCCTTTTGACTTGATATCCGCCAACAGCTGTTCATCAAAGTGAAGTCCGGCGGTCGGAGCCGCCACGGCGCCCGGTTTGGCATTATAAACCGTCTGATAACGCTCTTTGTCTGCTTCTTCGTCCGGACGGTCAATATAAGGCGGCAATGGCATGTGGCCAACCTGCTCCAGAATTTCCAGTACCGTCAGCGCACTGTTGAAGCGGATTTCAAACAGGGCATCATGGCGGGCAACCATTTCGGCTTCAAACTCGTCGTTTTCGCCCAACAAGAGTTGGGTGCCTGGTTTGGGTGCTTTAGAAGCCCGAACGTGAGCCAGAATGCTCTTATCATCAAGCAGGCGCTCGACCAGCACTTCCAGCTTACCGCCACTGGCTTTACGGCCGAACATACGCGCCGGGATCACCCGGGTATTGTTAAAGACCAGCAGGTCACCTGGACGCACCAGATCCAACACATCTCTAAACGATTTATGCCACACATCACCGCTGTTACCGTCCAGTTGTAACAGGCGGCTGGATGAACGCTCCGGCTGCGGATAACGTGCAATCAGTTCATCGGGAAGGTCAAAGTGAAAATCTGAAACTTGCATTTTTTAGGCCCTAACTTACAGCAGGCAGCTAGTATAGGCCGCCACACTGCAATATCAAGCCCGGAGAAAAGTTATGAAATGATTTGTTATCAGCCTTTCTTGCGCGAACGCCACAGAAGCAGGCCGAAGAGTCCCAGCAGCCATGCCAGCGAATAGCTTCCCCCGCTGTCATTGCTACCGCTGCTCTCTACCCGAAACTGCTCCAGCCCCGCATTGCTGTAGTCTTTCAGAAAAGGATTCACACTGAACACAGCAGCGGGGGTGGGATTGAAATCGCTGCCAGCGACAGCGGCTATCCAGACAAGGTAGGAAGGAACCTGGGTATAGACGCCGGGCAAATTGCCGGCACACCCTTCACCGAAACTCACCAGCCCCAGCAGGCGCAGGCCAAAATCCGGATCACTGCTGGCCTGCGGATCCTGCCAGACGAGCGGGCCGCCTGAATCACCAAAGCAGCTGTCGCGGGATAAATTAGGCGACGGAGGGGAGGCGCAGACAAAAATACTGTACACCCCGGGATGCACCGAACTCCCCCATAAATTGTCACAGACCCGGTCGGGTACGCCGGACAATACCGTTTGTTGCAGCTGTGTTGAACCCGCTGAATCCGGATCCGGTGTCACACTGCCCCACCCCGAAATCAGTAAATTAGCCGGACGGCTGCTGTTTGCCACCCAAGTATTGGCAAATTCCGCATCTGCCCGGTTCTGAGTCGGGACAGACGCTATCTGTATCGGGATCGCGGTTTCCGGCAGATCCAGGCTCAGGCGAATGATGGCAATGTCATTGTTAAAATTACTGCTGTTGTAACTGGGATGTACATTGATGGCGCTGACAGGCGCAGCATTTCTGTTGGTTGCACTGAATACCGATGTAATACCGGCCCAGACTTTCAAATGCAAGGGAGTTGCAATCCGGCCGCCATTCACAATGCAGTGCGCCGCTGTCAGTACGATGCGAGGCGCAATCACCACCCCCACACTGATACACTTCTGTGCCGTTATCAGAAAAATCAATATTGATAAACGCCTGCCAGGGGATATCTCCCGGCACAGCGGAAATACCACCAATGATTCTGGCTGTTGGCTCGTATTGCTCTGCCTGGGCTGGCGACTCATCAGTCTGTGCCTTTGCCAGCCCTGACACAAAAAGCAGGAAAACCAGCAATAACAGGCTGTTCGTTATGGGGGCTTTCATCACTGCGACCCTCATGATTTACAGTCGCTTAATTATAATTCTCACTATTATTGCGCCATTGTCACTTATTGAGAATTTGGGCGGATAGTTCACCCAGAAGACAAAGCAGGCAGCGTGGCACACAGTGCCAGAGGAATAAGCAGCTAAAACCTGTAATCAATACCTTTGATCATCAACATCAGTCTGCGCGATGCTGCTTACTCGCCTCTCAGATACAGAGACAGTTTTTGCAATACGCTGATTCAGCTTCTGTGACTTAAGCTTCTGTAACCCAGACGTCTGCGCCAGACGAGCATACCCAACAATATCAACAGGTTTGCTGCCGTGACACTCCCACCCGATCGGCTAGCCATGGCACTACTCAGAGCGCTGCCCTGGCTACTATCAGTGTCTGTTGCTGGCGCTACTGATGTGCTTCCGCCATTGAGGGTAAACGGATTAAATGCAAAAACAGAGTCCGGATAAAAGTGAAAGCCGTCTCCCGCGATCAAAGCAATCCAATCACGGTAATGGGAAACCTCAGTATAAACAGCGGGAAAATCCGCTCCGCATTCCGCCCCAAAGCTGACTAAGCCCACCAGCCGGAATCCCAGATCACTATCGGCGCTGGCCTGAGGATTCTGCCAAACCAATGGACCACCGGAGTCGCCCTGACAGGTGTCCTGCTGAACCGCAGGATCTGGCGACATCGCGCACACAAACACAGTACTCTGGGATGGTTCAACCACTGAGCCCCACACCTGTTCGCAATAATCGTCCGGCACACCGGCAAGCAACACATGCTGTAACTGCCGGGCCGAGGTGGCCCCGGGGTCGGTTGAAGTCAGGCCCCATCCGGACACCAGTAAATTCTGGCCGCGGAGGCTGTCGGGTACAAAGGTATTGTCAAATGCCGTATCGGCCTGCTGCTGTTCACTTACAGTGGCCAGTTGGATGGGCTGGGCGCCTGCCGGAATATCCGTGCCCAGGCGCAGCACAGCAATATCATTGATAAAAGTCTCTTCGTTAAACCCCGGATGCACATGAATCGCTGTCACCGGCAGGGCATTGAGGAAAGTCGCAGAGTCGGTCGAGGTAATCCCCGCCCAGACAAACAACTCATCTTGCTGCGCTGTGACTGAGCCTTCGGTCAGGCAATGGGCAGCTGTCAGCACGGTTTTTTTATCGATGACGACGCCACCGCACTGAAAAATATCCTGGCCGTCGTTGCCAACGTCAATATAAACCAGCGCCTGCCAAGGAATGTTTTCCTGATATGTCGGGTTGCCGCCTATGATCCTGGCTATCGGTTCACTATGGGCTGATGTACTGGCTTGCGGTGCTTGCTGTTCGGCCAATACAACGCCAGAGATCAGCGACAAAGCCAGCACTGTGGCTAACGGTATGACTGAAAAGGTGTTCATCATCTTTCCTCGCTCCCTGGACAAAAGCATCACAGCAAAAGGTGACTTCGGATCTCTCGAATCGATTCATGTGGCTCAGGTATACGAATCAGCTAAGGCGACCAAACAGCTTGCTCTCTCTAAGGATATTGACGTTTTATCGTAAAAAGTGAGCAACTGTGACCAGAGATCAAAAAGTCGTACCTACGCCTCAAAATGACTGCATCATTGTGTTTCACTCTACACTGTATCTGATACAGCACGCTGTCACTGCACCGGTGCCCGGCATTACTGCTATAGTGGCAGGCTTGCTCTTATCTCACGGCAAAAAATGTTGAACTCAATACTATGAACTTCCTGGCACACCTTCATCTGGCAGATCATTGTCAAAGTCACCTGGCGGGCAACCTGCTGGCCGATTTTGTTCGCGGTGATCCCTACCGCTGTTATTCTGCTGATGTCGCAGCGGGTATCAAGCTTCACCGTTTTGTCGATAGTTTTATTGACAGCCAGCCTGAAGTCAGAGCCTGGCGCAGGGCGTTTCCGCCGGACATCCGCCGGGTAAGTGGTATCGCGCTGGATATGATCTGGGATCATTATCTCGCCCGCCACTGGCCGAATTACCATGATTTACCTTTAGCTGCCTTTGTCAGCCAGGCGCGTAAAGAGGTGGAAGGCTTTGAAGGCGATGAACCGGATCATTACCGGCAAATGACGCAACGTATGTGGCAGCAGGAATGGCTGATTCAGTATCAGCAGGTTGCCAGTATTCATCAGGCATTAGAACGCATGGCAGTTCGTCGCCCCAAGCTGAGCTCGCTGGCAGAATGTCCGCCTTTTCTGGCCGGGCATTACCGGGAGCTGGAGCAGAGCTTCTTCATTCTCTATCCAAGACTGATGGAAGCATCTCAGTCATTCTGGCAGGAGCACAGAGAAACCTTGCTAAGATCAGCGTAAGCTGAAGACAGAAATCATTAAAATACCGATGAGCAAAATCAGAAAAGAAAAAGGGAGCCAGAGGCTCCCAAGGCGATAACAATTCGTTCAGTGAAAGCGTTATCAGACTCAGGCTTGACGTGAACAAGCCGGGTCACAGTCGATAACGTTAATCGCAATCCCCTTTCGGGCAACAGCTGCGAAACGGTCTTACTAGGATAGATTGCTTATTGCCGGTCAACTCAATCAGAATTGATCTTCTTCAGTTGAACCTGTCAGCGCAGTCACAGAAGAGTTTCCGCCCTGAATGACGTTCGTCATCTTGTCGAAGTAGCCCGTACCCACTTCCTGCTGGTGAGCAACGAAGGTGTAGCCCTTCTCTGCCGCCGCAAACTCAGGACGCTGTACTTTCTCAACATAATGGCGCATCCCTTCACCCTGCGCATAAGCGTGTGCCAGCTCGAACATGTTGAACCACATGTTATGAATGCCCGCCAGTGTAATGAACTGGTACTTGTAGCCCATGTCAGACAGCTCTTGCTGGAACTTGGCAATCGTCTCGGCATCCAGGTTCTTCTCCCAGTTGAAAGAAGGGGAACAGTTATACGCCAGCAGCTGATCCGGGTATTTAGCATGGATCGCTTCTGCAAACTTGCGCGCTTCTTCCAGACAAGGCGTCGCTGTTTCACACCAGATCAGGTCAGCATACGGGGCATAAGCCAGACCACGGGCAATCGCCTGATCAATCCCGGCACGAACGCGGTAGAAACCTTCCTGCGTACGCTCGCCGGTAATGAAATCGGCATCGTACGGATCGCAGTCTGAAGTCAGCAAATCGGCAGCGTTGGCATCAGTACGGGCAATCACCAGCGTCGTTGTGCCGGAAACGTCAGCCGCCAGACGGGCAGCAATCAGTTTTTGTACCGCTTCTTGCGTAGGCACCAGAACTTTACCGCCCATATGGCCGCATTTTTTCACCGAAGCCAGCTGATCTTCGAAGTGCACACCGGCAGCGCCTGCGTCAATCATGCTGCGCATCAGCTCGTAAGCATTCAACACACCACCAAAGCCGGCTTCCGCATCGGCAACAATCGGCAGGAAGTAATCAATGCCACCTTCTTCCGGGCTTTTGCCGTTGGCCCACTGAATCTGATCAGCGCGGCGGAAAGAGTTATTAATGCGCTTGACAACCGCTGGCACTGAATCGACCGGGTACAGGGACTGATCCGGATACATGGATGATGCCGTGTTGTTATCAGCCGCCACCTGCCAGCCTGACAGATAAATCGCTTCAATACCCGCTTTCGCCTGCTGAACGGCCTGGCCACCGGTCAGCGCGCCAAGGCAGTTCACATAGCCTTTCTTGGCAGAGCCGTTCACCAATTCCCACAACTTATCAGCACCGCGCTGAGCCAGGGTATTCGCCGGTACGACCGAACCACGCAGATTAACCACTTCTTCCGCAGTATAAGTACGCTTAACATGTTTCCAACGTGGGTTCTCCGCCCAATCCTTTTCAATGGCTTCGATCTGTTGCTGGCGAGTCAGTGTCATAATAAATCCCTCGTATTATGTGACGATATTTCGCAAAATCTGGACGTTCTGCGCTTCAGTTGTACTTAGTTTTCTTGGGCTTCCTCTGCCCGGACTCAGCCGGGCAGTACGTGTTGCACGATGTGCTTATTGTTGTGTGTTACAGTTCCGGTTTGAATGCTTGCTACACTGTTATTCCAGGTATTCATAACCAGGCAGTGTCAGGAAGGTGACCAACTCATCACTGGTGGTCAGGCGCGCCATCATGGCAGCCGCTTCCTTAAATTGTCCTTTGCTGAAACGCTCAGTACCGATTTCCTGCTCCAGGACTTGCATTTCTTCATCCAGCAGCTGTTCAAACAATGCTTTGGTAACGACCTGGCCGTTACTGAGCGTTTTGCCGTGCTTCATCCATTGCCAGATCGAAGCACGAGAGATTTCAGCGGTGGCGGCATCTTCCATCATGCCGTAAATCGGCACACAGCCGTTGCCTGAGATCCAGGCTTCGATGTACTGCACCGCAACACGAATGTTATGGCGCATGCCGTCTTCTGTCCGTTCGCCGTCGCAGGGTGCCAGCAGTTCAGCCGCGGTGATCGGTGCATCCGTATCACGCGTCACATCCAGCTGGTTTGAACGTGCGCCCAGGCACTGATCAAAGACTTCGCGGGCGGTATCGGCCAGCCCCGGGTGGGCAACCCAGGTGCCGTCATGGCCGTTATTGGCTTCCAGCGCTTTATCGGTCTGGATCTTGTCCAGTACCCAGGCATTTCGCTCGGCATCCTTGGAAGGAATAAAGGCTGCCATGCCGCCCATCGCAAACGCGCCGCGGCGGTGACAGGTTCTCACCAGCAAGCGCGAGTAAGCGTTGAGGAAAGGTTTTTCCATGGTCACCACCTGACGATCCGGCAAGATACGATCCGGGTGGTTACGCAGTGTCTTGATATAACTGAAGATGTAATCCCAGCGGCCACAGTTCAGACCCACAATGTGCTCTTTCAGGCTGAACAGAATTTCATTCATTTCAAACACCGCCGGCAGCGTTTCAATCAGCACAGTGGCCTTAATCGTGCCTCGCGCCAGGCCAGCCTGATCTTCGGCAAAGCTGAACACATCGCTCCACCAGGCCGCTTCCTGATAAGCCTGCAGCTTGGGCACATAAAAGTACGGCCCGCTGCCGTTTTCCAGCAATTGCTTATGGTTGTGGAAGAAATACAGGCCAAAGTCCAGCAGCGCGCCCGGAATCGGCTGACCATGCCAGAAGAGGTGTTTCTCCGGCAGATGCAAACCGCGGACGCGACAGATCAGTACCGCAGGGTCCTCTTTTAATTCATACACTTTCCCTGTGTCAGGGTGGGTATAGGAAATAGTGCGGTTCACCGCATCACGCAGGTTACGCTGGCCGTCAATCACAGCACTCCAGGCGGGAGCAAAGGAATCCTCGAAATCCGCCATGAAGACTTTGACATTGGCATTGAGCGCATTAATCACCATTTTGCGATCAACCGGACCTGTGATTTCCACACGGCGATCCTGCAAATCGGATGGAATGTTCTGAATCGTCCAGTCGCCTTCACGGATATCCCGGGTGTCTGGCAGGAAGTCAGGTAACTGCCCGGCATCAATAGACTGCTGACGAACTTCACGTGCTGCCAGCAGTTCCGGCACACGGGAAGCAAACCGACTGACCAGTTGCTCAACAAAAGCCATTGCGTCATCACTCAGGATGTCTCGCTGTGATGCTGAAAGCGGTGCAGCCAACGTCAGCTGACCAAACTGGTGATGATTTTCCATACCCATTTATGACTCCCCTTTTACCCAAACCAGCCAAGTGTAACTAAATCACGACTTAAACAATGCATCAGCTGATTTCCATCATAGACCACTTTCGGCCTCAACATGGCTATTACGTTGCCTTAACAAATCAGAAAAGGCAAACCCACCCAAAAAGGAACCAGATCTCAAAACAAAACAAATGATTAAAAATCAATAAATTACAAAAAATAGAGCTATTACTCAAAACACTAAATTAAAACACTTTAAGGCGATATATTCGGTTTTTAACTTCCAGTCTGTTTCCCTGCCAAAAGTGTATAGTATTACGTAATTAAATTACCAATTTACACTAAATTAACAATTGGAAATATGCCGTTTTAAACAACAGAAAATAGCAAGACGGGCTGTAACGCACTCAATCTACATACATTTATAGACAAGTTTTGGCAGAGTCATACATTGGAGGATTAATTTTGCGTGCATGACAGGGAATTGTTTTACAGGACGAAACAGAAAAAACCTACAAAATGAAGCACTTGGCAAAACCGCCAAACAGAACAAAGTATCAAACAAATCGCAGCTCAGCAGAATATTTCACCAAAAAATAAAAACATGTCTGCTGAGCGTCCTGAATGTCGTTAAAGCAGCTCGGTGACTATCTCTGCCAGGCATTGAAAAGTGGGGATACGGCTGGATGTCGGTCGCCAGACCAGGCCTATTTCACGATAAGCAGCCTGCCCTGGCGGATCTAAGATCACCAGATCCGGGCTATCGACTAAACCATGCTTGATTGCCATGTGCGGGATAAAGGTTGAGCCAAGGCCATTCGATACCATCTGTACCAGGGTATGTAAGCTGGTCGCCGCAAACGGGTTGATCTTTTCTTTGCTGGTCAGCTGGCACGCCGATACGGCATGGCCGGTGAGGCAATGCTCTTTTTCCAGCAAAAAGACAGATTCATCCGGTAAATCGGCATAGCGCAGCGGAACATTCACCTTCGAGGCCTGATTTTTACTGATCACCATCTTGAAGGGGTCGCGCCCCACGATCTGGCTGTGCATGCCGCTGATTTCAACCGGAAGTGCCAGTATCAGCACATCCATGTCGCCATTGCGTAACGCGCTCAGCAGATTGTCCGTGGTATCTTCGCGCAGTAAAAGGTGGAGCTGCGGATGCCTGCGATTCACCGCCTGCACTAAATCGCCCAGTAAAAAAGGGGCAATAGTCGGAATACACCCCAGCCTGACCTGGCCGGCCATCTGATCCTCACCGCTTTTCGACAGCTCCATCATATCCTGCGTTCTTGCCAGCAGTTCACGGCTGCGGACCACGACTTCTTCGCCTGTGGAGGTAAAGACCAGGGCTTTGTTGTCCCGTTCAATCAGCTGGCAGCCAACCAGATCCTCAAGATTCTGAATCCCGGAGCTTAATGTCGACTGGCTGACAAAACACTGTTTGGCCGCTTCACCAAAATGGCGGGTTTCATAAAGTGTCACCAGATAATGGAGTTGTTTCAGGGAAGGAAATTTGCTCATCGTATTTTTCGATTGTAATAATCTATTTATTCCACTTTTTTCAATGTAGCACTTTCGCTATAGTGTGTCGTGATTTTTGAAGGAACTGCCCTTACGGGGTGGTACACATTCCAATATTAGGAGCACCAATATGGTACTAGTAGGTCGTCAAGCACCTGATTTCACAGCTGCTGCAGTTCTGGGTAACGGTGAAATCGTTGATAACTTCAACTTCAAGCAATTCACTGAAGGCAAAAAAGCGGTTGTTTTCTTCTACCCGCTGGACTTCACTTTTGTTTGCCCATCTGAGCTGATCGCTTTTGACAAGCGTTTTGCCGATTTCCAAGCGAAAGGCGTTGAAGTTATCGGTGTATCGATCGATTCTCAGTTCTCTCACAACGCATGGCGTAACACTGCTGTTGAGAACGGCGGTATCGGCCAGGTGAAATACCCTCTGATTGCTGACGTGAAGCACGAAATCTGTAAAGCGTACGACGTTGAGCACCCAGAAGCCGGCGTTGCTTTCCGTGGTTCTTTCCTGATCGACGAAGAAGGTGTTGTTCGTCACCAAGTTGTGAACGACCTGCCTCTGGGCCGTAACATCGACGAGATGCTGCGTATGGTTGACGCGCTGAACTTCCACCAGAAAAACGGTGAAGTTTGCCCAGCACAGTGGGAAGAAGGCAAAGCAGGCATGACTGGTTCTCCAGAAGGTGTTGCTGCTTACCTGTCTGAGCACACTGCAGACCTGTAATCCAGCCTTGCGCTGAATTATATAGCCTTGAGCTCAATGACATAGTCCTGAGCTGAATGCATAGCCCGGCCACAGTGCCGGGCTTATTTTTGTCCCAATTTCAGCGCTGAGATTGATCAGACACTTCGACAGCCTTCCCCTCTCCGTTTACACTCTGCCAAGGTTTACTGAACAAGGCATCCTCATGTCCGCATTTCCCCTGACTCATCTTGAAGTCTGTATTGACAGTATTGAATCGCTGCACAACGCGCAACAGGGCGGTGCTACCCGTATCGAACTGTGCTCATCGCTGGCCCTGGGCGGCCTGACCCCCAGCGTTGGTTTAATGCATCAGGCTGCCCGCATCGCTAAGGTGCCCGTCTATGCCATGATCCGTCCCCGGCAAGGCGACTTTCTATTCTCCGGCGAAGATATGGAAGTTATGCTGGCAGATATACATGCCGCCAGGCAAATAGGCCTTCAGGGCGTTGTGATAGGCGTGCTGACAGCGCAAGGCAAAGTGGACACCACACAACTGACCGAGCTGATGAAAGCGGCCAACGGACTGGGCGTGACTTTCCACCGGGCCATTGATCAATGCGACAACTACACAGAAGCGCTTGATGCCATTATGAGCGCAGGTTGCGAACGCGTTCTGTCTTCCGGGCTGCAATCCACGGCGCTGGAAGGGGCTGAGACACTGGCAGACATGGTACGCTATTGCGGCGATCGCCTGAGCATCATGGCCGGCGCAGGAATTACCGCCAGCAACGCCGCTAAAATTGTCGCGCAAACCGGCGTGAAAGAGTTACACTTGTCGGGCAAAACGACGCGGCCAAGCCTGATGGAGCATATCGCCGCAGGTGCCCACATGGGCAGTCAAGACGTCGACGACTACGCCATTCCGGTGACCAGCAGTGATAAGATCGCCGCGCTCATCACAGCACTCAAAAACTGAGTGTACGCTCGCTCCTGCCCGGGGAGCGAGTGCCAAACTTTTATCCTCATAGTCAATTGATCACATAATGGGTTGTTCAAACCAGCTATGATTGTTGCAGACCCCAGCAACAGGAATGTGATTTATCAATGTCTGACAAACAGTTCCAGAGCAAACTCAAAAAGAAAGACTATGAGAAAGAGCTCGAGCGTCTGCAAACCGAATTAGTCAAATGCCAGGAATGGGTGAAACAGGAAGGCCTGAAGGTACTGGCTATTTTTGAAGGCCGGGATGCGGCCGGTAAAGGCGGCACCATTAAGCGGATCACCGAAAAGCTCAACCCTCGTGTCTGCCGGGTGGTTGCCTTGCCAAAACCGACGGAGAAAGAGAAAACCCAGTGGTATTTTCAGCGCTATGTGGAACAGCTCCCCTCTGCCGGTGAAATCGTGCTGTTTGACAGAAGCTGGTACAACCGTGCCGGAGTCGAGAAGGTGATGGGCTTTTGCAGCGAAGAAGAATATGAAGAGTTTCTGCTGGCCTGCCCGGAGTTTGAGCGCATGTTGCAACGCTCCGGCATCATCCTGATCAAGTACTGGTTCTCGGTTTCAGACGAAGAGCAGGAAAAGCGCTTTCTGGAGCGCATCAATACCCCGATCAAGCGATGGAAATTCAGTCCGATGGATCTGGAATCACGCTCGCGCTGGGCGGAGTATTCGGCGGCAAAAGATAAGATGTTTGCCCACACAGACACCAAACAGAGCCCGTGGTGGGTGGTTGAAAGTGACGATAAGAAGCAGGCCAGAATCAACTGCATCTCGCATTTCCTGAGCCAGATCCCCTATCAGGACATCGAGTACCCGGAAGTGATACTGCCCGAGATCAACAAGAGTGGCTACATACGACCGCCCATGGACGAGCAAACCTTTGTACCGGATCGCTTTGACAAAGACGACGATTAAGAGCAAACCGGGGAGCCGTGTGACTCCCCGAAACCATTCAGCGATTGTTATCCATGAAAATTTCCATTTCCTGCGGGCTGGTATGGCGAATATCTTTACCTTTAACGAAATAAATAATGTACTCGCAGATATTCTGGCAACGATCCCCCACCCGTTCAATGGAGCGGGCTGACCACATCACTTGCAGCACATTCGGGATAGATCGCGGATCTTCCATCATATAAGTCATTAACTGCCGGATGATCGCCTCGTATTCTCGGTCAATCCGATCATCTTCCTGATACACCCGAATCGCCGCTTTGACATCCATGCGGGCAAAGGCATCCAGCACTTCATGCAGCATACGGGCTGCATGCTGACCCAGGGCTTCCAGCGACACCAGCAGGTTGTATTGCTTATTGGTGAAGTTTTCCAGCGCCACTTTCGCAATGCTTTCCGCCACATCACCAATGCGTTCGAGATCAGTAATGGTTTTGATAATGGCTATCACCAGACGCAAGTCGCTGGCGGTCGGCTGGCGCTTGGCAATAATCCGGGTGCAGGCTTCATCAATCGCCACTTCCATCGCATTAACTTTATGATCATCTTTAATGACCCGCCGAGCCAGATCGACATCCTGCCTGTGCATCGCCTTGAGTGCATCGGTCAGCTGTTGCTCAACCAGTCCGCCCATGGCCAGGACATGGGTACGGATACTTTCAAGCTCGGCATTGAACTGGCCGGAGATATGACGGCTAAGGCTCATATTGTCTAACATTGTCTCTACTCCTTATCCGTATCTGCCGGTGATGTAATCTTCTGTGCGTTTTTCTTTGGGGGTGGTGAAAATGTCATTGGTTGACGCGTATTCCACCAGCTCGCCCATGTGCATAAAGGCCGTGTTGTCTGAAACGCGGGCGGCCTGCTGCATATTATGGGTAACAATAATCACCGTGTACTTTTTCTTCAGATCATTGATCAGCTCTTCAATCGTCAGGGTGGAGATCGGATCCAGCGCAGAGGTCGGTTCATCGAGCAAGATAACTTCCGGCTCAATCGCAATGGCGCGGGCAATCACCAAACGCTGCTGCTGACCGCCGGACAAGCCAAACGCATTCTCGTGCAAACGATCTTTCACTTCATCCCACAACGCCGCACCGCGCAGTGAATTTTCGACCGCATCATCCAGTACCCGGGTATTTTTCACCCCTTGCAGACGCAAGCCGTAAACCACATTTTCATAAATGGATTTGGGAAACGGATTGGGCCGCTGAAAGACCATACCGACGCGACGGCGCAAGGCCGCCACATCCACATTCTGATCATAGATGTTTCTGCCATGCAGCATGATCTGTCCTTCAACCCGACAGCCTTCTACCAGCTCGTTCATCCGGTTAATACAGCGCAGCAGGGTGGATTTCCCGCAACCGGACGGACCGATAAAGGCCGTGACCTGGCCTTTGGCTATCTTCATGTTGATAGTAAACAGCGCCTGCTTCTGACCATAATACAGATCCAGCCCGTCTATCGTCAGGGCGGTTTTTTCTTCTGGCAGTGCGGTCAGATCGACTGGCTTCAGCCAGTCCATACTGGCGTTGAATGAAAACATCTACATCCTTCTCGTTATTGTTCCAGATCGCGGAATTTCTCCCGCAAATGATTACGAATGCCAATGGCGGTCAGATTCAGACCAATAATGACAGTGACCAGCAGCAAAGAGGTCGCATAGACCAAAGGTCGCGCCGCTTCTACGTTCGGGCTCTGAAAGCCGACATCATAAATATGGTAGCCAAGATGCATGAACTTTCGATCTAAATGCAAATACGGAAACTGTGCATCGATCGGCAATGATGGCGCCATTTTCACCACCCCCACTAACATCAGTGGTGCCACTTCTCCCGCCGCTCTGGCCACCGCGAGGATTAACCCCGTCATGATCGCCGGGCTGGCCATGGGGATCACAATCCGCCATAGGGTTTCGGCTTGTGTCGCGCCCAATGCCAGCGAGCCGTGACGAATGGAAGGCGGTATACGGGCCAAGCCCTCTTCGGTTGACACGATTACCACTGGCAATGTCAGAATCGCCAGTGTCAGCGCCGACCAGAGAATGCCCGGCGTACCAAAGGTCGGCGCGGGCAGCTGATCGGAAAAAAACAGCTCGTCGATGGTGCCGCCCACCATGTACACAAAAAAGCCCAGACCAAATACGCCATATACAATGGATGGCACACCCGCCAGATTGATCACCGCCACGCGAATTAATCGGGTAAAGCGGTTCTGCTTAGCATATTCATGGAGGTAAATCGCGGCCAGTACCCCCAAAGGCGTCACAATCACGCTCATCAGCAGCACCATCAGCACAGTGCCGAAAATGGCCGGAAACACGCCTCCTTCGGTGTTCGCTTCACGCGGCGCATCGGTGACAAAGTGACCGACCTGGCGTCCCCAGTGTGCCACTTTTTCTGAGAATGACATATCGTTGGGATACCAGACATCCAGGATGTCCGCCAGCGGTATGGATACCTCACGCCCTTCGGCATCCTTCATCAGCAGCGACTGGCCATCCAGCCGCTGACGGATTTGTCCGAGCTCGTGCTCAACCTCACGCAGACGAGCCAGCAGCTCCGCCCGCCCCGGCTCGGTGGTTTTATCACCGTTCGCTGCCCGCGACGCCAGTTGACGGTTCAGCGGAATATACTGAGTTTGCTGTAATTCACGTATGGCTTCTTTATCGGCCTCGGCCTGGCTCAGCCAGTCTGGTAATGAAGCGGCACTGTGGCGACTGCCATTCACTATCACCGCCTGCGGATAACCGTAAAACTTGCCGTTCCGCAGCCGATCAATCACCGCCACTCCGGTCGCCAGATCCTTGGACAGAATTTGGGTCTCAAGCAGGGTGACAAAGTCCAAGTCGGCGAGTTCACGGTTGCCGGTTTTGATCAGATAGCGGGCAATGGTCGGATGATCATTACCCGCCAGCCCATACCCGGCTTCCAGTAACTGTTGGCGGGGTACCTGACGGGTTTCATAAATTTCGCCCACGATCACTTGCTGATGATCCGCCAGACTGACATCAAACCGGTACACCTGTGCCGGCCAGAAGTAACTCAATCCTTTCCAGCCTATCATGAGTAATAAACCCAGCACCGCAAGCAAACTCAGGCTGACAGTGCCAGCCGTCAACCAGATCCAGGGGGCGCCGGAACGCATCCATTTCAACATCTAATCAGTCACACAGCCTCTGCCCCGGTGATCATAGCGACTTGTATTTTTCACGCAGTCGCTGACGCACAATTTCCGCCAGGGTATTGAAGAAAAAAGTAAACACAAACAGCACAAATGCCGCCAGAAACAAGACGCGGTAATGCGCACTGCCGACTTCCGATTCCGGCATTTCTATGGCAATGGTTGCCGATAGCGTACGCAGACCTTCCAGTATGTTCCAGTCCATAATGGGCGTGTTGCCTGTTGCCATCAACACGATCATGGTTTCTCCCACCGCCCGTCCCAGCCCCATCATGACCGCGGAGAATATCCCCGGACTGGCGGTGAGCAGGACGACCCGGGTCAGGGTCTGCCAGGGGTCGCTCCCAGCGCCAGCGAGCCGCTGCTCAAGTGCGCCGGCACTGAATAAATCGCATCTTCGGCAATGGTAAAAATGGTGGGGATCACCGCAAAGGCCATGGCGATCCCCACCACCAGCGCATTTCTCTGATCATAACCAATCCCCCAGTGATTGGTCAGATAACTGCGGATATCGTCGCCAAAATACGCCTGTTCAATCACAGGGCTGAGCGAGAAACACAGATATCCGGCCAGTACCAGCGTTGGCATCAGCAACAAAATATGCAACCCGGTTGGCATTTTGCGCTGCCAGCCGCCAGGCAGCATCGCCCAGCCCAAGCCGACAGCCACCATCACCAGAGGCAGCACCAGCACGCTGAGCACTATGCCTATCAAATGATTTTCAACGATCGGTGCCAGCCAGATACCGGCCAGAAACCCCAGAATAACAGTCGGCAAGGCTTCCATGATCTCTATTGTCGGTTTTACCACCTTGCGCATTGAAGAAGACATAAAGTAGGCGGTATAAATCGCGCCAGCCAGAGCCAGAGGAATCGCAAAACACAAGGCATAAAAAGCCGCCTTCAGGGTACCGAAAACAACAGGGACCAGGCTCAGCTTAGGCTCACTTTCATCCGTCCCTGAGGTGGACTGCCAGACATAATCCGGTTCCGGATAACCTTCATACCAGACTTTCTGCCACAGGCTGCTGAAACTGACTTCCGGGTAAGGGTTGGACACCTTAAATACCTGCCACTGCTGCCCCGAGATCGCCAGCAACCTGTCGGCACGGGGTGAGATTGCCATCAGATCAGGTGTTTGACTGAACAGCCGGGATTCCAGTACAGGCGCAGCGGAATCGGCCATGTAATACCCCGTCAGCCTGCCGCCATCCTGAACGGCGAGAAAGCCTTTGCGATAATACTCAGGCACCACCCGATGCAGGGCGCCTTTATCGGCTGAAAAGGTGCGGGCTGGTATCAGCTGGCGTTGCCCCGCATGCACCACTTCAAACCATTGCGTGACCTTGCCGTCGCGACCGGTAATTAACAGCGAGTTGGCACCAGAAAGTGCCGTCATGGCGACCGGATCCTCCGCCCCCAGACTGACATCGGTTTGCTGACGAATCTGCCCTTCGGTGTGCTGCAGATCAATCACAGTGACTTGCCGGCCATTGAGCACATACAGAGTGCGGCCATCCGGTGTCACCACCATATCTGTGACCGGATGCCCGATGGCCGGCATTGCCAGTTGGGTTTCCTGCCACGCCTGTTCACCGGTATCCAGACCGCTGCCACGATGGAAAACCTTAGCCACAAGGCGCTGATCCCGGGTGACACCAACCAGTGCCGCCACCTGACGACGGACTGACACCGCCAGCTGAACCAGGGGCTGCCCCTGATTATCAAGCTGAATATATGAGGATGTCAGCGGCTCGCTCATCACCAGCCTGCCCTGCCGGATCAGCGGCTTCACTACAGTGACGCCACCAGCCTGATCACCATAGGCAAACACGTGCTCGTTCGGCAAAGCCGCAGCGAAACTGGTCGGATTCGCCATCACCACCTGCTGCTGCGTAACCGGTTGTTGTCCCTCACGGGCACTGAGTGCGACCAGGCTGATCTGCCCCTCAGAGGAAAAATGAAAAGCATGGGTGTTTTGTTCATTGACACGTACCGCAGCGGTTTGTGTCAGCGGAATGGAAAACGACTGAACAGGGGTGATCCTGGCCGGTGCGAACACAGGCACTATCACATAAAGCAGATAGAAAAAGATCAGCACAAGCGTCAGAAGGACAGAGATTCCACCGGCAATCACCCCATAACGCGCAAACCTGTCTTTTCGTTGACGGTTACGGTTATTGTCAGTCAAAAATGCACCGGCATCTGCCATTCTCACCCCATAAAAGTTACAAACTGACAAAGTATATGTCTGTTAGATGACAGTAATATTACAGCGACTTGCGGTTTATTGCTGGCCTTTTTATTGTGGGAGATTGAGGGAATGACTGACATCAATTTGCAACAAAATTTCCGTATTCTTAATGATTTATGACGGTAGCCGAATTCCGGTGACTCAGTAGGTATCCTGTCTGGACATAATCTGATCGCGGTCAGATAATGAATTTAACCGCTACCAGAAGGAGACGCGACATGAAACACCTTGTCATTACAGTCATTGGTCAGGATCGCCCGGGTTTAGTGGGGGCATTATCCGATACTGTGTATCAGCACAAAGGCAACTGGCTGGGCAGCAGTATGAGCAAATTGGCAGGTCAGTTTGCCGGAATTCTTCAGGTCGATATCCCGGAAGAGTCCGTCAAGCCCTTACGTCAGGCTATGTCTAAGCTTGATGGCCTGAACATTCATATTGCCGAGGATACCCAGATCACGGCGCCTCCCGCTCTGCTGCAGCTGCTCACAGTCACAGGCAACGACCGCTCGGGTATCGTCAAAGAAGTCACCACACGCCTTGGTGAGCTGGGTGTCAATATTCACAAACTCAAAACCGATACCCACAGCGCACCCAACTGGGGCTACCCCATCTTCACTGCCTGGTTTGAACTTGAAATCCCGGCAGAGCTGGCCGTCTCGACCGTACAGCAGCAGCTGGAAAGTCTGGCCGATGATCTGACCATAGATTTTGAAGAACCTGAAAATACCGAAGCGCACTAAAGGGCTGTTGTCCTTTCTACACCGAAAGACAGGCCGCTCTCTCTGCTGTTGATTCTGATGTTAGGAAAACCATGAGTACTGAACCACTGTATATTGACAAAGAACTTAGCTGGCTGTCTTTTAATGAACGTGTCCTCCAGGAAGCGGCGGACAAATCAGTGCCGCTGATTGAACGTGTCCGCTTCCTGGGTATTTTTTCCAGCAATACCGATGAGTTTTATAAAGTCCGCTTTGCCGATGTCAAACGACGCATTCTGATCACCCAGCAGCAGAGCGGCGACACCAATGCCAAGCACCTGCTGAGTAAGATCCAAAGCCGGGTGCTGAAAATGAACCAGGATTTCGACACCCTGTATAACGAAATCCTGCTGGAAATGGCCCGCCGCCATATTTTTCTCATCAACGAACAGCAGGTCGATGACAATCAGGTTGAGTGGCTGAAACGCTATTTCCGCCACACCATCTTGCCTCACGTGACACCGATTTTACTGACTGACGATATCGATCTGCTGCAGTTTCTCAAAGATGAATACACCTATCTGGCGATCGACATGAAGCAGGGGGACAACAGCCAGTATGCCTTGCTGGAAATTCCGACCGACCAGCTGCCGCGCTTTATTAAAGTGCCTGAGTCCAAAGGGAAAAACAGGAAAACACTGATCCTGTTAGATAACATTATCCGCCTGTGTCTGGATGATATTTTCAAGGCCTTTTTCGATTATGACAGTCTGTCTGCCTATTCGATGAAAATGACCCGGGATGCCGAGTACGATCTCAGTCAGGAGGTCGACCACGGCATCTTAGAGCTGATGTCGGAAGGCCTGAATCAGCGCCTGACGGCCATGCCGGTCCGTTTTGTTTATCAGCGTGATATGCCGGGGGAGCTGATCGAAAAACTGTGCGGCTTGCTGAAAGTGTCGAGCTACGACAGCATTATTCCCGGCGGCCGCTATCACAACTTCAAAGATTTCATCAGCTTCCCGAACATTGGCCGCAGCTACCTGGAAAACAAACCGTTACCGGCCCTGGACAGCTACCATTTTGTCAGCGCCAGAAACGCGTTTGAAGCCATCAAGGCGCAAGATATCCTGCTGTACTACCCGTACCACAAATTCAACCACATGACGGAATTTGTCCGTCAGGCCGCGTTCGATCCCAAAGTCCGCAGCATCCATATCAATATTTACCGGGTCGCCAAGAACTCGCGCATTATTGATTCGATGATAGATGCCGCCAACAACGGCAAACAGGTCACTGTGGTGGTTGAACTGCAGGCGCGGTTTGACGAAGAAGCCAATATCGAATGGGCCAGACGCCTGACCGAATCCGGTGTCCGTGTCGTGTTCAGCGTCCCCGGACTGAAAATTCACTCCAAACTGTGCCTGATCACCCGCCAGGAAGACGATGCCATCGTCCGCTACGCGCACATAGGGACAGGCAACTTTCACGAGAAAACTGCCCGGATTTATACCGATTTCTCGCTGTTCACCGCCGATCCTGAGCTGACCAACGAAGTGCGTCAGGTATTTAGCTTTATTCAGAACCCGTACCGGCCGGTAAAATTCAATCAGTTAATTGTCTCACCGCGAAACTGTCGCAGCCGTTTGTACGAACTCATCGACAGAGAAATTGCCAACGCCAAGCAAAAACTGCCGGCAGCCATTACACTCAAGGTAAACAACCTGGTTGATAAGGGGCTGATTAACCGTCTTTATCAGGCCAGCAGCGCCGGTGTCCGCATTGATATGATTATCCGTGGCATGTGTTCACTGGTGCCGGGCATTCCCGGTATCAGCGACAATATCCGGGCCATCAGTATTGTGGACAGGTTCCTGGAGCACCCCAGAGTCATGGTGTTCGAGAATAATGGCGAACCTGAGGTGTTCATCTCCTCGGCTGACTGGATGACGCGCAATATCGACAACCGCATTGAAGTCGGCTGCCCGATCAGGCAACCTGAACTGAAGCAGAAAATCATCGACATTCTGAATATTCAGTTTTCAGATACGGTCAAAGCCAGAATTCTGGATAAGTCGATGAGCAACAATTATGTGCCGCGCGGTAACAAGCGGAAAATCAGATCGCAGATTGCCATCTACGACTACCTGAAACAGTCTGAAAAAAAGATGCAAAAACAAGCCAGCCAAAAGGCTGAAGCATTGGCTTCCGAAGAGAATAATGAAAACGCAGCATGATAGAAATTGAGCGTCCCCGCGAAATCGCAGCAATCGACATGGGCTCAAACAGCTTCCATATGGTAGTCGCCCGGGTCGTGGGCCATAGCCTGCAAATTGTCAGCCGGCATAAACAGCGCGTCCATCTGGCTGAAGGACTCAACGACAATATGGATCTGGATCAGGCCGCCATTCAACGCGGCCTGAGTTGCCTGGCCATGTTTGCCGAACGCTTGCAGGGCTTTGCGCCGGAAAACGTCCGCATTGCAGCGACCTATACCCTCAGACAGGCCAGAAATGCCCATGTGTTTCTCAAACGGGCTGAACGCGTCCTGCCCTATCCCATTGAAATTATTCCCGGTACAGAGGAAGCGCGGCTGATTTATCTGGGTGTCGCCCATACCCAGCACGAACCGGGCCGCAAACTGGTGGTCGATATTGGCGGCGGCAGCACCGAACTGATCATCGGCGAAGGCTTTGATCCCAAGCTTCAGTACAGTAAACACATGGGCTGCGTGAGTTATAACCAGCACTTCTTTCCCAACGGTAAAATTTCCGCCAAAGCCATCAATAAAGCCCAGATGGCAGCGCTGCAGAAAATGGAAAGCATCGCCAGCAAATATCGCAAGATGGGCTGGGACACAGCCATCGGTTCCTCGGGAACCATCAAAGCGATTCGGGAAGTGATCATCGCCCAGGGCCATGCCGACGGTGTCATCACTCAAGAGCGGCTGGACGAGGTGGTCAAACAGGTTGCGGCCTGCAAACAAAGCGCTGAGCTCAACCTGCCCGGACTGACCGAAGATCGTAAGCCGGTTTTTGCGGCAGGTGTCGCCATCTTAAGTGCGGTATTCAGTGCGCTGAAAATCGACACCATGATTTTTTCGGATGGCGCGCTGCGGGAAGGGCTGCTGTACGAAATGGAAGACAGATTCCGTCACAGTGATATCCGCAGCCGGACGGCCACTGCGATGGCAGAGCAGTACAATGTGGATATCGATCAGGCCACCCGGGTCAGAAACACGGCTGAGCATTTGTACAGCCAGATCGCTGATCCGTCCGGCAATCACACGCCGGAGCTGGCATCACTGCTCAGCTGGGGCGCATTGCTGCACGAAGTCGGCCTGAGTATCAGCTATCCCGGCTTTCACCGCCACTCCGCGTATCTGCTGCGACACAGCACCATGCCGGGCTTTAATCTTGAGCAACAGACAGTGCTGGCGACCTTAGTGCGCTACCAGCGCAAGTCGCTCAAACTCGATGAAATGCCCGAGCTGACTATCTACAACCGCAAGCACATCTATCCGATGATCCGCGCCTTGCGACTGGCCGTTGCCCTGCATGGACAACGCTCTGACGAGGCTCTGCCTGCGCTGACCCTGAGCGCCGAGAAAGAAAAATGGCAGCTCACCCTGCCTGATGGCTGGCAAAGTAACAACCGATTGCTGGCCGCCGACCTGGCGAAAGAGCGGGATTACTGGCAAAAAACCGGCTGGGAGCTGTCAATTTCGCCGGACGATGAAAGTGAATAGGCAGATCAATCGAACAACAGCGCTGCCTTCGTAACCTACCCGATCCCCGCTTTGGCGGGGATTATCATTTGAGCCTTTAACAGATACAGAGACTTACTCAGCATCCGCCAGGCCCAGCGCCGCCAGCTCTGTGGCGATCACCGCGGCAGGTAAAGGCACATAGCCGTCTTTATCCACCATTTGCTGGCCGTCACTGGATAAAATGAACCGCAGGAATTCCGCGTCCAGTTTAGGTAAGGGTTTGCCGGGCGCTTTATTGACGTAAATCAGCAGATAACGCGCTAACGGGTAGCTGCCGTCGGCCGCATTGGCTTTGGTCGCCGCAATAAAAGGGCCGTCACCCTGAGCGATCGGTAAGGCCCGGATCCCTGAGGTCCGGTAACCAATTCCCGAATACCCGATGGCATTGAGCGAAGTCGACACCGACTGCACCACAGACGCCGAACCCGGCTGTTCGTTGACATCATTGCGGAAATCACCGTTGCACAAGGCTTTTTGTTTGAAATAGCCATAAGTGCCCGAGACAGAATTACGGCCAAAGCGCTGGATATCACGCTGCGCCCAGCGGCCGGTTAACCCCAGTTGCCCCCAATGTGTGACTGGCGAATTGGCACCGCAACGCAGGGTGCGGGAGAACACTGCATCCAGCTCCCGGTAACGCAGCCCCTGCAAGGGATTGTCTTCATGAACAAAGACGGCAAGCGCATCAATCGCAACCCGAACCGCCGTAGGCTTATAACCGTAATTCTGTTCAAAAGCCGTCATTTCCCGGCTCTTCATCGGGCGGCTCATCGGGCCAAGCTGGGCTGTAGCCTCAATCAGCGCGGTCGGTGCGGTGGATGAGCCCGCCGCCTGTACCTGAATATTGACATTGGGATAGCGCTGCATAAACGCTTCCGACCAGTACGTCATCAGGTTGGCAAAGGTGTCCGATCCGACAGAGGTCAGCACGCCGGCGACGCCTTCGACGTTCTGATAAGGCGCAGCAGCCGGCGCGCCTTGCGCTAGCGCATGGCCGCCACTCAGCATGCTGATCGCGCCAAGCCAGCCCCACTTGAATGTCCTCACCCAGCCTTTGTGTTTCATTTACCGCTCTTCTCCTCTGCCGGCCCACAGGCCCGGCTGTACATCATGCCAATCTGACTCAGGCTGCCTTTGCAATCAAACGCTGTGGCAACGTAAAGGAAAAAGTACTTCCCTCGTCAACCACACTTTCAATTTCGAGAAACGCATCATGATGACTCAGTGCGTGTTTCACGATTGCCAGCCCCAGGCCACTGCCGCCCGTTTCTCGCGAGCGCGCTTTATCAACCCGGTAGAAGCGTTCAGTCAGCCTGTGGATATGCTGCGGCTCAATGCCACTGCCGGTATCTGTGACCTCCAGCCGCGGACCTTTAGGCGACAGGAACCAGCGTACCGTCACTTTGCACTCTGGCGGCGTGTGTTTGACAGCGTTATAGACCAGATTCGAAATGGCGCTACGCAGCTGATCGGCATCGCCAAAGACCTGAAGTGATTCATCGACATGAAATTCAAAGATCTGATTTTTATCGCCACTGAGCGAGATGGCCTCTTTTTCGAGCACATCCAGCATGGCGGGAACATCAACTCTGTCTTCCAGCTCCAGATGAGGAGCCGCTTCGATTTTGGACAGGGTCAGCAATTGCTCCACCAGCGAATTCATCCGCGTCAGCTGCTCTGTCATCACGCCGTGGGCTTTTTCCCACATCGGGCCGACCAGCATATCCGGGTCCCGCGACATTTCCAGATAGCCCTGCAGGACGGTCATCGGGGTGCGCAGTTCGTGCGAAACATTGGCAAAAAAGTTGCGGCGCATCCCTTCCAGTTGCTTGAGCTGAGAAATATCGCGCACCACCATCAGGTATTCACCTTCGGTATAGCGCATGATACGTAACTCCAGCGTCCGGTCGTAATTGAGCGGCGAGGTGATTTCCAGCGGATCCTCAAAATCCTGTCTGGCCAGATAGCGGACAAAATCCGGACTGCGCAGCAGGTTACTGACCGGCTGACCGGCATCGTCCGGCCAGCGAAGCCCCAACAGATTCTGCGCCAGTTTATTGCACCAGACAATATTGCCCTCACTGCGAAACACCACCACGGCATCCGGCAGCGATTCCGCACCATTGCGGAAGCGGCGGATCAAGGTCGCCAGTTCGCGGCGGCGGCGGCGATTTCTTTGCTGGAGGCGGTAAATACCGTTAAACAGCGGCTCCCAGCTGCCCGAACCGGATGGCGGGGTCAGGCTGCGATCCGTCCACAGCCAGCGGGACATTTTCAGTTGATGGTGACAGTGCCAGGCCAGCAGAATCCAGCTGGCAGCCAGCAAAAACCAGGGCATGTAACCAAAAATCAGCCCGAGGATAACCCAGGGGAAATAAAAAAAGCCAGTTCCCGGACCAGCTTTTTCCATGACAAGCGTTCTACCATTCACCTCTCCCGGCAGTAACTGCGGCTTCACCCGGCCGTACAACCAGCTACTGACTCATCGTCCTTTTGTGTGGTCATTAAACCCTTGTTGAAAAACGGTATCCGGCACCACGCACCGTCTGTACCATTTTATCGTGTCCGCCGCACTCCAGTGCCTTGCGCAAGCGACGGATATGCACATCAACCGTCCTGTCTTCGACATAGACATTGGTGCCCCAGACATTGTTCAGCAGTTGTTCGCGGCTGTATACCCGCTCCTGATGCGTCATAAAGAAGTGCAGCATCTTGAATTCTGTCGGCCCCATATCCAGCGGATCATCATTGGAAGTCACACGGTGTGAAACCGGATCCAGTTTCAGGCCCTGCACGTCGATCACATCATCCAGTGAGGTCGGCGACACCCGGCGCATCACAGCTTTCAGACGGGCCATCAGCTCTTTGGGCGAGAAAGGTTTGGTGATGTAATCATCCGCGCCCACTTCCAGTCCACGCACTTTATCTTCTTCCTCACCACGCGCTGTCAGCATCACCACAGGAATGCTGCGGGTCACCTCATCGCGCTTGAGATGTTTGATCAGGTTGATGCCTGACCCGCCCGGCAACATCCAGTCGAGCAGGATCAGCTCGGGAAAAGGTTCACAGATCTTCTCCAGCGCGGAGTCATAATCTTCTGCTTCAATGGCCTGATAGCCTTTTTGTTCCAGCACAAAGCACAGCATTTCGCGGATCGGTGCTTCATCCTCAACCACTAGAATCCGTCTAACCATAGTCTCAATACCTAAGTCATAGCTCTCTGTCTGGCGCCATTATCCGAATAAAGTATGACACTTTTGTGACCGAGAGGCGAAAAGCTTCACCCGATTGCTATCAAACTGTCATGATATCCGCGATTTATCCCGCTTAGCCCAGAATCCGCACCCGACTGCGGCCACCGCCCATCGCTTCGACCGCCACCTGAACGCCAATGCGTTCCACCAGTGTGCCGACATGGGAGATCACCCCAATCTGGCGGCCATCGGCCTGCAAGGCATCCAGACAGGCCAGCGCCATTTCCAGGCTGTCAGGATCCAGCGTACCGAAGCCTTCATCGATAAACAGGGAGCCCAGCTGACGGGTATCGGCCGCCAGTGAAGCCAGCGCCAGCGCCAGTGCCAGCGACACCAGAAAGCTCTCCCCGCCGGACAATGACTCAACGCTGCGCACTTCATCGCCCATATCATGATCGACAACCTGCAACGCCAGCGGGCTGCCCGGTACGGGCTGAAGGGCATAACGCGGCGCCAGATCCTGCAAATGCTCATTGGCCAGCAGCACCAGCTGCTGCAATGTCAGTCCCTGCGCCAGGGTTCTGAATTTATTCCCGTTGGCAGAACCGATCAGCTCACTCATTTCCAGCCAGAGTTCGGTACTCGCTTGCTGCTGTTGCAGCTGCTGAGTCAGCGTGCCGGCCAGTTGTTCGGCCTGCTCCGCCTGCACCACACGCTGTCGCTGAGTAAAATATTGCTCTTCCAGTGCCTGCTTGTCCGCTTGCCACTGCGCCTGGTGCTCACTCTGGATTTCGCTCTCCAGCGCAATACCCTGCGCAGACAGCCAGGCTTTGGCAGTATCCACACTGGGCTGATGATCTTTCAGCGACTGCTCCCGCTCGGACAACCGGGTCAGCGCGGCGGCCTGTGCCTGCTCAATCACTCGCAGCGCCGCTTTTTCCTCAGCCAGCCAGGCCTCATCCTTGCCCAGCAAGGCCATCAGTTCCTGCTCCGACATCCCCAGCTTCTGATGCCAGCCCTGCCAGCGCTGCTGCACTGCACTGTGCGCGGTTTTCGCCTCATGCAATTGTTGCTGCGTGCTGTGCAAGGCCGACTGCGTGGCGGCATAGCGTTCACCGGCCTGCCGCTGCTGCTGCTCGCTGCTGCTGAGCGACTGACGGGCCGCCTCTAATAAGGCTTTCTGCTGCGACTCTAACGGAGTGAGTGCCTGCTCACCCACCAGTGCTGTTCTTTCCTGCCATAGCTGCTCAAGCTGTTTCTTGAGTGCCGCTTGTTTGTTCTTCGTATCTGCCAGCTGTTTCTGCAGATTCTGAATGCGGGTCTGACGCTGCGCCAGTTCCGGAGCCAAGGCATGCAGCTGTTTGTCTGTAGTGAGCAGATCCTGCTGGCAGGTGAGGTAATCCTCCGCCTGCCGGGTTAACTGCAGGGTATATTGCTCTTCTCCCTGCTGACGCAAGCCCTCCAGCCAGGCCTCGCTGCCGAACTGTTTGTTCAGGGTCTCGGCCCGCTGACTGAGCAGAGTTTGCTGTTCGGCGCACTGCTCTTCCAGCGAGGTCAGTCTGGCTTGCCGGCCCGCTTCTCCCTGCGCTAACTGGTGGATGTCATGCGCGAGTTTATTTTCAGCCTGTACCACTTGCTGGTACTGCTGCTCCAGCGCTCTGGCCTGCCGCAGGCGCAACTGGCCGCTTTCATACTGCTGCTGAAGCTGGCGCAGTTGCGGGGATAATTGCCCGGCTTCATGCTGCCAGGCGGCCAGCTGTTCGCGCAGTGAGGCCAGCGGCATCTGCTCAGTAAATTCGATATGTACCGCCTTGGCGCAATCGGCCGCCTGAACCGCCGCCTTCGCGGATACCGCGGCGATACTGGCCAGCTCGTCGTTGATCACCGCCAGGCGTTGCGTGTATTGCGGGACAAGCTGCGCCAGATGATGGCGTTCGCCTTCCAGCGCCTGAAACTGCTTCGCCAGTGCCTGCCGGCGTTGGTTGTGCTGCTCCAGCACGCTCTCAACTGCCGGATGACTGGCCGCATAAGGATGGTCCAGCCCGCCGCACAAAGGACATGGCTCATCCTGTTTCAGCTGGCTGCGGTAATCGCTCAGCTGCAGCACAGCCTGACTTTGCTGGAACTGATATTCAGATTCTTCCGCCCGTGCGCTGAGCAGATTCAGCTCGGGCACTAATGCCTGCAATTTCTGTTCTGTCTGCTGACTGGCTGACTCCAGCTCCTGTCGCTCCTGCATCAACCGATTCTGGTGATCCAGCAAGCCGCACCATTCCTGTGTGGCGGCCATCGCCTGACGCAGATCATCAAGACGCTGCTGAGAATGGCGGTAAGCCTGCTGACTCTGCTCCTGCGCCGCGCTCACCTCATCGACATTAAGCTCAGCCCGCTGTTTTTCCAGCTGCTGCCGCTGTGTCAGCAGGTGCTCACTGTCTTGTTTCAGCTTGCTGTCATCGAGCCGGTATGCCTGCTGTTCCTGCAGCCCTTGCTGAATGTCTTTCCTGAGCCGGGACAAAGAACGGTGGGCAGTCAGATATTGTTTCAGGTTATCCAGCACAGGCTGAAACTGTTCGGCAACGGCGGCCAGATCGCGATTGTCTTCCAGTTGCTTTGACAACTGCCGGCTCTGCGCCTGAAGCTGCTGCTGTGCATGCTGCTGGTGCTGATATTCCCTGTCTTCCTGATCCCCTTGCTGTTGCAGCGCCTGGGCATCCTGTGCCAGCAGCTGATGTTGCAGCTCCAGCCCCTGCCGCTGTTGATCCAGCATCTGCGCCTGTTTCAGTTTGGGTTCCAGCATCAGCCATGCTTGCTGTGCCTGCTCAAGTGACTGCCGGGCTTGTACGACAGCCTGTTCGGCATCCTGTCGCTGCTGCTGATCCTGCGCCAGCGCCTGCTGAGCCGCACTCAGTGAGGCCTCCAAACGGGCGATTTGCTGGACGGACTGGGTCAGCAAGGTAAAATCGGCCCGCGCCGGCTGCGCGGTTTCGAGCTTCGCCAGGTATTCAATGCGGGGAGTGGCCTGGGTACTTTCGGCGATTGCCTCAGTCAACGCCTGCTGACTCTGCGCCACCCGCTCCTGCAGTGTTTTGTCTGTGCTCAGCGTCTGCTGATGCTGGCTCAGCGCCGCCAACCGCGCATCAAGCTCGGCCAGCTGGGTTTTCAGGGCGGCGATCTGTGCATGCAACGCCTGCTTCTCGTCGTCACTGAGCAAGGCGATATCACCCAGTTTTTCCTGCAGCTGTTGCAGTTTCTGTTTCTCTTCGCGGGCTCTTTCGTAAGCGGCCACCGACAGACGGCCGTAAATTTCACCGCCCGTCATGCGCTCGAGCAAAGACGCGCGCTCATCAGCCGCAGCTTTCAGAAATGCCGCGAACTCGCCCTGCGGCAACATCACGGCCCGGCGGAACTGCTCAAACGTCAGGCCAATCAGACGCTCAATTTCCAGCTGCACTTCTTGTTTTTTGCCCGCGAACCGCTGCCCGGATTCCAGGTTTTCCAGCCATTGTTCTGAAGGCTGCACCCGCCCTTCTGCATTGCCTCTGGCCCGGCGAACCTGCCAGCATGCCCGCCAGCGGGAACCATCATTGGCCTGAAAATCAACCTCGGAAAACGCCTCCGCTTTGCCCCGCGACAGAATACTGCGGACATCGTTGGCTCTGATCCGGTTCTCGTCGTCGCCCCGTCCGATTTCTGCATCATTTTTTTATTCGACTGTAAACGCGGCATGCGGTCGTACAGCGCCAGACAAATCGCATCCAGCAAACTTGATTTACCGGCCCCGGTTTTGCCGGTAATGGCAAATAAACCGGCCTCGCCCAGGCGTCCGTTGGCAAAATCAATCTCAAACTGTGTTTGTAAGCTGGCGAGATTTTCGCCCCTCAAAGCCAGAATTTTCATCGTCTCAGTCTGCCGTTATTTGTCTTCTTCATCATCAATGCGCGTCAGCAATTGTTCGAATGCCTCACACATCGCATGGGGTGGCTGTCCGTCATATTTCTGTTGCCAGCTCAGGGCAAACACCTGCTGCGGGCTCACTTCCGACAGGCGCTGATGCGCAAGCGAAGGGGCATCTTGCTGCTGACGATAATGGGTGGTGATTTTGGCCAGCCGCACCGCTTTCCCTTCCAGCGCCTGCAGCACCTTCTCCCGCAGCATCGCCTGAGGTTTATCCAACAGCACAGGCACTTCCAGATAAGGCTGGGTTTCTCTCGGGCCGTCTGCAGTGACCAGCGCGCTCAGTTCTTTCAGAACGACATCCAGCGGCTGAGGCTCAGCCGGCACTCTGAGCATATCCACCACTCTGGGCACCGGGAGCGGGGTAATACCGGCCAGGGTTTCCCCGTCAAGTTCCAGCATGACCACCTGGTGCTTGTAGTGGCGCTCCGACATCGACAGCGGCAGCGGCGAGCCGCAATAGCGGATGTGCTCTTTTTTCGCGACCCGCTGGGCCAGGTGCAGATGGCCCAGCGCGGCATAGCAGAGATCATCGGGAAAAATCGACGCAGGCAGCGCATGCTGATTGCCGCCCAGCACCCGGCGTTCCGACATTTCAGACAGCTGTCCGGACGCCATATAAACATGCCCCATGCCAATCAGCGCCTGACCGGGCTGGCGAAGCGCACGGGCCGCATCGGTCACCTGCTGATAGAGTATTTCGACGCCTTTGATCAGGCGATCCTCGTCTTCGCCAAGATCCTCAGTGCGCAAATCACTGCTGCGCAGAAACGGCACCGCCAGCACCCAGGCCGTAGTGTCGCCGCTGCGATTGGTCAGCGGCACCAGCAACCGGTCCATGTCCAGCCGGCCCTGATCATCACGGCTGATGCCGCCGACCAGATGCAGGTCAAAGGCTTTTAACAGTTCATGCGGGGCATCCAGTTTACTGGGCGAATCGTGGTTGCCGCCCGTCATCACCACGTTCAGATCCGGCAGGCTCTTCGCTAACCGGGCCAGAAAACGGTACAGCATGCGCCAGGCAGTGGCCGGGGGATTGGCGCTGTCGAAAATGTCACCGGCCACCAGCAACGCATCGACCTGTTCACGTTCCAGCGTATCAGCCAGCCAGTCGAGAAACTGCTGATGTTCATAGTCACGCTGATAGCCATGCAATTGATGCCCGAGGTGCCAGTCTGAGGTGTGAAGTATTTTCATGCCGTTCGTATCAATACTGAAAGATCCAGAGAAAAGAGTAGAGCCGATTGTACCTCAGCCAGCAGCGCTCAAGGTCAGATCAACCGAAAAAGTGCGACAGCCCGGCCAGATTTTTTCTGCCGCCAGGCCTCTTGCTGAGCGCAATTGCGCTTTTCGCCACCCTGTCAAAGCTCACCGAACCTAGCATCGTGAGGCAACTTGGGTATAAGATTGTCGGCCCAATGCACACACCTAGGATCAGTCACAACTATGCTGTGGTTTAAAAACCTGCTTACCTATCGTTTCAGTCGCGAGATTGACATCAAACCGGATGAACTTGAAAAGCAACTGGAAGAATTCCGCTTTACCCCTTGTGGTAGCCAGGATATTCAAAAATTCGGCTGGGTTTCCGCGCTGGGCAAACACGGTGATATGTATACGCACCAGGCCGGGGACAACATTCTGATCTGTGCCCGCAAAGAAGAAAAAATGCTGCCTGCCTCGGTGATCAAAGAATCGCTGAATGCCAAAGTGGAAATGCAGGAGAAAGAACAGGGTCGTAAGCTGAAGAAAAACGAAAAAGACACCCTGAAAGATGAGATCGTGATGGATCTGCTGCCGCGCGCTTTCAGCCGTCAGAGCCACACCTATGCGCTGATCATGCCGGCGCAGGGACTGTTGCTGGTGGATGCCGGCAGCTTCAAAAAAGCCGAAGATCTGCTGGGCTTATTGCGTAAATCCATCGGCAGCCTGCCGGTTGTGCCTGTGACTGTGGCCAAACCGGCCGCGCAGACACTGACAGAATGGGTACGCTCCGGCCAGTCCCCCAATGGTTTTACCATCGGGGAAGAAGCGGAGCTGAAAGCCATTCTGGAAGACGGCGGCGTGATCCGCTGTAAGCAGCAGGACTTGAGCTGTGATGAAATTCTGGCCCACATTGAAGCCGATAAAGTGGTAACCAAACTGGCCATCAACTGGCAGGAGCGCATCGATTTTGTGCTGGGCGATGATCTGTCACTCAAGCGTCTGAAGTTTTCCGATGAGCTGAGAGAGCAAAATGACGACATCGACCGTGAAGACATGGCGCAGCGTCTGGATGCCGATCTGTCCTTAATGTGCGGTGAGCTTTCCGCCATCTTGCCAAACCTGTTTGAAGAGTTGGGCGGCATGGAAGAACGCGTCTGATTAGAGGGGCTGACAGGGCGATTACGCACAATCCGTGCTCGCCTTACGAACCCCACTCCTCTCCCTCCCCTTGCCAAGGGGAGGGGATCATTATGATTTCAGCAATCTCGGTTCAGTCCCTCCCCCTTTTCAGGAGAAGAAATCCTCACAAGCACTTGTTTAACCTTGAGGCACAGGCTTAACCGTAAAGCGACCAACATCCACCGCCACCACTTCCACTTCCCGGCCTTTTTCCACCGGCTCACCGGTGTAATCGCTGCTGAGTACCAGTTTCCAGCTGATCCCGGAATACTTTACTGTCCCTGGCTGCTCATGGCTGAGTGCGGCATCCAGCCGGAACGTCAGGCCGATAAAATCACTGCTGATATTTTGTTTGGGTTTTTCTGCTTTCTGAGAGCGTTTCAGTGGTTTCCACAGCAGCAGCGTCAGGACGCCCGCGCCGATACCGCTGACCGCCACCAGGGCGGTCAGCGTTTCCGGCACCACACCCACCAGTGCCAGGGTTCCGGTCAGGATGGCTGAGACACCAAGCGCCAGTAATACAATCGTCGACAGCCCCAGCATCCAGACCTCAACGGCCAGCAGAATCAGGCCAACCACTATGGTCAGCTGGGCCGGGCTCAGTCCAAAGAAATCCGCCATGATTACTGTTCCTCTTGTGTTCCGGCCTGTTTCGCCGGGCTGCCCTGCTGACGGTTGAGCTGGTGAATAATAGTCATGGCTTCTGCCACGATATTTGACGCAGAAGAGGACGCATCAGGCAACAGAACCACGGAAGACTCTTTGGCAATCGCTTCTCTGGCCTGAATGGCCTTGCCCGCCAGATCCAGCTGTATCGCCTTCTGACCTTCTTCGGTAGACGCCACCCGGCCGATAATTGCCAGTGCATCGGCTTCGGCTTTCGAGACCGCCAGGATCGCCTGTGCTTCACCTTCGGCTTTGAGCACCTGCTCCGATCGTTCCGCTTCAGCGGCCAGTACCCGGGCCTGCTTCATGCCCTCGGCAATGTTGATCTCGCTCTGGCGCTTACCTTCCGATTCCAGAATCACCGCCCGCTTTTCCCGCTCGGCTTTCATCTGACGCTCCATGGCGTCCAGCACTGAACGGGGCGGCTCGATATCTTTGATTTCATAACGAAGCACCTGAACACCCCATGGCAGAGCAGCGTCGTTGATGGCAGACACAATGGCCGTATTGAGATTTTCACGCTCTTCGAACGTCTTGTCTAAGTCCATTTTCCCCACTTCACTGCGCATGGTGGTCTGCGCCAGCTGGGTGACAGAAAAAATATAGTTATCGACGCCATAGCTGGCTTTGTAAGGGTCAATCAGCTTGATATAGAGCACCCCGTCCACAATCAGGGAGATGTTATCTTTGGTAATGGCCGACTGGCTCGGTACATCATACGCCTGCTCTTTCAGGGTCTGGGTGTAGGCCACCCGGTCAATCATAGGCACGATAAAATTCAGACCCGCTTCCATGGTTTTGTGGTACTTGCCGAATCGCTCAACGACCACAGCGGTATTTTGCGGCACAAACTTAATCGCAGAACGCAGTATGACAATCACCAGGATTGCCAGCACCACCCAAATACTAAACACAGACGAAATCACAGACACTATATCCATTTTTGATATCCAACTTAATGCAATGAAAAAAACCGTTCATCAGTAAACCCAAACGGCTGACTCTCCTAATACTCATACAGGGAATCTGATTTTTATGGAACAGGATTCACATCAATCCTTAGCCGCTGTCATCTTTTGTGCCCTTTAATACCCTTAACAAGATTCAGGATATTTGCCAGATCCCCGCCTTCACAGTAAAATTCGCCCTCTGTTTTCCGCCTCCCATGAATTCACCCTGACGGTGAGCAGGAGTGCGGCCTGATCTGACATCAGACTTTGACCCAAAAGGGAAACCCGAGTTATGTTTAAACCTGAATTGTTATCGCCTGCCGGCAGCCTGAAAAACATGCGCTATGCCTTCGCCTACGGTGCCGATGCCGTGTATGCAGGCCAGCCTCGTTACAGCCTGCGCGTGCGCAACAATGAGTTCAACCACGACAACCTGAAAATCGGTATCGACGAAGCCCATGCCCAGGGTAAAAAGTTCTACGTGGTGTGCAACATTCAGCCGCATAACTCCAAGCTGAAAACCTTTATCCGCGATCTGACTCCGATTATCGACATGGGCCCGGACGCCTTAATCATGTCCGATCCCGGCCTGATCATGATGGTCAGAGAAAGCTTCCCGGACATGCCGATTCACCTGTCAGTACAAGCCAATGCGGTGAACTGGGCGACGGTAAAATTCTGGTCAACGCAGGGGATTGAGCGGGTGATCCTTTCCCGCGAACTGTCGCTGGAAGAAATCGAAGAAATCCGTGAAAAATGCCCGGAAACCGAGCTGGAGATCTTTGTTCACGGCGCACTTTGCATGGCCTACTCGGGTCGCTGCCTGCTGTCTGGCTATATGAACAAGCGGGATCCCAATCAGGGCACCTGCACCAATGCCTGCCGCTGGGAATACAAAGCGGAAACGGCCAAAGAAGACGATGCCGGTCAGATTGTCGAAGTGCAACCAGCCGCTTCTGCAGTCCAGATGCAGGAGGTCGCGCCCACGCTGGGTGAAGGCAAACCGACCGATCAGGTTGTCTTGCTGAGCGAAAGCCATAAGCCGGATGAAAAAATGGCGGCGTTTGAAGACGAGCACGGCACCTATATCATGAACTCCAAAGATCTTCGCGCGGTTCAGCATGTTGAGCGCCTGAGCAAAATGGGCGTTCATTCGCTGAAAATTGAAGGCCGCACCAAGTCTTTCTACTACTGCGCCCGGACGGCCCAGGTGTACCGTAAGGCGATTGATGATGCCGCGGCCGGTAAGCCATTTGACGAAAGCCTGATGTCGACCCTGGAAAGTCTGGCTCACCGCGGGTATACAGAAGGGTTTCTGCGTCGTCACACCCATGATGCATACCAGAATTACAATTATGGCTACTCGATTTCGGATAACCAGCAGTTCGTGGGTGAGTTCACCGGCAAGCGCCGCGGTGCACTGGCAGAAGTCGAAGTCAGAAATAAATTTCTGGTCGGTGACAGCCTGGAGCTGATGACACCGAACGGTAACGTCACCTTTACCCTGGAGCACATGGAAAACCGTAAATCCGAAACCATTGCAGATGCCAAAGGCAGCGGGCACTTCGTGTTTATTCCGGTGCCGGAAGATCTGGCACTACCGTTCGCGTTACTGATGCGCAATCTGGAAGCCGGTGCAACCACCCGTAATCCTAACGCGGTCTGACCCGGCCTCTGCTCGCCACCGTATTGCTGATCCGCTGCAATACGGTGGCGGATTAACTGCTCACCGTCACATTGGGAATATCTGAGCATTTAATCGGGATCGTATACCGCACACCCTGCTGTACCATTTCCTGCTGGCAGACAGGTTCTGTCGTGACTTCCGTCCATCCCCAACCCAGCAAGATAGACACAACGATCAACGCTATGGGGTCTAATCGCACCTTCATTTACCACTCCCCCGCACAATCCAGGGACCACTGATCACAATGGCCATTGATATAATGCACTCAATTTCAACAATAATGTCGGATGCCGCTTTGTCAGCCATGGCATAAGAAACCGACATTGCCAGAACACTATTGATTTGCGGCTGAGGCTGAAACAACGTTAAATCACTAAATTAGCCCGTTCTTAGCATTAACATCCCCGTTTCCCCCAAGTTATTGGGCGTTCCTGACTTCTGTGCTACACTTTTCGCCGCTTTTACTCCTTTCATTTTTTGGGGAGATATCACAAAGCGCAGAGAATCGGCAAAGGATCGCACACCCGCTTTACCCTGTGGCAAGAACCTCCTCGGATATAAAAATTATGGCTTTATTGATTACAGACAAATGCATCAACTGCGACATGTGCGATCCCGAATGTCCGAACGATGCCATCAGTATGGGGGCAGAGATCTATGAGATTGATCCTGACCGCTGCACTGAATGCAAAGGCCATTACGACAAACCAACCTGCCAGTCCGTCTGTCCGATCAACAACTGCATTATCCTCGATCCCGCACATGTCGAGACCGAGGAGCAATTACTAGAAAAGTTTGTGGTGTTGCAGGGCATGGCGTAAGCCAGTTACTGAGCCTGCGCCTTGCGTTCACGCTGCTCTTTGGCGTATTTGTCTCTGTCCGCATCCTGGGCAGGGGCATTGAGCATCGCCATGCAACCCGGCGGCGGAAGCGGTTTCAGCACCGGGCGCTTCTTAACCGGTTTGGCACTGGCCGTTTTCTTTTCAGAAGCCGGTTTGGGTTGCCACGACAGCAGTTCTGCACCGCAGCCATCACCCGGCGGCGGCGGTAACTGTTCCTTGCATTGCTGACTCCCCTGCGGGCAATGCAGACGGACATGAAAATGATAGTAGTGTCCCCACCAGGGTCTGACCTTGCGCAGCCAGCTGCGATCTGTCCATTGCGCTTCGCACAGTTGTTCTTTAATGACAGGATGCACGAATATCCGCGCCACATTAGCATCTGACGCCGCCAGCTGGATCAGGTTCGCCTGGCTGGCCGACCAATTGTCTTTGATAATGCGGTATGCCTTGAGATCAACCATAGGCAGAGGCTGCAGCTCAGACAGCATCTTCTGAGAGGCCGGTTGATCTAAGGTCGTCAGCCAGATATCGGCATCCAATCCGGTCTGATGACTGGCATGCCCTGAACGAAAACGGCCGCCGCGCGGCATGGCGATATCACTGACCAGCAAATGCCCCAGCTGCAATTGTTTTGCCTTCGCCGACAATTGCTGCAAAAAAGTAATCATGCTCGCATGGCCGTAAAAGCGCCCGCGCTCCGATCTGACCCTCTGATAGCCTTCCCCCTGCTCGGGCAGCACTTGCGCACCGGCCAGACAGCCATTGCTGTAACTGCCAATCGACTGCGGACTGCCTGCCGTCGGGGCTCGAAACTGCTCCCAGGGTGTCGCAGCCGCCTGGGTGCTCAAGCCCAGCCCGCCAACAAAGCACAGCAGGCTGGCGAGCAAAGCCGCTCGCCTGTCAGCCGCCAGAAAAGCATGCCGTACACCATCAAAACACTGCCAGAGGGCAGGTTGACTATTTACGCTCAGCACCGGGCGCCACCTTGTAATAATTTGCGATCATAGTCACATAAGCATACACCATAGCGCTGACTTTATTTGCTGTTCAAGATTGAGACGGGGGTGCTGTGGTCGCTTGAGTACCAGACGCGCTAAACCGACATGTACAGCTTTCCTTCTGTTTGTCAGCTCTGTCTTGTACAGCTATTCAGGCAAAAGGATCATGGCAAGCCAAATAATCGTAAAGCATTGATATTTAATTAATGATCAGCTTGTACAGCTTTTTGACCATTGCAACCCAAAAGCTCATCAGCTCACCTGGCAAGGGGGATGCTGCTCTGTGTCTTCGTTCCTGACGCGACAGCGCAGCGCTGAGCGCGCCCAGCCAACATTGATAGATGGACAGACAGACTCAGCACAGACACGCACATCAGAAAATCACGACCGGGGTTTACTGAGGTCCCGAGAACATGCTCTCAAAAACAATCTGATGCGGCTGTTGCCAGCGATCCTGCCAGCTGGCCTGAACTGCCACGGATGAGATACTCCCCGGCTGTGTTGGCTGCACCACAGTCTCGACACGAATCGTGACACCCTGCAGAAGGTACTGCTCAGTGTGCCTACGCTGTCTCGCCTCCGAAGCAACGCCCTGCGCCGCAAAGCGCAGGCTCTCGAGTCGTGATTCCGCCAGATTGACTGCAGACAGCATGATCAGGGCATTGTCTGCCTGGACATTGAGGTAGCCATGCAGCTTCATCAAACCGGCCAGACCGACACTGACCAGCAAAAGCGACACCAGCACCTCCACCAGACTGAACCCCTGCTGTTTTGACACGATAGGTGTGATGACATCAGACATCCTGCCAGGATCCCCGCAACCAGCGAACCTGATACCCCAGCCGCTCTTGTACCTGTGGCAAACGGCCCAAAGTGACACACTCCAGATCCTTCTCGCTCGACAACGCCTCCGCAGCTGAGCCACATAAGCTTACAACAGCAACCTGCTGAAGCCTGACTCTGGCTCTCCCGGCCACCCGGACTTCGGCGCTCACCTGATACCGGCCTTCCGGCAGAGACTCAACCTGGACCGTCACATGCCGGTCTTGTTGCGTGGACTGACAGACAGCAGCACGGTTACCGGGAAACACCGCGGGTTCAGTACTGATCGGCTGATGCTCAAAATGCCCGGCGATCAGGCCAAACCCGCACGCCAGTCCGCCTTCTGCCAGCCAGAATGCCTGACGCGAAAACACGGTATTCTGCGCACGCTTGATTTGATAAAAGCTGGTGCTGTAGCTGGTCAGCACAAAGACCATGGCCACCGACAGCATCAGACTGGTCATCAGTAAAGTGCTGATGCCTTGCTGGGCCCTGACAGCGGCACGCTGACGTTTCATCACGGATTCCTGACCGTCAGCGTCATGCTTTCCTCGAGCTGCGCTGAGCCATCGGCGGATGAGACAGAAAGTCGAACCAACAACTGCTGACCTGGAACGCCTGCCGCCAGTTCAGTGTCAGACTGAACCTGCCAGCCGGTCACCGTCATCCAGCGCGAGTCCAGCAGCGCTTGTCCGCCCTGACATGCCTGCGCCGGGGTCGAAAAAGAGTCATGCGACGAACGCACCCTGAACTCACCGTCCTGCGAATAATAGGCCTTCACCACAGCACGACCGGCCAGCTCATAGCGCATCACCAGACAGTCTCCGGCCGTCACATGGACGGTGTGAGCCGCCCCCGGCAGTAAAAGCGGTGTCCCGGGCTCTGCTGTCTGAAAACCAGCCCGACGCACATCCCCCGACAACATGCGCCACGCATCCTGGACATCCTGAGCCAGGATCAGCTGCAGCGAACGGCTCATCGCCGCCTGTTTGCCCGCCATCAGCAATTGCACCAGCAAAGACAGCACCATCAGGCTCAACCCGGTCGCGACCGTCAGCTCAGTCAAGCTGAATCCGCCCTGCTTGCTGAGATTTTCAGCACCGGGCATAACCGGCCTCCCCGCTCAGGCTACAGACATAGATTCTGCCGGTGACATTACTGAAAGTGATCCTGACCTGCGACTTGCCGTCCCGGCCGGCAAAAAAGCTGCCTGCGGCGTGTGGACGCCCCGTCAGGCTATCCACAGTCAGCTGATCACCGGTGAAACTCCGCGACAGTGTCAGGCGCGGAAAATCAGCGGCGGACAGCGGCTTGAGCACAGGCTCACCACCAGTCAGTCTGGTGACGATTGTCCAGTCGTCCGTGCCGGGCTGCGACGTCACGGAATGGTGCAGAGCGGTTTGGTGCGGATCGGTATGCTGCGGAATGCTTTCTAAACCAATCGACACATCTTCGCCGCGCATCACAGCTTCCGATTTGGCCAGAACCAGCAACCATTCCAGCTCACTGACCAGACGGTGCAAACGCTGAGTGGCAAAGACATCGGAAAATGAAGGCGCAGCAAAGGTCGCGATCAACAGGATGACAGACAGCACCACAATGGCTTCAATCAGCGTCATCCCTCTGACGCTCGCAACAGCATGTAACCGCGCTTGCCTGATTGGCAGGTTTTCTGTTGCTGAGTCCCAACTTCGCATCGAATTCGCTCCCGATTCTTTTTCACCGCGCAATAGGATGGCAAAACAACGGCAAGACGCAGCTGAAAAACACTGACTTAGTGATGTGAATCGAAAGGAAAGACAGATGAGGAAATCAAGAAGCCAGCAGGGAGTGACACTGATCGAACTGCTGATTGTCGTGGCCCTGGCAGGCATACTGGCAATGTTTGCCCTGCCGGCCTATCAGGCGCACCAGCAAAAAGCCTATCTGCGCCAGGCCCAGGCCGATCTCATCATGTTGCAGCTTGCCATAGAACAGCAGCGTTCTCAGGGTCAGGCGTATCCGACGCAGTTGTCCGCCGCGCTCTGCCCGGCCTGCCGTTTTGATAACCCCTTCTATGCCTACCGGATTGCAGCGGAGAATGGTAATTATAGGTTGTGGGCCGAAAGCAAAGACGGAATGCAGGCATGCGGAACGATTGCACTGCTGCACAATGGATCGACGGTTCCGCCTGAGTGCTGGTAATACCAATCAAAGTAAGTAAATGATCAGTAATAGCGTAGGGAAAATGTTTGAGAACAAGGCAGATTTTTTAGATAAGTAGTGATTCTACAATCAAAAAATCTAACGCAGTTATCGAATATTTGAACAAGCTAGGATGACCAGTTATTTACTGCGATTGGTATAAAGCAGCGGGGACAAACGGGCAGCCGCAGAAACGACAAAGGCCAGCATCATGCTGGCCTTTGAGATAAATCACGGGTCACTCAGTGGTTAGCCGGTCAGGTCGTCAAAGAACTTTTTCACGCCGTCGAAGAATCCTTCTGAGCGCGGCTTGTGCTTTTTGGCATCAGAGCCTGCCAGTGTGTTCTCAAACTCTTGCAGCAGTTCTTTCTGGCGCGTGCTCAGGTTCACCGGTGTTTCAACCACCAGCTTGCAGATCAGATCGCCAACTGCACCGCCACGGACAGACTTCACACCTTTACCGCGCATACGGAACATACGTCCGGTCTGCGTTTCCGTCGGCACTTTCAGGCTGACACGACCATCAAGTGTCGGGACTTCCACTTCACCGCCCAGTGCCGCCATGGTAAAGCTGACTGGCACCTCGCAGTAGAGGTTGTTCCCATCACGCTCGAAAATCGCGTGTTTCTGCACGTGCACCTGAACGTAGAGATCCCCGGCTGGTGCGCCGAACTCGCCGGCTTCACCTTCACCGGTCAGGCGAATCCGATCGCCCGTATCCACACCGGCAGGGATCTTGACCGACAAGGTTTTGGTTTCCTGAACCCGGCCCTGACCATGACACTTACCGCAAGGATCCGTAATGATCTTGCCGCGGCCATGACAGTGAGGACAGGTTTGCTGGACTGCGAAGAACCCCTGACGCATCTGCACCTGGCCGGCACCGTGACAGGTGCCGCAAGTCGTTGGCGAGGAACCTTTCTTCGCCCCTGACCCTTCACAGGTATCACAGTTTACCAGGGTTGGAACGCGAATTTCCTTGGTGCAGCCGCGTACCGCTTCCTCCAGCGTCAGCTCCATATTGTAGCGTAAGTCGGCGCCGCGCTGAGCACGGTGCTGACCACCACCACGACGGCCACCGCCACCAAAGATATCGCCGAACACATCGCCAAAGATGTCGCTAAAATCAGCGCCGCCGCCAAAGCCGCCGCCACCGCCCATACCGCCTTGTTCAAAGGCGGCATGGCCATACTGGTCGTAGGCCGCTTTCTTCTGAGGATCGGTCAGAATTTCATAGGCGGTTTTCACTTCTTTGAACTTGTCCGCCGCCGTGTCGTCGCCCGGATTACGGTCCGGGTGGTACTTCATCGCCAGACGTTTGTAGGCCTTTTTGATGTCACGCTCATTGGCGTCACGGCCTACGCCTAACACTTCGTAAAAATCACGTTTTGACATAGTTAAACTGTCACCTGCTTATACAGCTACGGGCGTAAGAGTATCCCCAAACGCCCGTGCCCAAATAAGATTATGAGATCACACTCTTATTTTTTATCGTCTTTTACTTCTTCGAACTCGGCGTCTACAACATCGTCGTCTTTCGACTGAGTCTGCTCACCGCTGTCCGCTTGCTGGGCCTGAGCTTGCTGCTGGGCAATTTCCATCAGCTTCTGAGAAGCCGCAATCAGTGCCTGTACTTTGGCATCAATCGCTTCTTTATCTTCGCCTTTACGTGCTTCTTCCAATTCAGAAACCGCGGCTTCGATCTTCTCTTTCTCATCGGCTGGCAGTGCGTCGCCCGCTTCTTCGATTTGCTTGCGGGTACCGTGTACCAGCTGATCAGCCTGGTTACGGGCAGAAACTAGCTCTTCGAACTTCTTGTCCGCTTCTTTGTTCGCTTCTGCTTCCTGAACCATTTTCTCGATTTCGTCATCGCTCAGACCGCCCGATGCCTGAATCGTGATCTTCTGCTCTTTGCCTGTGCTCTTGTCTTTGGCAGACACGTGCAGGATACCGTCAGCATCCAGGTCAAAGATAACTTCAATCTGAGGCATACCGCGAGGCGCAGCCTGAATACCTTCCAGGTTGAACTGACCCAGGGACTTGTTAAAGTTCGCCTGCTTACGCTCACCCTGCAGCACATGAATCGTTACCGCGTTCTGGTTGTCTTCTGCTGTCGAGAACACTTGCTCCGCTTTGGTCGGAATCGTGGTGTTCTTCTCGATCAGCTTGGTCATCACACCGCCCATGGTCTCGATACCCAGAGACAGCGGGGTCACGTCCAGCAGCAGCACGTCTTTAACTTCACCGGCCAGTACACCACCCTGAACCGCAGCACCCACGGCAACCGCTTCGTCCGGGTTCACGTCTTTACGGGCTTCTTTGCCGAAGAACTCCGCCACTTTGGCCTGAACCATAGGCATACGCGTCTGACCACCCACCAGGATGACGTCCGTGATTTCGCCGACAGACAGGTCAGCGTCAGCCAAGGCCACTTTCATTGGCTCCAGAGAACGCTGTACCAGATCTTCAACCAGTGACTCCAGCTTGGCGCGGGTCACTTTGATGTTCATGTGTTTCGGACCAGTCGCATCTGCAGTGATGTACGGCAGGTTCACGTCAGTCTGCTGAGCAGAAGACAGCTCAATTTTCGCTTTTTCTGCCGCTTCTTTCAGACGCTGCATTGCCAGTGGATCTTTACGCAGATCGATGGCCTGATCTTTCTTGAATTCGTCAACCAGATAGTTGATCAGACGGTTATCGAAGTCTTCACCACCCAGGTGTGTGTCACCGTTGGTTGCCAAAACTTCAAAGGTCTTCTCGCCTTCAACTTCATCAATCTCGATAATCGAGATATCAAACGTACCACCACCCAGGTCGTATACCGCGATCGTGCGGTCACCGCCTTGCTTGTCCAGGCCATAAGCCAGCGCAGCCGCAGTCGGTTCATTGATAATACGCTTCACTTCCAGACCCGCGATACGGCCGGCATCTTTCGTTGCCTGGCGCTGAGCATCGTTGAAGTACGCAGGAACAGTAATAACTGCGCCGGTTACTTTCTCGCCCAGATAGTCTTCAGCGGTTTTCTTCATTTTCTTCAGCACTTCTGCTGAAACCTGAGGCGCGGCCATTTTCTGACCTTTCGCTTCCACCCAAGCATCACCGTTGTCTGCTTTCACAATTTTGAAAGGCATGATTTCGATGTCGCGCTGTACTTCTTCGTCTTCGAAGCGGCGACCGATCAGACGCTTGATTGCATACAGGGTATTTTCTGGGTTTGTCACTGCCTGACGTTTCGCAGGCTGACCGACCAGTGTTTCGCCATCTTGTGTATAGGCGATGATAGAAGGCGTAGTGCGATCACCCTCAGCGTTCTCAATAACGCGTGGCTTATCACCATCCAGTACAGCTACACATGAGTTGGTTGTACCCAAGTCAATACCAATGATTTTACCCATCTGGCTTTCTCCGAAATTCGTTGGTTTACTGGCGTCGTTCTGCGTAATGCAGAACCGAGCATGAGAGCCAAGGCCCTCAATTCATTCATTTACGCTATCGTATGACTACTAAATAAGGCCATCAGAGACCTTTTCAAGGGGCAGGTCGAAAAAAATGTAAAAAATAAAAACCCACCAGAGTGGGCTTTCATCACGCCGCCTGCCCGTCTGGCTGATCAGACCTGAGTATCGACATTGCCGCCCGGTGCAGCTTTCGCGACCATCACCATCGCAGGACGCACGACACGGCCGTTCAGCTCATAACCTTTCTGCAGCACCATCATCACAGTGTTCGGCGCATGCTCAGCGCTTTCCTGCATCGACATCGCCTGATGGAATTCAGGATTAAAAGCTTCACCCATCGGGTTAATCGCTTTCAGGCCGAATTTTTCTACCGTGTCGGTCATGGTTTTCAGGGTCAGCTCAACGCCTTCCAGCATTGGCTTCAGCGCTTCGTCGGTTTTGTCCGCCAGTTCCAGCGCACGCTCCATGTTGTCGATCACAGGCAGCAGTTCACCGGCAAATTTTTCCAGCGCAAACTTACGGGCCTTGTCGATTTCCTGCTCGGTACGACGGCGCATATTTTCAATATCAGCGCGGGCACGCAGGACGGAATCCTGCTGCTCTTTCACTTTGGCTTCACTGACCGCCAGCGCGGCTTCCAGCTCTTCAATACGGGACAGTGCCAACTCGTCCAGCGTCAGTTCTTCCGCGCTGTCTGCAGCCGCTTCAGCCTCTGCTTCCGTCTGCGCCTGCTGCAGTTCTTCTTCGTTCAACACTTCGTCTTTCTTGCTCATGCTTTCGCTACTCCGCTAAGCTCAAAAAGGGTGATACACATGGCCGGACGGTCACGCAAGGCGCAACGTGCCGGCCACGATGAAAACGTGATGGGCATATTATGGGGATGAAATTCAACGATTCAACCCGATATCGACGACAAAGGGCGACATTTCCTTCTGGCTAAGGCTATACTGGCCCCATTCTTACCCGTTGGATCAAGGACATGACGCGCCCTTTTGAAATCATCGCCCTGGTTGGCAAGCCGAGAAATCCTGACGCGCTGCACACCCATACCAGCCTGTACAACTGGCTGACCGCCAAAGGCTACCAGGTTCTGGTGGATCACCGTCTTGCGCATGATCTGGATGTCCCCGCGGAATCACTGTGCGATTTGCTCACCATCGGTGACCGCGCCAGCCTGGCGATTGTCGTCGGGGGGGACGGTAACATGTTAGGCGCCGCACGGGTACTCTCGCGCTTTGATATCTCAGTGATCGGCGTGAACCGCGGCAATCTGGGCTTCCTGACGGATTTAGATCCAGACAACTTCGAGCAGGAGCTGGAGAAGGTCCTGGACGGCGAGTTTGTCACCGAGCAGCGTTTCCTGCTGGAGGCCGAAGTTCACCGTCACGGCCAGATCAAAAGCCGCAATACCGCGCTCAATGAAGCCGTGCTGCACCCGGACAAAATCGCCCATATGATTGAGTTCGAGGTCTATATTGATGAAAGCTTTGCCTTTTCGCAGCGATCCGACGGCCTGATCATCGCCACCCCAACCGGTTCTACTGCCTACTCGCTGTCCGGCGGCGGCCCGATTTTATCACCCAGCCTCAATGCCATCACCCTGGTGCCTATGTTTCCCCATACGCTGTCATGCCGCCCGCTGGTGGTCGACGGCAACCGCAGGATCAAGCTGATTGTGCCTGACGACGGACGCACACTGGAAGTGAGCTGCGACGGACAGGTATCGCTGCCGGTCAGCCCGGGAGATGAAATTCACATCTACCAGAGTCCGGATCACCTGCAGCTGATCCACCCGACAAGCTACAGCTACTACAACATACTGCGCGGCAAGTTAGGCTGGTCGAGCAAGCTGTTCTGAAGCCATCCTCATTTTCCGCTATTCAAGCCAGCCCTGCGCTGGCTTTTTTCATGTCATCAGAAACTTAACCTTAATCACAATTTTCACGATAAATCCGTTTGCCACCACTTTACTGTATGTAGATACAGTATATACTGTGCAAATAAACAGGTGTTGATTTAGACAGGTGAACACAAATGCTGGCACACATGACGATCTCTAATTTTGCAATTGTCAAAAATCTCGAGTTTGAAATGAAATCTGGGATGACAACCATCACAGGTGAAACCGGTGCAGGTAAATCGATAGCGATTGATGCCCTTGGCTTATGCCTGGGCGACCGTGCTGAAGCCAGCATGGTCCGTCCGGGAGAAGACAAAGCAGAAATTCATGCAACCTTCTCGCTGCGCAACAATCAGGCCGCCCGCCGCTGGCTGGAAGACAACGAGCTGATTGAAGGCGACGAATGTATTTTACGCCGTGTGGTGACCAAAGAAGGCCGCTCCCGTGGTTTTATCAACGGCAGCCCTGTACCCGCCTCCCAGCAAAAAGCACTGGGCCAGCTGCTGATCAACATTCACGGCCAGCATGCACACCAGTTGCTGATGCGTCCGGAACACCAGCAGGAAATGCTGGATAACTATGCCGGTCACCATGCCCTGATGGAAAAAGTCAGCAGTGATTATCAGGCCTGGCGGCACGCCAAAAACGAGCTGAACCGTCTGAGCCAAAACCGCGCCGATAACGAAGCGCAAAAGCAGCTGATCCAGTATCAGGTCAAAGAGCTCAACGAGCTGGCACTGGGCGAAGACGAATTTGCTGAGATCGAAGAAGAGCACAAGCGCCTGTCCAATTCCGGCGATCTCGCACTCACCAGCCAGCATGCCCTCGCCTTGCTGTACGAAGGGGATGAGGTCAATGCACTGCAGCTACTGCAGCAGGCCAGCCAGCAACTGATTGAGCTGGGTGAAATGGACAGCAAGCTCAGCACGCTCGCCCCTATGCTGGAAGAAGCCATTATTCAGGTCCAGGAAGCCAGCCAGGAGCTGCGCGGTTATATGGACGATCTGGATATGGACCCGCAACGTCTGGTCTATCTCGAAGAGCGTCTGGCGAAAATCATGTCGCTGGCCCGGAAACACTATGTGATGCCCGCGGAGCTGTGGCAGAAGCATCAGGAGTTGCTGCTGGAGCTTGAAAACCTGGACGGCGGCGACGAGAAGCTCGATGCCCTGGCCGATGCAGTAGAAGCCAAACGCCTGAGCTTTCTCGACAGCGCAGAAAAACTGAGCAAAAGCCGCCAGCGTTACGCCAAAGAGCTGAACAAAAAAATCTCGCATAGCATGCACGAGCTGAGTATGGAGAAAGCCATTTTCCAGATTGATATCCACAGCGATCCGGAACGCATGCTGACCCCGCTGGGTTTTGACACCATTACCTTCATGGTCTCCACCAACCCGGGCCAGCCGCTGCAACCGCTGGGCAAAGTGGCCTCGGGCGGTGAGCTGTCACGAATTTCTCTGGCCATTCAGGTGATCACCGCGCAGAAAGTGGAAACGCCCAGCCTGATTTTTGATGAAGTGGATGTCGGTATCAGTGGCCCGACGGCTGCGATTGTCGGCCGTATGCTGCGTACCCTGGGCACCTCGACGCAGGTGATCTGTGTGACCCACTTGCCGCAGGTTGCCGGTTGCGGGCATCAGCAGATGTTCGTTGCCAAGAAAACCGCCAAAGGCCAGACCGAAACCCAGATGAAAGCGCTGGATGAAAGCTCGCGCATCAGTGAGCTGGCCCGCCTGCTGGGCGGCAGTGAGATCACAGAGCGCACACTGGCCAATGCCAAGGAATTGCTGGTCGCAGCATGATCCGGCTCAGAAAGTTGCCCGCGAATCGCACCGCGGATGCAACTTTCTGAGTATTCCAGCGTCTGAACTCCCGCGAAATCTTTGCATTCTGCGGGCGTTCCCCGTCGAGTGCTTTTACTTCTGACACTAACTTGCTTATCATCACAAGCAGAACTGATTATTTTGCCGGGATGCTATGAACTGGAAAACTTTTGCCGCGTTAGCGCTGAGCGTCAGCCTGCTGGGTGGCTGCTCTTTGGTTGAACGCTTGGTCTACCGTATTGATATCAATCAGGGCAACTATCTGGATGAAAAAGATATCAATAACCTCAGATACGGCATGAATCAGGAACAGGTGCGTTATGTGCTTGGCTCGCCGATGCTGGTTGAACCTGAATACCCGAACACCTGGTACTATGTGTTCTACCACAAACCGGGCCATGATGAGCCGGAACAGAAAGATCTGATTCTCACCTTTGATCAAAACCGTTTGCTGACCCGCATGACAGGGGATTATCAGCCAGGGCCGAACTTCAACGATCCGTTAAATTAAACGGCTCACGGCTTCAGCGCCAGAACACAAAAAAGCTCGCCTCGGCGAGCTTTTCTTTTTTATTTTCTATTCTCAGCAGCCAGTCCATTCAGCTGTTGACTTCCTTTCCAGCGAGACAACCTCAGCGCTCGGTATCACTGTCCTTTGCATCTGGCGCGCCTGACGCTGGTGCAGCGTCACCTTTGGCTTTCTTGGCCGCCAGCGCTTCCTGCTTAGCCTGCTCGGCGCGCTTGCGGCGGATTTCTTTCGGATCGGCCAGCAAAGGGCGATAAATCTCAATCCGATCGCCTTCATGCACTAGAGCATCCAGCTTGACGGTGCGGCTGAACACCCCGACCTTGTTCTTTTTCAGGTCGATCTCCGGATACATCTCCAGCACCCCGGAGCGTTCAATGATCTCCTGTACGGGCGTATCCGGGGTAATCGCCAGCTTGATTACCCGCTGGGTATTGGGCAGCGCGTACACCACCTCGACATGAATCAGATGATTTTGCTCAGAGCTCATAAACTTCCCTGGCCCTCTGGGTAAAAGCATTCACCATGTTGTTGGTCAGCTCGTGAAAAACTTTGCCAAACACAGCTTCCACCAACGCATTAGTGAATTCAAAATCCAGCTTCAGTTCGACTTTGCAGGCATCAACATCCAGCTCGGTGAAGTGCCAGCCACCCACCAGTTTACGGAACGGCCCTTCCACCAGCTGCATGCTGATCTTATGAATGCCTTCTAACTGATTACGAGTCACAAAGGTTTTTTTGATCCCAGCCTTGGAAACGTCTACTGCCGCCATCATATGTTCAGTAGAGCTTTCCAGAATTTTGGTGCCAGAGCATCCCGGCAGAAACGCCGGATAAGACTCAACATCGTTCACCAGGTCAAACATTTGCTTGGCACTGAACGGGACCAGTGCAGAGCGACTGATTTGAGGCATAGTTTCTCCTTAACCCTATATCGCTGGTAATGATACCATTAGTCGGCGATCTGCCAAAGATTCAGTCATCGTGTGTCTCCATGGCTTATTGCCTCTGGGAAAAACGTTCCCCTAACAACTTGAATCCGTATAATAAGAAGCTATGGCAAAGAAAAAACCAAACAAGCCGGGCAGCAACACCATTGCGCTGAATAAGTCTGCCCGCCATGAATTTTCGATTCATGATGAATATGAAGCCGGCATTTCGCTCCAGGGTTGGGAAGTGAAGTCCCTGCGTGCAGGTAAAGCCAACATTTCCGAAAGCTATGTGTTTATCCGGAACGGCGAGGCGTTTCTCTCGGGCGCCACCTTTACGCCGCTCAATGCCGCCTCGACCCACGTAGTGGCTGAGCCGACCCGTGTGCGTAAGCTATTGTTAAATCGCCGCGAACTGGACCGCTTAACCGGCGCAGTCAACCGCGACGGTGAAACCATTGTGGCACTTTCCATGTACTGGAAGGGATCATGGGTTAAACTGAAGTTAGGGACCGCGAAAGGTAAAAAGCTTCACGATAAACGCTCAGACGCCAAAGACCGCGACTGGCAGCGTGATAAAGCGCGAATCATGAAGCACAGTTCGCGGTAGTCATTGACCTGGCAGAATTTTCTGCTAGTATTGAACACCTCACTGGGGCTGATTCAGGATTCGACAGGATCAAGAAGGCCCGTGGAGCATGCAGAGGTGCGGTTTGCCTCTTTAAAAAGCCGCAAAAAAATAGTCGCAAACGACGAAAACTACGCACTAGCAGCTTAATAACCTGCTCAGAGCCTGCCCTCCCTAGCCTTAGCTCGTAGGACGGGGATTCAGGGCAGTCAAACCCAAACGAGATCGCGTGGAAGCTTTGACCTGGGAGCGGAAGCGTTAAATTTAATTCAGGTGTGTCTCAGCATGGCGTGTTTGTTCGCAGTGCTTTGACGAGATTAAAGACAAACTAAGCATGTAGCGCCATTGGTTAGACTGATTTTGGACGCGGGTTCAACTCCCGCCAGCTCCACCAAATCGTATACGAAGACATCTTCGGATGTCACAAAGCCCGCTAAGGTCCTGACCTGGCGGGCTTTTTGTTTTTAGAATCGAAATACCTCGTTTTGGGTTTGTCCACTTCCCCTATGCTGAGACAGTCTAAACTGGAGATTTCTGCCACATAACAGCAGGAGATCACCATGAAGAAGTCACGGTTCACCGAAACACAGATAGTCGCGATTCTCAAAGAAGCGGATGCGGGCCTGAAGGTCGATGATATTTGCCGCCAGCACGGGATTAGCAGCGCCACCTACTATAACTGGAAAGCCAAATATGGCGGGTTGGACGCCTCTGAGCTCAAGCGAATCAAAGAGCTTGAAGCAGAAAATGCCAAGCTCAAAAAGATGTTCGCAGACGTCAGTTTAGAAAACCAGGCCATGAAGGAGCTGTTTGAAAAAAGGGTTGGTAGCCAGCAGCAGGCGCGATTGTGCATGTATGTTGGTGGCTGCAGGTCTTAGTGTCACCCGTGCGTGCAGACTCACGCTTTTGGGACGGGCCAGCTACTACAGAAGTCCCAAGGATTGGCGCATTGCCGACAGCGATGTCATCGATGCCCTGAACGCGGTGCTTGAGAAGTCACCCAATGCAGGATTCTGGAAATGCTTCAGGCGAATGCGACGAAAGGGAAAAGGGTTCAATCATAAGCGTGTATACCGAGTTTACTGCCGGATGGGATTAAACCTAAAAAGGCGACAAAAACGCGTATTACCGGCTCGCATCGCTACGCCATTAGATGTGGTGAATCAATCGAACTATCAATGGGCACTCGATTTTATGCATGACAGCTTATATTGCGGCAAGCGTTTTCGGACACTGAACATTCTTGATGAATCGACCCGAGAATGTCTGGTGATAGAAGTGGATACGAGTTTGCCCGCAGGACGCGTGGTGCGCGCCTTAGAGCATTTGAAACAGGAGCGAGGTCTGCCAAAACAGCTTCGAATGGATAATGGGCCAGAGCTGATATCGTCCCAGTTAACCGACTGGTGTGAGGTTCATAACATCGAGCTGGTTTATATCCAGCCAGGAAAACCTCAGCAAAATGGGTTTGTAGAACGCTTCAACGGGTCATTTCGCCGCGAGTTTTTGAATGCCTATTTGTTCGAGTCACTTGAGCAGGTTCGGGATATGGCTTGGGTATGGATGTGCGATTACAACGAAGAGCGAACACACGAGAGCTTAGGCAATATTCCTCCGGCTGAATACCGGAGGCAACTGGAAACCTCTAGTTTTGAATTGTCTCGCTAAAGGGGAAGTGGACAGGTTGTCTCGCAAAAAGGGAAGTGGACAGAAACATTTCGATCCATTATTTTGATCCCATCTTAACATCCGTTGAATTTCAAATAATTACACCATAGTAAATAATATAGTAACTGGGTATTGTTGGCTTACTAAATTTTCTAGTTTAGATTCACATGTTTGCACAGCAAATTTTACGCCTGAAATCAATTTAGATTTTTTATTAATTTTAGGAAGCTCATTTTTCAATACATGCTCTAAACATTCTTGTGATATTTTATCTTTCACGTAAGTTGAGTTCGTTAAAAGCCAAGTAATAACTTCAACATGCTCTTGATCTAATAGATGATAACTCTTATCACTTCCACCATCAGGAAAACCATACAACAGCACCTGTTTAGCTTGGCCTTGCACATCCAGGTATTTTATTGCATTATCTTGACCATACGTGATCAATTCAACTGTAAACAAATTATTATGCCCAGACTTTACAGAAGCTTCTGTACGAGACATATTATGAAATGCAAGAGTTCTAACTTGTCGAACTACACTTTCTCGTGCAATTGCAACAGGAGCATATTTGCCTAAAATAAGATATCGCAATAGTTCGAAAAATGGTTTAGCTACAATTTTTTTCTCATCTACATTTATCCACCATCTTCTTTTTTCTTTATCTAAATCAGTTGGTAATGGTATTGAATAATGTTTATTCGATGGTCCACTAGATAGACTTCCTTGAATAAAAATAAGGTTAATCCCTTGCTTGATTATATTCCTACTTAAATCACATTGTTGTGTACAATTTAATAAAACTTCATCACCTTCAGAAAAGCAATCATCTAATCCCAAAGTAATCCCTTTTCGTAATAGCAAACCAAAAGGAATTTTATAAGGTATTTTAGATGGTGTCTCACTTAAAAAGTGTAATATTTCATTATTAAACTCAATATCATCTACTGCCTTGCCAAGAAAATATGTAGAGGCTTCAAAATCATGCATTGCATTAGGTGATTCCTTAGAAAAGCTACAATGTTTTTCTGTATATTCATTCAGATGTTTTTCTAAATTAGATATTTGTAAATTTAAACCTTCGTCACACTCCATGCTATATTGCAACTTTGTCGAAAATATAGATAGTAAATGATCAGAAAAAGGTACGTTTTCCGTTGTTGTACAAGCGTGCATTTGGTGAAGATATGGATAATCTAAAGTCCATAATTTTTCTAATAATGTATGAGTTGATTTAGCTATAGCCTCTTCAAGACTCAAAGACAATTCTCTGATAAAACGACTTTCTTTTTCAGAACGACACATCTGAGCATAAGCCAACTGGACTTGAGTTTCCGCACTATTAGATTTTAAATCTACTTCTTTGTTTAAAATAGAAAAACTCAAAGAGCTTATTTTCGCCTCTTTACGAAACATTTTTTTTGCTCTTCTAATTCATCTCTAGAAGAAATTAAAAAAATACCCGGATGGTTTCCATCTTTGTACAACTCTCCTAGGTAATTCGCAAGACCAGGAAAATTATTGTCATAATCATCATTCATCATCAAATCCATAATTACAACATCATAACCAATCAGCTCATTAGAGTTAAGCGGCCTTCGATTTTTTCTTTCTACTAAAAATTGCTTCTCATCACTGAAACACTTAAAAAAAGGACGAAAAACGATACTAGTTTGTTCAATCTGACAAATTAGTTGCTGTAATGATTCTTGTGATTCATCTTTAAACAATCTAAGATAATCATCATCGCACAGCGCTATTTCTATAAATTTTGTAGATTGAATAAAATCAATTATTGCTTCATAATCATGCACATCTAAGTGCTCTATCTTCTTTCTTTCTAAATATTCTACAGTAGCTAAGAATTCTTTACTATCTTCATCACTGATTCTTTTATAAAAATCACAATCAGATACGTCCGAATATTTAGGAAAAACATCATCATCTAATATAATTACTTTTTTCTTATTATCTTGCATTTCCATCACTCACTAATCAACTCTTAGGTAGTTCTAAAATAAAGTTTCTAAGTCTTCCATCACTATCTTCAACTGAATCAAGGTATATAGAGCACTGATGATAATCTGCAACTTCTTTACAAATAAACAAACCCAATCCTTTACCTTTCGGTCGATTAGAGTAGTACGCTCTAAATATATCAGATTTAACTGAAGGGTCTATTCCAGGTCCGTTATCTCTAACATTTAAAGTATAAGTTTCTGTATCAATATTAATAATTACTTCTCTGCTTTTTTCGCCTGCTATTAACCCTTGTTGCAACCAATATATCGAGTTAGCTAGTAAATTTTCTAGAACTAAGGCCACCAACCCTTTAACCATATTCACATTAAATTTTTTTCTGAATTCACATCATCTACAGTAATAGTTATATTTATACAGTGTCGAGTTACACGCCCTGAAAATCCAGCTACAACACTTTTAACTACTTCCGTTAAATTAAATCTTTCTTTTCTATTACGGCCTGATGGACTTAACGCATCAACAGTTCTTATCCTTTTGTTGGTGACATTGATTTGTTCTCTAATTATAGATATTACATTAGAAATATCTTGATTAGGGTTGTTTTTTTCCAAAAGTTTAAGGTTATCCGTAGTTTTCTCAGTGAGACGAGCTAGTTCATGTATTACTTTGTCGACGATCATGCCTAAACCAGCTAATTCTAAAACCTCAACTCGTTGATCAGTAGCAAGTTTTATCGCATTCTCATATTTACGTATGTTTTCATACTGCGTTTTTAAAACATGGTTGATCTCTGAAATAACTTCAATTTTATCTTTTGGAACAACTTTCTTAAGTTCTATAGTTTTCCTTTGGGCTCTCTTTAATCTATTTCTAGCATCTTGGAGCGTTTCTTCTGCTGTTAATTCTTGTGATGATGTATTAGCTTCATTAGTCTTATAAAGTTCTATGTGCGACTTAAGCTCAGTATTAACAACTTCTGTCAATATTCTTTTTAATAAATCTAAATGTTCGCAACTAATTAATTTCTCTCTGTTTGCAGCATCAATAAGTTTAGGGTTACTTCTTTGAGTAATAGATAAAGCACCAACAGTTTGGTAGCGATTAAATGAGAAACCCTGGGACTTTAAAGAACCAGTATCAACTTTCAACCAATCATCTTCCAAACTTCCAGTCATTCCTATACGAAAGTTATCTCTATAAATTGCATAACCTCCGCACCAAAGATTTAATTCTTCTTTAATTTGGCTTGGAGAATGATCAATATTGGGGCCTTTTAAATCACTACGGTTAAACCAAAGAAGATCAAGTTGAAACCCCCTAACTCTTTTAATAATCTTTTATCTAGGAAATTCCCATTATTTCCTAAAAGCCTCAAAAGATCATTTTCAGACCATTCTCTAATATCAGGACTAGATTTTCCTCGCCATACTAATTCAGAACGCAATGAATATGGCAGACTTTCATTTATAGAAAGGTTAATACTAGCACTAAAATTTGCAGCTTTTTTAAACCATGGATATATTCTTTCTACCGATAGTTTTTTTCCATTTAAATATATTAATATTGGGAATCTATTTTTTTTGCGAATGGATTTTGTAACCGTCTAATATAAGAGTGAATAAAATCCGATACTTTATCTTCGTCCCAGTGAGCATAGACACCCTTGACAATAATTTTAGTTCCATGGGCACTAATTTCTTTTTTCTCTCCTATATCAACAGATACTTCAATATCATCTAAATACAAAGAAGGATCATCAAATTTTTTCCAGTCAAACGTTACCTCATTCTCAAACTCTTCATTTTCTTTGGAAGAAATGACTTTAGCGTAACGTCCTAATCTCATCATGGATAAACGACCAACACCTTTCTCTCCAAGTATTTCACCATTAGTATCAGACTGCTTTTCAATCCATTTAGTAGGAGTTCCTATTACTAAAAATGAATTTTGGAGTTTATTAGCATCCATGCCAGATCCATTATCTTCAATGATAATAGATACCATCTCATCATATATTGTGTGAGATATCTCTACAAAATCATTTGAATCATCAACATTTAATAGGTTATCTACTTCTATCAACTTGTCATCAAGTTCAAAGCCATCAATAAAATTACTCTTTAGTTTATTAATAAACTCTGCTTTAGACATCCCACCTAAACTAGAAGTAAATTCATCTCTAGACACTTTGAACGGATTAGTAATATTTATGTGAACTTGCTTAGATTTTGCGTCAAGAGCATTTTTAATTAGTTCATTTAGAGCTATTTCATCCGACGTAATTAGTTCGGCACCCAACTGCCTTAAGGCTCTCGCTGCAATTCGGAAGCCAGGAATATTTCCCATTTCATTTCTCCTCTTAGCCTCTAAGAATTTTATTTATGGCAAATGTTACAAGACCCATTTCCTTCATCAGAAAAATATAGCTCGTCAATATCATCCAAGTCGTGATGTAATGCATTTATAGGTCTATTCTTTTTCTCTCTCAATTTGCGAGCTTCAAAGTCAGATTTGATTTGAACAATTCGTTGAGGCTGTTCCAAATCTTCCAATGACTCTCCTTGAGACCAGAGGAAAGGAGAGTTACATTCCTTCGCTTTTTTCATATCGCTTGGCTTCTTCAAAAGCTTCAGGATGTCTTTCCTTCAGATGGACCCATTCAATTTTCTGTTGGAAAAAACAGAACGTACAACCACTTCTAGACCGCCATTCGTAATATTTAGGTATTCCCAATGGGGAATCCTCCAACAGGCGAAAAACATCATTTCTAGTGTAACCTGCTTCCCTAAATGGGAAGTGTATATGTAAATTTTGATGGTGACTGTTATATCCATCACGATGCTGTTCATCTGCACGAATTGCAACAAAACTATGAACTATGTGTCCATCTCGAATCATTGAATTCACCCAATTCTTGAATGGTAATAGCTTGAGCTGACGTGTACACCACCTAGTTTGCGCTGAGGGTAAGTAGTTACCATATTGCTCTAACCAAAAATCAAAACCTCTCTCTTCATTGAGCCTAAGAATAGGTTTTCCTAAAAACCCTTCTAACTTATTGAGGTATTCATAAACTTCTGGAAGCTCTTTCCCTGTATCGGTAAAAAAATACTCAATATCCAACTCAGGATGTTCATGTTTCATAAAGATAGCTAGTGCTGCACTATCTTTGCCTCCAGATAGTCCAAGAACATATTTATGTGCCATCATTTACCTCATCAAGTTGTTCTAATGCAGAAATAATTACAGACAGTTGTTCGTGTCGAGGTAAGTTGGAAGATTTTAAATCTTTAAGCATTTTCGCACCTAAAATTGCAAGCTCTGACCGCTTATTTTTATCCAGCTCTATACTCGTTTCAATTATTCCTTTACGTGGTGTAGCGTAAACAACGGCTATAGATTCTCGTTGATTTTCTAAGCCGTGTATATGAGCTAAAGTTTCAAGCTTCCTAAATTGCATACAGACCTCAGCGATCCGGTTTTTGGCCGTAATGACGTCAAAATCAGTCCAGTCTTCAGTTTTTTTCTCGACAATTGCTCCTAAAACATTTTTCAAAGCAAACTCAGAGCCATCAAAGCTGGACATTCTACTTATAAACGCATTTTCGGCTAAAGTAGATGCTCGATCTTTAATCACCGAAGCTCTTTCATTTAGTCGAGTAACATCATCATCATTAAGTTCTTTAAACAATAATGATGATAATTCATTAAGCATCCTAGGGTAGGCGTTGACCAAATCACTCAAAGATTCTTGTAACTTTTCCAATATATTATCAATATCACTTATCTTATAAATGGATGATATATCATGAAAAATAACCTTATGAGGGTCAGAAGCCCTTCCTAATTCATCTCTTAATTTCAGAGTTTCTTTACTGAAGTTTCGAGTACTGCGCGTCCATTTCGGTAATCTACGTATCAAAGCAACTAAACCTCGTGCCGCTTCTAGTGGTGAAGCAGCTTCAGAAACTCTACAGTTAAGATTTCTCAAAACTTTTGAAATACCTTCGAGTAAAGCTTTTCTTGATTTTGTTATTTCAATTCCTTGCAATTCAAATCTTGATATGTTTTGTAAACTTTCATCCAGCGTAACCTCATCTACATTAGGTAGATAATACTGGTCTTTGTATAAACCTAGTTTAGATTTGTTCGCAAAATAAAATACCCAAAAAAGTAACGGTAATAATCCCTCTTTAACACCAAAAGGTGGTTGTTTCCATAGTTCATAAATGTCGGACACATTTCTTTTACGATCATTCAAGTTGATCAACTTCATAGCCTCTTCCCATAAAAGAGGGATCGTACTTTCCTGTAATGTTGGTTTTAAAAACGCCCATTGCCCCGTTTTAGGATTGAGTTGGTGCATTTGAGTTGCTTTCAAGCAAGTCAAATAAAGTCCTTTTTCAGCAGGATAGCCCTCAATTCCCAAATCTTCTCTTTGTTCGGATTCAAGCATCTTATAAAGTAATGTTCTTCTAGCTTTAACACTATTGCTTGATAACACATCTCTATTTATAAGTTCACTTGATATTCTAGGAGTATGTGAAAAAATCTTATCTGCTAAATTTGAACAAAGCTGAGAAATATTTTTACAATACTCTCCATTTAGCGATTCTGAACTGTACCATTTAGCATTTCCTATAGAGACTGAAACAGAATGCTTAATTCTTTCAACAGAAACCCTTCGTCTTTCAAGAAGCTCTTTACGAGCAACTGAGTCACCACTCAACTCTTGGTGAGTCTCAATTCTATCTAATGCTGAAACTTCTTTAATTAAGTCATATATTTCCGCTCTGTTATTAGGAATACCTACAATACTATTATTCTTTTCTGTTTCAAGTAGCTTTAAATCAGCTTTGTCTAAGTTATCTTTATCTAGTAGGAGTAAAAACTGACCAAATTCACTTGGGTTAGCCTTGAATGATGTGATTTTTTTACGCAAAGATTCACTATCAACAACAGATATTTTCATCCAACGTAAAGCACCTGTAAGATGAAGGTGCTTTTTCGCAACTACTGGATGGAGACGAACATGCTTTTCTGCCTTGTGTAAGTCAAAATGCTCTCTGTTCAGCTCAGTTCTAAGTGCTCCATTGAAATCAAAATCACTACCTTCAAATACAGACCAAGCATCATTAAACCTTCTGAATACAATTATTTTCCACTCTTCTAATTCTTGTAGCGCGTTCTGAACTTCCCGCTGAGAATAATTTAAACAAATTGTTTCAAGAATTGATGTACTTGCACATAACCCTGTTCCATTTTTGAATAGATCAATCACAGAAATACTTTTTGTTAGTGATACATGTAATTTATTCCCATGCTGTATTGCTCTCTCAATAGAACTATTCGCTAACACCCATCGCTGACTATCCGTTGATGCAATAATCGAAGGCTCCAGGTTCTCCTTCAAGTAATCCCAGTACATATCCGGTGTATACGACTCTAATAGATTATCTTCAGTTAGACGCATAAAATATTGAAAGCCAAATGTTTCCAACGAGCTTAAGAAACCAAAAACACTTCGCTCATTCTGTCCGTACTGCCTTTTGGATGCAGGACCAAGCATCATGGCTGTTACTGGATGAATTGGCCAACATTCTTTCAATTGTTTCTGAAAGTTATCATTAATAGAATATCGCTTCGTTTTAATAAAGCTTGCCACTTCAAAACAAACTTCATTAGCTTTTTCTGAGATTGAACCATTGTATTTAATTGCTTTACCAATTAACTCAATACTTTCATCAGAGCTAGTAACTAATGGTATATCAGAAAATCTGCCTTGCACTTTCTCCCATTCGTACTGGATTTTTTCTGAAAAGTTTTGATGCTTAGCATACTGCCTAAATGATTGATGTAATATACCGATCAGAACCATATTACTTTTGGCTCTAGAAACAAACTCAGCAAGTTCCTGGAAGAAATAGATATCATCACCTTGTTGCTCTGTTCCTTCCAACAATTTTCCCATTTCATCAATGATAAGCAAAAGCCCATCATGAGATAACGATAAATTTCTTAGTGTCGAAAATAACTCTTCTTGAGTAGAAATAGATATTCCAGTTTGAGATTGTATCGCTTGAGAAATGGCCGATATAGAACTACTCCGGCTTCCTACAACAGGGATAATGAGCCAACCTTTACCTCCTTTTGGGAAAGCATCTTGAAAACCTTCAACTAAAGCAAGCTCATGAATATTTTCACTAACTTCGTTTTTCCTGAGTAAGCTAGCAAGAGCCAAAGCTAGGCTAGATTTACCACTACCGAATGGGCCTGTCCATGTAAATGCTCTTTGATTGGTATTTACAATTTGTTGAGACATAGTAAACAACAGTTTTTTAGCTGTTTCCAGACAAACATATCCGCCCAAAGCATCTGAGTTATTCAAATCATCAGTTAATCGAATCGATTTTTGATAGTAGGGTGCAATGTCGACAACTTGACTCAGTGTTACTTTACTACTCATAAGCCTTCTCCAACATTTTTACCATTAACTTTTCAAAATCATAATCGGTACGTAAAATTTGTTTAATTCCTGCAGAGTCTGACCATATCAATTTGCCTTGGGTTCGCTCTTCAATAGCAAGAAGCCTTTCTGCAACTGAGTTTTCATCAAGTTTAAAAATCCGTCCTGGAGAACCCTCTGCATAAGTTACTAAATCTAATGACAGTGTATTAGAGGTATTTCCTGTAGAATTCCAAAAGCTTAGTAACGTATAAACAAACAAATAATCATTTAATGATTCCTTCGGACCTCTGTTGAAAGAATAAGTCCCTTGATTATCTTGATTTATCAATCCAAGCTCGCTAAATACAGGCTCAGCAAAGTCTTCTTGATAACATTCGTTACCACCAAGTTTAAGAGAGTAGCTTCGAAAAACCACATCTAAATCCTTAGTTAAGCTACTAAGGGAAATACTTTTACCTTTTGTGTGAATCAAATTCACAAGCTCTTCTTTTACATCATTTTTTTGAACTTACTTGAATTTAATCGGTTGAAAATGTAGTAAATACTAGTTGCTTTGTAACCCGCACTTGCTAAAGACCAATGTAGTAACCATGTAGTCGTTACTGATTCAGAGTAAGGATCATAGCCATCTTCTAGAAATACTCTTTCTCCTAGTTCTGTGATTCTGAAGTGAGAGCTATCATGCTCGGCAATTACACCACATGCCAAAGCCCAGTACTTCATCGAAGTAAGCATATTTTTTCCTACCCCTAGTTCTGCAAACTGCTGAGGAGATGAAAACTTACTCTTTAAAATCAATTTATTAGATGACATATCGATGACTTTTTTTAGCCAAGTCTGTCGCAAAGGAAATGTTTCATGCCCACTAAATGTCAAGGCATACTTATTATTATCGAAAACGCTGTACATAAATTCCTCTTACTGGATATCAACCGCCAGTGAATGCTCTTAGTATACTGTACAAGTGACAGACAATGAAGAGGCTACTGGACATGTGTCTCCAGTACGGAGGTGTAGGCTTTAATGCTTAGGAATAAATTTGAGAAAAAACAGTATGGTATTGATTTTACTTTATTTTTTTAGATTCGAATTCCAAATAGTAAATTAGGTTGACTATCTGCTTCGCATACGAATACCACCGTTGTAACCGTGTAGCCTTTCTCCGTTGTAATAGCTCATAGAAGCAGTTGATATCTCTGCTTACTTCAGCTAAGAACGCATAGCCTGTTGTAGCGGGAACCCAGTCCAATTTTAAGCTCCAGAACAATCTGTCATCGGCGCGTTGAAGCTCGTAAGCCATAGACAACGCTTTTTTCACTAATACAGCATCGAGGCTATCTGACATTACCCAGATGACGACGTGCCGATGATAGAGGTAATAACAACAACAAGATAACGTAAGCGTTGATCCACCCTGACATACATAACATCACCGCATCATACCCGGCTAGATGCATCGACTTGGAATACACAATTGAGGTGATTGGTAGTATCTCGATGCTCAATCGTAGCATGTTTGCACCAGTGTGAACCAGGTTGCTTGCTAATGGATGAAGCGGGTCAACCTATTCCCTCTCACCAGAGACTGCGCTCAACTTCTAGAGATAAGCGATGGAAATAACAACACATTCGTATTAGCATGCTTTGAATTAATCTCTTCGAATTCAAAGGCTTTTCAAATGGCGCGTGGCACACAGCTCAAAATTTATCTTGCAAACGGAACGGTGACCGGCATTCGCCATGCAGAGATTGTTAATTGGACCGGACAAGCCATTGCTGTTCCCCGAATTCATGTCAAAGATCTGACGGATTGGGAAGAGACACAAAGACCGGGCGTCTATTTTCTGTTTGGGTTTGATTCCGATACGGGCAAAAACCTTGTTTACATTGGTGAAGCAGAGCACATCCAGAGGCGATTGCAGCAACACATCGCGGCAAAAGATTTCTGGAATGAAGCCATCTGCTTTACCAACAAAGATGAAAACCTGACCAAAGCTCATGTGAAATACCTGGAAGCCCGGCTCATCGAGATTGTCATGTCATCGAACCGCTATGCACTGGATAACGACAAACGCCCACCAACATCTTCTCTGCCCCGTGGAGACAGAGATGCGATGGAAACATTTATCGACAGCATCCGCGTTGTGATTGGCTCCCTGGGCCATAAATTACTCGAGCCGAAAGTCATCTTTGATGCTCAGGAAACCGAAGCGCAGCAGAAAAGCCTGTTAAAGCTGAAAGTTAAAAAGATTGACGCAACTGCCAAGTTAACCGATGAAGGCATCGTCGTCCTCAAAAACTCTCAGGCATTGCCGGAAGTACAGAAGAGTCTTTCAAATGGCTACACCAATCTGAGAGCCAACCTGAGAGAAAAGGGGTTGTTAATCGAGAGCGGTGACAAGCTGATTGCCACCGACGATATTTTGTTTACCAGTGCCTCGCAGGCCTCCGCTGTTCTGCTTGGTTATCCCTGCAGCGGGCCTGACTATTGGCGCGACGCCAAAGGCCGATCGCTGAAAGAAATCGAGATGGAAGTCTAGTCATCCCGTAATTATCAGCAGCACTTCGCCGTCGCAGCTCCCATAACGTCCAAAGCATTTTTGTAAATAAACGAACAGCCGAGCTCAATCTGTACCAGCCCGCAAGGTTTTAACCTGACGGGCTTTATCACTATCAGCCCCCACTCAAAACCCCACCATCCCATCCCCCCATACCCTTTCAGTTGCTTAGGTGAGCTTTTGCTTTTCTCGCTGATATGTTTATGTATAATCAAACGAGAATAGATATCATTACTGATTAAGGAAACAATATGACCGTGCCCGACAACAGGGAAAAACGTCTGCCGGTGTTACTCACAGTGAAATCTGTCCGGGATTTGGGCCCGCGTTATCGCCGGATTACCTTTACGTCACCTGCACTGGCGCACTACCCGGCTTGCAGCCACGGCGCGCACATTAAGATCATGCTTGCCCAGGACGGACAGTCCGAGCCTGTGCTGCCGACCATGACGGCAACCGGGCCGAAGTGGGCATCCCTGAAGACAAGCCGCTGCTGCGTACCTTCTCGGTCCGTGAGCTGCGCAGGGAAGCGGGTGAAATGGATATCGACTTTGCCCTGCACGGCGATCTGGGCCCGGCGTCGCGGTTTGCGCTCAATGCCCGCCCCGGCGATCAACTGGGGATTTCCCCGCCGGGTGGCCCGTACCCGATGCTCAAACCGGCCTCGCATTATTATCTGGCCGGGGATCTGACGGCCTTACCGGCGATCAGTGCCATGCTGGAAGACATGCCGGCAGACAGTCGCGGCTATGTGGCGATTCAGGTCGGTGATGAAACCGATATCCAGGATCTCCGCGCTCCGGCTGGGGTTCAGGTTCAGTGGTTTATCGGCCAGCCGGATCAGGTGCAGCCGCTGATCGACCAGTTCTGCCAGCAACTTCTCAGCGCAGAAACCACTGCCGAACAGCTTGCCGACAGTTATTTCTGGCTGGGCGGTGAAGAGCAGATTGTTGTGGGCTTGCGCCGCTTTATCCGCCGTGAACTGGATGTTGAGCGCACTCAGGTCTATGCCATTCCCTACTGGCGTTTTGGGATTGATGAAGACAGCTATCACACCAGTCGCCACCAGATTGTTGATAACGAATAATAATTCAGACCGATCCGGTACTTGCCTGTATGGGCACTTTGAAGCACAAGAGTGATGTCATCTCCCGATGACAACAAAGGAAACAGTAATGGCTATTGACCCTTCAGTGATCCGCGCCCATTCATGGCAGGCACTACCCACACCCGCCGCACTGGCAAACGCAATCCCCTGCCCGGCAGCATTGAGCGAGCAGATTGCAGACTCGCGCAGCACCATCAGAGAAATTCTGCACGGCCAGGACGACAGACTGCTGGTCGTCATCGGCCCGTGCTCGATTCATGATCCGGACGCGGCCATCGAATATGCCGAACAACTGGCCCAATGCGCCGATCGCTATCAGGATCAGCTGGTAGTAGTGATGCGCACCTATTTCGAAAAACCACGCACCACAGTCGGCTGGAAAGGCATGCTGTTTGACCCGGATCTGGATGGCAGCGATCAAATCGGCAAAGGCCTGCAGCAGGCCAGAGAGCTGCTGATCCGCATCAATGCTCTGGGCCTGCCCGCCGCGACAGAGTTTCTTGATACCACCAGTTTTACCTATCTGTCCGATCTGATGAGCTGGGGCGCCATTGGTGCCAGAACCACTGAGTCTCAGCCGCACCGTCAGCAAACGTCCGGCCTGCCGTGTCCGGTCGGCTTTAAGAACGGCACTGACGGCAATGTCAGCGTGGCGATGGATGCCATCATTGCCAGCCGCCACCCGCATCTGTACACCACCACAGGTCAGGACGGACAGCTGTATGCCGTCAACAGTGCAGGCAATCCGGACTGCCACCTGATCCTGCGCGGCGGAAAAGCGCCGAACTACAGCGAAGCAGACATTCACCATGCTCTGCAGCAGTTGGAAGCCAAAGGGATCACCACAGGGGTGATGGTCGACTGCAGCCATGGCAACAGCCTGAAGCAGTTCCAGCGCCAGTTGCTGGTGGCCGAAGAGCTGTGCCGTCAAATTGGCAACGGCAACCATGCCATTAACGCGATCATGGCGGAAAGCTTTCTGGTTGAAGGGCGGCAGGAGATCTCAGAGGACATGACCTATGGTCAGTCCATTACCGATGCCTGTCTGGGCTGGGACGATACCGAGACCCTGCTGTCGATGCTGGCCAGCGCGGTCGAAGAGCGTCGTCAGGACGCTCAGACCCTGCTGGCTGCCAACGAAGGATAAATCCGGCGGGATGACTGCGGCCTGCTGTCACAAAACAGACTTCAGTGCTGCAGATAAACGAAAGCCAGCCGTTTCAGGCTGGCTTTTGATTGGGCGGCATACAGGCCGACAGAACAGCGGGCCGGTTAACCGGCGTTCGGCTGCCAGTCCGCCTGACGGCGCGGCACAATCACAGGCGCATCATCAAACGGCGCTTTGAGAATATCGACATGGGTATTGTACAGCTTGTCGATCATCGGCTTGGTAATCACCTCGGCCACCGGACCAGCTGCGACCACACCCTGCTCACCAATCGCCACCAGCTCATCGCAGTAACGCGCGGCTGCGGCCAGATCATGGATCACCAGCACCACAGTTTTGCCCATCGCCACCATCTGGCTGATGCTTTCCATCACTTCAATCTGATGGCCGATATCCAGCGCGCTGGTCGGCTCATCCAGCAAAATCACATCGGTATCCTGTGCCAGAATCATCGCCAGCCAGGCGCGCTGACGCTGACCACCGGACAAGCTGGCCACAGGTTGCTGCAGCAAATCGTCCAGTTTCATCCATTGGATGGCTTTGGCGACCTGAGCCGCATCTTCATCACTCCACTGACTGAACCAGCCCTGATGGGGATGACGACCGTACTGCACCAGCTGTTCCACCGTGATCCCGGCCGGGCTGATGGGCTGTTGCGGCAGGAAAGCCAGCGCTCTGGCCAGCGCTTTCATGGAGTAGTCCGCCAGCGATATGCCGTTGAGGGTGATTTCGCCCTGCTGCGGGGTCAGCTGTTTGGCCATCATCTTGAGCAGCGTTGATTTACCGCCGCCGTTCGGACCGACAATGCCCACCAACTTGCCTTTGCCGAGACCAAATGAGACATCCTTGAGGACGGTCTTGCTCTCGTAGGAAAACCCTACGCCTGTCATCGATAATGCTGTCATTAGTCTGCCTGTCCTTTATCTCGCAGTAGAAATATAAATAGCATGATGCCGCCCAGAATGCGGGTCATGATCCCGGTGGCCACTTCATGGGGATCGGCCAGAACCCGGACCAGGGTATCGCTCAGCAGGAGTAACAGTGCCCCCAGCATGGCCGCAGTCCAGAGCGGGACAATACGCCCCCGCAGCAGAAAGGTCGCGATAATGGGGGCTGCCATGGCGATAAACACCACAGGGCCGCCGATGGCCGTGCCCAGCGCGGCGATCAGAATCGCCAGCATCAGAATCGCCACCTGTACCCGGCTGACGTTCACGCCCAGGCTCTGGGCCGTCGGCAGTCCCAGCCGCAGCACATCCAGCTGGCGGGAGAAGTAAATCACCGCAGGGCTGAGTAACAGCAGCAATCCGGCCACCGGCAGACTGACGCTGTAACCCTGACCGACAAAGTTGCCCATGGTCCAGAAATAGACACTGCTGACATGCACGATCGATTCAGTCGACATCAGAAACTCGCCCACGGCGCGCATCAGCTCCGACACCCCGATCCCGATCACCACAAACAGATACCCCTGCTCACCGGGATTACGGCACAGCATATAGAGCATCACAGCCGCCACCACGGCACCCAGCGGCGCGGCCCACCAGGGCCAGGAGCCCAGCGTGAGGTACAAGGTAAAAAAGGTAATCGCCAGTGTGGCCCCTTCATTGACCCCCACCATATCCGGGGTCGCCAGCCGGTTACGCACCAGCGTCTGGATCATACAGCCCGACAGCCCCATGGCGGCACCGGCCACCAGCACGGCCACCACCCGGGGCAGACGAATTTTAAACACCATGATTTCGACCATGCGGGTCGATTCACCGAACAAAGCTTTCAGCGCCAGCCAGGGTGTGAGTTTGGCCGAACCGATACTGACCGCCAGCAGGCTCATCGCCGCCAGCGCCAGCATCAGCAATGCGCCGATGAGTACAGCCCGACGCTCGACCAGCAGGGTCTTGTTGCCGAACTGCCATAACCATTTGCCGTACGGGATATGACGTGCCGGTTGGGCTGTTGTGCACGCGCGATCTTGTCGCTGGCTGGCAGCCATGTGCTGCGGGATACTTTTTCCATCAACGGATCTCCTACTTCACAGCCAGCAGGGAGCGGAAACCGCCACGCCGGACCACGCCAATCAGCACAGGCGCACCGATCATCGCCAGTAATACCCCGTTCGGCATCTCATAAGGCTGAATCATCCAGCGGGCCAGAATATCGGCAATCAGAATAAAGCAGACCCCGAACAGCGCCGAGAAAATCACCTGCACCGACAGCCGGACCGGCTCGACCATACGGGCACAATAGGCTGCCAGGAAACCGACAAAACTGATCGGCCCGGCGACCGAAATGGCACAGGCGGTAAACAGGGTCGAGGCCAGCAGCACGCCGATGCGCACCCAGTGGGTGTTAATGCCCAGCGATCTGGCCTGCTGCTCCCCGAGCTGCATCATGGTGAGCTGACGGGCCAACAGGAAGGTCAGCACGATGGCGGTCAGCATAAAGGGCGAGATCAGCGCCATCGCTGTCATGTCGGCGGCCGCCAGCGAACCCAGGTTCCAGAACCGGAACTGATCCAGCACCACCTGGTTCGACAGCAAAATATAATTGGATAAACCGCCGAAGGTCGCGTTCATCGCCACCCCGACCAGAATCAGTTTGAGCGGGCTGGATTTGCCCATCACATGGCCGACCAGCAGCACCACGATATTCCCGGCCAGTGCGCCCAGCCCGGACCAGACCAGATAGCCCTGAGCCGATTCGACACCAAAATAGGTCAGGCCGGTCACCAGCCCCAGCACCGCGCCGGCATTGACGCCCAGCAAGCCCGGCTCGGCCAGCGGATTACGGGTCGCACTTTGTAGTAAGGAAGCGGCCAGCGACAGGCTGACACCGACCATCAGGGCGCAGAGGGTGCGCGGCAAGCGCAGGGTATCCATCACCATGGTCATGTGTTCTGACGGCTCAATCGCAGAGAAATAGTAGGCCAGCGCTTCTGCTGCGCCGTATTCCCCGGCGCCGACTGACATCGACATCACTGAAAAAACAGACACTGAACACGCCGGCTCCCAACCAGACGAGGTGAAGTTTCGACACGCTTGCAACTCCATGTATAACAACGAAGCTGAGCATGATATCAATCCGCCTTTTCTGAGAACAGCATTAAATAAAAATAGTTCTCAATATCTTTATTAAGTACAATTCGGAAAGATTCATTCCAATCATTGAGATGCATCATAAGGAGCGTTATTTTGCTACGAAGCCTTTTTACGGCCCTGGCCCTGTTCTGCATGACAAGCCAGGCCAGTGCTGCCGATACCCGTATCATCGAAGATGCGCTGGGTGAGAAAGTCACCGTCCCCGCACACCCGAAACGCGTGATTACCCTCAGCGAGATCGATCTGGATACGGCCCTGGCGCTGGGCATGACCCCGGTCGGCACGGTCAACGGTCGCGGCCAGCAAACTCTGCCTCGCTATCTGACCCCGGCCATTCAAGGCGAGATTCAGATCGTCGGTGATCTGTCCCGCCCGAATCTGGAAACCATTCTTGAGCTGGAACCGGATCTGATCCTGACTGCGCCCAACCGCCCGGAAGTGATTGCACTGCTGGGCGAAATCGCCCCAACCGTGGTGACCTTTAACTACGGCGAAAACTGGAAAAGCGTGTTCCAGCGCACCGCCAATATTCTGAACCGCAAGGCAGACGCCGATGCCTTCATGACGCGTTATCAGGCCCATGCAGAACAAACCAAGCAGGCGATTGGTGACAAACTGGGCCAGACCATCAGCGTGGTGCGCTGGAACCCGAAAGGCCCGGCTTACATGTTCCGTGACTCGTTTGCCAGCCAGGTGATCGCCGATGTCGGCATGAAGCGCCCTGCCAACCAGCAGGATCCGGGCCATACTCACTCCATGTCGCTGAGCCTGGAAGCCCTGGCGGTGCTGGACGGCGACTGGATGGTGATCGGCACCCTGAGCACCTCAGGAGAAGCAGTTGAAGCGATGCAACAGGCCGAGAACACCCCGGCATTCCGCCAGCTGAGCGCGATTGAATCCGGCCGCTTTGCGCCGGTTGACGGCTCGCTGTGGACCTCAGTCGGCGGCCCGCTGGCCGCGCTGAAAGTGATGGATGATATCGCCAGACTGGTCAATACCCCGGATGCCCAGCCGCTGACACAGTAAGCGCTCGCAGAGCCTGCGCTGTCATCAACAGCGCAGCCCATAAAAAGCGCTTCTATAAAAAGTGCTTCTATAAAAAAGCGCAGCCATAAAAAAACCGCCTGACGTCAATCAGGCGGTTTTTTCGTTGTAGCAACAGGTCAGATTAACCGGCAGCGAGCTGCTTGCGATCCACTTTGCCGCTGGCGGTTGTCGGCAGGCGGGCCAGCCAGACAAAACGCCCCGGGATCATATAACCAGGCAGATGGGCCGCAAGCGCCTTGCGCAGTTGCAGGCGGGTCATCGCCGGCGCATCAGTCCCGCTTTGCTCTCCCTGTTCCAGATAGGCGACCAGCGTTGCCTGCTCGCCTTCACCCTCCAGCGTTACGGCAGCATCCCTGACCGCTTCCAGCTGACGAAGCCGCGCTTCAATCTCACCCAGCTCAATCCGGTAGCCGCGCAGTTTGACCTGACCGTCCAGGCGGCCAAAATACTGATAGCTGTCATCCGCCAGCCGCCGGACGTGATCCCCGGTGCGGTAATAGCGCAGGCCATCATCACGGGTGATGAACTGGCGTTCAGTCAAATCCGCCCTTTGCCAGTAGCCGTCGCTGAGCGCATCGCCATAAATACACAACTCCCCTTCCTGACCCACAGCAACCGGCTGATTGGTTTCATCCAGCACCAGATGACCATAACCGGCCAGGCTGCGGCCGATGGTGATCGGCTGATCCGGCTGCACCGCTGACATCAGTGACCAGACCGTCGCTTCCGTCGGACCATAGCAGTTCCACAGCACCGCGCTGCGTGCTAACAGTTGCTGCGCCAGCGCACGATCCAAGGCTTCGCCGCCGGTCAGTGCCCTTAGCCCGGCCTGTCCCTGCCAGCCGGTGTTGACCAGCATCCGCCAGAAAGTCGGCGTGGCCTGAAGGGTATTGACCGAGGGATAGCGTGCCAGAATGGCGGCAACGGCATGAGGATCTTTGTGCTCCTCACTGTTGGTTAAGCGCAGACGGCCGCCCACCAGCAAAGGGGCAAAAATCTCCAGCATCGAGATATCAAAGGCAATCGTGGTGATCAGCAGCCAGTGACACTTGTCATCCAGCCCCAGTCGTTCCACTGCGGCACACAGGAATGTTGCCAGCGCCTGATGGCTGATCACCACCCCTTTCGGCTTCCCGGTCGAGCCTGAGGTAAACATCATGTAGGCCGTGGTGTCCGGACCCAGCAAAGGCGCAAGCACTGGCGCCACAGTGCCTGCCTGCGGCTGATCGGCGCCTTGCAGCTCCAAAGACAGCACCGGGCAGCAAAAGCCGATCGGCGCTGAATCCGCCGCTCCCGTTTCCAGCACCGCATTCAATTGCGCTTCCTCGGCAATGTCTCTCAGCCGTCCGGCCGGAAACAGCGGGTCGAGCGGCACGAAAGCGATGCCGGAAAACAGGCAGGCCAGCAAGGTCGCGATCATGGCCGGTGAGCGTTCAACATGGATCCCCACCCGGTTGCCCGGCTGCAAACCCGCCTGACTCAGCCGCTGCTGAACCCGGCTGACTGCTGCCAGCAGTTCGCGGTAGCTGATGGACTGCTCGCCAAAATCAATCGCCACCCGCCCGGATTCGGCCGCCCCGATCAGGGCGGCCTCCAGCATAGGCGCTAAGTCCGGCGCAGTATCTGCCCAAAGCTTAGCCCGATGATTAGTTGCTGACATCCGCCACCTCCTGTTCAGACTGCTGATCCAGTGGCTCTGAACTGGCAGCACTCAGCGCCCAGCACATTGCATCCGGTGTGGCATGCTGATACAGGAAGGCTAAGGACACAGGCTGGGTAACACCCAACGCCGACACATCATGCATATTCAGCGCATGATTCAGGCGTTGCACCAGACCAATAGCAGCCAGCGAGTTGATCCCCAGCACGCACAGAGGCTGATGCCAGGCGTCATGGTCCGGCGTGACGGGCTGCGAGGTACTTTGCTGCCAGACTTCACTGACCAGCTCAGCCATTTCAGATGCAATCATGCCCCGCTCAGGGTCAGTCGGCTCAGGCCGGACCTTCGCCGCCTGAGACGACAAAGTCTGAGCCGCTTCCTCGACCGGAGTCAGCGGCAATGCCTGCTGCGGATCGGCGGCGATCACCTGCAGCAACTCCGCCTGCCACAGCCTCAGCACTTCACTGGCCCGCGATGACGCCACCTGCATGGCATCAAATTCAAAGCGCAGCGATAACTGTCCGCCCACTTCATTGACCACCAGACTGAGCGGGATCTCCACTTTTTCAAACGCCGGGCCAAACTCAGGACGCAGTCTTACATCATCCGTTCGGGTCTGAGGGTTCGCCTCAGCGCGCGGATAGTTCTCATAGACAAACACGCTGTCAAACAGGCGGCTGCGTCCGGCCTGCAGGGCCATCAGTGACTGAGTCGCATGCTGGTTCAGCGCCATGGCCTCTCCCTGCAGCTGCGTCAGCTGGCTGGCCAGCGAATCGCCCTCCTGCCAGGTCATGACCAGCGGCAAGGTGTTGATATACAGCCCGACACTGGCGGCAATCCCGTCCACAGGGGCATCACGCCCCGGCACCACATTGCCCACTATGGTGGTGGTTTTCGATGACTGGCCGGTCAGGCGGGCAACCAGACGGTGCCAGGCAAACTGCGCCACCGTGCTGTGGGTTACACCGACCTGACGCGCGAAATCTTGCAGCGCCGCCTGGGCTTGCGCGCTCAGCACGGTTTTCACCACTTCTGGCTGCTGTTGCAGCGGTGAAGCGGCGAAATCCGGTCCGAACAGCGCCGTTAAATCATCGGCCTGAGCGGTTGCCAGCGCTTTACCGGCCCAGAAGGCCTCCGTCTCAGGCTGGCTGCTGGCTGCATACTCGGCATGAGCCAGATAGGCCTGATCGACCGGCAGCACATCGGACAGCTCGTCACGCTCAGGTTCCGCCAGCGCCTCATAAGCCTGATGCAGCGCGGCAAACAGACGCGGGCCGCTCCAGCCGTCAATCACTGCATGGTGACAACTGAAGATCACCCGGAGGTCATGACCGGCCAGACGGAAACAGCGCACGCGCAGCAAGGCATCACCATCCAGCGCAATCCCGCGCTGACGATCATGCTGACAATATTCGGCGATCAGCCCCTCTGCATCGGCTTCGCCGGTCAGATCCACCACCTCGAACGGCAGAACCGGCTGACGCTGCACGACCTGGATCAGTTGATCACCGATGTGATGCGGGCCGCTCAGCACGGTTCGCAAGGCCGGATAGGCCGCTGCGACGGCTTGCCACGCCTGCTGATAACGCGTCAGATCCACCGGCTGGCGGTAACGGATCGGTGTCTGCAGCAGATAGGCTTCATCGTCCGGGCAGCGCTGCTGATGGGCAAACATGCTTTGCTGCAGCGACGAGGCCGGCAGCAGTGCCTCTATCTCGAACCGCTCACACAGCCTGTCCAGCTCCGGCTGCGTCAGACGCACCAGCGGATAATCCGATGGGGTCGACTGCCGTCCGTGAGATTCCGCATGCTGCTCACAGTATTGGATCACACTCAGCAGGCTGGCTTTGAACGCCGCCATGAACTGTTCGCTCAGCGCCTGATCCAGCACCCCGACCTGACGCAGCGTCAGCTGGCCGTCATAGATCCCGCCATGCAGACTGAGCAGCTCCGCGCCCGGATTCAGTGGTGAAGCCGTTTGACCCGGGATCACAGGCAAGGGACGCCACAGCTCTGTTTGCTGTCCCTGCTTCTGGGTCTGACGACCGAGATAGTTCAAAACAACCGGCGAGAAGGTCAGCTGCTCACCCTGCGGGTGATAACAGCGCAGGGCATTAAAACCGACCCCGTTATCCGGGATCCGGCGCAGGCTTTCCTTGGCCTGTTTGATGGTTTCAGCCAGTGACGGCTGCACCGCCACAGTGCAGGGATAGGTACTGGTAAACCAGCCCACGGTGCGACTGACATCGAGCTGCGCGCCTATCTCTTCCCGGCCATGGCCTTCGAGCATCACAGTCGACTGCTCGCCCCAGCCCAGCGTCTTGAGCGTCACGCTCAGGGCGGACAGCAGCAGATCACGCACCTCAGTGCTGAAGGCGGTATTGGCCGGGCCCACCAGACGGTCGGTCTCTGTCTGATCCAGCTGCAGCATGGCCTGACTCGGAATAACATTGCCGTCAGCGTCTTGATTGCGTGTGTCAGGCAGCGCGCCGGCTCCGCCATTGCGGGCAGACTCAAGCTGGTGGCGCCAGTAATCAAACTGCGCCGGATGGCGATCGGCATAGTCCTTCAGTGCATCGCCCCACTGACGGTAACTGGAGGTTTTATCCGCCAGCGGCAGCCCTTGCGACAGCCGCTGCAGATCATCGGCCAGGATCCGCCAGGAGACCGCATCCACCACCCAGTGATGCAGCGCCAGGAACAGTCCGCTCTGGGACGTCGTGGCATCCTCACCCGGCAGATGACGAATCCGCGCCCAGGCCATGATCGGCCCGTTCTCCAGATCAAACTGCGATTGCAGCGCAGTCAGGGCATCATACAATTCCGCTTGCGTCATCCCGGCGGCATCCAGCTCTGTCAGCTCAGGGACAGTCACAGAGGCCTGATAACGCTGGCGCCGCACGCCATTTTCTTCAGTGACCCGCAGACGCAAGGCATCATGATGGGCCAGTAACCGGGTCATGATCTCAGTCAGGCGGGCCGAATCCAGATCCGGAATGGCCAGCACCACCGCCTGATTCCAGTGCGCCGGACGGGCGAACGGCTGGGCATCGAACCAGCGCTGGATCGGATGCAAGTCAAAGGTCCCGGACAGCTGGCCCTGCTCCGCATCGACCGCCCGCTCCGTCTCGGCATGCGCAGCCAGGGTCCGGCACAGTTTGCGGACTGTTTTGGCTTCAAACACATCTTTCACGGTGCAGGCAAAGCCGGCATCACGCAGCCGGGTATTGAGCTGGATACTGAGAATCGAATCCCCGCCCAGGCGGAAGAAATCATCTTCCACGCCCAGTTCGGTATTGAGCACCTCGCGCCAGATCGCCAGCACCTGCGCTTCCATCGCCGTTTGCGGCTGGACGCCGTCTCCGGTCGCCATCTGGCGTTCTGGCAGGCGGCTGATATCCAGCTTGCCGTTGACGGTCAGCGGCAGTTCATCGAGCACAATCAGCTCTGCCGGTACCATGTACTCAGGCAAAATCCGCGCGGCGACAGACAGGATCTGTCCCGGATCCGGCTGCTGATTTGTCGCAGAGGAGGTTTCCGCCGTGGCATAGGCCACCAGCTGGCGCTGCGCGCCTTCACCGGCGACAATCACCCGCACCTGATGCAGCTGCGGGGCCACTTTGGCGATCTGACTTTCAATTTCAGCCAGTTCAATCCGGTAACCGCGCAGTTTGACCTGCTGATCCATCCGTCCCAGATATTCCACTTCGCCGTTATTGAGCCAGCGGGCCTTATCACCGGTGCGATAGCAACGCACCGTCTGTCCGGCAATTTCCACGGTCACAAAAACTTTGGCCGTCAGTTCCGGCTGGTTCAGGTAACCCCGCGCCAGCCCCAGACCGGCCAGGCACAGCTCACCCGCGACACCCACAGGGCACAGCTGGCCCTGCGCATCAAGGATCAGCGCCTGGGTATTGTCAACCGGATGACCAATGGTCACCGGCTCACCCGGTTGCAGTTCTTTCACCAGCGCAGTGACGGTAAATTCAGTCGGGCCATACATATTGAGCAGACGCAGTCTGCCCTGCCAGCTGGCCGCCAGGGTGGCCGGACAGGCTTCGCCGCCAAACGCAACCGTCTTGAGCGTAGTGAACGGACGCGGTGCCATGGCGGCAAACAGCGCGGTTGAGCTGATCATATGCGTGGCGCCGTGCGCCTCGGCCTGATCGAGCAAGGTGTCATCCGGCTCGCCGAGCACCAGCTGCGCCCCGGCAAACAGCGGCAGGATGGCCGTCATATTCCCGGCATCAAAAGCCAGCGACATCGGGTTCAGCATCACGCTGTCTGCGCTCAGCGCCAGCCGGGCGGTATGGTCGGTCAGCACATTGACAAATGCGCCGTGCTCGACTTCCACCCCTTTCGGCAGGCCGGTCGAGCCTGAGGTATAAATCACATAAGCCAGATCGTCCGCGCCGACCGTCACGGCAGGCGGTGTATCCGGCGCCTGAGCCAGCGATGCGAGGATCGGTTCATCCGTCATATTGATGATCTGACAACCCGTCAATGCCGCATGCGATGCCGCAAACTGCGCATCCGGTGCGATCACCACCGCCAGTTGGGCATCATCGACCAGATGCTGCAGCCGTGCGGTCGGATAGGCCGGATCCAGCGGCACATAGCTCATGCCGGCTTTCCAGGCCGCCAGTGCCGCGACCGCATACTGAGCAGTCCGGCTGGCGACCACACCGATTTTCTTGTCCGTCTGCTGAGCGTCCCCCGCCGGATTCAGACCCAGCAGGTAATGCGCCAGCCGGTTCGACGCCTGCTCCAGTGCCTGATACGTCAGCGTCCGGTCGAATCCGGTGACGGCTGGCTGAGCCGGACAGGCTGCCGCATGACGGCTCACCTGCTCGTGGATCAGCATGGGAGCATCGACGCGGGCCGGCAAAGCTGCCAGTGCCTGAGCGATGCTGTCCTGATGCGCGTGATCAACCATAGGCAACTGCATCACATTGGCGTGAGGCGCCGCCAGAATGCCGTCCAGCAACATCAGGAACATGTCTGCAAAACGTGCCACGGTCTGATGTTCAAACACGCCTTTGCTGTAGAGCCATTCCAGTCGCACGCCGTCAACCAGTTCGGTAACCTTGAGTGACAGATCGGTTTTTGCCGGCAGTACCGGCGAAGGCTCTTCCACTGCGCCACAGCCAGGGATCAGATCGTTAAAATCCACCTTGGCCTGATAGACCAGCATGATCTGGAAGATAGGATTCAGGGCTGTGGTCCGGTCGGCCCCGATCGCTTCGCTGAGCGACTCAAAACGGAACAGCTGATGATCAAAGGCCGCCAGATCCTGCTCGCGGCAGTAGCGCAGATAGTCGGCAAAGGTCAAGCGCTCATCAAGCTGCGTCCGCAGCACGATGGTATTGACGAAAAAGCCCACCACATCTTCGATATCAGCGCGCTCACGGTACGCCAGCGGCGTCCCGATCACCACGTCGTTATCGCCGCCCAGACGGGCCATCAGCAGTGAGAACACGGCATGCAGGCCGATAAAATAAGAGCTGCTGTTCTGCTGGCACAGACGCTGGAACTGCTGCCACTTCGGCAGAGAAATCTCAGAAAACACCAGCGCGCCGTCATTGTTGTGACTGGCCGGACGCGGTTTATCCAGCGGCAGGGCATGCACTTCCGGGATGCCTTTCAGGCGTTCAACCCAGAACGGACGAAACTCTTCGTGATAGTCGCGAAACGCCGGGGAATTGAGCCAGTGGGCGTAATCGATATAGTTGACCGCGGTTGGTTTGACCGGCTGCTGCTGGTTATTCTGATAGGCCAGAAACGCCTGCTTGAAGTCGGCAAACATGTTTTTGACCGACCAGCCGTCAGAAATAATGTGGTGCTGGGTCAGCATCAGCAGATGCTCTGCCTCCCCCAGCTTCACCAATTCGACCCGGGTCAGGCCGCCCAGCTCCAGATCAAATGGCCGGTAAATGTCCTCTTCGACCATTTTCAGCAGTGCCTGCTCCCGCGCGGCTTTGTCCAGATGAGACAAGTCATGATGTATCACCGTCAGCTCAGTCTGCGCCGCAATGTGTTGCTCACCTTTACCCTGGCTGTTGCGCAGAAAGCGGGTTCGCAGGCTGGCATGCTTGTGTGCCAGTGCCGAAAACGCGTATTCCAGCGCGCCGACATCCAGCTGACCGGTCAGGCGGAAATGCACCGGCATGTTGTACAGGTGCGAGTTGTCTTCGTATTGCTCAATAAACCACAAACCGCTTTGCGAGAAAGAAAGCGGCCCGGAGGCCGCCTGTTGTACCGGAATGGGTTGTTCGTAAGCCTGGCGGGCACGCAGGCAGCGAATGATGGCGTCTTTATTGTCGCGGATCTGTTGTCCGATTTCCGGCGTCAGTGCCTGCTTGCTGCACTGAGAAGTCAGCTGACCTTTCTCGTTCAGTGCCAGCCGGATGCCTTTGCGCTCAAGATCCGCCAAAAATGAAATCATGTCTGTCATTGTGTTTTCCTGTTTCACTGTTGAGCGCCTGCTCAGGCGTTGAGAATGGCCCCGCCGTCGACCACGATATCCTGCAGGGTGACGTGGCTGGCCAGATCAGACGCCAGGAACACCACAACCTGAGCGATTTCCTGCGGCTGAGCGATTTTGCCGAGCGGAATGCCCAGCTTGAACTGCTCGGGGAAACCGGCAATGGTACGCTGCTCAGCATCTTCGCTTTGCCACAGTGAACGCTGCATCGGCGTATCGGTCGAGCCCGGTGACACCAGGTTGCAGCGCACGCCATACGGCGCCAGCTCCAGGGCAGCGCAGTTGGCCAGGCTGCTGAGCGCGGCCTTGGACGCGCAATAAGCGGTCATGTGCTGACGCGGCACGTGCGCGGCATTGGAGCTGACCGTGACCACAGCGCCGTGACGCTGCTGCTTAAACACAGGGATCACCTGCTGCAGCAGGTAAAACACCCCGGACGCATTCACGTTCAGGCAGGTGTGCCAGTCCTCCACGCTCAACTCCTCGGTCTGGCCCATCCGCAGAATCCCGGCGACATTGGCCAGGACATCAATCACAGGGAAGGCCGTCAGAATCCTCTGCGCCACTTCCCGGACTGCATCCGGGTTGCTGATATCCACCGTATAGGTGGCAAACGGATGTTCAATGCCCGCTTCATGGGCGGCGCTGAAATCAATATCCAAACCGATCACCTGAGCGCCCAGCTGGTGGAAGCTCATGGCGACCGCGTGCCCGATGCCACGGGCGGCGCCGGTCACCCAGACGACTTTGTTGGCGAACTGACCGCTGAAGGTCATTGCTGTTTGCTGCTGCGCTGCCATCACCACACCATCTCCACTTCGTCTTCGCTCTGCTGCTGCATCTCATCGAGATAACGACAGAAATCACTCAGCACCGGCCGGTCAAACACATCGGACACCTTGATGCTGACATCGAACTCCGCGCCCAGACGGTTCACAATCTGAATGGTCTGCAGGGACTGGCCGCCCAGCTCAAAGAAATTGTCCTGTGATTGAATCGCGCTGACCCCGAGGATCTGCTGCCAGACAGTGCCGACCCGATTTTCGGTCTCGCTGGCCAGCACCTGCTCGGCGCTGTCATTCTGATAACCGGCCACCAGGGCTTTGCGATCCACCTTGTTGCTGCCGGTTTTCGGCAGGCTGGCAAAAAAGCGGAAATCGGTCGGGACCATGGCCGGTGGCAGGTTGTCCTGCAGGGCTTTTTTGATACTCAGCGCATCAAAGTCATCGTGCCCTTCGCCAGCGACAAAGGCCACCAGACGACGGATCCCGTTATCAAACACCATGCCCTGCACACAGGCTTCGTCCACCCCATCCAGAGCCAGCAAGTGAGATTCCACTTCACCCGGTTGAATGCGATAGCCGCTGATTTTGAACTCGTTATCGATACGTCCCAGATAGGTCAGCTGGCCGTCAGTCAGCGTCACCCGGTCACCGGTGCGATAAGCCCGGCGCGACACATTACCGACCTGCAGGTGGATAAAGGCCGGATGGGTCTGTCCCAGATAGCCGTCTGCCAGGGTATTGCCCAGAATGACCAGCTCACCGGTACTCGCCGGACGGGACTGCGCATCCAGCACCAGGACTTCAACCCCGGGCAGCGGCAGGCCAATCGGTAACTGGCTGTGCTGGCCGCGGAACTCCTGCAGTTCGCTGCAGGTGGCTACGACTGTGGTTTCCGTCGGACCATAGGTATTGAACAGGCGAACACCGTCAGCGCTCCCGGCCTGCTCAACCACCTTCTGCCACTGAGCCAGTGGTTCGGGGTACACAGCTTCACCGCCGATAATCACGGCTTTTAAGCTGGCTGGCAGGGTCGCTGTGCCCGCCTGCAGGCTGACCACCCATTCATTCCAGAACGCGGTCGGCAGATCCAGCAGGCTGATCCCGGCGGCGGCGATTGAATCAGAGAAGGTCGCCATCGATTCGAGCATGGCATCGGTTCGCAGCACCAGCGTGGCACCCTGACTTAAGGTGACAAAGATCTCTTCGATGCTGGCATCAAAGTTGAACGGGGCAAACTGCAACACCCGATCGCTCGCGCCGATGCCATACCGGAGGGCGGCGGCGGCCACGAAATGATCCATTGCCTGGTGGCTGATGGCCACGCCTTTGGGCTGTCCGGTCGAGCCGGAGGTGAACATGATATAGGCCAGATCTGAGCTCGCCGTGTCCGGCAAAGCCACAGGCGCGGCATGCAGATGACCGGCCAGCTGAATCGTAACCGGTAGCACCGACAGACGGTGCTGGTGCTGGGCTTCAGTGATCAGAATGCGAATACCGGCCTGGCTGACGATGCTGCTCTGACGTTCAATCGGCTGCTCCGGATCCAGCGGCACGTAAACGGCGCCGCTCAGCATCACGCCCAGTACCGTGGTGATACACGGCAGAGAGCGGCTCAGTGCGACCCCGACTTTATCTCCCGGCTGTACGCCCTGCGCCAGCAAAGCGCTGGCGGCCGCATCGGCTTTTTCCATCAGGCTCTGGTAGCTCAGCGATGCCCCATCCTGCTCCAGCGCAATCGCATCCGGGTGCTGAGCGGCATGGCGACGGATCGCGGCCAGCACAGAAGTCACTTCCGTACCGGCCAGTGTGGTTTCCTCATTGCGGATCACAGCGTCCAGTCTGGCCTGAGCATGCAGACCGCCAAGCAGGGTGGCTGTGCTCTGATCCGGCGCCGCTAACCAGTTTACCAGCAGGCTCAGCAGTTCCTGTTGCAGGCTGACCAGATCGCCCTGCCCATACACGGCCGGGTTAGCATCAAAGTCCACCATCGGCAGTCCTTCCGATTTGCTGTGCAGCTCGATGGTCAGATCTTCCACCGGTCCCGCACTGAGATTCAGCGTCTCAGCCGCCAGGCTGCCGTACTGCAGCGGATGATCAAACGGCATGATATTGACCAGCGCGCCATATAAGCGCTGACTGCCGCCGACCCGGTTCAGGTCACGGCGCAGATCTTCATAGCGATAATGCTGGAAACGGCGCATTTTCTTTTTGTGTGCCGCCACTTTACGCGCCACACTCAGCAGATCGTCGTCACCGCAGATCTCAACCACCAGCGGCACGATGTTCATCTGCATGCTGGGCACGGTCAGAGATTTCGAGCCCAGACGGTTCATCACCATCATGCCCAGCACCACCTGTTCGGTGTCGCTGTAGTGACGCAGATGGGTGCAGAGCGCGGCGAGGAAGATATCGACCCAGGTCAGCTGATGCTCATCAGCCAGGCGCTGGCACTGCTGCCAGAGGTTGTCGCTGAAGGTCGTACTCTCGCGGTGAAAGCGGGCCGCAATCGGCGCTATCTCGCGGCTGTACGAGGAAGGTGCTGTATTGCCGGCCAGGGTATCGAGCCAGAACTGACGGGCTTTGTCATAGGCGCCGGAGTCGCGGCGGTGCTGATCTTCATCCAGCACCGCCTGAAAGGCGCCGAACGGCGAAGGCGTGACCGGCACGCCCTGCACCAGCAGGGAATAAATCTCGGCGATGCGCTGGAATACCAGCGTGGTGCCGAAGCCATCCAGGGCAATATGGTGCACGCAGTTATAGAGATAGTCCTGCTGCTCGCCGCGCAGCAGTGCGAAGCGGCCGGGCAACTGCTGCTCAAGATCGAACGCCTGCGTCATATCCTGTTCGGCCCAGCGACGCACAGCCGCCAGCTCGGCGTCCTGTCCGCCGGACAATTCGAGTTCCACCACCGCAAATGTCACAGGCTCAGTGGCCGCAACCCGGTACGGCTGTTCATTCTCGCTGCGGTAATAACAGGACAGGCATTCGCTTTCCGCCACCGCCTGACGCACCGCCATTTCCAGTTTGCCGGCATCCACTTTGCCGTCAAACACAATACATTCGGCGGTGTTGAACAACGCCTTGTCTTCGTTCAGGGTGTGTCCCAGCCACAGCCCGTGCTGAGCCGTATTGAGTGCTGTCATGCCTGCACCTCCGGGTTCACATTGTGCAGTGCGGCTTCGAGTAAGCTCCACCAGTGATTGAAGGTCGGCGTTTCCGCCAGCTGGACGAAGTTCATCACCACCCCGTGCTTACGCCATTCGGTGATCAATGACATGATCTGCACTGAATCCAGACCGTAGTCGATCAGGTTTTCCTCCGGATCAAACTCGTCTTCCTCTTCTTCCACCAGCCGGGCAATGCGCGCCAGCAAACCGGCGCGGGTCAGTACTTCCGGCAACGCGCTGTGCTGTGAGCCAGCCTGCGGCGCCGTGCCGATCAGCGCAGCGGTCGAGACCACCATACCGGCACGACCAGCGACATATTTCAGCGCCATTTCATGCTCTTCCAGTGAGAAATCCGCAATCGCATCGCCAACCATGAAAGGCTTGATGTCGCGCATAAAGGCGTCCACGGCCGTCATCAGGCAGCCAATGTGACCGTAAATCCCGCCGATCAGCAGCTGATCACGACCCAGCTCTTTGAGCATGTGTTCCAGCGGCGAGCGCTGAAACGCCGAGTATCGCCATTTGTCGAGCACGGTATCGCCCGCTTCCGGTGCCAGTGCGGCAACCACTTGTTGCAGCTCAGGAGATTTGTTCAGACCCGGCCCCCACATGTCGTTCAGCAAGGCCCGGTCTGCCATGTTCTGCTCTTTCGGCTGAGCAGTGTAGATCACCGGAATGCCATTGGCTTTACAGAAGGCTTTCAGGGCAACCAGATTGCTGAGCAGGGTTTGCATCAGGGCGCTGTCACGCGCATAGAAACTGACAAAATACTCCTGCATATCGTGGATCAGAAACGCCGCTTTTTGCGGGTCAAAGGCCCACGACACTTTGTTGGCAGGAAAAGCCTCGGCAGCAGGCATGGTATAAGTCGGTAATGCTGGAATAGTCATGATAAAACGTCCTTTTCTGGCTGAGGCTGTGACTGGGCTTGTATTTGGTTGGCAATCAACTGACGCAGGGCTTTTTTGTCAATTTTGCCGACGTGCGTCATGGGTAAGGCGTCGACTTTCTCAATCCGATCCGGCAGCTTGTAGTCGGCGATACCGCACGTCCGCAGGTGCTTCCGGATACTGAGGGTTTTCAGTTTGGGGTTCGTGGTGACAATGAAGGCGCAGCTTTTCTCGCCCATCACGTCATCCGGCATGGCAACCAGTGCCGCCTGAGTAATTTCCGGCAGCGCCAGCAGCTGGTTTTCGATCTCTTCGGCGGCCACTTTTTCGCCGCCGCGGTTGATCTGATCTTTGTCGCGGCCGACCACCATCAGATAGCCGTCTTCGGTCATCACCACCACATCGCCGGAGCGGTAAAAGCCGTCCTGATCAAATGCGACGCGATTGTGCTCCGGACTGTTGTAATAGCCACGGAAGGTATAAGGACCACGGGTCAGCAGCGCGCCGGGGGTGCCGCGCGGCACATCCTGGCCGTCCTCATCCACGATGCGCACTTCGTCATCGTCGCTGATCGGGCGTCCCTGGGTATTCAGCACATGCCACTCGCTGTCGTCAAAGCGGGTGTAATTCACCAGCCCTTCGGCCATGCCGAACACCTGCTGCAAGCGGCAACCCAGTTCGGGTTCAATCCGGCGGGCAAGGCTTTCCCCGAGGCGGGCGCCGCCGACCTGCAGCCATTGCAGGCTGTCCAGCGCCGAGCGATCATCCGCAGCCGCCTGCAGCCACAACGTAACCGCCGGTGGCACCAGAGAGGTCATAGTGACCTGGTGGCGTTGGATCAGCGGAAAGCAGGTCATCGGGCTTGGCTCGGCCGCCAGCACCACGGCCCCCCGGCGTAGAATACGCCCAGCGCGCCCGGTGAGCTCAGGGTAAAGTTGTGCGGCGCCGGGAGTGCACACAGGAAAACCGTGTTGGTATCCAGCTGGCAAATGTCTGCACTGGCACGCACGCTGTAGTAATAGTCATTATGGGTGCGGGGGATCAGTTTCGGGGTGCCGGTACTGCCGCCGGACAGCTGGAAAAAGGCTACTTCAGCGGCCGACAGCACCGGCCAGTTCAGCACCTCATCGGTCTGATTCTGTTGCACGTGTTGCTCCGCCGATCTGCCTGCAATGGCCGCGGCGAGCGAGCTGCCGAAACCGGCATCGCCATCAACCAGCCAGTGCTTCAGCGTGGGCACCTGCTGGCTAAGCACCTGCGCAAACTCGCCGTCTGCAAATAAACTGTGACGGGCCGAGACGATCGCCAGTGTCGGCCGAATCTGCTCGGCGTAAGCCGTCAGCTCATGCCGGTTATGGCTGAACAAGGCATTCACCGCCACCACGCCCACTTTCATCAGGGCAAAGAAAACAATGTAGAACTCCGCGACATTCGGCAGGTGTACCAGCGCGGTCTCACCGGGTTTCACCCCCTGCCGCAGCAGGGATACCGCCAGACGCTCGGCATCCTGCTCAAGCTGGCGGTACGTCCAGCTGCGATCACCGCAAATCAGCGCCTGATGATCACCGCGTTCTTCCAGATGGCGTGTCAGGATGTCGGTCATGGGCACGTCGGTCCAATAGCCTTTCTGGCGGTACTGGTCGGCCAGCGCTGGCGGCCAGGGCGTAAAGGCAATACTCATGCCACCCCCTGCTCGCCCAGCCCGAAGGCGTTGAGCATGGTGCCCAGCTTGGCTTCGGTTTCCGCCCATTCGGCCTGCGGGCAGGAAGCGTCAACGATACCGGCCCCGGCAAACAAGCGAACGGATTTTTCGCGCACTTTACCGCACCGGATCGTCACTGCCCATTCGCCGTTGCCCTGGGAATCGCACCAGCCGACCATGCCGGTAAACATGCCGCGCTCATAGCCTTCCAGCTCTTTGATCGCATCCCGCGACAGGTTGAACGGAAAACCGCATACCGCAGGGGTCGGGTGCAGCAGACACGCCAGTTGTAGCACGTTATAAGGGGACGCTTCTGACAGATTTGGTGTCTGTTCCGGCGTCTTGAGCTGGCCTTCAATCCGGGTCGACAGATGCCACATGGTCGGGGTATGGATCAAAGACGGACCGGCAGGCACATCCAGCTCGCGGCAGTAAGGCTTGAGCTGCTGGGCAATCTCATCGATCACCAGACGATGCTCGTACCTGTCTTTGACCGACTGCAGCAGTGTTTGACTCACTTGCTGATCAGCCTCTGCACTGGCCTGACGCTTCGCCGAGCCTGCCAGTGGGTTGGACAGAATCTGCAGCCCTTCCTGGCGGATCAGCAGCTCTGGACTGGCGCCCAGTAACACGGACTGATCCTGCTGCGGAATGGCGAAATGGAAGCCGGTCGGGTTTTGTTTGATCAGGCGAGCCAGAATATCACTGGCCGAGATGTCATCGCTGAGCTCAATGTTCAGCACCCGCGACAGCACGGCTTTTTCCAGCTGAGTGCGCTGAAATTTTTCCACCGCCTGCGCGACGGCCTGCTTGAATACCGACTCTTCCGGCTCACTGCGCCTGGCCACAACCTGCAACGGTTTGCTGGCTGGCATTCCGCCAAGCGCACCGAAGGCATCCGGCTGATGTTCGGTCACTTCGACGCTTTGTGGAATGTAGAGGCAGGATGGCTCAGAGACATCGAACGGAATCGAACCGATCAGAATCGGATTTTCAACGCCTTTGGCTTTTTCTTTGGCGAATGCCTGCTGTATGACCTGCTGGAATTCACTCTGGCTGTCTTCACCGTGAATGGCAGGTGTGGTGATCACTTGGCTGATGCCCTTCCCTTTGACGGTCCGGTACACAGACGAGAAGAAAAGATCATGATTCGGTGAGAATACCGGATTCAGTATTGGATTCTCACTTTGAGTCTGTTGCATGTCACAACTCCCTTTTTACGCAAGAATATGTGCAGCTTATGACACATCGTAAACTGGCTGATTGAGTGTTAATTCGTTAGGGCTTTAATGGTTAGAAAGTGACATCACATTGCTTTTGCAGGGAAAAAAGAGCCAATGGACATTGGCTCTTTTTGGTGTCAGGTGGTCCTGACTGATGTTGTTATCAGAAATCGTATGAAACGCCTGCATACACGCTGCGGGCTTTCAGGATGTAATCCAGTTTTGTCGCGGCGGCGTCACGCTCTTCGTTGGTCAGGTTAGTGACACCCAATTTCAGATTCAGGTTCTGAATCGCTTCATAGCGTGCGCCCAGATCCATGGTGCCGTATGCCGACAGTTTCTCCCCTGAACGGACATACTGAGAGCCTGTGTACTGATACGAAGTGTACGCATACAGGTTATCCATTGCCTGCCAGTCAAGCTGAACATTGGCGGTATGGCTTGGCGTCAGGATCAGATCTTTTTTGGTGTCCTTGTCTTCCGCACTGGTGTACATGTAGTTCGCCGACAGGCTCACCGTGTCTGTGATATCCACCCAGGCCATGGTTTCCACGCCTTTCACTTCCGCTTCCGCCACATTGAAGTAGCTCAGCTCGGTGCTGACGCGGTCCCAGTTTTCAGCCTGAATCATGTCGTCAATGTCGTTCTGGAACAATGTCAGACCGGCGCCCCAGCGAGCGGCTTCATAGCTGGTGCCCAGCTCATAGCTCAGCGAGGTTTCTGCTTTCAGATCCGGGTTACCGACCACGCTACAAGCGCCACGGCAGGCCAGGACTGAGTAAGAATCACTGTACTGGTTCAGGCTCGGTGCTTTGAAAGCTTTACCCACGCCCCCTTTGACGACCCAGCTGTCGCTGATTTTATAAACCGCATAGGCACGCGGGCTGAACTCACCGCCGTACACTTCGTGATCGTCATAACGGCCGCTCAGGGTCAGGGCCAGATTGCCCAGCGAGAACTCGTCCTGCAGGTAAACGGCCGCCTGGCTGTAGTTCACGGAATCCGTGTTCAGAGTCAGGTTATTCTTCAGCTTGGTATCCCGGTATTCCGCACCGCCGGTCAGCAGGTGATCCCCCAGGTAGCCGGACAGCTGCCCGTCCACGGTATTATTGGTTTGATCAATATTACCGACCGCACCGTTCAGTTCTGAGTCATCTCTCAGCTCAGACATATCCAGGTTGTAACGCAGGCGGGAATCAAAATTGGCCCAGTAACCGTAATGGGTCAGCGCAACGTTATAACGCGCCATCTCCTGCACGTTGTTAACCGCCGTACCCCAATTGTTCCAGTCTGCATCACGATCATCTTTGCTGTAGATCAAATCCAGATCGATATCCTGCTGCTCGTTCACCAGCCACTTCAGGTTGGAGTACAGGTTCAGCTCATCACGCTCTTCCAGCACATCGGTATCCGGGTTGACCGATTTATCCGTGCGCCAGGCATCACGATCGCTTTTTTCAACGATCAGGTTACCGAGCAGGGTTTCCGGGATCAGCGCACCGCTGACATAAGCATTGAGTTTATGGGTGTCGCCGCCTGAGCCTTCAGTGATACCGTCAAACTGGTAACCGACAGAACCTTGCGTTTCCTCGGTGGGTTTGCGCAGGATAACGTTCACCACGCCGCCCAGTGCATCCGCACCGTACAGGGATGACATCGGGCCGCGGATCACTTCAATCCGCTCAACCGCGGACATCGGAATGCTGGACAGGTCAAAGTCGTTGCCGTAGGCGCTGAGCAGGCCATCACGAGAGTTAATGCGACGACCATTGATCAGCAGCAAGGTGTAGTCTGCACCCAGGCCACGGATTTTGATTTCATTCCGGCCGTAAGAGGTGCCTGGATTGATGTTGATACCCGGCAGCTTTTTGATCGCTTCGCCGACATCATTGACCACCAGGTTATCCAGTTCTTCACGCGTGATATAAGACACAGAAGCAGGAGCCGTTAATTCAGGGTGTTCCGTCTGACTCGCCGTCACCACCATCACTTCTTTGTTGGCCACTTCGGCCATCGCCGTAAATGAAGAGACCATACCGACAACACATAAAGCCCGGTTCAAACGAGTTAACTTGATCACACTATCTCCTTGTTGCTGAAACATTTCAACACTCCATTAATAACAATGGCGCAAATGATAATTATTGTTATTATCAGCGTCAACAAAAGTTCAATCGAATTGATAACTTTTTTTATTCGCGTTCAAGTGCAACGGAAAGACTGAGACTGATTACTTATAAAAATGATGTTTTTATAAGCACTTCAGGGAGTATTGGCGCGGAGAATAAAAGAGATAAAAAAACTCCGGGATTAACCCGGAGCCTGTTGTGAAACCTGAGCCTGCTTGAGCGAAGGGATAAACCAGCAGACCAGCAATGGCACGGCAATCGCGCTGACTATCGTGGCCGTTGCCAGCGTATCCAGCCCGAGCAGTTGATGCGCCGGGCCGGATGTCAGGTATACCGAGCCCATGATGCTGGCGGCACCGGCGGCTAGGTTCGACATCGTAGACTGATAGGTCATAAAAGCCGCCCGGTACTGCGGCGGTGGCACTCTGGAGGTGAATGCTGCCAGCACCGCACTGCGCGCCGAGCTGGAGGCCATCAGAATCATAAAAATCAGATAGACCCATTTGTCCGAACTGTCGCTGACAAAGCCGTAGTACACCACAGCCGCCACAATCGCACTGAGACCAAACAAGGCCGTTTGACCCGAGCCTTTATCCATCATCCTGCCGCTGTAGCGCATGGCGAGTATGCTCATGATCCCGCCCAGCAGGTACAGGTAACTGATTTCGTCACGCGGGAAACCGAGGTTGAACTGGAAATAAGCCGACAGGTTCGGCACTAACAGGAAATGCCCGAACAGGCTGATCCCCATCATCGCCATCGCCAGAATGAAGGGCATTGAGCAGATCATCCCGGACAAGCCGTCTGACTGAGGGATCGGTTGCGCCGAAGTCTGCTTCAGTGGTACCAGCGACGGCATACAGATCCGTACCGCGACGGCCAGGATCAGGCCGATGCCACCAAAGAAAAAGAAAGTCATCTGCCAGTTCAGCCACTGTGCCAGCAGCAAAGAAGCCGGGACAATAATGATCGCCGCCAGCGAAAACCCGCTGGCCACAAAGGCCATCGCCCTGCCCCGCTCCGCCACTTTGGTGACATCCAGCACGGAGGCCATGATCAATCCACTGAGCGGGCCCGAGAAACAGCCTGCGGCAATAAACAGCAACAGCAGTTGCTCCGGCGTGGTTGCCAGCCCGCATAGCGCAATCAGCACAGAGCGCAGCAGAAGAAACAGTGTCAGTGCCGCCCGGCGGTCATAACGGTCTAAGAAAGGCGCAAGAAAAAACCAATGATCGCGGAGCCGAATGTTGCACCACCGCTGATGTATCCGATGTGCTCGCCTTGCAACCCAATATCCCGCACTAAATCGGGCCCCAGCGGCATCACCATCATCAGGGTCCCGACCGAGAGCATATTAATCAGCAGCGCAAGTCTTAAAACTGACTTCGCATTCAGCGTGTTACTGTCCATGACGACACGATCCATCCGCAAAAAGAAAGCGATTGTAACTGCCGATCGGGACAAACTCAATAATGATAATTATTATCAGTAAAATACTCAGAATGGGTAAAGGTGAGGACAGATTCTCCCATTTTGGTGTAGTACACCTTTCCTTGCCGGCCGGCAGGCAAAGACGCGGCCAGCTCTGTGTTCAACTCAAAATACAGCCACTGATCGTTCATCCCCAGAAATGCGACATCCAGAAAATCGAAATAGCGCTGCACTTGCGGATACAAGGCTTTAAAAATGCTTTCTTTGGCAGAAAACATCAGGGTCATCAGCCAGATAGCATTTTGTTCATCGGTTTCCAGCCTGGCCTGCTCCTGCTCATTGACGACCACCCCTTGCATGCCCGGTACAATATCCGCGTTCACTGGTAGCTCAATATCCAAACCGACACCGGCCTGCTCATGGTGCCGGGGACAAATCACGCAGGCGGCCAGCTGATCATGGTGGCTGATGCTGCCGGTCAGCCCCTGCGGCCAGACAGGTGCACGGTTGTCGCCAACCGCTATCTCGACCGGTGCGATTCCCCGCTCTTTCAGCAGTTGCTGCGCCAGATAACGGCCGGCCAGAAATTCCGCCTGCCGCTTTGGCACCGCCCGGCTTAATGCGTCAGGCATTTTCACGCCAAGCTGGCTGAACAGGGACGGCGAGTAATGGTGCAGATCAAACCCGGCCAGTAACACTTCGGTGCCACATCCGGGCAAAGTGACTGAGTGCAGCGGCTGAAAGAAAACGGACGGAATCATCATAAAAAGCAAAGCCATACCAAAGAACAATGGCTGTCATTATTATGATTGCGATGCTGCCACACAATCCTTTATTGGGTTGATGCCCGCAGATCGCCGGTGCAACATGTAAGACTCACCGCTCAGTCACCCGATTCCGCTTTTTTCTCTTCCCACACCTTCAGTAATTTTTCCAGCCCTTTGATACTCACATCACGTTGTGGGAAGGGGATACTGACGCCCTGATCAGTCAGCGTTTGATAAATGTCGAACAACAGTTCGGATTTGATAATCATGTACTGTTTGATGTCGCGGACAAAGCAACGAAGCTCGAACAGCAATGCGCTGTCGGCCATCTCGGTGAAGACAACGGTCGGTTCGGGATAGCTGAGGATCATGCCATGCTTTTGGGCCGCCGCCAGCAACACTTGCTTGACGGTATTGAGATCGCTGCCGTAGGCCACACCAACCGGGACGATTAATCGGCCATGGTCGGATCGCAGCGTCATATTTTTCACGATACCGGCGATCAGATCCGAGTTGGGCACCACCACATCCTGCAGATCAAAGGTTTCGATTCGCGTTGATCGGACGGCTATCTTACGGACAAAGCCCGAATAACCGGAAACCTCGATCCAGTCTCCCTCTTTGATCGGCCGCTCGATCAGCAGAATAATACCGGAGACAAAATTCGAGACGATGGTCTGCAGGCCAAAACCAATCCCGACCGACAATGCTCCGGCCACCACTGCCAGGCTGGATAAATTCAGCCCCGCCGCTGATACGGCAATTATCATCGCCAAGGTATACCCCACATAACCCAGCCCTGTCACAATCGCGGTTCGTGCGCCGGGGTCGGTCTTGGTTTTCGGCAACACGGAATGACGCATGACGTGCTGAATCCAGCGCGTGAGCAGCACACCGACAAACACCACCACCAGAAACGTAATGATCACGTCCAGAGAAATACGGACATCCCCCAGCTCAACGCCATCGGACAAGAGCCGCCAGATTTCTGCGATATCGGTCAGCCGGGCGCCCCATGTGAGTGCCAGCATAGGGGCAAACACCATGAACATCATGACAATCAGCACGATGGGTAACAGCCCTTCGCTGACACTCGCTTCGGTGTCTTGCCCATTATCACCTCCCATGATCCGGTTGATGACATTCAGCAGGCCGTAGTAAATGACCATGGCAAAGGCAATCAGCGCAATGGACATCACCATAGGTATAATGGCCTGCCGCGCCAGGCTGTCGTAGCCGACACAGACAAACACCACGCTGAGGATACTGGAGGCTTTCATCAACCAGACCAGCGTGTTGAGTACACCGCGGCTGACATGATTGGCCTGATCACTTTGCGCGTCGGCCTCATCGGTTTTCATAGCAGCCTTGCTTAAGACCTGCGCCAGTTGCCACATGAGCCAGCTGCCGAACACGATCACAGGCAAGGTCAAAAATGCCGAACTGGCCGCTGAAAAGGCATGATCCGTTTTGACTGCCGTTAAGAGGATAATCAGACCAAGGAAAATCCCAAGCAGTTGACAGATCCGCATGCCACGCCGGGCTGAAACGTCATCGAGATGGATAATTCGCTGTTCTGCTGCATTAGGCCGGAATATCAGAAACCCCAGCCAATGGCTGACCACAATATACACAGCCGCGCCCGCCAGTGCGCTGATCGTCGCTTTGACAGACGGTAAAGGCAGCTTCAGCTGGCCGATTGCCACAATTAAAAGGAACGCAGTGAGCAAAGGAAAGAACAGCCTCAGTAATGTTGAGAATACATTGCAGATCAGAATCTGGCTTTTCTTGGTCAGGCTCTGGCTGAATCTGTCCAGCCGGTTGATCACCCAAGGCTGTATTACCAGCATGGTCAGGAGAGCGAACGCCATAAACACCAGAAACGGAGTGATAGATGCACTCATCTCACGGGCTTGTTGCGGATCTTGCCTGACAGCGTGAAACTGCTGTCCTAACACGCTGACATACTGTTTCAGTTCGCTCAGCGCCTCTCCCCAGCGCCCCGGCCATAACGGCGTCGGGCTTTTATCGAGCAATTTTGCGGACAGGTTCTGGCGGATCACCTTGTCGACTTCGCCCACCAGGAGGTTGGCCCGCTCATACGCTGCATCAGCCAGAAAAATCGGCGCGCTGGCAGTTGCCAGCTCATTTTCCAGCTCGGCGCGACGGCTGGCAATGACCTCAGGTTCGCTTTCCCCGGCCTTCGGTTCCGGACCCAGGGATTTAATTTGCGCTTCCAGCCAGCGGACATCCACCGATTTGTCTTGTGATATCTGATAAGCTTCACCCCGCTGTTCAGCCAGGGTTGCGCGAATGCGCTCTAGTTGAGTGGTCTCTGCGGTTTTGTCCTGCAGCAGCACTCGCGCTTCTGATGCGGTGCGATCCCAGCTGGCAAAGGGCTCCTTTTGGTGCAGCGCTTTCAGCTCAGGGGCTTCTGCGCTGACCACACTGGCACTCAGTATCCCCTGAAGCAGGATGACAAAAAGACCGCTCAAGGCGGCTGCGATCAGTCGATGCCACTGACCTGACCCTATTCGTTGCTGCATGCTTGAACCCAGCACAGAAACACAGACTGAGCTTAAGCAATCGCAGCGAATGGTGTCGTCATAAGAGTAAGAAATCCCGGTCGTTCACTGTCACCAGCCCCAAAGTGACAGTGAACGGTTTTGCCTTCATTCACGCACTGAATACCTCACATAAAAAAATGCCGCACCAGGCGGCATTCGATCATTGATAAGCTAAGTGGTTCTATTCTAAATTGGTGGCACTGATCTTGTGGATTGCCAGATCTGCGCCGTTGAACTCATCTTCTTCGCTCAGGCGCAGGCCCGAGAGCTTGTCCACCAGGCCGTAAACGATCAACGCGCCTGCCAGCGCAATCGCGATGCCTATCACAGTACCCAGCAGTTGGACGATAAAGTTGACTCCGCCTAATCCGCCCAGCGATTGCAGGCCAAAGATACCAGCCGCAATACCGCCCCAGGCTCCGCACATGCCATGCAGCGGCCAGACACCGAGCACATCATCAATTTTGGTGTGGTTTTGCAGGTAAGTGAACAGCCAGACAAAAATAGCAGCCGCCACCACACCGGTGATCAGCGCCCCCAGCGGATGCATCAGATCCGAACCGGCGCACACAGCGACCAGCCCGGCCAGCGGGCCGTTATGAATAAAACCGGGGTCATTTTTACCCAGCACCACGGCGGCCAGAATCCCGCCCACCATCGCCATCAGCGAGTTGACGGCAACCAGTCCGCTGACACCGTTGATCGACTGCGCCGACATCACGTTAAAGCCGAACCAGCCGACACTTAAAATCCAGGCGCCCAATGCCAGAAACGGGATGTTAGACGGCGCGAAGTTCGTGTGTTTACCGGCCCGGATCCGCCCTTTGCGCATCCCCAGCAGCATCACCGCCACCAGTGCAATCCAGCCGCCGACCGCATGCACCACCACTGAGCCGGCAAAATCATGGAAAGCGGCGCCAAACTGGCCTTCAAACCACGCCTGCAGACCAAAATTGCCGTTCCAGATCATGCCCTCAAATAACGGGTACACAAGGCCCACAATAAAGAAGGTCGAGATCAGTACAGGGTTGAAGCGGGCCCGCTCCGCAATGCCGCCGGAGACGATCGCCGGGATCGCGGCGGCAAAGGTCAGCAGGAAGAAGAATTTGACTAAGGCGAAGCCATTACCGGCCGATAAGGTTTCTGCATCGGCAAAAAAGGTGGCGCCATAGGCCAGCCAGTAGCCGATAAAGAAGTAAGCGATGGTCGATACACCAAAATCAGCCAATATCTTCACCAGCGCGTTGACCTGATTTTTCTGCCGTACCGTGCCCACTTCCAGAAACGCAAAACCGGCATGCATCAAAAACACCATGATGGCGCCCAGCAGCAGGAACAAAGTGTCCGCACTTTGCGTCAGGGCCTGCACGGCCCCCGTCACCTGTGTCATAGATTCAGTCATCGAACTCTTCCCTAAGTCGCGCACAAAATATGTGCAAAAAATCACCACAAGCCCCAAATTAGGGCGAATCAATCATGATTAAGAGGCAAGCAATAACTGTTCCAATTTGACTCACTAACTGCTAAATTCGTCAGCAAAACTAAGTGATTGAAAATCAATAACAAAAAATGGTGTGCTTTGCTGTCTGCCCGGAACACCCGAGCCTTGTGCACCAATACCGTGCTGTTCGATCCACAATGGTGCAACTTGTACGCCTTTTCGTGCTCAATACTGGTGAAACAGCGAAAGGTTATCCGGTCCGGCAGCTGAGTCTTATCCACTTCCGCCAGCCCGGATTCTGAACAGCCTCTTTTATTGATTGGCCGAGGCAACCGGGAAATATACTCAGAAGGAATAATATTCACCGTTTTTATTGATAGAGTGCACATATTCACCACAGGGATGAAATCGATTTCATTTGCATCATGAATCCACTCCCCTTTCTTCCATTCTTCATATTTTTAAGAAATCCTGTGTAACCTTGGGTTGCATATCATAAAATATGCATAAAACCCTCAATCGCATGCAGTTTCCTTATTTCTTGGTCGGAACTGATATGTTACTTTTGTCAGCAGCTGGCGTTGTTTTTTCTTACTGGCTTATTTTACTGAAAAAAATTGTCCCTTTTTTTACCCAACTCAGTGCAAATGTATATTCCTTTAACGAAATCCATCGCACTTTTCAGCTTGAGTAAAACCTTTAGACAAGGATATCAGTAAAATAATTTATGACTTTTGCGAATGCCTTTCGCATTCTTTTTTTACTGCGAGCGGGAAGCCATTCATATGGAATATTTAGAGCGGATTAAGCGCCTGGCAAAGATTCAGGGAATCAGCCAGAAACAGCTTGGCGAAACACTGGGCCTGCAACAAGGCACCATGAGCCGTAAACTGTCAGGCAAATACGGCATTGAGGTACGTGAGCTGGAAAGAATTGCTGAAACCCTGAACACCTCTATCAGCTACTTGCTGACCGGACAGATTGATTCAGGCACTCAGGCCACAACGGCCATCAGTCACGAAACGGGTCACAACTCGACATCGACTTACATTCCGATTATTCATCGCAAAGACTACCTGTCCTATCGCGATGGCGGCAAAGTCGACGTGCTGAGCAAGCGGGCGATCCCGCATCATTTGGATCGCGATGATTGCCTTGGCCTGCTGGTCGATAACGAAAACATCGCGCAGTGTGCGCCGCTGGGCAGCTATGCGCTGGCGACACGCAAAGCCCCTTATCGTCCGAAACAGCCGGTATTTGCCTCGGTACGTGGCAGCGAGCCCGATTTCTACCACATGACCCAACTGGCAGATGGCGTGGTGTTTTCCACTTCCCAGCCGGATTTTCCGAACCTGTTTGTCAACCACGACGAGTTCAAGATCCACGGTTACATTATTCAGTCCGACTGGTCATTCGACCGCATCTGATTGCCCCGCTGGTGATCCTGCCGCCTCCCCCTGATTAGCTTATGCGCTTGCAGACGCCCGTCAGGGGTGACAGCGCCCTTCCAATCCGTACAATAACGACGTGAACTGAAGGAGCCCATCATGCCCACCACCAATCCAGTACCAGAGCGCCAGACTCGCATTATTGTCGCCTCGGCAAACCCGGCTAAAATCCGGGCAGTAGAAAACGCCTTCCACCAGGCATTCCCGGCACAAGCCCTGCAAATTAGCGGTGTGGCCGTAGAGAGCGGCGTCAGAGCACAGCCAATGTGTGCCGAAGAAACCCTGAACGGTGCCCGTAACCGGGTCGTCCATGCCCGGGAACTGCAGCCTGGCGCGGACTATTACGTCAGTCTGGAAGCCGGACTTGATGGCTGTGCGACATTTGCCTGGATGGTGATCGAGAACGGCAATCTGCGGGGTGAATCCCGTTCAGCCTCTCTGCCTCTGCCGCCCAAAGCGCTGGCCCGTCTGCATGACGGAGAAGAACTGGGGGATGTGATGGATGATATGTTTCAGCAGCAGAATGTGAAGCAGCAAGGTGGCGCTATCGCGATGCTTACTGAACACAAGCTCAGCCGCAGCAGTGTGTACCAGCAGGCTCTGATTCTGGCCCTGATCCCTTTCATGAACCCGGGACTGTACGATCAGACAGCCGCTGAGTTTGCACAAAAGTAATCTTGCTCTCGCAGATTGACCAAGGGAAAGGAATCTTGGTGGTTTCAGTGAGTTCTGTATAATCCCTCCCCCTTTTCAAGGGGGAGGTCAGGAGGGGGTGACAAGGTCCTTCAGCCTTTCGGCTGCTGTTTCAACAGGAATTCAGCTAACCAGTCGCGGATCTCCGCATCGTGGTGTTTCAGTTCGTTGGAGCCACGAGTGATTGTCGCCACACCAACGCCCAATAACTCGCTGATTTTACGCTGGCTACGCTCACCATTCAGCAATTCATGGAAAATATTCACCCGGGCGATCAGCGATTCACGCTCATCCGGGGTTAACAGCAGGCGAAGGAGTAACTCATCTTTGCCTTCAGCAGAGGCCTGGCGGAACAGAGAGACTATTTGCTGCCAGTCAGAAAAGTCCGGCGTATCGGCTTTGGTTGACATGGTTTTCCTCAAAAATTGCCTGCGCTAGTCGTTCGTAACCCACACAGGCGTATTAATTCTGTCCGGATTCTACCCTGAACCACAGCCTTCCACCAAACCTATAGCAGCAGTTTGTCTCAATACTTAGTGTTCAGTTCCTCTGTGGTCAGTAACTGAATCGGCTGATTGGTCAATTTGTCGTAGTAGACTTCAAACATCAGCACATTCTGGACATAACCACGCGTTTCGCCGAAAGGGATGGTTTCCATAAAGGCAAAGGCATCCAGTTTGCTATCACTGATTTTTCGCCAGCTGGTGACCCTGCCCGGTCCGGCATTGTACGCCGAGAAAGCAAAGATCCGGTTGTTGTCGTAACGTTCCAGCATCATTTTCAGGTATCCGCTGCCAAGACGAATGTTAACCTCAGGCTCAAAAAGACTGTTGCTGCCCGCGTATTTATAGTTCAGCTTACCGGCTGTCTCTCTGGCTGTGGCGGGCATCAGTTGCATCAGCCCGCGGGCACCTACCGGCGACATTGCCTGCGGATTCAGCGCACTTTCCTGACGCGCCAGTGCCATCATAGTCGTCACAGAAAGCTCACGCTGCTGACCGAATGACTTGAAGGTCTCAGCAAATGCCAGCGGGAAACGTAACGACAGGTGCTCCCACATCCGGCCATAAATAGTGGCCTGCACCGTCAGATGGTGCCAGTGTTGCTTATCTGCGTAACCCGCCAGCGGCCAGATGGCTTTCGGATCGAGATCTTTCATCAGATACCACCACTCCAGGTTGGCATCAAACACCTTATCCTGAGCGATCATTTCTTCAATTCGCTTCAACGCCGGCAGATAAGGGGTCACATCCTGTTCTTCTTCTCCCAGGGATTCCACCGGAAAGTCGATTTCTTCGCCCAGCACAGTGGCGGCTGCGGCACTGTAAAAATTCCGCTCACCCAGTAATTCCTGGTATTTCGGCTTGGCAACCACAGGATCGGTTTTAGCCAGCAAATGCGCCTGCCAGAACTTCCAGCGCAGCGTGTTCTGCTCTTCGGCCGAGAGTTGCGGTATCCATGCCTGCGCTTCGGTCCAGTTGCCATTACGAAGGGCAAGACGAATGCGTCGTCCAATCAAACCATCATCGCTGCTTTTGCGCAAAATGGCATCGCGCCAGCGGATGAGATCAGCGTCCTCGGTATCCATCAGTCGTGACGCTGTATAATCTGCCAGTGACTGCTTCTGCGCTGCATCCAGTTTTTGCCCGTCCGCTACCCGCTCTAACTGGCCCAGGGCTTCTTTGGTATCGGCGCTTGCCAGCCGCTGATAAGCCGCCACCGTCAGTTGCCGGTTATAGTCAGTCACTTTGCTTTTTTTGGCGAACTCGGCCACACCCTGCGGTTTGGCAAACAACGCGAGCAGCGTATCGCCGTCTTTTCTGGCGCTGCCTGTCAGTTGTTTATCGAGATATTTCAGCAGCCCCTGATTGCCGGCTTCAAACACCAGCAGCATGCGATCGAGAATCAGCGAGTTGGTGCGTTTTCCGGCTTTTGCCCAGGCATCCAGCATAGGATCACAATCATCGTCAAGCGACTGGCCGGTCAGCCAGAGTGACTGTGCACCCTGCCAGGCTTCTTTCTTACGGCCCACTTTGCTCAGTGCCAGATAATACTGACACTGATAACTTTCCCTGAAAGGCGGCTCAGTCTGAAAGGTCACCAGATCCTGCCAGCGGTTAGCTTCCGCCAGCACATCCTGATAGGCATAACCCAACTTGATGGTGAAAGGCAGATCCTGAAATTTTTTGATGAATGCGCTCACTTCAGCAGGGGAACGCTTTTCCAGATTGTCCTGAAACTGGCGGTAATCAAGATAAGGGGTCAGCGGATAGTCATTGAGCCTGCCGCGATAGCGTTGATACGTGGCCAGATCACTACGTTCCAGCGCATCTTTCGCAGCTTCATACCATTCTCTTTGCTCTTCCAGCGAGGCGGCCTGTGCCACGCTTCCTCCTAACAGCACCCATACTCCCAGGCCCAGAATCCAACGGCTATAACGGTGCTTAACGGCTTCAGACTGCATATATACTCTTTCTAGCTCCAGCTTCACTCAGATTAAAAATCAGCACGTTTCATTGACACTGTCATCCTAGCGCCCCATCCCCGCATCAACGTCAGCCCCGGGTCAGGCTCCGGTCAATAACGAAAACCTGCGGTGAAGGTCATGTATTCATCTTAACCGTCATTGTGAGACATTGCTGTTAAACTTAGGGCCAGAATGGTTAAAATACCCCTTTCTCCAATCATTAGAGATGACCTACGGAAATGGCTGAATACGTCTATACCATGTCGCGAGTGAGCAAAGTTGTGCCACCTAAGCGACAGATTCTGAAAGATATTTCATTAAGTTTCTTCCCTGGCGCCAAAATCGGTGTCCTGGGCCTGAACGGTTCTGGTAAATCCACCCTGCTGCGCATCATGGCGGGTATCGATACCGATATTGAAGGGGAAGCCCGCCCGCAACCCGGCCTGAATGTCGGTTATCTGCCGCAGGAGCCGGTACTGGACGAAAGCAAGACAGTGCGTGAAGTGGTTGAAGAAGCCGTCTCCGATGTGAAAAACGCCCTGACCCGCCTGGATGCTGTATATGCTGCTTACGCGGAACCAGATGCCGATTTCGATGCCCTTGCCAAAGAGCAGGGTGAGCTGGAAGCCCTGATTCAGGCCAAAGACGGCCACAATCTGGACAACACGCTGGAGCGTGCTGCGGATGCGTTGCGCTTGCCGGAGTGGGACGCTCAGATCAAACTACTGTCGGGGGGCGAACGCCGCCGTGTGGCAATCTGCCGCCTGCTGCTGGAACAGCCGGACATGCTGCTGCTCGACGAACCCACGAACCACCTGGATGCCGAATCCGTTGGCTGGCTGGAGCGCTTCTTGGTTGATTACACCGGCACAGTCGTGGCGATTACGCACGACCGTTACTTCCTGGACAACGCCGCCGGCTGGATTCTGGAACTGGACCGTGGTGAAGGCATTCCATGGCAGGGTAACTATACGTCCTGGCTGGAGCAGAAAGACGCCCGTCTGAAACAGGAAGCCTCTCAGGAGAAAGCGCGTCAGAAAACCATTGAGAAAGAGCTGGAGTGGGTACGCCAGAACCCGAAAGGTCGTCAGGCCAAATCCAAAGCACGTATGGCCCGTTTTGAAGAGCTGAATACCTCAGATCATCAGAAGCGGAATGAAACCAACGAACTCTTCATCCCGCCGGGTGATCGTCTGGGCGACAAAGTAATCGAAGTCAACGGCCTGACCAAATCCTTTGGTGACCGTGTGCTGATCGATAACCTGTCTTTCAGCATGCCTAAAGGCGCCATCGTGGGCATTATCGGTGCCAACGGTGCCGGTAAGTCGACCCTGTTCAAGATGCTGAGCGGCTCAGAGCAGCCCGATGCGGGCACGATCGAACTGGGCGACACAGTGAAACTGGCCTCTGTGGAGCAGTTCCGCGACAGCATGAATGATAACAATACTGTGTATCAGGAAATCTCTGAAGGCAACGATGTCATTCGCATCAACAACTTCGAGATTCAGGCGCGTGCTTATGTGTCCCGCTTTAATTTCCGGGGCAGCGATCAGCAAAAACGCATTGGCGAGCTGTCTGGTGGTGAACGTAACCGTGTTCACCTGGCCAAACTGCTGAAAGCCGGCGGCAACGTCCTGCTGCTCGATGAGCCAACCAATGACCTGGACGTAGAAACTCTGCGTGCACTGGAAGAAGCGCTGCTGGAATTCCCTGGCTGCGCCATGGTGATCTCGCACGACCGCTGGTTTCTGGACCGTATCGCGACCCACATTCTGGACTACCGCGATGAAGGCCAGGTGAATTTCTTCGAAGGTAACTATAGCGAATATACCGACTGGCTGAAGAAAACACTGGGCGCGCAGGCTGCAGAGCCGCACCGGATTAAGTACAAGCGTATTGCCAAATAAGTCTGTCCGGACAGATTTGCAATCACGTCACTCAGGCTGCCATTTAGGCAGCCTTTTTATTGCGTGATTACTTAATAAGCAAATCATCAAAGTCGCCTGTTTCATCAGAGTCAGGGCTGTTCCAGCACAAGCTCGATCCCTTCGCAGAGGGGCTGTGCTGTAACCTTACATCGCATCAACACAGAAAAAATCAGCCCCAAAAAGCCAACTGCCCCTAAACTCGACAATATAGGCTCATACAGGTAATCACAGACTATGAACGAAAGACGCCAGTTTATCCGTATTGTTTATCAGGCTCTGGCGCGGGTGCGCCAGGCTCAGTCACACTGGTCTGCTGATGTTCGGGATATCTCACTGCATGGTATTCTGCTCAGCATGCCTGAACACTGGCAGCCGGATGACAACGCCCCGTTTGAAGTCGATGTCACCCTGCATGACACAGAGATTCATATGACGATGGTCACTGAACTGGTCGCCCATGACAGCCACTGTCTGCGGATGAAGATCGTGAATATTGATATCGACAGCATTTCTCACCTGCGCCGCCTGATTGAACTCAACGTGGGTAATGACGAGCTGCTTTATCGCGAACTGGCACTTCTTGCTGATCTTGCTGGCTGAAACCCACAGCGTTTCACCTGTGCTGACGCGCTCGCCGGTCAGCAAAGAGCCTTGATGCAGACAGGACACCATTTTCCTTTTCAAGGCTAGTTTCGCATGTGTTACGGCTTCAGGTAACCCTAACCAGGCTCACGACTGCGCCCTGCCGTTTCAGTCATTTCTCTGCTGAGATCATTTCCTATCACGTTATTCACATAATCGTTAATGTTCATATTGACAAGATACCTGAGGTGTATGGTAAGTATGCGGTTGCTTGTCAAGCAAAGCAGAGAATGAACCAGTATCAAAAGCAGAATATAACTACAAACACTTTCTGTTTCTTTTGAATCAAAAAGTCACCAGGCTAGGCTAGTTAGTAACCATCATGAATTTAGATAAAGTGGACATGAAAATTATTGAGTTATTGAGAAGTAACTCAAGAGAGAGTATCCAGAAAATTGCAGAACAGGTCAATCTCTCACGCAGTGCCGTTGATAAAAGAATACAATCGCTCATACAGGAGAACATCATAACAGGCTTCACAATCAGTACTTGCTTTGATCAGCGTTTATCCCCTTCTGATGATATCCATTCTTACTTGCTGATCAAATCCGGAAGCGTCGACTGTAAACAAATTTTCAAACACCTCAAAAGTGCCGGTTATGATTTTCAATTCGAATCTATATACGGTGAGTTCGACTGCCTGATCAGGATCAACAGCACCCGGCTTCCGCTACTGTATGAAATTAAAAAATTCATCATCGATATGGGCGGTATTGAATCCATCCATATTCTTCCCGTGTTAGACATTAAACATGAATAAGGGGCTGAACAGCCCCTATTTAAATTAGCTTTAATTAGCTTTAATTAGCTTTAATTAGCTTTAATTAGCGTAAAAGTACATTTCATTGTTTAAGCTTTCAAACACATTGACCAATGAGTCTGATTCAACAATGAATGTATAACTGGGATCAGCCGGAGTAAACATCACTTCTTTATGGTCCAGTAAAGAGACATCTAAAATAATAGGGATCGATGGTTCTAAAACAAAAGGACATAACGCGCCGGGAATACAGCCTGTAATCGTCTCCATTTCTTCATTGTTGCAAATAGAAACCCGCTCACCAATCACATTCCGAATCTTCTTCTGATCAAAACGGTTTTCTTTATGGGTCACAAACACACAGTAGCCGCCGCTTTTACGTTTCAGAAATAAGCTTTTACTGGGTGCTGCTGTCCAGCCTAATTCTTTAGAAACTTTCAGATCGGTTTCATAATCCAGTATAGGCTCATGTTTATATGAACGATAATCCAGATTTAACATTTCAAACAACTTCACATTGTTATTATATAAAGTAGATATATTCATAATTACCTTAAGCTAACTCAACCTCTGAATCCCTGACTAAGGTACACTGACACAGTAATCTGTATTCAGCCGGACACAAAGCCAGAATCTCAAGTGTGCCTTTCTCATTCTCATGTACATCGCCGAGATGATCTATATTTGTGACCGGTTTTACGGCACAAGAACCACAAATGCCACGCATACAATTAAACGGAACACTTCTCAGTCCATCAAACTCAAACAATTCTGAAACAGGGGTGCCTGCTTCTGCTTCTATCGTTTCATCTGTGTCTTTAATGATTAGCTTAGGCACTGATCAACTCCTTGTTAAATACACCATTCAGAACATGCTCAACTTCCTGAATATCAGACTCTAAATCAAAAGCATTATTATTGGCTAACCACACAAGACACGGGCAGGTGAACAAATCATCCGTGGCCGGTAATTCTTGCCCCTCTTTCACGGTGACAAAATAATCAATCAATGATGGAATACGTCTTAGCTTACCGTCACTGATGGCATCGACACCTGAAAATTTCGCAGGGTATTGATTAACATGAAAATATACTCTTCCCTGCTTCACTATCTGCGAATCTTGTTCAGGTACGCTTTGCTCTGACACCAGTGCAGCAATCGTATCCAGCAAACTGGGAGAATAACAGCTTTCAAATAATGATGGCGCAACACCACCGTGTATCCGTGTTGCTGCTTCAATCATGACCGGGCCTGATGACGGACTCAGCATCAGTTCCATATGCACAAGACCATAGGTAATATCGAGCGCCCGGGTCGCTGCAACAGCATATTCACGAATTGGCGCCAACCCGGCGTCATATGGATCTAATAGTTCCAGTCGATTATAAACAAATGGATTATGACCCGACTGACCTTTAACGTATTTACAAATCGCCACTAAAGCGATTTGGTCTCCATTGACTATCAGATCTAAAACGTACTCCTCGCCTTCAATAAACTCCTGAACAAGAAACTGGTCATTTCTTTTTCCAGTGCTGTTTATTTTCCCCCAAGGCAACGAAGATATTTTATTAATAACCTCATCTCTGCTATTGCAGAAGTAGACGTTTTCAGAACCTGCAGAATTCACAGGTTTGATGATATACTTTTTGCATTTGATTTCATTTAGCTCATTTAGCCCTTTACCATCCATATCAACCATGAATGTCTGAATATAGGACAAACCGTTTTTTTTCAATGCATCTTGCATTTCATTTTTATTTCGGCGCAGTCCAGTCGTCAACGGTGAGTTTCCTGGTAAACCTAAGTCACTGGCAAGCTTATCTGCCAGTTCAACACCGAGTTCAGATCCGGCAATCACAGCATCATAATGTTCATTTTTCAACGCATCGAGACTGAAACCGGAGACATTCTGATCATAATTCTCGATATTCATTGTATCCAGCATGCCTTTGGGATCATGTTCTGAGTCAAAATACACATCACATTGAATATTGCTTTCTTGCAATTTTGGTCGGATCATTTTTCCGCTGGATGCAGGGTTCACTATCAATACTTTACTTTTCATATGCACCTTCCAATGTGATTGTTTTTTTACTTCGGGTTAACAGCAAGATGACGACAGCGGAAAAAACACCCACCAATATCAGTGATACACCATAGGCTTCGCTTGAGAATGAAAAATAAGTCAAAAGCAGAGTCACCAGCATAGGAACGGTACCAGACACAATATAAAACAGGTAATTAGAATGGCTGATAGCGTTATTGACATCACTTTGAACAGCATCAGATTTCAAAATTTCTGTTCTAGATGTAATCCTGACAGAGTTAACCGCATAACCAATACAGAAACAGAACAGCACAGATAAGTAAGGCATATCCATAAAGAATAGGCCGATATCTCCGACCAGTAACAGTGCCGCACTGAGTAAATAAACGCGTTTATTCTGAGGAAGAAGTGCCGCGCATAATGCGCCTATCCCCGCCAACCCTGATGCAAAACCCAGAATATCAGGCCCCCACTCTCTGAACAGCTGATAGTACACTGGGACGAAGGTATTGAACGCACCGATATGTAAGCCGGTTAAAACCGACAAGGCAACCTGGATAACAAAGCGTTCTCTTTTCCCGGAAAGCGCTTGCTGATTACTTTTCTCTGCGTCGGCATCTTCTTTATCTACATCAGAAACAAACAGGTAAGATACTGACAATAAAATAGACATGACGGCGATATAATGAATAAAATTTTCAAAACCCATCGCCTTGAGGTACCAACCTCCAAACAATGCACCAAAGAAAGCACCAAACTGAATCGTTGTCTGCAATACTCTGGATGCTTTAGAGGCTTCAATCAGTTTGCTTTTCACAAAACTGGAATTTTTCACTTCAAAGGTATTGATACTGCAAACCATATTGCAAGAGGAAAAAACAGCAATCATAAATATGATGTAAATCATACCCGTTGCACCGAAATATAAAACGGTCACCATGCAAGCAAAGAAAACAGCCCTGAGCGTTGTGATGGTCGACTTCTTATAAAAGATATCTTTCTTTTGAATAATTTTACTCAGAATAAATGGCGTGACTGCGCCAATACTGACAATCATTCCCATATAAACTGTAGAGCTTGTGATTTCAAGTATTTTCCAGATCATGACAATTTGAATTGACATATCCAGGAAAACAGAAAATGCAAGCAATAGATACGTTTTTAATAATGTACTATTCATTTTCCATTCCTTTATAATTTTCTTTCTGACCATATACGATAGTTATCATTTGGCAGCACCACATGAATTAAATCTTTATTGGATATTGCTGGCAATGAGCTTCTTTTGATGCAATGCATGCTAATTCTGTTATCGTGCCAGGGACAAACGATCGCACCTGTTTTTTCGCACTGTTTACCCAGATGCAGCGGACCACCTCGATGTGGGCATTCAGACGGTAATACCCACACTTTGCCATCATGCTCTACACGTTGAATGAAAAAATTTTTCTCGTTCACTGCTAGCCTGTTATTTTTTCTTGAATCAACAGAGATCACCGTCATTTATGCCACCTCAATATGTTTAACAGAATAACAACATGTATCTGATGTGATTTTTGATAAATGCAGAATACCTGACGGAATGATGATTTTATCCCCCGCCTTCATTTTCACTACTTTATCGGGTGAGAAATAAAGGTCCAATTCCCCTTCATCAACCATGAACAGTTCATCGTTGTTGTGGATATGTGATACAGACACCTCACCCAGTACTTCTTCAAACTTAACGGCACCACTCACATCAGGGTACTTTTTCGCTTTTTCTACCAGTTCATCAAGCGAATCATGTACCTCAATATGGCGATACAACTCTTCGTCAGCTATATCTTGCAAAGAAGCAAACTCTTCAAAGCCTGATAAGATATCCGGGATGATTTGTTCACCATGTAATTCAACCAAAGGAATAATAATCTTTTCCAGTGCCATTCTGCCATGATGAATATCAATATGACTATGTTCATCAAAATACAGAGAACTCACCCGACCTTTAAATACATCGTTAACAATCTTGGACTGACTCTTGGTCGTAAAAGCCAATGTCGCTTCTGTATAATAAAGTGCGCCAAGATATTTAAAGAATCGGCTGTGGTTTTTAGAAATGTAATGAAAGTAATTAATCAGAGATAAACTACCTGGCGTATAAAAATGCCAGTAATAGTGAATCATGTCATTTAATCCAACATCTTTCATCATACGTTCAAAAATGCTGGAGTGTTTTTTCTCATGTACACCGTAACCGTACTCATCGATCAGTACTTTAAATAGCTCAGAGGTAGCAGAGCCATAATTTCCTAATACGTTACGCGCCATCGCTGATGCTTCAGAAAGAAAGTCACCCGCACACTGGATAAAGAAAAACCTAGCCGCTGACTCAGGATCTTTCGAACCTGTTATTTTCTTATAAAGTGTTGACTCACTATTGGCAACATCTTTTATTTTTGTCTTCGTATATTGAACGAAGTCTTGCAAGGTCCAATGACCTGATACATTGATGCTTTTTTCCAGAGATGAAAATGCAAGCTGTTCAAAAAAAGGCAGTACTGCTGCTGCATTCTTATAGTTTTCATCACAGTAAAATGTTTTGAACTCCTTCAGGTTGACAGGTTTACTGAATGGCAGAAAAACCAGATCTAATTCATAGGCGTTTAAAATGGAACGCTGAATCAACAAATTCTCATTAGAAGAATACTTATCAAGGTCAACCGGTTTCGATAAATCCAGCGCCTTTAAATCCTGTGGCCGACAAGGACGCTGATAAGGAGATGCCATAAAAACATCTTTCGGTGCATCTTTAAAATGAGAACAGCTCAGAAATGATTCAATTGCCATGTATTACCTCCTATGTAATGAGGCAATTTTACTGCAGGGCGATTGAAAATATTGACTAAAGATAAAGAGCATTTCACTTTTTTCAGAGTGAAATTAACACCTGAAGTGTGAATTTTCTTTAAAACGGTAAGCCTTTAATTCCCCTGAACAGGAGTTAATAGCTGTGACTAACGGCAACGAAAGCCGGTGGTTGTGTTCGCCTTACACAACCACCGGCCAGACAGGGGAATCAGGTGAATAACAAGCGTTCGTGGTTTAAACAGCGACCCGTTCAAACGCCGCCAGCGCTTCTTGCAGATCCTCAACCGGCATGATCTCAATCCCGGGAAGTGAGCGGCTTGCATTGGCTTTCGGGATAATCGCACGGGTAAAGCCTTGCTTGGCCGCTTCCCGAATCCGTTCGACCCCGTTGGCAGACGGACGGATGTCACCATTCAGGCCGATTTCACCAAACACCAAGACATCCTGTGGGATCGGTGCGTTTTTGAAACTGGAGAAGATCGCCAGCAACACAGATAAATCCGCGGAGGTCTCTTCGATCCGGATCCCGCCGACACAGTTTACAAAGATGTCCATATCCGACAGCATCACCCCGCCATGCCGCGCCAGCACGGCAATGGACATCGCCAGCCGGTTGGAATCGTACCCCACACTCAGGCGGCGCGGCACTTCGGTCATCGACTGATTGCACAGCGCCTGAATCTCCACCAGCAAAGGGCGGGTCCCTTCCCAGAGCGTGGTACAAACCGAACCGGCGTGATTTTTATTCGAGCGGCTGAGAAATATCGCAGACGGGTTTTTAACCTGCTTCATGCCTGTTTCTGTCATGGCAAAGAAACAGGATTCAGAATCGGCCCCGAAACGGTTCTTAGAGGTGCGTAAGACCCGGAATTTTTCATCCGACGTCGATGACAGGGCGAACAAGCCATCGACGATGTGGATCAACTGCATCGGACCGGCCACATTCGAGTCTTTATTGATGTGACCGACAATCATGAAGGTCACGCCTTCCGTCTTGGCAAAACGGGTCAGTGCCGCGGCCGACTCTTTGACCTGACTCGGGCTGCCCGCCGCCGATTCATTGTGCGCCACGGTCATCGTCTGGATCGAGTCAATGATCACGAAAGAGACTTTCTGCTCGACCACGTGATTGAGGATCTGCTCGACCGAGGTTTCGGCCACCACCTGTATTTTGTCGATATTCGGCGTCGCCAGGCGTTTTGCCCGTTGCGAAATCTGGTGAATGGACTCCTCACCGGACACATACAGCGCCTGACGAGATTCCGCGACCGCCCCGATGCTTTGCAGCAACAGCGTCGATTTACCGGCACCGGGATCACCGCACAACAGGAGCACAGAGCCCGGTACAATACCGCCACCCAGTACACGGTCAAGCTCTGAGATCCCCGAGCTGAAACGCGGCAAATCTTTACTTTCAACTTCCGACAGCGTCTGCACTTTGGTCGCCGAGCCGGCATAACTGCTGACCGCACCGCCGCCACCACCAGCGCCCAGGGCAGATTTCGTTTTGGGGATCGTAAATTCAGTAATGGTATTCCAGGCGGCACACGCACTGCACTGGCCCTGCCAGCGTGGAAAATCGGCGCCGCAGTCACTGCAGACGTAAGCTCTTTTGGTTTTCGCCATTGTATCCCTTTTTCATCATCAAGCCGTGACCGAAAAGGGCCACTCAGTGCAGGTGCCAGCCAATCTGTGGCGAAGAAACAGACAGGACATGCGCCATGCCTGACTTTCCGCTTACAAGTTTATGACAATTCTTCGTTTTACTGCACAATAGGGATCATACCCGATAGAGACCTATTGCTAAAACCACTATGTTGCTGGATGAATACAAAGGACTGATAGAACAACTGCTCCCGGCTTATGACAGCGGGGATTTTAATGACTTGTTTCAGCACCTGACCGCGGATCTCAGTGGTCCGGTACGCTTGCAGGTTAAAATGGAAATCAACCGTCTGATGGCCCCCTGCCGCCAGCCCGTTGATTTACGCGGCAAGGTCAGTGGCGAGTGCCGTCCTTATGACATGCACGGGATGACGCACTGGCTGGATGACGTGGCGATGAATGTCTATCGCCGCCGGATCAAAACCTATGGCGAACAATACCGGGTCGGTCTGTTTGAATCGCTGATGAATACCCGCAACAACTTCCGGGTCATGCAGCAACAGGACACACCCGCTCCGCCGCCGGAGGCGCCGGCCGAAGCGCTGCCTTTTGGTGCCGAGCTGCTGCGCTTTGGCTATCACCTCAGCCGCAGTGAACAACGCATTCAGATCACCACCCCGGTTGTGCTGACGCTGCCGTATTCACAGGAAGTGAACGGCACCACATCGGATATCTCGCCTTCCGGCGCACGCTTTCGGGTGTCTTCCGCATTCCGCTACCATACCGGACAGGTGGTCACCGCGTATTTCCCCGAGCTGGCCAAACAACTCAAAGACGAACGGCTCGTGCAGGGGATCAGCTACCGGATTCTGGGGGTATCGCCCCATGCAGATAACGACAGCTACACCTGGCTGCGCCTGATGCTGGTCGAATCCAGTGACGCACTGAAAGATGCCATCGAAGCCCGTCAGAAAATGGCGGCCAGCCGCTCGCGGCAAAATCACGAAGACAAAATCATCCAGTCGCGTACCCGGGGCTACGAGCACTGCTTTTTAAAACATACCAGCAGCATACCGCTGTTTTTTGCCGGTCATGAGCTGAAGTATTGCCTGCAGACAGAGCATAACCGGCACCTGTGGGAACACTGGCATGATGAACGTAACCAATCGGTGATCAATCATCTGCTGTCTGAAGATCGTATCCGCACGCTGGGCCAGGAAGGCCTGAGTCAGGGCAGTACCCTGATCTACAGTTTTACCCATCAGCACGAAGGCAAAACCTATTTTTATTCCGCTGCCTTACCTGAAATGAGCGTGCAAGAGCGGCAGTTGTTCTGGCAAATCGGAGCCACAAGAGAAAGCTGGCGGGTTGTTCGCCTGACGCTTTACCCTATCAGCCAGGATGACAAAATCCAGCTGCAGGAAATTGCCCCTGAACTGCTGGAAACCCTCTCTAGTCTGACCCATATCGGGGTATTGCAGAATCTGACCAACATGGCAGGTCGTAATGACTACCGCCTGACAGAGAAGCCGGCACTGCCAAGTAAACACTTACAGACCTTCCGTCATCCGCGAAACCCCGTTGCCGGTACCCACGCCATTTTCTTTGATCCCAAGCCGCAGCGCAGCGAATCGCGTTTTCTGTTTCGCACCCCGGTCAGCCTGGTGCAGCCCGGCACACCGGACCAGGAAGCCCGCACTCTCAGCGGCGCCAGCATTGATGTGTCCACCCGCGGTCTGAACATCCGCCTTGCCGCACCGCTGGATGCCAAACGGGGCGATGTCCTGAAAGTCACTTTCGATGAACTGCTGAAAATGGCCAAAGACGCACCGCTCAAACGCATTCCTTATCAGGTTGTCCGTTTGAGTCCCGACAGGCGTAATGTGCAACTGGAAACAGGCCGGGGCGATGACGCCACCCGCAGCGAGCATTTCCTGCGACGTCTCATCAAGCACAATGAAGAGCGGCTGCCTGTCAGTGAAGAAATCATGCCGGCCGGTCCGCTGTTGCTGGCCATGCACCAGATGTTGCTGACACGGCTCAATGGCTTGCCCTTCTTTTGCGATAAAATTGAGAATCAGGTGAAAGTGCGTGCCTTAGGTGCGAACCAGCCGCTGCCGCCGCTGGGTAAACTGATGATGGAACTGGGTGATGGCAAGCAGATCAACCTGGCGCCCATTTTCCAGAACCGGGTGAAAACCCTGCTCAGCGAAACCATGCGCCCGGTGGCTGTCAGTGATCCCTATGTGCACGAAATGTATCTGGCGGTGCTGCCTCAGCCGCTTGGTCAGCCCAAAGTGATCAGCAAGCTGTTCAGTGATTTTCCGACCGGCGACACCCGTCGCCGCTTTGCGCAGCAGGCCAGAGAGCAGGGTCATTTTCTGGCGGTACGGATCACCGCAGTGCCAGTGCTGGATCCGACCACCGCACTGATCAGCCGGGAACTGGCAGAGCTGTCCCGTGTAGCCATGCACCGCGCCAGGGCACTGGAAATTGAGTTTACCTCGCTGATCGGGTTTGGTGAATTCTACGACGTGACCGATGAAGTGCTGCTGAGGCTGGGCTTGTAACACAGGTCCGGCTGAATGATGAAGTGGCCTCTCCCTCACCGCAAAATACAGCTGCCGCTGTTTTTGAGGGAGCAGGCCCAGTACGACTGAAATACAGATTAGGCCCGCATCTTGTCGGCCAGTTCGAAATGGGCCATCTGATCGCGTACGCTTTTCTGAAGGCCGGACGCTGGGTTAAGCGGACCACGTAGGCTTCCGAAGCCGGGCGCTCACCGACAGCACGCACCTGCGGGATGCGCAGCACATCAGCCATCATCAGGTCCGCAGCCGTGAACCGATCGCCAGCAAGCCATTCTCGCTTGCTCAGCACATCTTCAAGTTGCATCAGGCGTTTATCGACCCACCCGGTCAGTTCATTTTCGCGATGACCGGAAATCGTCAGAAACCACCAGGGGACGCTGACCATCTCAATCGAATTGAGCGCCGCAAAGACCCATTGCAGCGTGTGCGCCTGACCCCCAGCATCGCTCGGCATCAGCTGGTCAGATTGCTGCGCAAGATGCATCAGGCATGCACCACTTTCAAAGAGCTGCAGTTCCCCGTCGCTCAAAAACGGCACCTGCCCAAAAGGCTGGCGGGCAAGATGATTGGTCTCACGGCCATCAAAGGGGATCGTTCGCACCCGGTAGGGCAGACCGGCTTCCTCGCATGCCCATCGCAAGCGCAAGTCACGCACAAATCCGCGCGGGCCTTCAGGTACCCAGTCCAACGTCCAGATAATCAGTTCGCTCATGGTTCAGATCTCCTGCTGAGTCGTCCAACCCATAGCATAGACTGTCACTGCATCAGGCTTTACCACACTGGCTCAGCCTGATTCACGATGCCACGGCCGGTTTATGAGATTGATTGAACCAAGCTTAGCTTCAATATCAGCGTTGCGGTTTATCTGGGTCAGCTGCTGACAGCAAAAGCATTTAAAAACGGCAGCAATAGTTTGTTGTTATCCAAAATGGATACGGGACTACTCTGTCTCAGGCAACTGCAACGTTGTTTGAGCAGACGATTCACAAAGCAGTGGCGACATGGCAAGCACTAACAGACCAAGGATAGCGATGGCAGCTCCCAGCCATATTGTGGCATGCAGCGTGAAGCCAGAATCCAGAGTCAGACCTGCCGCAAAGCTGCCGAACATAATCCCGGCATTAATCACAGAAGCGTGCAAGGTATTGATAAAGGCCCGCTGCCCCTGGGGTAACGACATCAGTCGGCTGACCAAGGCCGGGTTGAGACTCACCCCACAAAAGCCCAACAATACCAGACAAATCACCGCGACCCAGCCAATGTCGGCAAACAGCGCAAACATCACAAAAACAGTAATCATCATTGCCAGACCGCCCATGATTGTTGCTTTCGCATGTTTCACAGCCAGACCAGCAACGACATAGTTGCCAACCAGCATGCACAGCCCGTAAGCGAAGAGTAACCAGGTCACAGTCCCTTCCGGCAGAGCCGCTAAATCAGTCAGAATCGGCACGATAAAGCTAAAAGGCGCATAAACCGCACCAATCACACAAAAGCTGGTCGCAAAAACCCACCATAACCTCACATCCAGTCCCCCTTTCAGCTCTTGCTTTAACGGATGCGAAGCTTCTGCTGGCAAGGACGGAACCGCCTTCAGCGTCAAGGCTGCACTGAACACCGCCAGTGCCACCACCACATAAAAGCTTTCACGCCATCCCCAATATTCAGCAATCACTTTTGCCAGCGGCAGGCCGATAATGGTGCCCAGCATGATACCCGCCAGCACCATTGCAACGGCTCGCAAAGTGTCTTGGGGGGCAACCATCCTTGAACAAAGCCCAATCGATACCCCAAAGAATGCGCCGGACACCATGCCTGTCACCGCTCGCGCCAGTATCAGTTGGGTATAGCTGTGTGCCAGTGCCCCAAAGAGCTCGCCCAGGATAAAAATGGTATACAGGCAAGCCAGAATCACACGTGGTGGAAAGCGAGAAAGCGCCAGCATGAGGATTGGGCCGCCAATGGCCATACTGGCGGCAAAGGCTGAAACCAGATAACCGACCTCAGCAATGGAAACACCCAGATCGGCTGCCAGCGCAGGCATAAAACCCAGCACCTGCAACTCGCAGGAAATCATGATAAAGATACCGAGACTAAGCAGGTAAATCCCTGAAGGTAGAGGAGATCGCATAAATTCATTCCAAATGACGTTTGAGATTCACCCAGTATCATTTATGAAATATGATTGATAAATACTTTGAAATCATTTCACTAATGACTTAAATCATGGATGCTGATCTCAATGCCATCAGGCAATTCATTAAAGTGGCCGACCATCAAAGCTTCACCGTGGCAGCCACCCAACTGGGTCTGACGCAGTCGGGCATTTCCAGGGCCATCAGCAGACTGGAAGCACAATTGGGTGTCAAACTGTTACACCGCAATACCCGCAGCCTGAGCCTGACCGCAGACGGTGAATTATTTCTGTCTCGCGTCCGTCCATTAATTGCGGGACTTTCTGATGCCCAGCATGAAATTCAGCATCATGGTCATGCGCCACAAGGCACGCTGAAAGTCAGTGCCCCTTCCGCATTTGGACGGGCGATCCTGATGCCAGTCGTCAGTGAGTTACTGGAATCCCATCCGCAGTTAAACATCGAACTGGTTTTAACCGACCGAATCGTCGACATTGTTGATGAGGGATTTGATGCAGTCATTCGCAGCGGCCCCGTTGCCGATGCCCGGGTCATCGCCAGGCGCTTATCTCCGGCCCATTGGGTCACAGTGGCTTCTGCCAAATATCTTGCCAGACGTGGTGTCCCAAAATATATCAACGAGTTATCGCAACATAATTGCCTGAGAGTTCGCTTATCTTCAAACGGGCAGATGAACCCATGGCGGTTTACCGAGAATGGCAAGCCCATCAGTGTTGATGTGAATGGAAACCTGATCCTGGATCATGGCGACCCTTTGGTTGAAGCCGCCGTCACCGGCACCGGAATTGTGCAGCTGCTGACTTTCTTCGTTCGGCCATATCTCGCCGACGGGCGCTTACAGGAAGTGCTCAGCCACAATGCACCGCCTCCCCAGCCACTGACATTGCTCTACCCGCCATCGCGTCAATATTCAGCCAAACTGACGGTTTTTCGTGAGGCACTCCTGGCCTACTGGGGTGATCGGGCGGCAGGCACATGATGAAGTAGAGGGGCTCTCGTTGGCTGAAGTGCGTGTGGCCTATATCTCCCATGTCATTTTATGCTGTTGAAAACAAAGGGAGTCGATTGTCCTTTTAAACACATTGTTATAAGAAGACTTGCTGCAGCCCAAGCTCATGCGCATAACCGCCGACCCGTACCCTGGTAATCTTGTGCGCTTTCAACTCAACGGCCGCCGTGATTCTTGAAGTGCAGTTCATCGCCCTGCCTTGCTCGAAAGTAAAACCTTCCGAATATTCGCCTCCAAGGTGCTTGGTTAAATAACAGGCTAAGGCGCCGCTGGCACTGCCGGTTGCGGATTCTTCCGGGATACCAAACAAAGGAGCAAAGTTTCGACAACTCGCAGTCGGTTCGCTGTCTTTGTCATACAATTCAAACGCATGGAGACTGACCAGACCATGCTTTCTGCAGAAATCACTGAGTAAATCTTTATTCACCTGAATTCTATCCAGATACCCCAAGGGCACGGGAACAACCATATCAGGCAAGCCTGTTGAAATCACCTCGACAGGGAACCCGGTTGACGCCAGCACGGCTGCATCAATACCGATGAGTTCTGAGACTGCCTCGTAACCCAGCTCCCCAAGGTATTCAGGCAGCTTCTGCTGCATAATGATTTCACCATCAGGCGCGATGGTGACGGCAAGCAAACCAGCTTTGGTCCGTTGAACATATTGCCCTTCGGATATCATCCCTTTTTGATACAGAGTTGAAAATGCAGCTAAGGTGGCATGACCGCAGAAATCGACTTCATCCGTGGTGGTGAAAAAAGACACCGCAAAATCGGCTTCGTCATCTTGCGACACAAACGCGGTTTCTGAAAAACCCACGGCCTTGGCGATGGTTAATTTTTCGTCGTCAGAAAGATGATCCGCTTGCAACACCACGCCGGCAGGGTTTCCGCCAGTGCCATTGAAAGTGAAGGCGTTCACCAGATAAGCGTCAATTTTCATGTGTCTGTATTGCTCCGTATCGCAAATAGTATGAAACCTCTTTCGCCAGACTTTGCCACAGTGAGCGTCATTAAGCCAACATGTTGTTTTATAAAATATTTTAAAAGTCATTCATTGATACGGAATCTATGTCGCGCTTGCGTGCGGTGTGCTTCTCAGCATGGTTTGATGCGCGCCAGACACGCTTTGTCTGCTCACAGCGTGTCCAGAAAAGCCTTTGGGTTCTCTGGTGTTGTCATTTCTCTAACGAATTAAGGACGAGGTTTGCAACATCCATTGTTGCGGAACGTATATCGCGCTTAAGTACGGTGTGAATTTAGCATTAGGTTTCGCTACTAAAGCCATAACTATGTGCTATTTTCGTAACCCATTCACGTACAGCTTCGCCATTTTGGGGCTTGTGACACGGATCAGTTGAATATGGCTGTGCTTCGGATCATTGAACATTTCCGTATAGCGAACGCGATTACTTTTGTAGGTTTTCAGTGTCCACAAGATAACGGAATCCTTACTGAAGAATGACTTGCTAAATGTTTCGACATTCCCCGCTTTGTTCCACAACTCTTGCTTGGACACGGACCGGATAAATGCCCGTTTGACCGCTTGATAAAGCGTTCGGGCGAATGAGTAGTCAACCCAGATCACGGTATCGACACGGGCCCATTTTATCGGTGCGGTGCGATTATAATTTCCGTCTAACACCCAGGTTTCCTGAGAAAGCGCATGTTCAAGTTTAAAAAAGAACTCTTCATCAGTAGATTCTTGCCAATTCGGTTTCCAGAACATAGCGTCCATTTCAATATATGGGAAACCTAATTGGGCGGCCAGCATACGGCCAACGGTGGATTTACCACTACCACTGGTGCCCACAATATTAATCCGTTCCATAACGCCTACCTGAAATGTTGACTGAGTACACCGCGCCTAATATTCGACTTAACGACGCCAATTCATCTCATCTAACGTCACGATCAGAACAAGGACAAATGATTCCCCCCTTACAAGCGGCATCACTCATTAATGGCAGGGTGAGCACTTGTGTCCTCCGCCGAGGAGCCCCAAACAGCCGATCCAGACTTCTTACCGAATACATCCACTCACGCCTGTCTGCTCACCAAAAAAAGCGAAACCGCTCGGTTTCGCTTCTTGAGGTTTACTGCAGGATGGCTTACCAGCCGATTTTCTGCGGCCACAGGGAAGCGGACAGAATACACAGCACGCCACCGAGATCGGCGTAGCGGACGGCGGCTGGTGCGGCGGCGACCACTTTAGGTTTGGCATGGTAAGCGATGCCCAGCCCTGCGGCTGCCATCATCACCAGGTCATTGGCGCCGTCACCGACCGCGACAGTATTGTGCCTGGCGATGTCGTATTCTTCTGCCAGCTCGCGCAGGATATCAGCTTTCGTTTGTGCATCGACCACGCTGCCGAGCACCTGACCGGTCAGCTTTCCATCGACAATTTCCAGCTGGTTGGACTGGGCATGCGTCAGATTCAGCGTCTCTTTGAGATAGTCCGAGAAATAGGTAAAGCCGCCGGAGGCAATCGCAGTTTTCCAGCCGTATTGATGTAACTCGGCCACCAGCTCGCGCATTTCCGGCATCAGCGGCAGCTGGCTGCGGACCTGCTCCAGAATCTCAGCACTGGCCCCTTTGAGGGTGCCGACGCGCTGGCGCAGGCTCTGTTCAAAATCCAGCTCGCCCTGCATGGCGCGCTCAGTCACTTCCGCCACCTGCTCACCGACACCGGCCAGTTTGGCAATTTCATCAATGCATTCAATCTGAATTGCCGTGGAGTCCATATCAAACACCACCAGACCCGGCTCGGACAAATCCGGCAAGTCTTTATAATGAGCGTAATCAATCTTTTGGGCGTCCAGCGCACGGATCAGGGTGTCAGACAAAGCATTAGTCAGCAGCAACACGTCGTACTCGCCCACCTTCCAGGCGGCCACCAACGACAGGCTTTCCCCACTCTGGGTTTCCAGGCGCTCGATACGATCTGTGGTCAGCGATTGACTGTAAATCACTGAGGCAACGTGTTTCACATCCAGATTGCTGCTGGCAACACAGTCTGGAAAGCGGGTATGAAGCGAAGTATGTTTTTTGATGGTCAGCACTGTATATCACATCCCTGTATAGGCGTATTCAACTCCCTTCAAAGTACCCTATTGCAATTTGTCAGGGCAAGTCCCAATATTGCTCAGTTAGCCTTATCGAAGAAGTCATGACTATGTTTAAGTTCAAAACTGTACGCATGCAGCGTATCTGGCAGTTTGTGGTATTGGCCGTTAGTTTTGCCGGCTTGATTACCATGCTGGAGTACGGCGCCCGGCTGAATCAGAATAACTTCAACATGCTGAGCGAGCAGACGCAATCCCTGTCTCGCATTATCGCCCGTCAGGCAGCCAGTACGGCAGCTGGTGATATTCTCGACAAACAACAGGACAAACTGCAGGATCTGGTCAACCGGATTTCCGATGAACCCCTGATCCTGGACGCCAGCATTTATGATCTCGAAGGGGTGCCGCTGGCACAAACCGAAGATGCGATGCCGCTTGAGCAGGTGTCCGGCCTGACCACTCCACTCTCGACTGCCAGCATCGGCCGCCAGCAGCTGGTTCAGCCTGTCCTGACCGATGATGGTCAGGTGGTCGGCTTTATCCGCCTGACACTGGAACACGGCAAACTGGTTCAGCACGCCGCCGATCAGATTGACAGTATGACCAATACAGTCCGCGGCATGTTGCTGGTCGCGCTGTTGATCGGTTTTATTCTGGCGTATACCTTCGGCCGCCGAAAAGACGTGTGGCATTTTCCGTTCCTGCTGACGGCAAACGCCAAAGATTAGATCTGCGCAAGCGATGAAGCGCAGTATGCTAAAGAAAGCTTAAGACAAAAGCCCGAGACAAAAAAAGACGACCCTAAGGTCGTCTTTTGCTTTGAGTCAGAGGCCAAAGCCTCTTTTGCGCGTCCGCCTGTCTCCACAAGCGTAGACTCAAACTCAGGCGTCTTGATCGCCCAGCAGGACAGATTCCAGGGCGATTTCCATCATCTCTAAAAACGTGGTCTGACGCTCATCTGAGGTCGTCGCTTCGCCACGCAGAATATGATCAGACACAGTGCAGATGGTCAGGGCTTTGGCGCCGAATTCTGCCGCCACACCGTAAATCCCGGCGGCTTCCATTTCCACGCCCAGAATGCCGTACTTGTCCATGGTCTTGAAGAAGTCGAAATCCGGGTTGTAGAACAGATCAGCAGAGAACAGGTTACCGACTTTCACCGCGATCCCTTTGGCTTTGGCAGCATCCACAGCGTTTTGCACCATGCCGAAATCGGCAATGGCCGCAAAATCGTGACCACCGAAACGGATGCGGTTCACTTTCGAATCGGTAGAAGCGCCCATGCCGATCACCACATCGCGCAGGTGCACATCATCACGCACCGCACCACAGCTGCCGACCCGGATGATTTTCTTCACGCCAAAGTCTTTGACCAGCTCAGTGGCATAGATAGAACAGGACGGAATGCCCATACCGTGGCCCATCACAGAGATCTTACGGCCTTTGTATGTGCCCGTGTAACCGTACATATTGCGCACATTACAGACTTCTTTCACTTCTTGCAGGAAAGTGTCGGCAATGAACTTGGCACGCAATGGGTCGCCCGGCATCAGCACAACGTCGGCAAAATCACCCATTTCAGCATTAATATGTGGAGTAGCCATCTGTTCGCTCCTTCAATTTGTTGAACTGCCTCATCCATTATGGACGAGGCAATGACGCTTTCAGCGCCAAACCTCACCACACAGCTGTGCGGTTACAGAAAAGATGTACCGTAATCCATGGGCGAAGTACCGAAGTAACTCGCCAGGCTCTGGCCGATATCAGCAAAGGTGTCGCGGCGGCCCAGTGAGCCGGCCGGGATCTTCGGACCACTGACCAGCACAGGAATGTGCTCACGGGTATGGTCTGTGCCCGGCCAGGTCGGATCGCAACCGTGATCGGCCGTGATGATCAGCACGTCGTCTTCTTTCAGCTGCGACAGCAGCTCAGGCAGGCGACGGTCAAAATATTCCAGCGCGGCGGCATAACCGGCCACATCGCGGCGGTGGCCGTAGGCGGAGTCGAAATCGACAAAGTTCGTGAACACAATCGTGTTATCACCAGCTGTTTCCATTTGTGCCAGCGTGGCATCAAACAGGGCTTCCAGGCCGGTCGCTTTCACTTTCCGGGTGATCCCGCAGTGGGCGTAGATATCGGCAATCTTACCGACAGACACCACTTCGCCCTGCTTCTCTTCCACCAGTTTTTGCAGCACAGTGGCTGATGGCGGCTCAAGGGACAGATCACGGCGGTTGCCTGTGCGTTCGAACTGACCTTTGGCCGGACCGATAAACGGACGGGCAATCACGCGGCCGATATTGTAGTCTTCCAGCTCTTCGCGGACGATCTCACACAGCGTCATCAGATTATCGAGACCGTAAGTCTCTTCGTGACAGGCAATCTGGAACACGGAATCGGCTGAGGTATAGAAAATCGGCTTGCCGGTTTTCATGTGCTCCTCGCCCAGATCGTCCAGCACCTGAGTACCGGAAGCGTGGCAATTACCCAGGTAACCCGGCAGCTGTGCACGTTCGACGATGCGATCCAGCAGTTCCTGCGGGAAGCTGTTGCTGGTATCGCTGAAGTAACCCCAGTCGAACAAGACCGGTACACCGGCGATTTCCCAGTGGCCCGACGGGGTGTCTTTGCCGGATGAGATCTCAGCAGCGTGACCGTAGGCGCCGGTGATCTCCGCCACAGGATCCAGCCCTGGCGGGAATTCACCGCAGGATTCTTCCGCGGCCTTGCCCAGACCCAGGCGGGTCAGGTTCGGCAGATTCAGCAAACCGCTGCGGTCGGCATTGTCGGCACGGCCTTCGGCACAGGCTTTGGCAATATGGCCCATGGTGTTCGAACCCACATCGCCAAATTTGACCGCATCTTCAGTGGCACCCAAGCCAAAAGAATCGAGTACCAGGATAATTGCTCTTTTCATCATTGCTCCAATTTAGACATCTTCAGCACGGATACGGCGGTAAACCTCAGGGGTCGCCGCAGGTGCCTGCTCTGTGACTGTGACAGCCTGACGAACAGCCTGCGCAGCCTCCTGCCATTGTGCTTCACTGCGAGCATGGATCACGGCCAGCGGCGTCTGATTATCCAGCGTCTGACCCAGGCGGATCATGTCCGTCAGGCCCACTGCATAATCAATGCTGTCAGAGGCCACTTTGCGGCCACCGCCCATACTCACCACGGCCATGCCCAGTGCGCGGGTATCCATCGCCCCGGCAAAGCCGCTGGTTTCCGCAAACACAGGTTTGATGATCGCTGCATTTGCCAGATAGTTTTGATAATTTTCAACAAAACCCGCCGGGCCACCCAGGCCGTGAACCATTTTGCCGAACCGCTCTGCCGCTGCGCCGTTGTCCAGCACCGCCTGCAACTTCGCACGGGCTTCGTGGTCGTCTTTGGCCAGACCGGCGTTGAGCAGCATGTCGGCGCACAGCGCCATGGTGACTTCAAACAAGCGCGGATTGCGGTATTCGCCGGTCAGGAACTGAACGGCTTCGCGCACTTCCACTGCGTTACCGGCACTGGAGGCCAGGACCTGGTTCATGTCGGTCAGCAAGGCGGTGGTCTTGGTGCCGGCCCCGTTGGCCACGGCCACAATGGATTTCGCCAGTTCTTCCGAAGCCTCATAGGTGGGCATGAAAGCACCGGAACCGACTTTGACGTCCATCACCAGCGACTCCAGACCTGCCGCCAGTTTCTTCGACAGAATCGAGGCAGTGATCAGCGAGATGTTATCGACCGTGGCGGTAATATCACGGGTGGCGTACACACGCTTGTCCGCCGGGGCCAGATCGCCGGTCTGACCGATGATAGCGACACCCGCCGATTTGGTTACCTGACCGAACACCTCGTTCGACGGCATGATGTTATAGCCCGGAATGGATTCCAGTTTATCCAGCGTCCCGCCGGTATGGCCCAGACCACGACCGGAAATCATCGGCACAAAACCGCCGCAGGCGGCGACCATCGGGCCGAGCATCAGTGAGGTCACATCCCCCACGCCACCGGTGGAGTGCTTGTCGACAATCGGGCCACCGAAATTCATGTGATCCCAGTTCAGCACCATACCGGAATCGCGCATGGCGCAGGTCAGTGCGACCCGCTCATTCATGGTCATGTCGTTGAAGTACACCGCCATCGCGAAAGCTGCGATCTGGCCTTCAGACACAGTGTCTTTGGCGATGCCCTGAATAAAGAAGTTAATTTCGTCTGGAGTGAGTGCGATGTTATCGCGCTTCTTGCGGATAATTTCCTGAGGTAAATACATAGGATGCCTCGACATGGCTGGGGAGAGACAATAGCGGCCCTGCAGCGTCAGCAGCACGTGCCGACAGGCGCGGTCTTTCCCTTGAATTGGCAGTTTCCTGTGACAGCCAGCCGAGCCGGCTGCCACAGATCAGATTCAGAATCGGTCAACCGATACCAGCGGTATCAATAGCCGCCTTCTGCAGCTTTTTCGCCTTCACCCAGCGTGTTGAGCAGGTTTGCCAGCAAGCTGGATGCACCAAAACGATAGTGGGCACTGTCTGCCCAGTCGGCACCCAGAATACGATCAGCCATCGCCAGATACTGCTGTGCATCTTCTGCAGTACGCACACCACCGGCTGGTTTAAAGCCTACTTTGTCCTGTACGCCCATGTCTTTGATCACGGTCAGCATAATCTCAGCTGATTCCGGCGTGGCGTTCACCGGTACTTTACCGGTCGATGTTTTGATGAAATCCGCACCAGCTTTGATTGAGATTTCAGAGGCTTTGCGGATCAGTGCCGCATCTTTCAGCTCACCGGTTTCAATAATCACTTTCAGCAGAATGTCACCGCAGGCGGCTTTACACTGTTTCACCAGCTCAAAACCCACGTCCTCGTTACCAGCGATCAGTGCGCGGTATGGGAACACGACATCCACTTCATCTGCGCCGTAAGCAACCGCCGCTTTGGTTTCTGCAACGGCAATCTCAATATCATCATTGCCGTGCGGGAAGTTAGTCACTGTGGCAATGCGAACGTCCGGCGTCCCCTGCTCACGCAGCTGTTTTTTGGCAACCGGAATAAAACGCGGATAAATACAAACCGCTGCGGTATTACCGACAGGGGTTTTCGCGTTCTTACACAGTTCGATCACTTTCGCATCGGTATCGTCATCGTTCAGTGTGGTCAGATCCATCAGTTTTAACGCACGCAGTGCAGCCGTTTTTAAATCGCTCATGACTTTCTCCAGTCGATTATGTTCTACCAAGTGTCCTGTTCTCTTTGTCCATTCAGAAAATGACACCCTGAAGATTGTAGCCTCAGAGAAACAGAAGCGGACTTGATTCCATGAAGACTCAGGCGCTGTACAGCGTGCCCGATCGACGTCCTTTTCACCGCGCAAGGTGGCTATCACCTTGCCAGCCATTCATTTTCGCATCCTAATTCACAAAATTATCAGGATACTTACACGCAGATATCATCAATCTGCGATTCCACACAGCCATTTTACCAAGGAGCCCAGAGGCAAACCATACAATAGACGTTTCCCAGAGTGGATAATGTGTTGACCCAGCACGTGGCTATCGTCACCTCTCCTTCGCCCGATTGCATTCTGCTTCCTTGCTCAGGACTCCCTTGCTCAGGAAAAGAAACGTTCAATCAGCCATTGATACAGCTGCCCGCCGATATACACGCCGACAATGCCCATCACCCCGGATAACACAGGAGGCGCCGGAATCGGCAATTTGAGTGCGGAAAACATCAGCCCGACGATCACACCTGCCAGTAAAGCCACGATTACGTCATGCATGCTATCACTCCCGTCGTTGTGACCAGACAGGGAGAGCGAAGCAATCCGGTCTGGAAATACTCACAGAGTGTAGACCGCAGAAAACCAAGTGTCTGCTGACCCCTTAAGCATGCGCGTACAGCCCGGGCGAAGGAAGTGTCAATTGGCGCTTTTTAGCGGCTTTTACCGGAAATGATTCAGATAGTTACTGATTCTGTTGACTGCCGCCAGCGTCAGCGGCAAAGAAAATGCGAGGCAAAAAAACGCCACAGCTAGGCTGTGGCGTTTTCAATCTGACGGTTTCTGACTGAATTACAGTGACAGGAACAGACCTGCAATCGTTGCAGACATCAGGTTAGACAAGGTACCTGCGGCAACGGCTTTCATACCGAAGCGGGCAATGTCGTGACGACGGCTTGGTGCCAGACCGCCCAGACCACCCAGCAGAATCGCAATCGAAGACAGGTTGGCGAAACCACACAAGGCGAAAGAAATGATCGCTTTGGTCTTCTCAGTCATCGCTGCGCCAGTTTCAGCAACCAGCAGACCACCATCAGCCACATCTTTCAGGTACGGCGTGAAGTTCAGGTAAGCCACGAACTCGTTCACGACGATTTTCTGACCGATGAAAGAACCGGCAATCTGTGCTTCATTCCAAGGCACACCAATCAGGAAGGCCAGCGGCTGGAAGACATAACCCAGGATCAGTTCCAGCGTCAGCTCAGGCATATTGAACCAGCCGCCAAACCAACCCAACATACCGTTGATCAGGGCAATCAGACCGATGAATGCCAGCAGCATCGCACCGACGTTCAGTGCCAGTTGCATACCGGAAGAGGCACCCGCAGCCGCTGCGTCAATGACGTTAGCAGGCTTGTCATCGTGACCTTCATCATCTTTATCAACGCCCAATTGATCCACAGGCGTTTCTGTTTCAGGTTTGATGATTTTCGCAAACAACAGACCACCCGGTGCCGCCATGAAAGAGGCTGCAATCAGGTATTCCAGCGGTACACCCATCGAGGCATAACCGGCCAGTACACCACCGGCAACAGACGCCAGACCACCACACATCACCGCAAACAGCTCAGACTGAGTCATCTTAGGTACAAACGGACGCACAACCAGTGGTGCTTCAGTTTGACCCACGAAAATGTTCGCTGTTGCAGACATGGATTCGGCACGGGACGTTCCCAGTGCTTTCTGTAGACCACCACCCAGAATGTTAATCACAAACTGCATGATACCCAGATAGTACAATACGCTGATCAGTGCTGAGAAGAACACGATAACCGGCAGCACTTTCAGGGCGAAGACGAAGCCGCCGCCACCGAAGACTTCAAACATCTTGCCTGATACCAGACCGCCGAACAGGAAAGAAATCCCCTGATCGCCATATCCGATCACACTTGCAACGAATTGTGATGCACCATACAGCACATCACGGCCTACCGGCACATACAGTACGAATGCGCCGAAAAAGAGTTGAATGGCAAACGCGCCACCCACAGTACGTAAGTTAATAGCTTTACGGTTATCAGACAGCAGCACCGCCACAAGCAGCAGCACAACCATCCCAACCAGGCTCATAAACACGCTCATAGTTTATGGCATCCCTATAGTTAAATTTTGGCGTCTCGACAATTCGGCTCTCTCAAGAGTCGGGCGCATTATACGCATGGCAACTTACAGCATGTAATGCACACATCACACTTTGATTGGAAACCGAGTGAAAGTTGAATATCAAGTGTGACGAAACTCACACCAAGGCACCACCTGATGCATAAAGAAAAGCCAGAGAAATGTCAGAATCATCAAATTTGAGAAGGCAGTGCAAACAAAACTTCTGCATTTTTGCTAGTAGCAGCAGCAAGTACCGCCAATGATTCTGATCTCAGTTCAGCCAGAGCCGCCAGCACTAACGCCACTCTGTCCGGCTGATTCGGCTCTCCCTGGTAACCGGCCAACGGCATATCTGGCGCATCGGTTTCCAGTAACATCGCATCAAGAGGTAACTGAGTCATTGTAGTTCGAGTTTTGTTCGCTCTGCGATAGGTGATCGTACCACCTACTCCAATTTTGATACCTAGATCAAGAAGTTGAGACGCTTGCTGCAAACTGCCACCGAATGCATGATAAACCCCTCCCCGAATTGGCGGGCAGGATTTCAGGCATTGCATCAGTTCAGGAAAGGCTTTGCGGCAGTGAAGTATCACCGGCAGGTTAAATTGATTGGCGAATTCCAGCTGCCTGAGCAGCCAGCCCATTTGCTGCTGCCTGTCTGCAGCGGCGATTGCAAAATCCAGCCCGCATTCCCCAACCGCCACACAGCGGTTTTCCGCCTCCTGGCACACCTTCTCCAGCCTGCTCTCAAGCTGACTCAGTGTGTGATCATCATGCTCGGAGGCAAAATACGGGTGCATGCCCAGCGCATAGTAGAGCGCTGGCTGTGACGGGGAGGCCGGCCGGTCACACAAGGTCTGAATGGGTTGCCAGTTCCGCGCCCCGATCGATGGGATCACGATATGGCTGACACCAGCCTGCCCGGCCTGTGTCAGATACGGCTCGGGATCAGCGGCAAACGGCGGAAAATCAAAATGGCAGTGACTATCAATCAGCTGCACCTGAGGTCTCCTTTTTCTTCACGGGCTGACCAGCGCTTGCCCTGGCGGCGCGCTGCGCCGGATGACGGGCATCGTCTTCATCATAGCGGACAGGCGCACAGCAGCGCCGGTTTTCCGGGACAAAGCCCATACGCTCGCACCAGGCATCGTAGCGGGCAAGCCAATGGCGGATCAGAGTGAACATGAATACCTTCTCCTTCAGTACGGATGGATCTCTGTGATCATTATGCCGGGCCAAAACTAAATCAATATGCCGGCATTCAGATCGGGAGCGCCAATGCGTTCGCAGCGGTTAAAAACAACACGGTTTTTCCAAAATTTCAGCTGTCCAGCCCAAGTATTGCTCATCATTCCATAAATCATCACTTTTTATGATACAAGGCTCGCAAGGCTCGCAAGGCTCAGCGATCATTTATCTCCATGAACAAATACTGTTTTCTTTTCTTGCTCTCATTAACCGCGTGTGGAGGGGAAAGCACCCCATCGACATCTTCCGGAAGTCTGCCCGATTTACCGAATGACCATGGGCAGCCGCCCGTGATCACGCTGCCTGACGACCCGATCAACCAGGCTGTCAGACAGGGTGATCCCGGACGCTTGCCTGCCAGTACAGCCCTGCTCGAACAGCGGATTTCAACGCTGATCAAGGCTGAGCAAACCGCTCTCACGACGGCGCATCACCAGATTTTTGGCGATGACGCGATCGATTATGATCCGAGCCGGAACTCCCGGCTGTTCAGCTTTCAAACGTTAACCAGCGCCAAAGAGCTGATCTCAGGGAACCAGGGAAATACGCTGGCCACGGTCAGTGAACAGCACTCCCGCCGCAGTATCGCTTTCGGCAGCAACATTTTGCGCGACCTTGATGCGGGTGAAAACCCGGCCTTCGCATCACACATGAAAAACATCACAGATTGGTTGCTTGCGCCCGCCTCACTGGCGGAAAACGACACCGTCAACGTGTCATTTATGCTGCTCAGTAACAGCCAGTACAACCAGTCGAAAAACTGGCTTGCCAGCCGATACCCCACAATCGCAACAACGCTCTGTAATCATGAAGCACAACTGACACAGTGTTTAGCGTCTGCACATCTGATCATTACCGGTTCCAGCGGCTCGTTCAGCGAATCTGGGGGTCAGGCCGCCCTCAGTGCCGCGGCAGCCCGCAAGCAGTCCCTGCTGTATGTCCACACCAACAGCTGGAATGCCACGCCTTTAACGAACCTTGTGCTCACTTACTTTGGCGCGCAAACGGAGGCAATCGGCGGAGCGGGTAATTATTTTGCACAAGACAAAGCTAACTGGGCATCAGCCGCCGAGATGCGAACTGAGACCGGGCTGCTGGCTGAAATTCATGCACTGACGGAGCACCTTCAGTACGACAGCTTCAGCTTCTCAGTGACAGATTGCGAAGATGACAATGATAGCTGCAGCAATATTCCCGCCTTTCGCCGAGAGTTTCTTGCCCCCGCCGGATCACTGCGTCAGATCATCCGTGCTCTGGATGCCAGCGCAACAGACATTTTTGCCCTGCCGGGTCAGTATACGCTGGAAAAACATCTGATTCTTCTGGCGGACAGATACCGTGAAGGGGTGCACTTTCCCATGTCAAAGAACACGACACCCACCCTGGCCTTTTTAAAAAGCTATTTTGCCGACCACCTGGTGTATCACTCACGCAAGTACAACCCGGTTCCGCCTGAACTGGGGAATTTCAGCCGGACTGACTTCAGCCACATCACGCCAACAGATAAAATCGTCACGCTGGTCAGCCGTCAGCCCTGGCGAGCAGCAGGTGTCTATGCCCTGCCGGGTCAGACGTTTAGTGTTACCCGTACCGATAGCCATGATACCGTGGCCGCCAGTCTCTTTATCAATACCCAGCGCCCGTCTTCCACCAAGCAGATGGCTGCCAATCATGGGTATAACCGCCCTAAATTCCTTCAGTCCCACCATCAGACAATTAAGGCGGGTCAAACCCTGACGATCACCTCTCCTTATGGCGGCCCAATCCAGATTGGCTTTACCGACCAAGGGACAGCAATGACCTTTTCCTTTCGCCAGATTGGCCTGCACCCTTACTGGCAGCCGGGTAGCAATGACGCCGACTTTCTCGCAGCCTTGAGCAACAACGCCTTCGATTGGGCGGAAATTGCAACCGAGCATTTTGAAATTCACTCTCGAAACAGCCGGATGCAAACCACATTGTCCGACAACAGCCGCTGGGATACCCCCAGTCAAATGGCGGATTTTATGACGACTTATCATCACAGCGCGCTCAGAGCACTGGCGGGATATCAGGGGGAAAACATCACGCCGATTGCTGAAGTGCAGTCCTTTGCAACCCAGCATGGCATGACATTGCCGGTGTGGGCTCAGGTCCAGCACATGAATGCCGATCAGCCGACCTGCGGCTATGGCTGTTCCGGCAATCCTTATGATGCGGGCTGGGCATTCAGTGTGCTCGGCCACGGTGACCTGCATGAGGTGGGGCACAATGTTGAAAGTAGTCGCTTTAAATTCAACGGCTTTGAAGGGCATGCCACCACGAACTTTTATTCCTATTATCCAAAATCGCTGGCGGCCATCAATGAACCGGGTTACGACCATCAGTGTCAGTTGCTGCCCTTTGATGTCATGCTGAAGGATCTCAGGCAAAGCCAGTTGACCTCAGATCCTGCGGCTTATATGGCTGCCCGGTTAGGAAGCAGCTGGAGTCAGGGTGTCGCGTTAGTCATTCAGATGATGATGCATGCGCAGGACAAAGGTAAACTGGCCAACGGCTGGCATTTAATCCCGCGGTTACATTTACTGGAAAAAGCCTTCGCCGATGCCGATCACGATGAAGCAAGCTGGGAAGCCAAAAAAGCGGCTCTGGGCTTCAGCACTTATACGCTCGAAGACGCGAAGCGTATGGATAACAATGATTGGCTGCTGATTGCGGCCAGCTACGTGACCGGGCTGGATTATCGGCCGTATCTGGATCTGATGGGGCTGACGTACAGCAGTAAAGCAAATGCCCAGTTGTCAGCATTCGGCTATGCCGCAGTTGATAAGGCATTCTTCAATCCGGTATCGAACCGGGCCTACTGTGACTCTCTGAGTCAGGACAAGGTGTATTTCTGATCGCATCCTCATGCGTGATATTCAACAAAAAGCCCCTGAAATCAGGGGCTTTTGCATTCATCAGGCGATCAGTGCTCGCGGGTAGCGCGGAAATCCACTTCCGGGAAACGCTCTTTGGCCAGATTGAGGTTCACCATAGTCGGTGCGATATAGGTGAGGTTATCACCACCATCCAGCGCCAGGTTCACTTCATTCTTGCGACGGAATTCCTCGAATTTCTTGCCGTCGCCACACTCAACCCAGCGCGCCGTGGCCACGTTAACGCTCTCGTAAATGGCTTCGACATTGTATTCCGCTTTCAGACGGGCCACGACCACGTCAAACTGCAGCACACCGACTGCGCCGACGATCAGGTCATTGTTGAGCAGCGGACGGAATACCTGTACCGCACCTTCTTCCGACAGCTGCACCAGGCCTTTCAGCAATTGTTTCTGCTTCAGCGGATCGCGCAAGCGGATACGTCGGAACAACTCGGGAGCAAAGTTCGGAATACCGGCAAATTTCAGGCTTTCACCCTGTGTAAAGGTATCGCCAATCTGAATCGTGCCGTGGTTATGCAGACCAATGATGTCGCCGGCATAGGCGGTTTCAGCACGGGAGCGGTCACCGGCCATGAAAGTCACGGCATCTGAAATGCTGATGTTCTTGCCGATACGGACATGGTTCATCTTCATGCCCTGGGTATAAGTGCCCGAGACGATCCGCATAAAGGCAATCCGGTCGCGGTGTTTCGGATCCATATTCGCCTGAATCTTGAAGACGAAGCCGGAGAACTTCTCTTCCGTCGCTGCAACATCGCGCTCATTCGCCTGACGCGGCAACGGCGCGGGCGCCCACTCAGTCAGGCCGTCCAGCATGTGGTCGACACCAAAATTACCCAGTGCCGTACCGAAGAATACCGGCGTCAGCTCCCCTTTCAGGAACAGTTCACGATCAAATTCGTGCGATGCACCCAGCACCAGCTCCAGCTCGTCACGCAGCTGGCTGGCCAGATCCTCGCCGACAGCCGCATCCAGTTCCGGGTTATCCAGGCCTTTGACAATCCGGACTTCCTGAATGGTATGACCCTGACCGGTGGCATACAGAATGGTTTCGTCACGGTGAATGTGGTACACACCTTTGAACTCTTTACCACAGCCAATCGGCCAGCTGACCGGCGCACAGGCAATGTTCAGCTCACTTTCCACTTCATCCAGCAATTCCATCGGATCGCGGATGTCACGGTCAAGTTTGTTCATAAAGGTCACGATAGGCGTATCGCGCAGACGGGTGACTTCCATCAGCTTACGGGTCCGATCCTCAACACCTTTCGCCGCATCAATCACCATCAGACAGGAGTCCACGGCGGTCAGGGTACGGTAGGTATCTTCCGAGAAATCTTCGTGCCCCGGGGTATCAAGCAGGTTGACCAGACACGCGTTGTACGGAAACTGCATCACAGAGGTAGTGACCGAGATACCCCGCTCTTTTTCCATTTCCATCCAGTCGGATTTGGCGTGCTGGTTAGAGCCGCGGCCTTTGACTGTACCGGCGCGCTGCAAGGCGTTTCCGAACAGCAGCACTTTTTCAGTAATGGTGGTTTTACCCGCATCCGGGTGAGAAATGATGGCAAAGGTGCGGCGTTTGCCCACTTCAGTTAAAAAAGACATATTCAGTGAAGATCCAGTTATCGAATAAAGTCAGCCCAGGCGAGATCCGTGATAACGCGGCGCCCGGTATGTCAGTTGAGTCTTGCCCGGAACAAGCCGGGTGATGGCTGATTAACCTGTGGTTACATCCTGGCCTCTGTTTGCTCTTCTGTGCCGTAACAGGCAATAGGGGATGACTTGGGTATATGATGGCGGAATTATACGCAAAGTCTGCGCAAAGAAACAGTCACTCGCCACGCAAGCTGCTGCCAACAGGCGAACGAAGCAGAATTACGGAACGAAAATCGGCAACAAGCCAGTTCACACTGCCCTGTCGCCGATCAGTTTTCTGAGTCCGGAGCAAGCTTTCCTAGCCGGCAACCTTGACCCAGACCTGAGGAAAGTCAGTGATCTGCGTCTGAAAGTTCAGGCTGTACAGCGTGTCATTATCCACCACGGTTTCCGCATAAACCTGAGAGAAAGGCAAATGACAAACGTTGCTGGCTTCGACGGTCATCACCCACACATTCTCCAGTGAGTCCGACACAACAAAGCGCGCCGCAGATTCACACTGTGCCCCTGAAACGATGGCATTGCCCTGCGCATCCAGCGCCAGGGTATAGCGCTCACCGTTCCATGCCGCCTGATACTCTCCGGCGACAAAACCAGTATGTTGCGCCGACGACAAATCGGCGGCCAAGCGGGCTGTGCCTTCAGGGGTGTCACACACAACCCCATCCGGCGATCGCTGACACTGGAACTGAATCCCGGCAAAGTGATAGCTCAGTGCCTCCGCGCTGCCGGCCGGTTGCTCTGCCTGAAATGATCGCTGATGTTCTCTGTCATCCCATACGGTCAGCAAAGGCAGTTGCCCGCTTTCAGCAATGATCTGAATCTCGATGGGATTGGCATCCGCATCCAGCGCAATCCCGCGGTAAACGCCTGTCCAGGCTTGCTGACTGGCATCCGCTCCGCTGCTGCCTTTATCCGTGTCGGAATGCTTATCTGAGCCATTACACCCGGCCAGCACCAGGGTGAACAACAGGCACAGCAGGTGGCTTGAATTGATTGTCATGGCCGCCTCCTACTTCAAATCCAGCAGACGCTGCTCTGTCAGGGCGACCTTGGCACGCGCCGCCTGGACATTGCCGTCTATGGTACTGATCGTGATATACCCCGCCTTCACCGCATTGCCTTCCGAGTTGGCGTTGGCATCTCCGGCATCCCCCATACCGAACGACAGCCCTTGCTTGCCCTGCATCGCCGCCTGCGCGGTGGCCTCGGCTGTTGCCTGATCCATGCCGCCTGCCATTAGTTTCTGCACCATATAGCCCATCAGCACAGCATCACTGGACAGGTCGTTGCTGAACTTCAGCTCCATACCACCACCATTCCAGCCCACATCAGTAAACTTGTAGCCCAGATGATTCGACATCTCTTCCGGGGTATTGATATTCAGGCCGGTATAGGCTGGCAGTAAAGGGCCTCCGGCCGGACGGCTGCTTTCCAGTGTGGCCACCACATCAACCACAGCGTTTGCCACCAGCTCGGACTGAGCCGCGTCATGCGCGGTATTCTCATGGCCGCTGATGGCAATTGCCGGGATCCCACGACTCAGTGCAACCATGGTTGCCCCTAAAGTGCCTGAGTTGTTGTTCATGAACCCCAGGTTATTTCCTTCATTCGGTCCGGAAATCACCAGATCAGGCGCCTTGCCCCAGATCGTTTGCGCGGCCACATCAATGCCATAAAGAACAGCCATCACAGGCGTGCCTTCAGCATAATCTTCGAACGCCACACGGGTGTCGGTATCGCCGACACAGAATTCCTGCTGTGCCGCTTTCGTTTCATCCACACTGACCGGTTTCAGGAAGGTCATGGCACCGCCTTTGCCGCTCTGACCTGTGCAGGGCGCCGACATAATCACCTGATGTCCGGCCGCCAACAGGGCCGATTTCATGATCTGAATATTCTGAGTGCTCCAGCTGTCATCATTGGTCAGCACAATATTCAGGGCCATCACGGGCGCGCTGATGACAGAAGCAGAGAGCAGGCTGACAGCCAGCAGTTTTTCCTTTGTGAGTTTCATTGTTATTCCTACAGTAAGTTCAACATCGTCCTCCCTGTACCAGGGGGTGCGCTTACTGTTGCGAAATCACATGACGACTCTGTGACACGGCAAACCAGATCGGCATTAGAGATATCTAAAAAATAAAACTTTTTATTTTCAATGAATTAATCATTCATTTTGCAATGGTGATTTGTTCCGGAGATATCTGCAAACGGTATTCGGTCTGGGGATTGTCGCCCGGTTTCCTGTTTTCAAAGAGACAATCCTCCGCGGCTTCCTCACCTGTGATAGCTGACAGCGCTTCTTTGATTTTGCTGCGGTTCTGATCGAGTGATTTGGCTTTCAGTCCGGCCTGTTCCAGCTCGCGAATGGCCCGGCCATGACCGCCATAGCGATACATCAGCTCAAGCAGTGACTGCGCCAGCACAGGGTCCGGTTTGTTGGAAGGCGGATTTCTGACCCATCCGCCGCCTGTTTGTTCTCGCCGCTTGCCGGCATACCACAATAAGTACAACGCCGGTGTGACGGACAAGGCCAGGGGTATGCCTGCCAGTGTCACCCGAACCTTGCCGCCGGTCAGATCAAAGTGCAGCTCTGGGGGCTGGCTGGCACGCGCCAGCAAAGACACCACACATTGCTGCGGCGAACTGAATATTGCCCGGTTCGTGCTGATAAGCGCCCGCAAAATCGCCGGGTTGACCTGACGGTCGGGGTAAGTCTGCCGGAAATGGATCACACCCGCTTTGATTGCAGAGCGTTTCATCATGCCGTCCTGCTGGTCTGCAGTCACACCTGGCTGTAAGAAAAGCGCCATCAGCACTCTGTCTTCTTCTTTGACCGGCTGACCGATAAGGTGCCAGCCAGCCACAGTGAGCAGTGCCAGCCCCAGACTGAGGCTCAGCCAGGGCACTAACCTTATCCGGCAGTCAATAGCCAGCCAGGTTTGCTGCGCCCCCTGCGCAGCGACCAGCCAGGTCATGCTCCAGGGCAACCAGCGGCTGTTTTCTGATGATATCCGCTCCCCCTGAGCACCAAACCGGTAAAGGTGACTGTGACATTGCTGGATCTGAGCCGACAGCCAGTTGCCCTGCACCGCATCCAGCTCGCCTTCCAACCGCCGGATCAGGATCGCTTCCAGTGCTTCAGGTAACTGGTAATCTGCACTGTCCTGCCAGGCCTCGGCCATCACAGGCTGCACCCTGTCAGAGATGATCTGCCGATATTCCTGATAACGGCCGAAGGAAGATGCCAGTACAATGGCCAGGGCGTAGAGCACCACCAGCCACAGCAGAGGCAAACAGTAAATTCGTTTCATGGGGAATAACCTGAGCAGCGCTTTTATCGCAAAGACGATAAGCCGTCTTTAATGGCGATTAAGGATTGAGGAGAAGATACGCGATCGCTGACATACCAGGCACCAGAGGATACCTGGCTGGCAATTTTGACTTTGGACAGCACTGCCGAAGATTGCAACAGCGCACTGAAACTCGTGTCGGCAATGACATCCACCTGCCCGGCCAGCAATGCCTCAGCCAAGGCTTGCCGCGACGGATAAAAAGCGATATGCACCGAATCCGCCGCCAACTGCAGGCTGTTCAGCTGATTCATGGGTAGCTGGTAACCGGACAGGCTGAAGGGATCATCCAGCAGACCCACCTCAAGCTGCTCAAAGTCATGGCGATTCCCCTGAAAACCCGCGGTATTGGCATACCAGTAGACATCATATCCGGGCAGGGTCAGCAGAGGCTGGTAATAATCCAGATAGCTCGGGCTCATGCCGTTCAGCACGTAATCCCGCCCCCACATCACATCGTAGAACTGACTGTAAATCTGCGCCGGAACGAACTCGCTGCGCGCCTGCCAGAACACGCTGACATCAGCATACGCGCTCTGAATGGCAGCTTGCGAACACAGTTTTTTCAGTATCGGCAGTGCCAGCTGATGTACCGGAGTAAAGACCCGCAGCGGCTCCCGGCCCGCATTTTGAGTCGAAGCCACACCGATATCAGCACAAGAGACCTGATTATAAGAAGCGACAGCAGCCACTGGCATTACGGGCGCTAAAACCCAAAAAACCAGCAACAACACAGTCAGCAGTATCGCCGACTGAGCCGCCAGATAGAAGATTGGCCCCTGCCACTGTTGTCCGGCCAAGGCGCTAAGCCGCGCCGCGTATTGGTTTGCGAATTGCCCTGTCCGGCGTTTGACTGCATCCATGCCTGTTTACGTTTACACTCGTTCCTTTACTGCCAGCATAAACAAGGGTTGTGAAGCTTATATGACACTATGCAATTGACGCTCGCCGATACCAGCATGGTGTTCGCTATCAGCCAGCCTTGATGCGCTAGCGTTTGTCCAGCAAGGCCAGCAGTTCCTCGCAGGTTCCGGTTTCACCCAGACGGGGGAAAATACGTTCCAGCGAATTATGGTGGGCATACACATTTACATCAGTCATGGCATCGGTACACAAAGCGACATTCAGCCCGAGCTCATACGCCTGACGGGCGGTGGATTCCACACCGATACTGGTCGCGATACCGACCACCACCACCTGGGTCACGGACAAGGCGCTGAGTGTTTCGGCCAGGCCGGTATGGCTGAACGCGCCCCAGCATTGCTTCGTGATACAGATATCACTCGCCAGCGGCGTCATTGCCGGTACCAGCTCCGCCCAGTCGCTGGCAGGCGTCCCTCCGGTGCGGGGCTGCTCTGTGCGTCCGGGGGCACTGCCTGCCACATTCACCAGGACAACCGGTAACTGATGAGCTCGAAACGCCTCTGCCAGCCGGGCGGCATGTTTCACGACGGTCCCCGCATCGTGAGCCAGAGGCAGCCCCACGATGCCTTTTTGCAGATCAATCACAAGCAAGGCCGAACGACTATCCAGTTGTGTCAGCGGCATATCACCACTCCTTAAAATTTCGCTTACCGATACACTATAGTGTCGATACGGCCACACCCGCTGAATATGTTCACCCCCAAAAGGCTGCCCTGTTATCAGGAGCAGCCCTGGCTGGACACAATAAGATGAAGGCCGGCTTAGCTGTCAGCGCGCAGCGTCTTGGCGGCAGCCACCATATTTTGCAGTGCTGGCACCACTTCAGCCCACTGGCGGGTTTTCAGGCCGCAGTCCGGGTTCACCCACAGCCGCTCGGCCGGGATACGCTTTGCGGCTTGCTGCATCAGCTTCACCATCTGGGCTTCGGTCGGAATATTGGGTGAGTGGATATCATAGACACCCGGGCCAATTTCGTTCGGATACTTGAAGTGATCAAAGGCATCCAGCAGTTCCATGTCGGAACGGGAGGTCTCTATGGTGATCACATCGGCATCCATGTCGGCAATAGATGCAATAATGTCGTTGAACTCGGAATAACACATGTGGGTATGGATCTGGGTTTCATCGGCCACACCATTGGCCGTGATGCGGAACGACTCCACGGCCCAGTTCAGATAGTCCTGCCACTCAGACCGGCGTAACGGCAGCCCTTCACGCAGTGCCGCTTCATCAATCTGAATCACTTTCACTCCGGCTTTTTCCAGATCCAGCACTTCGGCGCGAATGGCCAGTGCCAGCTGATAACAAGAGACGGCGCGAGGCTGATCGTCGCGCACAAAAGACCAGTTCAGTATGGTCACGGGACCGGTCAGCATGCCTTTCATCGGTTTTTCGGTCAGTGATTGAGCGTACCGGGTCCAGGCCACTGTCATGGCTGCCGGACGACTGATATCCCCGAACAGAATAGGCGGTTTGACACAACGCGACCCGTAAGACTGAACCCAGCCAAACTGGCTGAAGGCATAACCGTCCAGCTGTTCACCGAAATATTCCACCATGTCGTTGCGTTCCGCTTCGCCGTGAACCAGCACATCCAGATCCAGTGCTTCCTGCTCACGCACCGCGCGGGCAATCTCTTCCTTCATCTGGCTGACATAAGTGGCCTGATCCAGCTCACCTTTCTTGAATTTCAGGCGGGCCTGACGGATCTCTGCGGTCTGAGGAAACGAACCGATCGTGGTGGTCGGAAACGGCGGCAGGTTCAGGTGCGCGGTTTGCTTCACGATGCGATCGGCAAACGGGCTCTGACGCTGGCCCAGCTGCGGGCGAATCGCTGCCACGGCGGTCTGCACCTCAGGATGATTCACCCGGCGGGACTGACGGCGACTGTCGATGGCAGCCTGATTGGCAGCCAGTTCAGCAGAAACGGAATCGCAGCCATCATTGAGGGCGCGGGCCAGCACAGCCAGCTCATCGAGTTTTTGCAGCGCAAACGCCAGCCACGACTGGATTTCCGCATCCAGTGTCTGCTCACTGTTCAGATCAACCGGCACATGCAACAGGGAACAGGAGGGAGCCACCCACAGGCGCTCGCCGAAATCGCGGGCAATGGGCGCCAGCCAGTCCAGTACGGCATTCAGATCAGTCTTCCAGATATTCCGGCCATCAATCACCCCCAGTGACAGCACTTTGTCAGCAGGCAGGGCGGCAATCACAGCATCCACCTCATTGCGGCCACGCACCGCATCAAAGTGTAAACCCTGAACCTGCAGATTGACCGCCAGCGACAGGTTCTCTTTCAGCTCCCCGAAGTAAGTCGCCAGCAAAAGCTTGACCTGACCTTTATTTAAACTCTGGTAGGCCTTGCTCAGCGCCTCCTGCCATTCCGCAGAGAGCTCAGTGACCAGGATCGGCTCATCGATTTGCACCCACTCAACCCCCTTGTCGGCCAGCAGCGTCAGCAGCTGCTCGTACACAGGCAGCAGTTGGTCAAGCAGATCCAGCTTGTTGGCGTGGTCCTTTTCCTTGCCAAGCCACAGATAGGTCACAGGGCCGATCAGCACAGGTTTGGCGGCGACACCCTGCGCTTTGGCTTCCGACAATTGTGCCAGCAGGCGCTCTGGATTGAGCGCAAAACGGGTGTCGGCGGTAAATTCAGGCACGATATAGTGGTAGTTGGTGTCGAACCATTTGGTCATCTCACCGGCATGCACACAGTGACAACCGCTGTCGTTGGCCGAACGGCCACGTGCTACACGAAAATAGTTGTCCAGCTCGTCACCAGCCAGATCTTGGACACGGGCCGGGATATGGCCGAGCGTGAAGCTGGTATCCAGCACCTGATCATAAAAAGAGAAGTCGCCGACCGGGATCAGATCAAGCCCCGACTGCTGCTGCCAGTGTTTCTGGCGCAAACCGGCGGCCAGCGCTGTCAGCTCACTTTGGCTGCTTTCGCCTTTCCAGTACTTTTCCAGTGCGAATTTCAGTTCACGGTTCGCACCGATGCGCGGGAAACCTAAGTTATGAATTTTAGCCATCTATACGTCCTCCAAGGTTGTTGAAGACATCTTATGGCTATCTTGTGATGAATAAAAATGGCATTATTTCATTAACCAATGAATTCTAATCATAAGTCAGGGATTACCATGATAGAAAGGAGCCATCTGGCGATATTGCGCGAGGTACACCGGCTCGGCTCGCTGACGGCCGCCGCAGAGGCATTGTATTTAAGCCAGTCGGCGCTGAGCCACAGCATGAAAAAACTGGAGCAGCAGATAGGGACACCAGTCTGGAGCAAATCCGGCCGAAGCCTGCACTTTACCCAGGCGGGCTTTTATCTGCTGCGACTGGCGGAACGGGTCTTACCGCAATTTGAACACGCTGAAGTGCAGATGCAGCAGTTCGCTTCCGGCCAGCGGGGCACGCTGCGCATTGGGATGGAATGCCATCCCTGTTATCAGTGGCTGCTCAAAGTGGTCCATCCCTATCTGCAAGGCTGGCCAGATGTGGATGTCGACGTGAAACAGAAGTTCCAGTTTGGCGGGCTGGGCGCACTGTTCGGGTATGAAATCGATGTGCTGGTCACGCCCGATCCCTTACTCCGGCCCGGTATCCGTTACATTCCTGTGTTCGACTATGAGCAAGTGCTGGTGGTCAGCGCGCAGAGTCCGCTGGCTCACGAGGAATACATAGCGCCGGACATGCTGCTGGATAAAACCCTGATTACCTACCCGGTAGAGCAAAGTCGGCTGGATGTGTACAGCCAGTTTCTGACACCGGCCAAATGCAGCCCCCGTAAACATAAACTGATTGAAACAACGGATATTATGCTGCAGATGGTGGCGGCCGGACGCGGGGTGGCAGCGCTACCGAAATGGCTGGCTAAAGAGTATGAAGAGAAAATGCCGATCGTGGCTGTTCGACTGGGCGAAAGGGGAATTCACAAACACATTCACCTGGGAATCCGGGAAACGGATCTGGACATTGATTACCTGAGTGCGTTTATTCGCCTGGCAGACTCCCTGTCTGAGCACAAAGAGCCGACAGGTCTGTAACCTCAGAGCCTGGCCTTCATGATCAGCGCGTCTTCCCGGCCGTGCGCACTGACACTGCTGTCGGCCCGGTAATAGTCTTGCCGGCGACTGATCAGCTCGAAACCACCGGCCAGATACAACTGACTGGCCTTTGTATTGCTGGCCCGCACTTCCAGCCAGATGTCCTGCCCACCTTCCGATCGGGCGGCCGCCACAAACGCCGCCAGTAACTGACGGCCCAGCCCTTGTCCCTGCCAACCGGGATCAACCGCAAGATTAAACAGGCTTACTTCACCGGCCACGGACTGACCAAAACAGTAGCCCGCAACCTTGCCGTCTATCTGCATTACCAGATTCAGGGCAATACGGGAGGGCGTTTCTCTGATCTGGCTTTCTGTCCAGGGAAACGGGTGGGCACGTTGCTCAATCGCCCACACGGCATCAAGGTGGGCTGCTGTCATTGGCAGGAATTCAATCATTGAAGGCACAGATCTGCTGCCACAATGCTTTCTTGCTGGCGGGATTATGATGCATCTGCCGCAGTGATGCCGAGTGCAGAACCTGGCAATCGGACGGTTCAACACCCTGACAACCGGCAAACCAGCACCAGGTCAGATGATGCTCACCCAATTCAGACAAGGCGTGGGGCGGCAGCGTGAATGCCTGCTCCGGGCTCAGCTTCATACTGCGCAGAATATTGCCGAACAACCAGGCATCGTGTTCATCCATCTCATCGGCGGTCACCAACAGCAATTGACAGGATTCGGGTAAATCAATCACAGACTGAACCCAGTCAGGAAAGCACTCAGGCTTTCTGATTTGCCAGGTGGTCAGTCCCATTTCCTGCAATAGCTGTATGTCTCTTTGTTGCATGATGTGTTTACCGCTTTTGATGTTCTGTCAGGCCGGGAGCGCGGAAAAAGGAGCGCTGTATTCAACCAGGCCATGATGACCGCTCAGGGTGGATGGCAGTAATTCCTGAACCATGAAAGCCTCTTCCGGTACCGGCCAGGTACAGCGCAAACCATGCGCCGCCGCCGTCACATAACCGCCTTTACGGTAATAGCTGTGATCCCCCAGCACCACCACCACAGGGTAACCTAGCTCTGCCAGTATTTCTGCACTTTCGCGCATCAGTGTCTGGCCGATCCCCTGCCCGCGGTATTCGGCTTTTACCACCAGCGGTGCCAGCCCTTGCCAACCTAAATCCTGCCCGCTGACAGTGACCGGACTGAAAAAGATATGGCCAACCACTTCACCTTCATCATTGCATGCCACCAGCGATAACGTCATATGGCCATTTTCACGCAGGGTCATGACCAAATCCGCTTCCGCTTCAGTATCAAATGTGTGTCGCAGCAAGGCATCAATCGTCAGAATGTCCGCCGGCACTTCAGTTCGAATCAGCATAGTTATCCTCGAAAAGACAGTCGTCAGACTGTCATTGAATGTGGCGGGTATCCGCCACATTTAGCCGGCCCTATTTTGCGGCCAGGCCAGTGTGATAACAACCCCTTTCTCGCCAGACACAACGCACAGGCTGAAAAAGGATATCCGCACAGATTCATAGTAATGATACCTTCCCAACGGACACTAGGACCGTCCGCCTGAAATCAGGTCAGTCAATAGGTTGCTGATTCGTATTTGTGTTGCAGACATGCAGATGAAAAATCAATGTCATACCGAACCAACCGGACTTTTCTTCTTCTCGCCAATACAATTGCAAATATGAACCGCTGAAATAATCTGCTTTTAAAACATTATTTTAGATGCATACATCTCGTTTACTCCGGCTGGTTTTTTGTAACCGGTGTCAATAAATCCATTTTTTTACATTTCAAATCAAAATTTTCTCATGAAAATAGGATTTTTTGACAATCAGACATTTTCTGACGTTATATTACAGGTACGACTTAGCCAGAAAGGGACATCCGAGCGATGTCAGCAGTAACAGACAATTTCGCCATGCCGACTGAATTCATCAACAATTGGTTTTTTCAACTGACAGGCAATAGCCCATTCCTGTTCGCCATTCTGGACAAGCAACACCACTATGTCGCGGTCAATCAACATTACTGCCAGCTCAGCGGCCTCAGCCGGGAAGAACTGGTAGGACGCCGTGATCGCGAAATACTCGGTGAGACCTTTTACCACACCCTGCAGCCCTACTACGAACGCGCCCTGAGCGGCGAATACGTAGAAGGTGATGTGATTCTCGATGAACACAGGCATCACACCTGCCTGTATTTCAGTGTGTCGCCACTGCGCGATGAGAGCGGCGAAGTGACCGGCCTGGCTCTGCATGCGATGGATACTTCGGAACGCTTACACCTTGCCAATGCCGTGGCTGAACGTGAAGACCACTTTAACCAACTCAGTCAGCTGATGTCTGATGGCTGCCTGCTGATCGAAAGAAATCAAGTGCTGTCCGCCAACCCGATGGCCGCTGAGCTGCTGGGGTTTGCTTCACCGGATGACATAACTGGGGAAGATTTAGGGCAGCTATTAATCGACAGCAGAAACAACCGGCCTTTTGGTGATCAACTGGCCGGGCTGAGCAACGGCAAAGCCTACCATTGCCTGACCAGTCAAAGATGTCAGGTTGAAAATGTACTGACACTGACCCTGAAAGACACCCTGGTCGTTGGCTCGCCTGCCAGTCTGGTTGTCCTCAAGCAGCCACAGACACAACAAGTCCAACCCGAACAGGTGGAACAGCTGATTCATACCGACCCGCTGACAGGCTTGTATAACCGCCACGGATTCAGCCGTCGTCTGGAGCAGATGATCAACCGGCAGACCCCGTTAGTCATGCTGTATCTGGACATCGATAATTTCAAAAACATCAACGATTCCCTGGGGCATCACATTGGCGACCGGGTGCTGCAGGAAATTTCCCAGCGTCTGCGTCAGCTGTTGCCGGAGAACGCTGTGATCGGCCATCTGGGGGGCGATGAATTCGGCATTCTGCTGCCCGATCCCATCCATGCTGAAATTGGTGAGCAGGTCTCGAAAAAGATTATTGCCCTGGTGAACCAACCCTTCGACCTGATGCACTTCAGCAAGCATCTGGCCTGTTCAATCGGGATGGTGAACTACCCGGGCAATGGCAGTGATGCACGCTTGCTGCTGCAGCATGCCGATACTGCCATGTATGAAGCCAAAAATCGCGGGCGTAACCGTCTGGTCACCTTTGACGAGACCATGAACAAAGAAGCACGAATGCGGTTGTGGCTGGAAATTGAACTGCAGAAAGCCTTACAGAACAAAGGCCTGGAAGTCTGGTATCAGCCCAAAGTCAGTGCGAGGGATTTCTCCATTCATGGCGCCGAAGCCCTGGTACGCTGGAAACACCCGATTGAAGGTTACATCAGCCCGGCCCAGTTTATTCCGGTGGCTGAACGCTCAGGCCTGATTGAACAGCTTGGCCAGGTGGTGATGAAAGAAGTCTTCACCACAGTGAAATACTGGAAAAGGCAGGGGATCCTTCAGGGCCGGGTCGCGATCAACCTGTCACCCCAGCAATTTGGTAATCCCAACCTGATTCAGTATGTCTCAGACTTGCAGCGAACCACAGGCGTCAATCCGGATGACATCACTTTTGAACTGACTGAAAGCGCCATGCTGGGTGAAAACGAACACACCATCCAAATGCTGAACGCTATCAAGAAACTGGGGTTTGCCTTATCGATTGACGATTTTGGGACCGGCTACTCCTCTTTGTCCTATCTGGCCCGATTCCCGCTGGACGAGCTCAAAATCGACCGGGCCTTTATCAAAGATCTGGAAACTGTGCCTAAGCAGCTGACCCTGATCGAAAACATTATCAATCTGGGTAAGTCGCTGAATATGAGTGTCGTCGCTGAAGGTGTGGAAACGCGCCAGCAGGCCGCCCTGCTCTCCAATCTCAATTGCGATTTCATCCAGGGCTTTCACTTTTTCCGCCCGCTGCCGAAGAATGATCTGGAAACCATACTGATGAAAAACTTCCGCGGCAGATTTTAGGCCTGATGCACAGTCATCACGCCTGCTGTGCCACAATCTCTTCTGTCCTGCGCAGCAGGTAATCCTTAAACGCCTGACAACGAGCAGGCATTGGATGCCTGGGGCGAAAGTACAGATTGATATCAAACTGGCTGGCAACATAATCAGTCAGAAGCACAGTTAATGCGCCAGACGCCAGCGCATCCTTAATCACAGAATGCGGCAAATAGGCGACACCGGCGCCTCTGATTGCCATATCGCGCAGTATCTCACTGTTATCACATTCCAGCGCATCGCTGATCGCCACAGCGCGGTTCATGCCATTTAAACGGAAATACCAGCGATTACCGCCAACCAGTGAACTGGCATACAGGCAGCGGTGATCTCTTAAATCTTCCGGTTCCGTTGGCCTGCCGCACCGTGCCAGATAGCCTGGCGACGCGCAGGCGTATAACGGCTCACTGAGCAACAACCGGCGGATCAGCAAAGAGTCTTTCTCTTCCGTTTCCCGGTTGGTGGCTTTGGCCCGGATAATAAAATCCACATGTAACGGATCCGTTTCCCCGGCTTCAATAAACAAACGAAAGTTCACCTGCGGATGCATTTCCATGTATTCAGCTATGATTTCCCGCAGATAATAACTCGCGTACAGCGGGGTCGATGAGATACTGATAATCCCCCGCTGTTCATCTGCCATGCTGCCGACTTCAGCACAGATGGTATCAATTTCCGGCAACAGAGAAGAAAAACGGCGATACAGCATTTCTCCGGCATCGGTCGGGACGAGTTGGCGGGTACTGCGCTTGATCAGCTCAACGGCCATCAGCCCTTCCAGCTCCTTGACCCACCGGCTGGCCGCCGCAGCAGATATGCCCCACACTTCCGCGGCCTCGCGAAACGAGCCATGCTGAATCACCGAACAAAAAAACACGATTTTATCTAATTGTTGCTGGCGAGGATTAATCCCGACCAGTGACTGAGTCATAGCACATTCCTTATGGTTTGAACGCCCACCCGGCCATGTTTTTCAGGCAAGGGCCGAGAGTGATGAGCCTCAATAATGCCTGCGCAATCCTGGCTGCACTAACACCGGCATCTCGTCTTACAACTCGCTTCACAGTCTTCTGATCCACATCCGGCGATTTAAACGGTTTTGTGCCCAAACTGAGGAGAAAAATCTCTGCTGACATCAATGTCAGGCCCGGATCAATCACAGGCGTGAATGACATATGCGCCAGAATATCACGCTCAAGATCCACGCCTGGCGCAATTTCTTCCAGCACCAGACCTTGCGGCTCAAGCCGGAACACGGCGCGTTCCGTAATATAACGCACCGCTTGCCGGGTCTGGATGGCCCGTGAAGCCGAAAACGTAATTTGTTCCGCGGTCTCCACAAACTTACTCTGGCGGCCTTCTTTCAGAATATGCAGCTCTCCGTTCCTGACGGCGATCTCTAACCCAGCAGCGGTAAAAGTACCGCAGAAAAACAGAGACTTCGCATGCTGGCTGATGTTAATGAAACCACCACAGCCCGGTAATTTATCGCCAAAGCGGGACACATTGATATCGCCGCGGGCAGAGCACTGTGCCAGGCCGAGAAAGGCCTGATCGATCCCGCCGCCATCATAAAAATCGAACATCTGATCCTGAGTAATGATGGCTTGCGGATGTCTCGCTGGCGCCAAAATCCAGTCCGCTGGCCGGCAGGCCGCCGATAGCGCCGGGCTCGACTGTAAGGGTCATGGTATCCAGGATGCCCAGCTTGCCGGCCACAATGGCAATGTATTCCGGCACGCCAATCCCCAGATTCAACACAGCACCGGGCGTCAGCTCCTGCACGGCGCGGCGGGCAATCAGGGTTTTGGCGTCCAGTTGCTCAGGCAGACTATCCCTGTGGTTTGCCTGCTGTTCGCCTGAACCTGCCCGTCCGACAAAATCGGGATTGAAACGAGTGGCAAAGGTCTGCATGTGCTCTGCTTCATCGTTGCAAAGCACAATCGCGTCGACAAAAATGCCCGGAATTTTGATGCTATGGGGATCGAGTGTACCGGCCGGCACCAGCCGTTTGACCTGCACGACCACTTTGCCGCCCTGATTACGGGCTGCCTGTGCTGCGGCCAGGTTTTCCACCACCAGACACTCATCTTCCATCGTGATATTGCCGTTTTCATCTGCCGTTGTGCCGCGCAAAATCGCCATATTCACCGGCAGGCGCTGGTAGAACAGGTATTCTTCGCCATTGAGCTCCAGCACAGACACCAGATCGTCGCGGGTTATGGCATTTATTTTGCCGCCTTCAAGCCGGGGATCGACAAACGTCCCTAACCCTGTGGTTGTTATCGTTCCCGGTTTACCGGCCGCCGTATCGCGCAAGAGGTGTGAAATCACCCCCTGGGGCAGGTTGTACGCCTCAATCTCATTGCTCAGGGCCAGCTTTTGCAGGTCGGGCACCAACCCCCAGTGGCCGCCAATCACTCGCTTCACCATACCCGGTCTGGCCAGATGATTCGCCGCCCGTCCTTGTCCGTCTCCCTGGCCGGCCGCAAAGATCAATGTCAGATCACGGGGTGAGGTTTCACTGTCGTAGCGTTCACCCAAGGCCCTGATGATCGACTCGGGTACCACGGAACCGATAAATCCCCCCAGCATGACGGACTGCCCGTCGGTGATCCATGCCGCGGCTTCTTCAGCCGTAAGTTGGGTAACTGCCATGCGCAACTTCCTTTTACCGTGCAATTGCCTGAAGTGTATGAATCCCATCCCCTTGCTTTAATAGCTACAGATGAAATTGTGTTTTTCGAAACTGACCACAACCAGCCGCAAGCACGTGGTAAGATATTGAAATAATTAAAAAATATAATCATCAATTAAAACAGGGGCTGCGATTTACACCTGGTATAGCATGATGCCGCTCGCACTTTACCGCTGAAGTTAAAAATTGGACCGACCAGTGATGTTTTCAATCACGACTGAGCAGTCTAGGATGTTAACGACCTGTTACAACGATAACCATGAAACGGAGAGAGAATATGGATGTTGCCGTGATACTGCTCACGCTTGTGGGTTTGATGTACTTTGCCTACCGAGGCGTTTCAGTGCTGATCCTCGCCCCCATTTTAGCCATGGCTGCTGCACTGCTGACCAGCGATTTCCCTTTTTTGTATGCACTGTCTAATGTCTTCATGCCCGCCGCTGCCAATTACATCAAACTGTACTTCCCCATCTTCATCGCCGGGGCAATCTTTGGCAAACTGATGGGCGCATCGGGTGCCGCCCGTGCTTTATCACGTTTTATCATTCTGCATCTAGGTACCAAACACGCGATCTTGTCTGTCGTGCTGGCGACCGCGTTGCTGACGTACGGCGGCGTATCACTCTTTGTGGTGGTCTTTGCCATGTATCCGATTGGTGCAGCCACATTTCGCGCGGCCGGCATCCCTAAGCGCCTGCTGCCTGCGGCGATCACTCTGGGCGCTTTCACCTTTACCATGACGGCGTTGCCGGGCACGCCGCAGTACCTGAACACCATGCCAACCATACCGTTCGGCACCACGATTTACGCGGCACCGGCCTTGGGCTTGCTGGCCGGGACTATGATGCTGGTACTGGGAGTATTGTGGATCAAATACCGCGCCCAGAAAGCCATTGCGGCGGGTGAGAACTATGGCGACCATGAGGAAAGTGATAAAGAACTGGATGACAGCGCAGCAACACCGAGCGTCTTGATGGCACTTGTTCCGATTCTGATGGTATTTGTCATCAATTTTGTGCTGACCAATATTTACTTCAAATCACCTGCTGTGATTGCCGAGTATGAGACGCTGGATACGCGGATCAACGGCACCTGGCCTGTGATTATCGCGCTGGCCGTCGCCATTATCTTCATGCTGGTGAGCTATCGCCGCTATCTGTTTGATACCAATAAGCACGTCTTCGACGGTTCAGTGGGCTCTCTGCTGCCCATTTTCAACACCGCCTCTGAGGTCGGTTATGGGGCCGTGATTACCGCGCTGTCTGCTTTTGTGATTATCAAGGCCGGTATAGCCGCCATTGATATCCCGGATCTCTTCAAAGTGGCACTCACCTCGACCAGTCTTGCCGGGATTATTGGTTCGTCATCAGGCGGAACCGGTATGGTACTGGCCCTGCTGGGCAATGATTTTCTCAATACCGGCATTAACCCTGAAGTACTGCATCGCGTGATCTTGCTGGCCGCAGGCGGGCTGGATACGCTGCCGCACTGTGGCGCTGTGATTACCTTGCTGGCGGTTTGCCGCCTGACTCACAGACAGAGCTATGGGGATATTGCCGTGGTGACGATGGCGATTCCGCTGATGGCGGCCTTTACTGTCATCGTGGTACATCTCAGTACCGGCCTGGTCTGACCGTCCCGGATCAACAACGCCCCGAATGATACGGGGCGTTGTTATTCGTCGGTATTCTGGATGATTTGACGCTGTTATTCGCTGTAGCAAGGCTGAATATAGATGGCATCTGACGGAAAACGGCCATCCAGACTGGGATGCTGGCGGTGTAATCGACACAAATCCTGAAAAATACTGATTGCTGTGACTGTAAAGGGTTCGGCCTGCCAGCGATCATCCTGCTTAACCTCAATCATCACTTTGTCACCCTGGCTGACATGCTCAGGCAAGCGAATATCGTAGGTATGGCTGAATGCCAGCAACCAGTAGTTATCGACAGTCACCAGACGGCCTTCGCCCGGCGTGGAGACCGAATAGACGAAGTCCAGTTGCTGTGCTTTGGCTGCGCTGACCGCCACCATTGTCATGAACGTCAAAGCGACACCAAACCTGAACATAACCGCCACCTGCAAGCACACTTTCTAACACTATAGTGATTGCAGCTGGTCAGTATTTTCTTAACTCAGCGACAGAGCGGCTTAAAGTTCATCGCCTATGTCGCCGCTGGTATCGGCTTCACCCTGCAAACTCGCCAGTAAACGATTGAGCTCCAGAGTCGCAAACCTGTGCTCAACAAACTCGTAGACATTGCCGGCTAAAGCCAGTTTATACAGCTGAACCGCTTCGGCATACTGGTTGTTATGCTGATAACGCTTGGCCATATAGAAGTAGCTCTCGGTCAAACGCTCCGCCATCTGTTCATTGGTTTCACTGTCTTTCACGATGCCATCGAGCAGCTGTTGTTCCGATTCGCTACCAAGCAGCATACCGGCAATGTTCCAGCCCCAGTCTTCGCGTTCTGCCCGGTCAAACCGGTTCTGCAGATTCTGTTTGGCTTTGTCCGGCTCAGATTCCAGCTCAACCATATACAGCCAGATAGCACGGTAAGGATCATTGGGATCCTGCTGATAATGCGCCAGTAAATCTTGTTTGGCCAAGTCAAACCGACCGCCATAATACAGCGCGATACCGCGGTTTCGCTGTGCAAACGGATGGCTGATATCCAGTTCCAGTGCAGAGTCAAACGCCTCGTAGGCCGCGTCAAAATGCGCACTCTGAGTAAAATACACCCCAAGAATATTAAAAATATCAGGCTGTGCGGGATACAGAGACAGCGACTGGTTAAAGTCCAGTCTGGCCAGATCACGCAGGCCAATCCCATCATGAAGCAGCCCGCGCTCATAATAGATCTGCGAACGGGTTTCATCGTTCAGATCACTGCGTCCCAGCAGCTGATCAATACGTGCTAACTGGATTTGTTGCTGTATGGTTGGCTGCAGCGGGACCGCAATCAGCGGTTGCTCCCAGCTGGAATAGGTACTTGTTGAGCACCCTGCCAACATAACGGCCATCGCAATGGCTACGTACTTACACCTCTTTGCAAACAATGCCATTCTCCCCTGCCCGTGCGAACCCGTTGCCGCTCATCAACACGTGATGAGCCAAAGGTAGCGATTCGGTTTTGATAGTTCATTGGTATAAAAAAGGGGCTATCACAGCCCCACTTTTATTACTTCATGAAGACAGGCTTATCCAGATGGATTAAGCATCTTCACCAGCGGCTGGTGCCTGCTCAGGTTGTGCTTCCTTCATGCTCAGACGGATGCGGCCCTGACGGTCGATTTCCAGTACTTTGACCTGGACTTCCTGGCCCATTTGCAGGTAATCAGACACTTTCTCGACACGCTCCTGAGCGATTTGAGAAATATGTACCAGACCTTCTTTTGTACCGATAACAGAAACAAAAGCACCAAAATCAACAATTCGCACTACTTTACCAGTATAGATGCGGCCAACTTCAACGTCTGCGGTGATTTCTTCGATACGGCGGATCGCTTCTTTCGCAGCAGTCCCTTCGGTAGCTGCAATTTTCACTGTACCGTCGTCTTCGATCTCAATCGTTGTACCGGTTTCTTCTGTCAGCTGACGAATTACCGCACCACCTTTACCGATCACATCTTTGATCTTCTCTGGGTTGATCTTCATGGTGTGGATACGAGGTGCAAACTGAGAAATGTCATCGCGAGCAGTGCTGATAGCCTGATCCATCACACCCAGGATGTGAATACGGGCGCCTTTCGCCTGGTTCAGAGCAATCTGCATGATCTCTTTGGTAATACCTTCGATCTTGATATCCATCTGCAGGGCAGTAATACCGTCGTTCGTACCGGCCACTTTGAAGTCCATGTCACCCAGGTGATCTTCATCGCCCAGAATGTCAGACAGAACCACGAAGTCGTCGCCTTCTTTCACCAGACCCATAGCGATACCCGCTACAGAGGCTTTAATTGGCACACCGGCGTCCATCAGAGCCAGAGAGGTACCACAGACAGAAGCCATTGAAGACGAACCGTTTGATTCAGTGATCTCAGACACTACACGTACCGTGTACGGGAACTCGTCAACTGATGGCATTACCGCTTTGATACCACGCTTCGCCAGTTTACCGTGGCCGATTTCACGACGCTTAGGCGAACCCACAAAGCCAGTTTCACCTACACAGTATGGAGGGAAGTTGTAGTGCAGCAGGAAGTGTTCTTTACGCTCACCGGTCAGCTCGTCCAGGATCTGCGCGTCACGCTGGGTCCCCAGAGTGGCAGAAACCAGCGCCTGCGTTTCACCACGGGTAAACAGTGATGAACCGTGCGTACGTGGCAGTACACCAGTACGAACGTCCAGCGCACGAACCATGTCTTTTTCACGGCCATCAATACGCGGGTTACCGGCAATGATGCGGCTGCGAACTACGTTCTTCTCCAGAGAGCCCAGCATGTCGCGGATTTCGCGCTCATCCAGTGCGGCATCTTCCGCCAGCAGTTCAGCAACCACGTCAGCTTTGATAGCGCCGACTTTCTCGTAACGTGCCATCTTCTCAGTGATTTGGTAAGCATCTGTCAGACGACCTTCTGCTTTTTCAGCCACGCGTGCTTTCAGCTCGGTGTTAACGGCCGGAGCTACCCAATCCCACGCTGGGGTTGCCACTTCTGCGGCGAATTCTTTGATGGCATTGATCACAGTTTGTTGTTGGTCATGACCAAAAACAACCGCTTGCAGCATTTGCTCTTCAGTCAGACGGTCTGCTTCTGATTCAACCATCAGAACGGCGTTGTCTGTACCGGCAACAACCAGATCCAAACGGCTCTCAGCCAGTTCTTTGTTGCTTGGGTTCAGCACAAGCTGGTCATTGATGTAACCCACACGGGCTGCACCGATTGGACCGTTGAAAGGAATACCTGAGATAGCCAGAGCGGCCGAGGTACCAATCATGGTCACGATATCTGGGTTAACGTCCGGGTTCACAGAAACCACAGTCGCAATCACCTGTACTTCGTTTTTGAACGCATCAGGGAACAGCGGACGGATTGGACGGTCTACCAGACGGGCCGTCAGGGTTTCATTTTCAGAAGGACGGCCTTCACGTTTGAAGAAACCACCCGGGATTTTACCGGCAGCGTAAGTACGCTCCTGGTAGTTCACAGTCAGAGGGAAAAAGTCCTGGCCTTCTACCGCTTCTTTTTTGCCCACAACAGAAACGAAAACGGAAGTGTCATCCATACTAGCCATTACAGCGGCAGTCGCCTGACGCGCCATCACACCGGTTTCCAGTGTTACGGTATGGTTGCCGTACTGGAAGGTTTTAACGATAGGATTCACGTGAATTTCCTTAAAATATTGATCTGCTTTTCTATTTGCGTCTGTAAGTATATCCGACACAGCAAAAAGCGTCATGTGAAGTGGGGTACTTTAAAGCACATTTCACGCATCGCGACTAATGGCAAAAGCCGGTTTGGGCAGCCTCTGTCAATAGCCGCGACCTCTAGGTCGACGAAAACGACTCGTGAACGCTATTCAGTACCGTTTTAAAACAACTTTCCTGTCAGAGATTGGCATCTCCGACCGGTAGATGCAAAAAAGAAAGGAGCCAATCGGCTCCTTTCTTCCAGCAATCTTAGCGACGCAGACCCAGACGCTCGATCAGAGACTGGTAACGACCCAGATCTTTGCCTTTCAGGTAGTCCAGCAGCTTACGACGACGAGAAACCATGCGCAGCAGACCACGACGGCTGTGGTGATCGCCTTTGTGCTCTGCAAAGTGACCTTGCAGGTGGTTGATCTGTGCAGTCAGCAGTGCAACCTGAACTTCAGGTGAACCCGTGTCGTTTGCGCCTTGCGCGTATTCAGCAACGATAGTTGCTTTAGTTTCTGCATTCAGAGACATAACTCATTCCTAATACAAAATAGTAAAATTTGTGCCAGCCAATCTCTGATTCAGCCGACACCCGAGCCGCGAATTATACGCACCTGTCCGAAAGGCCGCAAGCGGAATCTAATTCACCGGACAGGCCGCTGAGCGGCTTATTTCTCTTGGTCAGCCTGGTCCCGATTGGCCAGCACACGCTTAGGTGCCACCATGTTTTCGGCATTGATTTCACCCACACCGATGAAATCACGCTGCTCACCGGCCGTCAGCCGCACCAGGGTCCCGGCATCAGGCACACGACCGGCCTGAACGGGCTGACCGTTGAGCACATAACTGGCGACACCCGGCAATAAATTCACTTCCGGTAAATCCTGTACCGCGGAGTCGGTTGGCAACAGCAGCGGGTCCAGCAACTCTTTCGGCTGAATATCCTGCGCTTTGGCCTGCTCCAGCAGCGCTTCGAGCTGCTCAAGCGTGACCATTTTGTCTAACGGGTACTTAGAGACACCGATACGGCGCAGATAAGTCACATGTGCGCCGCAGCCCAGCATCTCGCCCAGATCATCCACAATCGTGCGGATATAAGTGCCTTTGGAGCAATGGACTTCCATCTCAACTTCGTTGTCGCTAAAGCGCAGCAGTGAGATTTCATACACTGTGATATCGCGGGCCTCACGGGGGACTTCTTTGCCTTCACGGGCATATTCGTACAACGGGCGTCCCTGATATTTCAGCGCCGAGAACATAGACGGAATTTGCTTGGTTGTCCCGCGGAACTTGGCAATACAGCGCTCCAGCAGACCCCGGTCGACCTTCACGTCACGGGTTTCGACCACTTCGCCATCCGAATCCGAGGTATTGGTACGCTCGCCCAGCTTGGCGATGACCCGATAACGCTTATCGGAATCCAGCAGGAACTGGGAAAACTTGGTCGCTTCTCCCAGGCAGATTGGCAGCATACCCGTCGCAAGCGGATCCAAAGCGCCGGTGTGGCCTGCTTTTTCCGCAAAAAAGATACGTTTTACTTTTTGCAGGGCATCATTGGAAGTGATGCCGCCCGGCTTATCCAGCAGCAGAACCCCGTCTACCGGACGCCCTTTACGACGACGTGCCATCAGTTATCCTCACCTTCGTCCTTCGGTTCGTCAACGCGGCGTGCTTCGTCATCACGAACAACCTTGCTGACCAGGTTGGAGATACGCATGCCTTCGGTCAGTGACTGGTCAAAAATAAAGTTCAACTCAGGTGTCACTCGCAGACGGATTTGCTTACCCAGCAGCGAACGGATGTAAGGTGCCATTTCGCGCAACGCTTCCAGGCTGTCTTCCGGTGTTTGTTCACCGATCGTCAGGAAGGTGACATACACTTTGGCATATCCCATATCACGGGAGACTTCCACACTGGAAATTGTCGCCATGCCAATACGGGGATCTTTAATTTCGCGTTGCAGAATCACTGCCAGCTCTTTTTGCAGCTGCTGAGCAACACGTTGTGTACGGCTGAATTCTTTAGCCATTTGATTCTCTCTCTAAAAGTCGGCCGCCTACCTCGACACAAAGGGGAGCCGAAGCTCCCCAGTGTTCATTCCAGGTCAGCGAGCAACCTGATTAATCCAGCGTACGCTGAATTTCAACGATTTCGAAAACTTCAATCTGGTCGCCAACGCGAACATCATTGTAGTTCTTCACGCCGATACCACATTCGTAACCGTTCTTCACTTCTTGTACGTCATCTTTAAAGCGACGCAGTGATTCCAGTTCACCTTCGTAAATAACAATGTTATCACGCAGGACACGAATTGGGTTGTTACGCTTGATGGTACCTTCGGTAACCATACAACCGGCAATCGCACCCAGTTTCGGTGATTTGAACACATCACGCACTTCAGCCAGACCGATGATTTCCTGCTTGAACTCAGGAGACAGCATGCCGCCCATCGCTGCTTTCACTTCATCAATCAGCTGATAGATGATGGAATAGTAGCGCAGATCCAGGTTCTCAGCTTCGATGGTCTTACGCGCAGACGCATCCGCACGGACGTTGAAGCCCAGCAGAATCGCGTTAGACGCGGCAGCCAGTACGGCGTCAGTTTCAGTGATACCACCTACGCCGGAACCGACGATGTTCACTTTCACTTCTTCCGTTGACAGCTTACGCAGTGAATCGGCAATCGCTTCCACAGAACCCTGTACATCGGCTTTCAGTACAACATTCAGTTCAGCCACTTCACCTGCAGTCATGTTAGAGAACATGTTCTCCAGCTTGGCTTTCTGCTGGCGGGCCAGTTTCACATCGCGGAACTTACCTTGACGGTAGAGTGCCACTTCGCGCGCTTTACGCTCATCACGGACAACCGTCGCTTCGTCACCCGAAGACGGGACACCAGACAGACCCAGAATCTCAACCGGGATAGACGGACCCGCTTCTTCAATGTCACGACCCAGCTCATCACGCATCGCACGGACGCGACCATATTCCAGGCCACACAGAACGATGTCGCCTTTGCGCAGCGTACCTTCCTGAACCAGTACAGTCGCAACCGGACCACGGCCTTTATCCAGGCGCGATTCAACCACCACACCTTTCGCCATGCCTTCAGAAACGGCTTTCAGTTCCAGCACTTCCGCTTGCAGCAGAATCGCTTCCAGCAGACCATCGATGTTCGTACCCTGTTTGGCAGAGATATGAACAAACATGTTCTCGCCGCCCCATTCTTCCGGCATCACGTCGTACTGGGCCAGCTCGTTCTTCACGTTGTCTGGGTTAGCATCTTCTTTATCGATCTTGTTCACCGCAACGATCAGCGGTACACCTGCCGCTTTCGCGTGCTGGATCGCTTCAATCGTCTGTGGCATCACGCCATCGTCTGCGGCAACCACCAGGACAACGATATCCGTCGCCTGTGCACCACGGGCACGCATTGCGGTAAACGCGGCGTGTCCAGGGGTATCCAGGAAGGTGATCATCCCGTTATCGGTTTCAACGTGGTATGCACCAATGTGCTGGGTAATACCACCGGCTTCGCCTGCCGCAACGTGCGCTTTACGGATGTAATCCAGCGTAGATGTTTTACCGTGGTCAACGTGACCCATGATAGTCACAACCGGAGCACGAGGGACAACAGCCAGATTCTCGTCGCGATCAGACAGTACGGCTTCTTCCAGCTCGTTCTCTTTACGCAGGATAACCTTGTGGCCCATTTCTTCAGCAACCAGCTGAGCGGTTTCCTGATCAATCACCTGGTTGATCGTGGCCATCGCGCCAAGTTTCATCATCACTTTGATAACTTCAGCCGCTTTCACCGCCATCTTGTTGGCCAGTTCAGCAACGACAATGGTTTCACCGATGACAACATCAGCTTTCGCTACAGTGGCTGTTTTATCGAAACCATGGCGCATTGACGTCGGCTTGCTCATCTGCTGCTTGCCACGACCACGCTGGTTACGGCCGCCACGTTGAGGCATCGCACGCTCACGCGGCTCATCACCCTTAGGACCGCTGGCGGCTTTTTTCTTCTTAGCACGGCGGCGAGATTCTTCCTCGCGGCGGTCTTGTTCATCTTCCGCCGCACGGGCATAGGTAGAGGTAGTCGTGTGGTAGTCTGATTGTTCCATAGCACCTGTTTCCTGGTCCTTTTTCGACCAGTTCTTTTCATTGATTTCTGCCATTTTGCGTGCCTCTTCTAGCTGACGCTGACTTTCTTCCTCGGCTTTACGCTTGGCTTCCTCTTCCCGGCGGCGTTGCAGTTCTTCAGCTTCTTTTTTAGCCTGTTGCTCAGCAGCGCGTTTCGCTTTCTCTTCTGCCTGACGTGGATTGGCATCCACTGCATCACGATTAGCTTGCTTCTCTGACTGCTGGGCTTTCTCTTCTGCTAAGCGTTTTGCTTCCGCTTCACGCTTCGCTTTTTCTTCAGCTTCACGTTTAGCCCGCTCTTCAGCTTCGCGTTTCGCTGCTTCTTCGGCAGCACGCTTGGCTTCTTCTTCAGCCTTACGTGCTTCTTCAGCACGCTGCTCTTCTTCAAGGGCTGAACGCTTGACATAGGTGCGCTTTTTACGCACCTCTACTTGAATGTTTTTACTCTTTCCGCCTGTACCCGATACACTCAGTGTGCTGCGGGTCTTGCGTTGCAGAGTCAGGCGTGTCGGTGCCTCGTCAGTGTTACCACCGTGTTCTTTCTTCAGGTGGCTCAACAGAGACTCTTTTTCCTGTTGGTTGACACTGTCTTCAGCTTTTTTGCTGATACCAGCATCGGCAAACTGTTGAAGCAAACGATCAATCGGGGTACCGATTTCTTCGGCAAGTGCCTTAATTGAAACCTCTGACATGCTGCTCCTCCCTTGCTAATTAATTATGCTTCGTCGCTGAACCAGCAGATATTACGGGCAGCCATGATCAATTCACCCGCGCTGGTTTCATTCAGGCCTTCGATGTCCAGTAGGTCATCAGTACCTTGGTCAGCCAGATCTTCCAGCGTACAGATACCTTTAGCGGCCAGTTTGAATGCCAGTTCGCGTTCCATACCATCCAGGCTCAGCAGGTCTTCGGCAGGTTCAACCCCATCCAAAGACTCTTCCTGCGCAAGGGCAATAGTGGTCAGTGCTTCTTTCGCACGGTTACGCAATTCGTTAACCGTCTCTTCGTCCAGGCCGTCAATTGACATTAATTCCTGAACAGGTACATAGGCTACTTCTTCCAGGCTGGTAAAGCCTTCTTCAACCAGGACAATCGAGAATTCTTCATCGATTTCCAGGTACTTAACAAACAGATCAATCGACGCCTGCGCTTCGGCCTGGTGCTTTTTCTGCAGATCTTCCACAGTCATCACATTCAGTTCCCAGCCGGTCAGGACAGATGCCAGTCGAACGTTTTGACCGCTACGACCAATGGCCTGCGCCAGATTGTCTTTTTCCACCGCGATATCCATGGTGTGGTTGTCTTCATCAACGATGATAGAGCTCACCTCAGCCGGTGCCATGGCATTGATAACGTACTGAGCGGCGTTTTCGTCCCACAGTACGATATCGATACGTTCACCACCGAGTTCACCGGATACCGCCTGAACACGCGCACCACGCATACCAACACAAGCGCCGACAGGATCGATACGTTTGTCATTGGTTTTTACTGCAATCTTGGCACGAGAGCCAGGATCACGGGCAGCGCCCATCAGTTCAATCATCTCTTCACCGATTTCCGGGACTTCGATGCGGAACAATTCAGACAGCATTTCAGGCTTGGAACGAGTCATGAACAACTGGAAACCACGCGCTTCAGGGCGCACAGCATACAGCAGACCACGTACGCGGTCACCTGGACGGAAGTTTTCACGTGGCAGTTGGTCTTCACGCAGAATCACAGCTTCAGCGTTGTTACCCAGATCAACAATAATGGCATCGCGGTTAACTTTCTTAACCACACCCGTGATCAGCTCACCTTCATTATCGATAAACTGTTCAACGATCTGTGCACGTTCAGCTTCACGCACTTTCTGTACGATTACCTGCTTTGCTGTTTGCGTCGTGATGCGGTCAAAGGTCACAGAATCGATCTGCTCTTCAACATAATCACCCAGCTCTACAGTTTCATCGTCATACTGCGCGGCTTCCAGAGTAATTTCCAGAGTTGGCGCCGTTACTTCGTCCACGGCTTTCCAGCGACGGTAAGTATCGAAGTCGCCCGTTTTACGATCAATCGCAACACGCACGTCAATTTCAGCTTCGTACTTTTTCTTTGTTGCTGTTGCCAGTGCAATCTCCAATGCTTCGAAGATACGCTCACGCGGAACAGCTTTCTCGTTGGATACCGCTTCAACGACAGCCAAGATTTCTTTGTTCATTTCTAATGCCCCAATTTAGCGGTTAGAATTTTGGAACCAGGTTGGCTTTGGCAATATTGCTAAGCGCAAAGGTTTCTTCATCGCCTTTCACGTTCAACGTGACCAGCTCGCCGTCAACGGCAACAATGTCACCTTTCCACTTACGACGATTATTCATCGCCATTTTCAGGACCAGGCTGACCTCGTGGCCAATAAACTGCTCATAATGTGCCGCTCTGAACAGCGGACGATCCAGACCTGGGAAGAAACCTCCAGGTTATAAGCAACAGTAATCGGATCTTCAACATCCATCACTGCACTGATCTGACGGCTCACATCGGCACAATCATCGACTGTGATACCGTTCTCGTGGTCAATGAACACACGCAATGTGGAATGTTCACCCGCACGAATAAACTCCAGACCCACCAGTTCATAGCCCAAGGCAGTAACTGGCGCTTCCAGTAGTTCAGTTAGTTGCATCTCTAAAGCGGTCAAGACAACCCCCTGGAAACAAAAAAGGGCATTAAAGCCCAGTAGATACCTGAATGGTCATGTTTCAGATAATAAAAAACCCCGAATTACGGGGTTTATTATCTCTGGACCCTGATAGCTAAAACCTCTTAAAGGTTATAGCAGAAAAACGAAAATCGATTCTGTTCCGGGAATCGTCGTTTTTCAAAACTCGGTTATGGAGCCGATTTCATCTGGGCGGCAATCCATCGATGGCCTGAGAAAATAACTCAAACCTTCGTCCAAGTTGGTTGCGGGGGCCGGATTTGAACCGACGACCTTCGGGTTATGAGCCCGACGAGCTACCAAGCTGCTCCACCCCGCGTCCGTAATTCTGAGAGCGATTATATCCCTCAGAGGTTACTCTTTCAAGTAACGGGAAACAATGGTGCCGAGAAGGGGACTTGAACCCCTACACCTTACGGCACTAGCACCTCATGCTAGCGTGTCTACCAATTTCACCATCTCGGCAAATCTGTTAATTACTGAGGAATATCGCTATTTACAGGCGCTTTCTCAGTTGTATCAACAGCTTGTTCTTGTTGTGCTGGGGCACTTAAGTTTTCCCAGCCACTTGTTGCATCCGCTTGTTTTGAGCTTAAATTGCCCAGAACCAAGCTGATCACAAAAAATACAGTTGCAAAAATTGCAGTCATTCGGGTTAAAAAATTACCAGAGCCGCTGGCACCGAACAAAGTTCCTGATGCACCAGCCCCGAATGAGGCTCCCATATCTGCGCCTTTACCCTGTTGAACCAGAACCAGGCCAATTACACCAAGCGCAGCCAACAGATAAATCACAAGTAGAATTTCGTACATGGGTTCCACCTATGTTCCATAGTGTTGTGCCGGCTTTGCAACAGCAGTGCCAGCGCACCCCTTTGTCAGGAGCGAGGGAATACTAGCGAATGCCGACAGGAGTGACAAGCGATTTTTCTCAGATTGTAGTGATTGATGAATCGCTTGTGTAATAAATAAACAGTTTACTCAGAAGGATTCCGGTTACAGACCTGTAATCCGGAATCCCTTTCAAGGCAAACTGTTAACAGCACTCTTTCACAGCAGCAGCAATCGACATGGCCGAATCGCTCACCAGAGCACCGTCTTCACCTTCAACCATGACACGAATGAGCGGTTCAGTGCCAGACTTACGCAATAATACGCGACCCCGCTCACCGAGTTTAGCTTCTGCGGCTGCTTTTGCGGCCAGTACCGCCTCAGATTCCAATGGATTGGAATCGCCAGCGAAACGTACATTTTCCAGCACTTGCGGGAACATTGTCAGCCCCTCGCACAGCGACTTGAGTGACAGCTTGCTGCTGACAATCGAAGCCATCACCTGCAGACCTGCCACGATGCCGTCGCCTGTGGTTACCTTGTCCAGCACGATGACATGGCCAGAGTTTTCCGCGCCTATGGTCCACTGGTTTTTCACCAGCTCTTCCATCACATAGCGATCGCCGACCTGAGCGCGAACAAACGGGATCCCCAGGTTTTTCAGCGCCAGCTCCATCCCCAGGTTGGTCATTAATGTCCCCACGACGCCCCCTTTCAGCTCACCACGGCGCAACGCATCACGGGCAATGATATAGGCAATCTGATCACCGTCGACCTTGTTACCGTCTTCATCAACCATGATCACCCGGTCACCATCACCGTCCAGGGCAATACCGAAATGCGCTTTTTCCTGCAGGACTTTCGCTTGTAATGCGCGGACATCCGTCGCCCCGACCTCGGCGTTGATATTGATACCATTTGGCTCGCAGCCCAGCGTGATCACTTCCGCACCCAGCTCGCGGAACACGTTCGGTGCAATGTGATAAGTGGCACCGTGGGCGCAGTCGACCACAACCTTGTAGCCTTCCAGGCTCAAATGAGATGGAAACGTGCCCTTACAAAATTCGATATAACGGCCGGCCGCATCGTTAATCCGATAAGCTTTGCCGAGACTGGCCGATTCAACACAGACCAGTTCTTTATCCATTTCTGCTTCAATGGCCGCTTCTACTGCGTCAGGCAGTTTGGTCCCCTCAGACGAGAAGAACTTGATACCGTTGTCATAATAGGGGTTATGAGAGGCCGAAATCACAATGCCAGCTTCGGCACGAAATGTCCGCGTCAGATACGCTACGGCAGGTGTCGGCATTGGCCCGGTAAATGCGGCCTGCAAACCTGCGGCGGCCAATCCGGCTTCCAGAGCCGATTCCAGCATATAACCGGAGATGCGGGTATCTTTGCCGATAATAACTTTTTTGGTGCCCTGCTGTGACAAGACACGGCCCGCCGCCCAGCCCAGTTTCAAGACAAATTCAGGGGTGATGGGTGACTGGCCAACACGGCCACGGACACCATCGGTGCCGAAATATTTACGTTCAGCCATTAATCTTCGCTCCTAGCGCTTTATTGTCCTGTTCAAGCGTCATACGGCAGACAGCCAGGACATCCTGTGTTTCACGGGTATCATGGACACGGATAATCTGGGCGCCCTTCATTGCTGCAATTGCAGCGCAGGCCAGGCTGCCTGCCAGCGCTTCCGCAGGTGTTTTATTCAGTAATTTACAAATCATGGATTTTCTGGACATTCCGACCAGCAGTGGTAAACCAAACTGATGGAACTGCTCCAAATGTGCCAGCAACTGATAATTGTGCTCCAGGGTTTTACCAAAACCGTACCCCGGATCCAGCAACAGTTGATCACGACGAATACCGGCTTTTTCACAGGCTTGAATGCGCTCCGTAAGAAACGTATTCACATCTGACAGCAGGTCATCATAATGCGGCTGATGCTGCATTGTACGCGGTTGCCCCTGCATATGCATTAAACAAATTGGGACGCCGGCAGCTGCAGCGGCTTCCATCGCGCCCGGCTCAAGCAGTGCGCGAATATCATTAATTAAATCGGCCCCGGCGTTGACGGTTTCAGTCATCACTTGCGCCTTGCTGGTATCCACAGAGATCCAGCAATCAAAACGTTGGGCGATTGCTTCCACAACAGGCACAACACGATCGAGCTCTTCCGCGACTGACACATCCGCCGCTCCGGGTCGTGTCGATTCACCGCCAATATCAATGATACTGGTTCCGACGGCCAGCATGGTTTCAACATGTCTTAAGGCGTCGTCCAGCTGATTGAATTGACCACCATCAGAAAATGAATCCGGGGTGAAATTGAGGATTCCCATGGTATGAGGGTAAGAAAGGTCTAACGTTTTTTCTTTGCTTTTCAGTAACAAGGCCCATTACTCCTGACTGGGGGAGCGCTCATACTATCCCGAGGCTCGCTTGTTTCTTTACAACTGAGAATATCTGACACCACAGAAACAAAAAACCCCGAGTCGCCCCGGGGTTTTATATTCACCGCCAGGCATCAGGCCTGCGGTTTATCGTTTTCTTCGCTGTGGTGTGACTGAACCTGCTCAGGCTTTTCAGCCGGCTTGTCGTGTGTCGCATCACTGGCTTTGTCTTGTGACTCAGGCGCTTCTGCTTTCAGGGTGTCGTCTTTGTCACCCCAGCCTTTCGGTGCGCGAATCTCGGATTTACGCTCCATCAGGTCGTCAAGCTGACCCGCATCGATGGTTTCATACTTCATCAACGCATCTTTCATTGAATGAAGAATATCCATATTGCTTGCCAGAATTTCACGCGCACGCTCATAGTTACGGTCGATAATGGCACGGACTTCAGTATCAATAGTACGAGCAGTGTCATCAGACATGTGTTTTGTCTTCGTCACTGAACGGCCCAGGAATACTTCACCTTCGTCTTCTGCGTACAACAGAGGACCCAGTTTATCCGAGAAGCCCCACTGAGTGACCATTTTACGGGCAATATCAGTGGCACGCTCAATATCGTTTGACGCACCGGTAGAGACTTTTTCTACCCCGTAGATCAGCTCTTCTGCCAGTCGGCCACCGTACAAGCTGGAAATCATCGACTCCAGATACTCTTTGGAGTGGCTGACGCGATCCTGCTCCGGCAGGTACATGGTCACACCCAGTGCACGACCCCGAGGGATAATGGACACTTTATAAACCGGGTCATGATCCGGTACCAGTCGGCCGATAATGGCGTGGCCCGCTTCGTGATAAGCAGTCGATTCTTTCTGCTCTTCAGACATCACCATCGATTTACGCTCAGCGCCCATCATGATTTTGTCTTTCGCCAGTTCGAATTCCACCATAGACACAGTACGCTTGTTGCCACGGGCTGCAAACAGCGCCGCTTCATTCACCAGGTTGGCCAGATCGGCACCAGAGAAGCCTGGCGTACCACGGGCAATCAGTGATGGTTCGACATCCCCATCCAGCGGTACTTTACGCATGTGTACTTTCAGAATTTGTTCACGGCCACGCACATCGGGCAGACCGACAACGACCTGACGGTCAAAACGACCTGGACGCAACAGAGCCGGGTCCAGAACATCTGGTCGGTTGGTCGCTGCAATCACGATAATACCTTCGTGACCTTCGAAACCATCCATTTCCACCAGCATCTGGTTCAGTGTCTGCTCACGTTCATCGTGACCACCACCGACGCCCGCACCACGCTGACGACCTACTGCATCAATTTCATCGATGAAAATAATACAAGGCGCCGCTTTCTTAGCCTGTTCAAACATGTCACGGACACGGGATGCACCCACACCGACAAACATTTCGACGAAGTCAGAACCAGAGATAGTAAAGAATGGGACTTTCGCTTCACCGGCGATGGCTTTAGCCAGTAAGGTTTTACCCGTACCAGGAGGACCGACCATCAGCACACCGGTTGGGATTTTACCCCCAGTTTCTGGAAGCGGCTGGGATCACGCAGGTAATCCACCAGCTCTTTCACGTCTTCTTTGGCTTCATCGCAGCCGGCAACGTCGTTGAACGTTGTTTTAATCTGGTCTTCACTCATCATGCGCGCTTTAGACTTGCCGAACGACATGGCACCTTTGCCACCGCCGCCCTGCATCTGGCGCATAAAGAAGATCCACACCCCAATCAGTAACAGCATCGGGAACCAGGATATGAAGATAGAAGCCAGTAAGCTCGGCTCTTCAGGAGGTGTCCCAACCACTTTTACGTTGGCATTAATCAGATCGTCCAGCAATTTCTGGTCATTCAGGACAGGCAAGTAAGTCACATAACGGGTGTTATCACGCTTAAATACCGTGATTTCACGATCACTGAACCGTACTTCCCTAATCTGATCCTGACCGATTTCCCGGACAAAAGTCGTATAGTCGACTTGACGGCCAGCACTATCTCCCGGACCGAAGCTCTGAAAAACAGACATCAGCACCACGGCGATGACTAACCACAAAATCAAGTTTTTTGCCATGTCACTCAAGGTGTTAACCTCGCGATAACTTTAAAGATGAATGTAGGGTACTACAGTTTATAACCTGTAGCCACAATATAGACTTCACGGGAGCGATCCCTGGATGAGTCTGGTTTACGGATTTTAACTGCCTTGAACATGCTGCGCACTTCGGCCAGATACTGATCGAAGCCTTCGCCCTGGAAAACTTTTACCGCAAAACTTCCATTGGGCGCAAGCACCTGCCTGCACATATCTAATGCTAGTTCAACAAGATACATTGCTCTAGGCTGATCTGACGCCAGATTACCACTCATGTTCGGCGCCATGTCAGACAAAACAACATCAACCATATCTGGCTGAATTCGCTCAAGTAATGCATCCAGCACAGCTTCTTCACGGAAGTCGCCCTGTAAAAAGCTCACACCAGGCAGAGAATCCATTGGCAGAATATCACAGGCAATTACTTGCCCTGAATCGCCAACAACACTGGCCGCATACTGAGACCACCCCCGGGTGCAGCACCCAGATCGACAACTGTCATCCCTGGTTTTAACAATTTATCTTTGCTCTGGATTTCCTCCAGTTTGAAAATGGCTCGGGAACGGTAACCCTTTTTCTGGGCTTCCATGACATACTTATCATCAAAATGTTCCTTCAGCCAGCGTCCGGAACTGGCAGAATGTTTCTTTTTACTCATGCATTACCCAATGCGAATCAACCCAACAGCCGATGGTTCCTGTTCTGGTTCAGCAGTACTACTTTTACTGTGGCCCAGAGTTGGCAGGAACACCAGCGTAACGAAACAACGTTAGTCATATTGACTAGATGGCGTTAGAATACCCTGTTTTCAACCCTTGTTATAGATATTGAGTCACCATGAATCTAAGCACCAAACAGAAGCAATACCTGAAAGGCCTTGCTCACAGCCTCAAGCCTGTCGTCCTGATGGGCGCTAACGGCCTGACTGAAGCCGTGCTGTCAGAAATCGAACTGGCCCTGAACCACCATGAACTGATCAAGGTGAAGGTTGCCGCGGAAGAACGCGAAACCAAGCTGTTGATTGTCGATGCCATCGTTCGTGAAACTCAGGCAGAAAAGGTACAGGTTATCGGTAATATCCTGGTGCTGTACCGTCAGTCGGAAGACCGGAAAATCGAGCTTCCCCGCAAATAAAAAAGGCCGCCAACGCGGCCTTTTTTACTTTTCAAGGCCCGGTTGCTGTTACATTTATTAACAATAAAGCACCCGGCCCTGACCTTTAAACGTACTCAACCTTCTCGATCTCAAACTCTTTTCGGCCACCAGGGGTGGCAATACTGACTTCATCACCTTCCTGTTTGCCAATCAAACCCCGTGCAATGGGCGAATTAACCGAAATCAGACCTTTCTTAATGTCAGCTTCATCATCCCCTACGATGCAGTAAGTCACTTCACCGTCAGTATTCACATCCAGCAAAGTCACTGTGGAGCCAAAAATCACTTTTCCGTGATTCGTCATCTTGGTGACATCAATGACCTGAGCCACAGACAACTTATACTCGATATCGCGAATCTGTGCTTCACAGATCCCCTGCTCCTCTCGGGCCGCGTGATACTCCGCATTCTCTTTCAGGTCACCCAGCTCACGAGCTTCAGCAATGGCCTCTGTAATCTGTGGACGACGTTTCATCAAGGCGTCCAGCTCTTGACGCAGCTGCTGTTCGCCGCGGACTGTCATTGGGATCTTTTCCATAAAGTAATCTACCTCGAAACGCCAGAAAAGCAGGATTGCTTTTCGGACAAAAAAAGCCAGCCCAGCACAAGTCTGGGCTAACGCATGAATAGAAGAAACGGCTTTTCTGCCTAACAAGATACCTAATACACGGCCTCGGATGCAACCTCTGTCTACAGCTTGCGGTTTAGTCGCTGTCTATCCATCACATTCCGTCGCTTACCGCCCTGCCCAATTTCGCAGGGCGGGCGCCAGAAGCCGCCTTTGTCTGATTCCCTGATGTACAGGGGCAGTGGTATTCGGGATATGACATCATATCTTACAGGATATTAACGATCTTTCATTGCCACCCCGCTCTCTTACCCCCTATGATTGCCAGTTAGGTTTACAACGGCTCGTCACCATTATGAAAAACAAAGTTGGCTTATTTTTCGCGGCACTCGTGTTATCCCATTCGGCATTTGCCGAGTTTTCTCCTGATGCGGCGATGACATCACTCCCCTCTGGGCATGATCTGGCTCTCATTATTACGGACCCGGCAACGGGCAACACCATTTTCAGCCAGCGCGCTGAACAATTGCAGGCCCCCGCCAGCACTCAGAAACTGCTGACGGCCTTAGCAGCCAGGCTGTACCTGGCGCAGAACTTTCGTTTTAGCACCCGGCTAGAGCAGAACAAAGAGCACTATATTATCCGTTTCAGTGGCGATCCGACGCTAACGCGTGACGATCTTGCTGCCATGCTGCACACTTTGAAACAAAAAGGTGTCCATCGCATCAAAGGGAATATCTACCTCAACGGCAGCCAGTTTACCGGCTACGAACAAGCATCAGGCTGGCCCTGGGATAGCCTTGGCGTCTGTTACAGTGCCCCGTCCAGCAGTATCACCCTGGAACACAACTGCGTTCAGGCGGCCTTATACAGTGACCGGCCACTGGGCCAGCCGACCCGGCTTCATATTCCAGCCCATCAGCCAATCAGTGCCACCAGCCTGGCCAAAGTCGTCAGCAAAGATCAGCAAAAATCCACCTTCTGCTCTTTGGAGCTGCAAACCCGGCCCGGCAACCATTATCAGCTCAACGGCTGCCTGCCGCAGCGGGAGAAGCCCTTGCCACTGAATTTTGCAGTCGTGGATACCGAGGCCTATGTCCGCGATGTGCTATTACAAGAGCTCGACAGAAGGGGCATAGCATTTGAGGGCGAAATCCTGCGCGATGACACTCAGACAGGCCAGCTGATCACCAGCCACAGCTCAGCACCTTTGCCGGCATTGCTGAAAGTCATGCTGGAAGATTCTGACAACCTGATTGCCGATAACCTTGCCAAAACGCTGGGCCAGCGCTTCTACGATCAACCGGGCAGCTTTCACAATGGCACCGAAGCAATCAAGCAGATCATCGCTGAGCATACCGGGATCGATCTGAGCCGGGCGGTGCTGGCCGACGGTTCTGGCTTATCCCGGGACAACCGCATCATGGCCAGCGACATGATGAAAGTGATGACTTACATCTACCAGCATAATGACAGCCTGAACTTGCTTGCTGATTTGCCCGTTTCTGGCGAAACGGGCACCCTGCGTTACCGCCAGAGTATCCGGCATGAGCCGCTGAAAAACCGGCTGGCCGCAAAGTCTGGCTCACTCTACGGCACGTTCAATTTAGCCGGCGTGATGACAGCCAAATCCGGCAAACCCTTATTATTTGTTCAGTTTGTCACGAACTATCTGCCACCAGAAAAAACAGAAGATGCCCCGGCTATCATGCCGGAGATTTTCAGGTTCGAACGTCAGCTATATACAGATCTGTATGAGTCGTTTTAACCAGATTCAGCCTTGAACCGCGAACTGACGTCATCATCGCGTGCAAAAAATAACACGAAAAAAAGCCCGTCGTTTCACAACGACGGGCTTGCTATGGGTTTCGCTGCTTTATCAGCGGGCTGTTAAGCCTTGTTCAATCTTGCGTGAAGCTCTTGCACTGAGGTCACCTTATTGCGGTCATCCGCAGTCAGTGCCATACAGGTGGCAAACGCAGCGTTCAGGGTCGTGGTGTAATTCACCTTCTCCAGCAACGCACCGCGGCGCAACACTTTAGAATCTTCAATCGCCTGACGGCCTTCTGCGGTGTTGATGATATAGCTGTACTCGTTGTTCTTGATACGGTCAAGAATATGAGGACGGCCTTCATGCACCTTGTTCACCAGGCGTGGGTTAATACCCGCTTCGCCCAGAATCACAGCAGTACCGTGGGTCGCATCCAGCTCGTAACCCAGCTTCACCAGCTTAGCAGCCAGGTCGACCACACGGCGTTTGTCGTTATTACGGACAGACAGCAGTGCGCGGCCGGCATTCTCACGACTGTGCTCTTTACCACAGCCCAGTTCAGCCTTAGCGAAGGCTTCCGCGAACGTATCGCCCACACCCATCACTTCGCCGGTTGAGCGCATTTCAGGGCCAAGCAGCGGGTCGACACCCGGGAACTTGTTGAAAGGCAGCACCACTTCCTTCACTGAGTAGTAAGGCGGAATGATTTCTTTGGTGAAACCTTGCTGTTCCAGTGTCTGACCGGCCATCACACGTGCAGCGATTTTCGCCAGTGGAGCACCCGTGGCTTTGGAGACAAAAGGTACTGTCCGCGCGGCACGCGGGTTAACTTCAATCAGGTACACTTCGTTGTCTTTAACCGCAAACTGGGTATTCATCAGGCCGCGAACACCGAGCTCAAACGCCAGCTTCTCAACCTGACGGCGCATTTCATCCTGAATTTCCTGGCTCAGGGTATAAGCTGGCAGCGAACAGGCTGAGTCACCTGAGTGAACACCCGCTTGCTCGATATGCTCCATGATACCGCCGATCACCACACGCTCGCCGTCGCAGATGGCATCCACATCCACTTCCGTGGCATCGTCCAGGAAGCGATCCAGCAGCACAGGCGATTCGTTTGATACGCTGACCGCTTCGTTGAAATAACGGCGCAGGTCATTTTCGTCGTAAACGATTTCCATCGCACGACCACCCAGTACATACGAAGGACGCACCACCAGCGGGAAACCGATTTCTTTCGATTTCTCAACAGCCTGTTCCATCGCTGTGACTGTCGCATTTTCCGGTTGCTTCAGGCCCAGGCGCTCAACAGCGGCCTGGAAACGTTCACGGTCTTCGGCGCGGTCAATCGCATCCGGGCTGGTACCAATAATCGGCACACCGGCCGCTTCCAGTGCACGCGCCAGTTTCAGCGGTGTCTGACCACCGTACTGAACAATCACACCTTTAGGCTTCTCGACGCGTACTATCGCCAGGACATCTTCCAGTGTCACAGGTTCGAAATACAGACGATCTGAGGTGTCGTAGTCAGTGGAGACTGTCTCTGGGTTACAGTTCACCATAATGGTTTCGTAACCGTCTTCGCGCAGCGCCAGAGACGCATGGACACAGCAATAATCGAATTCAATCCCCTGACCGATACGGTTCGGGCCGCCACCCAGCACCATGATCTTGTCACGATCGGTCGGGTTGGCTTCACATTCTTCATCATAAGACGAGTACATGTAAGCGGTATCTGAAGAGAACTCAGCCGCACAGGTATCCACACGCTTGTAAACCGGGTGGATATCGTGACGGTCGCGTTCTTTGCGAATTTCCAGCTCAGCCACACCCAGCAGTTTCGCCAGACGGGCATCCGAGAAACCTTTGCGCTTCAGTTTACGCAGGAAATCACCGGTCAGACCCGCAAAGCCATCTTCTTTGACCTTGGCTTCCATTTGGACGATCTCTTCGATCTGTACCAGGAACCAGCGGTCGACATTGGTCAGGTTGAAGACACCATCCACAGACAACCCGGCACGGAAAGCATCGGCGATGTACCAGATACGCTCAGCACCGGCTTCTTTCAGCTCGTGGCGAATCTTAGTCAGCGCTTCAGGATCGTCCAGATCCACCATTTCATCAAAGCCATTGGCACCCACTTCCAGGCCACGCAGTGCTTTTTGCAGTGATTCCTGCTGGTTACGGCCGATGGCCATCACTTCACCCACAGACTTCATCTGAGTGGTCAGACGGTCGTTCGCACCCGCGAACTTTTCAAAGTTGAAACGTGGGATCTTAGTCACGACGTAGTCGATGGTTGGTTCGAACGAAGCCGGTGTTGCGCCACCCGTGATGTCGTTCATCAGCTCATCGAGCGTGAAACCGATCGCCAGCTTGGCGGCCACTTTGGCAATCGGGAAGCCGGTCGCTTTCGAGGCCAGGGCAGACGAACGGGAAACACGCGGGTTCATCTCAATGATAACCATACGGCCATCTTTCGGGTTAATCCCGAACTGAACGTTTGAACCACCAGTTTCCACACCGATTTCACGCAGTACCGCCAGCGACGCATTACGCATCAGCTGGTATTCTTTGTCCGTCAGCGTCTGGGCTGGCGCGACTGTGATGGAGTCACCGGTGTGAATACCCATTGGATCGAAGTTTTCAATGGCGCAGACGATGATGCAGTTGTCGTTCTTATCACGAACCACTTCCATCTCGTACTCTTTCCAGCCAATCAGTGACTCGTCAATCAGCAGTTCATTGGTCGGTGATAAGTCCAGACCACGGCGACAGATTTCTTCAAATTCTTCTTTGTTATAGGCGATACCACCACCTGTACCACCCATGGTGAAAGACGGGCGGATTATACAAGGGAAGCCGACCATATCGAGGACTTTGTAGGCTTCTTCCATGGTTTTCGCGGTATCGGCGCGCGGGCACTCCAGACCAATCGACTTCATGGCTTTATCAAAGCGCGAGCGATCTTCAGCTTTGTCAATCGCATCAGCCGTCGCACCAATCATTTCTACGCCGAATTCGGCCAGCACGCCGTAGCGCTCCAGATCCAGCGCACAGTTCAGCGCGGTCTGGCCGCCCATCGTCGGCAGGACGGCATCAGGACGCTCTTTTTCAATGATCTTGCGTACAACTTCCCAGTGGATCGGCTCAATATAAGTCGCATCCGCCATTTCCGGATCGGTCATGATCGTGGCCGGGTTCGAGTTCACTAGGATAACGCGGTAACCTTCTTCACGCAGCGCTTTACATGCTTGAGCACCTGAGTAGTCAAACTCACACGCCTGGCCAATCACGATAGGACCGGCACCCAGAATCAGAACACTTTGTATGTCAGTACGTTTTGGCATCGTTTACTACTCCGGCTTAGGCGCTGTGCTGTTTAATCAGGTCGATAAAGTGGTCAAAAAGTGGTGCCGCATCATGCGGGCCCGGGCTGGCTTCAGGGTGGCCCTGGAAGCTGAAAGCCGGCTTGTCGGTACGGTGGATGCCCTGCAGGGAGCCATCGAACAGCGACTTGTGGGTCGCACGCAGGTTATTCGGCAGTGTGTCTTCATCAGCCGCAAAACCGTGGTTCTGGCTGGTGATCATCACAACATTGCGGTCCAGATCTTTGACCGGGTGGTTGGCACCGTGGTGACCAAATTTCATTTTCACTGTCTTGGCACCGCTTGCCAGCGCCAGGATCTGGTGTCCCAGGCAGATGCCAAACACAGGCAGGCCTTTGTCCAGAAATGTTTTCGTCGCTTCAATCGCGTAAGTACAAGGCTCCGGGTCGCCCGGGCCATTCGACAGGAAGACGCCATCCGGATTCATCGCCAGCACTTCTTCTGCTGAGGTTTCTGCCGGTACCACAGTCAGGCGGCAACCACGGTCAACCAGCATGCGCAGGATATTACGCTTGGCACCGAAGTCATAAGCCACCACATGGTAAGGTAACTCGCCGGCCTCTTTGGCTTCCGGCAGCCCGCCTTCCAGCGTCCAGGAACCCTGCGCCCAGCTGTAGCTTTCCTTGGTCGATACCACCTTCGCCAGATCCATCCCTTTCAGGCCAGGAAAGGCTTTGGCTTTTTCCAGCGCCAGCGCGGCATCGAGATTGTCCCCCGCCATGATGCAACCATTCTGTGCGCCTTTCTCACGCAGCAGACGGGTCAGCTTACGGGTGTCAATGTCAGCGATACCAACAATGTTTTGAGATTTCAGATAATCAGACAGGGTCTGCTGGGAGCGGAAGTTTGAAGCAATAAGAGGGAGGTCGCGAATTACCAGGCCTTGCGCGTGGATTGCAGTAGATTCTTCGTCTTCGGAATTGGTTCCGGTATTGCCAATGTGGGGATAAGTGAGAGTGACAATCTGTTGAGAATAAGAGGGGTCAGTGAGAATTTCTTGGTACCCCGTCATCGAGGTATTGAAAACAACTTCACCAACGGCCGAACCATCTGCACCGATGGATACGCCGTGGAACACAGTCCCGTCTTCAAGGACTAACAGCGCCGATTTGTTCAAGACAACCTCCAATCTTCATAAAAACGCAAATAAAACAGATAAAATTGCACTTACCCATTCCATAGAAAGTCAAAACCCCAGTCAAGCCGAATTTTGACAAATTGCGCGCATTCTAGTGATCCATGCCCAAACTGTCAACAACAGGGGGAAATTAAATTTTAAATATCGACCACTCCGGCCGCTTAAGACACCAAACCAGAGAAAGCATATCTTTTCCTGCCTTTTTCCATCGGCCTTCCGGGCTGCATGTTCAGGCAACCGTTTGCCAAGCCAGCCAAACGCACACCACAAATTATCAAGCGGGTAAAGCACAGAAATCAGGCAACATAACACCTATTTTCAGAGCTCAGGAGGACATAAGGCATAACAAGCAAACAAAAAAGCAAGCAAACCCTTGGATTTACAGCGAAGGGCGCAACAAGAATGCTTTCTCGTTCAATTTGATGATTTATGCAAAACGAAGGTGGATGAAAACAGAGGTCTGGGCAGGACACTGCAGCCGGAACCGACTGCAGTGTGACAGAAGTGATTTACAGATCGTTCAGGCCAAGCACATCCTGCATGGTATAAAAACCTGCCGGTTGCTTATCCAGCCAGGCCGCTGCGCGGACGGCACCGTTGGCAAATGTCATCCGGTCTGTCGCTTTGTGAGTGATTTCGACCCGCTCGCCAATATCAGCAAACATCGCCGTATGCTCACCGATAATGTCGCCGGCGCGAATCGTCGCGAAGCCGATTTCATCGCGGCTGCGCTCTCCGGTGATCCCTTCGCGGGCATAGACAGCGACATCGCTCAGTTTTTTCCCCATTGCGCCGGCAATGGCCTCGCCCATGCCCAGCGCCGTGCCGGAAGGTGCGTCGACCTTATGTCTGTGGTGGGCCTCTATGATTTCGATATCACAGTAATCCCCCATGATCTTGGCCGCTTTCTCCAGCAGCTTGAACGTCAGGTTGACGCCTACGCTGTAGTTGGGGGCCATGACAACGGCTATCTGACTGGCGGCAGCATCAATCCGGGCTTTTTCTTCTTCGCTAAAGCCGGTTGTTCCAATGACAATTTTCTTATGATGGCGCTGGCACAGCGCCAGATTCGCCAGTGTTGCGACTGGCGCTGTGAAATCAATCAGCACATCAAAATCATTGATCGCTTTTTCAATATCATCGACCACAGCCACTTCCAGCTTGCCAATCCCCGCCAGTTCGCCGGCATCAACGCCGATCAGGCTGCTCTGAGGACGCTCAGTCGCCGCACCCACCTGTGCCTGTTCAGACTGTGCTGTCGCTTTCAGTAACTGGCGTCCCATTCGCCCTGCCGCACCGGCAATCGCGATTCTGACCATAGCTGTTTCTCCTTAAAACATTCAGCAGATGAAGGTCTGTTTATCTTTCAGGGCCAGATTGACCGGCCTACACGCCAAGACCATGAAAGATAAACAGCCCATTAATCTAGCCTGTATAACGGTGAAAAAAACCCCGGTATGACCGGGGTTCCAGAAATAATCCTGCGACGGGCTGCTTAGCCTACATTTTTGACCTGCAATTCCCGCGGCACTTCAAAAAACATATTTTCTTCGCAGCCGCTCAGCTCTTCCACTTCGCCACCTGCCAGTGCCTGAATTCGGGCGATAATCTGGTTAACCAGCGCTTCCGGTGCCGAGGCTCCCGCTGTCACGCCCACACTCGCTTTGCCGGTCAGCCAGTTGGCATCGACATCTTCGGCACAGTCCGTCAGGTAGCTTGGGGTACCCAGTTTTTCTGCTAATTCACGCAGGCGATTGGAGTTGGAGGAGTTTTTTGACCCTACCACTATCATCACATCAACGCTGGCGGCCATTTCACGCACAGCATCCTGGCGATTCTGGGTTGCGTAACAGATATCATCTTTACGCGGCCCCTGAATATCCGGGAAGACCTGTCGCAAGCGATCAATAACCTCTGCGGTTTCGTCCACCGACAAAGTCGTCTGGCTGACGTAGTGCAGGTTACCCGGATCTCTCACCACAGCTTTCAGCTTGTCAACATCGACCGGGGTTTCAACCAGGTACATACCGCCCGTATCGCTGGCGTACTGGCCCATCGTCCCTTCGACTTCAGGGTGACCGGCATGGCCGATCAATACCACTTCCATGTCGCGGCGACTGGCGCGGGCCACTTCCATATGGACTTTGGTGACCAGAGGGCATGTCGCATCAAACACGGTTAACTTGCGCGCTTTCGCTTCATTGCGAACAGCCTGAGACACCCCGTGAGCAGAGAAAATAACAATATTATCATCCGGCACTTCGCTCAGCTCTTCGACAAAGACTGCCCCACGCTGTTTCAGTCCTTCAACCACAAACCGGTTGTGAACCACCTCATGGCGCACGTAAATAGGCGGCTGATACAGCTCCAGCGCACGCTCAACGATACTGATTGCCCGATCAACACCGGCACAGAAGCCACGAGGGTTAGCAAGTAAGATTTTCATATCTGAGGACTCTTTACCTTCATCCTTCCACTCCTGATCTCATTAGGGCCGGGAGCGGATATGGGTTTACCCTTCGATGCTGACCACTTCAACATCAAAGGTCACCCGCTGGCCGGCCAGCGGATGATTGAAATCAACAGTGACAGAATCACCGACCACAGCGGTAATCACACCAGGGATATCCTGCCCGTCCGGGCCGCTGAATGCAATGATAGCGCCGACTTCTGCCGGAGCGTCAGAGCCAAAGCGGGTTAAATCAACATGATGGATATTGTCAGGGTTCGGCATACCGAACGCATCTTCCGGCTCAAGCACAAACTGGTTTTTCTCGCCCTGCGCCAGACCAAGCAGGCAACGTTCAAAGTTGTCAGTCAGGCTGCCATCGCCCATCCGAAACTTAGCCGGTTTCCCCATAGACTGAGTCGACTCCGCGACAGAGCCGTCTTCCAGCTTGATGGAAAAGTGCATTAAAACTTCACTGTTGTGCGTGATGACCGACATACATACATCCTGATTTCGAATTACTGAGTGCTACGGCAGGCCTTAATTTTCATGCTTACCGGATAAATCCATCGCTTTTTACAATAAAGCGCCGCCCATCGCAACGAGCAGCGCTTGGTTCGTGAGCCTGAACGCCTTACTGGCTGGCTTTGGTCTTGCTCTTTCCGGCCAGTAAGCCTTCCAGAATGATCAGACCCGCGCCAACGCAAATTGCCGAGTCGGCAATATTAAACGCCGGCCAGTGGTGCTGCCCGATATAGAAATCGAGAAAATCCACCACAAAGCCATGGTACAGGCGATCAAACAGGTTGCCGAGTGCACCACCTATGATCAGCGCATAAGCAGAATTGACCAGAGTGTGGCTGGCTGGTGTGCGACGCATCCAGACCATGAGTAACGCAGTCACCCCTAAGGCGATGGCGGTAAACAGCCAACGCTGCCAGCCGCTGGCATCACTGAGAAAGCTGAAGGCCGCGCCGTAGTTGTGCACATACAGCAAATTAAAGAAGGGCAAGACTTCAATGCGGTTCGGCCAGCCATAACCCATGGTGTCCATTACCAGCAGCTTAGTACCGATATCGATGGCAAAGACCAGAACCGCCAGCCACAGCCAGCGAATTCCGGATTGCTTCAAAGCAGGTAAATTACTCATCAGGCAAACTTGCGCTCTTCACCCTGGCCGTCGATGTTGGTCACACAGCGGCCACAAATTTCTTCATGGCCGGCAATGGTGCCAACATCGGCCACATGGTGCCAGCAGCGGTCACACTTGGCTGCTTCCGAAGCTGTCACCAGCACCGACAAGCCGGCCACGTCTGTTGCTTTGGCCTCTGCAGGTTTCGCATCAGCCAAAGCCACCTGGGCTTTGGAGGTCAGCAGCACAAAGCGCAGTTCGTCTTCCAGGCTGCTGAGCTTGGCTGCCAGCTCAGGTTCTGCAAACAGGGTTACCTCAGCCTGCAGCGCACCACCGATACGTTTTTCGTTACGCGCTTCTTCCAGCAGTTTGTTCACCGCGCCGCGAACCGCCTGGATCTCAGTCCAGAATTCGTTGCTGAATGCCTCATTGTCAGACAGCGCAAACAGGCCTTCAAACCACTCGCCGGTGAAGACAAAGGTATCACGCTCGCCCGGCATCTCATTCCAGATTTCATCGGCGGTGAAAGACATGATTGGCGCCATCCAGCGAACCAGCGCTTCGACAATGTAGTACAAAGCGGTCTGGCAGCTGCGCTGGGCATGGCCCCCGCGTTTGGCGGTGTACTGGCGATCTTTGATCACATCGAGATAGAAAGAGCCCATTTCGATCGAACAGAAGTGCATCAGACGTTGGGTCACTGTGTGCAGGTTGTATTCATCGTACGCTTTGATGATTTCATCCTGTGCCGCTTTCGCTTGCGCGACCGCCCAGCGATCCAGCGCGACCATCTCTTCAGCCGGCACACAGTCGGTGGCCGGGTTGAAGCCGCTCAGGTTAGCCAGCAGGAAACGCGCCGTGTTACGGATACGACGGTAAGCATCAGCACTGCGCTTGAGGATTTCATCCGACACCGCCACTTCGCCCGTGTAGTCAGTCGATGCCACCCACAGACGCAGAATGTCAGCGCCCAGCTTATTGGTGACATCTTTTGGCGCCACCACGTTACCGATAGATTTCGACATCTTACGGCCCTGGCCATCCACCACGAAACCGTGGGTCAGTACCTGACGGTAAGGGGCCTTGTTTTTCATCGCCACCGATGAGATCAGCGAAGACTGGAACCAGCCACGGTGCTGGTCAGAGCCTTCCAGATACAGATCGGCTGCATTGCCATTGAATTCTTCGCGGTGATCAACCACGGCATAGTGGGTGACACCGGAGTCGAACCAGACATCCAGGGTATCGAGCACTTTTTCGTATTGCTCAGCATCGGCTTCACCCATGATCTCGGCAGGATTGAGATCCCACCACGCCTGGATGCCTTTTTCTTCCACCAGCTGAGCCACTTTTTCAATTAGCGCCAGGCTGTCCGGATGCAGTTCCTGCGTTTCTTTATGGACGAACAGTGCGATCGGCACACCCCAGGTGCGCTGACGTGAGATACACCACTCAGGGCGACCTTCAACCATGCTCTCGATACGGCTCTGGCCCCACTCAGGCATCCACTGAACACCTTTGATTTCTTCCAGCGCTTTGGCACGCAGACCGTTCTGATCCATGGAAATAAACCACTGCGGGGTGGCACGGAAGATGATTGGGGTCTTGTGACGCCAGCAATGCGGATAGCTGTGCTCATAAGAGTGATGATGCAGCAAGGCACCGTGTTCTTTCAGCGTCTCAACCACTGCGTCATTAGCTTTGAAGACATGCTGACCGGCAAACAGCTCGGTATCCGGCAGGTAGACACCGTTACTGCCAACCGGGTTTGCCACTTCCAGACCATACTTCTGACCGACCACAAAGTCTTCCTGACCGTGACCTGGCGCTGTGTGCACACAACCGGTACCGGATTCGGTGGTCACGTGATCACCCAGGATCACTGGCACATCGAAGCTGTAGAACGGATGGTTAAAGCGCAGCAGATCCAGCTCGATGCCTTTGCAGAAGCCCAGATTGTGGAAATGCTCGATGCCGGCACGATCCATCACATCTTTTGCCAGTTCAGCGGCCACAATCAGACGCTGAGGCTGCTCGCCTTCCACCTGGATCAGGACATATTCCAGATCGTCACGCACAGCGACCGCACGGTTGGCCGGCAGTGTCCAAGGCGTGGTGGTCCAGATCACAATGGACACATCGCCCTGTCCCTGATGACCACTGGCCAGATTAAATTTGCTTAAAACTTCAGCTTCATCAACGGCTTTGAATTTCACGTCGATGGACGGCGAGACCTTGTTTTTGTATTCCACTTCGGCTTCAGCCAGCGCTGAACCACAGTCGGTACACCAGTGAACAGGTTTGAACCCTTTCAGCAGGTGGCCATTATCGGCAATTTTGCCTAAGGCACGAATGATGTTGGCTTCGGTCGCGAAATCCATCGTGCGGTAAGGCTTGTCCCATTCACCCAGGACACCGAGGCGGATAAAACTTTCTTTCTGGCCTTCAACCTGACCGGCTGCATAGGCACGGCATTTTTCACGGAACTCGGCGGCAGAGACTTTATGGCCGGGTTTACCGACTTTTTTCTCAACCATCAGCTCGATCGGCAGACCATGGCAATCCCAGCCCGGCACGTAAGGCGCGTCAAAGCCGGACATCGACTTTGACTTGATAATAATGTCTTTGAGAATCTTGTTCAGTGCGTGACCAATATGAATATCACCATTGGCATATGGAGGGCCGTCATGCAGTACGAAAGATTTTTTACCTTTCTTGGCTTTACGGATTTCACCGTAGAGATCCTCGTCATACCAACGCTTAAGCATTGCAGGCTCGCGTTGCGCCAGGTTGCCTCGCATCGGAAACCCTGTTTCAGGCAGGTTCAGGGTATCTTTATAGTCGCTCATTGATTCTCAATTCCGTTACTTGGGCGAAGTTGGACATGTTGACGATGCTCAGACAGCCACACCCGCGCAGTCTGGGCATCACGCTCGATTTGCGCTTTCAGCGCATCAAAGGAGGCGAATTTAATTTCATCTCGTAATTTGTGGTGTAGCACCACTTCAATCTGACAACCATAAATATCAGACTGATAATCAAATAAATGGACTTCCAGTTGTTGACGCTCGCCGTTCACTGTCGGTCGGCGGCCGATATTCGCCACCCCGGGCAATGGCTGCTGCGCCACCCCCAGCACTTCAACGGCATACACTCCGGAAACCGGTGACACCCGGCGCTTCAGCGGCACGTTGGCCGTTGGGAAGCCGATGGTCCGGCCCAGCTTCTGACCATGTGACACCCGGCCGGTAATGCTGTACGGGCGACCCAGCATGGCTTCCGCTGAAGCCAGGTCATCACTGGCCAGCGCTTCGCGGATTGCCGTACTGCTCACGCGCTGAGTATCCACACAGTAACTCTGGGTACTGACAACTTCAAAGCCGAATTCACGCCCGGCGGCCTCCAGCATGGCAAAATCACCGCTGCGGCCTTTGCCGAAGCGAAAATCGTCTCCAACAACCAGAAACTTAACACCCAATTGTTCCACCAACAAGCGACGGACGAAATCTTCCGGTGCCATCGCGGCAAAGCGGGCGTTGAAATTGACACACAACAGGCGATCTATGCCTGCATGGCTGAGCTGCTGATACTTGTCGCGAAAACGGGTCAGCCTTGCCGGCGCCTTGTCTTTGGCAAACAGCTCCATGGGCTGAGGCTCGAAACTCATCACGGTCGAAGGAACCCCTAATCGCCGGGCTTGCTCCAGTACCTGACGCAGCACGGCCAGATGGCCCTGATGGACCCCGTCAAAGTTGCCAATTGTCAGAACACAGCCGTGGTGACCGGGCCGGATATTATGAATTCCTCGGATCAATTCCATCTGCAGCTAATCATTACCAAAGTCAAAAACTGACGGATTATATACCAGAGCGCAACAGGGTTAAAACCATGCGCGCCGTAAGATGTACTTTTTTGCCTCAATTGCGTGCCGGCCATAATCCGTATCGCGCACCTTAGCTTTCGCTGCGCAGGTGGTGCAAACGGACACCTGTCACCGTCAGTGATAACAGGTAAGTCACGGCACCAATCCCTATCAGGCCAGTCAGCCAGTACACGCGCTGAACCAGACCCAATGCCAGCCAGTGCGTCATATCCGGCGACAACCATAACAGCACGCCCACCATCGCCACGCCGGCAACAACCAAGCGGAGCACAAATCCAAACGTCGTACGTGAAATCCGGTACACCCCGGCACGGTGCAGGCCGCGGTACAAGAGTGCGGCGTTGACCAATGCCGACAAGGCCGTTGCCAGCGCCAGGCCTACATAGCCTAAGAAATAGGCAAAAATCGCATTGAATACCATGTTGGTGACCATCGCAATCACGCCATAGCGCACCGGGGTACGGGTGTCTTGTCTTGCGTAGTACCCAGGCGCCAGCACTTTGATTAACATAAAGTTCAGCAGCCCAGACGCGTAAGCCAGCAGTGACAGACCCGCCTGCTCGACATCATTGGGGGTAAATTCCCCCGCATGAAAAGTACCATCAGCATAGGCTTCGCCAGCACCATTAGCCCCAGCATAGCAGGCAAACCGAGCAGAAGTACCATTCTGACCCCCAATCCATGGTGTGAGCAAAATGCTCCCGGTTCTGATCGACATGCTTGCGCGACAAAGCCGGCAGGATCACGGTCGCAATGGCAATCCCAAACAGCCCCAAAGGAAATTCCAGCAGCCGGTCTGAGTAATACAGCCAACTGATGGATCCCGTCATCAGAAAGCTGGCGATGAAGGTATCAAAAAGCAGGTTAATCTGGCTCACTGACACACCGAACAGGGCCGGGATCATCAGAGTGCGGATTTTCACCACGCCGGGATCGCGCCATCCCCAGCGCGGACGTACCAGCACCCCTTCCCGGTAAAGAAAGGGCAACTGAAACAGAAACTGCACTAAACCGCCCAGAAAAACGCCCAGCGCCAGTCCGATCTCAGGCTGTTCCAGATTCGGCGATATCCACCAGGCACATAAAATAATGGAGATATTGAGAAATACCGGGGTAAACGAAGAAACGGCAAATTTCCCTAAGGTATTGAGGACGGCTCCCGACAAAGCGACCAGAGTGATAAACCACAGGTAAGGAAACGTGATTTTCAGCAACAGGCTTGCCAGCTCAAACTTCGGCGCTGCCGGCCCGTCATTAAGCCAGTCAATAAACCAGCCGGCACCAAACAGGGCAGTAATTACCCCGGAACCCAATACGCCCAACAAGGTGACCAGGGTCACTATCCCCCCCAGCGTACCGGACACCCGGGCGATAAGCTCACGGGTCTTGTCTTTATCACCCGCCGCATGCGCTTCGGTCAGCACGGGAACGAAGGCTTGTGAGAAAGCCCCTTCGGCAAACAGGCGGCGAAGGAAGTTGGGAATCTTATTGGCGAAGAAAAAAACATCGGCAGCCGCACCGGCTCCCATCAGGTTTGCTACCACGACATCTCGCACTAAACCCATGACGCGAGATACTAAAGTCATACTGCTGACAATCAGCCCGGAGCGCAAAAGACGCTTACTCACAAAAAAACCTCATAAAAGATGGCCCAGAAAGGTGACTTGCAGAGCCAAATGCTGGTAGAATCTGCCGCCATATTAACCGTGTTAATGCACAAGTGCCAATTTCAATGGCGCGGCTGTTATTTGCACAAATCATTTGACATTGTTCGGTTTTAGAGGCATATTCCTCGGCCTTAAATTGTCACCATACCAAGAATTTGGGAGTTACACCCTTGGCAAATATCAAATCTGCTAAGAAACGTGCAATCACTTCTGAAAAACGTCGTCAGCACAACGCTAGCCGTCGTTCTATGATGCGCACTTTCTTCAAAAAAGTTGTTGCTGCTATTGAAGCAGGCGATAAAGAAGCCGCCGTTAAGGCCTTCGCTGACATGCAACCTGTTATGGACCGTATGGCTACTAAAGGCCTGGTTCACAAAAACAAGGCTGCTCGTCATAAAGCGCGCCTGTCTGCAAAAATCAACGCCCTGTAATTTCAGTGCATTGATGCTACAGCAATAAAAAAACCGGCTATGGCCGGTTTTTTTATATTCGCGATTTACTTGAACACCTTGTCCCAGACTGGCAATCAGTGTTTAGCAGTACATTTGCTGCAACAGCTGAATCATCGACTTCACTTCCTGGCTTCTCAGCCTGTAGAACACAGTCTGCGACTCTTTACGTGTCGCCACCAGGCCATCACGCCTTAGCCAGGCAAGATGCTGTGACAAGGCCGACTGGCTTAATTCCAGACGGTCACTCATCGTTCCAACCGACAACTCTCCTTCCAGCAAATAGCATAAAATCAGCAGCCGCCGCTCATTCGCCATAGCCTTAAGCAAAGAGACTGCCTGAGGAGCACTGTGATGTAACGTTATGGTTTCCATCTTCCCACCGCTTGAACTTCAGTGATTTATCTATTGACTTCTATCACTGAAAAAGGCGGTCATTTGAACAATTTTCTGAAGTCAGCTTCGCAAATTTTCTTCACCGCAGGGTGCATGATCATACGTTCGGCAAAAATAACGTAATATTCCTCCCGAATCGCCCTGACTCGCTTCACTTCCCGTACGGTATGCGACTGTTCAATTTCTTCGGCATAAATCGAAGGCGCCACAAACATAGATTTACGAAACGAGCCGAACGCTTTCATTAACGCCGCATCATCAAACTCACCCAAGATATTGGGCGTGATCCCCTGCTGATCAAACCAGTGATGTAGTTTACGTCCCATTGCCGTACGACGTCCCGGCACCAGCAGCTTGTACTCTTCAAGGCAGGCGGGAAAACTGAGTGATTTGTCCGCATCCGAACAGAAAAAGCTCATGCTGGACTCACCCAGTTTTTTACTGAACAGCCCAGGACTCTGTGTGGAGTCCACCGGACAATCAGACAAAATCATGTCCAGCTTATGCTGAGACAATTGCTCCAGCAGCATTTCATGCGTCGACTCGTAGCAGCGTAAATGAATGCGCTCATCTTCCGGGATACCCGCCATCAAAATCTTACTGACCAGGCGTTTTGACAGCGCATCCGCAACCCCGACTTCCAGCAGCTGATTCTCACGCTGGGTATAATTCACGATATCCAGTAATTCATAACTGAGATCAAACATTTTATCAGCGTACTTAAAGACCAGCTGTCCCAGCTCTGTGGGCTCTATGTTACGGCCCGCCCTTTTGGTCAGCTTACCGTTCAGCCTTTCCTCAAGTGCCCTTATCTGGCCCGTCACTGTCTGCGGCGCGAGAAATAAGGCATCGGCCGCTTTGGTCACTGACCCTTGCTTGCAGACCATCCAGAAATAATACAGGTGATTGTAATTCAGGTGCGACACTGTCGTAGGCCTCGATACTCAACAAATAAAAAACCCCAGGCCTTATCAGCCTGGGGTTATCCTATGTGTTTTTTATCCGAAAAGACACTGAGTCTGGGGGCGGGAAAGGATTATTGCGCCTGTATTTCAGTCACTGTTTCCGCTGACACCAAATGGCGGGAACGTTCACCCGCCCGCTGCTCCAGTGCCCGGGCCAGAAAACCTGTGGGGGCATCTTCCTGCCGCTGCTGGCTCTGATTCACCCCCTGCTCAAAGCCGGTCAGATAGGCTTGGCACAACTCATTCTCAAGCTGCTGCTGGCAGTGACTGTAGTCAGCCGCCGCCGCTGAGGCACCGGCCGAACTCAGGCCCAATATCAGTACAATAAATGCTTTCATAAACATCTCCCTGTCCCGGATTACGATGATGTCTGACTATCCTTAACCGCCTTGGCAGCCGGAAGCGAACGGTGGAGCAGTATATAACCGACAACAGCTGCGGTGGTCGAACCGATCAGAATCCCCAGCTTGGAATAAGTAATCAGCTCGAGATCAGCACCGCTGAATGCCAGCATCGAAATAAAGATCGACATCGTAAAACCGATACCGCACAACACAGACACCGCAAATATCTGACCAAAACCTGTCCCTTCAGGTAAACGCGCTATCCCCATTTTCACTGCCAGATAGCTTGCGGTAAAAATACCCAGCGGCTTACCAACAAACAGGCCCAGTGCAATCCCCAGCGGCAGCATCGCGGTCAGACCTTCTGCTGAGACACCTGCCAGCGAAATTCCCGCATTCGCAAAGGCGAACAACGGCAAGATCAGATACGCGACATACGGATGTAATCCATGCTCCATTGTCTTGAGCGGCGAGATTTCTTTGCCCTGCTTATTCTGCCCCTGAAGCGGGATGGCAAAGCCCAGTACAACACCCGCCAGCGTGGCATGCACGCCCGACTGCAGTACGCTGAACCAGAGCACCAGCCCGACCAGGATATACCAGACCAGATTGGTGACATTGCGTGCGTGCATAATAAAGAGCACGGCAGTCGCTGCGAATGCCACGGCCAGCGCAATGGCGGACAAATCACTGCTGTAGAACAAGGCGATGATGACAATAACACCCAGGTCATCAATAATTGCTAATGCCAGCAAAAAGACTTTCAGGCTCACCGGCACCCGGTTACCCAGAAGGGCCATAATACCCAACGCAAATGCGATATCTGTGGCAGCTGGAATTGCCCAGCCACCAATCGCCACTGGATCGCCATAGTTAAACAGCACATACACCAAAGCCGGCGCGACCATACCACCCAATGCGGCGATCGCAGGGAAAATCGCTTTCTCTTTCGTATTCAGTGCGCCTTCGATCAGTTCACGCTTCACTTCCAGGCCAATCACCAGGAAGAAAATCGCCATCAAACCATCGTTAATCCAATGCTCTACCGACAGGCCTGCAATATAAGTATGTAATGCGCCCTCATACAGGGGCTGCAAAGGCGAATTGGCAATGATCATGGCCAGGGCTGCCGCGACGATCAGCAAAATGCCGCCGGCGAGACTCTAATTTGAAGAATTTCAGAATTACATCGGTCATTGACCGCAGCTCCTTACTACTCATTGTAAAATCACACTTTTTTATTGGTGTGCGGTTGAAACAGTGTAGACGCCTACTGACATCTGTGTGAAATCGTTTGTTTAGAGCCAACAGCTCGGAAAAACCGAATCATTGACAGCAATACACCGTAATACCCGCAGTATCTAACTATCATCCCAGGCCAGTGACAGCACACTTTCCAGAGTAAGCCACCTTCACTATGACACTGAAAACCCATCCGACAAATTTTTTATCTGTTTTTTTTCGACATCCTTCTCTTCAATACTAATAAAGGTTTTATCAAAAAAATCACAGCTTTAATCCTATAGATAAAAAGATAGATCCTGATCCCATTCTTTGCTCCTGGCCACAAAATCTACGGGTACAGCAGAAAGGGTTCGCTGTGTCATATTTCTGAAATATTCGTTCTCTACTATCGCGGCAACATTCAAAAAACTGACACCAAAATGACATCACAATGTCACGGAGAACAGAATATGACTACCCAAGCCACTACAGCTGAGCCAATGCAAAGCTCCATGCGATGGGTTCGTTGGGCAAACCTGGTTTTCATGCTTTATCTGCTGCTGGTCGCGGTCTCTCTGGTGAGCGGCGGCTTTAAGTGGTCGGTCGGAGAGCAGGCCAAAACCCTGTTTGAATTTGCCTCACACCCGATTGCAGGCCTGATGATCGGTCTGGTAGCCACCTCTCTCATCCAATCTTCCAGTACGGTGACCTCTATCATAGTGGGTCTTGTTGCTGGAGGTCTGCCCGTTGAAACCGCGATTCCTATGGTGATGGGTGCCAATATTGGTACGACGATGACCAATACACTGGTCAGTCTGGGCCATGCCCGTTGTAAAGAAGAGTTTCGCCGCGCATTTTCTGCCGCCACAGTGCATGATTTCTTCAATCTGCTGGCCGTGCTGATCTTCCTGCCACTGGAAATGATGTTTGGTCTGCTGCAAAAAATTTCGGCCTGGCTGGTTTCACCCCTGATGTCGACCGGTGACATGAGTATGAAAGGACTGGACTTCATTAAGCCCCTGACGAAACCGGCAGTGAACGCAGTCAAAGCGCCACTGGAATCGATGGGGACCATGGGCGGTGTGATTATGATTGCCCTGGGTATCGCGCTTATCTTCCTGGCGATTACTGTCATGGGTAAGCTGATGCGCAGCCTGATGGTTGGTCGCGCCCGTGACATCCTGAAAAGTGCGATTGGCCGCGGCCCGGTACACGGAATTGTGTCAGGTTCGATTGTGACCATCCTGGTGCAGTCGTCCTCGACAACAACCAGCCTGATGGTGCCTCTGGTCGGTACCGGCGTGCTGAAAGTACGCGATGTGTATCCGTTTACGCTGGGCGCCAATATCGGCACCTGTATTACTGCACTGCTGGCTGCAACCGCGATTTCCGGCGACCATGCCGTGTTTGCCCTGCAAATTGCGCTGGTGCACCTGTGCTTTAATGTACTCGCAACCCTGCTGATCTTTGGCTTGCCGTTCCTGCGTGAACTGCCGATGAAGGGCGCTCTCTATCTGGGCGAGCTGGCCGTAAAAAGCAAATCGACCGTGGCGGCCTATCTGGGACTGGTCTTTATCATTATCCCGGGCGGCATTCTGGCCTTAACGGTATAAGCAAGGCCTGGTGAATACTAAAAAATCCCTGCTCGCTGTGAGCAGGGATTTTTTTCATCTGATGATAACCGTTTATCCCGCCGCACCAGCAACCCCAGCGGATGCTCAGGCTGGCCGTCAGCAGCTTTGGCGCCCCTCCCCCTACTTTCAGGTACAAAAAAGCCCCACATGCGTGAGGCTCTGGGAGTTCCCTTTGATCAGACCGAGAACGGATACTGTATCGGCTCATGATGCTGATAATCTTCGACTTTAAAATCATCCATCGTGACCCAGGTTTCCAGATCGTCCAGGGATTGAATCTCTGGGTTAATTACCAGCCGGGGCGATGGATACGGCTCTCGCTTGAGCTGAACATCTCGCATCAGCGCCAGCTGATCTTCATAGATATGCGCGTTGACAATCTTGTGGTAGGCCTTACCGGCTTTATGGCCTGTGATTTGCGCCATCAGAGCCAGCAAGGTATAGACCTGAATCTGATTAAAATTGAGCCCGAGCGGCACATCGCAGGAACGCTGGTAGCTGGTCAGATACAGGCTGTCACCCAACAGCGAAAACGTATGCGTGTGCATACACGGACGCAGACAACCCATCTCAAATTCACCCGGGTTATAAAACGTCAGTATCTCACCGCGATCGTCAAGGCCACGGCTCAGATCATCGACAATCTTTCGCAGTTGATCCAGGGTGCTGCCATCAGGCTTGCGCCAGCTTCTGCCCTGCACGCCATACACACGGCCCATGTCGTCGGTACCTGTGCGGTGAGGATTACTCAGCCATGCCTGATTGTCATTGGCATTGGCATTCCAGGTGTTACAACCGATCGCACGAAACTGTGCGGCGCTGTCATAGCCACGCAGATAGCCGAGCAGTTCGGCTATCGCCGCTTTCCAGTAACTTTTACGCGTGGTGATCAGCGGAAACTGATTGTTGGCCACATCATAAGTCAGGTCAGCGTTAATCAGCGTCAGGCAACGCTTACCTGTCCGTTCATTGGCAACCCACTCACCTTCACTGATAATCCGCTGGCATAAATCTAAATACTGTTTCATGTCTCTGTTAACCCAAAATGGCGGGAGAAAATCTGCCTGCTAGCATACCATAATCACAAATCAGGCAGCCAATGGCTGCCTGAAACGACTGTTAAGCGGTGCGGTGATTACCGGCCCGCTTATAGGCCCATATCATCAGCAATGCACCGCCAATCACCATTGGCAGAGACAGGATCTGACCCATGCTGATCCAGCCGGCAAACAGGCCAAGCTGAGCGTCGGGTTCACGGCAGTATTCAACCAGGAACCTGAACGAGCCGTACCCCAGCAGGAATAACCCGGAGACGGCACCCGCCGGACGCGGTTTACGGATAAAGACATTTAAAATGATCAGCAATACCAGACCTTCCAGTAAAAACTCATATAACTGAGAAGGATGGCGCGGTAGCGGCCCACCGCTCGGAAATACCATGCCCCAGGGCACATCTGTAACCCGGCCCCAGAGTTCACCATTGATGAAATTTCCAAGCCGACCAGCGCCGAGGCCAAATGGCACTAACGGCGCCACAAAATCAGCCACGTCGAAGAAGCGCCGGCCATTGCGGTAGGCATACCAGACCATCGCGGTCATGACGCCTAATAAGCCACCATGGAACGACATCCCCCCGGTCCAGACTTTAAATAAGTAAAGCGGATCGGCCAGGAAGACTTCGAAGTTGTAAAACAGGACATAACCCACTCGGCCGCCGATCACGACCCCGAGAAAGCCCACAAACAGCAGATCGCTGACTTGATCTCGCGTCCAGCCACTGCCTGGCTTATCGGCACGACGGTTTGCCAGCCAGAGCGCAAAGACGAAGCCCAGCAGGTACATCAATCCATACCAGCGGATCGCCAGCGGGCCGATTTGAAACAGGATTGGGTCAAAGTTTGGAAAAGTCAGATAACCTTGGCTCATTCAACATACTCGTGGTTAATCAATAAAGAAGTTCACGGCGGTACAGCATGTACCCACAATGAAAAGTCTCATGCCAGTCCCCGTGACTGACCCGAGTTAAAACAACATTTTACCACCCACAAATAACAAAAAGATGGCAAAGATTTTTTTCAGTGTCGGAGTCGGTAAGTGACTGACCATACGCGCACCATATCGGGTGGTCAGTACAGAGGTACAAACCACGCCCATCAGTGCCGGCAGATAGACATAACCCAGGCTGTAAGGCGGCAGGCTGTCATCACCACTGCCCGCCACAATAAATCCGGCCATGCCGGCGATGGCAATAATGGACCCGCAAAAAGCGGCGGTCCCGATAGAACGGCGCATTTCTACGCCATACCAACTCAGATAAGGTACGATCAGCGAACCGCCACCGATGCCCGCTAAACTGGCCACCAGGCCAATCACACTGCCACTGCCTGCGATTGCAACCCGCCCCGGCATAGGATGACGCCCTGTGACTTTCAATGAAAGCAGCATTTGCAGCGCCAGTAAAAGCACAATACCAGCAAATATCCTGGGCAGCCAATCCGCAGGTACCCACTCGGCCACAGCACTCCCGGCAATGCCCCCAGTACCATACCCGGTGCGAGCAACCTGACCAAAGAGACATCCACATTCCCCAGCCGTAAATGACTACGTGCCGAAGAGCCGGACGTCAGCACAATACAGGCCAGCGAGGTCGCCAGCGCAATATGCATGACAACCCCAGGTTCGATCCCGGTTTGGGGTAACATCCAGACTAACGCGGGGACAATTAATAATCCCCCGCCAATCCCCAGCAAACCTGCCAGCAGGCCGACCACAGCCCCCAGCCCCAGACACATCAGGAGCAGCCATAACATATCCGGCATCATTTACCTGCCCGGATGAAGCCGCCCATGCCGCGTTGTTCGACAAACTCTGTTGCCATTTGCCTGACCTCCTGGCCGAAGGTCGCCTGTAACGCCTTATCGGCGAGTTGCGTCATATCGGCCAGACTGGCATGACGAAGAACATATTTAATTTTGGCGACGTTGCGGGTATTCATACTTAAAGAGCGGTATCCCATTCCAACCAAGAGTAAGGCGCCGAGAGGGTCACCGGCCAGTTCGCCACACACGCTCACCGGGATTGATAACGCATGGCTGGTATCCTGAATGTGCTTCAGTGCCTGAATGACTGCCGGATGGAACGTATCATAGACACTGGCAACACGGGAATTGTTCCTGTCGACAGCTAATAAATATTGCGTTAAGTCGTTGCTGCCTACCGAAATAAAGTCGACCCGCCCTTTCAGGGCCGGCAGCTGATATAAAATCGAAGGGACTTCGATCATGATGCCCAGTCTGGGCTGCTTGAGCACTTGTCCTTTGCTGGCAGCATACACAGACACTTCATTGAAAGCCCGTTCAATCAATGCTTTGGATTCATCCAGCTCAGGAATGCCGGAGATCATGGGCAAGAGTATGTCCATGTTATCAAGGCCAATACTGGCCTTGAGCATGGCCCTGACCTGGATGAGGAAAATTTCCGGATGATCCAGGGTAAAGCGGATACCGCGCCAGCCTAGGAAAGGATTATCTTCTTCAATGGTCAGATAAGGCAACGGTTTATCGCCGCCTATGTCCAAGGTACGCATGACCACAGATTTACCCGGGTAAGAGGCCAGTATCGAGCGGTACTGAGCCGCCTGTTCCTCTTCCGAGGGAAAACTGCGCTGCAGTAAAAACGGCACTTCGGTTCGGTACAGGCCGACACCATCGACCCCTTTGTTGACCGCGATATTGGTGTCAGCACTTAATCCGGCATTCAGATACAGGTAAATCCTTTCCTGATCTTCCGTTTCCGCCGCTTTATCCAGATCTTGTTCGACCAGAGCCGTCAGCTCATTTTCTTCTTTCAGTAACCGCTTGTATTCAGCCAGAATCTGCCGGTTGGGTTCAATAAGCAGATCGCCGCGATAACCGTCGACCACCACCAGAGCGTTATGCACTTTCTCCGGGACAAAATCGACGCCCATGATGGCAGGAATACCCAGTGCCCGGGAAAGAATGGCCGCGTGGGAGTTGGCGGCACCTTCCTGAGCCACCACGGCAGCCAGTTTATCTCGCGGAATACTGGCCAGCATGGCGGCGGTCAGCTCTCGGGTCAGCAGGACGATCGGGGCATCCCACTGGTGCTCGACCCCCTCTTCGTTATGAAGGAAAAACAGCAGGCGCTGACCCAGTTCGCGAATATCGTGCGACCGTTCGCGCAGGTAGTCATCCTTCATATTGGCAAAGCGAACCGAGTAGGCCTCCACAGTCTGCCTGACGGCCCATTCGGCCTGATCGCCGCCAGCGACTTTGGCAAACAGATCCTTACGCAGCATGGGATCATTGAGCAAGTGACTGAACAGATCAAAAATCGCCAGGGTGTCTTTGTGCAGCTCGCTGTCAAAGCGTTTCCGCAATCGCCGAAACTCATTACTCGCCATCTCAATGGCAATGCTCAAGCGTTCCTGTTCGAACTCTCTGTCCAGACAGGAAGCAGGTGAAACAGCTTCCAGCCGGGGCTGGTTGTCATCCCACCAGGCTTTGGCAATGGCAACCCCGGTCGATGCCGCCGAACCGGTTAAATGCAGTCCGTCACGATGGCCGGGCCACATCCCCTGCGCTTTGGCATGCGCCAGTATCACCGCCAGCTGTGCGGCCAGTGTGACCATAAAAGATTCTTCGCTTTCAGTGAATTCACGCATATCGCGTTGCTGGATCACCAATACGCCGAGGACTTTGCGCTGATGGATAATGGGAGTGCCGAAAAAGGAGCGGAAGGTTTCTTCGTTGGTGCCCGGGATATGTTTGAAGTTCGGGTGCTGACGCGCATCGGCCACATTGACAGGTTCAGCCTGACGGCCAACCAGACCGACCAGACCTTCATCAAAGCCAAGCCCGACCTGATAAGAAGGCTTGGTCAGCCCCTGAGTCGCCATGAGCATATATTGCTTGCGGTGTTCATGAACAATGTAGACTGAGCAGCACTCAGTCTTCATTGCCTGGCAAATACTGACAACCAGCAGATCCAGCGCCTCGAGTAATGTCGGAGCACTGGCGACTTTCTCTACAATTTCTCTTAGCTGGGTCAGCATAAGCGTTACTTTCCCTAGGTTAACTCCGCTTGTGTTTACGTTTTAACTTGCGTTCCTTGCGCTCCTTGAAAGGCATCGCCATCGCCGCGAACTCTTTCAGCGCCCGGCGATAAACGTCCCGTTTAAAGGACACAACCTGACGAACCGGATACCAGTAGCTGACCCAACGCCAGCCATCGAACTCCGGTGTACTGCCACGCTGCATGTTCACCTTAGACTCATCGCATTCCAGACTCAGCAAAAACCATTTTTGCTTTTGTCCGATACAAACTGGTTTGGAATCCCACCTGACCAGACGTTTCGGTAATTTGTATCGCAGCCAATGGCGGCTGGATGCCAGAATCCTGACGTCTTTTCTGGTGAGACCCACTTCCTCATACAGTTCACGGTACATGGCCTGTTCCGGGGTTTCCCCTTCATCAATACCGCCTTGTGGAAACTGCCAAGAGTGTTGTCCATATCGTCGAGCCCAAAATACCTGGCCATGGCTGTTACAGATAACTATCCCCACATTAGGGCGATATCCATCGCCATCAATCACTGGACGACCTCAAGTAAAAATATCAATTAACAGTGATTTTTTCACAGAATGAGCCTCAGGGTAAACATTCATTGTCATCAATCACTGTTTTTTCCTACCTAGCACTCACTTTATGGATAACTTAAGAGGAATTCAGAGGTTATAAACAAAGAAATGAGACCTCTCCCACATTTATTCACGCTTTCTGTGGATAGTTGTGTGTAGAAGCTCTTCTATTGTCCATTTAATCAACAATAAATCAGGATCCTAACAATGGCCACCCGAGAACAACAAAAACGATAAACAATTTAAATTCAATAATTTAAATTAAAATCCAACTGAAAACACAGCGAAAGGCTCAACCGGTTTCCAGAGGATCATCACGACTGGTTAAAGATCAACCACCCTTGGCTTTATCCACACCCCTCGATCATTAACGGTTAAATAACCACCGATAAAGCGTTTAAATACTGCACAAAACCCTGTAGATACGTCCAGCTCACACAGTATTCACATTGTTCAAAAAAGTACCTGTGGATATCTTAATCCCAGGATCCAACACAAACAGTCTGATCAAGCGGTTAGTCAATCATCCGCACAGCGTCCTAACTGTGTTAAAATTCACGGCCACGCTTTTGAAATATGACTCATCCGAATGACGATCTCCAGACGACCAGCTCCGACCTCAGAATCCGAACTCCTCAGCCGGGCACAGGCGCTGGCCGGTTGTACCCTGGGCGAACTGGCTGAGCAGGCCGGACAAATTGCACCACCGGATTTACGCCGGGATAAAGGCTGGGTGGGCCAATTGCTGGAATGGCATCTGGGTGCGACGGCAGGCAGCCAGCCCGTCCCTGATTTCGCCAATTTAGGCATTGAACTCAAAACTATCCCCATCAGCCATCAGGGTAAACCGCTGGAAACCACCTTTGTCTGTGTCGCTCCTTTGATTGGCTTGCAGGGCGTGAACTGGGAAAACAGCCATATCCGGCACAAACTCGCCCGGGTCCTGTGGATCCCTGTTGAAGGGGAGCGTGAAATTCCGCTTGCTGCACGCCATGTCGGCTCTCCTCTGTTGTGGAGTCCATCTGCCGACGAAGAAGCCCGGTTACGCCAGGACTGGGAAGAGCTGATGGAACTGATCGTGCTGGGCAAAGTGGAGCAGATTACGGCCCGCCACGGCGAAGTCCTGCAGCTGAGGCCCAAAGCCGCCAACAGCAGAGTGCAGACTGATGCTTACGGCGCAGACGGCCACCCGATCAAAACTTTGCCCCGGGGCTTTTATCTCAAAACCCAGTTCACCGCCGAGCTGCTCAAACGCCACTTTATGCTCTGATCACAGAGCGGGCTATACATTGATCGTCATGTCATCCTGGCAACACTCAGGTTTGCCATCCAGTGAGAATTCATCATGAGGATCAATCGTCCTTAATGTGATCGACTTGATCCCCAGTGGCCGCAGAAAATCCCTCACCTGCTCCATGGTCTGAAAATGCAGCATGTTATCTTCGTCATCCTTGAGAGGCTCAAGATGATGTTTATATTCAACTTCCATCAAATAATCTGCACGTCCGGCGTAACTGGTCAGTACGCACTTAGGAATTTCTTCTCCGGGTGACTTTACCCAGTGCTTGAATTGGGACAGTTTCATGATCACACCTTTTCAAGGGAACTGCTTTAACTATGTGCGAACATTCGCTTATCAGCAAGGTCTGCCCGTGCAGCCTATGAGATAACTGCTTCATTTTACTGCGGCTTCTCAGTAACCCTTTCCTAGGTTATAGTCAGGGAGAATTTGCGGTCCAAGGAGGGCAAATGAAATACCATAAGATCCCCCATTCAAACCTTGAAGTGAGCCAGATCGGCCTGGGCACCATGACCTTTGGCGAGCAAAATACGGAAGCCGAGGCCCACAGCCAACTCGATTTTGCGCTGGAGCGCGGTATCAACCTGATTGATACTGCTGAAATGTATCCTGTACCGCCGAAAGCGGACACTCAGGGGCTGACCGAAGCCTATATCGGCAGCTGGCTGAAGAAATCAGGCAAACGCGACCAAGTGATTCTGGCGACCAAAGTTGCCGGTCCCCGTAATGTCCCCCACATCCGTGACAACATGGCGCTCGACTGGCGCAATATTCACGAAGCGGTTGAAAACAGCCTGGAAAGATTGCAAACAGACTATATCGATCTGTATCAGTTGCACTGGCCGCAGCGAGAAACCAATTGTTTTGGCAAGCTCAATTACCCTTATCCCGAGACGAATACCGGTGTCACACTGACTGATTCGCTTGAGGCACTGGCCGAGCTGGTGCGGGCCGGCAAAATTCGCTATATCGGCTTATCGAACGAGACCCCGTGGGGTGTGATGTCTTTCCTGCGTCTGGCAGAGAAACATGACCTGCCACGGGTGGTGACCATTCAAAATCCCTATAACCTGCTCAATCGCAGTTTTGAAGTGGGTCTGGCTGAAATCAGCCATTATGAAGGGGTCAAACTACTGGCCTACTCCCCGATGGCCTTCGGCACCCTGAGCGGCAAATACCTCAATGGCAAAAAACCCGACGGTGCCCGCTGTTCGCTGTTTGATCGCTTTGTCCGTTATTTCACGCCGCAAGGTGTGGCGGCCACGGAAGCCTATGTCAAAGTGGCAAGAAAACACAGTCTGGATCCGGCACAAATGGCTCTGGCCTTTGTGAATCAGCAGCCGTTTAATGCCTCAACCCTGATTGGTGCCACCAGCCTGTCTCAGCTTGAAGCCAACATCGACAGCCTGTCGGTGGAACTCAGTGCAGAAGTGCTGGCAGACTTAGAACAAGTCGGTATCACCTACTCAAATCCTTGCCCTTAAACTATTTTCTCAAGCTGAAAAAAAGCCCCCACCTCAGTGGGGGCTGTCAGTGTTCTTCCGACCTTACTCCGCAGAGTAAGGCCAGAGATTACGTGAGACTTCGCCACCTCAACGCTCGCCTCAGATGACGTGTTTTACGGCTGACTCGCAGGCCGACCAGGGCGGAATCTACCCGCAAATCTTTGTCGATACCCATATCTTTGAGAATATGCGGCGTTAAATGTGGCAGATGAACCTGCATACGTCGGTGTTCGCGACGCCATGCTTCTTCTTCACGGTGTAAATCAAGACGGATAAGTAAAACAGCAAAACGTAAATAGACTGATTGGCGCATGAGTGTGCTCTCCAGGGTAATAAAATGGAGGGACGCAGATACGACCGTTTTCAGGCTGACAACATACTAGCCGCGACAGACGTATCCGCGGCCCATTTACAGAGTGTATTACTGTAAAAAGTATCTAAGATCGATGATCTTAGTGCTGATGGGAAGTGTGATCCTTAACACCAGCAGGACGCAGACATTTAGTATTGAATGTGCTCATTGTGTGTTCCTCCTGGTTATAAGATATAAAGATGTGATATGGGTGTTATTTTTGCCTGATAGTGCATCAAAAACAAGAAGTTATTTTCCATTACATGATAAAAAGGGAAATGCTCCGCTGAATGCACAAGACAACAGGCCAAGCCAGATAGATTTCTTTATTTAGCTTAAAATACCAGCTTATTCCTCTTTCACAGTACAGGTAGCATTCAGCCAGACTGTTGCTGTCAGGACAGTTTCATGGTTTTCATCATCGTCAGCAGCGCCCTGCCCGCCGGACCCAAAGCATGCTGGCTGCTCCATGCCAGATCAATCGGTTGCTTCCATGCCTGTGCTTCAAAGGCAGGTTCCAGTCTGACAACATGTCCGGCCAGCACTTTGTCCCTGACCATGTCTGCCGGCAAGACTGTCCAGCCGAGACCTCGCTGAACCAGTTCCAGGGCCGACAGAATATGCTCAGTTCGCCAGATCGCATCAGACACCCGCCATTCCTCACTATCCTGACCATAACGCCCGGTCAGTAATACCTGCCGGTATTGTCTGAGATCCGGCCAATCCACGGTTTTCAGTGCTGCCAGCGGATGACTGCTGGCCGCCACACACCAGACGTCGACCTGTCCCAGACCATGAACCGTAATCTCAGGATGCAGGAGAGACAGCTGCACCATCAGTGCCAGTTGTGCCCGGCCTTCATTGAGCAATTTCACGACATCACCCATCCCGACAGTCAGAATTTCTACCTCAACGATTGGAAAACTGGCTTCAAACTGCTGCAAGGTGTCGGCTAGTGCCGGGATCATCGCCATGGATTCCACCACCAGAGTCAACTTGGGCTCCACCCCCTGCTGAAAACTGTCCGCAGCCACTTGCAGTTCACCGCACTGTGCCAGCACCCGTCTGGCTTTGATCAGCAAGGCTTCGCCCGCTGGCGTCAACCGCGGTTTTTTACCGCTGCGATCAAACAGTGCCAGATCGAAGTCCAGTTCCAGATTCGCAACCGCGGTACTGACCACTGATTGTGCCTTGCCCAACTGACGTGCTGCTGCGGAAAATGAACCGGTTTCTGCTGCACAGACAAACGCTCTGAGCTGCTCCAGTGAAAATTGCATACCAAAAACCTATCTATAAAACAGATAACAACTAACTTTTATCTATCGATAATAGCATTAGGATAGTCCTCAAGCTGATTCATTGTTCAGAGGTAACTAAAATGCGTACACAAAGAGACAGAATTCGTCATGCCATTGGTTTTGAAGCCATTGCGCTGATTCTGATCACACTGGTGCTGAGCCAGATGTTTGGGTTTGATATGGCAAAAATTGGTGTTTTGGGCGTTATTTTTTCTGTCATTGCGACATTCTGGAATTACGCCTACAACCTGTGGTTTGATCATGCCATGCTGAAATACTGCGGCAAGCTGCAGAAGCAGACCCGTCACCGGATCATCCATGCCCTGGGCTTCGAAATGAGCCTGCTGGTGATCACCCTGCCGATGCTGGCATGGTGGTTGGACATCGGTCTCTGGCAAGCCCTGATCATGGACCTGGGTCTGGTCGTATTTTATTTGGTCTATGCCTATGTCTATAATCTGGCGTACGACAAAGTGTTTCCACTGCCTGAAACACAAACAGCCTGATGTAGTTAGGAATTCTGACCCAGATCCCGCGGTGGCGGGATCAGGTCATGTTTGTTGAGCAACCGGTACATAGTGGCGCGGGAGACGCCAAGCTCGCGTGCCGCCGCTGAAATCTGCCCCCGGTTATTCTCCAGCACACTTAACAAAGCGCTGCGTTCCGACTCTTCCCGGATTTTTTTCAGGCTCTGCTTATCATCGGCCTGCCTTGGCAGCTCAAGATGATCCGCCTCAATATTCTTCTGCTCCGTCAGCAGCACCGCCCGTTTGACTCGCCCAATCAGCTCCTGGACATTGCCAGGCCAGTTATAAGTAACGATGGACTGTCTGGCATTGTCCGAAAAGGCTTTCACTCCGCAGTTATACTGACGGGCATACTTGAGTAACAATGCATCGGCCAGCATCAGTAAGTCATCTCCGCGCTCGCGCAGAGGCGGGACCGTCAGGCTCAGCACATTCAGCCGGTAGAAAAGCGCTTTGCTCAGCCGCCCTTCACTGACCAGATCATCGAGCGGATAATGTGTCGCAGCGATCAGTCTGGGTTCGGCACTGACCTCAGAACCATTTACCTTGGTAAAGCGCCCGTCCTGCAGCCACTGGACCAGCTCTTGCTGGCGATCTTGAGGTAATGAGGTGACTTCATTGAGAAAGAGTACACCGTCTCTGGCCGCATCAAAACAGCACTCTGACTCGGCACCGTTCACCGTCCAGTTGTGGCCGACACTTGAGCAGTTCACCGTCACAAACCGTCCTTTCGCGCGGGTTGATGCCTGAAAAATAGCTTCCGCAACCATTTCTTTCCCTGTGCCTATCTCCCCCTGAATCAACACCGGCATGTCCGCCGCCGCCAGACGTTTGACATGCTGCAGCAGCTTTTTCATCACCGGTGTATTGCCCTGAAGCCCCTGCTGGCCAAAGTGGCCCAGCTTAGGCCAGACTTTTCGTTCCAGTGTCAGCATGCCGCGCTGATGGCCTAAGGTTTTCAGCAGCTGGGATTCAGGGATCGGCGAAGTAAAATAATCAAGACAAAAACTGACAATAAACTGGCAAACAGATTCAATACTGAGCTGTTCGTCTCTGACCAACGCCAGCCATCGCACCTGTTTGTGCCGGTTGACCAGGCTGGCAATGGCCTGAAGACTGAAATCATCATGGCTCAGATCAACCACCCCCAGGCAAGGGCCGGTTTCAAGCAATAAGGTTTCTGCTGCCCGCAGATCGTGGCATTGATGACAAATCCATCCGGCCTGTTTCAACGCATTCAGCCAGGGGATCGTGTGTCCCCCAAGCAACACCAGTTCACCATGCCAGATGTCCTTGCGCGCATCCATTCCCATTCGCTCACCCATTTCACCGATAGCAGAACGATTCAGAGCCAGACTGATACAGTGGTTCTGATCATAAAAATGCAAAACAGTATTCAACAAGTATAAGAGACAGGATCGCCAGATAACAAAAATATCACCTGCCATAAACACAACAGGTGATATTTCCGGAAATTCTTCAAGAGGATAAGGTTTTAAAAAGGGAGATTAGGATTTTCTTGCCATGCAGGCTTCGTTCGTCACAGGTTCACTGACAAAGCCGCCGGCGCCTGTGTACCAAAAGCGCACCCCCAGCCCCATGGCAATGGCATCACCAAAATTCTCACAGGCGACATCAACCAGGGCAGGCTTCACTTTTGACGCATCCATCTGCCAGTTCCACCGTGTACTGCGTAACTGACGAATAATCGTTAACAGCGAACGCTCACTGTCAAAATGGAACTGACGCACTTCGCCGCGATCTCCCTCCGGCGGTAAATCATTCAACTTAGTGAATTCTTGTTTCCACGCTTCAGGCAACGAACCGACAAAATCGGTCGGCGGTTGAGTCAGTGCCATGGCTGCACAACCACTGAGCACCAAAGCGCCAAAAGCAGGAAGAATCATTTTTTTCATTTATCAGCCTAACGTTGTTCACATCACCACAAAGCCTGAATTATGACACTTTACTCATAAATTCATCTATACCGGATAACAAAAAATGTTAAACATCGCTGAAATACATTTTACCTTTCAACACGCTCTGCACATTCGTGATGCCTTTTTGCCGGAGGGCAATAAAAAAGCCACTTCGACTGAAGTGGCTTAAAGAGATGCATCGTCTCAGTGTCTTAGTTCTGCGGACGCATTGCCGGGAACAAAATCACGTCACGAATGGTATGACTGTTGGTAAACAGCATCACCAGGCGGTCGATACCAATTCCCTGACCTGCCGTTGGTGGCAGACCGTGTTCCAGCGCAGTAATGTAGTCTGCGTCGTAGAACATAGCTTCATCATCACCGGCATCTTTGGCATCCACCTGAGCTTTAAAGCGCTGGTCCTGATCTTCGGCATCGTTCAGCTCCGAGAAGCCGTTGGCTACTTCACGGCCACCGATGAAGAACTCAAAGCGGTCGGTAATGAAAGGATTGTTATCATTACGACGCGCCAGCGGTGAAATATCAGCCGGGTATTCAGTGATGAAGGTTGGCTGCAGCAGTTTCGGCTCAGCCGTTTCACCAAAGATTTCTTCCAGCAGCTGACCGCAGGTCCAGAACGGTTCAACCTGGATGTGCAGCGATTTCGCGATACCCACCATCAGATCACGATCCTGCACCTGCTCATAAGTCAGGGTCTGGATGGTGTCATGCTCCGGGTTGTATTGCTTAATAGCTTCCAGCATGCTCAGACGCGGATACGGACCTTTAAATTCAATCACTTCATCGCCGTATGGCAGACCCGTGGTGCCGCACAGATCCTGCGCAATCGTGCTCAGCATGTCTTCGGTCAGATCCATCAGATCGCGGTAATCGGCATAGGCCATATAGAATTCCATCATGGTGAATTCTGGGTTATGGCGCGGCGACAGACCTTCGTTACGGAAGTTACGGTTGATTTCGAATACACGCTCGAAACCACCAACCACCAGACGCTTGAGGTACAGCTCAGGCGCAACACGCAGGTACATATCAATGTCGAGCGCGTTGTGATGGGTGATAAACGGACGCGCCGTCGCGCCGCCAGGAATCACATGCATCATCGGCGTTTCCACTTCCATGAACCCTTTGGTGGTCATGAACTGGCGAATCGCATTCACTACTTTGGAGCGCATCAGCATGGTATTGCGTGAATCTTCGTTGACGATCAGATCCACATAACGCTGGCGGTAACGCTGTTCCTGGTCAGTCAGACCATGGAATTTTTCCGGCAACGGACGCAGTGCTTTGGTCAGCAACTGGTACTCGTCAAAGTTGACGTACAGATCACCCTTGCCAGACTTATGCAACGCCCCTTTCACACCGATGATGTCGCCAATGTCGAGACCTGAATATTTTTCCTTCAGCTCTTTTTGCACATCTTTGGACGCATAAGCCTGAATCCGGCCGGAAACATCCTGGATCGCCAGGAATGGACCTCGCTTGGCCATGATACGACCGGCAATCGCCACAATGTTGTTGGCTTCTTCCAGCTCTTCTTTGGTTTTATCACCAAAGCTTGCCTGCAGATCAGCAGCCAGGCTGTCACGGCGGAAATCGTTCGGGTGGCCGTTTGCTTTGCATTCCTGACGAATGTGTTCCAGTTTCGCGCGGCGCTCTGCAATCAGTTTGTTTTCGTCTTGTACTTGTTCAGTCATGGTTAACCTTAGCAACAGTTCGGGCCGGTATTAAAGACCGGATTTCAGACTAGCTTCGATGAAGCGGTCCAGGTCTCCGTCCAGCACCGCCTGGGTATTGCGGTTCTCGACACCGGTACGCAGATCTTTGATTCGGGAATCATCCAGCACATAAGAGCGGATTTGACTGCCCCAGCCAATATCAGACTTCGCATCTTCATTCGCCTGTTTCTCGGCGTTCTGCTTTTGCATTTCCAGTTCAAACAGCTTGGCTTTCAGCTGTTTCATCGCCTGATCTTTGTTCTTGTGCTGAGAGCGGTCATTCTGACACTGCACGACAGTGTTGGTCGGGACGTGGGTAATCCGGACCGCAGATTCCGTGGTGTTGACGTGCTGACCACCCGCGCCCGAGGCACGGTAGACATCAATCCGCAAATCAGACGGATTAATATCAACAGCAATATTGTCATCCACTTCCGGATACACGAACGCCGAAGCAAACGAGGTATGACGACGGCCGCCTGAATCGAACGGCGACTTGCGCACCAGACGGTGAACGCCGGTTTCAGTGCGCAACCAGCCGTAAGCGTACTCACCGCTGATTTTGACCGTGGCGGATTTCAACCCGGCGACATCACCTTCAGAGACTTCAATCACTTCTGTCTTGAAGCCCTTGGCTTCTGCCCAGCGCAGGTACATGCGCAGCATCATGGAAGTCCAGTCCTGGGCTTCTGTGCCACCCGAACCGGCCTGCAGGTCGACATAACAATCTGCGCTATCGTGATCACCGGCAAACATACGGCGGAATTCAAGCTGTTCCAGCTTGTTGACCAGTTCGTCCAGTTCAGGACCAATCTCGTCAAAGGTTTCCTGATCGTTTTCCTCGATCGCCAGCTCCAGCAGACCTTCGACGTCTTCGACGCCCTGATCCAGCTGGTCGATGGTTTCCACCACAGCTTCCAGCGCTGCGCGCTCTTTACCTAATGCCTGAGCACGCTCTGGCTCATTCCACACATCAGGTTGCTCTAATTCTGCGTTGACTTCTTCAAGACGCTCTTTTTTAGCATCGTAGTCAAAGGTACCCCCTAAGGATGTCGGTCCGTGCAGACACATCCTCAAGACGGTTTTTAATAGGATTAACTTCGAACATTGCCACTCTTCTTAGCCTTTTCGCCGAAACGGACATAACCGGAGGATTCTAGCGAATTGCGGCAGGAATAAACAGAGGATCACAAAACTTATCCAAAATATCGCACGCAATATTGACAGCATGGATTTTCGGACAAAAGAAAAACGGTGAAGCAGGCGCTTCACCGATACACAGATTATACCGCTTCGAGGTACTCAACCATCAGCTGAACGCTACGATTGCCTCGAAACTCATTGATATCCAGACGATACACCAGGTTGACCTGTTGTACGGACGCATCCGGCCAACGCCGGACATCAATATTAAACGCGATGGCATCAATCATGCTGCCGCCATCGATCGGTTCCAGCATCATTTTCAGGTGCTTGCTGCCGACCAGACGCTGTTGCAGCAAACGGAAACGGCCGTCAAAGCTTGGTTCCGGGAACTGCTGCCCCCAGGGACCGCCACTGCGGATCAGCTCAGCCGTGTCCATCGTCATTTCCTGCGCCGCAAGCTCACCGTCGGTCAGCAAGATACCGCGCAGGGCAGACTCATCCAGCTCATCCCGCACCGCCTGATCGAAGGCTTTGCTGAACGCCTCAAACTGATCAGCGGCGAGCGTCAGCCCGGCAGCCATGGCGTGACCGCCAAATTTGAGGATCATGCCCGGATTGCGGGTGTCGATCCGATCCAGCACATCCCGCATGTGCAAACCGGGAATCGAACGACAGGATCCTTTGATTTCGCCCTCGCCCGCCGCCGCAAACGCAATCACAGGGCGGTGATACAACTCTTTGATCCGCGACGCCAGAATGCCGATCACCCCCTGATGCCAGTCGGCCTGATACAGCGCCAGCCCGTAGGGCATGTCTTTTTTGCTGAATGTTAAACGCTCGCAAATCGCCAGCGCCTCTTCTTTCATGCCCTGCTCAATTTCTTTTCGCGTCTGGTTCAGACCATCTAACTCGACCGCCATGCGCCGCGCCGACTGAATGTCCTCGCACAACAGCAGCTCAACGCCAAAAGACATATCATCGAGGCGACCCGCCGCATTGATACGCGGGCCCAGCGCGAACCCCAGATCGCTGGCCACCAGCCGGGACGGATCACGATTCGCCACTTCAATCAGCGCCTGAATGCCCGGCCGGCACTGGCCGGCACGAATGCGCTGCAGGCCCTGATGTACCAGAATCCGGTTATTGCCATCCAGCGCGACCACGTCAGCCACTGTGCCCAGTGCCACCAAATCGAGCAGCCCGGCTAAGTTGGGTTCAGGGATCCCCTGCTCAACAAACCAGTTTTGCTGGCGCAGCGCCGCCCGCAATGCCAGCATCAGATAAAAAGCCACCCCTACCCCGCACAGCGCTTTAGACGGAAAATCACAGCTGTGCAGATTTGGATTCACAATCGCATCGGCGGCTGGCAGGACATCTCCCGGTAAGTGGTGATCGGTCACCAGCACCCGGATGCCTTTTTCTTTCGCAGCGGCAACCCCGGCCACCGACGACACGCCGTTATCCACCGTCATGATGATTTCCGCGCCCCGGGCAGCGGCCTGTTCAGCGACTTCCGGGCTCAGGCCATAGCCATCATCAAACCGGTTCGGCACCAGATAATCGACATTGCGGCACCCGAGCTGACGCAGCGCCAGAACCGAGAGCGCTGAGCTGGTTGCGCCATCGGCATCGAAATCGCCCACCACAATAATGCGCTTGTGATCACGCAGTGCCTCAATCAGCAAAGCGACGGCCGCATCAATCCCATTGAGTTTGTCATAGCTGTGCAACCCCTTGGCGCCTCGTTCCAGATCCGTGTCCGTACGGAGCCCGCGGCTGGCGTAAATGCGCTTCAGCAGAGGGGGGATCTCAGAGGAAAAGCCAGAGGTATCCGCTTCAGGGCGACGCTTGATTTCGATTTTCATTAGACAACTTAATGGCGATTGGCAGATGGGAAAAATGAGAAGGTGTTATATCAAAAAACCGCGCCGGCGGGTACCCGAATGGGTCAATCCAGCACCGGGCTCACAAGCTGGCGCTGACAAGAGAGAGAATGCGTCAAGACGCAACAGCCCGCTCAATCTGCGGGCTGTTGCGTCAGCTAAAACAATCAATTAACTGCGGCTGTTGAGAAATTGCAGCAAGCGGCTGGCCGGTTGATAGCCTGGCAGCATCGTTCCGTCTTCCAGCACCAGTGCCGGCGTGCCTGTCACGCCCATGGCCACCCCCAGCTGATAATGTTTCATCACCAGCGAGTCATTATGCGGGCTTTGCTCAACATCCAGCTTGCCTTTCTTGGCGTCATCCATGGCCTGGGCACGGTTTTTCGACGCCCAGATAGCACTCATTTCGCCGAAATTCTGCGAGCGTTCGCCACCGCGCGGGAAAGCCAGATAACGGATCGTGATACCGGCATCGTTATAGGCCTGCATTTCGCTGTGCAGTTTACGGCAGTAGCCACAGCTGGTGTCAGTGAACACAGTCACCACGTATTTTTCCTCTTTGGCCGGATAGACGATCATCTCGCTTTCCATGCCTTTGAGTTTGTCTTTGTTGATTGAGGCCATTTTCTGCTCAGTCAGATTAACCGGCTCACCGTCTACCGACTGATACAAATGACCGGCAACAAAATACTGACCGTCATCAGACATATAAATAATACCGCGCTCGGTCACTACCTCGTTCATACCCTTGAGCGGTGAGGGCGTCACTGACGCTGCAGTCAGGCCCAGCGGATTCAACGTGGCTTCAATGGCACGGACATCAGGTTCTGCACTGGCAGAAAAAGCCGTGAGCGCAGCCAGTGCAACAAGCAGGGGACGGCGGGAAAATGGCATGAAAACATCCTTAACAAATCGTTGGCAATTCAGGGATAGTCCCTGTGAATACTATACAGACCCTTTGAGTATGGCCATCTTTCAAAGTTCAATCTCAAAAGGCAAGTGATTTCATACTCCGGTGGCTCTGCAGGGTGATGATTGGGATCTCTGCCCCAGTAAGCACTGGCGAAGTGTCACAAAAGATCACTGCGGGTTTCAGGCTCGCGGATGGTGCGCCTGATGCAACTGCTTCAGACGTTCGGTTGCCACATGAGTATAGATCTGTGTGGTCGATAAATCACTGTGACCTAACAGCATTTGCACGACCCTGAGGTCCGCGCCGTAATTGAGCAAATGGGTGGCAAACGCATGGCGCATGACGTGCGGCGACAAGGTATCGGCATCAATCCCGGCCAGCACAGCGTAATGCTTAATGCGATGCCAGAAGGTTTGACGCGTCATCTGGCGGGCACGCTTGCTGGGAAACAGGACATCGGAACTGACCTCGCCCAACAGGTACGGGCGTCCCTGAACCAGAAAGGTTTCAATCCATTCCATCGCCTCTTCCCCCATAGGTACCAGGCGTTCTTTGTCCCCTTTACCTGTCACCCGGACCACGCCCTGGCGCAGACTGACGTTGTCCATCCGCAAGCTCACCAGCTCAGTGACCCGCAGGCCCGTGGCATACAGCAGCTCCAGCATGGCTTTATCGCGCAGTTCCAGCGGATCATTGACATCCGGCGCGCCCAGCAGGGCACTGACCTGCTCTTCGCTGATGTCTTTCGGCAGTCGCTGTGGCAATCTGGGACTGTGCAAAATGGCACTGGGATCGTCTTCCCTGAGCTTTTCACGGTGAAAATACTGAAACAGCCGCCGCAGCGCCGAGGTCATCCTGGCCCGGGAACTTTGCTTGAAGTCTTGCTCAAACAGCCATTGCTGGTAATCCTGCAGATCGCCGGAGTGCAGTGACAACAGCGACTGACGTCGTGAATCCAGCCATTGCTGCAGTTTCATCAAATCATTACGGTACGAAGACAGGGTGTTGGCCGACAGCCCCCGCTCCATCCACATCGCATCTAAAAAGCGCTCGATCAGGGCGATATCGTTATTGGTTTCCACGTCGCGCCACTCCCAAAACATCTGGATATAAACACAGTATATTGCAGCATAGTACTGAATTTCTCCTGCAATGTAACTAGGTGCGCTCGCTTGAGGGATGCACCCGGACGCCTGACAGGGTAAAATCAGCGCAAATTAGTTGCCACCCCAGGAAATATCAGTATGAAAATCGGTCTGTTTTACGGCTCGACCACCTGCTATACCGAAATGGCCGCGGAGAAAATCCGTGATTGCATCGGCGGCGAGCTGGTTGAGCTGCACAACATCAAAGAAGCGGCGCTCAGCGAGATGAACCAGTATGATCTGCTGATCCTGGGCATCTCGACCTGGGACTTTGGTGAACTGCAGGAAGACTGGGAAGCGGTCTGGAATCAACTGGATGGCCTGACGCTGACCGGAAAAACCGTCGCCCTGTTCGGCTTGGGCGATCAGGAAGGCTACACAGAATGGTACCTGGACGCCATGGGTATGCTGCACGATCAGCTGCTGCCGACCGGGGCCCAGTTCGTTGGCTACTGGCCAAATCAAGGCTACAACTTTGAAGCCTCAAAAGCCCTGACCGAAGACAAGAGCTTATTTGTCGGGCTGGCACTGGATGAAGACAGCCAGTACGAACTCAGTGATGAGCGCATCCAGCAATGGTGCGAGCAGGTACTGACCGAATACGGCGACTCGTTGTAATGGACTGTGCACCGCCCGTATGACCACGGGCGGTGATGCGCCGGCTTGCGCTTACCCAGCTGTGTTTACCGCAAAATTCGCATTCATCCTCAGCTTCAGATAGTCCGCAGCCGTAATGGGCGGGTATGTGCCGAGCGGCCCCTGAATCACCACATCCTTGTTGGCCTGGCAGAAGAAAGCCAGGCTGTAGCGGGAGTGCTGATTCTCTTGCGGATAAGGCATTCTGACCCGGTGCAGGGTCGACTTCAGCTGATCATCGCTCCAGCGCATCAGCATGTCACCGATATTGCAGGTGATGATATCCGCCTGCGGCACCACGTTACACCAGAGCGGCTGCTGCCGGGCATCTTTGCCGGCAGCAACTTGCAACCCGCCCTGATTGGCCTGCTGAAAGACCATCGTCAGGCAGTCGAAATCCGTGTGGGCGCCGGCGCGCCAGTGATTGTCCCCTTGCGGTAATACCGCCATCGGCAAGTAATGCAACAACCGCAGTGTACTCTGATAATGCTCAGACTCCGGCTGATGCACCCGCGCAAAAAATCCCGCTCAAACCCTAACTTATCCGCAAAGCAGGACAGAATCGCCATCCCCAGCCGCCAGGCCTGGCGTTCAAAATCAAGCATAATAGACTGGAAACCGGCCACTTCATCCGGTTCAGGCCACAAGCCTGCCATATGCGGCAAGGTGATCTGGTACGACTCTTTCTGATCCGGCGTCCCTGTTGAGGGCCGCACCTGAGCTTTGAATTCCCAGCCCGCATTCAGGCCGTCTTTCAGCGGGTAAGCCTGCTTTTTCGCTGTGCTGAGCGCGAAAAATTGCTCGCTGGTCAGAAAAGCGCGCTGAATATCGCGCAGCGCGATCCCATGATTTTTGACCTGGAAAAAACCGACCTCAGTCGCTGCCTGCCACAACGCTTGCGTGATGGCTTCGCGTCTGTTCTCAAAGTCGCTGAGATCAATGACAGGAATACTGACCTGATCTGATTCCAGCCCGCGCTGACCCAGGGTCGATTCCACGTTAAGTTCATCCAGTTCATATACTGATGGTTTCATCTTGTTCTCCAATAGTCGGCTTTCGCCCGTATTGGAGCAATGCCTGGCAGGTGCGGAGATCCGTGCCCTGCCCGCCGCTTCTACTCCGTGAATAATCCTGTACGTTACAGTTCTTTTTCGGCTGGTAAGCTCCAGGCAAACCAGTATTTCTGCACCCAGTGAACGGCTTTGAACAGCACCATGCTGACCAGCGACAGGAACACCAGAGCCGCGAAGGCCTGCGGGATCTTAAAGTAAGAGGTGGAGAACTGAACAAAGTACCCCAGCCCTTTTTCCGCCGCGACAAACTCGGCGATCACCGCCCCTATCACCGCCAGCGTGATGGCGACCTTAATGCCACTGAACAAATGCGGAATGGCATAGGGCAAGCGGATCTGCCAGATAGTTTTGCGGGTCGGCACATTGAGCGATTTCGACAGTTCTACCAGCTCTGGCGGGGTGGCCAGCATCCCTGTGGTTGCCGACACCACCAGCGGAAAGAAAGTGATCAGACAGGTAATGGCCAGCCGCGGCGCATCCCCAGTCCCCAGAATCACAATCAGCAACGGCGCAATGGCCACCACAGGCGTCGACTGGATCACCACCAAGAGCGGAAACAGGGCTTTGGTCAGAAAAGGAGATCGCACCATCACAATCGCCAGCGGAATACTGATCAGCAGCGAAATCGCAAAACCCAGCAGTGCGACTCGCAGCGTGGCATAGAGGTTATCCAGCCAGCGATCCAGCGGCACCTCCAGAAATGCGGTCACGATGGCCGAAGGGGACGGTAATATGAATGAGGGGATCGCAAACACGCGGCACCCCAACTCCCACACAGGCAAAATGGCCAGCATCGCCAGCACCGGCAGGCTGCCTTTCAGCCCCTCAGATACAGCTGATTTCATCGTCTCTCCTCAGGCCACAGGCCGGATATGGGGGGCAGGTTCAGGCTCGGCATCCTTGTCCGTCACCGGTAACTCGGCCGGACGGTAAAAGTGTTCGCGGATCTTGCCGGTATAGCAGCCGAAAAGCGGGTGCTTGATGGAATCCAGAGTCCGGGGCCGGGGTAATTCAATGGGGATTTCTTCCAGCACGGTGCTTGGTCTGGGGCCCATCACCAACACCTTGTCTGCCAGCAGCACTGCCTCGGAAATCGAGTGGGTGATAAACAGCACGGTTTTCGGCTTTTCCGCCCACAGCCGCAGCAGCTCGAAGCCCATTTCTTCCCGGGTCAGGGCATCGAGTGCCGAGAAAGGTTCGTCCATGATCAGGATATCGGGATCGAGCAGCAATGCCCTGGCGATACCGACCCGCTGCTGCATACCGCCCGACAGCTGATCCGGCCGGCTGTCGGCAAAATCGGCCAGACCGACTTTCCTGAGCAGGCTGCGGGCAAATTTTCTGTCTTTATTCGAGACCCCGCCGTACTTGTGATAAATCGGAAATAAGGTGTTATCCAGCACATTTTTCCACGGCAACAAAGTGGGCTTCTGAAAGACGATGCCAATATCTTCTCTGGGCTCACGTACTTCCCGGCCGAAAATTTCCACCTGCCCTTCGGTCGGGTTCAGTAAACCGGACAATAAACGCAGTAAGGTCGACTTACCGCACCCCGACGGCCCGACAATCGCCACAAATTCGTGGCGGTTGATCTCAAAACTGACCTTATCCAGTACCTGAGTGGACTGCTGTCCTGAGCGATAGACATGGCTGATCTGACGAAATGACACAAAAGGATTCATGCTTATTCCTCCGGCATAAAATCACGGCTGATGGCGGATTCCGGATCAAAGCTGGCAGGCTCCAGCTGCTGGGCCTGCGCCGTCCACTGCCAGGTGGATGCCAGGCGTGCGGGGGTAAAATGGCCAATGCCATCCCGGTCACTGACATCGTTATAGACCAGACCCTGGATGGATTTGATGGTATCTGACGCCTGTTGCGGATCGACATCCGGCACCCTGGCATGCACAGCCGCTGCACTCTGTTCAGGATGTGACCAGGTATAGGCGACCGATTTGGCATAGGCGGCCACAAAGCGTTTGGCGACCTCCGGACGCGCTTTCAGAAACCGATCGCTGGCAATCACAGCCGTGGAATAAAATTCCAGACCGGCATCATGCCAGGGCAACACAGTCAGCTGCTTCCCCACCTCGGCCGCCTGGGCCTGATTTTTCACGGTGTCCGTGATCCAGGAGATCATGACCTCCGCCTTACCGGTGATAAGCATCGGATTGAGTGCGCCCGGATCGGCTTTCAGCACAGTCACACTGTCTTCGGCGATGCCGTTTTTACGCAGCAGCAAAGGCAGAAAAACATTGGCCGAGGTAAACGGTGAGGTGGCAATCGTGGTATTGGCCACGTCCCGCACCGACTTGATCTTGCTGTCGCTCAGCACATAAAAGGCATACGGGGCTTTACTGAATACCGAGTAAATCGCTTTGACCGGCACCTCATCGCTGGCTTTGGCGACCAGCAGAGAAACCAGATCAGACAGGCCGACATCGGCAGCACCTGTGGCCAGCTTGGTAATGGCATCGGTCGAGCCTTTCCCCTGCCGGATGCTGACCTCCAGTCCGGCTTCGGCAAAAAAGCCCTGTTCAACCCCGACATACACCGGCGCTTTATCGCCCCCGGGCAGCCAGTCGAGCTGAAACGTCACCTTGTCCATCACCTGATCGTTCGCCTGTTCATTTGCATCGCTGGCCTGGGCCGATACCAGCAGAATGGCAGCCAGACTCAACCGGCTTACTGTGTGTGAAGTAGTTGTCATTGCTTTCTCCGTGTCATCCATTGCACCTGGGAAAAGTAGCGATAACACAGCGTGTGGAGCCGCCCTGTGCATCGCACTCATTGAGCAATGTCCCGGGATCTTTCCCTAACCGCTTCTACTCAACACTGAACCTTGCTGCTGCCAGCCGTGCTGACAATCAACAACAGGGTTAAGGCAAACACCATGCCAGCCTGGTTGCAAAGCAAGACAGCACGGCAGACATTCCTTTATTTACGTAGCTTTAATGAAGATGACACCAGACAACCGCCGCGCCAGCAGCGCACAAATCCCCTGTAAATCAGCGCACTGCACTGGTGCAACTCCCCCATTCAATGCGTTGTGCTTGTGCATCAAATACTCAGCGGTGCCCTAACGCCAGCGCGCAGGGCGAGGCAGCGGTGCAAGTCTCTGGCTGGCGCAAGAATTGCTTTGGGATACAGACAGCGAACAGGCTCACGGGCGTTAAACCAACGCGCGAAGAACGAGCCAACGTACGAAGAACGAGAAAGCAATCAACGATCAACTCATACACCCAAGAGTAGAAGCGGTCAGGGAGGCTACCCGGGACATTGCTCAAACGAGGAAAGTGCACCGATGAACTATCTGATAAAAGGGGCTTCCGCCATTTTCTGCCATGATGCCGCGGCCAGCGATATTCGTATCCAGCAGGGCTACATCACTGAAATCGGCTGCCAGCTTGCCCAGTTGCCGGAAGAGACCTGCATTGATGCCCGCGACTGCGTGATTTATCCCGGGCTGGTCAACACCCATCACCACCTGGCGCAGTCGCTCCTCAAAGGTATCCCGGCCGGACTCAATCAACCGCTCGGTGACTGGCTGGCCAGTGTGCCTTACCGCTTCTGGCCGCACATCACGCCGGATATCATGTACGCCGCCGCCTGTCTGGGTTTCAGTGAACTGCTGCGCTCGGGCACCACAACCTGCGCCGATCACCATTATCTGTATCATGCGACGATCAGCCCGGAACTGGAAGCCGCGGTGTGGCAAGCCGCAGAGGATATGGGTATCCGGCTGGTACTTTGCCGGGGAGGCGCAACCCGCCAGGGCAGCCACAAAGGCATGCGCAGCAGCCCGGTTGAACCGGAATCCATCGCCCAGTGCCTGGCCCGGCTCGAACAGTCCCGCTCACGCTATCACCAGCCAGGCGGGGATGCGATGCGCAAACTGGTCGTCGCGCCGACCAGCCTGGTGCACTCATCTTCTCCGGCTGATTTACGGCTGCTGGCGGAGTTTGCCCGCAGTCATGGCCTGAAAATGCATTCGCACTTGCTGGAAGTCCGCTTTGATGAGATTCAGGCGCAACAGACCTACAAGATGAGCGCCGTGGAATATGCCGAAAGCTGCCACTGGCTGGGCGAGGATGTCTGGTTTGCCCATCTGGTGCAGGCCAATGCACGGGATATCGCGGCACTAGCTGCCAGCAAGACAGGTATAGCCCACTGTCCGACCTCCAATTGCCGTCTCGGCAGCGGCATTGCCCCTGTGATCCGCATGGCGCAGGCCGGCATGCCAATCAGCATAGGGGTCGACGGTTCAGCGTCTTCAGAATCCGGTTCGATGATCCAGGAACTCAACCTGACCTGGCTGCTGCACAGAGCCCAGCAGGGGGCTGATGCAACGAAGCTGGAAACCGTGCTCAAATGGGGCACGGAAGACGGAGCCAGACTGCTCGGACTGGATAAAGTCGGCAAACTGGCAGTTGGTTACGCAGCCGATCTGGTGCTCTACGATCTGCGGGCGCCCCGCTTCGCGGGCTGCCATACGCCGCGACTGGCTCCGATCCTGTGCGGCGAACCCGTCGATATCAAATATACCTTTGTGCAAGGCCGACCCGTGGTGAAAAACGGTGTGCCTCTGCTTGACCCGCAACGACTGGCCAGCCTGGCCAGAGAAGCGATCCAGGATCTGCTCAGGCGAGTCGCCTGAGCCGCCGTCGTCGTATCGTCGTATTCAGGCGGCAAAAAAACGCCCCGGTGCAAACCGGGGCGTTCAGAGAAAACAAATTGCAGCAGACGGTTTAAGCCGTCTGTGCTTTGGCCTCACAGATGTCCGCCCGGAAGAAACGGGTCACCACCAGGGCCAGCAAGGTCGGCGTTGTCCAGGCCATGCCGTAGTCAAACATCGGCAGGAAGCTCAGGAATGACATATCCAGACCGATCACTTTGCCCGCATCAATCATGCTGAAGATCAGCGAGACCAGCATCACCACACGGTAGGCCAGACGCGGATTTGGCAGCCAGCGGCGGACAAAGGTCAGGATCACCAGTGCCACAGCCACAGGGTACAGGGCAAACAGCACAGGTACCGACAGGCTGATTAGCTGATTCAGACCGACATTGGCCACCACACCACAAGTCACAGACAGGATCACGGCCCAGGTTTCATAAGACAAACGGGTCAGCGAGCTGAAATAATCCGAACAGGCACTGATCAGGCCAATCGCTGTGGTCAGGCAAGCCAGCATCACAATCGCCGACAGAATATACTGACCGACCGGACCAAACAGCGCCAGTACATAACCGGCCAGAATCGCACCGCCATTGGCCGCACCATCCGCAACAGCCGCACTGGTGGCACCCAGATAGAACAGGGAGATGTACACAAACGCCAGGCCCGCTGCCGCAATCACACCGGCCATCATCAGATACTTGCAGGTTGCTTTTTCATCCGTGATGCCTTTGTTACGGATCACATCCACAATCAGCATACCGAACATCAGCGCCGCAAAGGTATCCATGGTGTTATACCCTTCCAGGAAACCTTTGGTGAACGCCATGTTGACATAATCGCCCTGCGCGGCCTGAATCTCGCTTTGCGGGTTGAGGAATACCGCAACCGCCAGAATCGCCAGCACGGCAAACAGCGCCGGGGTGAGCAGCTTTCCGATAGAATCGATCAGCCGGCCGCGCGACCAGGCAAAGAACAGCGCCAGCCCGAAGAAAGCCACAGAGAAAATGGTCAGACTGGTTTGTCCACCATCGGCAATAAAAGGTTTGACCGCCATTTCGTAGGCCACAAGACCCGTACGAGGCGCAGCAAAAGCAGGGCCGATGATGATAAAGATAAGAACAGCCATCAGCGTTGCCAGCTGAGGCGGCAGATCCCGGGTCAGTCCTTTCCAGCCGCCACCGGCAACAGCCACGGCGATGATACCGATCAGCGGCAAGCCGACTGCCGTCGACAGGAAGCCAAACATCGCTGGCAGCAGGTTATCACCTGCGCTTAAACCGGCCTGGGGCGGGAAAATAATATTTCCGGCACCCAGGAAGAACGCAAAGGTCATAAAACCTATCGCAAAAATATCTGAAACCTTGAGTGTGTTATTCAAACTGCACCTTCCCACTCGTCTATTGTTATGTTGTGTTAGCATTCATGGCTCATGACTGAGATATATCACTATATCCAGACAAAGAGGCAGCATAATGAAGCAAAAGAATGTCAGTGACAACCTTGCAGCCAAAAACACCACTTTCTTCGGACTGTTAACCAAAAAACCAAAATAAACCACCAATTAGTGACCAGATGTAAGAATCAAACACCAAAACAAACATTGCTCACAAAACATCCAACACAGAACATTAAACCATCAGCTTGCCAAACTTTACAGTGTTTGGCCGCAATTCAACCATTGATAAGAATAACCGCTATAATAGCGGACTGATTTTACCCGGCTGTCTTTTCGGACATTCATTCGATGAATAAAGGTTTTACGTTTAAACAGTTTCATGTCGACGACCACGGATGTGGCATGCCCGTCAGCACAGATGGGGTGTTGTTAGGCGCATGGGCCAGCGTGTCAAGCTGCCGTGACAGTCAGACGGACAACAGTGGCCATACAATACTCGACATTGGCTGCGGCAGCGGTTTGCTGTCCTTAATGGCAGCGCAGCGCACGCAATCCGTCCCAGCGGATATTCTAGCGCTGGATATTGACCCGACCGCCGTGGCTGCGGCCGGCAAAAATTTCTCGGCCTCGCCCTGGTCTGCGCGATTGCAGGCCGAGCAGCAGGATATTCGCGAATGGAGCCGCGCTCAGCCCAAAGGCCGTTTACAAACCATTTTGTGTAATCCGCCCTATTTCAACCATGGTGAACAGGCCAGTTGTCAGCGCCGGGCCACTGCGCGTCACACCGACACTCTCTCCCACAGAGAACTGCTCAGCTGCATGCAAGACCTGCTGGCACCGACAGGACAGGCCAGCCTGATCCTGCCAGTCTACGAAGGTGAAGCCTTACTGGCGATGCTGGCTGAGGATGACTTACATTGCCGCCGGTTGTGCCGGGTGAAAAGCACCGCCACCAAACCGGTTCACCGCCTGCTGATTGCGCTTTCCCCTCAGGCCGGCGAGTGTGACGAAACATCGCTGACCGTCCATCAGCAAGGCCAGTACTCAGCAGAGTTTATTGCCCTGACACAAGACTTTTACCTTAAGCTCTGATCCTGTCAGCAGCCAGCACGGATAATCCAAGTTTTTGTGCTTTAATCGGTGATACTTGCATCAAATCACACTATAATGCCGCCCCTTAACTGAATCACAGCAGCAAACTGCCCATCGACATGCGACCCATACGGGCAGCCCGCTACTTAGGAGTAAGACTGGTGAGAGATTTTTCCGAATTAGAGTTAGATGGCGCTCTGCTACAAGCGATTGAAGATATGGGGTATTCCCGTCCAACCGTTGTGCAGTCTGAGGCTATCCCTCATGCCCTGGATGGCCGTGACGTACTGGCATCCGCACCAACGGGTACCGGAAAAACAGCCGCGTTTGTCTTGCCTATGATTCAGCACCTGCTTGATTTTCCGCGCCGCAAACCCGGCCCGGCCCGGGTACTGATTCTGACACCGACCCGTGAACTGGCGATTCAGGTCGCGGATCAGGCCAAAGCCCTGGCCGCCCACACTGATCTGAAAATTTTCACCATCACAGGCGGTATCTCCTATGACGAGCACGCTGAGTACCTGGGCAAAACCCAAGACATCGTGGTTGCCACACCGGGCCGTCTGATGGAATACATCGAAGGCGAGAAATTCGATTGCCGCGCCATCGAATGCCTGATCCTGGACGAAGCCGACCGCATGCTCGACATGGGCTTCGGGGCCGTTGTGAAACGCCTGCATGAAGAGTGCCGCTGGCGCCGTCAGAGCTTGTTGTTTTCTGCCACCCTGGAAGGCAAAGGGGTGCGTGAGTTCTCCCAGACCATTTTAAATGAGCCTGTCGAAGTGAACGCGGAACCGCCGCGTCGCGAGCGCAAAAAGATCCATCAGGTCTACCACCGCTGTGACGACATGGCGCACAAAATGGCGTTGCTGCAAAATATCCTCAGTGATCAGGCCGAGCGCAGTATCATTTTTGTCAAAACCCGCGAACGTCTGGCCGAGCTGCGCGATCAACTGGCGGCACTGAAAATCGCCTGCGTCTGGATCCAGGGTGAAATGGCGCAAGCCACCCGCAACAATGCCATCCGTCGTTTCCGCGAGGGGGAAACCAATATCCTGATCGCCACCGATGTCGCAGCGCGGGGGATTGACCTGCCGGATGTCAGCCACGTCATCAACTTTGACATGCCGCGTACAGCCGATGTGTACCTGCACCGGATTGGCCGAACGGCCCGCGCCGGCAAAAAAGGCACCGCCATCTCGCTGGTCGAAGCCCATGATCAAGGCATGATCGAGCGTGTCAGCCGTTATATGAAAGAAGAGATCCCCGAGCGCTATATTGAAGGCCTGCGCCCGAAACACAAAAAGCCGACGACCGTGAAGAAAAAGAAAGTCAAAGACGGTAAGAAGAAGGACACGAAAAAGAAAGACGCCAAGAAGAAAAAATCTGTCAAAAAGAAGGCAGTAACCAAGTAATCTTTGCCGTGACAACAGACGAAAACAAAAGGGCCGGATACAGTATCCGGCCCTTTTTTCTGTCAACGAGATAAAGCTCAGGCTTTATTGCTCTTCGCGCTTAAATACCAGCTCGGCGGCCGTCGATTCTTCCGGTGCGAAGTAATAGCCTGCCACGTCAAATTGTTTCAGCTGCTCGACTGACGTCAGGCGGTTATCAATGATGTAACGTGCCATCATGCCACGGGCTTTCTTGGCGTAGAAGCTGATCACCTTGTACTGACCGTTTTTGCAGTCTTTAAACACAGGGGTAATCACTTTGCCTTTGAGCGATTTCGGCTTCACGGCTTTGAAGTATTCATTGGAGGCCAGGTTAATCAGGATGTCATCGCCCTGTGCGGCAAGCGCGGCATTGAGTTTGTCAGTAATAATACTGCCCCAGAACTGATACAGGTTGCTACCGCGATCGTTGGCCAGCTTAGTGCCCATTTCAAGACGGTACGGCTGCATCAAATCCAGCGGCCGTAACAAACCATACAAACCGGACAGCATACGCAGGTGCTGCTGGGCAAAAGTGAAGTCATCCTCGCTCAGGCTCTCGGCTTCCAGGCCGGTATACACATCCCCTTTGAAGGCCAGAATCGCCTGACGCGCGTTTTCCGGCGTAAAATCCGGCTGCCAGTCTGCAAAACGGGCGGCATTGAGCCCGGCGATTTTATCGCTCACCTTCATCAGGCTCGCAATGTCCATCGGCGTCAGTTGGCGGCACACCTCAATCAGCGCCATTGAGTGATCGGTCAGCTCAGGCAAAGTGTAAGTCTTTGTGGCCAGAGGAGATTCATAATCCAGGGTTTTAGCAGGGGAAACCACTATCAGCATGTTTTGATGTCCTGTAAGCGTGTCTGTCGGCAAGATTACCATTTCGGCATCAAAAAACCACGCACAACGCGCGTGGTTGTCGCTTTCTTTGCCATAGGAGCCGCCTATCGTTCAGAACGACTGGTCCAGATATCCTCATCCAGCTGCGCGTGCAATTCCGGGTACTGGGCGCTGTCAAACGTTGGCACCTTCCCCTGGGCCAATTGCGCGTTATAGTCTTTCGCCAGTTTCACCACAGTGCCTGAGAGCAGTAAAATAGCGATCAGGTTGATAATAGCCATCATCCCCATAGAAACATCCGCCATCGCCCATACCGTCGGTAATTCGGCCAGTGCACCGAACATCACCATGCCCAGTACCACAGCGCGAAAAATCAGCAACCCGGCTTTGTGGTTGTGTTCGAGAAAAATCAGGTTGGTTTCTGCATACGAGTAATTGGCCACCAACGAGGTAAAGGCAAACAGAAAGATGGCAATGGCGATGAAGATCCCACCCCAGTCCCCCACCTGGGAGGCCAGCGCTCGCTGTGTCAGTTCTATCCCGGTCACTTCGCCATGCGGCACATATTCACCTGAAACCAGAATAATGGCGACGGTGGCCGAACAGATCACAATCGTATCGGTAAAGACCCCCAGCATCTGTACATAACCTTGTGATGCCGGATGCGGCGGGTACGGCGTGGCTGATGCCGCTGCATTGGGCGCCGATCCCATGCCCGCTTCGTTCGAAAACAGCCCGCGCTTGAGGCCATTGATCATGCCCTGAGCGATGGTATAGCCCAGAGCACCGGAGGCCGCCTCTTCCAGACCAAAGGCACTGCGGAAAATCAGGGCGATCACCGAAGGGACCTGCTCGATATTCATCGCCACCACCACCAGCGCCAGCAGCAGATAACAAATCGCCATCACGGGCACCAGAATTTCTGCGGTGCGGGCAATGGTTCGCATACCACCGAAGATAATAAAGCCGGTCAGCGCCACCAGCACCATGCCGACCACCACAGGTTGCCAGCCAAAGGCCACATTCATGGCTTTAGCAATGGAGTTCGCCTGAACCGCATTGAATACCAGACCGAAGGCTATGATCAGAAAGATGGAGAACACCACCCCCATCCAGCGCATGCCCAGCCCTTTTTCCATGTAGTACGCCGGACCGCCCCGGTAATTGCCGTCATCATCCCGGGTCTTGTATAGCTGGGCCAGCGCACTTTCCGCAAAGGCCGTCGCCATGCCTAACATGGCAATCAGCCACATCCAGAATATTGCGCCCGGCCCGCCTAAGGTGAGTGCCACGGCGACCCCGGCCATGTTGCCGGTCCCAACCCGGGCAGCCAGACTGGTGCACAATGCCTGAAAAGAAGAGATGCCGGCAGCATCCGACTTGCGGCTGTTTTTCATCACTTGAAACATATGGACAAAATGCCGGAACTGAATAAAACCCAGCAAGTAGGTAAAATAGATCCCTACCCCGACCAGCAGGTAAATCAATACAGATCCCCACAGCAGATCATTGAGGAAATTTATCTGACTTGTCACACCAACCCCTTCCCTTGCTCAAAGGTATATTTGCCCGGCACGCCTTTGCTGTGCCGCTTCATTCAACTGTAATTCATCTGTCAGCACAGGCTGATAAAAAGCCAGTAAAACATTTGCATTGCCGGATATGACCGGTTTGCTGATCTCAGACCGTTTTGGTTCCCGGCTGCCGAAAACCTGAGCGATGATGCGGAGTTAGTCGCAAAAAATCAACGCACACTGAGCAGAATTGAGCACTGCATTACTTTCTAACCCACTGGACAAACCATTGAGTTCAATGATTCAGTTTGAACTAATTTCACAAATAAATAACAAATGCGAAATAGTTCAATTTTATTCTATGCCGTATTGTGATATTTAACTGATGATCGAGGGGGCAAGATGCCCCCGCTCTGAGCAATACTCAGGATGGTAGAGAGGTGCAAAATGGATAGCTTTGGATTTGACAACATGCTTGAAAGCGATTTTCCTCGTCGCAATGCACGCAGTAAACCTGTTAAGCGCAAATGGCGGGAAATTGAAGCACTCAAAGATAAGCAAAAACTGAAAAAGGAACTTCAGGACATTGATATCTTACATGAGTTTACCGATGAGGTAGATTTGTAATCTGGGTTTTGCACGACCATGACTAGGTTAAGGCTAGTCTCAAACGACCAACACCGGCTCTGCAGCCGGTGCTGTTTTTTAGTGACCCGGCAGATATTAATGCTCAGGCTCAAGCCGGTTTGCCAACTCCCGGTACTGAGCAGAAACCTCTTTGCCGAATAAAGGATCACACAGGCAGTCCTGATATTCTTCATCAACGGCTGCCCAGTCCTGGTCGGTAAAATGCCGGCGAATCACAGGGAACACCCTCTTCTCTTCGGTTTCCAGGTGCTGGCGCTGACGCTCCACAAAGGCATTCAGTTTTTCCGCAAAGACATCCAGCGGAATCACGGCATCCATCAGGATCATATCGACGGTTTCGGCAAACTCTGCGGTCAGTTTGGCCAGCTCTATATGTTCCGCCTCCAGATCCAAAATGTCCTGCTCCTCACCATAGTGTTTGAGGTAGTAATGGTAGATGACATCTTCTTTCGGGTGGTGGCAGTGCTCGGCCTGGTTTTGCAGATAGGTCACTATGTCGCGAATCAGCTGATAATTCACTTCGTGCCCCTCTCTGATCCCTTTTAATTTTGTCCCTAACAACTTAAGCAACCGGTTGATATAACCATGTTCGGTGTGAATACTGTCCAATAGCATTTCGACCTCCCGGACATTAACATCCCAGCTATAAGTGTAAACCGGGATCACGAATTCTGTTTGATCCAGGTTAAGTTGCCTTACATTTGTTCGGGAAGTTGCCAGTTAATCTCACTTTTACGGCTTTGTCGCAACCACTTGTTTGCTTGCGAAAAATGGCGGCAGCCAAAAAGCCCCGGTAAGCAGACAAGGGTGACGGATGCGCCGCCTCCAGCACCCAGTGTCTGTCCCTGTCGATATGTTTCCCTTTCTTCTGGGCATGTGCTCCCCACAGCAGAAACACCAGGCCTTCTCTGTGCTGATTCAAACTGGCAATAACGCTGTCGGTAAACGTTTCCCAGCCAAATTTACTGTGCGAATGCGCTTTGCCTTGCTCAACCGTCAGCACAGTATTGAGCAGAAGCACGCCCTGCTCAGCCCAGGGCTGTAAGCAGCCATGGCCGGGAATGCTAAATCCGTCGATATCAGTCGCCAGCTCTTTATACATATTGGCGAGAGACGGGGGAATTTTGACCCCGGGTTGCACGGAGAAACTCAGCCCGTGCGCCTGATCAGGGCCGTGATATGGGTCCTGGCCCAGAATAACGACCTTAACCTGATCGAAAGGAGTAGCATCAAAAGCGCGGAATACATCAGCTGCCGCAGGATAGATCACTTTGCCAGCCTGCCTTTCTGCGGCAACCTGTGCCTCAGCCTGCTGAAAGTAAGCTTGCTGCCGTTCCTGTTCCAGCAACTGTTTCCAGTCGAAAAGCGTTGAAGATGGGGACTCTGAAACAGACATGTCGGCTCCTGCTGGGAAAATGAAGGTAAGCCGACATTCTGCCTGTCTGATCAGGGCATCGCAATGAAAACAGCGATCACTTGGGTCGGGACACAGGACCAACAGGGGTACGCCAGTGGCCGCGTCCCTGAATGGGACGGTTGGCCTGAGGAAGGCGTGAGCCGCTTACTGAGTTCATTTCGGGGGCTGGCATCGCACTCGCTTTCATAGGGTATTTCCTCATAATCGAAGGTTCAGTCTATTCAATGAAAGATCAATGCCAACTTTGTCAGTTTGTTCACTGGGCTTGTCTCACAGTGATTTAGCGGCATCTGTAGTCCTCAGGCGACCAAAGCAGCAATCTGCTTTATCGCTGATGCGCCAGTTGAGCGCATTTTTGCGCACAATTTGTGCAGCGTCACGCAACCGGCAGTAAGGGCGCTTCGTTGATGCAGATCAAGGGGCCTGATAGCCAACGCGGTAGGATGCAGATTCAATAACAACGCCTGGCCACCTTGTCAGGCTCGCCATTCTGCTCATTCTGAACACAACCAAGGAGCTGCCATGATCACCGGCATTCAAATTACCCAAGCGGCCAATCCTCAACTGCTCAATTCCATCTGGCTGCTGGACGCTGCCAAGGGCACAGCCCGTTGCCTGTGCGCTATTGACGGCTTTGCGCAAGATCAGGATATCGCCCAGTCTGAACTGGGTCAGTTTGAGTATCGCGAACTGCCTGTTGAACAGGCGCCGCGTATTGAAGGCGGCCAGCATCTCAACGTCAATGTGCTCAAACGCGAAACTCTGGAAGACGCTGTGGCGCATCCGGAGCGATATCCTCAGCTGACCATTCGGGTGTCTGGCTACGCGGTACGCTTCAACTCGCTGACGCCAGAGCAGCAGCGAGATGTCATCGCCCGGACCTTCACCGACACTTTGTAAGGGCTTGCTATACAAAAACGCCGCAACCCATTGGGCTGCGGCGTTTTTTCGTCTGGCATTCACTGAAATCAGGCTTTTTTCACAAACTCAGACTTCAGCATCATGGCACCAATGCCATCAATCTTACAATCGATGTTGTGGTCACCGTCCACCAGGCGATTGATTTTCACTTTCGTCCCCACTTTGGCGACAGACGACGACCCTTTAACCTTAAGATCTTTGATTAAGGTAACGAAATCGCCGTCCTGCAACACAGTGCCGTTCGCATCTTTCACAATCAGTGCATCCGGATCTTCTTTCACTTCACCCTGGATCCACTCATGGCCACACTCCGGGCAGATCAACAGGTTGCTGTCTTCATAAACATAAGACGAATTGCATTCCGGGCAAGGAGGTAAGGTATCGCTCATACGCTGCTATCTCTCATTGAAAAAGTCGTCACTTAAAGATATTCGCCCTGCACTGACTTGCCAATGCCGGACGGGATGCAAACATTATAATGTAATTATCATTAAATTATCACCTCGACGTTCCATTCATCATAAGGCCCCGCTATCAAAGACAGCGGGGCCTTAAAAATAACAGCTTATACCGGCTCAGGAGCACAGCCAGACACCATTACTTCACTTGAGGGTTCTTCGTGGCGTCATCATCGAGATAACTGATGTCATGTTTTTCCAGATATTCACGGATCAACTGACGGACCACCTGGGAGGGGGTCAGATCCTGGGAAGCGCACAGCTTTTCAAAAGCCTGCTTTTTGCGGGGATCCATCAATACAGTAAAACGGGCAGTCTTGCTTTCCACACTCAGCTACTCTCGGTCGGACATGATAATCAAATTATAATCTTAACCGGGTGATGAATATACCCAAACGACTTGATGATGCAGATAGGCGACAAGTGAGTGAATCCCATGAGCATCGCTGAATTATGCGATGGGCCGGGCTGGCGTTCCAGTGAATGAACGCAGTCAACACCGCTGTAACGTCAAGCAGGACGGGACACACAGACAAAAAGAGCCACCATAACGGTGGCTCAATCAGAGTCTGGCTCGCAGAAAGTTATCAGTCCTGAACGGCTTGCAGCACAGCTTTTAACTGAGCAAAATCATTGTCGCGCTCCACCGACAGCAGCTCCATCGCGCCATGCTTAGCAAGTGGCGCCGGCAAATCTATCTCTTTTTGCAGGATCTCTTCCACCACTTCTTTGAACTTAGCCGGATGCGCCGTACACAGGAACAGGCCGGTCTCGCCGTCTTGCAGTTGCTCATTGAGTATGCGGTAGGCAATGGCACCGTGCGGTTCACACAAGTAGCCTGCCGCATCCATCTGACGCAGGGTTTCGGCACTCTGCTCATCAGTCACTGCACCATAACCCAGCTCGCTCAGACCCCAGCCTTGTTTCTGGCACAGCTCTTCGATGCGGGGCCAGTTGTTGGGCTGGCTGACATCCATGGCATTGGAAATGGTCGGCACTGTGGCTTTCGGCTCCCACTGACCGCTTTGCAGATAGCGCGGCACGGTGTCGTTGACATTGGTGGCGGCAATAAAGCGCTTCACCGGCAGACCCAGCGCTTTGGCCAGCAGACCTGCGGTGAGGTTACCGAAGTTACCGCTTGGCACCGACACCACCAGGTTGCCGCGAGCAGCTTTCGGCAACTGCGCCACCGCTTCGAAGTAATAACAGATCTGCGCCATCAGACGGCTGATGTTGATGGAATTGGCTGAGTTCAGGCCCACTTCCTGGCGCAGCTCGGCGTCATCAAAGGCCTGCTTGACCAGCGACTGGCAATCATCAAAGGTGCCGTTCACCGCCACGGTGTGGATATTGCCGCCCAGCGTACAGAACAGCTTTTCCTGCAGCGGGCTGATCTTGCCTTTCGGATACAGGAGCACCACTTTGATATTGTCCATCCCGTAGAAGGCGTGCGCCACAGCGGCACCGGTATCGCCTGAGGTAGCGGTCAGAATGGTAATCTTACCGTTCGAGTCAGACACAGCCGCCAGCGACTGGGCCATAAAACGGCCACCGAAATCTTTAAAGGCCAGGGTCGGACCGTGGAAGAGTTCCAGCGCATACACGCCATCTTTCACCTGAGCCACCGGGGCCGGGAACTGGAAAGCGTTACTTACCATTTGCTGAACGGTGTCCGCGCCCAGCTCATCGCCGATAAAAGCAGACAGGATACGGCTGCTGCGGGTGACGAAATCCTGCGCCAGCAACGCATCGATGTCGCCTAAATCCGGCAATTGTTCAGGAAAAAACAGGCCCTGATTACGGCCCAGCCCCTGGCGGACCGCCTGAGAAAAAGACACTTCTTCCTGATGATCTTTCAAGTTATACAACTTCATGATTAATACTCACTTCCTATTTCTGTTGAACCCTGGCTGTCGAGACGACAGACATGGACGAATCCTTCATCATTCTGGACATAATGCTGTTGCAGCCAGCGGGCAATGCGCTCTGCGACCTCCAGATCATCACAGATACTGAACATGGTCGGGCCTGAACCTGAAATACCACTGGCTAACGCGCCGGCTTCCAAGGCGTACTGGCGCGCTTCCTTAAAGCCCGGCAGCAAGCCTTCGCGGTAGGGTTCTGCCACCACGTCTTTGATCATTTTGGCGGCCAGCTGCGGCTGCTGGCTGTGGCAGGCATGGATAAAACCGCCCAGATAACGGCCATGGGCAATGATATCCTGCCGACGGTACTGCGCCGGCAAAATAGCGCGGGCCTCAGCGGTCGAGACTTTGATGCCAGGATACGCCATCACCCAGTACCAATTATCGAAGCTCGGTACTGACTGGCTGATGATCCCCAGCTCTTCGACCATGAATTGCAGCCCGCCAAGATAGCAGGGCGCCACGTTATCGTAATGCACACCGCCTGAAATCTGGCCTTCCATTTCCCCCATCAGCGCCAGCAGTTCTGTCTCTGTCAGCGGGTTATCATGAAAGCGGTTCAGGGCATCCAGGGCGGCCACAATGGAACAGGCACTGGAACCCAGGCCGGAGCCAATGGGCATATTCTTCACCAGTGTCATCGACACAGGCTTCAGGCTGACGTTTTTCTTATCCAGTTCGCGGGCAAACACCTGCCAGCAGTGATAAACGATGTTCTCCTGCGGCTCAGCCGGCAACTTGGCGACAAAGTCCCCTTCACATCGCAGTGAAAAGGGCGCTGTGCCGGCGGCCACTGTCACTTTATCCCCCAGCAGGGTGCCATCAACGGGCGACACGGCCGCCCCGAGAACATCAAAACCGACACTGACATTTCCAATGGATGCCGGTGCGTAAACAGTCACACTCATGATTAGACTCCCAGTTTCCAGCCGACGGTACGCATCAGATCTGCGAAAACCCCTGCCGCTGTGACCTCGGTACCGGCGCCGTATCCGCGCAGGACCAGAGGAATGGGTTGATAGTAACGGCTGTAGAAAGCCAGGGCATTCTCGCCGTCCTTGATCTTAAACATCGGATCATCGGGATCAACGGCCGCCACTTTGACGCTGCACTGACCTTGGTCGATTTCTCCTATATAGCGCAGGACTTTGCCTTCTGCGGCCGCTTTGGCTGACCATTCACTGAAGTAAGCATCGGCCTGCGGCAGACGCTGCATGAAGGCCTCGACATCGCCACTTTGATCAAAGCCCGGCGGCAAGGCCGGCTCGACCACCACATCGCTCAGTTCAAGGGCATAACCGGCTTCACGGGCCAGAATCAAGAGTTTGCGCGCCACATCCATGCCGGACAGATCATCACGGGGATCCGGCTCAGTGAAACCGTTATTGCGGGCCACGGTCGTTGCTTCACTCAGACTCATGCCTTCGTCCAGCTTCCCGAAGATGAAAGACAGCGAACCAGACAGAATCCCGGCGAAACGCTCCAGCTCATCACCGGCAGCCATCAGGTTCTGCAGGTTTTCAATGACTGGCAGACCGGCACCAACAGTGGTGTCATACATAAAACGGCGGCGGGTCACGCGCGCGGCCTGACGCAGCTGGTGATAATAAGCCATGCTGGCGGTATTGGCTTTCTTGTTCGGGGTGATCACATGGAAACCGGCTGCCAGGAAGTCGACGTACTGCTCGGCAATGCCTTCATCAGACGTACAATCGATAATCACAGGGTTGATGATATGGTGACGCTGCACCAGCTGAATCAGACTGGCCAGATTAAAGCCCTCTGCCGCCTGACCCATCGCATCACGCCAGTTTTCCAGCGGCAGGCCATTATTGTCTAGCAGCATACCTTTGCTGTTCGACAAGCCGCAAACACGGATCACAATCCCTTTTTGCGCCAGTTTCTCCTGCTGACGCTGGATCTGATCCACCAGCTCACCACCGACACCACCGACACCAACCACAAACACATCCAGGAAGTGCTTACTGTTGAACAGGTTCTCATGACAGGCTTTCACCGCTTCCGAGACCTTGTTGGCCGGGATCACAGCGGAAATTGCCCTTTCAGAAGACCCCTGAGCAATTGCAATAATATTGACATTCACTTCAGCCAGCGAAGTGAAGAACTGAGACGCCACACCACGGGAGGTGCGCATGCCATCCCCGACCAGGGTCACGATGGCTGAATCGTCAATGAATTCTACCGGCTCCAGCAGCCCTTCTTTCAGCTCCAGCTCAAAATTATTACGCAGCGCCTGCTCTGCCACTTGCTGATCATCACTTTCGATACAAAAACTGATGCTGTATTCAGATGAAGACTGAGTGATCAGAACAATTGAGACGCCTGACGCCGACATCGCCCCGAAAACGCGGGCCGCCATGCCAACCATGCCTTTCATACCCGGACCGGACACATTCACCATGGTCAGGTTTTTGAGCGTGGTAATACCTTTGATTGCCAGCTTGTCTTCACCCGTATCCTGGCCGATCAGAGTACCGGCCCCTTGCGGGTTAAAACTGTTTTTGATCAGGCAGGGAATGTGAAATTGTGCGATGGGGGCAATGGTTTTGGGATGCAGTACAGAGGCGCCGAAGTAAGACAGCTCCATCGCTTCCTGGTAACTGAGCGATTTCAGCAAACGGGCATCAGGCACCAGACGCGGATCGCAGTTATACACGCCATCGACATCGGTCCAGATTTCACAGCACTCGGCTCGCAGACAGGCGGCCAGTACAGCGGCTGAGTAATCCGAACCGTTGCGGCCCAGAATCACCAGCTCCCCTTTCTCATTGCCGGCCGTAAACCCGGGCATAATATGGATGTGCCCTTCAGCCAGCGGATGACGACGGAAGTTGTCGGTTGAGACTTCAATATCAACATGCCCTTCCAGGTAATCACCATGCGCCACCAGAGAAGCAACCGGATCAATCAGATCGGCTTTGTGTCCTTTGGCTTCCAGCACCGATTTCATCGCCACGATCGACAGGCGCTCGCCTTTACTGATGACACGGGCGTAAACATTATCCGGGCACTGTCCCAGCAACTTCATCCCGTGGACCAGTTGCTTCAGTTGTCCCAGCGAGCTGGCGAGCTTGGCATCCACAGCTGAACGATCAAATGCAGGTAAATGCTGCGCAATCCCCTCAAACAGGCTGTTAAAGGTGTTTTCCAGATCAGTGAGCTGCAGTTCAGCATCGCCTGTCGCAACTGTGGTATCAATCACTGACACCAGTTTGTTGGTCACTTTGCCTGGTGCTGACAGCACCACTGAAACTTCACCCTGATGGGCATTACTGGCGATGATGTCCGCCGCCCTGAGAAACCGGTCGGCATCCGCTAAAGATGAACCGCCAAACTTAAGCACTCGCATTCCCTACTCCACTTCCGTTAATTTTGACTTGTCGGCAACTACTTCCTGGCTGTTATTGTGTGTGGCCAGTGAATCTTGCCATTGCATCTGAAAAATCATGGTGAAAAAAAGCCCGCACTGTGAGGTGCGGGCTTTTTTTGAAATCTTGCGCGTATCAGCCCGCCCCAACACTGTTTGTGCCGGTAATAATAATGGTGGTGGTGCCGATAAGGTTCAGTGCCATGCTTTTATATGATTGCTAATGTTGTGTGCGTGTTGTTTACGTTTACCTGATCCCCAGGTATGAGTCAACACTGACTAGTGATTTATTTCTTACTTTCCCAGAATACAGTTTTTGTCTCTGCCAATTCATTATTCCCGCCAAGAATAGATTCGTCGCATAAAATTAGAGGAAATCGCATTTCTGCAATTGCAGTTAACTCATTGACATAGCATAGTAACTCGTAAGGATGATTTGCCTCCTCAAGCAAGACCTGAAGCAACTTATCCGTTCAAGCCCAACAATGTTCTGGTTCAGGACAGTCAACGCACCCTCAGAACCAGAGAGATCACTCACAGGCCATGCAGGAAGACAGCCTGGAGGATAACAATGATTACAATAATATTTCGGAGGGATCCGGCATGACAGCGGCGATGGAACAGCTTGTTGCACATACCATACTCCAAGGCTTTGATGCCATGTACGGCCGGTTTCTGGATGTCACCGCCGGTGCGCAGGACAGGTTTGAAAATCAGGACTGGATGTCAGTCCATCAGGCTCTGAAACAGCGGATCAGCTTTTACGACCATCATGTCGAACTGGTCAGCCGCCAGATCCAGATTATGCTCGGCAGGCAATACGCGAACCGCGAGTTTCTGACCGCCGTCAAATCCTCCTATGAAGATCTGCTGCTGGATTACCCTCGCTATGATATTGCGGAAAGCTTCTTTAATTCCGTCTATTGCCGAATTTTCGAGCATCGCGATATCAACCGCGACAAACTGTTTGTGCACAGCTCTCAGGCCGGGCGCATCGCGCCTTATCCAACGGCTTTAACCCGGTTGTACCAGTCTGAAAACGGGCCGCACTATCTGTTTGAACGCATGATGGATGAAACCCCCTTCACCCTGAGCTGGGAAGACAAAAACCGGGATATTGCTCTGATCGTCGCCAGACTCGAGGATGAGTTTGGCACCACAGCGATGCAAAAAGCCCGGCTTGAGCTGATCAAAGAACCCTTTTACCGCAATAAAGCCGCTTATCTGATTGGCCGGCTGTTGCTGGAAGACAACACCCAGATCCCGCTGGTGTTGCCTGTGCTGACCACTGAAAACCGCCAACTGTACGTCGATGCCTGCCTGTGCCATGTCGATGATGTCAGTATCGTCTTCGGTTTTGCGCGCTCCTACTTCATGGTGTACGCCCCCGCTCCCGCCGCACTGGTCCGTTTCCTCAGTGAGCTGTTACCTAACAAAACCCATGCCGAACTCTACACCGCCATCGGTTGCCAGAAGCACGGCAAAACAGAGCTGTACCGGGAGTTTCTCCATCACCTGGAACACTCCGACGACAAGTTCGATCTGGCGCCGGGGATTAAAGGCATGGTGATGAGCGTCTTTACGCTGCCATCCTACGGGTTTGTGTTTAAAGTGATCAAAGACAAGTTTGCCCCTCAGAAAGAGATGAACCGGGCCACGGTCAAAGAGAAATACCAGCTGGTGAAGGAACATGACAGGGTCGGCCGGATGGCTGATACCCAGGAGTACCGCAACTTCAGTTTTGACCGCAGCCGGTTCAGCGATACTTTATTAGAGGAGCTCAGGCGTGAAGCGCCGTCGAGCCTTATCGTGACGGACAAGGAAATCATGATAAAGCACCTCTACATTGAACGCCGGATGATCCCTTTCAACCTGTATATTGAACAAGCCAGTGATGACGATCTGCGCCACGCCGTGGATGAATACGGCAAAGCCATCAAACAACTGGCAGCCGCCAACATCTTCCCGGGTGACATGCTGTTCAAAAACTTCGGGGTGACGCGCCATAAACGCGTGGTCTTCTATGACTATGATGAAATCAGCTACATGACCGAAATTAATTTCCGCCGTATTCCGCCGCCCCGGTTCCCGGAAGATGAACTGTCAGCCGAACCCTGGTACAGCGTGGGCACCAATGATGTTTTCCCTGAAGAATTCCGGACTTTCCTGCTGATCAATCCCAAAGTGCGACAACTGTTCGATGAGCTGCACAGCGATCTGTTTGATCCCGGCTACTGGCAGCACTTACAGTCCAACATTGAACAAGGGCGGTTTGAAGATGTCTTTCCGTACAAAGAAAAACACCGGTTGATGAGAGCACAAAATCACTCGTAAGTTGATCTTTGCCGCAATCTGAGATGTAAATCAGTGCGGTGCGACGAAATACGCACTTTGTGAAATATTTCTGGCCTAGGATTAATTGTCATACAAAGGAAACTGCACTCACAGGGATGGCTGAGGATGAAACACTGCTGCTTATTGCTCTTATTCTGTCTGGCCTGGCCAGCGCTGGCCACCGAGCCGGCAACTGAGCCTGTTTCAGCGTCAGCAATGGCAGGATGGTTTCTGAATTCTCAGTCACGCAGTGCCGAGCAATTCGATCTCTGGCAGATAGACAGCGGTTATGCCTATGCCCTGACCCAGTCCACCCAGCTGTATGTCAGTACCCGCCTTAAAAGCGGTAACCAGCAGCAGGCCGCAACACGCGGCTTGTTATCGGGCGTAAAGTACAACTTCAGCCCCAAAATCAGCCTGCGCAGTGCGGTGACGTCTGAGCGGGTGGAAGAAAACACCCGGCTGGGGGTCGAACTCAGCAGTCAATACGAGCTGAATGAGAAGGTCAACCTGCATGCCACCATGGATTATGAAGCGTTAGAGCAGGTGTATCAGCTCGGTATTGGCTTTCGGTTTTAGGCCAACTGAACGCCGACCTCAGAGCACGGACAAATCCAGCGGCTCTTTACTCAGCAAGATACCATTGGGATCCGCGTACAATATATCTCCGGGGTAAACCAGCGTATGGGCGACGGTCAGGGTGACATTTCTGTCGCCGGTCTGGCGCTTCTCGGTTTTAAACGGACATGTCGCGATGGCTTTCACCCCCAGCGCCATCTCGCTCAGTGCAACAACATCACGCACTGCGCCGTTCACCACGATGCCTTCCCATTGATTCTTGATCGCGAGCAAAGCCAGCTGATCACCCAACAAGGCTTTGTTTAACGATCCATGACCATCGATTACCAGCACCTTGCCGGTGCCGTCTTCATTGAGAATATCCCTCACCAGGCTGTTATCTTCAAAGCAGCGCAGTGTGACTACCTCGCCATAGAACACAGATTTCCCACCAAAATCGCGATGTGCCAGCGGCAACCAACGTACTTCATCCTCGTAGTGATCACACAAATCCGGCAGTAGATCTTTCATCGTAGAACTCCTTACTCTAATCCTTGAATATGAAGGTAAGCGGGCCATTTCCCGAGCGCAGTCTGAGAAAAACCCTGATTTTTGAGCATCACGGGCACCAGGTACAACTGCTGCTGTGATACCCAGTAAATGGCATTTTGCCGCCACTTCGCCGCCAGCGCACAGGCCTGACTTAACCCGGCACACACCGCCAGACTCGGCTCATGCCAGCGCCCGTCCGGCGCACTGCAATCAAGCCTCAGGTAAGCATATCCCAAAGCGGACAGTTCAGCTTCCAGACGCCGCTGCCGCTGACGATTTTCCTTACAACTGAGCACAATACTTTCAGGGTTAAAAGCGGTTAAAATAGCGAAGTTTGCGTAGTCAGGTGTTGCAGACGCACGAAAAATGATCTGCTGATAGCTGAGCCATGTTGCATGCCTGTCCTGCAACCGGTCATCATCAGCGTGACGGTCATCTTCCGACATGTGTCTGATCTCCCTGCCTGGTCAGCCCATAAGACTGTTATCTTTAACAGCCTTATTTCATTGATGAAACAACAAATTGTTTGAGCTATAACAATAAGATAGTGTTTCCGATACGCTAGTATGGCACGGTAAAATCGAAAAAACTGAGCGCAATACAATAAAATCATATTGTTAGTACGCTGTTAAATGCATACAATCGTCTGCATCCAAGGGAAATTGTAGCCAGTCCCGCAAGTTCGGGTTTTTCAGCAAGTTGTCCGTTGGGCCGCTGAAAAATGAGGATGGCGTACCAGCAGGTAGTTGAAAAGACGGGTGCAAACCGCAGCTGTTCTGTTACTTTGCCTGTAAGCGAATTATTTTTATAGAATTGAAATATTCTCTGTTAGACCAGATTCCGTTTTGAGTAATTAGGTACTGCCAATGCAAACCCCTCACATTCTAATTGTAGAAGACGAGCACGTAACCCGTAACACCCTGAAAAGCATCTTTGAAGCAGAAGGGTATACGGTTTTAGAAGCCAGTGATGGTGCAGAAATGCACAAGATGCTGTCTGAACATCATGTTCACCTTGTGATCATGGATATCAATCTGCCAGGTAAAAACGGTCTGCTGCTGGCGCGTGAATTGCGTGAGCAAGGCGATATGGCGCTGATGTTCCTGACCGGACGTGACAACGAAGTGGATAAAATCCTTGGGCTGGAAATTGGTGCTGATGATTACATCACTAAACCTTTCAATCCGCGAGAGCTGACCATTCGTGCACGCAACCTGCTCACGCGTGCAATGAGCCAGGGTCTGGCCTCAGAAGATCGCCGCCTGGTTGAACGCTATGAGTTCAACGGCTGGTCTCTGGAGCTGAACAGCCGTTCTCTGGTGAGCCCGAGCGGTGATCAATTCAAGCTGCCGCGCTCTGAATTCCGTGCCCTGCTGCATTTCTGCGAAAACCCGGGCAAGATCCAGACCCGTGCTGAGCTGCTGAAAAAAATGACCGGCCGTGATTTGAAGCCGCATGACCGCACCGTTGACGTGACTATCCGCCGTATTCGTAAGCATTTTGAATCAGTGTCCGACACCCCGGAAATCATCGCCACGATCCATGGTGAAGGCTACCGTTTCTGCGGTGATATCGAAGAAAACTAAGACCAGACACTCACTTGTCCGGAATACAAAAAAGCGTCGCGATTGCGACGCTTTTTTTCATGGTTTGCTCTCAGCCTGTTCAGGTCTCTTTACTGGCTAGCCAGGTTTTCAGCACCTTCAGATCGGCCTGATAACTCGTTTTGATTTCATCAACCCAGTCTTCAATGTTTTCCCACCAGGCCGGCAGTTCAGGCGACTGCGCTTTCTGGGCCACTTGCTGAATACGCTTCAGTCCGATGGAACCCGCGGCTCCCTTGATCTTGTGCGCTTCAAACTTAATGCCGTCCTTGTCTTTCGCCGTCATATTCGAATCCAGAATCGCCAGATACTCAGGCATCATTTTTTCGAACATAGCCAGAGAATCATACACAGGCTGAGCACCAACAATATCGACATAGGAGTCCAGCATCTCCAAATCCAGCAGTTTGCTCAGCGTATCTTCGCTCAGACGGCTCTCGTCCGCTATCACAGGCTCCGTGCTATCCGTCTGGCTGGCACCCTGCTGTATCAAAGCCTGAATCACAGTGTTAATCGCCTTGACGCTGAGCGGCTTACTGATGGCATCATCCATGCCCTGATCCAGATATTCGTGCTTGTCTTTAATCACATTGGCCGTCAGCGCTACCAGTGGCGGCAGCTGGCGATAACGCGCACGCAGGACTTTGGCGATTTCAAAGCCGGTCATATCCGGCAATTGAATATCCAGCAGCACCAAATCGTACTGACCCGGTGTAAACACCTCCAGGGCTTCATCCCCGCGCATTGCCACCGTCACCTGGTGCCCCAGGCCCTCCAGCAGGGCCTTGGCAACCGTGATATTCAGCTCGATATCTTCCACCATGAAAATGCGCAGTGAACGCTGTGCCAATTCGGGCAGCTCTTCATCTTCAACAATCTGCTCAAGCACAGGGACACAGATAGTGACGGTGAACGTACTGCCTTCCCCGACTTCGGAGCTGACCTCAATATCCCCGCCCATCATGTTCACCAGCTGGCGCGATACCGCCAGACCAATGCCGGTGCCGACGGCGTGCAGATTATCCTGGCCCTGTTTGACCTGATAATACATGGCAAACACTTTATCCAGCTCAGACTCAGGAATGCCGATCCCGCTGTCTTCGATCTCAAAGGTGATTTCCGCCTGCTGGTTGTCCAGCAGTTCGCTGCTCACAGACAGAATGACCCCGCCTTCCTTGGTGAACTTGGTCGCGTTGCTGATCAGATTCCACAGCACCTGGCGCAGCCGCGTCCCGTCGACCTGAATATAGGGCGGTAAATCCGTCAGTTGCTCCAGATCGAATCGCAGGCCCTTCTGCTCGGCCATCAGGCCGGAAATGTTGCCCATCTCTTCGATAAAGGCATCGAAATCCAGCGGCGTTGGCAACAACTCCAGACGGCGGCGATCCGACTTGTCCATGTCGATAATGTCATTGAAGATATTGCCTAGAGTAATGGCGCTGACATAAATCGTCCGCATATAGCCGCGCTGCTGATCATTGAGCGGGCCTTCCAGCAGCATCCGGCTCAATCCAACGATCCCGTTCAGCGGTGTCCGTAATTCATGGCTGATGGTCGAAATAAACGCGGTTTTATCCCGGCTGGCTTTCTCCTGAGCTTCCTGATATTGCTTGCGCTCGGTAATGTCGCGACCAAACCCCATCAGACCCAGCCGGCGGCCATCGCGGCTGTAAAAAGGCACTTTCCGCAACTCAAAAATGGCTTTGCGGCCATCAGGATATTCCAGCCACTGCTCATAGGTCAGCGAGATATTTTGCGTGAAAACCTGTTGATCGGTTTCCACGATCTTGACCGCCACCTCTTCACTGTATACATCCCAGGGGGTCAGGCCGACCAGCTCTTGTTCTGTTCTGCCGGTTAATTCAGCCATCGCCCGGTTACAACCCGAAAACTCGTTCTTTTCGTTACGGTAATAAATCAGATCCGGCGACGCATCGAGAAAGGACTTCAGCAAGGCGCTTTGCTCGGCCAATTCCAGCTGGGCACTCTCCCGCTGTGCCACCTCGTTCTCCAGATCCTGCATCGCAATCCGGCGCTCTTCTTCTGCCTTGATTCGCACTTCGATCTGCTGATTCAGCTCAGTAATGTTATCTTTCAGCTGCTTGTTCAGGGTCAGATCCCGGGAGCGCATTTCTTCTAACTTGGTCACCAGCTTAGACAGCCGCTGACGGGAGTCTTCCAGCTGATCCACCACCACAGACAGAAAATAAACCGCCCAGGGAGTGATCAACAGGCCAAAAAAAACAGAGCGGACAATATCGATATCCAGAACTTCGCCCTGCAGTGCCAGAGTGACCCCCACCTGGACCACCACAGCCAATGCCACCAGAGCTAACGCCAGCAGCAGGCTGAAGCGCACGATGCCAAGCTTCACCAACAGGTCGACATAGAACTGCGCCAACATTTTTATTTGTTTCATTGTGATTCCTGCTACAACAAAATGCTGCCCTCAGGCAGCATTAAAACTCATCTGATTCAGCCATCAGGCGGGTGGTATTCCGCCCGTCGGCTTTTGCTTTGTAAAGCGCTTTGTCTGCCATGGCAATCAACTCGCCGTAATCCTGATTCGGCATGGGTGTCATGGTCGCCACCCCCAGACTGACCGTCAACATGTCACTGATGTCGGAAAAGCCATGAGGAATGGCTTTTTCAGCCAGTTTATTGTGGATTTTGCCTGCCACGGTTTGCCCGCCCGCCAAAGGTGTATTTGGCAGCAAAAAGGCAAACTCCTCACCGCCATAACGGGCGACTTCATCGGTTTCCCGCCGGATCACGCTGTCGAACACTTGGGCCACTTCCTGCAGCGCATGATCGCCCTGCTGGTGGCCGTAATTATCGTTGTAAGCTTTAAAACTGTCGATATCACAAAGAATTAATGTCAGAGGCTGTTGCTCGCGCATATGGCTGTGCCAGAGTTTACGCAGCTGTTCATCAAAGCTGCGGCGATTGGCCACTTTTGTCAGGCTGTCGACAAAGCTGAGCTCCTGCAATTCCATGATGGCGTCGGCCAGCTGCTGCTCAGCCTGCTTACGCTCTGTCACGTCCCGCGCGATCAGCAACACGCCGGCTGAGCCGTCGGTCGGATCGCGATACGGGGATTTCACGATTTCATACCAGACCGGTTCACCGGTTTCGAGAATGACATAGGCATCCGTCTTCACGGTCAGACCGTCTCTCAGCACTTTGATGTCGGTCTGATAAAACTCCTGCAGCATCTCAGGATCAATCACATTGCGGGCTGTCTTGCCGATCAATTCTTTGGCACTGAACCCCAGTACTTTGGCAAACGGTTCATTACAGCCAACATAGACGCCGTGTTCATTGTACAGACCAATCGGATCCTGACTGGCATTGAGGATGGAGTTGAGCAGGGTGTTGCGCTGAGCCAGGATCTGCTCCGTGACTTCCCGCTTCTCTATCTCCTGCTTGAGGCTTTCCTGCATCTCGTGCCAGTCGGTCACGTCGTGGCTGATACTCAGGGTGCCTATGATCAGACCGTCTTCATCTGTCATCACGGTTTTATTGGTTTCCAGCAACCGGCTGGCCCCATCCGGCGCCGTGGTCCAGGTATGAATCACAGGCGTCTCGCCAATGCCGGTCGGATCGCCCTGTATCAGTCCCTCTTCCCGGCGGCCGCGCCAGAAACGATCAAAGGCGGTATTGGTGCCGATGATATTGCCGGCCTTATCCTGAAAATACACCAGCTCTGACAGTGAGTTCAGGACGCGCTGGAAAACGCGCTGCTCTATCTGAACGTAAGGGCTCGCCGGGCTGGTTGGCGCAACAAAAAACAGTAACCAGGCCGATTGCCAGCGATAGCTGAGCAACTGTCCGGAGATCAGCACCCGGATGGTCGAATGGCCGAGTTGCAGTGTTTCTTCTACGTTTTCAAACCCCGTGCCCGGCTGTAAGGGGCGCAGGACATCGGCCATCATCCGCGCGCCAATCCCTTCCGGATAGTAAAAGCGGTTCTCCACTTTACTGACCCCCAAAAGTTCCCGGCAGCTGGCATTGGCATAAAACAGTTCGCCATCTTTACTGCGGACAATGGCCGCTGCAATGGGAAGCCGGGAAATGGTGGCATGGAGACGCCGAAAGGCCAGACTGCCCAAATGATGCACTATCCAGGCCGCCAGTGAAGTTAAAACAGCCACCAACAGAAATGTCATACCTATGACTGACATATTCAGCCCTTCTTCAGCTATCCCCCATACCGGTAAAGCGGTACAGGCAAGGATAGCAAACGCCATCATGTTCACTTTCTGCATGCTGTTTCTTCTCCCCGCAGTCTTCCCTGGCGGTTCCGTGTAGGCCATCTTGGCTCTGCAATACTCAACCGCCAATTTAACACAGTTGCAAGAAGGTGCTGCATGTCGCGGATTTTTAAAATGCCAAAAAGTGATGTTTGACACTCCAGAGCGTCAAGGATTCGACACTGATTACATTCATCATGACAGAGCAATCTGCTAGTACGGAATCTAAATCACATTTCATCATGCCAAAAACACAATCTGAAATAAAATAACCACAAATACAACTATAAATTTCCCATCAAAAAATCTCCTCCCCTCACCACAATGCGTAACAATTCATCAACATTATTAAATAGTGAATCTTTAATCATAATTTTAACTAAACCGACCAGAGTTTTAGCCCGCACTACAACTAAAGTCGGATTTAGTGATAGTAATTCAGCCAACAGATCTGTAATATATTTTCATTGTGTGCATTATATAACCAGATTGCCATCCGCCAGGATGGCTTTCATGTCTTTAGCGTGCTGGCTTAGTCCTGCGCCTGAGACCGGCTGCCTCCCTTCAGATAAGGCAGCCCTCCTGCGGTCAGTCACGGGCAAGATGCCCGCCTGACCAAGACATGCAGGTCTATATAAAAATAAATAGGGAACCGCAGACGGAGGAACCGTCTGCTCTACACTGGAAGGATGTAGTTATGACAGATCAAGTGTTGAATGGTCAGGGGCTTTATGTCCCTGAAATGGAGCACGATGCCTGTGGTATCGGCTTTGTTGCCCATCTCAAGAACCGTAAGTCCCACCAGGTCATCACTCAGGCACTGGACATGCTGGCTCGTATGGAGCACCGGGGCGGTCAGGGTTGCGACCCCTGCAGTGGTGACGGTGCCGGTATCCTGCTGCAAAAACCCCATGAATTCCTGTTGCAGGAATGTCAGAAAATTGGCCTGGCACTGCCTGCCTTTGAGCAGTATGGCGTCGGAGTCATCCTGTTTCCGAAAGACGAAGACAAACGTGAACAGTGCCGCGACATTCTGGCCCGCAACGCCCAACGCCTGGGCCTGAGCGTACTTGGCTACCGCGTACTGCCCACAGATAACAGCATGATTGGTGCCGATCCCCTCAGTACTGAGCCGCAATTTGAACACGCCTTCGTCACCGGCGGCAGCGATATGCCGCAGGAAGAACTGGAGCGCAAGCTGTATGTCCTGCGTAACTACACGGTTCGAGTCTGTCTGGAAAGCGTGACCAACATTGGTGACGATTTCTACATTAACGCCTTCTCCAGCAAAACCTTGGTATACAAAGGCCAGCTCACGACAGAGCAGGTGCCGCAGTATTTCCTCGATCTGCAAAACCCGTCTATGGTCAGTGCCTTAGCACTGGTTCACTCGCGTTTTTCCACCAACACCTTCCCGAGATGGCGTCTGGCGCAGCCTTTCCGTTATATCGCCCATAACGGTGAAATCAACACGGTGCGCGGTAACCTGAACTGGATGAAAGCCCGCGAAGCCTTGCTGCAATCAGATCTGTTCAGCGCAGAAGAGCTCAACATGCTGCTGCCGATTTGCCAGGAAGGAGCCTCGGACTCGGCCAACTTTGATATGGCCCTGGAACTCCTGGTGCTGTCCGGCCGGAGTCTGCCCCATGCACTCATGATGCTGATCCCGGAAGCCTGGCAGGAAAATCCGGCCATGGATCCCAAACGCCGTGCGTTCTACCAGTATCACGCCAACCTGATGGAGCCCTGGGATGGCCCGGCTTCTGTCTGTTTCACGGACGGTGTGCAAGTGGGTGCCACTCTGGACCGTAACGGCCTGCGTCCGTCTCGCTATACAGTGACCAAAGATGATTTCCTGGTCATGGCCTCAGAGTCCGGTGTGGTTGATATCGCCCCTGAGAATGTCCATTTCCGTGGCCGTTTACAGCCCGGCCGTATCTTTGTCGCGGACCTGGAACAAGGCCGTATCGTCTCTGATGACGAAGTCAAAGACAGCATTGCCTCTGCCAAACCTTATGAAGACTGGGTGAAGAACAACCTGCTTCACCTCAGCGATCTGCCTGAGGCCGATTACAGCCACACCCAGCCTGAAGCTGAAAAATTGCTGCATCAGCAGCAGGCTTTTGGCATCAGCAATGAAGAAGTCAACGAAATCATTCTGCCAATGGCCGGTGACGGTAAAGAGCCGCTGGGATCCATGGGGGCGGACTGGCCGCTGGCGATTCTGTCACACCAGTCGCAGCATTTATCCCATTACTTCAAGCAGCTGTTTGCTCAGGTGACCAACCCCCCGATCGACCCGATCCGTGAACGTATGGTGATGTCACTGAACACCTATCTGGGTGAAGATCAGAACCTGCTGAGTGAAGGCCCGTCGCACTGCCAGAAACTGGAGCTGAACTCACCGGTTCTGAGCGATGCCGAGCTGGAAAAACTGCGCGCCATCGACAAGCCCCACCTGCAGGCCAAAACCCTGGATATCGTCTTTAAGGCCAGCGACGAAGCAGGCAAACTGGAACAAGCACTCAACCATCTGTGCCAGCACGCCGAAGATGCAGTCAATGACAGCTACTCGATCCTGATCCTCAGTGACCGCGCCGTCAACTCACAGCATGCCCATATTCCGGCCATGCTGGCTGTCGGGGCGGTACACCATCATTTGATCCGCAAAGGGCTGCGTGCCAAGTGTGATCTGGTGGTTGAAACCGCCGATGCCCGCGAAACACACCATTTCGCCACCCTGATCGGCTACGGTGCCAACGCGATCAACCCGTACATAGTGACAGAAACCATTGTCTCGCTGCAGCAACGTAACAAGCTGGACAAAGACGTCAGCGCTGACAAGTACTTCAGCAATTTCCGCAAAGCCGTGAACGGCGGTCTGCTGAAGATCTTCTCCAAAATGGGAATCTCGACCCTGCAGTCCTACCACGGTGCACAAATTTTTGAAGCACTGGGGATCAGCAAAGCTGTGGTCGACAAATATTTCACCGGTACTGTGTCACGGATTCAGGGGCTGACCCTGGATGACATTGCCAAAGAAGTGTTGATTCGCCACCGCATTGGTTATCCGCTGCGGGATATCCCATTGCAAATGCTGGATGTCGGCGGTGTCTATCAATGGAAACAACGTGGTGAAAAACACCTGTTTAACCCGACCACGATTTCTCTGCTGCAACAGTCTACCCGTGGCAAGGACTACAATCAGTTCAAGCAATACTGCCACGCCGTCGACAGCCAGGGCGACCACGCGGCCACTCTGCGCAGCCAGCTGCAGTTTGCAGTGGATACCAGCCGCAGCATCCCGCTGGATGAAGTCGAACCGGCTGAAAACATTCTCAAGCGTTTTGCCACAGGTGCGATGAGCTTCGGTTCGATTTCCCATGAAGCGCACTCGACCCTGGCGGTTGCCATGAACCGCATCGGCGCCAAGTCGAACTCAGGCGAAGGCGGTGAAGACCCGGCCCGTTTCGAGAAAAAAGACAATGGTGACTGGGAACGCTCAGCCATCAAGCAGGTCGCGTCTGGCCGCTTCGGGGTGACCTCCTATTACCTGACCAACGCCGATGAGCTGCAGATCAAGATGGCACAGGGTGCCAAGCCGGGTGAAGGTGGTCAGCTGCCGGGTGATAAAGTGGACGACTGGATCGGAGCGACGCGTCACTCCACCCCTGGGGTCGGCCTGATCTCGCCGCCGCCACACCACGATATTTACTCGATCGAGGATCTGGCGCAGCTGATTTATGACCTGAAGAACGCCAACCGCAAGAGCCGCGTCAACGTCAAACTGGTGTCTGAGGCCGGTGTCGGCACCATCGCGTCAGGTGTCGCCAAAGCCAAAGCCGATGTGGTCCTGATCGCCGGTTTCGACGGCGGTACCGGTGCCTCGCCGATTTCCTCGATTCGCCATACAGGCTTGCCGTGGGAACTGGGACTGGCAGAAACACACCAGACACTGCTGAAAAATGGCCTGCGTAACCGGATCGTGGTGCAAAGTGACGGTCAGATGAAAACCCCGAGAGACCTGGCTGTCGCCACCCTGCTGGGTGCCGAAGAATGGGGCGTGGCCACCGCAGCACTGGTGGTGGAAGGCTGTATCATGATGCGTAAGTGTCATAAAAACACCTGCCCTGTTGGCATCGCGACGCAAAACAAGACGCTGCGTGAACGTTTCGACGGCCGCGTCGAAGACGTGGTGACCTTCTTCCAGTACATGGCCGAAGGCCTGCGCGAAATTATGGCAGAGCTGGGCTTCCGTACCATAGATGAGATGGTCGGTCAGTCACAGCGTCTGAAAATCCGTGACAACATCGGTCACTGGAAATACAAAAACCTGGATCTCAGCCCTGTGCTGCACATTGAACCGGCCCGTGAGGCCGACGGTGTCTACAACCAGTGCAGCCAGAACCACCATCTGGATGCCGTGCTGGATCGTCAGCTGATTGCTGCGGCTCAGCCAGCACTGGAGCGTGGTGAAGCGGTCAACGCTGAGTTCCCGATCACCAACATCGACCGCAGCGTCGGCACCATGCTGTCGAACGAGATCTCCAAAGTCTACAAAGACCAGGGCCTGCCGCAGCCGATGCAGGTGAAGTTCAAAGGTTCTGCCGGCCAGAGCCTGGGGGCTTTCCTGGCCAAAGGTGTGTGCTTTGAAGTCGAAGGCGATGCCAACGACTACTGGGGCAAAGGTCTGTCGGGCGGTCAGCTGGTGCTCTACCCGGATGCCAAGTCTGATCTGATTGCCGAAGACAACATCATCGTCGGCAACGTGTGCTTCTACGGCGCCACATCGGGTGAATCATTCATCCGTGGTAAAGCCGGTGAGCGTTTCTGTGTCCGTAACTCAGGTGCCCGTGTGGTGGTTGAAGGTGTGGGTGACCACGGCTGCGAATATATGACAGGCGGCGTGGCGATTATTCTCGGCCAGACCGGTCGTAACTTCGCGGCAGGTATGAGCGGCGGTGTCGCCTACGTCTGGGATCAGTTCAGCGACTTTGCAAGCAAACTCAATCCTGAGCTGGTCGACCTGGATCCGCTCGACAGCGAAGACATTGCACTGCTGAGCGATATGGTGGCGCGTCACCAGCAACTGACCGGCAGTACGGTGGCTGAAACCTTCCTCAGCAATCTGGAGGAAAACCTCAAACACATCGTCAAAGTGATGCCACGCGACTACAAGGCCGTGCTGCAAAAACGTAAAGCAGCGGCAGAAGCACAGAACAAGGAAGCACTGGAGGTGAGCCATGGGTAAGGCAACCGGATTTCTCGAGCACGGCCGTGAACTGCCGTCAAAAATTGCCCCTGAAGTACGTATTCAGGACAACAAAGAATTCGTTCTGAATGACGCGTTCGGCAGCAAAATTGGCACACAGGCTTCACGCTGCATGGATTGCGGCGTGCCTTTCTGTCACAACGGCTGCCCGATCGGCAATATCATCCCTGAGTTTAACGATGCGGTGTACCGCGACAGCTGGGAGGAAGCCTGGCATATCCTGAGCTCGACCAATAATTTCCCGGAATTCACAGGGCGTGTATGCCCTGCGCCGTGTGAGAGCTCATGCGTCCTGGGGATCAACCAAGATCCGATCACCATCTGTAACATAGAGAAGACCATTGTTGAAACAGCATACCGTGAAGGCTACGCAAAGCCGAAAACCCCGCGCAGCCGCACAGGCAAAAGCGTGGCGATTATCGGCTCCGGCCCGTCAGGCCTGGCAGCCGCAGAGCAGCTTAACAGCGCCGGCCATACCGTCACAGTGTACGAACGCGACGAGAAAATAGGCGGTCTGCTGCGCTTTGGTATTCCGGATTTCAAACTCAGCATGAGTGTGATTGACCGTAAACTGGATATGATGGCACAGGCGGGGATCAAATTTGTCGTCAATGCCCACATCGGTGTGGACATTGATGCACGAGAGCTGCGCAAACAGCATGATGTGGTCCTGCTGACCGGCGGTTCCACTGTGCCGCGTAACCTGCCGATCCCGGGCCGTGAACTGAAAGGCGTCCATTTTGCGATGGAATTTCTGAGCCAGAACAACCGCCGTGCCAACAATATGGATCTGAAAACAGCAGAGATTCATGCTGCAGGGAAACATGTGGTGGTGATCGGCGGCGGTGATACCGGCTCTGACTGTGTCGGTACATCAAACCGTCACGGCGCAGCCAGCATCACTCAGGTCGAAATCATGCCGATGCCGCCAGAGAAGCGCCCGGTGAATCAGCCCTGGCCGGCTTATCCGATGATCATGCGCACCTCCACCTCTCATGAAGAAGGGTGTGAGCGTCACTGGAATATCCTGACCAAAGAATTCATCGGCAATGACGATGGTCAGGTCACGGCACTGCGGATTGCAGATATCCACTGGAACGAAGCCAAACCCGGCGAGCGTCCTGGTTTTGAAGAAGTCCCGGGTTCTGAGCGCATCATTCCGTGTGATCTGGCCTTTTTGGCGATGGGTTTTCTGCATCCGGAACCGCAGGGTGTGCTGGCCCAGCTCAATATTGGACTGGATGAGCGCGGCAATGTTGCCACCCAGGGATTTGCCACTAACCAGCCTGGCGTGTTTGCTGCAGGTGATATGCGAACCGGACAGTCACTGGTCGTAAGATGCATCAACGAAGGCCGTGAATGTGCCCGTGAAATTGATGCTTACCTGATGGGTGATTCTAAGCTGGAAGCGAAAGACCATTCACTTATGCTATCAGAATCCTGATCAACCTTGATTTTATACTAAAATTTAAAGTCAGCTCCCAGGAGCTGGCTTTTTTATTTAAAATGAATCAGTGTTTTATCCTTTTTAACTCCAACCTCTCCTGCAAATGAAAATCACTTCCTTTTACAGCAAAAAAGTCTCAGTTTCGACACGTTCAATTGTAAACAAAATATTTCAAAAAAATAATAAACCACTATAAATCATACAGATAAATAGTTGACTTTGAATAATCCAGAATTTATGACCAGAATTAAAGAAAATTTGACCTTTTTGTAATTTGCCGTTAGTTTGAAAGTCCGCTGGACGCGAGAGTGACAATCAGGGAGATTGTCATAATTATGCAGTAACCCTGCTCAGTGGAGCAGGCGCAAGGGAGAGTTGCAATGACACTGTATGACCCAAAGCTGGAAAAAGATAACTGTGGTTTCGGTCTGATCGCCCATACAGAAGGCGAAGCCAGCCACAAGTTGGTCCGTACCGCAATATCGGCCTTGGATCGTATGACACACCGAGGCGGCATCGCTGCTGATGGCAAAACCGGTGATGGCTGCGGCCTGTTAATGAAAAAGCCGGACAGCTTTTATCAGCTGGTTGCCAAAGAACTTGGCTGGACACTGGCCCGCGAATACGCCGTGGGTATGCTGTTTCTGAGCCAGGATCCTGTTCTGGCTGAAAAAGCCCGCACGATCATCCAGGAAGAATTAAGCAAAGAGACCCTGTCTGTTGCTGGCTGGCGAGATGTGCCGGTCAATCCGCAAGTCCTTGGCCCAATAGCAAAAGATTCCCTGCCGGCTATCGCTCAGGTATTTATCAATGCACCTGCTGGCTGGAAGCCGCGGGATGTGGATCGTCGCCTTTATATTGCCCGTCGCCGTATTGAGCAACGCATTCAGGACGATTCTGATTTCTATATCTGCAGCCTGTCGACCCAGGTTATCGTCTATAAAGGCCTGTGTATGCCCGCCGATCTGCCTAAGTTTTACAAAGACTTAGGTGACTTACGCCTGGAATCTTCTATCTGTTTGTTCCACCAGCGTTTTTCGACAAATACACAACCCCGCTGGCCACTGGCTCAGCCGTTCCGTTACCTGGCCCATAATGGTGAAATCAACACCATCGCCGGTAACCGTCAGTGGGCTCGGGCACGGGCGTATAAGTTCGCCTCCCCGCTGCTGCCGGATCTGGCCACCGCCGCGCCTTTTGTCAACGAAACCGGCTCTGACTCCTCCAGCCTGGATAATATGCTGGAACTCTTCCTGGCCGGTGGTATGGACTTGTTCCGTGCCATGCGGATGCTGGTGCCGCCGGCATGGCAAAACCACCCGGATATGGATCCGAAACTGCGCGCCTTCTACGACTTTAACTCCATGCACATGGAGCCGTGGGACGGCCCGGCCGGTATCGTGATGTCGGACGGCCGCTATGCCGCCTGTAACCTCGACCGGAACGGTCTGCGCCCGGCGCGTTTTGTCATCACCAAAGACAAACTAATCACCCTGGCCTCAGAAGTGGGTATCTGGGATTACGCGCCGGACGAAGTGGCGCAAAAAGGCCGGGTCGGTCCCGGCGAACTGCTGGTCATAGATACCAAACTGGGCAAAATCTGGCATTCCGCCGACATTGATAACGACCTGATGGAACGCCACCCTTATAAAGCGTGGCTGGATACCCATGTTCGCCGCCTGGTGCCCTTTGAAGAGATGGGAGATGATCAGGTCGGCAGCCGGGAAATGTCGCCGGAAGAGCTGAACACTTACCAGAAACTCTTTGCGGTGAACCGTGAAGAACTGGATCAGGTGATGCGGGTGATCGGTGAAAACGGTCAGGAAGCCACTGGTTCTATGGGTGATGATGCCCCAATGGCCGTGCTGTCTTCCAAAGAGCGTCTGGTGTCTGATTATTTCCGTCAGATGTTCGCACAGGTCACCAACCCGCCGATCGATCCCTTGCGTGAAAAACACGTGATGTCGCTGGCCACCTGTATCGGCCGTGAAATGAACGTGTTTAACGAAACCGACGGCCATGCCCACCGCGTGGCGTTCAAGTCACCGATTCTGCTGTACTCTGACATGGTGCAGCTGTTGGGGCTGGACAACCAGCACTACCGTAACAGCATTATCGACATTAACTTCGATCCGAACGAGAAAGATCTCAAGCAGGCCCTGGTCGATCTGTGCGATCAGGTGGAACGCCTGGTCCGTGGCGGGACTGTACTTGTCGTACTGTCTGATCGGGGGATCAGTGCCGACAAGCTGCCGATCCCGGCCGCGATGGCTGTGGGTGCAGTACAGGCTCGCCTGGTGACCGCCAACCTGCGTTGTGATGCCAACATCATCGTAGAAACCGCCACTGCCCGTGACCCGCATCAGTTCGCTGTCTTGCTTGGCTTTGGCGCCACGGCTGTTTATCCGTATCTGGCATACGAGTCACTGGCACAGCAGATTGACAGCGGTGCTATCAACAAGCCCTACCGCGAGGTGATGCTGAACTTCCGTAACGGTATCGACAAAGGTCTGTATAAGATCATGTCGAAAATGGGGATTTCCACCGTCGCCTCTTATCGTTGCTCGCAGCTGTTTGAAGCCGTTGGTCTGCATTCGGATGTGGTGGCATTGTGCTTCAAGGGCGTATCGAGCCGTATTGAAGGCGCGAACTTTGATGACTTCCAGCAAGACTTGTTCAACCTGTCGCGTAAAGCGTTTGTCAAGCGCAAGCAAATCGATCACGGTGGCTTGCTGAAATTTGTCCACGGTGGCGAATTTCACGCTTACAACCCGGATGTTGTCACGACGCTGCAAAAAGCCGTTAAATCCGGTGAGTACCAGGATTATCTCGCCTTTGCCAACGTGGTGAACGAACGTCCGGCAGCAACGCTGCGTGACTTGCTGAAACTGAAAGAATCAACCAACCCGATTGACGTTGCCAACGTAGAAGCCGCCACCGAACTGTACAAGCGCTTCGACTCAGCCGCCATGTCTATCGGCGCCCTGAGTCCGGAAGCCCATGAAGCGCTGGCGATTGCCATGAACCGTCTCGGTGGTTTCTCCAACTCAGGTGAAGGGGGCGAGGATCCGCGTCGCTTCGGCACCGAGCGCAATTCCCGCATCAAGCAGGTCGCGTCCGGCCGCTTCGGGGTGACTCCTCACTATCTGGTCAATGCTGATGTGCTGCAAATCAAAGTGGCGCAAGGAGCAAAACCTGGTGAAGGCGGCCAGTTGCCCGGCCATAAAGTCACCACTGAAATCGCCAAACTGCGTTATGCCGTGCCGGGCGTCACCCTGATTTCACCGCCGCCGCACCATGACATTTACTCGATTGAAGACTTGGCGCAGCTGATTTTCGATCTCAAACAAGTCAACCCGAAAGCCCTGGTCTCGGTCAAGCTGGTATCAGAACCCGGCGTCGGCACGATCGCCACCGGTGTGGCTAAGGCCTATGCCGATCTGATCACCGTCTCAGGCTATGACGGCGGTACAGGTGCCAGCCCGCTGACCTCGGTGAAATACGCCGGCAGCCCTTGGGAGCTGGGCCTGGCGGAAACGCAGCAGGCACTGGTGGCCAATGGTCTGCGTCATAAAATCCGCCTGCAGGTGGATGGCGGCCTGAAAACCGGACTGGATGTCGTCAAAGCCGCTATTTTGGGCGCGGAAAGCTTCGGTTTCGGGACTGCACCTATGGTGGCACTGGGTTGTAAATACCTGCGGATCTGCCACCTCAACAACTGTGCAACCGGTGTCGCGACACAAGATGACACCCTGCGCCGCGATTTCTTCAAAGGCTTGCCTGAGCAGGTCATGAATTACTTTGTCGGCCTGGGTGAAGAAGTACGGACCTTGCTGGCGAAACTGGGTGTTGAAAAGCTGACCGACCTGATCGGACGTACCGATCTGCTGGAAATGGTCAACGGCTTTACGGCCAAGCAAAACAAGCTGGACCTCAGTGGTCTGCTGCATACGCCCACGCCGATGGAAGGTAAGACCCTGTACTGCAGCGAACCGAACACGCCGTTCGATACCGGTGTACTGAACCAGAAACTGGTCGATGAAGCTCTGCCAGCGGTGGAAGCTCAGAGTGGCGCCGATATATATCTGGATATCCGCAACACAGACCGCTCCTTCGGTGCCCGCCTGTCAGGTGAAATTGCGCTGCGCTACGGCAATCAGGGCATGGCGGCCAATCCCGTCAATGTGCACCTGTCGGGTACGGCAGGACAGTCATTCGGCGTATGGAATGCCGGTGGCCTGAACCTGTATCTGACCGGTGATGCCAACGACTATGTCGGCAAAGGCATGACAGGCGGTGTGATTACGATCCGGCCACCGGTGGGATCTGCGTTCAAATCGCATGAATCCACCATCATAGGCAATACCTGCCTGTACGGCGCAACCGGCGGTAAGCTGTTTGCTGCCGGTAAGGCCGGTGAGCGCTTTGCAGTTCGTAACTCAGGCACAATTGCCGTGGTTGAAGGCGCAGGCGACAACGCCTGTGAATACATGACAGGCGGTATCGTGGCGATCCTTGGCCACACAGGCGTTAACTTTGGCGCCGGTATGACAGGCGGCTTTGCCTATATTCTGGATGAAGTCGGTGATTTCGCCGGCCGGGTCAACCCTGAACTGATCGAAGCCCTGCCCCTGCAGGAACTGACGATTCATCAGGAACACCTGCGTGGTCTGATCGACCGCCATCTGGAGGAAACCGGCTCAAGCCGTGCACAGGAAATTCTGGCCAACTTTGATCAGTGGATCCCGAAATTCTTCCTGGCTAAACCGAAGTCGGCAGACGTGAACACGCTGCTGGGTCACCAAAGCCGTTCAGCTGCTGAACTCCGCGTTCAGGCACAATAAGGGAGGGAATCCAATGAGCCAGAACATTTACCAATTTATCGATGTAGAACGTGTCGATCCGCCGAAGAAGCCGATTGAAATCCGTAAGATTGAGTTCGTCGAAATCTACGAACCTTTTACTCAACAGCAGGCCAGCGCTCAGTCTGATCGCTGCCTGGACTGCGGCAACCCCTACTGTGAGTGGAAGTGTCCGGTACACAACTATATCCCGCAGTGGCTGAGTCTGGCCAATGAAGGCCGGATTCTGGAAGCCGTTGAACTGTCTCACCAGACCAACACCCTGCCGGAAGTCTGTGGCCGGGTGTGCCCTCAGGATCGTCTGTGTGAAGGCGCCTGTACGCTCAATGATGATTTCGGGGCTGTGACTATCGGTAATGTTGAGAAATACATTACCGACAAAGCCTTCGAAATGGGCTGGAAACCGGACATGTCCGGCGTTGAATGGACAGACAAGAAAGTCGCCATTATCGGTGCCGGTCCTGCCGGCCTCTCCTGCGCCGACATTCTGGTGCGTAACGGCGTGAAACCTGTGGTGTTTGACCGCTACCCGGAAATTGGCGGTCTGCTGACCTTCGGTATCCCGTCGTTCAAGCTGGAAAAAGAGGTGATGATCAACCGTCGCCGGATCTTTACCGAAATGGGGGTCGAGTTCCGCCTCAATACAGAAGTCGGTACTGATGTACAGCTTCAGGATCTGATCGACGAATATGACGCGGTTTTCCTGGGTGTGGGTACTTACAAAAACATGCGGGCCGGTCTGGAAAATGAAGATGCCGCCGGTGTCTACGATGCACTGCCTTTCCTGATTTCCAACACTTACAAGGTGATGAATCTGGAAGACAATGCCCCTGAGTATATCGACATGGCAGGTAAACGTGTGGTGGTCTTAGGTGGTGGTGACACCGCGATGGACTGCGTGCGGACCTCCATCCGTCAGGGTGCCAGCGATGTTGTCTGTGCCTACCGCCGCGATGAAGCCAACATGCCGGGTTCACGTCGTGAGGTGAAAAATGCCCGCGAGGAAGGGGTGAACTTTATGTTTAACCTGCAGCCTTTGGGTGTGGTCGTCAATGGCAACGGCCAGGTGACAGGGGTGAAAGTGGTGCAAACCGCCCTGGGTGAACCTGATGACGCCGGTCGTCGCCGTCCTGAGCCTGTTGCTGGCAGCGAGCATGTGCTGGAAGCTGATGCGGTGATCATGGCCTTTGGTTTCCAGCCCCATGCGATGCCCTGGTTAGATAGCTTTGATGTGGCACTGGATCAGTGGGGTCGCATTCAAACCAGCGGCGAGCATGCCTTCCAGACCACCAACAGCAAGATCTTTGCCGGTGGTGACGCGGTACGCGGCTCGGATCTGGTGGTCACCGCCATCGATGAAGGCCGTCGCGCTGCCGATGGGATTCTGGGCTACCTAGGTTTGTGATGCGATAACGGTCTGTTGATGACACTGTCAGCAGACCTGGCCAAGCGAGCGGCTCTCCCCCGCTCGCTTTTTTCTTTCAGTTTCCCTGTCGTTCTGCCGCCTTTTCTTTAGGCTTCCCCACATTGTCTGGCATTGTTACAATCGCATCCAATCACCGTAAGGTTCACTTTAAGAAAGAGATAACATCAATGAAAATCGGCATTATTGGGGCAATGGAACAGGAAGTCGTGATCCTGAAAAACCAGCTCGACAACTGTACTGCTTTGCAAAAAGGTGGCTGCACCTTTTATACCGGCACCCTCAATGGTGCGGAAGTTGTCTTGCTTCAGTCTGGTATCGGTAAAGTCGCGGCCGCCGTGGGGACTGCCATTTTGCTGGAAATTTTCGAGCCGGATCTGGTCGTCAATACAGGTTCAGCCGGTGGCTTTGATTCCAGCCTGAATGTCGGTGATGTGGTTATCTCTACCGAAGTACGTTATCACGATGCCGATGTCACCGCCTTTGGTTATGAAATTGGCCAGATGGCGCAGCAACCTGCCGCTTTCCAGTCTGACGAAAAGCTGATGCAGGTTGCAGAGCAGGCGTTGACTCAGCTCGATGAAAACACCCACGCGGTCCGCGGTTTGATTTGCACTGGCGATGCGTTCGTGTGCAGCGCAGAACAGCAGCAACGCATACGGACTCACTTCCCACAGGTAATCGCAGTTGAAATGGAAGCCGCAGCCATCGCCCAGGCCTGCCATCAGTTCAAGGTCCCTTTTGTGGTCGTGCGTGCCATCTCAGACGTGGCTGATAAGGAATCGCCGATGAGTTTCGAAGAGTTTCTGCCGCTGGCGGCGAAAAGTTCTTCCGCCATGGTGGTTCAAATGGCGGCGCTGCTGAACCGCTAATGAACGATTTGCTTGTGCTCCTCAGTGAACATCCAACCCTGCTGGCGATGTGGGGAGCGCTGGCATTACACTGGCTGCTGCCCATTCCAGCCAGTATCCAGCCTTTGCTGATCTGGCAACAGATTGCCATTGAGCTGGCAGCCCGGGTGAACAAAGCCACAGATACACCGCGCCAGCGGATATTATCCGGTGCCCTGGCCTGGGCACTGATGTGGATGACCATTCTGATCCTATTGATCGCCTTTTATCAGCTGGTGTGGATAGACAGCCTGTTTCATCTGGTGCTGCTGTGGATAGCACTCGGCTGGCGTGACAGCCGCCGCTTCAGCCAGCATTTTATTCAGGCTTACAGCCGGGAAGATAAGGCCAGTTGCAAAGCACAGCTCGCTGTCGCCCTCAACCGAAACACGGACACGCTGTCACTGCTTGGCCTGGGTAAAGCCTGTGCCGAAACCCAGTTACTCAGTTATGGCCGCCAGGTGGCTGCCGTGCTGTTCTGGTATGCGGTGGCAGGCGGTTTTGGTGCCATTCTTTACCGGCTGGCCGTCAGTCTGGCCCGTTGCTGGTCTCCCAGCCGCAAGCAATACCAGTACTTTGGCCTGCCTGCGATCCGTATTCTGGCCACACTGGATATTGTCCCCCTGCGTCTGCTCGCTGTGGCTATCAGTGTGGGCAGAAACAGCCGTGAGGCTTTTCGCGGCTTACGTGAACAAGGTGAAAACTGGCAATTGCCCGGACCGGGCTGGCTGCTCACCGCCACGGGCCATAAGCTGCAGCTGGCCTTAGGCGGTCCGGCTATCTACGATACCAGCAAGCTCGAACGTCCGCGGCTCGGTGGACGCATCGCCCCTGCCGCCCTGCATTTATCGCAAATTGATCGTCTGCTGCAACAGCGGTTATGGGCCTGGGTAGCGCTGCAAAGTGTGTGTATGTTTCTGATGGGAAGTCTGTTGTGAATCTGTTTAGACCTTTGCTTATTGCCCTGCTGATGCCTTTGACCTTGGTCGTCACGGCAGTATATGGCAAAACAGCACAAACCAATGAAGCCCAGGCCACTGGCAGCAAGCCTCAGCGTATTATCAGTCTTGCACCGCACACCACTGAGCTGGCCTATGCCGCAGGTTTAGGCAGCAAGCTGATCGCTGCCAGTGATTACAGCGACTACCCGCCGCAGGCTCTGGCACTGGAGCGGGTTGCGAATTACCGCGGCATCAAGCTGGAACGCATTCTGGCCTTGAAGCCTGATCTGGTGCTGGCCTGGCAAGGCGGCAACCCGCCCAGAGAAATGGCAAAACTGGAACAGTTAGGGATCCGGATCTTTTATTCCCATCCCACCACGCTTGATGCGATTGCCGACAGCCTGGAAACACTCGGCAGCTTTGCCGAGGATCCGGCTACAGCCAATCAGGCTGCCTCGGCTTTCCGTCACACCATGGCGCAATTGAATCAGCAGTACGGACATCAAAAACCGGTACGCTATTTTTACCAGTTGGGCATCTCGCCGCTCATGAGCATGTCCGGCGAAAGCTGGCCCAGTCAGGTGTTCGCGCTCTGCGGTGGTGAAAATATTTTTGCCGACAGTCCCGTGGCGTACCCGCAGGTGTCGAAAGAGCAAGTGATCGTCCGCCGCCCTGAAGCGATATTCACCCCCCATGGCAGTGCTGGCCCCGATGCCAACGCCTTCAACCTCTGGTTGCCCTGGCACGAACAATTGCCCGCCGTCCGGGAGCAGCACCTGTACCAGACCCAGGCGGACTGGCTGAACCGCCCGACCCCCAGAGCCTTACTGGCCGCTCAAGAAATTTGTAAGCAACTGGATGAAGTGCGCAAAAATCATCACCAATAGGATGTGAATGAGCTCACAAAGACAAAGTTATCGGTTGTGCGCGTTACATTTCACCGTACAATCTCAGCGCTTTTTCGCTCGGCCCCTTCAGTCAGGTGGCGCGGGTTTTAATCACTGGTTGTGTGCAGGGGCACTATGCTGATTTACACGCTTGATATGTTTGGCACCGCTGTATTTGCCATTTCCGGCATCTTACTGGCAGGCCGATTAAGGATGGACCCGTTCGGGGTCGTGGTGCTGGCCTGTGTCACTGCCATTGGCGGCGGCACTATCCGCGATATGGCCCTGGGGGCCACGCCGGTATTTTGGATCACCGACACCAATTACCTGTGGGTAATTTTTGCAACCTGTCTGCTGGCGATGCTGGCGATCCAGAATCCGCGTAAAATGCCCTGGTATTTCCTGCCGGTGGCCGATGCCATTGGTCTGGCGGTTTTCGTCGCCATTGGGGTGGAAAAAGCGCTGCGCTTTGGTGCTTCCCCTATGGTCGCCGTGATCATGGGCGTGATCACAGGGTGCGGCGGCGGGGTGATCCGTGACGTACTGGCCCGTGAAGTTCCCATGGTGCTGAGAACCGAAGTGTATGCCACGGCATGCATCCTGGGCGGTATTGTCCACACCGTAGGGTTACACTTTGGGCTGGAAACCGCGGCCGCCAGTTTGTGCGGTATTGCCACGACCCTGTCGATCCGGCTGGCGGCCATTCGCTGGCACCTGTCACTGCCAACTTTTTCGCTCAGGCACAACTGATCGACAGAAATCAGTTGCCGGGACTGCGCTTGCGAAATAGCCAAATCAGCAATGCCAGTCCCGCCAACACCGCCACCGCCCAGAAAGCCTGCTGATGATGATGGTAAAACAGGCCAATTCGCCCGATCTCTTCGTGAAAAAAAGCCGGACCTAAACCAAATACCGTCAGCCAGATCCCGACCGCCAGGGTATTCCCCATCAAAAAGTGATGCCTTGGCATTTGTGCCATGCCACAGCCCAGGCACATCAATTGTTTCAGCCCTTCCAGAAAGCGGCTCATCACCAGCCCCAGCACCCCGTACTTATCAATAAACCCATGTACCTTCTCAACCGAAGCTGGCTTTAACCAACCCCGGCGCTCTACGACATGAGCAAATTTTGATCCCATCACATAGCCGGCAGTATTCCCCAGCCAGCTGGCGCTTCCAGCGACGGCCAGCACAACGGGAAGGGAAAATGTCCCGCTGACGGAAAGATAACTGGCAACGATCAGCAAAGACTGTCCCGGAGCCGGAATCCCGATACCTTCAACCGCGATAGCCAGACCCAGCAGAGCATAACCGTATTCCTGCATCAGCGGCGCCAGCTCCTGTACCAGATGCTCCATGCCATTCTCCTCAAATTCACAAGCGCACTCCATGCTATACCCAATCAGGCAGATGAGAAAGCATCGCCATCCTTAAATAAACAAAAAACTTTACTTAATCGGGTTTCATACTAATATGTAAACAAAATGATTTACTAATAAAAGCACCGCTCAAGCCAGGAGGCACTATGAAACCCTACGTCGAACACGCCAACCTCACTGTCCGTCGGCTGGAAAACACCATCGAATTTCTGCAAACCGCTATCCCGGAGTTCTCCGTCCGCCATCAGGGACAACACCCTATGTATCGCTGGTGTCATATCGGTACAGAAGACACTTATCTGGCGCTGCAGGAAGTGGTTGCTCGCGATCAGATCGATCGCACGCCTTACCGGGATCTGGGGATCAACCATATCGGTCTGGGAGTTGATGATGTCATGCAGGTCCGTGAGCGGCTGCTCAGCGCGGGATACCGGGAAAATGAGCTGGAAACCAGTCACCCCTGGCGCCAGCGGATCTACTTTTATGACAGGGACGGTATTGAATGGGAATTCACCCAGTATCTGAGTGACGATCCATTACTGCGTAATGATTATTCCCTCTAACCCCTCAGGACAGGAGATCTGAAAATGTATGCGCCCATTCACGCCGAATGTCTGGCTTTGATTGACAAGGGATTGCAATTTGACCCCATCTACAGGCCTGAGTTGTCGAATCATTTACCCATGGCACTCATCGCGTTGGCACGCTGCGGTGCCAATCCTCACCAACTGGAGCATTTTTATCAGGCATATGCGCCGAATTTACGGCCGATCCGTCAGACGATCCCACCCCGGCACACAACACCAGCACTGGCGGATCGCGACAGTTTTCCGGCCTTTCACCAGCAGTTTCGTCAGCAAATCGCTCTTCAGGGCACAGATACGGTACTGCGGAAATGGTTGCCGATCTTACTGCCCGGCCTTGCCAGCAGCGCGTTTCACGGGTTGATCCGCCTGAGCTATGCTGTAGAAACGGGCGAACCCAATGAAATTGCCGTTTCACTTGCCTACTGGGCCAGTGAGTATCAGGCCTTAGGTGAACTGCATTTCTCCGATCAGTATCAGGCTGAAACTCAGCTCGAGCAGGCGTACCAGGCTTTCAGAGACTATCGGTTTCAACCCGGTATCATTGTTGATCGCGTGAATGAAGTGGTTCATCAATCTGCTTATCGGTCCATCGCCGCTGTGCCTGACGATCTCACCGAACCTGAGATTGCCCGCCTCACGGTTCGGGCTTATCTGGCGAGTGGGGACTTTACCCTGCTGCACGGGGTCACCGGGTTTGATGCCTTGCTGCAACTCATGCCTTTCCTGCCGGACCGCCGACTGGCGCTGGCCTACTACTGGCAGGCGTATGTCGCTGCTTTCTGCTCCACGCCGGATCGCCCGCGCCCGAACCACCCGCAACCAAGCGACATTGTACCGGACTGGGTTGGCTGGTTTAGCAAAGTGACCCCCTGTCCGACGATCACAGCATCAAACTGACCTACAGCTGCAGCCGTCTGTATCAGATTTTTCAGTTCAACGAATATCTGGCGGCCATTCAGATGCGCTTGGCCACCCACGAAGAAGAATAAGCATAAGGAATCAATCGATGAAAACCATAGCTCTGGTTTACTATTCCGGTTCAGGCACGACCCATCACATGGCCGAGGCGATCACCCATGGCGCCAAAACCCAACCCGGTATTCAGGTCATGCGCTACCGCATTGCCGGGGAAGATATTGAACACGGCCGCTTCAGCGACCCGGATCTGTTTGCCAGCCTGCAGCAGGCCGATGCCATTATCTTTGGCAGCCCAACCTATATGGGCGGCCCCGCCGCTCAGTTCAAAGCGTTTGCCGATGCCAGCAGCGACAGCTGGAGCGGACAAGGCTGGCGTAACAAGCTGGCCGCCGGATTTACCGTCGGCGGCAGTCTGGGCGGCGAGCAGGACAGCACCCTGAACTACCTCTTCGTGCTGGCGATGCAGCATGGCATGTTGTGGGTCGGTATGGATATGCCCAATGGCTATGACGACAAAAGCATCAATCCGATGGGCCGCCAGCTGGGGGCCAGTGGCCACACCCCGACCGGACAGCTCAGTGACGCCGACGTGAAAACCGCGGCTCATCTGGGCCAGCGGGTGGCGGCACTCCTGCAAAGCCAGCCGGTCGTGACCGGCGCGCCTGTGCCGTCTCTGGCCTGACAGAGACAAAAAAGGCGCCATCACGGCGCCTTCTCTCATGGGATGACCAGCTGTTATTTCAGGGTAATACGGGCAAACTTGCGCTTACCGACCTGATACACAGCCGTACCAGCACTGAGCTCAAGCTTGGTATCGTCCACTTTTTCGCCGTCGATTTTCACCGCGCCCTGGCGGATCATCCGTAGTGCATCAGAGGTTGAATTGACCAGATCAGCATCTTTCAGCAGGTTGGCAATTGCCACACCGGCTGCAAATTCGAACTCAGGCATTTCATCCGGCATCGCCCCTTTCTGGAAACGGTTAATGAAATCCTGCTCAGCCGCGTCAGCATCCGCCTCGGAGTGGAAGCGGGCAATAATTTCTTTGGCCAGCAAAATTTTCACATCGCGCGGGTTACGGCCGTTCGCCATTTCCTGCTTGAGCTGCTCAATCTCTTCCAGCGGACGGAAAGACAGCAGTTCATAGTAGTTCCACATCAGCTCATCAGAAATCGACATGATTTTGCCGAACATTTCGGTCGGAGCATCAGCCACACCAATGTAGTTATGGGCCGATTTAGACATCTTCTTCACGCCGTCCAGACCCACCAGCAGTGGCATGGTCAGCACCACCTGAGGTTTCTGACCTTCCGCCTTTTGCAGCTCACGGCCCATCAGCAGGTTGAACTTCTGATCCGTTCCGCCCAGCTCAACATCGGTGTTCATTGCCACCGAGTCATAACCCTGCAGCAACGGGTACATGAATTCGTGAATGGCAATCGGACGGCCTTCGTTATAGCGCTTTTTGAAGTCATCACGTTCCAGCATGCGGGCAACCGTCTGACTGGCAGCCAGGCGGATCATGCCTTCTGCGCCCAGCTCAGACAACCAGGTAGAATTGAATTCAATTTTGGTTTTGGCCGGGTCGAGAATCTTGAAAACCTGCTCTTTATAGGTTTCGGCATTGCGCAGTACATCTTCACGGGTCAGGGGAGGACGTGTGGTGTTCTTACCGGTCGGATCACCCACCATACCGGTGAAGTCTCCAATCAGGAAAGTGACTTCGTGGCCCAGTTCCTGGAAGGTACGCAGCTTATTAAGGATGACAGTGTGGCCCAGATGAATGTCCGGCGCTGTCGGATCCGCCCCCAGTTTAATTCGCAGAGGACGATTTTCCTTCAGTTTGGCAATCAACTCTTCTTCCGGGATCAGTTCGTCGACCCCGCGTTTAATTTCCGCTAACGCATGCTCAATGCTGGCCATTCCTGTTCACTCCCACAAAATTGGCATAAATATGATAAAGGGCAATATTACTTGAATAGCGATGTTTTTTGAAACCAGTTAGACTTAGCCTTGTCTTATTTTTCTCTTATGCGCAAAAAACATCAAAATAATTATCAAATGCTAATATCAAAATTTTCCCGTTTGCCAAGGATACATCAGATTCTCATCACCATTATCAGTGCGGTGACTGTACTGCTGATCCTGCTGCCGGGCGCAGAGGAGATGGAGAAGCCTGAGCAAAAGTTTGAAATCGGCAAACTCTATCCGCTCGACATCAAGGTCAACGGGCCTCAGCTGCAGGCAAACGGCGTCACTCCTCCCTTGTTACCGCCTCCACTGGTCTGGACGGAGCATGTGATCAAACCGGGTGAAAGTCTGGCGCTGGTCTTTGATAAAGTCGGCCTCAGCCCGGCCACACTGTACCGCCTGATCAATGCCGATGAAGGCACCAAATCTCTGATCACATTACGTCCCGGCGACAAACTGCGGTTCGGGCTTGATGACAACAAAGATCTGATTCAGCTCATTCAGCCGATCAATGCCACAGAAACCCTCTATATCACACGCAAAGGCGACACCTTCCATTCCAGAACAGAAGTGAAGAAGGTCGATACTCAGCTCAATTTTGCCCAGGCGGTGATCACCTCCAGCTTCTGGAACGCCGCAGCAGATGCTGGTCTGACGCCGAACCAGATCATGGAAATTGCCGGTATTTTTGGCTGGGATATCGACTTTGCCCTGGATATCCGCGAAGGCGATACCTTTTCAGTCTTGTTTGAAGAACGCTATGTCGAAGGCGAGCCCATAGGTCGCGGCAATATTCTTGCCGCCACCTTCTCCAACCTGGGTCAGACCTTCACCGCGGTCAGAAACAGCAGCGACGGCAAATATTACGATCCGGATGGCCGGGCGATGCAAAAAGCCTTCCTGCGCTCACCGGTGAACTTCCGCTACGTCAGTTCCAACTTTAACCCGCGCCGTCTGCACCCGGTGACCGGCCAGGTGAAAGCGCACCGCGGCACCGATTACGTGGCTCCGGTGGGGACGCCTATCTGGTCAGCCGGTGACGGTGTGGTCATGAAATCGTCCTACAACCAGTTCAACGGTAATTACGTCTTTATCCGTCACAGTTCGACCTATGTCACCAAATACCTGCATTTGAGCAAGCGCCTGGTCAAAACCGGCCAGCGGGTGAAACAGGGACAAACCATCGGCAAACTGGGCAGCAGTGGCCGGGTGACCGGGGCTCACCTGCACTATGAATTTCTGGTGAACGGGGTACACAAGAACCCCAGAACCGTGTCTCTGCCTCAGTCTGATTCGCTGAAAGGCAAAGACAAAGCCGCCTTCAAGCAGCAAGCCAATGAACGTTTGGCGCAGCTGACGCAACTGCGACAATTACTGGCCACCAATAGCAATGCCAGTTTAATACCGTCCAGAAGCTGATATTGAGATCACCCATGGGCAAACAAAAAAGCCGTCACCCAAAGTGACGGCTTTTTTTGGCAACAGCTGTAGCGGCGCTTTACACGCTAAAGGATGCACCGCAGCCGCAAGTGGTGGTGGCATTCGGGTTGCTCACAAAGAAACGGGAGCCTTCCAGTCCTTCGGTATAATCAACCGTACCGCCAATCAGATACTGCAGACTCATCGGATCAACCACCAGGGTGACACCGCTGTTCTCTATGGTGGTATCGCCGTCATTCACTTTTTCGTCAAAGGTGAAACCGTACTGGAAGCCACTGCAGCCACCACCTGTGATATACACACGCAATTTCAGCTCAGGGTTTTCCTCTTCCGCTATCAGCGCTTTCACCTTATTCGCTGCAACATCCGAAAAGTTCAGCGGGAAACTGGCATCGCTCATTAGCAACCTCTCAATTCATCTTCATGTGGGTCAACTGACCTTTGGGACGATTATCTAATACCTGACTGCTGCGTTCAAGTATTGACCACAAACGCGTCGTATCAGTGGCCTGTCCAATCAAAATGCCCTCTCGCCATTGAATTCGCATTTACGTACAATGGCGCCCTTATCACCAAAGGATGACAGGAAATAACCATGAGCAAATCGGCTGAATTATTTGCCAAAGCACAACACACCATTCCTGGCGGAGTCAACTCTCCGGTCCGCGCGTTTGCTGGCGTGGGCGGCGATCCGCTGTTTATTGATCGTGCCGACGGTGCCTATATTTTTGATGCCGATGGCAGAGCTTACATCGACTATGTCGGCTCCTGGGGACCTATGATCCTTGGCCACAACCATGTTGCCATCCGTGATGCGGTGATCGATGCTGCCCGTCAGGGTCTGAGCTTCGGTGCACCAACCGAGATGGAAATCACCATGGCCGAGCTGGTGTCCAAACTGGTGCCGTCCATGGAAATGGTGCGCATGGTCAGCTCTGGCACCGAAGCCACCATGAGTGCCATTCGCCTGGCCCGTGGTTTCACCGGCCGCGACAAAATCATCAAATTCGAAGGCTGCTACCACGGCCATGCTGACTGCCTGCTGGTCAAAGCCGGTTCCGGCGCCCTGACCTTAGGTCAGCCAAGCTCACCGGGTGTGCCGGCCGATTTCGCCAAACACACACTGACTTGCACCTTTAACAGCCTGGAATCGGTGCGTGAAGCCTTTGCTGAACACCCAGAACAAATTGCCTGCATCATCGTGGAACCTGTGGCTGGCAACATGAACTGCATTCCACCTGTACCGGGCTTCCTGCAAGGGCTGCGTGAGATCTGTGACGAGTTCGGTGCCCTGCTGATCCTGGACGAAGTAATGACAGGTTTCCGTGTCGCTCACGGCGGCGCTCAGGCTTACTACGACGTCAAACCGGATCTGACGACTCTGGGTAAAATCATCGGCGGCGGTATGCCTGTCGGTGCGTTCGGCGGCCGCCGCGAGGTCATGCAGTATATTGCGCCAACCGGCCCTGTCTATCAGGCCGGTACGCTGTCGGGTAACCCGGTTGCCATGGCTGCCGGTTACGCTTGCCTGACGATCCTGACCCAGGAAGGCAATGAGAAGCGTCTGGCGCAAACCACCCAGCGTCTGGCCGAAGGTTTTCAGACGCTGGCCGACAAATATGGCATCCCGCTGGTGACGAATCAGGTCGGTGCTATGTTCGGTTTCTTCTTTACCGATCAGCAAAATGTGCACAGCTACCAGGACGTTGCCCGCTGTGATGTTGAGCGATTCAAGCGTTTCTTCAATCTGATGCTGCAAAAAGGCGTGTATCTGGCGCCTTCGGCATTCGAAGCCTGCTTTACGTCTCTGGCACACGGCGAGAAAGAAATCGACGCCACACTGGAAGCCGCGGAATACGCGTTTGCCACGCTGGCACAAGAAGCCCAGTAAAACGCGTCCCCCATCATGATTCCGTCAGGGCAGGAGAAATCCTGCCCTTTTTTTGCTCTGCCACTTGCACCGCCCCAGATACGTTCTGCAGCCAGCCCCTGCTACAGAATGAACATCTTTTTCTTCCGGACAGATGTCACTGAAATATCACAGAAATACTCACTGACGCCATTGCCAGCACCTCAACCGGATGCAATGATAAACAGATTGCAACTCTGCTGAAGGACAATTCCGTGCCAAAACCTTTTCAAGCCCAGTCGAGACACTGGATGCTCATGGCTGCGCTGGCAGTGGCCACCTATGCCAGTTACCGGCTGATTGAGCCATACCTCGGCCCAATCGTCATGGCCTTTATCATTTCCCTGCTGTTCTATCCGCTGCACGCCAGAATTGAAAAACGCTTTGGCCGGCCAAACCGCTCTGCCATTTTATCCTGCACCATACTGACCTTTATCATCGTGATCCCGGTGCTGATCGTCTTCGCGTCCATCGTTCAGCAAGGATCCGCCTTTTCCAAAGACAGCTATGCCTGGCTGACAACCGGTGGGCCCAAGGAAGTCCTGTCGCATCCTTATGCGCAAACTGTGCTGCATACCATCAACAAATGGTCTCCTTTTGAAAGCCTGGACGTGCATTCCATCGTTCAGAAACTGGCGTCAGCGGCCTCTAAACTGGGGACCCAGCTGCTGAATATCAGTGCCAAATTGCTGGGCGATGCGACGAACTTTGTGCTCAGCTTTCTGCTGATGCTGTTTGTGCTCTTCTTTCTGCTCCGTGACCACGACAAAATCGTCGCCACTCTGCGCCATGTATTGCCTTTATCGCGCAGCCAGGAAGATGCCCTGCTGACCGAAGTCGAGCAGGTGGCGAAATCCGCCGTCATGGGATCTTTCCTGACGGCGCTGGCACAAGGCGTCGCCGGCGGTTTTGCCATGTGGCTGGCCGGTTTCCCCGGACTGTTCTGGGGATCGATGATGGCGTTTGCTTCCTTCATTCCTGTGTTCGGTACAGCACTGATCTGGTTGCCGGCGTCCTTATATCTCCTGCTGATCGATCAATGGGAATGGGCGGTGTTTCTGATCGCCTGGGGCATTCTTGTGGTCGGCTCGATCGACAATTTCGTTCGTCCGCTGCTGATGCAGGGCAACTCAGGCATGAATACCTTGCTGATCTTCTTCTCTATTCTGGGCGGTCTGCATCTGTTTGGTCTGATTGGCCTGATATACGGACCGATCATTTTCGCGGTCACCTTAGTCTTGTTTAAACTCTATGAAACCGAGTTTAAAGACTTTCTCGACCAACAGGATCAGAGCTAGTCACCCGTCGGCAGCCGCACCAACGGCTGCCTTTTCATACGGCCGGAATTGTGGAACAATTCGCGCCCGGAATCAGAATCACCACAGAGGCTCTCATGTCTTCCAATGCGTCGACCTATAGTGCTGCCAGCCAGGTAGTTGCCCGTCAAATCGACTTTTTTACCGATCGCCATGTGCTGGTCGCCGGGGAACTGGACGATCTCTATCCGATCGAACTGGCAGCCGTCGCCAGCAGTGTCCGGGTCTTCACCACCCACTATGGCCAGCATCTCAGCCTGAGCCGTTCCAGCAAGATTAGCAGCCATTTTGGTGCCGAACTGTCAGCCGACGATGCGCAGGGGGTTGACATGATCCTGCTCTACTGGCCGAAAGCCAAAGCTGAAGCCGAGTATCTGCTGGCGATGCTGCTGGCGCATTGCGGACCGGAAACCGAGATCTGCATTGTCGGTGAAAACCGCAGTGGCGTTCGCAGTGCCGAAAAAATGTTTGCCTCCTACGGCCCGCTCAACAAATACGATACCGCCAGGCGGTGCAGCTTTTACTGGGGGCGCTGTCAGGAGCAGGCATCCGAGTTCAAGCTTGAGGACTGGTTCCGCAGTTACACCCTGACGATTGGTGAGCATACCCTGACGATTCGTTCACTGCCGGGCGTGTTCAGCCTGGGCGAATTTGATCAGGGATCCCGCCTTCTGGTGGACAACCTGCCGGATCTGTCCGGACGCGTGCTGGATTTCGGCTGCGGTGCCGGCGTGATTGGCGCGGTGATGAAAACCCGTTATCCGGACATCACTCTGGATCTGGCCGATATCAGTGCCCTGGCGATTGCATCTGCCCGGGAAACCTTCCGCGTCAACCACCTGGAAGGGTGTTTTATTGCCACCGATGTCTACCATTCGCTGCCGGAGCAATACGACTTTCTCATCAGCAACCCGCCCTTCCATGCCGGTTTGAAAACCTTCTACGCTGCCACAGAGCAGTTTATTGAGCAGTCTCCGGATCATCTGACAGCAGGCGGGGAACTGGTCATCGTGGCCAATAATTTTCTGCAGTATCCGCCACTGCTGGAACGTTGCCTGGGTGGCTATGATATTCGCGCCAAGAACAATAAGTTCTCAATTTATCACGCGAAAAAATGAATTATTTTGCCTGTCACTCTGACAGTGACAGGCAAAATTTCGGTGCTTTTTAACGTAAAATACGTCAATACCGTCAAAATTGTGTCTTAGCACACGCTTCACCCATGACTTCCTTGATTGTGAAAAAAACTCAGTATAAACGGTTACTCAGCTGCAAAAGCCCCGCTTAACCTGCCTGTTCACCGTCAAAACGGCCGGTTTCGTTTTGGCAAAATGCCAGTGAGCGCTTTTGATAGCATCACAGACAGATTTGTATCAGCAGATCAAAGGTCAGCCGGACATGCAAAATACCACCCGTTTTAAACGCCTCCAGCATACGCTGATGCTGGCTTTCCTGTTGCTGAGCCTGATCCCGCTCACCCTGTCTTCCCTGTTTTTCCTGCATTCACACACCCGGGATCTGGCCGAACAAAGTACCAGCCACCTGGCGTCATTGCGTGATAACAAGCGCCAGCAGCTCAGTGCCTTTTTTACCGCGAAAGAATCTGAAATACAGAGCTTTGTCCGCTCTGAACTGGCCAATGCCAGTGGGGGCGCTTTTACGGCATAGTCGGCGCATTCCGCCAGTTAGGAGACATCAACCGCCTCAGCAAAGGCACCACCAACGGCGAATACTTCAGCCGTACCCTGATCTCGCGACCCCCGTCCAGCGAAGTCGATAACACCTCCCCTGATTTTATCGTTCAGGAAAGGTATCGTTTGATCTACAAACGCTATCACTGGGCTTATGAGGAATACCTGAAACGCTCTGATTTCAGCGACCTGCTGCTGGTCGATCTGGATGGTCATGTGGTGTATACCTCTCGCAGCCCGGATTTGTTTGCAGCCAAATTAGGGGCCGGCAACTCGCAATATCCGGCGCTCAGCCAGACCTACAGCACCATCAAAACCCTGACCGCTCAGTTCAGAGATCGTCAATCTCGCGATAGCCACAGGGAAACCAGTGATCGCGAACCGGAACAAATGCCTATCGCCTTTACCGATTTTGCCGCCGATGGCGATAACCGGGAAGCCACCGCCTGGTTCGCTGCCCCGATTATTCAGCATGGTTACCTGCACAGCTTCGCGTTCTTTAAACTCAGTAACCGCACTATTGCCGACGTCATGTCCAGCAGCAGTGAGGCCAATCAGTACGTCCAGACCCTGCTCATCGGGCAGGACCATAACCTGCGCCTGCCCAACGACGGCGATTTACCGGCAGAACTGGCCAGTGCCGGCATTGATCACGCCCTGGCAGGCCAGGCTGGTGTCGGCAGCTTGCTGAACTTCAACAAGATTCCAGTGCTCAGTGCTTATGCTCCGATTGACGTGCTCGGCAACAAATGGGCCCTGGTGGTTGAGCTGCCCGAGCAGGAAGCTTTCTCCCGTATCCACCAGTTAGAGGAATTTTTCCTCCTTGCCATCTTAGTAGCCGTTATCCTGGTGACCATCACGGCGCACTGGCTGTCCAATTACATCACCGCCCCGCTGCTGCGTTTGACCTGGGCCGCCGAGCAAGTCTCAGCCGGCGATCTGGATCAAAAGATCACCTCGACCGATCGCCGTGATGAAATTGGCCGGCTGGCGATCAGCTTTGCCAGAATGCAACGCTCTATTCGCGAAAAAATTACCCTGATCCGCGAGCAAAATACCGAGCTGGAACACAATCTGGCCGTCATCCGGCAACAGAACGAAGAACTGCAGGCCGCAGACAAGCTCAAAGACGAATTTCTGGCCACCACCTCCCATGAACTGCGCACCCCGCTGCACGGCATGGTCGGTATCGCCGAAGCCATGCTGGCCGGTGCCAACGGGCCGATCCAGCCGGATCAGCAACGTCAGCTGGATATGATCATCAGCAGTGGGCAGCGCCTGACCAAGCTGGTCGACGATTTGCTCGACTACCATAAAATGCGCTATGGCGATCTCGATATCCAGCCCCACGCAGTCGATCTGGCCGCGGCCAACCGCTTAGTGCTTGAACTGTCGGCACACCTGCTTGATGGCAAGCCTGTGCGTATCATCAATCAGATCCCGCCGGATCTGCCTCTGGTGATTGCTGATGAACAACGCCTGGAACAAATCTTGTACAACCTGGTGGGCAACGCCATTAAGTACACCTCAGAGGGCAAAATCATTCTTTCTGCCACTGTGCTGGAAAGTCAGGTCCGCATCCAGGTGGTCGATACCGGTCAGGGCATACCCGCCGAGCAACTGGAGCACATTTTTGAACCCCTGGTGCAGGCCAACACTGGCTCAGCCAACTATCACCAGGGAGCCGGGCTGGGACTGTCCATCAGCCGTCAGCTGATTGAGCTGATGGGCGGCAGCCTGTATGTCAGCAGCCAGCCAATGATAGGGACGACCTTCAGCTTCACCCTGCCGCTGGCTACCAAAGAAGACATTGCCCGCAGCCAGCTCAGCGCGCCGCAACAGGGTCATTTCCAGGCACCGCGTCAGGATGCCAATACGGTCAATATGGATGACTTGCCCGATAACCCGGATGGCGAGCTCTTACTGGTCGTCGATGATGAACCGGTGAACTTACAGGTCGTTACCAGCTTTTTGCGCATTGCCGGCTATCGGGTGATCACCGCGGAAAACGGTCAGCAAGCCCTCCGTCTGATGGAAGCGCATCAACCGTCACTGATCCTGCTGGATGTGATGATGCCGGGCATGAGCGGCTATGAAGTGTGTCAGCAATTACGGACCCGCTACAGTTTAACTGAACTGCCGGTCATCATGCTCTCTGCATTAGGGCAAGTAAGGGACAGGGTGAAAGGCTTTGAATTTGGTGCCAACGACTACCTGACCAAGCCCTTTAATAAAGACGAGCTGACCGCCCGGATCCGAGCCCACCTGCAAGCCGCCCAGACTGAAAGACAGCGCACTGAAAATCAATGGCTGCAGCAGGAAATTCGCCACCGTGAACAGGTACAGCTGGCCCTGCTGGATACCCAGACACGCCTGCTGGGCTTGCTGGAATCCACCAGTGAGGCCATCCTGTGTACCCGCGAAGATGGCCGTATCCGTTATGCCAACAATGCCGCCGGCCAGCTGTTTCAGCGCGCGCCGGAACAGCTGGAACGCTTGTCGATTCAGGATCTGCTGCTGACCCAGCTGCCTGAAGATATCGAACAGAACCGCCATTACAGCGGCGAACTGAGCTATCGGATTCAAGATAGCAAGCAGACTCTGGCGACCGATCTCATCCAGCTGCCCGCCGAGTCCGGGCTCAGTCAGATGTTTATCTTTGACAGTCAGGGGCCCAGCTCAGTACAACGAATTGCGTTACTGGAAAATGCTGTGGATGTGCTCTCCGGCTTCGCGACAGATGGCGACAAGCACAGCCTGCAGCGTTTACGCGACATGGGCGGCGAGTTCAGCCAGCTGGCAGACCGGCTGGATCACGCTCAGCCTGATAAAGCCGATCAGCTGAGACAAATGCTGGTCGATGTGATGAAAGACTGCCTGCAGTTCTGGGAAACCTCCACCGGAAAAACCAAGTTTGATCTGGCTGAAGAAAGTGGCCTGTGGCGCGTGTACCTCGACAGGAGCACACTGCAAACCCGCACTCTGGACAAATATTTACAGCTGGAAACCCTGCCGAAAACACCGCGCTGGCGCACCGTGCTCAACACGCTGGATTTTGTCCTGGAACGCTGTCCCAAAGTAAGCCGGGACAGGGAAGCGATCCTTGAGATGCGCAACCGGCTTCAGCGTATGATCAGTCAGTAAATTCCGCCGTTTCAACCCGAACCGTGAGCAACTCCCCTGAAAGATCCCGCAGCGGGGGGATAACCGCCATCTATGGGCTAAATAGCCCTCTCTGATTAGAGGCTGATTTGTGTCACTCTGCGGCCCGGACAGCAAGGAAAAATGCATTTTCCGCCACCATCCGTACGCCACGCCATCAAGCTCCCATTCGCCATCAGCCGTTCAGCCATACCCCGTACCCTGCGCATTTTTCAGGTCGCGGCTCATGCCACAGTCCCCGCCCTTAAATCGCTCGTCAGTGTATTCTCGTGACGAAAAATAAGCTTACTTTTCATCCAACATAAAGTACAAACTGCCACCAGGTGATGATGAAAAAACAGCCTGAAGCGCCACAAACCAAGGGCGGCTAATGATAAATTTCATGATATGAGACGCCAATCACAACAAAATCTTCACAAAAAATTTCCGTTTGAAAATAAGGGCTTTTCCGTTCAACGCCAGTGAGATTCATTGTTTAAATAAAAATTAAACCATTAATAATAAAAGAATACTTCGATAGTAAGCACTCACGTGAGGATAGTTATCAATTCGTTTCAAGACTAGAATGGCTGTCATTTTTCCGTAGAATAGCGGGCGATTTTTACGTTTTTGACAGCAAGCTCAGCGTTTTTGACGTTTTTAACGTGCAATGCAATTGACGATTCACGCCCGAAGTCGTTTCCTTAGGGCACTGAGTGTCCACAGGCCATCTGCACCAGGTCGCTTTACTCAACCGGTCCAGAGTGGATGACCAGCCCCACCATTGATGGAGGGGAACCTAAGTGAAACGTAAACCCTACAAAGCAAAGAGTAAGGAACAGCTATGCTTGCCAACATAAAGAAAACAAAGGTAACACTTGCCATCCTGGCCGCGGCTGCCGCTGCCATGACTTCTCCTGCGATGAGTGCTGAGCGCAGTGAGCTGACCATCGTGCCTGATTTTTATCCGACTCTGGTACGTAACTTCAACCCATATTTGCAAACCAACCTGCGTACAACGACAGACTTCGTTTTTGAGCAACTGGTTATTTTTAACCAAATGCACGGCAACGAGCCTGTGATGCGTCTGGCAAAAGATTTCTATATGTCTGACGACCTGATGCAAGTCACTTTCGTGATTCGTGACGGCGTGAAATGGTCTGACGGAACACCTTTTACAGCCAAAGACGTGGCATTCACCTATGACCTGCTGAAAAACCACCCGGCACTTGACCAGCGCGGTATCAGCAAATGGGTAAAAGACGTCAAAGTTAACGGCGACAAAATCACTTTCGATCTGACTGAAGCCAACTCCAACGTGCCTTATGAAATGTCTTTCGTTTCTATCGTTCCTGAGCACATCTGGAGCAAAGTGAAAGAGCCTGAAACCTTTGCCAACGAAAATCCGGTCGGTACAGGTCCGTTTACTGAAATCGACACTTTCACACCTCAGCTGTACATCCAATGCCGTAACCCGAACTACTGGGACAACGCTAACCTGGATGTTGACTGTCTTCGTATGCCTCAGATTGCCAATAATGACCAGCTGCTGAGCAAAGTCATTGCTTCTGAGCTGGACTGGACATCCTCGTTCATCCCGGACATCGACAGCACCTATGCGGCGTCTAATCAGAACCACAAATACTGGTATCCGGCGTCTGGTACCCAGACTTTCATGCTGAACTTCAAGTCGCCAAAAGAAGGGAACAACGAAGCTATCAACAACGTAGACTTCCGTCGTGCTTTCTCGATGGCGATTGACCGTCAAACCATCATCGACATTGCCTTCTACGGCAGCGGTACACCAAACCACTATGCGTCTGGCCTGGGTGACGGTTTCAAAGCATGGTCTGACAATACGGTTTACAACAAGTACAAAGATTTCAACACCTACAACCTTGAAGGCTCAAAAGCACTGCTGAAAAAAGCCGGCTTTAAAGACCTCGATGGCGACGGTTTCGTTGAAACACCAAGCGGTAAGAAGATTGAGCTGGACGTTCAGTCTCCGAACGGCTGGACCGACTTCAACAACACAGTACAACTGGCGGTTGAACAACTGCAGGAAGCCGGTATCAAGGCGAACGCACGGACCCCTGACTTCGCTGTGTATAACGAAGGCATGATTAAAGGGACCTATGATGTGGCGTACACCAACTACTTCCACGGTGCGGATCCGCATCTGTACTGGAACAGTGGTTACAACTCCCGCCTGCAGGGCGAAGGAAACCCGCGTTTTGCGATGCACTTCTTTAAGAATGCCGAGCTAGACAAACTGCTGGACGGTTTCTATAAAACAGCCAACAAAGATGAACAGAAGAACATGGCGCATCGGATTCAGGCAATCATTGCTGAAAATCAGATCACCATCCCTGTGATGTCCAGTGCTGATATGTTCCAGTACAACACGACCCGCTTCTCGGGCTGGTGGAACGAGAAACACCCGAACGGTCGTCCGATGGTTTGGGCTGGTGTTCCAGAGCGTTTGCTTCAAGTGCTTGACCTGAAACCAAAATCATAATTATTGCTTAATTTGCGGTGCGTGTTCTGCGCACCGCCTCTTCCCCCACTGTATAAAGTATGGCGCCTGGCGTCAGGGGGTTTTTCGTCCAGAGTTCAGCCCAGAGTCGTAAGTCACTGGTTGGGAAAGGTGTGAGTTATGGGATTTTTTCTACGTCGTTTATCGTTCTACCTGGTTGCCTTGCTGTTTGCAGCCACGTTGAACTTCGCAATTCCCCGGGCGATGCCCGGCGATCCGGTGACAATGATGTTTGCCAATGCTTCCGTTCAGGTGACTGCCGAGCGTATCGAAGCGATGAAAAAACTGCTTGGTTTTGATGAAGCCCAGGTCTGGTACCAACAATATTTCACCTATATCAAAAGTATCCTCAACTGGGATCTGGGTATTTCAATCAAATTTTATCCGCAGACCGTGACCGAAATATTGGGCGGGGCGGTCGGCTGGTCAATGTTCCTGGCAGGTTCTGCGGTCATCCTGGCCTTCTGCATCGGCTCTGTGCTGGGTATTTTCGCCGCCTGGAAGCGCGGTAGTAAATATGATGCCTTTGTGTCTCCCGGTATGCTGGTGATTCAGGCCGTTCCGCCTGTGGTGATTGCCATGCTGGTGCTGTTCACTTTCGGACTTGGCCTGAAATGGTTCCCGACCAGCTATGCCTACACGCCTGGTACTTTGCCAGACTGGACCAGCTGGGCCTTCTATAAAGACGTTCTGTACCACGCGGTCCTGCCGCTGTTGTGTGCCACAGCCATTCAGATCGGCGGCTTTTTGATCAGCATGCGTAATAACATGATCAACCTGCTCAACGAAGACTATATCACCATGGCCAAAGGCAAGGGACTGAATGAAAACCGCGTGGTTTTCAACTATGCCGCCCGTAATGCCATGCTGCCAAGCGTGACAGCCCTGTCCATGGCGCTGGGGATGGCGATTGGCGGTCAGCTGATTGTCGAGATCATCTTTAACTATCCGGGCCTGGGCACTGTGATGCTCAACGCCATTCACGCCCGTGACTATCAGGTCCTGCAAGGTCAGCTGCTGATCATGACACTGTTTATGCTGTTCTTTAACTTCCTGGCCGATCTGCTGATCGTGGCACTGGATCCTCGCCTGCGTAAGGGAGGCAAATAATCATGAAAGGTTTAATCAAACTACTCTCAAACAACAATAAAGCCCTGGCCGGCTTAATCATTATCAGTCTCTTTATCCTGGCCGCTGTGTTTGCCCCTTTGATCACGAAGCATGAGCCTGACCGCCGTACCGGCAATCCGCACGAGTATCCGGCCTTCATTGTGAAAGCAGCACAAAACGATCCCGACAGCTGGGTGGCGCAGAATCTGGCCGATAACAGCCGGACCCTGCGGTTATCGAAAAAAGCCGACCATGTCCTGGGCACCTCACGTATGGGCCGCGATATCTGGTCTCAGCTGGTTTACGGCGCCCGTACCTCTCTGGCGGTTGGTTTTGGTGCCGGTCTGATGGTCTGTTTCCTGGCCACGGTGATCGGTGTGTCTGCCGGTTACTTTGGCGGACGGATCGACGACACCCTGACCGCTGCGATGAATATCATGCTGGTGATGCCTCAGCTCCCCATTTTGTTCGTCATCGCCGCCTTTATCGGCCAGGCCGGACCGCTGACAATTGCCGTGGTCATCGCCCTGACCTCCTGGGCATGGGGCGCACGAGTGGTCCGGGCGCAAACCCTGTCACTGCGCGAAAAAGAGTTTGTCAAAGCGGCTGAAGTGCTGGGCGAATCTTCCTGGCGCATCATCTTTGTCGAAATTCTGCCGAACCTGATTTCGATTATCGGCGCCAGCTTCATCGGCTCTGTGATGCTCGCCATCATGACAGAGGCCACCCTGTCCTTCCTTGGCCTGGGCGATCCGAACTCGATCAGCTGGGGCGTGATGCTGTACAACGTACAGACCTCTTCCTCCATGCTGGTTGGCGCCTGGTGGGAGCTGCTGGCACCCTGCGTGGCCCTGACGCTGATTGCCATCGGACTGGCGATGCTGAACTTCGCCGTCGATGAAATTGCCAACCCGCAGCTGCGTTCACACAAAGGCCTGCGCCGCTGGCAGAACATGGCCAAGAAAAACCAACAGGCACAGCCTGCCACCGCGACGACCGTTCAGCCTGCACTGCAAGGAGGAGAGAAGTAATGACGACTCCACAAATTTCAATTCGCAACCTGTGCGTCGACTATATTACCGACGCCGGTGATGTCCGCGCCGTCAACGATGTCAGCTTTGACATTGGTAAAGGTGAAGTGTTCGGGCTGGCAGGTGAGTCTGGCTGTGGTAAATCCACCGTTGCCTTTTCCCTGATGCGTCTGCACAAGCCGCCTGCGTTTATTACGGGTGGTGAAGTGCTGTTCGACGGCCACGGCGATATCCTGAAATTCAGCGATCAGAAGCTCAACAGCTTTCGCTGGAGTGAGGTTTCTATGGTCTTCCAGAGTGCGATGAACGCCCTCAACCCGGTACTGACCATGGAAGAGCAGTTCTGCGATGTGATCATGCGTCACACCAACATGACCCGGGAGCAGGCCGTGCGCCGCGCTCAGGGGCTGCTGGAGATCGTTGATATCCACCCGGACCGACTGAGTGATTTCCCACACCAGTTTTCCGGCGGTATGCGCCAGCGCCTGGTGATCGCCATTGCCCTGGCACTGAACCCCAAACTGATCATCATGGACGAACCGACGACAGCCTTGGATGTGGTGGTCCAGCGCGAGATCCTGCAAAAGATCTATGCCCTGAAAGAAGAATTCGGCTTCGCGATTTTGTTCATCACCCATGACTTGTCTCTGATGGTCGAGTTCTCTGATCGCATCGGCATCATGTATTCCGGTGAACTGGTCGAAGTCGCGCCGTCAAAGCAGATTCTGGAAACCCCGTACCACCCTTACACCCAGGGGCTGGGCAGCTCGTTTCCACCACTGACCGGGCCCAAAACCCGTCTGACCGGCATTCCGGGCAATCCGCTCAACCTGCTGGAAGTGCCTCAGGGCTGCCGTTTTCAGGCGCGCTGCAGCCAAGCGCACGACGCCTGCTTCTCGCAAAGCACACAGCTTCGCCAACTGGAACCCGGCCGTTTTAGCAACTGCCACCTGTACAACAAGTGATAACAAGAAGGATCGGAGGCAAAATGAGCAATCCAGTCGGAACACCCATTATCGAAGGGAAGAACCTGGTCAAAGACTTTTCGGTCAACAGTAACTCGCTGAAAAAATCCAAGATGCGGGCACTGAATCAGGTGTCGTTCAAAATGTACAAAAGTCGCGGTCTGGCCGTCGTGGGAGAATCCGGTTCCGGTAAATCCACCACTGCGAAAATGATCGCCAAAATGTACGAGCCCACGGCAGGGGCAATCGAGTATTTTGGTCGTGATATTCAGGACATCACCAAAAAAAGCGAGCTGATGCAGTACCGTCAGGGGGTACAAATGGTCTGGCAGGATCCGTTCGGATCGCTCAACCCGACCCATACGATTTTTCACCATCTGGCCCGTCCCCTGCTGATCCACAACAAAGTCAGCCGGGGCAATAAAAAAGAGCTGGAAGAGCGAGTCTATGAACTGCTGGAGCAAGTCGGGCTGATCCCGCCCAAAGCCACAGCCGAAAAGTACCCGCACCAGCTCTCCGGCGGACAGCGTCAGCGCGTCAACCTGGCCCGCAATATCGCGGTCGGCGCCGAAGTGGTGCTGGCCGATGAACCGACCTCCATGCTGGATGTCTCGATTCGTGCCGGTGTCCTGAACCTGATGGAAGAAATGAAGTTTGAGCGCGAGATGGCGCTGCTTTATATCACTCACGACATCGCCACTGCGCGTTATATCGCCGAAGATCTGGCCGTGATGTACGTCGGCCACATGGTGGAATGGGGAGATACCGAAGAGATCATCCATCACCCGCAGCACCCTTATACCCAGTTGCTGGTCTCAGCGGTGCCGGATCCGAGCAAGTCGATCCATGAGCCGTTAGCGGGTAACAAAGGGGATATCCCGCTGTGGACACCAGACAGTGTCGGCTGTCCGTTTGCAGGACGTTGTGTCCATGCGACCGAGCAGTGCCGTCAACGCCTGCCGGAAGTCACACAGCTGGCAGAAAACCATTTTGTCCGCTGCTATCTGTTCGATAGCTGATGGCAGCTTAGGTCACGAATCACAGCGAACATCGCTGAAAAACCGATAATCACTCACAACAACAAGGGAAAGCTATGCAGTTGTTAATCAACCATCTCGGTTATGAACGAACAGGTCATAAAGTTGCCATCGTTCAGCATCAGGGCGCTTTATCCCTGACGCAGGCGAGCCTGATCCGCAGTGATGACCGACAAGCTGTGATGCAACTGCCGCTCTCTCAAAGCCAGCGCACAGATCAGTGGCACACAGGCACGGCAACGCCCATCGATTTCAGTGCCTGGCAGGAAGCAGGACGCTACCGGATCCGCTTCGGTGATCTTGAGTCTTCAGACTTTGAGATCGCAGACGGCTTGCTGATGCAGCGCACTTTCAGTGATGTGCTTCACTATTTCAAATCCCAGCGCTGTGGCGGCAAGTTTGATCAGCACGATCATGCCGTCCCGCTGTTTGGCCATCAGGACACAGTCGTCGACGCCCATGGCGGTTGGTACGACGCCTCGGGCGATGTCAGTAAATACCTGAGTCACTTGTCCTATGCCAATTACCTCAATCCGCAGCAGACGCCTATGGTGGTGTGGAATATGCTCACCGCCTTTGAGTCGCTGCAGGGTGATCCCGCTTTTGCGGATTTTTCCCGCGTCCGCCTGATTGAAGAGGCACTTTTTGGCGCGGATTTTTTACTGCGGATGCATGCACCGCAGGGTTATTTTTATATGACAGTGTTCGATAAGTGGAGTAAATCCACCGGGCAACGGGAGATTTGTAGCTATTCAACTCAGGAGGGCATCAAAGCTGACAGCTATCAGGCCGCTTTTCGTCAGGGTGGCGGCATTGCGATCGCCGCTCTGGCCGCTGCGGCCAGGCTGGTACGCAGTCCGGCCATGGAAAAACTGGATCTGGGCGAGATAAAACATACCGACGCCTATCTGGAATCTGCCCAGACCGCTTACTGGCATCTGAAAACCCACAACTGCCAGTATCTGGATAATGGCGAAGAAAACATCATTGACGAATATTGCGCGCTGCTGGCGGCGGTTGAGCTGTTCAAAGCCACCGAACAAAACCGCTATCTCAGCGAAGCCCGTGACTGGGCAGATCGGCTGGCTGCCCGTCAGCAGTCCGATCACCAGCAGCAGCATTACTGGAGCGCGAACGCTGATGGCAGCCGGCCATATTTTCATGCCGCCGAAGCGGGTCTGCCGGTCATCAGTTTGCTGCAGTATTTACCGATTGAATCGGATCAGCACCGCCTGAACGCCATAGAAGAAGTGCTGGACAATGCACTGCATTTTGAACTGAACATCACGCAATCGGCTGCGAATCCTTTTGGCTATCCGCGCCAGTATGTCAAAGCCGTGGATGGCGACAAGCACAGTGCGTTCTTTATTCCGCACAACAATGAAAGCGGCTACTGGTGGCAGGGAGAAAATGCCAGACTCGGCTCTCTCGCCGCCATGGCCTTCATGGCCGCCCCGGTTGTGCACAGCAGTGAGCTGAGCCAGCGGCTGAAAGATTACGGTCAGCAGCTCCTGAACTGGGTGCTGGGCCTGAATCCCTTTGATATGAGCATGCTGGACGGACACGGCCGCAATAATCCTGTCTATCTGCCTGAGCTAGGGTTTTTCAATGCCAAAGGCGGCATCTGCAATGGCATTACCTCGGGATTTGACAATGAAGCGGACATTGCCTTTGCGCCGCCGGCCCAGGCCAATGACATGCTGCAGAACTGGCGCTGGGGGAGCAATGGATCCCGCATGCCGCCTGGTATCTGCTAGCGATCGTGATGCAATGTAAGGAGCGCCACCATGGCTGATAATTTGCGTTTTCTGGTCGGTATTGACGGCGGCGGCACTTCTTGCCGGGCACGGCTTTGCGATCAAAACGGCCGGATACTGGCTGAAGCGAAAACCGGCAGTGCCAATATTCTGCTCGGCGCTGAAGTTGCTATGGCATCGATACAAGATGCGATTGCGACCGCCGCGGCAAAAGCCGGCCTGACCGATGGCGACTTTTCTCACATGGCTGTCGGTCTGGCCCTGGCAGGTGCTGAACATCGCAAAGCCTGGTACGACTTCATGGCCCAGCCGCATCCCTATGGCCGGATGGTGCTTAATACTGACGGCTACGGCGCCTGTCTGGGTGCCTGGAACGGGCAGGACGGCGCCATTTTCATTGCCGGTACCGGCTCTGTCGGCATTCTGCGCCGCGGCAAGGAGATCACTGTGCTGGGCGGGCGGGAATTTCCGATTTCCGATCAGGGCAGCGGCGCTATCATGGGCCTGCGGCTCATTCAGCAAGTGTTGCTGAGCATTGACGGCATCGTGCCTCAGACCGAACTGGTCCGCCATGTACTGGCGCACTTCGGACAGGATGTCGATGCGATTGTCGAATGGTCAAAAACCGCTCGTCCTTGTGATTATGGTCAGTTTTCGCCGCAGATTTTCCAACTGTCAGCGCAAAACGACAGCCTGGCGGTGGCATTGCTTCAGCAGACGGCCGCAGATATCGAGATGTGGCTCAACGCTCTGCTGGCACGCGGTGCAGAGCAGGTGTGTCTGATGGGCGGCATCGGCGAGCGCATCGCCCCTTGGCTGACCCCGCTATTCAACGCCGACTGGCTGCTCCGCAGGGAGATGCCATGGATGGCGCAATACTGATCGCCCAGGGCGATCATAACCTGTATCCATTATAAGGGGCTATCATGAGCTATCGCCTTGATTTAACTGTTATCAATCAAACCGATACGGAATCCCGCTTCGCGCTGACCTTACACAATCTGGGGGAACAGGCGCTGGAAGCCTGGTCCCTGGCTTTTATCCTCAGTCGCTGGATTGAACCGGCTTCGGTCTCTCGCGGCGTACTGCAGCAGATTGGCAGCTACTGTACCCTGTCAGCCTCAGACGCTGCCGCGCTGGCACCCAACAGCCATTTCTATACCGAGTTTTCCATCAAGACCCCGCCACTCACCCTGCATGGTGACGGCGTGATCGATGCCTGCCTGTATGCCAATCAGCAAGGCGAAGCACTGCCGGTCACTGTGACCCCGGTGAACCTCAAACACCCGGTGCAGGACAGACAGACGGTCGCCTTGCCTGCGCCCAAACCGATTAACCTGATCCCGGCTCCTGCCAGTCTGAAAACCTTGCCGGGCGAATTCCGTTTTACCCGCGATACCGCGCTGGCGGAATTTCCTGACGCCGCACAGGGCAGTGTGAACTGGCTGCAACAGGAACTGGCCCACTGGCTCGACACACCACTGCAGGTCAGCTCCGGCGGCAATATCCACTATCAGGCGCGCGCCGATCTGGCTGAAGGCGCTTACCATATGCTGGTCGAACACGATCACATCTGGCTCGAAGCCAGCTCAGCCGCCGGTTTCAGCCATGCCACAGCCAGTCTGCTGCAGCTGCTGCCCGCTCAGCCGGCGCATCAGATTGAGCACTCACTCAGCGTGCCTATGGTGGAAATTAACGATCAGCCGCAATACGGCCACCGCGGCATGATGCTGGATTGTGCGCGTCATTTTCACTCCGTTGCCCGGATCAAAAAACTGCTTGATCAGCTTGCCCGCTATAAGTTCAATACGTTCCACTGGCACCTGACCGACGATGAAGGCTGGCGCATCGAGATAGAAGCCTACCCTGCCCTGACTGAGATCGGGGCATGGCGCGGACCGCAAGAGCAGTTGGTTCCGCAGTTTTCGACCGTTGATCGCCGTTACGGCGGCTTTTACACCAAGCAGCAAATCCGGGATATCGTCGCCTATGCGGCTGATCGCGGCATTCAGGTGATCCCGGAAATCGATATTCCCGGCCATTGCCGGGCAGCCATTAAATCGCTGCCGGAGCTGCTGGTTGATGAAGCGGATCGCTCGCAGTACCGCAGCATCCAGAATTATTCGGACAACATTCTGTCACCGGCTCTGCCTGGCACTTACACCTTCCTGACCACTGTGCTGGATGAAGTCTGCGAGTTGTTCCCGGCCCCTTTCCTGCATGTAGGGGCAGACGAAGTGCCCAACGGGGTCTGGACCGACAGCCCGGCGTGTCGCGAGCTGATGGCCGCAGAGGGCTATGAAGACCCGTTTGAGCTGCAAGGCCATATTTTACGCTTTGTTGAAAACTACCTGGCCCAAAAAGGCAAGCGCATGCTCGGCTGGCAGGAAGTGGTCAAAGGCGACAAAGTCAGTCAAAACACCATCGTGATGCCGTGGATGAATGAGCAAGCCGGACTGGACTGTGCCGGCAACGGCTACCAGGTGATTATGCAGCCCGCGCAGTACACTTATCTGGATCTGGCGCAGGGACATGCCGCCGAGGAAGCCGGAGCCAACTGGGCCGGGATCTTACCGCTGGAAACCGTGTACAGCTATCGTCCGCTGGCTGAGCTGGAGCCAAACGATCCCAGACTGAATCAAATCATGGGGATTCAGTGCGCGTTATGGTGTGAGCATGTCTACAGCCAGGCAAGGTTTGAATACCTGCTCTATCCTCGCCTGCTGGCGGTCAGTGAAGTGTGCTGGTGCCCGCCGGATCAGCGTGACTGGGATGATTTCAGAGCCCGCCTGCATGGCCAGCTGCACTATTTAGACCGGGTGGGAGTGAACTACCGTCAGGGTTAACAGAACATGTCCAGAGCCCGTCACAGTGGTGAGCTGCGGGTGGGTTCTGTCGTGTGTCGTGAAGTGTCTTTTACATCCTATATGGTTGTGTTGGCAATAAGTTCGGGGACCTTTGGTCCCCTTTTTTACCTCTGCCACCGGCCGGATGATTGGCTCGGTGTGGCGTAAATCACCCGCACTCAGGGCCGTTAAATACTCTCGCCCAGCTCAATTTTCACATCCAGGGTAATCACCTTTTCTGCCGCCGGCTCGCCACGCAGCCGCTGCAGAATCTGCTCGGCAGCGACATAGCCAATCCGTTCACGCGGTGTGATCACAGTGGCCAGACGCGGCACCATCACCTGACTGATGTCATGGCCGTGAAAACCGGCTACCGCCATTTGCGCCGGCACCTGAATCCCTAACCGCTGGCATTCATAAATCGCCCCGATGGCCAGGTCATCATTGGTACAGAAAATACCGTCGGCATCCGGATATTTTGCCAATGACTGCCGCAATAAACCGGCGCCTAAGCTGAACGAGGAGGCTTCCTCGGTCTGAATGCTGCGTGGCACCAGCCCGTGTTTTTGCATCACCTGCTGATAACCGGTAAAGCGCAAGTGGGTCCGGGCATCCATCCGGGCAGCAAAATACACAATATGCCGGCGACCGCGGGCGATCATCTGCTCTGTCATCGCCTCTGCGGCGGCCTGATTATCAAACCCCACCGCCTGAGCAATGGCCGGGGAAACCGAGTCCATGATTTCCACCACGGGCACCCCGGCTGTATCGAGCATTTTTCGCGCCCGTTCGGTATGCACACTTTCTGACAGAATAATGGCATCCACATTGTAGGACAGCAGGGAGGCGATGTTTTTCTCTTCTATTTCAGCGCTATAACCATAGTGTGCCAGCATGGTCTGATAGCCGGCAGGACCGGTGACCTTTTCAATGCCCCGGATCACTTCAGCAAAGACCTGGTTGGTGAGTGAGGGGACCAGCACGCCAATGGCATAACTTTTGGCATTGGACAAAATATCGGGGGCGCGATTGGGAATGTATCCCAGATCCTCGACAGCGGCGGCAATTTTGCTCTGCAAGGCCGCAGAAACCTGACTGGGATCGCGCAGGTAACGACTGACCGTCATCTTAGTCACTCCGACCAGGTTCGCAACATCCTGCAAAGTCGGGCGTTTATTTTTGGTTGTCATGGTATTTTTCATGTGTCGGGTTGGGCTCAACAGTCCCAAGATTACCACAAGCGCCTGTTGTGATTTGTAACCTGGCGCAAAAAGAAACAGGCCCTGAGGCCTGTTTGCATTACACTTTGCGTTGCACGCGCGGGGACTGACTCCAGCTCAGATGGAAAGCGTCCTCCTCAGGCTGGTCAATGCGCGAATAGCTGTGGGCACCAAAGTAATCGCGCTGGGCCTGTAACAGATTGGCCGGCAGCACTTCACTGCGCAGGGTGTCAAAGTATTGCAGCGCTGAGCTGATCCCCGGCATGGCCACACCGGCCAGGCTGGCAGCCGCAACCGCTTTACGCCAGTTTAACTGACGCTCGGTGAGCTGAGTGCGGAAGTGATCGGCGAGCAGCAGGTTGTCCAGATCCGGCTGCTGCTCGAAGGCGCGGCTGATATCCTGCAGGAAAATGGCGCGAATAATACAGCCGGCGCGCCAGATCCCGGCAATCACGGCGTAATCCAGCGGCCATCCCTGCCCGGCGGCGGTGGTTTTCATCAGCGCAAACCCCTGTGCGTAGGTACACAGCTTGGCGCAGTAGAGTGCATCATGCAGCTGGGCGATCAGCTCGGCTTTATCCAGGATCTCAGCGTCATCCGCGACCAGTGGCAGTGATTTGGCCGCCTGCACACGCAGGGACTTCATCCCGCTCATCGCACGGGCAAACACCGCCTGGGCAATCGTCGGCGCCGGACTGGCGACTTCCAGGCTGTTGACGGCCGTCCACAAACCTGTACCTTTTTGCCCGGCTTTATCCAGGATCATTTCCACCAGCGGCCGGTCGGAGTCCGGATCCTGCTGCTGCAAAATATCGGCGCTGATTTCCATCAGATAGCTGTTCAGTACACCCTGGTTCCAGCTGGCAAAGATCTCGCCTATCTCGGCGGCAGGCATTTTGAGCTGCTGACTGAGGAACTGATAGACCTCGCAGATCAACTGCATGTCGGCATATTCAATACCGTTATGGACCATTTTCACGTAATGGCCGGCACCATCCGGTCCCAGGTAAGCCGCGCAGGCTTCGCCCTGACTCAGTGGCGGTAACGGCTGACCCGCGCTGTCAACCTGCGCGGCAATCGCGGTCCACATCGGGCCAACCTGACGCCAGGCCGCGGCACTGCCGCTGGCCATCAAAGCCGGGCCATGGCGGGCACCTTCTTCACCGCCAGAGACGGCTGTGCTGAAAAACTGGAACTGGCCCTGAAACCGCTTATCACGGGCTAGGGTATCCGTCCACAAGCTGTTGCCGGTATCAATCACAGTATCTTGTGGTTCCAGTCCGGCCTCCAGCAAATCCGATATCACGGCATCGACCGCTTTTCCTGCCGGGACAGACAAGGCGATCACCCGCGGCGTCTGCAACGCCGCCAATACCTGATTCAGAGATTCGCAGGCTGTGAACGGCGCTTTCGCCAGCGTTTCAGCCTGCTGCTTTGTTTGCTGCACCAGGGAGGCCTGCAGATCAAAGCCGGCCACCGTAAAACCGTGTTCCAGCAGATTCAGCGTCAGGTTTCGCCCTATTACGCCTAAACCAATCATGGCAATATTGCACTGGGTGGATGTCATTCTTTTTCCTTTCCTGCAATCAGTGACTCAAAATCGCCCTGCCTGTTCAGGCCGGTGACAGTCGGGTGAGAATATCCTGCAGCACCTCGTGCTGAGACTGGCGGATATCGATAAACAGTGCTTCATCCTGCTCAGGCTCGACCAGAGTCGCAAACTGGCTTTCCAGCATGGCACGGCCGTTAAAATAGTGATCCGCACGTTGCTGATGCCGGTTCCAGATCGTGTCAAAATCCCCCTGAAGGTAGACCATTTCCAGCCCGTCGATTCCGGCGCGCAACTGGCGGCGGTATTCAGGTTTCAGCGCAGAGCAAGCCAGCACCGCATCGGGGGCATCCCGTAACAACTGATTGAGCCGCGCCAGCCACTCAGCCCTGTCTTCATCATTGAGCGGTACGCCCTCACTCATCTTGCGGACATTGTCCGGCGAGTGAAAATCATCACCATCAAAAAACTCAGCCCCAGTGCCGTCGCCAGCGTGCTGCCGATCAGGCTTTTACCGCACCCTGATACGCCCATTACAATTATCTTTTTTGGTTTCATCGCCATTATCCCAGCCCTGCTCACAGCGCAGGGCAGTTCCTTATTGTTCTTGTTATTGTCTTAACGCCACCACAGCGCAAGCTGCGGGAAAACAATCACCAGCGTCAGTGCAATCAGCTGAAGACCGATAAAAGGCAGCAAAGCGCTGAAGATTTCGCCTAAACTGATATCTTTTGGCGCCACCGATTTGAGATAGAAAGCTGCCGGACCAAAAGGCGGAGACAGGAAAGAGACCTGCATGTTGAGGCAGAACACCACGCCGAACCAGATCGGATCCATGCCCAGCCCGGTAATAATGGGCACAAAGATAGGCATGGTCAGCAGCGCAACCCCGACCCAGTCCAGGAACATCCCCAGTACCAGCAGGATCACCATCATGATCAATAAGGTCATGGTCGGACTGCCGCCACTGAAGGCCAGAATGGTTTCTTCAACGAAATCAATGCCACCCATCAGGTTGTATACACCGACCAGCGCACTGGCGCCGATGCCAATCCACATGATCATGCCGCAGGTACGCATAGTCGCAATGGCACTGTCTTTGAGCATGTTCCAGCTCATTTCGCGCCGGATCACAGCGCTGATCATAATGCCGACCACACCCAGCGCAGAGGCTTCCGTAACTGACGCCACACCGGTGTAAATACTGCCGAGCACGACACCGACCGACAGCAGCGGAAAAAATAAAGCTTTGAAATAACTGATATCCCTGGCGGCATCTTCCGCCAGCTCTGCCTCGGTTGGCAAAGGGGCCAGCGCCGGATTGAGCTTGCAGCGGATCAGAACATAGCCGATGTACATCAGCGCCAGCAGCAGGGCGGGCAGGAAAGCCGCTTTGAACAGATCGCCAATCGACACGCTGGCCGTCAGACCATAGATGATCAGCACAATACTCGGCGGCAGCATGGTGCCCAGCGCGCCGCCGGCGCAGGTGGTGCCAATCGCCAGCTTGCGGTCATAGCCCAGACGCAGCATTTGCGGCAATGCCAGAATACCCAGCAGCACGGTTTCGCCGCCGATCACGCCCGACATGGATGCCAGCACCACGGCCACCAGCAAGGTCTGCACCGCAACCCCGCCACGGACACGGCGGCCGACGGATTTCATGGCATCAAACAGATCGCGGGCGATGCCGGAGCGATCCAGCAGCGCCGCCATCAGCACGAACATAGGCACGGCGAGGAAAATATAGCCGTCGACAAACGAATACATCCGGCTGGTGACCAGCGGCAGGGCATCCGGACCAAACCAGCCCAGGGTAAAGATCAGTGCCACCAGGCCGGTGACAAATGCCAGTTGCATCCCGGTCAGCAGTAAGGCAATCATCAGCCCCAGCATCAGCAGGCTGCCGTAGCCGATCCCCATTGACGATAACTCAAACATCTTTCTTCCTCAGTCCACGGATTTCAGCGATCAGGTGCAACAAAAACTGCACAGACAATACACACAGGCAGATAAAAATGATCCCTTTGAGCAAAGCGGGAAACGGAGGATTCCAGGCTGAGCCTGAGGTTTCCAGACGCATTTCGCCCCAAGGGGTGAGCCAGGCTTCGCGGGCCATGGTGTACGAGGCCCATGACATCAGCACGGAAAACAGCAGTCCCATCAGATGATGGAACACATTGAGGTACTGACGCGTGCGGGGTGACACCATGTCGTACAACAGCACCACACGCACGTGCTTGTTGGTCGCCATGGCATACAGGCCACCGACAATAAAGAGAGAACCGCCAAGAAACGACGCGGTTTCATGCACCCAGATCGTCGGAGAATCAAACACATAGCGCATCAGTACTTCATAAAATGAAATGATCACCGTAAAAATAAACAGCAGGCTCAGCGCATTGCCTATTTTGACGATGGCCGCATCCAAGCCATTTTTCGGCTTGTCCTCATCATGTTCTGCGGGGGTTGGATTGGTATTCATGACAGTTCACAACTCTTGCTACATCAGATACAGAGGGCTGATGGCAGCCCTCTCACAGGGGGATTCATGGTGCGTGTCAGACTAGCTGTTTGAGGATTACAGCAGTGCGTTGTCTTCCAGGAACTTCGTCACAGATTGGTAGACTTTCTCTGCATTTGGCGACTTTTTGGCGAAGACTTTCCATTGCTCGCGGGCGATTTCACGGAACTTCTTGCGCTCTTCGTCCGACCAGTTGTGAATGGTGATGTCCGGATTCGCCTGCGCTTCTTTCACTGCCTGCTGATCGGCGATCTTAAGCTGCGTGGTCATGTCATAGGCAAAGTCACGCACCGAAGTGGTCAGGATTTCCTGCAGATCCGCTGGCAGCTTGTCCCACTTTTTCTGGCTCATCGAAATATCGATCAGCGGCAGAGAATGGAAACCCGGCTGGACCGGATGTGTGGCCACATCGTTCATACCGGCTTTCTGGTTGGTGGAAAAGACAGTGTAATCGGCAGCGTCTATTACGCCTTTGCTCAGACCGGTAAAGACTTCAGAACCCGGCAGGTTGACCGGCGAGGCGCCCGCGGCCGCAAACACCTGCTGCACCAGCCCTTCCGGGGCACGCAGTTTCAGGCCTTTCAGATCGGCCACGCCATTGACCGGCACTTTAGAGACGAAAGACTCCACCCCAGTCGTTGAACCGCCAATGAATTTCACCCCATAAGGCGCATACAGTTCAGTCATCAGCTGATAACCGCCACCGTAATTGACGTACTGCAGCAGCTGAGTGGTATCAGACCAGGCGCCGACTGTGTTACCGATCAGGCCGAACGCAGGATCTTTACCGGAAAAATAGCTGGTTGCTGTGATGTGGCCGTCCAGGATCCCCAGTTTGATCGCGTTCAGAGTTTCAGTGTGTTTCACCACACTGCCCACAGGCAGTAAGTCAATGTCGATACGGCCGGCTGACATTTTTTCAACGCGCTCCGCCCAGGCTTGCTGAACCTGAAAGTTTTTATCGCCCGCCGGGTCAGACGACTGGAATTTAAAGGTGTAGTCAGCCGCCAGTGCGGAAGCAGTAAAGGTGCCGGCCAGTGAGGCAGCGAGCAGAGTACAGGTGAGCTTTTTCATCAGGTACAGTCCTATTGTTATTCATCACGTCGTTGTCGTTAATGACCGGCTGTTTGTTGTTATGTTACCGGTAACTTTGAGCACAAATGCTAACAGAGAAAAAGAAGGGCTGTCTTTGAAGATCATCACAACAATGCCACCTGATGCGATCTGATGTCGTTTATCCGCTGTCACGATTTTTTGTCTTAAGGTAAGTAAATGATTGAACTGTAATTTACCGAACCAAGGTCATATTTCATTATTGTTTTGTAAATCAATAGTTTTGTATCACATGCTGAATTCGTTAATATATGAGCTTACGGACTTATGGAAGGGGTTGATTATGCGTATCGGTGTATTAATGGGTGGGGAGTCGAGCGAGCGGAGTGTATCACTGCGCTCTGGCCAGGCCGTCTGCGAAGCCATTGGTGAGTTAGGACATGAAGTAATGGCGATTGATCCCGACAGCCTGCACGGCACCCTGGAAGCATTACAGTCGGTCGACAAAGTCTTTATTGCCCTGCATGGCAGCCTGGGAGAAAGTGGCCATATTCAGGGGTTGCTGGACTGGCTGAAAATTCCTTATACCGGCAGCGGCCTGGCCACCTCGGCACTGTGTCTCAATAAGCTGCGCACACGCCAGATATTGGCCCAGCACGGCTTTCACTATGCCAAGTGGGTCGCCGTTCATCGCCAGCAATCGCTGCAAGAGATTCAGTCGGCAGCCAATGCCCTGGGCTACCCTTTGGTCGTCAAACCCAGCTCTCAGGGTTGCAGCATCGGGGTATCGAAAGTGGACTCTTATGACCAGCTGGAAGCCGCAGTGATGCAGGCCTTTGAATACGACCACGATATCCTGCTTGAGGCGTTCATCTCCGGCCGGGAATATACCTGCGGCATTCTGGGTGACACCGCACTGCCCGTGGTGCAGATTCGCTCTGAGACTTTCTTTGACTGGACAGCCAAGTTCGGCGCCCAGACTGCGACCTATCATTGCCCCAGCGATCTGAACACCGACACCGAACGGGCGATTCAGCAACTTTCACTGTCCGCCTTTCAGGCATTAGGCTGCCGCGGCTGGGCCCGGCTGGATGTGATTCTCGGCGACGACGGCAAGCTCTACCCCATTGAAATGAATACCTCACCTGGGATGACCCAGCGCAGCGTCTTTCCGATGGCCAGCCGCGAAATCGGTCTCGACTTTCCCCGCACGATCGAGCAGATTCTGGCGCTGGCCACGTTTGATCCGGTGTAATCTATCAGCGGCCCGTCGCTGGCGCAGCGCGGGCAACTGGTGGCTAAAAGGCCACTTCCATACAGCGTTGTCCTTCAACAGCAAAGGCTACGACTAAGCCCTGTTCATCATTGAACTGATGCGTCACACTGACCGATTTTCCCATGCGCAGGGCAATGAGCTGTTTCAGTTCATTCACCAGATTTTGCTTCTCTTCTGCACTCAGCGTTGTCACTTTTGCCATCAAAACACTCTCCTGACTAAGTTCATTACTGCTAGTTAGGGCGACGGAATCTTAGCGATCAGAAAAAGAATTGCCTGCCCGCCTCCAGACTGACCACTGATTCATTTATTTTTGGGACGATTGTCCTGATTATCCATCCGTGCCCTTGCCCTGAATGCGCTTATTCAACACTCACATTATTACACTTGATTCACATCACAAAACGCACGCTTGCTCGCATTTAACTGACGTCGTCGTACAAAACGTGAACTAATTTCGAATTACAGCAGCGTCGCTTCTACGAGGCAAACCATGAAACTGCAGCAAAAAATACTCACCGCTTTGCTCCTGTCAGGACTGGTTCCGGCACTGGCTATGATGATCATTGCCACCTATCAGGCCGGAGACTCGCTAAAACTGCAGGCCTATAACCAGCTGGAATCATTACGGGAAGTAAAACTGGACGCGGTAGAGCGTTACTTTTCCGCACTCAATCAGCAAATTACACTTGAAGCCAACAACCCGTTCACGGCACAGGCCCTGGACGCTTTACGCCAGGGAATCGCAGCATTGCCGCCGGTCGATGAAACTGCGCGTCATCAGGTCAAACAGTTTTACGCCGAGCAATTCATCCCCAAGCTGAAGGCGAACGCGCCGGATCTTCAGGTATCGGCAGACACGTTATTTCGCCAGCTTTCTCCTGCCGCTGTTTCGCTGCAAGCCAGCTATCTGGCGAACAGTCCCTATCCTTTAGGTGAGAAGCAACGGCTCGATCAAAGCGGTGATTCAGCCTACGATCAGGCCCATGCTGCCTATCACCCATTCTTTCGGGAGCTGATTGAAACCTCAGGCTATTACGATCTCTTTCTGATCGATGCACAAACGACACAGGTGGTGTACAGCGTCTACAAGGAAGTGGATTTTGCGACCTCACTGAATCACGGCCCTTTCAGTGACAGTTTGCTCAGCCATGCCTTCCAGGCTGGGATGGCACTGGAGAAAGGCCAGACCGCGCTGATTGATTTCAGTCTCTATCTGCCCTCTTACCATGCTCCGGCCGGTTTCATCGCGGCCCCGGTTTATCAGGGCTCAAGTCTGTCTGGCGTGCTGGTCATTCAGTTTCCGATCGATCGCCTGACGGCCATCATGGGCGTGCGGGCCGGACTGGGTGACAGCGGGGAAACTTACCTTGTCGGGCCTGACAAGCTGATGCGTTCCAACTCCTATATCGATCCTGTGAACCACTCAGTACATGCTTCTTTCCTGCATCCTGACAAAGGCAGTATTGATACCGAAGCCGTGCGCCGCGCACTGGCGGGTGAAACCAATATTGATGCCATCAGCGATTATAAAGGCAACGCCGTGCTATCCGCGTTTGCGCCGGTTCAGCTCGGGGCCATTCGCTGGGTTATCGTTGCAGAGATCGACCAGGCTGAAGCGCTGGCCGCCATCAGCCAGCTCAACATCAGCGGTTTTTTCGTCATTCTGGCTATGCTGGCACTGATCATTCCTGCCGCCCTGCTGATCAGCCGCAGCATTACCAGACCGATAGGCGGAGAGCCTGAGCACATGGAACACATTGCCAGTGCCATTGCCGACGGCAATTTGCGTTTGGACATGAATGACGATAAACCGGCGACCGGGGTGTATGCCTCGATGAAAACCATGTCCGGTAAGCTGAGCGAGATCATCCATCAACTGAAAATCGCAGCCGGTCAGCAGCGCAGTGAAGCGGAGGCATTAGCCGCCAGTGCGGTGCAGACGGCAGAAACTGTCTCGCGGCAGGAGCAGGAGACCACACAACTGACGGTAGCTATTGATCAAATGAGCGCCACTGCCAAAGACATCTCAGGTAATATCGCAACAGTTGCCACGGTCAGCAACGAGGCCAACACCCAAGTGACGGACTGTGCTGGCTTGCTGATGCAAAGTACGGAAAGGCTGAGTGACATGTCAAACGACATGCAGGAAGCCAATGAGAAGCTGGGCCTGCTGCGCCAAAGTTCCGATGAGATCACCAAGGTGCTGGACACCATACGCAACATTGCTGAACAGACCAACCTGCTTGCGCTCAATGCCGCGATAGAAGCCGCCCGGGCCGGTGAGCACGGGCGCGGTTTCGCCGTTGTCGCCGAAGAAGTGCGGCATCTGGCGCAACACACTCAGGATGCCACCAGCGACACCGCCAGCATGCTGGAAACCCTGCTCAACCACGGCCGTGACGTCAGCGATGTGATGACCCGCAGCATTGATCACACCTACCGCGTCTCCGAACAGGCCACCCACGCCACTCAGCGCCTTCAGCAAGTGGTGCAATCGGTGGAACATATCGCTGATATGACCTCGCAGATCGCGGCAGCATCTGAGCAGCAATCCGCTGTGTCAGAAGAAATCAGCAATAATATCAACAACATTTATATGATGTCGCGCGACACCAGCAGTGCAGTTGAACAGATATCAGCCAGCAGCGAAGAACTGTCCGCCCTCTCTGCCCAGCTGGAAAAAATGGCAGGCCACTTCAAAGTGTAAGCACAGCCACCGCTGTCATACCGATCCTGATGCTCTCACACCCTACCAAGTGTGAGAGCACTCAAATTAATTAACAAAACTATCACATTCGTCATTTTGCTTATTCAACCTAAAAAAGATAAAAAACCCCTCCGAAATCGAATATTAAGTCACTTTCATTGATTTTAAATTAAGATCGCTTCTCAGCTTCAATCAACTTATGGCTTGCACTATCTGAATACCGCATTACGATAAATTCAACCGTGTATCCTTCAGAGACAGCAAATGGCTTGGCAAATAGATCAACAATTCGACGCTGCCCCTTGTGTTCTGAACACGGCTTCTGCTCATGCGCCTACCCTTCTGTTCAGCTACTACAAACTCAGCCGTACTGCGCTGAGCGAATGGTGTAACGAATAAAACCCCCACGCTTCTGAATTTTTTCATTCAGTTTCCGGCCTGCTTCAGGCACAGCAAGGTGATCTGATTTCATCGGATTGTCGATGTGCTTCCGCACGCCTGAACCTGAACTTACTCCATTCAGTTCGTGGTGTTTTATGTTACGTATGATTCAAAATGTCAGGCTGTTTGCGCCTGAAGATCAGGGTATTTGCCACCTTGTGATTTGTGGCAACCGTATCCATTCGGTTTCCAAGACTTTACCTGCCATTCCCCCAGACCTGGCTGATGTGATTGACGGCCAGGGCATGTGGCTTGTCCCGGGGTTCATCGACGGACTCGTGCATTCAGTCGGCGGCGGCGGCGAAGGCGGCTTTATCAACCGCACACCGGAAATCCATGCCGATGACATGCTCAAAAACGGCGTTACCACAGCCGTTTCAGCGTTAGGGACAGATGCAATCACGCGAAATTTACCTAATTTGCTGGGTAAATGTCGTGAACTGTCAGCAAAAGGGATCGACAGTTACTTCTATACAGGTTCTTACCACCTGCCACCCACAACACTCACCGGCAGTGTTGAAACCGATCTGCTGTACATCCCGGAAATTATTGGTATTGGCGAGCTGGCGCTGTCCGATCTGCGGGGTTCCGTGATCCGGTTTGATGATCTCTACGCCATTGCCCGCCGGGTACGGACCAGCGCCAACCTGGCCGGTAAAAAAGGCGTGGTGTTCTGCCACATTGGCGATCACCCAGATCAGTTAACCCTGCTTGAGGATCTGATTGAGAAAACCGAACTGCCTTACTCCCTGTTTGTGCCCACCCACATCAACCGTAACCCGGCGCTGTTTACCGCCGGGATCCGCTATGCCAGAGCCGGCGGATATATCGACATCACCACCAGTACCAATCAGGGCCTGCTGGATGACGGTGAAGTTTTCTGTTCCGAAGCTCTGGCCAAGGCATTACAGGCCGGCGTACCGGTTGAGCGGATCAGTTTCAGCTCAGATGCCAACGCCAGCCTGCCGAGATTCGATGCCGATGGCAACACCATAGGCGTAGATACCGGCCGGATCGCTTCACTGTATGAGGGCGTTCAGCTCGCTGTCACCCGGTACGGTGTGCCGTTTGATTTGGCCATTCAATGCATTACTTCCACCCCGGCCAAGGCGCTCGGGTTGCACAACAAGGGATACATCAAGCCGGGCTTCGATGCCGATCTGGTGCTGATCCAGCCTGACAACATGCACATCAAACAAGTCTGGAGCCAGGGTGTTCCAAGAATTTAATCGTCATGTCCAATCAAAATGAGGGAAATCACTATGGATATGGAAATGCAATCAACGACCGGAGCTGGCAAGCGCAAATGGAACATGCCGACTGTCTATACGCTCCTCTTCTTTATCACCATCGCCGTCGCGCTGCTCACCTGGCTGCTGCCGGCGGGTAAATATGACTACATCACCAGTGATTCCAACACACTGGTGAAAGCGGCAGACGTTGCTGATTACAGCGGCGGGGAACGTTTACTGCCAGTACCCGGTTCCTTTACGGCACTTGAAAGTCACCCACAGGGGCTGTCCGATATTCTGGCGGCACCGCTGGCAGGCTTTGCCGATGCCAGCTCAATTATCCTGTTTGTTCTGATGATTGGTGGCTTTTTGAATGTCACGATCAAAACCGGCGCGATGGATGCCAGCATTGCTTCTTTGTCCAAGCGATTTGCAGGCAAAGAACACTGGCTGATCCCTTTGCTGATTTTCATTCTCGCGGTTGGCGGCAGTACTTATGGGATGAGCGAAGAAACCGTGAGTTTGTGGGTTATCCTGCTGCCTTTTTTCATTGCTGCCGGTTACGACCGCATGGTCGTCGCAGGCATCATCCTGCTCGGCAGCGGGATCGGTGTTGCAACCAGTACGGTGAACCCGTTTGCGACCGGGGTCGCCTCCCGCTTTGCTGACATTCAGTTAGGCGACGGCATTTTGTTCCGGCTGCTGACCTTTGTCGTGCTCTATGTGATCACCAGTGCTTTCATTATGCGTTATGCCGCGAAAGTCAAAGCCGATCCCAAAGCGTCGCTGCTGCACGATATCGACTTTGATGATCAGTTTTCTCAGGCGCCTGCCGCCCTGGCATTCACCACGCGCCACAAACTGACCATGACGGTGTTTTTCGGCGCCTTTGCGCTGATGATCTACAGCGTGATTCCCTGGGAAGATATCGGGGTCACCTTTGTGCCGGCGCTGAACTGGTGGCTGAAAGAAATCTCGGTTATCTACCTGACCGCAGCTATCCTCATTGGCCTGATCAACCGCATGCCGGAAGCGACATTCGTGAGTGCTTTCATTGCTGGCTGCCGTGACATGATCGGTGTGGCGCTGGTGATTGCAGTGGCCAAAGGCATCAATGTCATCATGAACAACGCCAATATCACGGACACCATTCTGAGCTGGGCTGAGCACCTGGTGGTCGGTTTAGACAGTGGCGTATTTGCCGTGGTGAGTTATCTGGCACACATTATTCTGGCCTTTTTCATTCCATCCAGCTCAGGCCTGGCAACCGTTTCTATGCCGCTGATGGGGCCCATGAGTGACTTTGCCGGTGTCAGCCGGGACATGATCGTCACCGCTTATCAGCTCGGCTCCGGCTGGATCAATCTGTTTGCACCCACAGCCGCAACGGTTGTTGCCGGCCTGGCCATGGCCAATATTCCCTATGGCCGCTTCCTGAAATGGGTCATGCCTTATCTCGGGGCTGTCCTGCTCAGTTCATGCGCCATGCTGTACTTCGCCGCTTAACCTATCAGGCTGCCTGCCCCGTCCAACAACAAGGGCTGGCAGCCTGAACTTACGACACTCAATCAATACGGACGTTGTCCTCCGGCATCACCGGAGAGGTCTCAATGGAGGCAACACAATGAACAAGCGCTTCAACATACCGACACTGGCTGCCGGCATGGCACTGACACTTTCCGTTGGCTGTCAGGCTGAATCGTCCCCGGCAAAGCAGCTCTTTATGGGCGGCGGACATTTAGTGGTTTGCTCGTCAATGACCCAGGGGGAATGTGCTGACTGGGACAGTTACCGGCAATCTGCACTGGCCAACCTGACCGATGCTGACATCCGTACCCCAACAGAAGAACCGGTCGCCACATCCGACGCTTACATTGACCGCGTGATCAATGCCGCGCCCTGGGCAGCGGATCCTCAAATGCAGCAGGCGATTTCAAACGCCCTGCATGCCCTCCAGCAGCAGTACAACAGCCAGCCGATTCCGTCCTGGGATGACTTTAAAACCGCCATGCTGGCACTGACGGCTTCTGACATCAATGTCACCGTCAATGGCACCCCGATCGACGGTGAATATCTGTGGTACGACGCCAGTTCAGATCAATGGGATGCCCTGGCCTACCTGAAAAAGGATGACGGGCTGATCACTTATACCCGGACGGCCAGCCGTGATTATGCGGCGGCAGAAGCCTTTTCCGGAAAGACCGGACTGCTCAATGCACTCGCGACCTTGCCGGAAAATACCAGCTTGACCTATATCGATTTCATTACCGCCATTGGCAGCACCTACAATAACCTCAGCATTGAAGACCAGTTCAGGGTACTACGCCTGTATCGTAATGTGCCTCAATACACTCGTCCGGTTGAATATGTGGCCCTGAATGATTCCCTGAGCAGCGACTCTGTCACGGCCTATAACACGTTTGTCGAGATGGCAAAAGCAGCTTCTGGTGAAAATGGCCAGCCCCACATCCTGGTGATGACTTCCTCTTCCAATAATCACTATGACGTTGCAGATTATTATGTTCAGTTATTTGAACAGGCGGGGGCGACCGTCACCTGGTTCCCGGTCGATCGGGCCTACCGCCAGAGTGTCGATCAAAACCAGTGTGACGATCTGCAGCTCACACACGATGTGCTGGCCGGAAAACCGCACCAGGATATCTATTTTGCCGACTATGCCAGCCAGGCGCAGGCCGCCTGTGACAATCCGGAAACCGTGCTGTCGATGATCCAGTCTGCCGATGGTTTATTTATCAATGGTGGTAGTCAGTTACGCACGCTGGAAAGCCTGATCAGCAACGGCGCAGACAGCCCGGAAATGGTTGCCATCCGAAGCCGGTTCGAGCAGGGAGCACTGGTGATCGGCGGAACCAGTGCCGGTGCGGCAGTTCAGGGCGGCGGCAGGCTGACGCCGAATGATGCCATCAACCCGATGATTGATGGCGGTACAGCTTATGATGTCCTGGCGTCCGGCTATCCGGCCCATCTGATGAATACCGAAGGCGGCCTGGGGGTCTTCAACTGGGGCGTGGCGGATACGCACTTCTCCGAACGTGCACGTCAGACCCGGCTGATCAAACTGGCCCATCAACAGGGCGTCCGCTTTGGCTTTGGGGTGGATGAAACCACCGCACTCATCGTCAGCCAGCCTTTAACGCCGGACGCACCGGTGTCCATGTCTGTCGTGGGTCAGAACGGGGTTTATATTGCGGATAACGCAACCGCCAGTCTGGTACAGGAAACCCCTTTCTGGATCCGCGATATCACCACGCACTATCTCAATGCCGGTGACACCTTCATCTGGTATCCGGCCACTGAAAATTACACCCTCAGTTTCAATCCGGATGCCGCCCTGTATACCGGTTACAAGAAGAACCGGACAATCTCAAATAACGACATCCTGTATCAGGATCATTACCGGACTTTACTGGATGACATGATTCAGAATCAGGTGAAATCTGCTGTGGGTTACAGCTATGAATACAACCCTGAATTCATTCTGGATTTCGAGCGCAGCAGCAATACGGTGGGGGCCGTTTATAACGGCAAAGCCTCTTACCAGTCTGTGATGACCTCGATTACACCACAGTAATGCCGCTCACACAGATCCACGAAAGGGGCTTTCGCAGCCCCTTTTTCACCTCTCTAATCAAGCATTGGCTTGCTATGGCGAACCCTGTCTTTGATTGCCTTGCGGCGGAGGCTTGCCATACATGCCCTGATGGTCGTGATACTGTTCAGTCGTCTCTTTCACATGACCGGTAAAGCGCGCCAAAGCGATATAAAACGCACTTAGCCCCGATTTATTCAGGCTAAGTGCGCCCTTTAGTGTGGCCGCCTGCATTGTCAGAGTTTACGGCTGCCTGGCAAATTGCTTCACGCCATCCGGAATGGAGAACCAGTCCTGCTTTTCACTGACCCAGACATGCGCGGTGGGCTGAATCACGCGGGTGTCACTCAGATTACTGGGTTTGAGTTTAATGGCATCCGGTTGTTCGGGATTAAAGTGGTAGATACGGTTGCCGCAGGTCGGGCAGAATTTCGCGGCGCTGGTATTACCGCTGTCAGCAGGTCGGGACCAGTCAGCCATGACTCCCTCGAACACCACATCCTGAGCGTTTACCATCGCGGTAATACTGAACGCACTGGTCGAGAGTTTCTGGCATTCTTTGCAATGGCAGGCAACCACCATGCTGGGTGGGGCAAGCAAGGTATAGGTCACGCCACCACACTGGCAAGCGCCGTAAATGGGGTAAATCACTTCACTCATTATTTCTCCTTACAATCATGAATGTGCTGAATCACGATGGAGGGCATAGATCGCATGGTCAAGAGTACGACCGTTCAGATTCTCACTACGGGTGATCACCCCTTCCAGCGTCATGCCCAGACGTTCTGCGACCGCTCTGCTCGCCGTATTGTCAACCGCGGCTGAAATGACCACTTTTTCCATCGCAAAATGGTCAAACGCCAGGCGGCAAAGATGACGGCATACCCGGGTAATAATACCCTGTCCCTGAAAATCGGCCGCCAGCCAATATCCGATATCGACCGTTTTCAGGCTGTTATCTATGGTATTAAAGCTGCAGTTGCCGACCAGTTGTCCCTGGAAAAAAATACTGCACACCAGGGATTTTCCCTCGGCGTAATCATGCAACGAGCGACGGATAAAATCGGTGAAATCCGCCTCGGTATTACAGTGTGGCGGCCAGGCCAGCCACTGAGACAAATAATCATAATGCGCATTCACCAGCTCGACATAACGGGCTGCGAAAGACGGCTGGACCAGAACCAGTTCGATATCCTGATCAACGGTCTGACTGAACATCAATGTCATCCTTCAATACTTATACATCCGGTAGCACAATGCCTTGTGCCTTTTCAAATTGCAAATCCTGAGTGGGGTTGCAAGAAGCAACTGCAAAATGCAATTGCCAGAGCGAAACTCCGAGTTGAGCCTTTTTCTTGCGTTAACTTTCAAAGACTTGAAACTGAGCACATTCTGGCCTGCAACTTGCTTTACTGATCGCGGTGATCATTCACCACCCGAACTGTGTTGTGTTCAAAAAAATCAGTTTGTGCCAAAGCAAAGCAGCGCCTCAGGGCGCTGCTTTTATATTATGCGTGCATATTGGAAATGATCCGATGCAGATCAGGCTGATTGGTATTCCAGCTCAACGGTTTTGGCGGCAACAGGCAAATATTGTTCGCAGTACAGGGTCATAAAGTCTTCCCGGATTTTTGCCTCCAGTTCAGCCGCCTGCACCGTCGGACAAAACAGCTTAAAGTGCACCTGCTGCTCGCCCGTCGCTGTGGTCGTGATATGAATATGCGGATCCGAACCGGGTAAATCGACCCCGGCATGACGTTCTATCATATGGTTATAACGCCGGGCGATATCGATAAAGTCGGCGATATGCTCGTCAATCTTGTCCAGCAGCACAGGCACCATAGGATAGAGGTTCACCGTTTCTTTTATCGTCACAGTAAAGCCATGATAAACGTAACGTTTCATGAAATTCAGGTTCTTGACCGCCACGGTGAAAAACATACTGTTCGGCAAGGTGATGGTTTTCCCTGTGTAATGGTACTGGCCTTGCTGCAGGGCAATTTCCTGAATCACAGAGGCCATCAGATTATGCTCGATCACCTCGCCGCAGACGGGTCCCACTTCAATCCAGTCGCCGATGCGGAACGAACGGGAACTGGCGCGCTGCAGAGAGCCGGTCATACAGAGAATGATCTCTTTCGATGCCACCACCAGGGCCACCGCGATAGCGGTCAGCGACAGGGCAAACTTGCTGATTTCCGATTCCCATAACAGAAAAAGCGTCAGTAACAATAAAGTGAAGGCACCATTTTTGGTGCGCGAGATCCATTTTCGCTGATCTTCACTGAGAAAATTGGCCTCACCACGAATCCGGGTAATTGTTATCCGGCGAAGTAAGATCACAAGCAGAATAAGACACAAACTTAACAACAACTTATGTGTTAAAAAGTAGGTTACTACTTGTTCTAGATTGTCCAGTAAGGGGATCCACATAATTAGCATTCAACCTGTTTAGTCGATTGTCGTGTCACGCACAGCAGCTGACAGCACACAATATTGACCATAATAATATCAGGTGAAGTCTCGCCCATTGCGCCTTGGCTTGTAAAGCGGATTACGCTTGACCAATGATCTGCCCCTAACAATTTCCTGAATTTACCTTTGCGACACCTGTTCGCACCCTATACTGAATACCATAAGATCTTAAAAATTCTGCCTTTTAAGGAGAGACACCTTTAAATCAAGGGGGATGTATTTTACTGAACGCCGTGCTACTGCTGACCATGGCCATGGTACTCTCAGGACTGCTACTGCCGGGCATGCGAAAGAACAAAATCTGGCGGGCCACACTGACACCACTTGCCTCAATCATAGGCAGCGGCTTTCTGGTGATTGCACCACTACTCGGCTATGCCGTCGGCTCCTGGAGCACAATTGCAATGCTACTGATTGTCTTGCTGGCTTATTGCATTGGTTGGGTCATTCGGTTCAACATTGCTCAGCTGGATAAAGACGCCAACCCGGCAGCGCCGCTATTAAAAGTCATAGAACATACCAGCAAATTCACACTTTCCATTGCCTACCTGATTTCTATCGCTTTTTACATCAGGTTACTTGCCTCTTTCGTGCTGCATGCATTCAACATGAGCACCCATATAGCCATCGCCAACTCAATCGCAACAGTTTGCCTGTTGTGCATCGCTATCACTGGTGTCTTCCGGGGCTTGAGTGGCATGGAAGTCGCTGAAGAATTTGCGGTCAGCATCAAACTCAGTATCATCGCAGCCCTGCTGGTTGGCCTGACGGCCTATCAGTTCCAAACGCCTGCCGAGTCATTATTTATTCCCTCGGCCCCCGTCAGCGATCCTATCCACGCATTGCGTTTGCTCGCAGGCATGCTCCTGGTGGTTCAAGGATTTGAAACCTCACGTTACCTTGGCAGTGCGTACTCAGCCAGACACCGCATCCAAACAATGAAATATGCCCAGTGGTTATCCGCTTTGATATACCTTGTTTTTGTCACTCTGGCGCATTCTCTGCTTCCAATCAGCAACAGTTCACCGTCAGAAACAGCCATTATCACCATGAGCCAGCAGGTAAGCTTATTGCTGCCCATTTTGTTGACTGTGGCTGCCGTGATGAGCCAGTTCAGTGCTGCCGTTGCAGACACAGCAGGCTTTGGCGGGTTATTTCATGAGGCGATCAAGAAAAAGCACAGCGAGCGCACAGGCTACACGGTTGCCGTCTGTCTTGCCATTGTCCTGATCTGGAGTACCAACCTGTTTTCAATCATCACGCTCGCCTCGCAAGCCTTCGCGCTCTTCTACCTCACCCAATGCATGACTGCCTGGTTACTGGCAGGGGAAATTCAGGCAACCACAAAGCGCAGATGGCTCAGGTGTGCTTTCACTCTGCTGGTCATCATTCTGGCGCTGGTGGTGCTTTTTGCTATTCCAGCCGAATCGCTGTAGCAATAGCAGTGAGCCACGCAGACACACACTCAGTGAGGGCTGACATAGTCTGTACGCGGATAGGGTTCTAACTCATAATGGTCTTCCAGAAAATACACCAGATTCACCAGCTCAGTCACCGTCATCACATCGTTAAAACTCGGCATCACAGACTGGTCACTCTCTGCCTCATAACCTTCGGCGAGTCTGTGCGAAGGGTTAATCACCGAAGTCACCAACTCAGGATAAGTCCGGATGCGGCTCACCTGTCCACCAAGCGCTACCGGCGTTTCCATCGAACCGGGCAGGTTCTCCGTATCTGTTTCATAACCGGCCATCGTATGACAGCTGAGACATTGGTACTTCACAAAAACCTGTTCGCCCAGCTCAGCATTGCCCTGGGGTAAGCTAAAGCCCTGACTGGATCTGTCACATCCCGACAGCCCTGCAATCGTCACAAATAACGCGGTGAGAACAAAAGTTTTCATTTTCCAGACCTCCGATATCAGGGCAAACGCCCTGTCTGACTGGAAGCAGGTGCCGGCATTGCTGCCCGCACCTGATGTTTATGATATCGCCCTAAGTTTAACGGACTTCAATTTTCCGGACTTCAGGCTCACTTATCGCTGTTTTTGGCATCACCAGACGCAATACACCATCCTGATAGGCCGCATCGATGTCGTGCTCAGCAATATTCGATCCGAACTGGAAAGTGCGCGAATAGCTGTTGTAGCGCCGTTCTGTCAAAACAGCTTGTCCTTCCTGTTTTTTCTCGGTTTCTTCCTTATGTTCAGCGGCAATGGTTAATTTACCGTTGTGGAACGATACCTGAATATCCTCTTTACTGAATCCAGGCAGCTCTGCAGTCAGAACATAATTGTCTTGGGTTTCATGAATATCCACCGCAGGCAATTGACTGGCTTGATTCAAAAAATCACCGCCGAGCACCGGCCGGAAGAAGCCTTGAAACAAGTTGTCAAAATCATTGTCCAGCAGTGAAGGGAAACCACTTTTTTTAACGTCAGTACGCATTTTCAACCTCCTTCCACACAGAAGATTCACCCCCGACGATTTGATCAGGTATAAGTATAATAAGAGGGAGGAAATGCGTCAGGCATCAGACTTGATGTAAATCAAACTCAGGCGATAAAAATATAAAACTAAATAAAATCAAATAAATAAAAAAATAAAACACAGGGGTTTTTATTCGTAACAGACGAAAGAATGTCATTGCCTTTCACACAATCCCAATTTCAATACAACGCATGCTCAGATCTGTCGCTCATTATCTTTTCTCAGTGTTCATGATTTTTGAAGTTCACGGCCCGCCCGCAGGCGTAAACAGATGCATCGCATCATGCACCCCCTGAATCAGCATCTGCATCGCAATGACCGTTAGGAGTAACCCCATGATTCGGGTGATCACATTCACGCCGTCTTTCCCCAGAAATGCCACCAGCTTTGGGGCATACAAAAAGCACAGCAAGGTAATCAGGCACAGCACCCCGAACGCAGAAATCGTGATCAGAATATGCAGCAGGCTTTCTGCGGCTGAGTAGTTCATGGCGGTTGCTATGGTGCCCGGCCCCGCCAGAATCGGGATCGCCAGCGGCGAAATAGAGACGTCCTCAGCCGCCTTGCTGGGGCTCTGTGTCTGCAAGGAAGAACTGCTTCCCTGCAGCATGTGATAACCCACCATAAAGACTAATATTCCCCCGGCCATTCTCAGCGCCGGTAAAGTGATCCCGAACAGCTGGAATATCCCTTTTCCGAGCAGACTGAACGCCGCAACAATGAAAAACGCAGCGGTCAGCGCCTTGATGGCCGTTTGCTTCTTTTCATGCGGGGATTGGCTGGCGGTCAGCCCGGTAAATACCGCCGTATTGGCAATCGGGTTCATGATGGCAAAAAAGCCCATGAACACAGTTACCCCCAAAGTCACCAGATCGATCATATCGCTTCCTTGTCTTCAGCGTGCAGAAACCCATGTCATTTTTTATCCTGACGTTCACTGATCATTGCTGGATCACTCGATCATATCTGCCAAAGCGGCGGATTCGGGCCCACTCTCGTGATGCTTCCGGGCGGCTGTGCCCGATTGCATCAGATGACGCAGTTCATCCAGCGGCATCGGCCTGTGGTAATAAAAGCCCTGGGCGTAGGTACACTGAAGCCTCTTTAAAAACCTGACCTGGTCAATCTGCTCAACCCCTTCAGCCACCACCTGAATACCCAGCGCATTCGCCATATGAATGATAGCTTCAACCACTTTATTGGCCTGCTCATCCTGCGGACAGTCCCTGATAAAAGATTTATCTATCTTAAGGGTAGATAATGGGAAATCGCGCACACTGGCCAGGGAAGAGTAGCCCGTGCCGAAATCATCCAGCGCATACTGGATACCCAATTGCTGAATCCGGTATAGCTGTTCGATCAGTTTCTGGTGACTGTCAACCAGGGCAGACTCGGTGATTTCCAAGACAATTTGTTGGGCAGACACAGGCAGCTCCGCCATCAAGCCCTGCAGCTGTAAATAAAAGGTTTCATCCTGTAACTGACGTCTGGATATATTGATCGTCACTGCCAGCTGTGTGCCCAATTCACCATTTAACCCATGGATATCTGACAACGCCTGCTTCAACACCCAACGGCCAATATCAAGGATAAATCCCTTTTCCTCTGCAACAGGAATAAACCAGCCCGGTGAGATCGGACCTTTTTCATGGTGAAACCAGCGAATCAGGGATTCCACAGCCACGATGCGTCCGGTGTCGGCTTCTATAATCGGCTGATAATAGAGCTCAAAATCCTGATTGTTTATCGCGGCTTTCAGCTCCGCCTCAAGGTGGCGCTTTTCATTAGCCTCTGCCGCCATGTCACGGGTAAAGAAGCTGAAGTTGTGCTTGCCCTGATTTTTCGCGTGATACATTGCTAAATCAGACTTACCCAGCAGCTCTTCAGCACTTAAACCGTCATCCGGATAAACAGCGATACCGGCGCTGCAGGACACCTGTACCTGGCGATGCACCGCTTGCACCGGCTGTTCAAAAGCCGATAGCAAGGCGCTTAGAAATACTTCCACATCACCGCCTGTCGGCACCAGACGCATCAGAATCACGAACTCATCCCCGCTGACCCGTGCAGCGACTGCATTGTCTGGCGGCAATAACAGGCTCAAACGCTCAGCCAGTATTTGCAGTATTTTATCGCCCTCCAAATGCCCCAAGGCATCGTTCACCCATTTGAAGTCATCAATATCAACAAAAATGATGGCGAAAGACTGGCCGCTTTCCTGCGCCCACGCCATATATTCTTTCATGAGCTTGAGCAGATAATAGCGATTGGGTAACCCCGTCAGGCTGTCGTAATGAGCCTGTCGCCAAATCATTTCCTGTTGCGATTTGGATTCGGTGATGTCCTGCACTGTACCTATCAGCTCAACACCCACAGTGGTGACCCGGCTTTCAGAAAACTCTCTGAGCCACCGTTCCTGTTGATTCACCACAACCGGATACTCCACCAATTTCTGCTTTTGAGGGGGTTCATGAAACCAGGCCGCCGCCACAGTATCATGGTAGGCTTCCGGAACTCGTGCCATTAGTTGCCTGAATGTCATGACCTCAGAAGGCCAGTTCAGCACAGCTCTGGCTTGCGGCGTCAGCACACGGCCGTTTTTAACACAATCGTAGCACCATGAGCCAATGCCGGCGACTTCCTGCGCCCGGTGCAATTCTTTTTCACTCTGGCGTAGTTGCTCATTTCTGATGCTCACCAGCCCTTCAAAATGACGCGCACTGATTTTCGAATGCTGAGCGCTATAGACCAGACGGGTCACGATAAAAGCCAGCAACAAGGTCAGTAACAGTAACAAACTGAACAGCAATGGATTGCCCCAGCCCTGCGACCGGGTCATCGCCAGTGACCAGGTGCGGCCACTGATCTGAAAGTCGTAATGAATGCTGTCTGCTAATGCTTGCCACTGCAGATTGCCTTGGCTGTTTGAAATCACTAAAGGCTGACCTGTCTGTGCATTTTGGGTCCAGAGCTGATATTGATATCCCAGTTGTGCTAGATCAGCCAGCGAGCTGCCTTCCAGCGCCTGAGGGAAACGGATCAGGGCAATCGCCAGCCCCCAGAAAGTTCGGGATGCCTGTTCGGACTGAGAATTCGGCAGAGAAGGCGATGAAACATAAACCGGTAAACGCGCCAGAACACCATAGCCGCCCTGCAGCAACTGATAAGGACCGTCCATGACAATCGTCCCTGAGCGGTAGGCCTGCATGGCACCAGGCCGGGTTCGGGCGGACGCAAACAAATCCATCCCGAGGACGGCTTCATTACCCTCAAGCGGGTAAATGTAGTTCAGACGCCCCTGCGGTGCGAGTTGCAGCGAAAGAATGCCCGGATGAAGCGGCAGCAGTCTGGCTGCCAGTGCCTCAAACTGCTCCACCTTACCATGGCTTTGATCTACCACAGCAACCAGGGTATGTAATGCATTGAGCGATTGCTCCATCACGGTGCGGATATTGTTGCCCGCCACGATGATTTCACTGCGGGCTTTATTCTTGGTTAAGGCCAGTTGTTTGGCATAGATCTGATCAGCAAAGTAACCCAGAACAGCGACCAAACACGCAAAAAGCACCAGATAACGGCCCGACATTCTTAGCATCATTCTTCCTCATCAAGTCCATGATGCAGGTCAGGCATACAGTAAACGCTACTCATGGGCACTCACAGTGTTTACCGAACACAAGCATACCCATTAAGAAGACCATGTATTTCATCCCTAAAGCAGCCAACTGCCTGCACATCCTATGCATAGAGTTTTAATAAATTCATGTAAATCAATGTATAAACATCTTAGGGTGTTGGCATTGCACATTCTTTCGCCCTGATCTGATATTTGCATAAATATGCTTTTTGGGAATCAGTTTTGTGCGCTACAGCACTGTCATTAATTCACTTATCAACAAGATGCGGTGTTTATTCCGTCATCAACGGCCACAGGTCAGTGGCCCGCAGAAACACTTAAGCCCCGGCGATTCCAAGCCGGGGCTTCCACATATCTAGAGGATCATGACGGACTGATCCGATCTCCCACCACTAGGCCTTTTCGGTGCAACTCAAAAATTAATCCAAGCAATCCTTTTTGCATCAGCCTGGGCTGGTATATCTTCAACAACAACTCTGAGCTTCTTGCCTGCCATATAAGCAGAAATAGCCATCGACAATGTACTATCGTAAGCATCATCATTATTTTCAAGGAAAGCAAAAGTGATATCACTACAAGCCGCTTCCTTGCCCGCCCCCATCAAAATAAGCATTTTGTTTGCATGGAAAGAGCCATCGCCACGGTCAGCCTGAACGTAAACAGTTTGCAAATCTACCTTTCCACAATCAATTGTATCTGCAGCCTGAACTAAGCAACTCATCATCAACATTAAAGAAAATACTAACGCTTTCATCATGATCCTAATAACTCCAAATATAATTAATTTATGTCACTCGAACTGATTAAAATACCTCCACATGGGAGGATATTCATTCGCTCACCCATCGCAAAAATGAAATTTTTCAAAAAAGACTTCATCCATTAGTTTTTAACCCAGCGCCTACTAAGTGTGTACGACTAAATACAGAGAAAAATCAATTCTCACAATAGAATAAAAGCTAACACATTGAATAGAAATAACTAAGGTCAGATAACCAATATATACACAAAGAACAGCAATGAGTGAGCAGATAACCAGAAGGGCTTAAGCTCGCTTCTCGCAGGTTGATGACAAGAAAAAAGCGAGCGTAAGTTTTTGAGCGGCAGAAACGACAAAGCCCCGACTTTCGTCGAGGCTTTGTCGTTGAAGTTGGTGCCCGGGGCCGGACTTGAACCGGCACAGTGTTACCACCGGCGGATTTTGAATCCGCTGCGTCTACCAATTTCGCCACCCGGGCAATGACGCTGATTATACGTATACGGTGTTGATGTGCAAGCGACTTTATGAAGAGCGATCGATCGTTTGCTGCTTTTTCGTCGCTCCGGCATTTTTCACAGCATTCCGTTGCCAATCCAATCGACACTATCTGTTGCAATCGCACGGTAACGCGCAACTTGAGTACCCTGAGCCTGGAACTATTGCTACACTGTGCCGCAGTTTTTTAGGGCAGGTAGGCTTGCCTGCTCTCTTTACTCTTTGTGGTGGAACCATGGCAACAACAGTGAAAAAGGACATGACGCAAACCAAACAATACCCGGGGCTGTTTCGCCGCATCGGGGCCTGGATTTATGACGCACTGGTCGTCGCTGCGGTGCTGATGCTGGCAGGTGGTCTTGCCATGGCCGTGATTGCGCTGCTGCTCAGCAGCGGCGCACTGAGCCTGGGGAACTATGCCGATGCCAGTGAATACCTCACCCGACACCCGGTTGCTGCACCGATATACTCTGTGTATCTGGGGGGAACCATCGTCGCCTTCTTTGGCTATTTCTGGTGTAAGGCTGGCCAGACGCTGGGCATGCGCGCCTGGAAGCTGCGCATTCAAAATGCCGATGGTTCGAATATCCGTTTTACCCAGGCCCTGATCCGCATGGCAACATCAGCCTTTGGTCTGGGCAATTTGCTGGTGCCTTTCAGCCACACCAAACAGTCGCTGCAGGATTTGATGGCCGAATGTGAAATGCTGTTACTGCCAAAGCCCAACTGATCGGCAGATCAAATGCACAAAAAAGGCGCCCAAACGGCGCCTTTTGCGTTACTGCGATTGCATCTAAAGCTTGCGCCGCAGCAGATAGAGGGTAATAAACAGGAACACTAAACTCGGCCCCAACGCGCCAATCACCGGGTGCAAACGGTACACCATACTCAGCGGGCCGAACACTTCATTAGAAATGTAGAAAGCAAACCCGAAGATCACCCCGGACAGCACCCGCGCGCCCATCGTTACGGAACGTAACGGACCGAAAACAAAAGACAGCGCCAGCAGCATCATGACGGCGATTGAGAACGGCTGCAGGGCTTTACGCCAGAAAGCGAGCTCGTAACGGGAAGCATCTTGCTTGGTGTCTTTTAAATACTGCACATAGTCATAGACGCCAGAGAGGGCCAGTTCCTCCGGTTTGACTGTGACCACCGCCAGCTTATCCGGGGTCAGACTGGTCTGCCAGATTTTGGTATCGTAATGGGTATTTTCCTGCTTTTCTTCGCCAATATGGGTCACAGTGACATCTTTCAGCTCCCAGCCTTGCCCGTCGAGAAAAGTCGCAGAGCGGGCGAACAAACTGTCTTTCAGCACGTCTTTTTCATCAAATTCCCAGATGTTTATCGCGTTGAGATTGGTTTGCTCGTGAATCCGGCCAATGTAAATAAAGTCGTTATCATCTTTAGCCCAGACCCCGCGCTGTACTGAAAACACATTACCGCCAGAGGTCCAGATCGCCCGTAATTCCCGGGCCGCTTTCTGCGCCTCCGGTGCTCCCCACTGCCCCAGCACCATGACCAGCAGCATTAGTGGCACGGCGGTTTTCAGTACCGACAAGCCGATATCCAGCTTAGAAAAGCCTGCGGCCTGCATAACCACCAGCTCTGAGCTGGACGCCAGTGTCCCCAGACCGATCAGCGCTCCCAGCAACACCGCCATCGGGAAGAACATTTCGATATCACGTGGCGCGCTGAGCAGCACAAAGAGCAGCGCTTTCCAGAGATCGTACGTCCCGTCGCCCACTTTACGCAGCTGTTCCACGTATTTGATGATGGCTGACAGGCCCACCAGGGTCGACAGCGTCAGGGCAGAAGTGGCAATAATGGTACGGCCAATGTACCAGTCGAGAATTTTAAACATCAGCCGCGTCTCCGGAATTTGTCTCTGAATTGTCGCATTGGCAGCGAATCCCAGCTATTGAGTCCAATCGCCACGAACAGCATGAGAATATTAATACTCCACAAGCCAATACCGACCGGCAGTCCGCCATCTTCCACCGCCGATTTCGCCGCGCTGATCGCCAGGAAATAACAAAGATAGATCAGCACTGCAGGCACCAGTTTGGCAAAACGGCCCTGACGCGGATTCACCGCCGATAAAGGCACCACCACCATAGTCAGCAGCGGGATACAGATCACCAGGGACATCCGCCACTGAAACTCAGCCTGTGCCGCCAGTTCTGGCCGCTGCATCAGGGCCAGAGTGGGCAGCGCATCCCAGTCGCGGTTTTTTTCTTTGATCGCACGCTGGCCAATCACCGCCTGATAATTGTCAAAATCCGTAATGGAATAGTCCAGTCGGGTCGGCAGCCCTTCATAACGGACGCCGTCCTGCAGATCGAGCACTTGCCGGCCATCTTTGAGCACATCCACAGTGCCGCTGTTGGCAAACATCACACTCGGGCGCAAGGTGTCACTGGCGGTCGGCTGCGCCACAAAGACACGATGCAGCTTGCCGCCCTTGTCGGTAATATCATCAACAAAGACCACGCCACGGCCATCCGGCGCGCCCTGAAACTGACCTTTGACCAGCAGATCCAGCCCCGAATCGGCTTCCACCTTCTCCATGACCTGGGTTTCTTTTTCGGCACTCCAGGGAGCCAGCCACAGCGCATTGAACGCCGCAATGGCCCCTGTGATAATCGCCAGCCACAATGCTGCCCGGATCAGGAAAGTATTACCGATACCGGTTGCATTCATGACTGTGATTTCACTTTCGGCATATAATCGTCCAAAAGTGAGCAGGATCCCGATATATAAACTCAGCGGCAGCATCAGCATCGCCATCGAGGGCATGTAAAGCCCCATCAGGGTCAGGACCAGATCACCGGGAATGGATCCGTCTGTCGCATCAGCCAGAATGCGGATAAACTTCTGACTGATAAAGATAAGAAACAATACAAAAAGGACCGCGACCTGGCTCTTGATTGTCTCACGTGTCAAATAACGAACAATAATCACGCGTTATATACCCATAGAAAACTTGTTTTTTTGCTGGAATCACTATAATTTTCCGGTAAATCAGTTATTTTTTTATCTTTCGGCTAACTGTCAGCCTGCACTTTGATCTTAACCTGAATTCAAGAACCAACAAGTAAGTGCGGCATTATCTAACATTTAGCCCTAATTGTCTTTATAGGATGTAGGAGTACGCATGGAGTTCAGTGTAAAAAGTGGTAGCCCCGAGAAACAGCGCAGTGCCTGTATCGTCGTTGGCGTCTTTGAACCACGCCGCCTCTCTCCAATTGCTGAACAACTGGATAAGATCAGTGAGGGTTACATCAGTTCCCTGCTGCGTCGTGGTGATCTGGAAGGAAAACCTGGCCAGATGCTGTTGCTTCACCATGTCCCGAATGTTCTTTCCGAGCGTGTTCTGCTCGTTGGCTGTGGTAAAGAGCGTGAACTGGATGAACGTCAGTACAAACAAATTATTAAGCAAACTATTAGCACGCTGAATGAAACCGGGTCAATGGAAGCCGTCTGCTTCCTGACTGAACTGCACGTTAAAGGCCGCGATACCTACTGGAAAGTCCGTCAGGCGGTTGAGACCACCAAAGACAGCCTCTACACCTTTAACCAGTTCAAGAGCACCAAGCCGGAAACCCGCCGCCCGCTGCGCAAGCTGGTGTTCAATGTGCCGACCCGCCGCGAACTGTCACTGGGTGAGCGTGCTATCAGCCATGGTCTGGCGATCGCTTCAGGTGTCCGCGCAGCGAAAGATCTGGGCAATATGCCGCCTAACGTGGCGAATCCAGCCTACCTGGCCTCCCAGGCCCGCCGACTGGCAGACGACTTCGACACCGTCAGCACCAAAATCATTGGCGAGCAGGAAATGAAAGAGCTGGGCATGACCTCGTATCTGGCCGTGGGCCAGGGCTCGAAAAATGAAGCCATGATGTCGATCATTGAGTACAAAGGCCATCCGGACCCGAATGCCAAGCCGCTGGTGCTGGTCGGTAAAGGGTTGACGTTTGACTCAGGCGGTATTTCCATCAAACCGTCAGCCAACATGGACGAAATGAAATACGACATGTGCGGCGCGGCAACCGTCTTCGGTGCCATGCGCTCCCTGGCGAAACTGAATCTGCCCATCAATGTGATCGGCGTGCTGGCAGGCTGTGAAAACATGCCGGGCGGCAATGCCTACCGTCCGGGTGACATTCTGACCACCATGTCAGGACAAACCGTGGAAGTGCTCAATACCGACGCCGAAGGCCGTCTGGTACTGTGTGACGCACTGACTTACGTTGAGCGCTTCGAGCCTGAGTGCGTGATTGACGTCGCCACCCTGACCGGCGCCTGTGTGGTCGCCCTGGGCAATCACATCAGCGGTCTGATGGCGAACCATAACCCGCTGGCCCATGAGCTGGTCAACGCCTCTGAACAGGCCGGTGACCGCGCATGGCGTCTGCCAATGAACGATGAATACCAGGAACAGCTGGCAAGTCCGTTTGCAGATCTGGCCAACATTGGTACACCGGGCGCGGGTACGATTACCGCGGGGTGCTTCCTGTCGCGCTTCACCAAGAAGTATAACTGGGCGCACCTGGATATCGCCGGGACGGCCTGGACAGGCGGCAAAAACAAAGGCGCCACCGGACGTCCGGTCCCTTTGCTGGTCCAGTTCCTGCTCAACCGGGCCGGGCTGGAAAACCTCGATTAACCATCATCGACAGAGGGGCCAGCCGGCCCCTTTTTCGGATAAGACATTATGAGCCATGCTACCTTTTATATCATTGACGACGCCGCACCGGAGGCGAGGCTGAAACTGGCCGGTCAGCAAGCAGCATGGTGGTATCAGCAAGGCCAGTCTGTGTTCCTGCTGGCGGAAACCCGTGCGCAGGCCGAATGGCTGGACGAATACCTCTGGCAGCAAGATCCCGACAACTTCGTGCCCCACAACCTGATTGGAGAAGGCCCCAGACAGGGTTCTCCGGTTGAAATCGGCTGGCCCGGCCTGCGACACAGCGGCCGCCGGGCAATCCTGATCAATCTCAGTCAGGATGCACCAAATTTTGCCGTGACCTTTGCACAAGTGGTAGACTTCGTGCCTTGCGATGAAAAACTCAAGCAGCAGGCCCGCGAACGCTATAAAGCGTACCGGTTGGCAGGCATTCAATTGCAGACCACACCTGCGCCTGAATCGCCCTAATTCCACCTAGATCCATCAAGAGCGCTATGGAAAAGACATACAACCCACAATCGATTGAACAAGCGCTGTACAAGCGCTGGGAAGAGGCAGGTTACTTCAAGCCTCACGGTGACACGACGAAAGATGCCTACAGCATCATGATCCCACCGCCAAACGTCACGGGCAGCCTGCACATGGGCCACGCGTTCCAGGATTCCATCATGGATACCCTGATCCGCTGTGAGCGCATGAAAGGTAAAAACACCCTGTGGCAGGTCGGTACTGACCACGCGGGTATCGCGACTCAGATGGTTGTGGAGCGTAAGATCGCCGCAGAAGAAGGCAAAACCAAGCACGATTACGGTCGTGATGCCTTCATCGACAAGATCTGGGAATGGAAAGGCGAATCCGGCGGCACCATTACCAAGCAGCTGCGCCGTCTGGGCGCCTCAGTTGACTGGGATCGCGAACGCTTCACCATGGATGAAGGCCTGTCGAACGCCGTGCGTGAAGTCTTCGTGCGCCTGTATGAAGACGATCTGATTTACCGCGGCAAACGCCTGGTTAACTGGGATCCGAAACTGCACACCGCGATTTCCGATCTGGAAGTTGAGAACAAAGACAAGAAGGGCCACATGTGGCACTTCCGCTACCCGCTGGCCGACGGTGTCAAAACCGCAGACGGGAAAGACTACATCGTGGTTGCGACCACCCGCCCGGAAACTGTGCTGGGTGATACCGGTGTGGCGGTGAACCCTGAAGATCCTCGCTACAAAGATCTGATTGGCCAGCACGTCCTGCTGCCGATCGTGAATCGTCGTATCCCGATCGTGGGTGACGAGCACGCCGACATGGAAAAAGGCACAGGTTGTGTCAAGATCACCCCGGCGCACGATTTTAACGACTATGAAGTCGGTAAACGTCACAGCCTGCCGATGATTAACATCCTGACCTTCGATGCCAACATCCGCAACGAAGCTGAAGTCTTTAACACCAATGGCGAACCCACAGATGCCTACAGCACCGACATTCCGGCGGCCTATCAGGGCATGGAACGTTTCGAAGCGCGTAAAGCCATCGTGGCCGAGTTCGATCAGCTGGGTCTGCTGGATGAAGTCAAAGATCACGACCTGACCGTCCCTTATGGCGACCGTGGCGGCGTGGTGATCGAACCGATGCTGACTGACCAGTGGTACGTGCGCACTGCCCCGCTGGCAGCCCCCGCCGTGAAAGCGGTTGAAGACGGCGATATCAAATTTGTGCCGAAGCAGTATGAGAACATGTACTTCTCCTGGATGCGTGACGTGCAGGACTGGTGTATTTCCCGTCAGCTGTGGTGGGGTCACCGCATCCCGGCCTGGTACGACAACGACAGCAAGGTCTATGTGGGCCGTACCGAAGAAGAAGTGCGTGAGAAGTACAGCCTGGCGCCTGTCGTGGTCCTGAAACAAGACAATGACGTGCTGGACACCTGGTTCTCCTCGGCTCTGTGGACCTTCGGCACCCAGGGCTGGCCTGAGCAGACGGACGCTCTGAAAGTCTTCCACCCGTCAGATGTGCTGGTAACCGGTTTCGACATCATCTTCTTCTGGGTTGCCCGCATGATCATGATGACCATGCACTTCTGCAAAGACGAAGACGGCAAAGCCCAGGTTCCGTTCAAAACCGTTTATGTCACCGGTCTGATCCGTGATGAGAACGGCGACAAGATGTCGAAATCGAAAGGCAACGTGCTGGACCCGATCGACATGATCGACGGGATTGATCTGGAGTCCCTGGTACAGAAACGGACCGGCAACATGATGCAGCCGCAACTGGCGGCGAAGATCGAAAAAAATACCCGCAAGACGTTCGAAAACGGCATTGAACCTTACGGCACCGATGCCCTGCGTTTCACCCTGGCAGCCATGGCGTCTACCGGCCGTGACATCAACTGGGACATGAAACGCCTGGAAGGTTACCGTAACTTCTGTAACAAGCTGTGGAACGCCAGCCGCTACGTACTGATGAACACTGAAGATCAGGATTGCGGTTTTGCCGACGGTGCCGAGCTGGAATACTCACTGGCAGACAAGTGGATCGAGTCGCAGTTCGAGCTGGCCGCGAAAGAGTTCAATGCCCACATTGACAATTTCCGTCTGGACATGGCCGCCAACACGATCTACGAGTTCATCTGGAACCAGTTCTGTGACTGGTATCTGGAGCTGACCAAGCCAGTTCTGTGGAAAGGCAGCGAAGCGCAGCAACGTGCAACCCGTCGTACTCTGATTACGGTGCTGGAGAAGACCCTGCGTCTGGCCCATCCGGTGATCCCGTACATCACGGAAACCATCTGGCAGAGCGTCAAGCCACTGGTGAAAGGTGTTGAAGGCGACACCATCATGACGCAGGCACTGCCTCAGTATGATGATGCAAACTTCAATGCGGATGCCCTGGCTGATATTGAGTGGGTGAAGCAATTCATCACCAGCATCCGTAACCTGCGTGCCGAGTACGACATCGCACCAAGCAAAGGCCTGGATGTGATGCTCAAAGCTGCTGACGACAAAGAGGCGGCCCGCCTGCAGCAAAACCAGGCCGTTCTGGTGGCGCTGGCGAAACTGGACAGCCTGCGTGTACTGGCAGACGGCGAAGCAACCCCAGCCTGCGCTACGGCGCTGGTCGGCAAGTCGACCCTGATGATCCCAATGGCCGGCCTGATCGACAAAGACGCCGAGCTGGCGCGTCTGGACAAAGAAATGGCCAAAACACAGGGTGAAATCAAGCGCATCGCGGGCAAACTGGGCAATGAAGGTTTCGTGGCCAAAGCCCCGGAAGCCGTCGTAGCCAAAGAGCGCGAGAAGCTGGAAGGTTACAAAGAAACCCTGATTAAACTGGAAGAGCAGAAAGCGACCATCGCGGCGCTGTAAGCGGTTTTCGGTTGACATCAAGACATCAAAAAGAGGCCGGATGGCCTCTTTTTTTATACCGTTTTCGGCATGCTGACGACGCTATAAATCCGCAGGAAAGTCTGCTGGGCACGTCACCCCGGGCTGGACATCAACAGCAATATTGACGCCCAAACCTCTCAGTTCAGTCATTTGTGAACAAGGCACAACAACCGCCCCGGTGAGATCTACCCTTCTTAAAACCTTGTCGATATCCCCTTTCTTCAGTTCAATCAGCGGGCTGATATCCCTCCCCTGAAAACCTTGCAAGAGAATCTGCTCCGCGAGTGTAAAACGGAGAAAAACAGACAAATCCGTTACCTCAGTATATGAAATATCGATTTCTCTTAAATTCATTGATTTTCGCAAAGGCGATAAATCTGAAATGTCAGTCTTCGATAGATTCAGCTTACGTAACCTCGTTAACCCAAACAGTTCTGAAATGTCCGTGATTGGGTTACCGGAAATATCCAAAATTAAGAGGTCCGGTTTATTGTCAAACCAATGAGGATCAAGCCGGGTGAGCCCTGAGTCCGCAATCACCAATCCGTACAAATCATATAAGTCAGAAATAAAACCCAGATCTGTGCTCTGTATATGACCGACATTGAGATATCTCAGGCCGGGGAACTTATCCAGAAGATAGCCATCAGTCAGTCCTGTGCCATAAAAATTCGCGGTATACAGCTCAGTCAGTTGAGGCAGAGCACTAAAGTCGGTCAACAACGGACTGTTCTTGAGGCTTAACTGCCCCAGTTTCAGGACAGTGAATGCCGTGAGATCCGTCATCACTGTCTGTTCAATAGCGAGACTACGCAGTTTGGGTAAGCTCGCTAAGGGGGTGACATCCGTGATCTGGTTTTGCGCCAACACGCCCAAATAAGTCAGATAGGTCAATTGTTCCATCCCATCCAACTGGCTGATCCCCGCGTAATCCGGACCGCATTCAAGACGCCTGATATCCTCTATATCGAGGACTTTCGAAGAGTGTGACTCAATACATTGGCGAAGTTGCGGATCGATAATTTTATCCAGTACAACATTGGGGTAAGGCTGTACCTCAATCGAAAAGATCTCTGAAGCGGTCAGTTCATCCCAATCGCTGACCGTGACTTCGAAGGTCAGAGTTTCAGCGAGCTCTCCATTGAGTTCAGGCAAGCTAATTCTGAAAGAGTTTCTGGATTGCTTCTCTGTGAATTTCGCTGCCGGCCCACTGAGCTGCCGTAAAGAATAAAAATGGATCCCACCTATCCCTGTGTCTTGAGCCTGCACCAACACATTGATTTGCGCCCTTTCATAACCATCACTGGAAGAAATTAACAGTATTTCAGGTGACGTACTGCGATAAAATCTCCGCGTTAGATTACTGTCCAGCTCTGTAATTCTGACATGATTGTGAGGCGAGCGGATAAAACTGTTTACCCCTCGATACAAAGCATTCAGTGTCTCAATATCATCTATTTGTCCGTTATCGGATAAGTCTTCAGACACCCGATCCAGCCAGTCGGTTAAACTCTGTGAATGTGTGTGCATGGCAACCATAGCCGCAGCCAGAGAGAGTGCATAATCAGACTCAGCACTGAAGCGCTCGATCTTGTTCCAGGGATCCATCAGGTTTACAGGTTCAGTGCCGACCACACTTGACCCACTCAATGCGTTTGTCACCTCTTGGTTTGCTTGTTCTACCGTGGTTTGAGTAAAGTGCTCCCCCAAGTTTTTGGCCCGGCGAAACGCCAGCTCAGTGAAGGGAGTGATATGAATCGATTGATCAGTGGCTTTCAGGTGGGTGACAGCATGTAAAGTTGACTCTAGCGGCACTGTCTTTCCCGTCGCTTCGCTGACGTACGTACCACCCGTCACCTCAGCGATGACCAATCCCTGATAAACATTGTTATTCCTGATCTGATACCAGCCATCCGATGTAGTAGTGGCTTCCCCGATGAGGGTACCGTCAACTTGGGTGATTTTGACCCTTGCCCCCTTAATGGGCCCTTTGAACGCCACACCGGAAATCACAGGAATCGGCAACACCCTGACATAGTAAGTTTGACTGACACTTAAGCCATCTATGTCAGTCACGGTTAACTCGAATGCCAGAGTCTGTTTTTTTACCGTGTCCGCTGCCTTGAAAAACATTGCCTCGGTGTGAGCACCTTCCATCAACACTGTCGGCCCCATCACCTGACGCCAGTGATAAAACAGTTGCCCTTTATCATCGGTGATGTCAGGTGCTATGCGCAGTTGATGATTTGCATAGACAGACAGCATGTCTAACGGGGCCACAACAGGATAAGTATTGCGATAATGTTGCGCCTTGTTCACCACCACTTTGTTCTGCGCTGAATCGAGGAAAGCATTGATCCCTTGATTTAACCGGGTGAGTTGCAGCTCATCATCAAGCTTGCTGTTGTCCGCAATATCCTGATTCAGTTCGAACATCAAGTGACTGAGTTTCATTTCCTCCGCTTCGGCGGCTTTCGTCATCCCGGCGATGACCAGCGCATAGTCGACTCTTCCGCCCGTTTCGCCCACGTTCGCTTCATCCAGCAGATCGACTGGCGCTTCGCTGACAATGTCCAGATCTAAAAGCATGGCTTTTGCCACCTTGCGGTTTGCTGCTGCGACAAACTCAGGCACTAAAAAAGGCAGCTCGCGCACAGCCATTTCCGTCAGTAACGTCACATTCATGACAGAGTCTTTCTCTGTCAGTACTTTCACGGAGCGGAGCGTTTCAGTCAGAGGCATTCGTATGCCCGTTGCTTCGTTAATGTAGTCCCCGCCGGTCGCATCAATCTGCACAACCCCACGATAAGACGCGTCCAGCGACAGGGTGTAAAAACCTTGATTATCGGTCACCGTACTGGCCAATTCTTTGCCATCGGCATCAAACGCGGTGACGGTCGCGTATGCAACCGGACCTTTAAATACCTGCCCGCTTACCCTGGTTGATGCATCTTCAACCGGCGGTTTATCCGATTTTTTATCACCACTGGTGCTGTCACTGCCTCCGCCGTTACAGGCAGTCAGAAAAATCACACTTGCAAGTAACACTATTTGTTTGATGTTTGAATATGTCAGCATCGCCATTTCCGTTTTATGACGCAATCCAATAAGAAAGCACAGTGATAAACCCTTATTCAGCAACAGGATAGTCAGCACGTCCCCTGCGTTATCAGGAGAAAGGCTTGGTATTTAAATATGCTACTGATTTATTAATATTCCGGAGGCGAAAGATACCTTGCATATACAATGCATTGCAATATCTGATTGATGCACCTGATTGAGTTTTGCGTTCTTATCTGAACACAAAGCGACCATCGCAGCGCTGTAAGCAGTTTCGGTTTACTCAGACAAAAAAAGCGACCGATCTCGGTCGCTTTTTTATGCCACAATTTTCAGCCGAATCTCCGGCCTGAATCGGATGAATACTATTTCAAGGCCTGAATCCGTTGCTCCAGTTCGGGGTGACTTTGCAGCCATTCTGGTAAATCGCTGTCGCCATAGTGTTCCATAAAACGGTTAAACATGGCGGCCATCGGTTCTGTGGTGCCATAGTTTTTCAACATCTGCTCGGCCGCAAACTGATCCGCTTCGCGCTCGGCATCCCTCGAGTAGCCGCTGGAGGCAACGAATACCCCCGTGCTGGTCAGCATATCCGCCATCCCAGAGCTGTCGCCGACTATCAGTGCGGTGGCCACAGAAATCAGCGCCGATTGCACTACAGATTCCATCACATGCTGATGATACACATGCCCGACCTCATGCAACAAAATACTGTCCAACTCGGCGGGTGTGGTGGCCATTTCCACCAGTGAGTCCAGCACGACCACAGTACCATCGCTCAGGGCAAAGGCATTCGGGCCATGGGGCCAGGTCCGAAACACGATGTTCAGCTCAAAAGGCAACGGCGGCAGGTTGTCCTGCAATAAAGCAAATCTGTCCTGGATCTGCCACTGCTCCTGAGCATTGAGCTGGGAAGGTGACAGCATGTGATCATCAAGCGTTTCCAGGACATGCTCACCCAGATAAACAGGCACAGCTTGCGGCAGTAAACGGGTGAGCATATGACCGGCGGCCGGAATACCGTAACGATAAGCGCCCAGACACAATACGGCGACCAGTGCAGCGCTGGCCACGATTGCCAGCCAGTTTCGCTCCAGCCGATGTACCCAGCGCTGCGGCTGAACCGTGTTGAGGCGAACCCACTCAACCAGCTCATGATCCTGAGCCGCTTTAAACTGCCAGCCATCAGCAAAATCAATGCTGGCGGGCAAGGCGCCCAAAGGCGGCGAGATCTGCAACTCGGCCACGGAAGTCATGACAACATGCTCGCCGCAGCGCAATGTCACCTGACCTGTCTGAGTACAGTCCAGCTCAGCTTCCCGCCGCTCAGAACTGAGCGGCGGGTGGCAGAAGCCTTTGATGATCATCCAATGCCTACTCCGACATCAAAGGCCTGAGCCACTTCGTCGGCAATGGCCGCACCGTCATCGAAGGCTTCACCCGTCACGTTAAGCAGAGACAAATCACCGATCACAGCCGTATTATCGGCCAGATAACGCTGGGTACGCACCATGGCCCAGGGGCGTGCCAGTCCCAGTGTCAGCAGTTGCATCAGGATATTCGACACAATCAGCCAGACAAACGCCGGGGTTCGCAGCGAAGAGGAAAAGCCATACTCTGGCTCACCGGCTGCTTTCAGCTGAGCAAAGGTGTAATTGCGGGTGCGGGCTTTGACAAATGCCGATACGGCAACCATCACCAGCAGCATACCTGTGTAGACGATAAATATTGCCAGGAAAGGCCAGAGTGCCCCGCCCTGCAGATTTGCAAACTGCCCGCTGGCAATGGATGACACCGCCCCCGCACCTGCCACCAGCACAAACAAGCCAATCAGTGCCACAAACAGCCCCAACCCGAGCAAAGCCGCCAGCACAGTGGTTTTCACAAAAAAACCTGTGCCTATCTCGGCGCTGAACTGACGATCACCATACTGGTAGCCATTGGCAAAATAGCGGGTGATCGTGGCCGTAACATTGGCAAAGACATACAGGTATGCCGCGACCGAAAGCAACGCAAACAGCCCGCCGACTAACATAGATTTATCAAACACTATGGCAGTGATCGCAAACAGGATCACCAGCGGGATCATGGAAACCAAACCACATCCCATCATGGCCCAATATGCCCCTTTCACCGAGCCGTTAAAGTTGAAACGTACATTGCGGTAGCTGCTCATGCGGGCATCAAAACGGGCATTATTGCGGGCTAGCAATGGATACACGCCAAAAAAAGCCAGCATCAGCACAAGGGCAAAAAGCGGCATAAAATTGCTGGCCGTAAACCACACCAGTACACAGGCAGAGGCAATGACACGGCCAATCAGGATCTGCTTCGGGGTCGCATGATAATCAAACCGATCCCCGGCCAGCTCAGTGTTCCCGTAAAAATATTTCTTGGTGCGGACTTTCGCCCAGGCAGAATAAATCCCAAGAGTGATGACAGAGAGCAGAATGTTCACGATCCAGATACCGAAAAATTCGCCTCCCTGACCGTGAAACCTAACCTTGTTTTCCATTGTTTTATCCTAAGTCTTCGCAAAAAATGTGAAAAAACCAGCCCATCGCTGGAAAAAGTGGTGCTTCAATATAAATCAAACAAATGCAACTGACAGCATAAAGTTGTTGCTCGCCGTTGAGTTCAGAAACAGCACTCTCAATCATAAAGCGACGATAAGTCATTATTCATGTTTATTTATATCAAGCCATAGAATCTAACTATTGATTGGATAGAATCAAACGCTTTTACTGATTGAATGGTAGCCCCCATACTGAGAACATCTACAGAGGGTTTGACTATGAAAAAGACACTCAGCTTTGCTGCCATTCACTTTACTGTTGCCTTCAGCATTGCCTATTTGCTGACGGGTGATGTGATCCTGGGCAGCCTGATCGCCATGATTGAGCCTATGGTCAATACAGTGGCTTTTTATTTTCACGAGAAAGCCTGGCAATGGCCGGCGCTGAAACAGTCCCGCTTTGGCAAACCTGCCAATAAAACCCTGAGTTTTGCGGTGATCCACTTCAGTGTGGCCTTCAGTGTGGCGTACTTGCTGAGTGGCAGCTGGATGGTCGGTGGCGTGATGGCTCTGATCGAACCGTCAATCAATACGCTGGCTTATCTGGCGCATGAAACGGTCTGGCAACGAAAAGAACAAAGCCGGCAAAAAGCCGCTTTCTCATCCTGCCCGCATCACTCGCTCATCCATTAACTTGCTCCCTGTTGACATAGTTGTGATTCGCAATTACATTTAGTTGCAAACCACAACAATATGGACAAATCAACATGGATGCCCAGACACTTCGTCAGTTATCCCGTCAGCTTGTGCGCCAGCTCGGCATGCTCGACAGCCAGTGCGGCAACATGGATCTCACCCCGGTTCAGGCCCATGCCCTGATTGAACTGGACGCGAATCCCTGCACAGTCAATGAGATGGCCGCCCTGCTCAATGTGGATAAATCCAACGCCAGCCGCACACTGGCGGTACTGAGCAACAGCGGGTTGATCGTCAGTCATCCGCACCCTGAGGATAAACGCAGCCAGATTGCCAGCCTGACCGCGGCAGGCCAGTCCAGACTGGCTGAACTGCACCAGAGGCTCAATCAGCAGGTCGATGGCTTTCTGGCGCAAATGGACATGGATGAAATCGAACAGCTGGGCAAAAGTCTGGAGCGATACCGCAAAGCCATGGTGATGGCGGGCAGACAGCAAAATTACGAGATACGTCCGCTGACGCCACTGGACAATGCATCGATTGCAGCCGTGATCCGAAAAGTCTCTGCTGAATACGGACTGACAGCAGACAAGGGCTATGGCGTGGCCGATCCCACCCTGGACAGCATGAGTGAGGTTTACCAGCCTGAAGGGCATGCTTACTGGGTGATTGAACACCGTCACCGGGTACTTGGGGGCGGCGGTATCGCCAGACTGGCAGGCGAAGAAAACATCTGCGAGCTGCAGAAAATGTATTTCCTGCCTGAGTTACGCGGCTTGGGACTGGCACGTAAGCTCGCGGTCAAAGCCCTGCGTTTTGCCCGGGAACACGGCTACCGGGCCTGCTATCTGGAAACCACAGCCAATCTGACAGAAGCCATCGCGCTGTATGCATCGTTAGGTTTTGAACACACCAAAGAACCTATGGGCAACACAGGGCACGACGCCTGTGAGATCCGGATGGTGAAGTGGTTTTGACCCTCGGCTATTTCGCAAATGACAGACAAGAAAAAAGCTGGCAAGCCAGCTTTTTCCTGAGCACTGAGGGGGATTAATCTTCGTCGTCTTCACCAGACTCGAAGTACGTTCCCCAGCCGTCGTAATCGATGTTGTACTTCTGCGCCAGCTCTACCAGCCTGAGTACCTGCTCATCGATCAGTTCTGCATCCAGAGCTGACTCCATCACTGCATCGAAGCAAACGACTGTACCGCCACCGTCTTCTTCATCCAGCTCCAGCTCTTCGGCATCCATCACTTCAAAGCCCATCTTGAAGGCTTCAGCAGCGGCACCTTCCAGCTGAGCAAATGAATCAGCAGAAAAATGGTGTTCAATCGAATACAGCGCATCCGGATCACTGCCATCTTCCAGCAGGGACTCAATGATCTCGCGAGTCTCTTCCTTCTGCTCTTCAATCAATTCTGCGTAAGACATAAGGTCTCTCCAAATAGGGGCACCAGCCACACTAGTATGTATGAAATTGGCCGCCAATATGGCACGGATCCCCGCGAATTTCCATCCTCAGTCACGATTTCCCGCCCCATTCTCTGTTCAGCGAAAGTCACAATACTGCTTCTCTCATTCAGAAGGCGATTTTTCCCGCATTTACTTACGGCTTTACGATTGACACAGGTATATATAATTTCATATTTTATGGGTAATTATTCATAAAGCATCAATTTTCATACATAACGCAGCGATCAGTGTTCGCTGAAGTCATGAACACGAGGACGAGATATGGCATTTAATCTGCGCAACCGGAATTTTCTCAAGCTGCTGGATTTCACCCCGCGCGAAATCGGGCACCTGTTGTCGCTTTCCGCAGAACTGAAAAAAGCCAAATACGGCGGTTATGAACAGCCGCGCCTGAGCGGTAAGAACATCGCCCTGATTTTCGAAAAGTCCTCAACCCGTACCCGTTGTGCCTTTGAAGTCGCCGCCTTTGATCAGGGTGCCCGTGTGTCTTATTTAGGCCCGTCCGGCAGTCAGATCGGCCACAAAGAATCCATGAAAGACACGGCGCGTGTCCTTGGCCGGATGTACGACGGTATCCAGTACCGGGGTTTCGGTCAGTCTGTGGTTGAAGAGCTGGGGCAATATGCTGGTGTGCCAGTCTGGAACGGTCTGACCGATGAATTCCATCCCACTCAGATTCTGGCCGATTTTCTGACCATGCAGGAACACTGCCCGGACAAACAGCTGCAGGACATCAAATTTGCCTATCTGGGTGATGCCCGTAACAACATGGGCAATTCCCTGATGGTCGGCGCGGCCAAAATGGGCATGGACATCCGGCTGGTTGCCCCAAAAGACTACTGGCCGGAAGCCGATCTGGTCACCCAGTGTCTGGCGATTGCCAGTGAGACAGGTGCCCGTATTACCCTGACTGAGTCGGTGCAGGAAGGTGTGCAAGGCTGTGATTATCTGTATACCGACGTCTGGGTTTCAATGGGTGAAGCACAATCGGCCTGGGACGAGCGGGTCAAAACCATGCTGCCGTATCAGGTGAACGCCTCAACACTCAAGGCAACCGGCAATCCCAATGTGAAATTCATGCACTGCCTGCCTGCGTTTCACAATGATGAAACCACAATAGGTAAAGAGGTGGCCGAAAAGTACGGTCTGTCTGGCCTGGAAGTGACCGAAGAGGTCTTCGAGTCAGCCCACTCTATCGTTTTCGATCAGGCCGAAAACCGAATGCACACCATTAAAGCCGTGATGGTCGCGACTTTAGGTCAATAGCACTGACATATGCGTAACCGACAGGGCCAGATTCGGTACAGGCAAACGCTTGCGCCATAGAGAAATGGCGGTATAATCCTCCGCAATTTGTCTAGCGAGTACCAAAAATGGCCCAATCCGCGATCACAGTTGTGCAGCGACGCCGCCGGTTAACGGTGTGCCGTGCCGTTTTTGTTACTCCGGATCGTCATCCGAAAGCCTCCTGATCTCAGGGGGCTTTTTTTACCCGTACGATAGCCAAGACAGACCCAAAGCCACCTGATCCAGACCAAAAGAGGGAAGAGCGCCATGGCGAATTCGCTATATCATAAGCACATTATTTCCATCCCCGAGCTTAGCCGCAGCGAACTCGAGCTGATCGTAGCTACCGCGGCCCAGCTGAAGCAACAGCCAAATCCTGAGCTGCTCAAGCACAAAGTGATTGCCAGCTGTTTCTTTGAGCCATCTACCCGTACCCGCCTTTCGTTTGAAACGGCGATTCAGCGTTTAGGCGGCAGCGTGATTGGTTTCGATAATGGCGGTAATACCTCACTGGCGAAAAAAGGCGAAACCCTGATCGACTCGGTTCAGGTCATTACCTCTTACGTGGATGCGTTCGTGATGCGCCATCCGCAAGAAGGGGCCGCCCGTCTGGCGTCAGAGTTCTCTGGCAAAGTGCCGGTGATCAATGCCGGTGACGGTGCCAACCAGCACCCGACCCAAACCCTGCTGGATTTGTTCAGTATCGCCGAAACCCAGGGCCGCCTGGACAATCTCAATGTCGCCTTTGTGGGCGATCTGAAATACGGCCGGACGGTGCACTCACTGACGCAGGCGCTGTCGAAGTTCAACAACATCCGTTTTTATTTCATCGCCCCGGAAGCGCTGGCGATGCCCGATTACATCTGCGAAGAGCTGGATGAGGCCGGTATTGCGTACAGCCTGCACACCCAGATGGAAGAAGTGATCCCCGAGCTGGACGTGCTGTATATGACCCGGGTGCAAAAAGAGCGCTTTGATGAATCCGAATATGCGCACATGAAAGCGGCTTATATCCTGAGTGCTGACATGCTGGCCCATGCCCGTGAAAACCTCAAAGTACTGCACCCGCTGCCACGGGTGGATGAAATCACCACGGATGTCGATAAAACCCCGCATGCCTATTATTTCCAGCAGGCGGAAAATGGCGTCTATGCCCGGCAGGCACTGCTGGCACTGGTCCTCAATCAAGACATTTAAGCAGGAGAATATCACATGACAAAAGAGTCCCAACTTCAGGTTGAAGCCATTAAGAACGGTACTGTCATTGACCACATCCCTGCCAATGTCGGGATTAAAGTGCTGCGTTTGTTCCAACTGCATCAGGCCGAAGAAAAAGTCACGATTGGCCTCAATCTGCCTTCCTCGGTACAGGGCACCAAAGATTTGATCAAAATCGAAAATGTGTTCCTCAATGAGGAGCTGGCTAACCAGCTGGCGCTCTACGCCCCCAAGGCGACAGTGAACCAGATAGAAGACTATAAAGTAGTGAAGAAGCTGACCCTGTCGCTGCCGTCACAGATCAACGCCGTCTTTAAGTGCCCGAATTCAAACTGCATTACTCACAATGAGCCGGTGGACAGCAGCTTTAAAGTGGTGACCAAACATGATGAAGTCCGCCTGAAGTGCAAGTACTGTGAAAAAGTATTCGCGCGCGACATCGTGACCGATTACCACTGATTTTCCGGCATTCATGCCTGAAAAACCGCTTGTGACAAAAATAAGAAAGCCGACTCAGCCCTGAGCCGGCTTTCACGTTTTTCCCCTTTTACGGCCTCCGTTCCGCCATTCTCAGTTCGACAACATACTTTCCCGCACCCCGTCTCTAGACTCAGGAAAAGTGCCACTTTTGGCCTCTTTGACAGCCAGAGTGCCGCTTAATGTCAAAATCCGTACCGAACGGATATCGACCCGTTCTGTAAAAGAAAGTGTGACCAACAACGAGAACATAGCATGAATATCTGTGCGCAGTTTTGTCATCGTTATCTCTGGCCTTTTGTCCCCGTCCGGCCTGCCATTCTGGCCGGTTTGATCCTGTCCGGTTGCGTGACGACAAACGGGGACGTCTTTGATGCACCGGAACATCTGGCCAACCAGCAGGTTGTGATCGGCGTGCCCATTTTGCTGGGCGGATTTGGCTCAGCCGTGCCTGTCACCCCGCATTTGCAGGTGACGGCCAAGCATGTGGCACGTTATTCCTGGAACCGGGATGTGATTTATCACCCGCTGTGCGATCTGGCATTGATCCGCACCGATTCTGCTCAGGTACCGACCTGGGGGTTAATTTTTCCGGATCAGCCCGTGGTCCATCAGGGCCACTCTCTGCTCGGAACCAGCATTGAAGGGAAAGGCAAGTACCTGCAGGATGTTATAGACACCAATAACAATTGCCTGTATTCACTGAGTGATGCGCCGGTCATGTCAGGGATGAGCGGCGGCCCTGTGTTCAATGACGCCGGGGAAATTGTCGGGATTACAGTCGCCATTGTCGATAACCCGGAAGATCTCGCTAACCTGCGCCCGGCCGCACGATACAGCCAGTTTGTCCCTGCCACGCTGATTTTTGACTGGCTGCAGGAACTGGGCATACGGCCTGTCTCTGCCAGTCCGGCGCTGGCCAGCGCCCAGGTCTCGCCTTATGTTAATCGCCTCAACCGCAGTACAAAGGTGCCCGATTCACTGGGGCTGCCCGAGCAGAACCCCGGCAGCAATGGCCTGGCCCCCCTTAACACCCCTCACAATGCAGCGGCCGCCTCCCCGCTCACCAGCTATGCTACGCCAGTGTCCGGCTCATTCCCGCCGTCGGATGAAAACAGTCATCATGTCGCCCTGCAGCACAGTAGAACGACTATCTATCAGGAAGAAAAAACCGATACCAGCCGCTCGCCGGCCGAGGTCATCCAAAACCTGAGCAATGATCCCACGTTCCGCTAGCAAACCTTTTGACCTGTTCGTCAAGGCATTGCACACTAGAGGCCGTAAGCATTTCTGTTGAAGCCAAAAAGGATCAAACATGACTCAAGTACTGCACACAGACAAAGCACCTGCCGCTATCGGACCATATGTTCAGGGTGTTGATCTCGGTAACATGGTTCTGACCTCGGGCCAGATCCCGGTCAACCCGGTCACGGGAGAAGTGCCGGAAGATATCGCCGCTCAGGCTCGCCAGTCGCTGGAGAACGTCAAAGCGGTCGTCGAATCATCAGGGCTGAAAGTGGCGGATATTGTGAAAATGACGGTATTTGTGAAGGATCTGAACGATTTTGGCACAGTCAATGAAGTGTACGGCAATTTCTTTGATGAAAACCACGCCTCCTACCCGGCGCGCTCTTGTGTGGAAGTGGCTCGCCTGCCAAAAGATGTCAAAATCGAAATTGAAGCCATTGCGGTTCGCAAAGCCTGAGGCTTCCCCGCACAGTAAAAAATACAAATAAAGACGGGTAAGCCCGTCTTTTTTTATTTAAGTGCTGCCAGCACCTTGTGGTACACCGGACCGAACCAGGCCGTGAACTGCTGCGGTTGGCGGTTCAGACATGCCGTTAACTCCGCTTGCGGCCACCAGCGATAAGCCATGACCTCCTCCGGGTTCGGTACGATGTGCAGATCCGGGGTTTCCGCCACCAGAACATAATCCAGTTCATGCTCTGTCAGATCGTTATCCAGTTCAGCGCGGTAAATGAAGCGGGTGACCTGTTCCAACTGCGCCACCTCGCGTATCCCCATTTCCTCGCCCAACCGGCGTATTGCAGCCTGCTGCAGACTCTCACCGTCGCGAGGATGTGAGCAGCAGGTATTGGTCCATAACCCACCGCTGTGATACTTACCTAACGCCCGCTGTTGCAGCAGAAATTCAAGGCCGGATTCCGTCTGGCGGTAAAGCAGGACAGAGAACGCCAGATGCAGCCTGCCGTCACGATGAGCCTGCATTTTTTCCGCCAGGCCCAGATGCTCACCGGCCTGATTCACTAATATCACATATTCCCGGCTCATCACTCACCCCTCCGACGGCTCAGGGCGTACTGCCCTGAAAAAACAAAGACAGGCCCTGATGGCCTGCCTTCCTGACAATTTGACGCAATCCAAGACGGTTATTTGGCTGAGCGGGCCTGCGCTTCGGCGTTCAGATCATCCAGCTTAGCCGCCATCAGATTGCGGCAATGCTCTGACAGCTCACGGACATCTTCTTTGCTCATGCCGTCTGTTGAGACCGGCGGCATCACTTCTACAATCACCACGCCGTTATTCCAGCGGTTAAACTTCACCTTGTCGGTAGAGCTGCACACAATCGGCACCACAGGCACACCGGCCGCGATGGCGGCATGAAAAGCACCGGTTTTGAAAGGCAGCAGACCGCGGCCACGGGAGCGGGTCCCTTCCGGGAACATCCAGACCGAGACCTTGCGCTCTTTAATTTTAGCCACCACCTGACCAATCGTCCCCATCGCTTTACTGCGATTGGCGCGATCTATCAGAATGTTGCCGGTCAGCCAGTATAACTGGCCAAATAACGGCATCCACAGCAGGCTTTTCTTACCAACCGTCACAGTGCGTGGCAGCACGGCGCCTGAAATCGTAAACAGATCATAGTTATTCTGATGGTTGCCTATATGTACGCTCGGACCGACTTCCCGCGCGGCGTCCGCAACCCGTAATTCCAGTTTAATGCCCAGAAAGCGAGCCATTTTCGCGAAATACAGCGCAATCGTGTGGACGTGTTTCGGGTTACGCGGACTGAACAGGCAGTAACCACAGCCAAACACAAACATGACGATGGCAAACAGCGTCAGTGCCAACAGTCGTAATACAGCAATCATCAGATTCTCCTCAGCGTACAAGCGTGCGCTAGTATACTCAGTCAAAGGGAAATTACACCCTTATCACAGCTTTTTTGTTTGATCCTGACGCCATTTCCGTTCGGTAAAGCGCAAATAAAATAAGCCTCTGAACGAGGCTTATCGGGTTTGATGCGCTGACGGCAAATGGCAATCAGCTGTCTTCATTCTGGTCCGGATACGCAATTTCATAACTGGTGACCCGCTGCAGCCCGCGAGGCAACATCGCGCCTCTTCGGCCACGCTCACCGTAGAAATTCTCAAGATCCGACACTTTCAGGCCAAGCTTGCGTTTACCAGCGTACAGGGTCAGCTCGCTGCCTGCCGGTAAGACCAGCAAGTGAGACAGAAACTCTTCCCTGGCTTTGGCTCTGGCCGAAGGAATGTTGATGATCTTGTTGCCCTTGCCTTTACCCAGTTGCGGCAGATCCTGGATCGGGAAGATCAGCATGCGACCTTCATTGGTGATCGCCAGCACCTGATCTTTGCTCAGATCCGAGATCGGCTGGGGCGGCATCACCTCACATTCCGCAGGTACCGACAGCAAAGCCTTCCCATTGCGGTTCTTGGAGATCATGTCGCTGGCCTTGCAGACAAAGCCATAACCGGCATCTGAGGCCATCAGCCAGTATTGCTCCTCTTCGGACATCAGCACCTGACGCACGCTGCTGCCGGCCGTAATATTGAGACGACCGGTCACAGGTTCCCCCTGGCTTCGTGCCGAGGGCAGCGTATGGGATTCGAGCGCATAGCTGCGGCCATCGCTGCCAATCAAGATCGCAGGCTGGTTACTCTTCCCACGGGCATGGCTCAGGTAACTGTCGCCGGACTTAAAGTTCAGGCTGCTCGGATCCACATCGTGCCCTTTGGCGTGGCGGATCCAGCCTTTATCAGACAGCACCACAGTGATCGCTTCACTCGGCAGCAAATCACGCTCAGTCATTGCTTTGGCTTCAGCCCGCTCAACCAGCGGCGAACGGCGATCATCGCCGTAGGTTTCTGCATCGGCCAGAATTTCTTTCTTCAGCAAAGTGTTCATGCGTCGCTCAGAGCCCAGCAGCTGTTCCAGCTTCTCACGCTCTTTGCTCAGCTCATCCTGCTCGCCGCGGATCTTGATCTCTTCCAGCTTGGCTAACTGGCGTAATTTGATCTCAAGAATGGCTTCGGCCTGCGTCGCACTCAGCCCGAAGCGGCTGATCAGCTCAGCTTTCGGATCGTCTTCCGTACGGATAATCTCAATCACTTCGTCGATATTGAGATAAGCCGCCAGCAAGCCTTCGAGAATGTGCAGGCGCGCCAGCACTTTATCCAACCTGTGCTGCAAACGACGGCGCACGGTTTCACGGCGGTACACCAGCCATTCTGACAAGATAGTCACCAGGCCTTTGACCTGAGGACGGCCATCAAGACCCAGCATATTGAGGTTCACCCGGAAGCTCTTTTCCAGATCGGTCGAGGCAAAGAGGTGCTCCATCAGCTGCTCGGCATCAACACGGTTGGAACGCGGGACAATGACAATGCGGGTCGGATTCTCATGATCCGACTCGTCACGCAAGTCTTCCACCAGCGGCAGCTTCTTGGCGCGCATCATGCCGGCAATCTGCTCCAGCAACTTAGAACCGGACACCTGATGCGGCAGGGCGGTGATAATGATTTCACCGTTGTCCTTCGACCACACAGCTCGCATCTTCACGCTGCCTTTACCGGTCCGGTAAATTCTTTTCAGATCTTCGCTGGAGGAGGTGATCTCCGCTTCCGTCGGATAATCCGGGCCTTTGACGAAAGCCATCAGGGCATCCAGATCCGCCTGCGGATGCTCGATCAGATGCACCACGGCATTGGCGACTTCGCGGGCGTTGTGCGGCGGAATATCAGTCGCCATCCCCACGGCGATCCCTGTCACCCCATTGAGTAAAATATGCGGCAGCCGGGCTGGCAGCATAGTCGGCTCTTTCATGGTGCCGTCGAAGTTCAGCCCCCACTCCACCGTGCCCTGGCCCAGCTCGCTCAGCAGGATTTCAGAGAAACGGGACAGGCGCGATTCGGTATAACGCATCGCGGCGAAGGATTTCGGATCATCCGGGGCACCCCAGTTCCCCTGACCATCCACCAGCGGGTAACGGTATGAGAAGGGCTGCGCCATCAGTACCATGGCTTCGTAGCAGGCCGAGTCGCCGTGCGGATGGTACTTACCCAGTACGTCACCGACGGTCCGGGCCGATTTCTTGTATTTGGCTGTGGCGCTCAGGCCCAGCTCTGACATCGCGTAAATAATCCGGCGTTGTACCGGTTTCAGGCCATCGCCGATAAACGGCAGGGCCCGGTCCATGATTACGTACATGGAGTAATTCAGATAGGCATCTTCAGTAAACTTGCGCAGCGGCAGCTGCTCGATACCTTCCATTGAGACATCAGTCATGGTGGCTAAATCCGTGTTGTCCTGATACCTGCCGGTCTGACCGGCAGGCGGAAATCATCAATTGGCGAGGCTCAGACTTCCACGTCGGCCAGATCACCCTTGCTCTGCAGCCAGCTGCGGCGGTCTTCCGCGCGCTTTTTACCCAGCAGCATATCCATCATCTGGAGCGTCTGTTCGTCGTCGTCGACAGTCAGCTGCACCAAGCGGCGCGTATTGGGATCCATCGTGGTTTCACGCAGCTGCATGGGGTTCATCTCGCCCAGACCTTTAAAGCGCTGCACATTCACTTTGCCGCGTTTGCCGCTGAGACGATCCAGAATGCCTTCTTTCTCCGCCTCATCCAGGGCGTAATACACTTCTTTCCCCAGATCGATCCGGTACAAAGGCGGCATGGCGATATAGACGTGACCGGCTCGTACCAGGGCTTCAAAATGCTTCATGAACAGTGCGCACAGCAAAGTCGCGATATGCAGACCATCCGAGTCGGCATCGGCCAGCACACAGATCTTACCGTAGCGCAGGCCGCTCAGATCATCACTGTCCGGATCAATCCCCAGCGCCACTGAAATATCATGGACTTCCTGTGAGGCCAGTACCTGATCCGCCGACACTTCCCAAGTGTTCAAAATCTTACCGCGCAACGGCATAATGGCCTGAAACACTCGATCACGAGCCTGTTTGGCGGAACCGCCTGCGGAGTCCCCCTCCACCAGAAACAGTTCCGTTCTGCTGAGATCCTGTTGTGAACAGTCGGCCAGTTTGCCTGGCAGCGCCGGACCGCTGGTGACTTTTTTGCGCACCACTTTCTTGCTGGCCCGCATCCGCCGATGGGCGTTGGCAATGCACAATTCCGCCAGCTGTTCCGCGATTTGCGGGCGCTCATTGAGCCACAGGCTGAATGCATCTTTGACCACGCCCGAAACAAAGGCCGCACACTGACGGGATGACAGGCGTTCTTTGGTCTGGCCGGCAAACTGCGGATCCTGCATTTTCACCGACAGCACATAGGCACAGCGCTCCCAGATATCGTCCGCCGTCAGCTTCACGCCGCGCGGCAGCAGGTTACGGAATTCACAGAATTCCCGCATCGCATCCAACAAGCCCTGGCGCAGGCCGTTCACATGCGTGCCGCCCTGCGCTGTCGGGATCAGGTTGACATAGCTTTCAGTGATGAGTTCACCGCCTTCCGGCAACCAGACCACGGCCCAGTCGGCCGCTTCAGTCTGTCCGGCAAAAACGCCGGTAAAGGGAGATTCCGGCAGCAGGGTATAACCCTTCACCCCTTCAAACAGGTAATCTTTCAGGCCATCTTCATAGCACCAGCGCAAGGTTTCGTTGGCTAATTTGTCAGTGAAGACAATTTCCAGGCCAGGGCACAATACCGCCTTGGCTTTCAGCACGCTTTTCAGGCGGCTGACTGAAAACTTCGGGCTGTCGAAATACTGACCGTCCGGCCAGAAATGGACACGCGTTCCCTTGGCGCGGCGACCACAGGTATCAATGACTTCAAGTTCACTGACCTTGTCACCGTGTTCAAACGCAATCTGATACACCTGTCCGTCACGTTTGACCGTGACTTCGACGCGCTTAGACAGGGCGTTCACCACAGAGATACCGACCCCGTGCAAGCCGCCTGAGAACTGGTAGTTTTTGTTCGAGAATTTGCCGCCTGCGTGGAGTTTACACAGGATCAGCTCGACCCCGGATACCCCTTCTTCCGGGTGAATATCCACAGGCATACCCCGACCGTCATCAATCACCTCAAGCGATTGATCATCGTGCAGGATCACTTCGACTTTCCTGGCATGGCCAGCCAGGGCTTCATCGACACTGTTGTCGATGACTTCCTGACCCAGGTGGTTTGGCCGCGCCGTGTCGGTATACATGCCAGGGCGACGTCGAACCGGCTCTAGGCCGTTCAGAACCTCAATGGCTCCAGCGTTATAGCTTTGGTCTGTCATAGATTCGGAAAGTTACGAGAAAATGTTGCCACAATAGTCAGTAACCTCAGCCTTGATGTCAAGCTGAGGCTAATACGAGTCAATAAACAATGCCGTGCCAAGAAGCACGCTGCGAAACAGTTATAAACCTAAAAAGCGGACAATATCGGCGGGATAACGATTAAATCCAATGAAACTGTGATCGCCGTTCGGTTCTACCGTCTGACGACAGGCTGCATACTTTTCCACCGCCTGACGGTAGTCCAGCACCTCATCACCTTCCTGCTGCAATAACCACAGTAAATCCGGCTGAACCAGCTCAGGCATCTCAAGCAGCTTCAGCTCATCCATGTGAACCGGCGACAAGGCGTACTTTTCTTGCGTATACGGATTGACCTGCTCACCCAGATAATCTGCCAGCAGCTCAAAAGGCTTCACGGCCGGGTTGACCAGCACAGCCGGCAAATGATGCCGCTGGCTCAGCCAGGTGGCCAGATAGCCGCCCAGCGAGCTACCCACCAGGCCAATGCGATACGTCGGCTTTAATTCAGTCACTAATGTATCAATAGACTGTGCTGCCTGGCTCGGGTAAGCGGGTAATTGTGGGATCTCGAGCCGGATATCAGGCCGGCTCGCCTGGCAGTATTCTGCCATCAGCCGGGCTTTCATTGATTGCGGCGAGCTGTTGAAACCGTGCAGATAAAGCAGCAAAGATTCCATCAGTAACCTGCGGCGTCAAACTGCGGCGAGAAACTGCGCTGGCGCACCCGCTCGACTTTGGTATCAATCTCGCCGTTCGCTTGCAGGCGCAGCCAGCGCCATCCGGGATTAGACTGATCCAGAGCAAAATCGTTGGAGTCAGGTTTAAACTGGATACAGGTCGACGGCGTGGCCAGCACCCGAACCCCCTGATGCAGCACATCCAGTTCTTGATGGATATGTCCGCATAAGACGGCTTTCACCTGAGGATACTCAGAAACGACCTGCCAAAAAGCCTGATGATTTTTCAGCTGATGCTGATCCAGCCAGCGGCTGCCGGCTGCCAGCGGATGATGGTGCAGCAGCACCAGCGCATGGCGGTCCGGGTGGGCGGCCAGAGCCTGATCCAGCATCTGAAGCTGTTCCTGACTTAATTCACCGTGCGGTACGCCCACCACCTGACTGTCGAGCAGGATCACCTGCCAGCGCTCACCGGCCAGCACCTGATCACAGGCTTTGATCTGCGGTGAAGGCAGCACGCTTTTCATGCTGGGTTGATAGTCGTGATTACCGGGCAGCCAGAAGCAGGGCTGCACCCAGCGTCCGATCCCATCGGCAAAGCGCTGGTAGGAGGCCGGTGTGTGATCCTGCGAGATATCACCCGTCGCAATAATGGCATCAAACGGGCGTAACTGGGCCGCCACTTCGTCGAGTACGGCATGAAAGCTGTCTTTTGTTGCGACGCCCAGCAGGCTGCCCTTGGCATCCGCAAACAAATGGGTGTCGGTCAGTTGCAGCAAAAGTACACTATCTGAATTATCCTGCGGCAGAGAATAGGTCTGCAAAACGTCAAAACCTTGTTGAATGAAATCGTTAATAAACCGATTGCTTACTGAGACCGTTCTTCAGGCAGTAAGCCAGCCAATCTCCCAAAAAGCGATTAACCTGATGTTTTTCATCTTTTTGGTGCATCCGCATATTGGGGTAATCATACCTTGGCTTCAAACGTGAAATCTGCTGAATAGAACACACTTCTGCCACCCTGGCGTCATGATAAAGCCGCACTTTAAAGGTAGGCACCAGATATTCAGGCAAGCCTGCATCGGTTTCCATTTGCAGCTGAATCAGCGTGGTGTAGCGGGTTGATTCCAATATCCTGAGCTTATAATCATGGCCGCCGACCTGATAGGCACACTCCTCCCCTACCGCTTCACTTTTTGGCAGTAATGGAAGCAACTTCGCATAGTTGGTTTCATATAAACGCATGATACCCGCGAGATCGACCGTGTACCTTCTGTTCACAACTCGTCCTTAACCCAATCGGCCTGCAGTTGGTGATAGTGTAATTGCAACCATTGTAGCGCAATGATGCTGGCTGCATTTTCTATTTTACCAGACACCACCCAATCATACGCTTCTTCACGGCTGACCACATGCACCTTGATATCTTCACCTTCGTCTTCAAGCCCGTGAATACCGGCAGCCAGGCGGCTGTCGACACAACCGGCATAGACGCTCAGGGTTTCCGAGCACCCGCCTGAGCTGGACAGATAACGGGTGATATGAACAAGTTGATCAACCTGGATGCCCGCTTCTTCCACCGCTTCCCGGCTGACCACCTCTTCCGGGTTTTCGCCCGGCTCAATGATCCCGGCCACAATTTCCAGCTGCCAGGGCTGGCAATCGCCAGCCAGGGCGCCAATTCGGAACTGCTCCACCAGGACCACCTGATCGCGCACAGGATCATACGGCAGCAGGGCCGCCGCATGACCGCGGTCCAGCAGTTCCCGGCTCAGAGTCTGGCTCCAGCCGCCGGCAAACAAGCGATGGCGGAAACGGAATCCCTTCAGGCTGAAGAAACCCTGATAAAGCGTTTCTTCATGCGCCACTTCGACATCCTTCACGCCGAGCGCTCCCGGATTATTTCTGGACGAGTCAGACATCAGTCATCTCCATGTCATGGACCTTTCACGATTATCGCTCAGGCTCACTCGGGGTCACAGTAAACCAAAACGGCATTTTTTCATTCATCGCTATTATGACGCAATGGCTAAGCTCAACTTTTTTGATAAATGTTGCAGTAATATTTAACCAGACTCGAAAATGAACACCCGTGATCTGGCGACTAATGTTAAACTGGTACAATATTACTTTCTTACAAGTAAATTTTTGCTGGCTAATGATGGAAATCAACCACTACCGTTGCGACGCTTGTACAAAAAGATTGCAATTTCCTTCAATAAACAGCATGTTCTTTTGTTAAATTTGCACAAAAAAATCACAATTGATCAGTTTCAAGCAAGGTATCATCAGGTAAACTGAACATTGCACATTATTTTGTCAGGACCAGGAAAAAGCATTCATGAAAAAATTGCTTCCGCTTTATCTAGGCTTAGCACTGGGTAGCCTCAGCCCATTTGCCATGGCTGACGATCTTGCCGATATCTATGAACAAGCCAAACAGAACGACCCTCAGCTGCTACGGGCCGCGGCTGATAAAGATACCGCTTTCGAAGCGATTAATTCATCCCGCAGTACACTATTGCCTCAAATCAATCTGACTGCCGGATTGCAGGCCACCCGCCTGGACTATGATGATGAAGGGTTTACCGGTGGCCTGAGCCTGAGCCAGTCGCTGTATAATCGCGCCAGCTGGGTCAACCTTGATATCAGCGAGAAACAAGCCCGTCAAAGTGATGCCAGCTATGCCGTCGCGCAGCAAAACCTGATTTTGCGTGTATCCACCGCTTACTTCTCAGTATTGCGTGCGATGGACGATTTAGAATTCGTTCGTGCTGAAAAAGCGGCCGTTGGCCGTCAGCTGGAACAGACCAAACAGCGTTTTGAAGTCGGCCTGTCTGCCATCACGGACGTGCACGATGCGCAGGCTCAGTACGACAGCGTGCTGGCCGATGAAATCCTGAAAGAAAACGCCCTGACCAACAGCTATGAAGAACTGCGTGAAATCACAGGTCAGGCCCATAAAAATCTTTCTGTCCTGGATACCCAGCGCTTCTCCGCCAGCAGCCCGAACAATACAGTGCGCACCCTGCTTGAAAACGCAGAAAGCGAAAACCTGACACTGCTGAGCGCCCGTATTGCCCAGGACGTCTCGCGCGACCGGATTGCACTGGCTGAATCGGGTCATTTGCCAACCCTGAGCTTTGATGCCGGCTACAGCTACAACGACATGCAGCAAGGCCAAAGCAGCGATGAGGGAACCATTTCTGCAGGCATTAACCTGAATCTGCCGGTTTACACGGGTGGTCGGGTCACCTCTGAAGTGAAACAAGCCCAATACGCTTACGTCTCCTCCAGTGAGACCCTGGAAGAAACTTACCGCGGCGTCGTCAAAAATGTGCGGGCTTTCTATAACAACATCAATGCCTCGATCGGCGCTCTGAAAGCTTACCAGCAGTCGGTGATCTCAGCCCGTTCAGCACTGGAAGCCACCGAAGCCGGTTTTGATGTCGGTACCCGGACGATTGTTGACGTGCTGGACGCAACCCGCCGTTTATATGATGCCAACCGTCAGCTGGCCACAGCCCGCTACGATTACATCATCAGCCAGCTGCAGCTCAAGCAGGCTGTCGGCTCGCTCAATGAGCAGGACATTCTGGATGTCAACACAGGTCTTATCCCGGTCAAAAAATAAGACCGCAAAAAAGACTGCAATACTGAAACAAAAAAAGCGCCGGCACGGCGCTTTTTTTGTTTTGATGATCAGGCTATCAGCCTTTCCCGCCGCGAATTGCTTCGATAATTTCAGTGGTTGAACAGCCGTCTTCAAAGTTCAGTACACGTACTTCACCGCCGTTGGCAATCACTTCCTGGCCACCGGCAATTTGCTCAGGTTTATAATCACCGCCCTTCACCAGCAGATCCGGCAGGATCTCACTGATCAGGCGCTGAGGCGTCTCTTCTTTGAACGGCACCACCCAGTCTACCGCGGCCAGACCGGCCAGTACGGCCATGCGGCGATCCTCCGGGTTCACCGGTCGTCCTGCCCCTTTCAGAGCCCGCACTGAACTGTCGGCGTTCACCGCCACAATCAGGCGATCACCCAGCTTGGCCGCTTCGTTCAGATAAGCAACGTGCCCGGCATGCAGGATGTCAAAGCAGCCATTGGTCATCACCACTTTTTCACCACGGACCTTGGCCGCCAGCACTGCTTGTTTGAGCTGGCTTTCGGCCATCACCCCAAACCCACTGTCCTGGCTGCCGTGCACCGCATTGGTCAGCTCAATGGTCGAGAGGGTTGAAGTCCCCAGTTTACCGACCACGACGCCGGCGGCGGCATTAGCCAGCTTGCAGGCATCAGACAGGGATTTACCGGCCGACAGCGACGCCGCCAGTACCGAAATCACGGTATCGCCGGCACCGGTGACGTCATAAACTTCTTTTGCCTGTGTCGGCATGTGCAGCGGCTCCTGGCCTCTCTGCAGCAAGGTCATGCCATGCTCGCTACGCGTGACCAGCAAGGCCTCCAGATCAAACTGCTCGATCAATGCCAGCCCTTTCTCCACCAGCTCTTCATCGGTTTTCGCTTTACCGGCAACCGCTTCGAATTCAGTCAGATTGGGGGTCAGCATCGTCGCGCCGCGATAACGCTCGAAATCTGTCCCTTTCGGGTCGATCAGCACTGCCACGCCGGCACGGCGCCCCAGTTCGATCATCGCGCGGACATGTTCCAGCGCCCCTTTGGCATAATCGGACAGTATCATTGCCTTCACGTTCGGCAATGCCTGTTCAAGCCGTGGCAGAATCAGGTCGGCATCCACGTCGTGGAAACCTTCTTCAAAATCCAGGCGGATCAGTTGTTGCCCGCGGCTCATCACGCGCAGTTTCGTGATGGTCGGATAATCCGGCAGGGAGACAAAATCACAACGCACTTTGAGCGATGACAGCTTTTCATTGAGCGCCCGTGCGGCATCATCAATGCCTGTCAGGCCAACCAGACGGGCGTGCCCGCCCAGGGCGGCAATGTTCATAGCTACGTTGGCTGCACCGCCGGGACGCTCTTCAATCTGGTCCACTTTCACAACGGGTACCGGCGCTTCCGGTGAAATCCGTCCTGTCGGGCCAGTCCAGTAGCGATCCAGCATTACATCACCCACAACCAGCACACTGGCTTGGTCATAATCAGGCAGTGTCAGTTTCATTCTTCTCTCCGGAACGGTAAAAACAGCGGAATATTAGCATAAAAGCCTGTACTGCATACAGGCAGGACCTGTCACTGGCATCGGGTTAACACTCGGGTGCCGTGTTGGGTTCAGGCCGAAAAATGGTTTGCCACAGTTGCGTCACCAGCTGTCGCTCTGCCGTAAACTGGCTGTCCTCGACATAGGCATCATGGCCGAGCAAGTTGAGGCGGTGAATTTCATCACGCAGCGTGCAGTAGGCCTGAATCAGCGCCATCGCCTGATCCTCTTCCAGCACCCCTTTGGCTGCCATGGTTTCAAACAAGCGAATATTATCCGACCAGCGGGTGAGTGCCGGCTGATCGGCGCAATGGCGTAACACCAGATACTGGGTAATAAATTCAATGTCCGTAATGCCGCCGGGATCTTGTTTCAGGCCAAACTGCCCCGGTTTTTTCGTGCCAAGGTGCTGGCGCATTTTTTCGCGCATAGCCATCACTTCCTGGCACAGCGCCTCGGCGTCACGCGGGCGGGACAGGATGTCCGCTCTGACCTGATCAAAACCGGCCCTGAGTACCGGATCGCCATACACGATACGTGCACGCACCAGTGCCTGATGCTCCCAGGTCCAGGCTTCCTGTGCCTGATAGGCCGCAAAGGCGTCCAGCGGGCTGACCAGCAAGCCGGATGCGCCGGACGGACGCAAACGGACATCCACCTCATACAGGACACCGGATGAGGTACGGGTAGAAAACAGATGGACGATACGCTGCGTCAGCCGCAGGTAGAACTGGCGGCCGTCAATGGCTTTATCGCCATTCGTGTATACCTCGGTCGGGCAGTCATGCAGGAAGACCAGATCCAGATCGGAACCGTAGCCCAGCTCCAGCCCACCCAGCTTGCCGTAGCCAATCACACCGAACCCGGTACTGTTACAATCGGCCAGATGTGACGGTTCGCCATACTTCGCCACCATCTGTAACCAGGCCTGCTTGACCACAGCACTGATAATCGCTTCCGCCAGGTAGGTCAGGTGATCGCTGACTTTCATCAGCGGCAGCACATCGGCAATGTCCGCCGCCGCAATGCGCAATAACTGCGCCTGCTTAAACTGGCGGATGGCTTCCATCTGCTGCTCCATGTCCTCTTCCGGGATGCGCGCCAGGTACTCTTGCAGCTCAGGCTGGTACTGATCCAAAGGCACGGGATTGTACAAGTGCTGAGGGTCGAGCAATTCATCGAGCAGAATGGGATACTGAGCCAGCTGCTCTGCCACCATAGAGCTGGCCGCACAGAGCCTGACCAGGTGATCCAGCGCGCCGGGGTGTTCGCTCAGCAATTCCAGATAGGTGGTCCGGGTGGCGATGCGGACAATCAGGCGGGCAACACGATCCAGCACCACAGGGGCATCTGCTCGGGTGACAATACGCACCAGCACTTCCGGCATCAGGCGGGCAAGCACCTCACGGCCTCTCGGCCCGATGGTGCGCTTGGCCAGCTCCGCTTTCATATGGCTCAGCACTTCGGCCTGACGGGCGGTATCCGGGGCGGCAACATCATTGAGAATTGCTGTCACCAGCTCCTCATCCTCAATCATGGTCCACAGTTCATGATAAGGCTGCGCCGCGGCGTCCTGACTGTCTTCCTCATCGACGCCGATAATCTCGTCGAACACTTGATGGATTTCAGTCATGTGCTGCTGAATCTGCTGCTGCAGGTCGTGCCAGTCTGGGCATCCCATCGCGGTCGCGAGCCGTATTTTGTCCAGCTCGGTATCCGGCAGCGTCTGCGTCTGTTTATCATTGATGGCTTGCAACAGGTTTTCCAGACGGCGCAAAAAGGCATATCCCTGTTCCAGGTGCTGCACCTGTGCGGGCGGTAATAATCCCAGGGCGTTGACGGCATCCAGCGTTTCCCGCAGGCCACGGTGCCGCAGGCTGGGCTCCCGCCCGCCACGGATTAACTGGAAGGATTGCGCAATAAATTCCACCTCGCGGATCCCGCCCGCGCCGAGTTTGATGTTATTGCTCAGACCGCGACGGCGAACCTCTGAGCTGATCATCGATTTCATTCGGCGCAGTGACTGGATGGCACTGAAATCAATATAGCGGCGAAAGACAAAAGGACGCAGCATCTGACGCAGCGTCTGATAATGGCCGGCGCTTTCATCCCCCATGACTTTGGCTTTGATCATGGCGTAGCGTTCCCACTCTCGGCCCTGCTCCTGATAGTAATCTTCCAGTGCCGCGTAGCTCATCACCAGCGGACCACTGTCGCCAAACGGGCGCAGGCGCATGTCGACCCGATAGCAAAAGCCGTCCACTGTCTGTTGATCCAGCGCCTTGATCAGTCTTTGTCCCAGGCGAGTGAAAAACTGGGCGTTGGCAATGCTGCGGCGTCCGCCCTGGGTTTCGCCGTTTTCCGGATAGGTAAAAATCAAATCAATATCTGAAGAGAAATTCAGCTCACCGCCACCCAGTTTGCCCATACCCAGGATCAGCATCGGCTGGGGCTCACCGTCAGCATTGACTGGGGTGCCATATTCCTGACAACACTGCGAATAGAGCCAGTGATACGCTTCCATAATCAGCGCTTCGGCAAGGCTGGACAGGTGCGACAGGCTTTGGCTCAGCGTGGCGCGGCCGGTAAAGTCGCGCCAGGCGATCCACACCATTTCACGACGACGAAAGGCGCGCAGCGCCCTTAACAGCGCTGTCTCATCAGCCACGGCTGACAAGATCTCTTTGAGATCAGAACGATATTGCTCGGCGCGCTCCGCGACAGCCAAAGTTTGAGGCAGCCAGGACAGTAAATCGCCATCCTGCACCAGGGAAGTCTGTATGAAATCGCTGAGACCGAGTACGGCATTCAGTTCGTCGTTCAAATCCGATGGCCACTGGGCCACTGCATCAGGGTGAGCCTGCTGCAGCTTTTCCAGAGCCCGTTCAGCAGCGTGTTGCAAGAGTGCGTGTGTCATATCAATTCCTTGGCAATCAGTCAGGGCTGCCCGCCCAGCATCGCAGTCAACCACCCGAGCCTGGTCAGGTTTCTCAGGTATAAGCAATAAGATAACGGATTACGACAACAACGCCCACCTGTCGGTGGGCGTCTGAGTCTAATCATGGAGCGAGGAACAGTCCGGGATCGGTCAGATGCGGAAGGCCTGAATTTTCTGTTCCAAATCGGCTGACTGGCCTTTCATCGTATCCGCCGTTTCTGTCAGCTCAGTGACGACCACCACAGAAGCTTCTACTAGTTCCCTGACATTATTGAGGTTTTGGTTCATCTCTTCCGCCACCGCGCTTTGCTGTTCAGATGCCGTTGCAATCTGGAAGTTCATATCATTGATGCGCTGAACCTGCTGAACAATCTTATCCAGCTCCCCGCCTGCGCTGGTCACCAGATCCACCCCTTCTGCCGCCTCAACCACACTTTGCTCCATCAGGCCGACAGCCTGCTTGGCACTGTCTTGCAGCTGACCAATCATGTCCTGAATTTCGACGGTGGCTACCTGGGTGCGTTGCGCCAGGTTACGCACTTCATCGGCCACCACGGCAAATCCTCGTCCGGCATCACCGGCCCGTGCGGCTTCAATCGCGGCATTGAGTGCCAGCAGGTTCGTTTGCTCGGAAATGCCCTGAATGGTGACAATCACGCTGCCAATTTTTTCAACCCGGTTTTCGACCTGGGTCACGGCTTCAGCAGAGGCGCGGATATCGGTGGACAGCTGATCGATGGTGGCGATCGTTTTCACCACAAATTCCTGCCCCTGATGGGCCTGTTTCGCCGTCCCTTCAGTGGCGCCGGAGGCTTCACGCGCATGCTCGGCCACGGTTTGCACCGTAGAGGTCATTTCGCTCATGGCTGAAGCCAGCTGGTCAATCTCATGGAATTCTTCCTGTGCCGACTCTTTGGTTTCCTGCATGCTCATGGACATCACATCCGCCAGCTCATGCAGTTCACCCGAAACGCTGCGTTGATTCTGAATCACCTCTTTGAGCTGGATGCGGGTACGCTCCAGCTCGCGCGCCAAATCACCGTATTCATCCTGACAGTTCATCACGATCGGCTGAGAAAGATCACGGTTGGCCAGACGCTTAATGGCATCGGCCAGATAACCGGTCTGACGCAGCATCAGGCTGGCTGCCCCTAACAGCAACACCATGAAAGCGATAATCATCAGGGCCGTCTGCCAGGCTATCTGCACCATATAGGCACTGTAGTAACTGTCCGCATCATCGGCAGACTGCGAAGCAATCACGAACCAGTGAGTGCTGCCGCCCAGAGGCACGGCATATTCAAATCGCTTGCCGCCGTCCAGGATAAGTGCGCGCTCACTGCTTAACTGAGACAGCACAGAGCCGAGCGGCTGACCATCTTCGGCGGAGCGGTTCAGCGCCTTGATCTGCTCAGCGCCCGGGTGACCCAGTACCCGGCCGTTTTCTGTGTTGACCAGATAGTAATACGCCCCATCCGCACTTTTTGCGCCTGTACCGCAGCCAGGGCCATCGCCTGTCCCTGCTCGCCCTGAGACAAGAGGCTGCTAAACATAGCCGCTTGTTTTTGCGCCTGCTCCCTGACTTGCTCTTTCTGAATATCAATGACTGACTGGTAGAAAATACTGGCGTCCCACAATTGTTTCCCGACCAGTAAGCAGGTACTGAATACCATCAGTACGATGAGTTTGGGCACTAACCTGATATTACTCAGCCCTTTTTCCCAGGGTTTGAAAGCCATGTCAGCCATCATTATTATCTCTCCTTTGTCCTAGGATCTGTTGATCCTCAAGCGGTTCCGTCCTCGAACGCTTCGAATCATCGGCCTGGCGGCAAGGCACCAGTATTGAATCAGTTGTCTGCAAACCGACAAAAACGTCGTCTGCGCTCAGAACAGGCTTGCAATTGACTCAACAACACCAGTAAATTCAACTTGCCAGCGGTACCGAGTATCATATATGCCTGTATTAAATATCTGAAATTGAATGATGAAAAAGATCGATGGTGTCAAACATGAACTGAATCCCATGAGCCTAGTGGCACTCGTATTGTCATTCGTGTCACTGGCTCTGGTCACCAGCCTGTTCTTTATTCCGCGTGGCGACAGGGTCTATTCACTGTTTATCACCATAGATACGCTGATCTGTCTGGTATTCTGGCTCCAGCTCACCGGAGATCTGCTGCGAAGCCAAAACAAAAAAGCCTTCCTGAAAACACACTGGCCCGATTACCTTGCCAGCATACCTATCATAGAGCCGTTACGCTTTATGCGCCTGGTGCAGATCTTCCGGGTCATACGTCTGATCCGCTCCGGCCAGCAGCTTTTGCAGCATATCCTGAAATTCCGGCGTGAAGCCACCATAGCCACTATTGTCTTGCTTCTCACTGTACTGGTTACCGTCGGTTCCTCTTTGATCCTTATCATTGAAAGTCACGATCCCAATGCCAATATTCTGTCGGCCGATGATGCGATCTGGTGGGTCTTTGTCACCATCTCCACTGTGGGCTACGGGGATCACTATCCGGTGACCACACTGGGTAAAATACTGGCGACTTTGATTATTACCTGCGGCGTTGGCCTGTTCGGTATGGTGGCCGGTTTGATCAGCTCGTTTGTGTCAGACCCCGACAGACACAAACCTTCCCTCCATCACCACGATCAAACGCACTGGAACAAAATCCTTGATAACCAGGATCTGTTGCTCAAGCGGATTAACGATCTTGAGCAGCGCCTGGCTGAATCGACTCAGCACCGCGGAAAAGAAAACGAAAAAGAAAAATAGCCCAGCCACCACCAAAGGCGGTGGTTTAGGGGAAACAACAAAAAACGCCTTCTGAATCAGAAGGCGTTAACGGCTGCAATGGCGGTTGGGATAATGATTATGGCCAGTAAGGCGGCTGTGCCAGACCTATCTGACGGCTCTGATCCATCGCATGCAGCAAGGAGTCTTCCTTGCGGTGCAGCCATTTATCGATCTGCTTGCGATCTTCTTCATCTTCGTAGTCAGGCTGAAGAGAGCGAATCGGCTCAAGCTGACGCAAGTCTTCCATGCCCTGCAGAATATCCAGCCACGGGCTGCGGAACACTTCGCGGCGCTCATCTTCATATAAAGAAGCAAAACACAGGCCGCCCACCAGATTACGCAGCAGTCTTGCCTGCTGGTCGAGATAATCTGCCCGGCTGAGCGCACGCTTCTCACTGAAGGCCTCTGCCAGCTCTTCCCAGGCTTTCGACAAGGCCGAATCGGCAAACGATTTCGCCGATGCCGCCAGCCGCTCTCTGGCTTTTTCGTCCAGGAAAGGTTGCCATCCGCGGCTCAGCAGCCAGCTGCTCAGGTTGAGCAGCAAATTACAGTAACGCGCCGATTTGAACAGACGCAGAATATCGTCCGGCTCCGGCAGTTCTTCCTGACGCTCTTTCAGCTGTTTGACCAGCGATTTTCTGGCATTGAGCTTTTTCAGCGCATGGCCTTTTTCGGCCAGCCAGCGTTGGATCGCATCTGCTTCCTGCAGCCAGCTCAGCTCACCTTCGAGCCAGGTCAGTTCCTGACGCAGCTGCGCGCTGGCCCGGCGAGGGATCATGCTGCCATACACCACCAGGGTCTGGCGGATCAGGGAAATCGAATGGCTGATCTCGGTCAGTGCCGGCAATGCCTGACGCTCAACATAGATCTGCTCGTGGTAATGCCAGTGCGCCAGCGCATGTTCCATGGCAATCACTAACGCATTTTCTGATGAAACATCCGCAGCAAGGGGCACATAAGACAGAGGCAGCACGTCATCGCCCTGATGCCCGGCAGCAAGACGATAGCCTCTGGCCGCTTTACTCAGGTTCCCCAGGCGCATACCGCCGTCTTCACACAGTTCGCGAGCCAGGGTGAACAAGGCATCGGTCTGGCCGGATTTCAGTTCCAGCTCCACTTCGCAAATCGGCTCACTGCTGTCATTGGCGCGCACCTCACCCTGATCGAATGCCAATTCAATCTGGCTGCCATCCGGCATGGCAATCAACCACTGCTGGCGTTCAAAGTCGGTAGAGAATAAAGGCGAGATTTGGCTGGAAATAGCCGCAATATCAAAGTGCTCAGGCCAGGCATCGCTCGGATGTAAGGCTAAATCCGGTTGCGGGCCGTTGAGTTCAGCATTGTATTCGGGGCGCTGATGCAGTCCTGCAACCACACGTCCGGCTGTCTTAAGGGTCTGAATATAAACATCATCAATGCGGCGAACCCGCAAGCCGATGTCGTGCTGACGAAGAATTTGCTCAGGGGTATCAAAGTAAATGTTACCCAGTCGTTTACTGCTTTGCTGCAAGATTTTGGCTTGAGCAATCTTCCGCAATAACTGACCCGAAAAATCCGCTGAGACGAAAAACTTCAGTTCTATCTCGGTTTCCATAATTGTCCCTATAAACGGTAGCCAGCCAAGGATATTGGCTAATCCGGCCTGTAGCAAGCAAGAAATCTCCAGAAATAGGCGTACAAAATGTGTTTCCCTGTACTAAGTTATACGTTAACATGCGCGCCATAGGGCCTGTTGACCTTTGGACTATTAGCTCTAACCAGTGCTGAAAAAGCGCTAATCAAGGCACGAATCATGGAGTTTAGTGCGCTAAATAAATGATGAGTAACGCAGAGAAGCGCTTGTTCTCCTCAACCTGATGGGGCGGTGGGGACAATTCTGGCTCATGACGTTACCCTCTTTCTCTAGCTCTCTTTCCGCCACATCATATCTGCCTTGTTTAAAGCATAGAACTCGCCTCTTTTCGGGTCGATACTCCAAAGGCAACAGGCTCTGATCCATCGCTCAAGATTTCGCCTTTATTACAGGTATCTTTAGGTTGATCGGCTATGCCAGTAAATACAATTATGGGGCTCTTTGCTAAATCCCCAATCAAACCATTGCAACGCCATGTCACTCGTGTGAATGAATGTTGTGAATTGCTTGTTCCGTTTTTCGAGGCGTGTCACGCCAAAGATTGGGAAAAAGCCGGACAGTATCGTGAACAGATTTCGCAGCTTGAAAAAGATGCGGATGTGCTCAAACGTGAAATCCGTCTCAAGCTTCCTCGTGGTCTTTTCATGCCAGTCGACCGGACTGACATGCTGGATCTCCTCACTCAGCAGGACAAACTCGCAAATCTGGCCAAAGATATTGCAGGTCGTGTCTACGGACGTCAGTTAGACATCCCTGAGCACTTTTATCCAGACTTTCTTGCCTACGTTCAACGCTGCCTTGATGCTGCCAATCAGGCCAGTCGTGTCATCCATGAACTGGATGAACTGCTGGAAACCGGCTTTAAGGGTCGTGAAGTGACTCTGGTGGCGGAAATGATCAATCAGCTTGACGTTATCGAAGATGATACCGACAGCATGCAGATTATCCTGCGTCAGCAACTCCGTAAGGTCGAAGACCAGTACAATCCAATCGATGTGATGTTTATGTATAAGATCTTCGAATGGATTGGCGGTATCGCCGACCAGGCTCAGCGTGTCGGTTCGCGACTCGAAATCATGCTATCCCGCTCATAACGAGCAAGGTAAATACAACAAGGTTTTACAATGGAAATCCTGGCTAATTATGGCACCATGATCATCGTGGTGGCGGCCCTCTTTGGCTTTCTAATGGCTATTGGTATTGGTGCCAATGATGTGGCTAACGCAATGGGTACCTCTGTCGGTTCCAAGGCGCTGACCGTCAAACAGGCGATTATTATCGCCATGATCTTTGAATTTGCCGGCGCCTATCTGGCAGGCGGCGAAGTCACAGATACCATACGTAAAGGGGTCATTGACACCTCTCACTACGTCAATCAGCCTGAAGTTCTGGTTTACGGCATGATGGCGTCGCTGCTGGCGGCAGGTTCATGGCTATTGCTGGCGTCCTACATGGGCTGGCCGGTCTCCACGACGCACTCTATCATCGGTGCCATCATCGGTTTTGCCTGTGTATCTGTTGGTACGGAAGCGGTTGACTGGGGCTCGGTACAGGGCATCGTGGGCAGCTGGATTATCACCCCGCTGATCTCAGGTATCTTTGCCTATGTCATCTTTATCAGTGCACAGAGGCTGATATTTGATACCGATACCCCGCTCATCAACGCCAAGCGCTTTGTGCCTGTCTATATGTTCCTGACCACTATGGTCATCGCACTGGTGACGATCAAAAAAGGTCTGAAACATGTTGGCCTGCACTTGTCGACCGGTGAAGCCTGGCTGGCTTCGATCGCGGTTTCACTGATCGTGATGGTATTCGGCTATCTATACATCCGTCGCAACTATGCCGATGCTGAGCAATCGTCCGGCAGTAATGGTTACGCGGGCGTTGAGCGCGTATTCAGCCTGCTGATGGTGGTCACCGCTTGTGCTATGGCCTTTGCACACGGCTCCAACGATGTGGCTAACGCCATTGGTCCCCTGTCTGCTGTGGTCTCGACGGTTGAGCACATGGGCCAGCTGTCTGCGAAAACCGCCATTGCCTGGTGGATTCTGCCGCTGGGCGGTTTGGGTATAGTCGTGGGTCTGGCGACCATGGGTCACAAAGTCATGGCGACTGTGGGCACTGGTATTACCGAGCTGACACCGAGCCGCGGCTTTGCGGCACAGCTGGCTACCGCCTCGACCGTGGTACTGGCGTCGGGCACCGGTTTGCCTATCTCGACCACGCAAACACTGGTCGGTGCGGTACTGGGTGTAGGCTTTGCCCGCGGTATTGCCGCCCTGAACATGGGTGTTGTGCGTAACATCGTGGCGTCCTGGATCGTCACCCTGCCAGCAGGCGCCCTGCTAGCAGTCATTTTCTTCTATGTAATGCAAGCGGCTTTTGGCTGATTTCTGTCAGTCTTCCGTAAACTTTACAAAAAAGTAGCACAAGGTCAAAAGAGGGAGGCTATGCCTCCCTCTCCTCTTGCGCCATCGCCGCAAAATTCTTAGTATCTGTGCTCCATCGATTAATCAAGCTCCTTCAAGGATCCCAGAGTGAAGCAACTTATCCGCTTAGTTTTTGCCGCTATCACCGTTCTGATGACAGCTCAGGTACACGCTCAGCAGGTGCGTTACATCTCCGATGACCTGTTTACTTACATGCATCGCGGGCCAAGTACGCAATTCAAAATTATGGGCAGCGTAGACGCTGGCACGAAAGTAACCCTGTTGGAAGTCAACAAAGAATCGGGTTTCAGTAAAGTGGTTGACGACCGTGGCCGCACAGGCTGGGTCAAAAGTGATTTCATTTCTAACCAGGTTGGCCTGAAAGAACGCCTGCCAAAATTAGAAAAAGAACTGACCGAAGTGAAAAAAGCCCTGGCCAATGCCAAGCAGTCCAGCGATGAACGCAATGCAACGCTTCAGTCATCACTGGAGAACCGTACTGAGCAGATCACCGACCTGGAAGATCGAAACACCAAGCTGAATGACCAGCTGTCGACTTCCCAGTCTGAAATCCGCGAACTGCGCGCTAAATTGGATACCCAGGCAGACGATCTGCTGATGAGATGGTTTACCTACGGTGGCATGGTTGCAGGCGGCGGGCTACTGTTTGGTCTGGTACTACCGCACCTGATCCCACGTCGTAAGAAACGCAACAATGGCTGGGCATGATTGCCAGGCCATACGCTAATAGCCATTCCAAACACAAAAAAGGCAGCTGAGCTGCCTTTTTTGTGTCCGTCATGCTGGTGAGCCTTATCCTGACGGCCACTGAGACAATGCCGCCATCTCAAAGCGGATATGCTCAAAATCTAAAATCACCTTACGCGGCTCAATCTTCTCCAGTGTCACACCCGGAGCGACCTCATCCCCTTCGTAAGCTTCACGGTTGTTCACCTTCACCCAGCGACTGTCCGCACTGGATGAGTAGATATGAGTCTGCAGATTGATGGCCGGTAAACGCGCCTGAACGCCTTGAGGCAAGTCTGCCAGCGTCATGACATTTTCTGCGACATGCGGTTTTTCTTTCACCACCGCCGCAGTGACCGTTCTGGGATCAACCAAAGCCGGTGTATCGGCCTGATCGGTCGCAGCAATCGCCTGATGCAGTCGATTGGCCAGCTCAGGCGACAGGCCCGACAAATCCAGTTTATCCAAATCCAGAAAGTTCATCTGGCTGTCACCGGCTGCGGTATCCATGGTGACTGTGTCCATGGCTGTCTCACTGGCAGCTGTGCCAGCGGGCTGTTCACCGTCAGAATGGTAGAACGGCCGCCTGGCCTCAGAAGCACTGCGCTCAGCATTGCCGTATAAGGGCAAACCCGGCGCAGGCAAGGACTCAGTCGTTAACTTGGGGAACGGTAAAAAGGACATCGGGTGTCTGCCGTTCACGGTATCCCCATCGGTACGGTACTCCTGATGCAGTGTCGGCCCGGGCAGCGACAAGGCGGTGTCCAGCACCATCAGCGTCATCGGGCCGGCAATCCCGTCGGCAAACAAGCCCTGAGCCTGCTGAAAACGGCGCAGCTTCTCGAGCACAGTTTGATCAAAGTCTCTGCTGGCCATACCCGGCTCGCCCAGCAAACGGTTGAGCTGCTGATCCAGCCAGGCCACCCGGCCACCTTGCTGACCATAGCGAATGCTGGTGCTCTCCCCCATGGGCGGACGCCACATCAGGGTAAAGTCTTGCTGCCAGTGCGCCTGCAGCCACTCCCGGCTGACTCTGAGCCGCTCTCCGCCCAGCATCAGCTCGGCTTCGCCCGGCCAGAGGGCGTACAGTACCGCATAAAAGCGCTCGCCATCGTCATTGGTCAGAGGCAGGATGGCAGGCCGGTTGATCAGACTGAGCTGCGCAAGATCGCCTTTGCTTTGCTGGCAGGTCAGACCGATACGCGTGCTGCTGAGGCAGTTCGCCTGACTGGGCGAGACTTCATAGCCCCACAGCTGGTACAGGGTCTGCATGGCTTGCCTTTCCGTCGGCTGCAGGGCCAGCACAGCTTGCCAGCGTTTTTCCAGTGCCTGGGCCTGATCCGTTTCCGGCGAAGGGCCCGAAGTGGCAGGCGCAGACACCACAGCCGTTTCCTGCACGACCACGCCCAGTTGATTTTCTGCTACCCAGCCGCCGCCCCAGTAGCCCGCCGCAATTAACGCCGGTGCCAGTACAGCGGCAATCGCCCAGCCCAGCCGGTTGCGCGAGGGGCCCGCAACCTGTGTCGGCTGTGCGACCGCCCATCCCAGCGCCAGTTCACTGGCCTGCCGGATGTGCTCAGGATTAATCTGATACCGGCTGTCCCGGCAGGCAAGCTGCAGGGCTTTATCACACACCAGGTTGATCTGGCGCGGAATGCCGCCGCATACCCGGGCCAGTGTCTTCAGCGCCTGAGGCGAGAAGATCTGGTGCGCGCAACCGACCTGATCGAGCCGAAAACGCACATAAGCCGCCACTTCCACTTCGGTTAACGGCAGCAGGTGATAGCGTGAGGTAATGCGCTGAGCCAATTGGCGCAATCCCGGCTGCTGCAGTAACTGCTGCAGTTCAGGCTGACCGGCCAGCACCACTTTCAGCAGTTTGCGCTGGTCATTTTCCAGGTTGGTCAGCAGGCGCAGCTGCTCCAGCACATCCGGCAGCAGATGCTGCGCTTCGTCGACCAGCAACAGCGTATGGCGACCGGCCTGATCATTGGCTTTGAGGTGGGCGTACAATCTGTCGGTCAGGATCTTATAGCTGTCTTGCGGTGACGCCGGCAGTCCTAACTCATCGCAGATGCTTTCCAGCAACTCATGGGCCGATAACGCCGGGTTCAGGACCACAGCCACTTGAGTCTCCTCACCCAGTTTGGATAACAAGGCGCGCAGCACTGTGGTTTTGCCGGTACCGACTTCGCCGGTGAGCAGCCCAAAACCCCCGCCATCAGCCAGTCCGGCAAGCATGTGATTGAGCGCTTCACGGTGGCGATCGCTGAGATAAAGAAACCGTGCACTAGGCACAATTGAAAACGGGGCTTCGGTCAGGCCAAAAAATGCCTTGTACATGTCTTCGTCCGGGATGAAGTAAAATAACTGAGATACATTAGCGTTCGTGACACCGATTGTATACCCTTCGGGGGCAAGACTGACAAAAGACGAGGAGAGAAAAGTGGATATTTATCTGGTTGGCGGCGCGGTACGGGATCGGCTGCTGGGATTACCCGTCAAAGACAAAGACTGGGTGGTCGTCGGCACCACGCCTCAGCATATGCTGGACCAAGGATTCAGCCAGGTCGGTAGCGATTTTCCTGTCTTTCTGCACCCCAAAACCAAAGAAGAATACGCCCTGGCCCGTACCGAACGAAAATCGGGCAAAGGCTACACCGGCTTTGAATGCTATGCCGCGCCGGATGTGACGCTGGAGCAGGACCTGATGCGGCGGGATCTGACCATCAACGCCATTGCCGAAGCGCAGGACGGCACCTTGTTCGACCCGTATCAGGGCCAGCAGGATATCGAAAAACGCCAGCTGCGCCATGTGTCGCAGGCGTTTGTTGAAGATCCGCTGCGTGTCTTGCGGGTCGCCCGCTTCGCTGCCCGTTTTGCCCCGCAGGGCTTCACTGTTGCACCGGAAACCCTGGCCCTGATGCAGGAAATGGTGGCGAACGGTGAGCTGGAAGCCCTGACGCCCGAGCGGGTGTGGCAGGAATGGGAACGCGCCCTGCATACCGAGCGCCCGGATATCTTTCTGACCGTGCTGCGCCAGTGCGGCGCACTGGGCATCGTCATGCCTGAGATCGACGCGCTGTTTGGCGTTCCGCAGCCCGAGAAGTGGCACCCGGAAATCGATACTGGTATCCACACCCTGATGGTGTCCTATCAGGCGGCCCTGCTGAGTGACGATCCGGTGATCCGCTTTAGTGCCCAAGTGCATGATCTGGGTAAAGCCTTGTCGCCCAAAGCCGAGCTGCCCAGCCATAAGCTGCACTGCCAGCTGGGGATGGATGTGATTCGCCAGCTGTGCCAGCGCCTGAGAGTGCCGAACCATTATCGCGATACCGCGCTCATGGTCTGTGCGCAGCACACCAAAGTACACCGCGCGCAAGAGATGCGCCCCGCTACCTTTATCAGACTCTTTGATCAGATAGACGCCTGGCGAAAACCAGAGCGTGTGGCACAGTTAGCCATTTGCTGCCGGGCGGATATCCGCGGTCGGACCGGGTTTGAAGACGATCCCTACCCGCAGGCCGATATCCTTCAGGATGTCTTCGCGGCCGTACAGACCGTCGAAGTAAAACCCATCATTGAAGCGGGCTACCAGGGCGCAGCCATCAAGGAACAACTGGCCATCCGCCGCGCCGAGGCAGCATCGCAGGTGCTGGGGCGTTAAAAAAGCGCTGAATTTCAGCGCACAACCTCTGTCCATCATCTCAGCGCACAAAAAAGCCGGAGCAAAGTCCGGCTTCCTTTGATTTCGCTCGGGCTGAATTACTGCTGGCTCAACAGCAGCGCGATCAGACCAAAGCCCAGCAACAGCCGGTAAATCACAAATGGCAGCATACCCACGCGCGTGACCAGTTTGAGGAACACATGGATACAGGCATAAGCGCTGATGAAAGACACCGCCAGACCGATGCCTAAACCGCCAAAATCAATCGGGGCACTGCTCTCAACCAGCTTGGTCCCCAGATAGGTGCCGGCCAGCAGGATAATCGGGATCGACATCAGAAACGAAAAACGGGCAGCGGCTTCACGGGTAAAACCCAGATAGAGCGCGGCTGTCATGGTCGCCCCTGAACGCGACGTACCGGGAATCATGGCCGCCGCCTGCGCCAGACCAATAAACAGTGAGCGCTTGGCGTTCGCATCGTACTCATCGCGGGTTTGACTCGCACGGCGATCCACCCACCACAACAGCAGACCAAACACTATGGTGGTGACCGCAATCACCCACGCAGAGCGCAGATACACTTCAATGATATCAGCCATAAAGAAACCAAACACACAAGCCGGAATGGTCGCCAGCACGATCATCCAGGCCAGACTGGCTTCACGACAGCGGTGGCCTTTGAAGATAGACGCCAACCAGGCCGCCAGCAAAGACACCACTTCTTTACGAAAATACATCACAACCGCCGCCAGCGTCCCCACATGCACGGCCACATCAAAAGCCAGACCCTGATCTGCCCAGCCAAATACCTGCGACGGCAGGATCAGATGCGCCGAACTGGAGATCGGCAAAAATTCAGTCAGCCCCTGGATCAATGCCAACATGAACGCTTCAAAATGACTCATTGTTTACCTTTAACTCTTCGAAAACATAATACGAGAAAGTGTATCGCCAGTGGATTGACCCCTGGTTTCCCTGACAGTTCAGTGCATTGCTGTCAAACTGTGTCAAAATCCAGTGCAACCGGCCTTAATACCTGTTGCTTGTCGAAGGCCTGCCAGATTTGCGCCACCGTGCGTCCATCTCCCGGTATTACCAGCAGCGGGCTCAGCTCATACAGCGGCAGTAAGACGAAAGCAAACTTGTAGATATCCGCCCGCGGCAGCGCAGGCGCTTCAGGGCTGATCCAATCACCGAACAGCAACAGATCCAAATCCAGCGTTCTGTTCTGATTCTTCACCGCATCCGGCTGGCGACCATACTGCACTTCCAGGGCTTTCAGCCTGTGCTGCAGGGCATTCAGCGACAAATCTGTCTTCAGAGCCACCACACCATTGAAAAAAACGGGACCGTCAAAGCCGACAGGTTCCGCTTCAAAAATACGGGAAACGCGACACTGGGATCCTAACTGCTTCAGCTCAGCAACCGCCGCGCGCACATAGTGCTCACGATCGATATTACTGCCGATGCTGATGTAAACCTCAGTCACGGCGTCCCCGCTGAATGACCACACCAACACCGCGCGCATTCGGCACTGCGCCCGGTTTGGTCACTGTCACTTTGATCCAGGGGACGTTGAAACGTGTCATGATCAGGCTGGCAACTTCCTCTGCCACCCGTTCAACCAGCAGAAATCGGCCCTGTTCCACAAACTCAGTCACTGTCTGGCTGACGGCGGCGTAATCAAGCGCCAGTGACACATCATCGGCGAGCGCCGCGGGCTGATTGTCATGGGCCATTTCCAGGTCCAGCACCAGTTTCTGCTTAATTTCCTGCTCCCAGTCATACACCCCGATAGAGGCGATAACATCAAGATGTTCGATAAATACTGAATCCATGTTCCATCGCTAATTTTGTGTAGAGGTCGGATACCCAATGTGAGCAAAAGTGCGTATTATCGGGACGAGTTCATCATATTGATGACAGAAAACAGGCTTCCAGCGTTTCAAACACGCCAGCCTCCTGAAAGTGGATGCACTATACCACAGCTGTTATACCTAATGTCATCAGACGTGGGCGCTGAGTAATCACATTTTTGCCACTTTTATGGGTACCCAAAAGGCCACGGCGTACAGGCTCATCAACACCCGCTCCCCGGATGACAGTAACGTCAGGGGCTTACTGGAGATGCTATGACACCATTGGTGCTGCTGATCATTATCGCTGCTTACCTGCTGGGCTCTGTGTCCAGTGCGGTGCTGATTTGCCGCCTGTTCCGCCTGCCTGATCCAAGAGACAGCGGTTCGGGGAATCCGGGGGCAACCAATGTCCTGCGTATCGGCGGCCGGGGTGCCGCGGCACTGGTGCTGGTCTGCGATATCCTCAAAGGCATGCTGCCGGTCTGGATCAGCTATTTTCTGGGGATTAATCCCTTTCTGCTGGGGATCATCGGCATTGCCGCCTGTCTGGGGCATATTTACCCGCTGTTTTTCCACTTCCGTGGCGGCAAAGGCGTGGCGACGGCACTGGGCGCGCTGGCCCCGATTGGCTGGGATTTAAGCGGGATGCTGATTGCAACCTGGATGGTGGTGGCCGTGCTGTGCGGCTATTCTTCGCTGGCATCCATGATCACCGCGCTAATCGCGCCCATGTTTACCTGGTGGGTCAAACCTCAGTACACCATGCCGGTGGCGATGCTGTCGTGCCTGATCATTCTGCGCCATCACGAGAATGTCCGCCGCTTGCTGGACGGCAAAGAATATAAGATATGGCATAAATTTAACCGCCAGTCGAAACCCTGATTCGTCCTGGCGGTTCAGTGTTCTTTGGGGATCACTGACCCGGCTTCAGCCGGATCAGCGCAAGGGCTTGAGGGTATCAATCGGCCAGCGCGGATGGGCTTTGACACTCAAATCCATGATTTCCTGATTTTTCAGACGCTGCATGCCCGCATAAGCAATCATGGCGCCGTTATCGGTACAGAACTCAGTCCGCGGATAAAAGACTTCGCCGCCCAGTTTTGCCATCAGGGCGGCCAGCTCGGCACGCAGGTGCTTGTTGGCACTCACCCCGCCGGCAATCACCAGACGTTTAAAGCCGGTTTCTTTCAGCGCACGCTTACATTTGATTGCCAGCGTATCCACCACGGCTTCCTGAAACGCATAAGCAATATCTGCCCGGGTCTGCTCGTCATCATCGTTGCCGCGGATGGTGTTGGCGGCAAATGTTTTCAGGCCGGAAAAGCTGAAATCCATGCCCGGACGATCCGTCATCGGACGCGGGAAGGTAAAGCGCCCTGCGGTGCCTTTATCGGCCAGTTTCGACAGCAGCGGTCCGCCGGGATAATCCAGTCCCATCAGCTTGGCCGTTTTATCAAAGGCTTCACCGGCGGCATCGTCAATCGACTCACCCAGAATGCGGTATTCGCCAATGCCTTTGACTTCCACCATCATGGTATGGCCGCCAGACACCAGCAGCGCCACAAACGGAAATTCAGGGGGATTGTCTTCCAGCATCGGGGCCAGCAAATGGCCTTCCATATGGTGTACCGCCACCGCAGGCAGATTCCAGGCATACGCCAGGCTGCGGCCGATGGTCGCGCCCACTAACAGAGCACCGACCAGGCCGGGGCCGGCGGTATAAGCCACACCATCCAGATCCGCCGGGGTTAAACCGGCATCGGCCAGCGCCTGCTTGATCAGCGGGATGGTTTTTTGACATGGTCCCGTGAGGCCAGTTCAGGTACGACGCCACCATAATCGGCGTGCAGCTTCACTTGGCTGTACAACTCATGAGCCAGCAGGCCTTTCTCATCATCGTAAATCGCCACGCCTGTTTCATCACAGGACGTTTCGATGCCCAGGATACGCATATCAACCTCTATACTTATATACTTACACACTGAAAGCCGAAGCCGGTGCGGAACGTCGGAGGGGCATGTTACCGCTGTTGACAGAATTTCACCAGTTCTGACTTGCAGAATGCTTTACAAATGACCCCGGATCAGATTAGAATTTCGCACCATTTTTAATCAGCTGATAATTTTGATCATCAGCGTTAATCGAATCACTCTGAGGTGAGTATTACATGCCAGTAGTCAAAGTACGTGAAAACGAACCGTTCGACGTAGCTCTACGTCGTTTTAAGCGCTCTTGCGAAAAAGCAGGTATCCTTTCTGAAGTTCGCCGTCGTGAGCACTTCGAAAAGCCAACAACTGTACGTAAGCGCGCTAAAGCAGCGGCTGTTAAGCGTCACCTGAAAAAATTGGCTCGCGAAAACGCACGTCGCGTTCGTCTGTACTAATTTACAGAGAACAAGGACAGCGTAATGGCCCTGATCGAAAGTATAAAGAACGAACAAAAAGCAGCCATGAAGGCGAAGGATAAAGCTCGCCTGGGTGCTATCCGTCTTGTTCTTGCTGCCATCAAACAACGTGAAGTCGACGAGAAGATCACTCTGACCGACGACGACATCGTGGCAGTACTGACGAAAATGGTAAAACAGCGTCGTGACTCTGTGGCTCAGTATGAAGCCGCAGGCCGTCAGGATCTGGCCGATGTTGAGCATGCTGAAATTGCCGTACTGGAAGAATTTATGCCTCAGCCGCTGAGCGACGACGAAGTTGCCGCTCTGCTGGAAGACGCTATCGCCAGCACGGGGGCCAGCTCAATGCAGGACATGGGCAAACTGATGGCTGTGCTTAAACCACAGCTGCAGGGCCGCGCCGATATGGGGAAAGTTAGCCAACTGGTCAAAGCCAAACTCGGCTAAAACTGCCCCAACTCTACAGCAAGCCGTGCTATCCTCTCGGGAATGCGCGGCTTGTTTGTATCTCTTCCCAGTTAATTTCAGGTAACACTCATTGTATGGCAGGAAAGATCCCTCGTTCATTCATCGATGACCTCATCTCACGGCATGACATAGTCGATGTAATTGATGCGCGGGTGAAACTCAAAAAGCAAGGCAAGAACTACGGTGCCTGCTGCCCTTTCCATAATGAGAAAACCCCGTCTTTTTCTGTCAGTCCCGACAAACAGTTCTACTATTGCTTTGGGTGCGGTGCGAAAGGCAACGTGCTCGATTTTGTGATGGAGTTCGACCGGCTGGACTTTGTGGATGCCGTTGAAGAACTGGCATCTCAGCTGGGTCTTGAAGTTCCGCGCGAACAAGGCACCAGCGGCCAGAGCAGCATCAAGCGACAAGAGAAGCAAAGCCTTTATGACCTCATGGGTCAGGTCGCCCAATATTATCAGTCGCTGTTGCGTCAGAGCGATGCGCAGGTGGCCATTAACTACCTGAAAGGACGTGGACTGTCTGGCGAGATCGTCAAACAGTTCGGCATCGGCTATGTGCCTGACCAATGGGATCTGGTGCGCAGCCGTTTTGGCCGCAACGAACAGGCACAGCAAGATTTAGTCAGCGCCGGCATGCTGATCGAAAACGAACAAGGCCGTCGCTATGACCGTTTCCGTGGCCGGATTATGTTTCCGATCCACGACCGCCGCGGCCGGGTGATCGGGTTTGGTGGCCGGGTCCTGGGCGAAGGGACGCCCAAGTATCTCAACTCACCGGAAACACCGATTTTTCACAAAGGCCGTGAGCTCTACGGTTTGTATCAGGTGATGCAAACTTACCGGGAACCTGAGCGCGTTCTGGTCGTCGAAGGTTATATGGACGTCGTCGCCCTGGCGCAATACGGCGTCGACTATGCCGTCGCCTCGCTGGGCACCTCGACCACAGGGGAGCATATTCAGACCCTGTTCCGGCAAACCGGTACTGTGGTGTGCTGTTATGACGGTGACCGCGCCGGTCGTGATGCGGCCTGGCGGGCGATGGAACAAGCGCTGCCGTATATGAACGATGGCCGCCAGCTGAAATTTATGTTCCTGCCCGACGGCGAAGACCCGGACAGTTACGTGCGCCAGCATGGCAAAGAAGCGTTCGAGCAGGCGATCACTCAGGCAATGACCCTGTCCGATTTTCTGTTCACCACCCTGCTGCAACAGGTGGATACCAGCAGCCGGGAAGGCAAAGCCAAGCTCAGTACGCTGGCAGTGCCACTGATTGACAAAGTGCCGGGCGGCACCCTGAGACTATACTTACGGAAAGTTTTAGGACAAAAACTCGGTCTTCCTGATGAAGCGCAGCTGAAACAGCTGATCAGCGAACACGGAGACAATAAGCCGGTCAGAGCGGCTCAGCCCGCGATCAAACGAACGCCGATGCGGATCGCAATTGCGCTGCTGCTGCAAAACCCGGGCTTTGCCGCTGAACTGGGCTTAAACACCCAGGATTTCGCCGGCACAGAACTGGCTGGCTTAAAATTATTACTGACAATAGTTGATAAATGTCGACTTCATCCCAATATCACAACTGGACAGTTGCTTGAAGATTGGCGTGAGACCGAGCAAGCCTCAATGATGGCCCGTCTGGCCAGTTGGGACATACCGCTCGGCAGCGATGAAGACAGTTTACACACTGTATTTTTTGACGCGATGGATAAAGTTATCGATCAATGCGTCACACAACAAATTGAGAAGTTGCAGGCTAAATCGAACACCGTCGGCTTATCAGTCGAAGAGAAGCGGGAGCTTCAGCTATTGCTGTTAAATCGCCCCGTCTAAAAAGTAGTCAACAATTCTGACATTTGTTATAATTACTGGTTTGCATTTCTGCATCCTTTTTTCTCACTCAGACCCTAAGTTGGATATCGTCTATGGAGCAAAATCCGCAGTCACAGCTAAAGTTGCTTGTTGCCAAAGGCAAAGAGCAAGGTTATCTGACCTATGCCGAAGTTAATGACCACCTGCCAGAAGACATTGTTGACTCTGATCAGGTTGAAGACATTATTCAGATGATCAACGACATGGGTATTAAGGTGGTGGAAACCGCCCCTGATGCCGATGAACTCATGATGACTGAAGACAATGCCGATGAAGACGCCATTGAAGCGGCGGCTCAGGCATTATCGAGCGTAGAAAGCGAAATCGGCCGTACCACTGACCCGGTTCGTATGTACATGCGCGAAATGGGTACAGTTGAGCTGTTGACCCGCGAAGGCGAAATCGACATCGCTAAACGCATCGAAGATGGTATCAATCAGGTTCAGTGTTCTGTTGCTGAGTACCCGTCAGCAATCTCGCATCTGCTTGAGCAGTTTGACAAGGTTGAAGCAGAAGAGCTGCGTCTGACTGATATCATTTCAGGCTTCGTGGATCCGAACGAAGAAGAGACAGCCGCTCCGACAGCCACGCACATCGGTTCCGAGTTAAGCGAAACTGATCTTGAAGATGAAGACAAAGATCTTGAAGACGATGACGACGATTCAGAAAGCGAAGAAGACGACGGCAGCATCGATCCGGAAGTAGCACGCGAGAAGTTCAAAGAACTGCGTGTCTCTTACGAAAATATGGCCAAAGCCATCGATACCAATGGCCGTCATCACCCGGACACTGAAGTCGCGATTGCCGAGCTGTCTGAAATTTTCAAACAGTTCCGTCTGATCCCGAAACAGTTTGACCGTCTGGTCAGCTCACTGCGTGATTCCATGGATAAGGTGCGTACCAATGAGCGCCTGATCATGCGTATGTGTGTCGACAACAGCAAAATGCCGAAGAAGACCTTCGTTCAGCTGTTCAGCGGTAATGAATCTTCTTCTGCGTGGATCGATCAAGCACTGAACTCAGGCAAACCGTATGCCGAGCGCCTGAAGAACTACGAAGAAGATCTGCGTCGTGCCTCGCTCAAGCTGCGCATCCTGGAAGATGAAACCGGCCTGTCGATTGAGCGTATCAAAGACATCAGCCGCCGTATGTCGATTGGTGAAGCCAAAGCACGCCGCGCCAAGAAAGAAATGGTTGAGGCCAACCTGCGTCTGGTAATTTCGATTGCCAAGAAATACACCAACCGTGGCCTGCAATTCCTGGATCTGATCCAGGAAGGTAACATTGGTCTGATGAAAGCGGTCGATAAGTTTGAATACCGTCGTGGTTACAAGTTCTCGACTTACGCCACCTGGTGGATCCGTCAGGCAATCACACGTTCGATCGCTGACCAGGCACGGACGATTCGTATCCCTGTGCACATGATCGAAACCATCAACAAACTGAACCGTATCTCTCGCCAGATGCTTCAGGAGATGGGCCGTGAACCCCTGCCGGAAGAACTGGCTGAACGCATGCAGATGCCGGAAGACAAGATCCGTAAAGTGCTGAAGATTGCCAAAGAGCCAATCTCGATGGAAACCCCAATCGGTGATGATGAAGATTCACATCTGGGTGATTTCATTGAAGATACCACGCTGCAGCTGCCAATGGATTCTGCCACGGCAACCAACCTGCGTGCGGCTACCAACGAAGTTCTGGCTGGCCTGACGCCACGTGAAGCCAAAGTCCTGCGGATGCGTTTTGGTATCGACATGAACACAGACCATACACTGGAAGAAGTGGGCAAACAGTTTGACGTGACTCGTGAGCGTATCCGTCAGATCGAAGCCAAAGCCCTGCGTAAACTGCGCCACCCAAGCCGTTCCGACGTGCTGCGCAGCTTCCTGGACGAGTAAGCCACTCACCAGTAACACCACACCAAAAAGCGGGCTCAACAGCCCGCTTTTTCTTTGCCCGCCGCACATGCGACCCCGCTCACACCCCTTGCCGCGCAAGGGCTTGCCCTGCATTTAACTGCCTAAGAAACAAACAAAACTTGCCCCTTAGCAGGTAGACAATACCCCACCCATCCCATATAATCGGTGGCACATTTGGCCCCTTAGCTCAGTGGTTAGAGCAGGCGACTCATAATCGCTTGGTCCCCAGTTCAAGTCTGGGAGGGGCCACCAGATGCAGAGAAGCCGGAACAGTGAAAACTGATCCGGCTTTTTTATTCCTTAAGCAATTCGTAGCTCTCATTTGCAGTCAATTCGACATTATATGGTTGTATCCGCAAAACTATGTTAAAAAACTTGCTGATACCCGACAAAGCAGTAACATAGCCAAAACATCATTTCGGCTAACTATCATGAGTTTATTAGTAGGTATTCCAGAATTAAAATTAGATACCATAATACAAGAGATTAAATATATCATCGACAAAGGAATCAATGAGAACAACCGAATAATATTTCTTTGTGGTGCAGATAAAAGTGATAGAGAAAGCCTTCGTTTCAAATTTTCTAAAGTTCTAGAAAGTCAGCGCCGCTATGAACTTACTTATCCAGAAGATTTATTTGAAGACCTTTTGGAGGGTCAGGGTGAGAACAGCTTACTCTCATTAGAGGAGCAACTTGCTGAAGCAGTAGATTTAATAGCTTTAATTCCTGAAAGTCCAGGCTCGTTTGCAGAGTTAGGTGCATTTTCTACTCAAGAATCACTTGCAAGTAAAACAATAGTTTTTAGAAACTCAAAATTTAAGTCACATAAAAGCTTCATCAATCATGGGCCAATAAGGCTGATAAAAAAACATAAAGGAACAGTAGTAGACATCCCTCCCGATTTTGATAGTGCAAAACCAGAACATAGTCAATTACTGATAACGTCTATTAAAGATAAGATTGGAACAAGAAGAAAAAAGAAAAAGATAGATAATTTACTGGCTTACCCAAGTCAAATACTGCTTCTTGTCTATCTAATTGACGGATTGACTACAAATTCAATTGAAAAATTAATGATAAAAATACATGTTAAAGAAAAAACAACATCGAAAGACAGATTAGCATACAAAGCTGCTTTACATTCACTTCTTAGAAAAAGCCACATACAACGACTAGACTCACATTATTTGATTACAGAACTCGGTTATAAATACATCAATGACAAATATCACTATATTTCGAAAATAATGGCTCTTAGAATAAAATTAATGAACATGCAAATGCAAGTTACCTAGACATTCAGACTAATAATTGTTAGATTTAGTTAGCTGGCTTCTAAGCAGAAACGATGTCCTAAACCAAAGGCCTTATCGGTATTTGACAGAGTTTAGCGGATAGAGATTTCTCTACGCCCCCTTCGAAGCTTTAACTTTGGCAGGATGATCAAGCCGTACACTTGCTTTCTCAGCAATTGTACGTCTTGTACTTCCTGCTGAGAGCTTCGCTCCCCAAACACTCCTCTTCGTCGTGTTTGGGTATCTTAGCACTAACTAAGTCGTTAGAAGCCAGCCACTCAACTCTTTAAGTAAATTACATGAAGCGAGCTGATAAGAATATTATGGTTAAAAGTTCTGACAGTGGATTATACACACAACGTCTGCTATCCCTTCCTGTATTACAAGACGTTGATGATCTAGCAAAATTAATACGAGTTACTCCAGAACTCATATGTAAATATGTATCTAACAATAAACACCACTATTTCCACTTTAAAGAAGAGAAAAAAACACCTGGTCAGTTTAGAGACATAAGCAAGCCAAATCAAGAACTTAAAGCAATTCAGCGTTGGATACTTCGGAATATTCTCGATAAGTTAAAACCATCACCTTACGCAAAAGGATTTATACGTGGTCAAAATCTTATTGCGAATGCAAAACCTCACGAAAGCAAACAGTATGTTTTAAATGTTGATTTAAAAGATTTTTTTCATCGGTGCCTGCTAAAAACGTATGTGCATTATTCAAGTCATTAGGTTATTCCCCACTCCTATCATTCCAGTTAGCTAATATATGCACATTAGAAGGTAGCTTGCCACAAGGCGCTCCAACCTCACCATCACTTTCAAATTTAGTAACAATCAGACTTGACTATAGAATAGGGAAGTATTGCGAAAAATTTGCTCTAACTTATACCCGATACGCTGATGACATTACTATATCTGGCAATAAATTATCGATAATAAAGAAAGCGAGATCTATGGTTTCCAAAATTATTTCCGAAGAAGGTTTCACTATCCACCCAGTAAAAAATAAACTTTCTGGCCCAAGAGTTCGTAGAGAGGTTACTGGACTCGTTGTAAATGAAAAGCTTGGGATTGGCAAAAAAAAATTTAATTATTATAGAACAAAGATGTTTCTATTAAAAAAGAATCAAGATCCAGGTTTTGAATCAATCTGTATGGGAATAATCGCATACGTAAAAAGCGTCGACAAAACAAAAGCAAATAAGCTAAGTGATTATTACAATAAATTGCAAGGGAACACTTCGAAAATCTCTTTGGTTATTTAGCCACTTTAAATAACCATGATAGATAAAAACATTACACTTGAACCTTAACCAAGTAAATAAAACTCTTCATTTATATGATCGAATATTAAAAACCTCTTTGTAAAGCAACTAATTACCAGGATAATATTACTTGTCATATATAAAATGATCTTATATTTTCAAAAATATTTCCTAAACTTACAAATCACCAATGCAAACAATATAATAATTAACCCTAAAAAAATAAAACTATCTATACACTTTCGGAAAACAGTCACTAATTATTTACGTACATAATTAGCCTCTCTTTAAAAAGATAGAAACCCACATTTCGCCCATCACCGAAGTATCCTTTTTTCACCGCGCTATATTGAGCCCAACACACTGACATTCAGAAGGATAAGACAATGATCGCGGTTCTTTTTGAAGCGACAGCCGTACCTGAAAAGCAGGCTCGTTATTTCGAACTGGCTGAACAGTTAAAGCCGCTGCTGAGCCATGCGGAGGGATTCATTTCTGTGGAGCGCTTTCAAAGCATTTCCAGCCCAGAAAAGTTTCTCTCGCTGTCGTGGTGGGAAAGCGAAGCGGCCATTTTGCAATGGAAGCACAACATGATGCACCGATCGGCGCAGCATGAAGGAAAGGAGTCCATTTTCTCTGTTTATCAAATTCAGGTGCTCAGCCTGATCAGAGAATATTCATCATCCCAGTAAGCAAGGAAACTATTGCTATGTATGACATTCATGTCGTTTTGAAGAATCTGCCGGGAGAGCTGGCGCGATTAGGCGAAACACTCGGTGCGAATCACGTTGGCTTAGAAGGTGGCGGCGTCTTTTCCGTCAACCAGCAAAGTCACGCCCACTTTTTAGTAGAAGAGGGCGAAAAAGCCAGAGCGGTACTCATCGAACAGGGTTTTGAGGTCATCGGTATTTCCAGGCCACTGATTCGAAAACTCAAGCAGGAACAGCCGGGCGAATTAGGGGCCATTGCCAGAGTGCTGGCCGATAATGGCGTCAACATCATTACCCAATACAGCGACCACGCAAACCGTTTGATCCTCATCACTGATGACGATAAGGTTGCTGAAAAAGTAACCCGACACTGGATTGTCTGATTGTGAAGCCTCAACCGCAAGTCCCGCAGGAACACGAAGAATTTCAGCAGGAATTATCCATGGCAGCCCTTGCGGCTGCTCTGTCTGATGCGTCACGGATGAAAATTCTTTGTGCGCTCATGGATGGCCGCGCCTGGACAGCCACTGAATTAAGCGCTGTGTCTGATATCGCACCGTCCACCACCAGCGCGCATCTGTCCCGATTGCTGAAAGCCAATCTCGTGACTTGTTTATCACAAGGGCGTCACCGGTATTTTCGTCTCTACAGTGCCAGTATTGCTGCCCTGCTTGAAAATATGATGGGCGTTTCCTTTGGCGCGGTGCAGTCACCCAAAACACGGGTGCCGGCCGAGTTGCAACGGGCAAGAACCTGCTACGACCATCTTGCAGGCGAAATCGCCGTCGGTATTTACGATTACCTTTTCGCGAATGCATGGATTACCGGCGATGGCAATGTACTCACTCCCTTAGGCAAGGCGCAATTCAGTCAATTAGGGGGCATGCTGGATGCAAAGACCAAACGTAAACAGTGCTGCGCGTGTTTAGACTGGAGTGAGCGGAAATTTCACCTTGGCGGCCATGCCGGGGCGGCACTCTTCCTGTGCTTTGAACAGAGCGGATGGATTGAAAAAGTACCGGGATACAGAGAAGTCACAGTGACAGAAAAAGGGTGGAATGCTTTCAGCAAGTATTTTGGCCTGGCGAAAGCGCTCAGCTGAACACCCAGAATGCCGCGTAGTCTCCAGCTTTCTGCTTTTACAATTCTCTCTTCTTTTCAAATGAAAGTATCAGATCTAGTCTGAACTAATACCGTTTAACGTACTGACCTTTACCATCTGCCTGAGCCTGCATTTGAAATGTGCTGATATCAAATTCTGATAACACTGTCGTGAGCATGAATCATTACGGCCACTGTAGGCAAAATCGTTTCCAGCCCCATCAGCGCGAACATTGAACAGCAGGAAGCAACATGGATAAACAACCGGAACCGCATCAAAGCAAAGTTTTCATCGGTAATATGGTGGAGTCCGCGATCCGTATCGGCTTGCTGCTGGTACTGCTGATGTTCACGTACGACATCATCAGGCCGTTTATCATCCCTGTGATTTGGGGGGCGATTATCGCTGTTGCGCTGATGCCACTGACGCTGAGAATCCAGCGCTGGTATGGCAATCGCCGGGGATTAGCGGCGACGACCGTTGCCCTGCTGGGGATTGTGCTCTTGGTGACGCCGCTCGTGATGATCTCGGTTTCCGTCTACCACGCGTCAATCCAGGTACTGGAGACACTGCAACAAGGCCAGGTGGCTCTTCCGGGGCCAGACAGCAGGATTGCGGAAATTCCGGTGATTGGCGAGAAGCTGTTCGACATGTGGGGGTTGTTTGCCAGTAACCTGGAAAAAGCCATTCAAACCTTCCTGCCGCAAGTCAAATCAGCCCTGTCCGCTTTCGTGGGTGTGCTGGGCGGTGCCTTGGGCGACATGCTGATCTTCATCCTCTCGCTGGTGATTGCTGCCGGGTTTATGACTTACTCAGAAAAGATTACCGCCTCGTTAAAAACAGTGGTTGTGCGTGCCGCAGGTACCAACGCCGCGCATTGGACATCACTGATTGCCGCAACCATCAAAAGCGTCTTGATTGGGGTCGTCGGTGTGGCGGCCATTCAGGCGCTGCTGATCGGTGCCGGCTTCTTTGTGTTTGGTATCCCGGCGGCAGGCCTGTTGACCTTGCTCCTGATGATTTTATGTATCGCACAGTTGCCGGCTCTGATAGCCGTGCTGCCCGTGATCATTTACATGTACCTGACCCAGGATGCCACCACAGCAACACTGTTTACCGTCTGGGTCGTTATCGGTTCGCTGGCGGACAACGTGCTCAAACCGATGTTAATGGGCCGCGGGGTCGCTGTCCCCATGCCCATCATCCTGATTGGTGCCATTGGCGGCATGATGTATTACGGTATGACCGGCCTGTTTCTCGGCGCAGTCATTCTGGCGATTTGGTATGAACTGTTTGTCTTTTGGATCAAGTTAGAGAAACAGGAAGAACCAGAATCCAATATTTCCCCACAGCAAGACGCCACGCGTTCCGAAACATCTGACACATAAAAAAGCGCTGCAGGTTGCCCCGCAGCGCCGTGTTGATGGGGATTACAGTCTTGCGGTTACAGGTAGTAACGCATACCGATAATCCACATGTCGTTTTCTTCAACGTCGATATCGTTGCCCAGATCAAACTGGTAACCCCCGAAGCCGACAAAACTAGGCGTGAAGTTATATTCCGCCTGCAGCGCCATCTGGCTGAAGATGGTGTTGCTGTTCTTGTCATCTTCAACCGATTCATAGTTCACGCTCAGGTTCAAGCTGCTGGGCAGGGCATAAGCCAGCAGGCCTTCAATCGCCACCGACTCTTCCAGGCCACGGTTCATGTATTCGTTCATCGCATAGACCACAGCCACGTACAGGCCGTCACCGTAGGTGCCGTAATTGGCACTGAACATGTGTGAACGCGCAGTTTCGTCAAAAGTGGTATTGGGGATCTGAACATCACCCGTGTTGTATGAATAGTTCAGACCAAAGCCCATGATGTCGTAATGCAGCAAAATCTGGAGACGATCATCATAGTCTGCAGCTGTACCTGCCAATTCCTCACCCGTTGTTGCTCCCTGCCAGCCCAGACCAAACATCAGCTCACCGGCATCATTCAAGTTCAAGCTGTTACGATAGGAGATCATGCGCTCGGCACGGGCTGTCCCCAGCGGGCCCTGATCGTCGTACAGAAAGTCGTTCGCGAACGCGATGGGTAAATCGGCGACCCCAGCACCATCATAGTAAGGCGACCATTGCGTGCCCACCACGCCGCGGCCATAAGCATTATGTGAGACACCAATGTAACCCAGACGCGTGGTGAAAGTTTCTTCGCCGCCTTCCAGGTAATTCAGCGCCCATTCGCCTTTTGCATCGGCGGTATAGCCGTTTCCGATATCCTGTGTTGCATTGATATTGATCCGCGGAGAAACCTGTTGTACTTCCGTTTCGCCCTGTTCAGAGCCGCCAAGGCCCACAGAGACATGACCACCGACGGAGAAGGTCGTGTCGCCTTCATTGTATAACTCAACCGCGACTGCCTGAGATCCATAAAATGCAGCTGCCACTGCAATTGCCAAGTGCTTTTTATCCATAATCATTTTTCCATCTTTTGTTGTGTTCTTATGCGCCGATACACAGCGTTATGACAAAAATGTGAACATTTGAAACGAACATTGAAAGCGTAGTTAAGGAATGACATAAACACATAAAATAACGACAACAAATTTGTTCAAAACTTGTGTTATATCCCATTCATGGCAAATACAGGTTGTAAGTATGCTTTGAACGCATTATTGAGCCTGTGCCATCACAACATGGTTGAAGTGGATATCAGCCTCATGCTGGCGTGGCACCGGTCAGGCAGCGCGGACAAATCATGGACACCTCATGGTGGCATTTTTGTGCATTTCGAGTGAGAAGTGTGTTGCGTATGTGGGAGTTAGACGAAAAAGTGTTGATCGAGGCAGGCTGGAGACAGCCCATTGTCGAGCGTTCGAAAATCCCAGTCCGGCATGTCTGAACGGACCGGGAACAGCGTTTCAGAAACGCTTCACAAGCCTGTGTTATCGCTGACCCAGAAAATTGAGCAGAGATTTGACTGCACCCAGAAACAAGGGAATGGCCATCAGGCCCGAGCCGATGGAGATTGCAATATAGGTGTAGCTGGTGCTGGTTGACGTATATTCAAAAGAAGCTAAAAAGTTCTGGTAGGCCTGCAGGCAAAAGAAAAAGCAGCCGATGGTTGCAATTGTCATGCCCAGTAAGCTCTTGATCTTAGACCATAAAAATTCATTATTTGCCATGTTGTTGTCGTGCATCCGGTACTCTCTTCAAGATCCAAAGCGAAATCGTTCTACCCGGATAATCTCAAACTCGCTCTTGCAGGTGCCGAGAGCTTGAGATCACCCGAATGTCAGGCGCTACTCTCATAATGCGGATGTTTTCCACTCAGATTAAATCCGCCGCTGGCGTCTCATTCCCGGGCTCGCCGGTAATGTCTTGTCTGAAAAAGACAATTCACTCTGAAGCATGCCGTTGCGTATGCCATACTTGGGAGCAAGGTTTGAATCGTGGAGCGAAACTATGTCAGCAGAAAAGCCGTCAGAAGAAAAAACGCAGCGCAGTTCGACTATCCTGATCCCGGTTTTCATTCCCGCCGTGGCGGTGATTTTACTCATGGTGATCGGCACCATCAGTAATCCGATCCTTGCCGGAAAAGTCTTTTCAGAAACCCTCAGTTACGTCACCCAGAGTTTTGGCTGGTTTTATATGTTGTCGGTGGCGATCTTTCTGTTTTTTATCGTCACCGTGGCGCTGACCAAATGGGGAGAGATCAAGCTCGGCCCGGATCACGCCGAGCCGGAATACAGCTTTCCGTCCTGGTTTGCCATGCTGTTCTCCGCCGGTTACGGGATCGCCCTGCTGTTCTTTGGCGTGGCAGAACCTGTACTGCATTATGCTTCGCCGCCTGATGGCCCGGCCATGACGGTGAATGCCGCCCGGCAGGCAATGCAGATTGCCTTTTTCCACTGGGGATTTCACATCTGGGCCATTTACGGCCTGGTCGGGCTGACGCTGGCCTATTTCGCCTTTCGTCACGGCCTGCCGTTATCCATGCGCTCGACCCTGTATCCGCTCATCGGCGAAAAAATCCACGGCCCGATTGGCCATACCGTGGATATCTTTGCCATCCTCGGCACCCTGTTCGGGATTGCCACCACACTGGGGCTTTCGGTGGCGCAGATCAATGCCGGGCTCAATTACCTCTGGCCGTCGATACCGGTCAATACCACAGTGCAAATCATTGCGATTGTGGTGATCACCGCACTGGCAATATTCTCTGTGGTTGCCGGGATGGATAAAGGGGTCAAGCGCCTGTCAATCCTCAACATGGTGCTGGCCATCTCGTTAATGCTGTTTGTGTTTGCCGTCGGGCCGACCATCTTCATCCTCAATACCTTCATGCAGAACACCGGCAGTTACCTGAGCAACATCGTTGAGCGGACCTTTAATTTACAGGCCTATACCGCCAGCGACTGGATTGGCAACTGGACCTTATTTATCTTCGGCTGGACCATTGCCTGGGCGCCTTTTGTCGGTCTGTTCGTGGCGAAAATCAGTCGCGGCCGCACCATCCGCCAGTTTGTGGTCGGGGTGATGGTGGTGCCGACCATCTTCACTTTCCTGTGGTTCTCTGTATTCGGCGATACCGCGCTCCATATGATCATGGTTGAGGGCTACACCCAGCTCATCCAGGAAGTACAGAACGATCAGGCCATTGCGCTGTTCAAATTACTGGAACAGTTGCCCCTGACCTCGATCGTTTCCTTTATTACCGTGTTCCTGATTGTCACCTTCTTCGTCACCTCGTCGGATTCCGGCTCACTGGTGATCGACTCGCTGGCTTCCGGCGGGGTTGCCCATACTCCGGCGTGGCAACGGGTGTTCTGGGCGTCCATGGAAGGGCTGGTCGCGGCTGTGCTCCTGCTGGCCGGTGGCCTCAGTGCCCTGCAAACGGCGTCCATTGTCAGCGCCCTGCCCTTTGCGATCATCATGCTGATCGCAGCCGTTGGCATGTGGCGGGCGCTAGTGATTGAAAGCCATCACAGCCAGAGTCTGGAGCAGCACGTGCAATCCCGATCGCGCCAGAGCGGCGGAAAAACCGGCCCTGGGTACTGGAAAAACGTCTGGCCAACATCGTCGATTTCCCCGGACGTGAAGAAGTCTCCGGTTTTATTCAGAAGACAGTCTACCCAAGCATGCAGAAAGTAGAGCAAGAGCTTGAGCAGCAAGGCTGGGTGGCTGAAGTCATTTATGATGACGAGCAAGGCCGGGCCAAGTTTGAAGTGTATCAGGAAGGGAAGCTGGAATTTCTGTACGAAGTCAGGCTGAGAGGCTACCTGCTGCCAGATTTTGCCTTCCCGGAAACCGATCATGACCCGGAAGATCCGGAGCATTATTACCGGGCGGAAGTCTTTCTGCGCCGGGGTGGTCGGGCTTATGATGTTTACGGCTATGAACAGCAGGATATTATTTCCGACATTCTGGATCAGTTTGAAAACTACCTGCATTTCCTGCACGTCTCGCCCGGCATCCTGCCGTGGAACATGGAAGAAGAAGAAAACGACGAGCAGCAGCAGGCAAAAGAGTAATCCAGGCCGCCCTCTCACTGGGAGGGCGCCTTCTCTTAGTTTTCCCAGCGCGCTCCGTAAGCGGCACTGTAGTCCGGCGTCGGGATCGACGCGTGTAAGCCCGCCGTGGCCTTCAGCGGGCCAACCACAGTCCGGTACGGAATAAATCCGGCCCACACCGGCAATTCCAGATCAGCCAGATCGTCGCCCACGTCTTTATTGCTGATTTTCACCGAGGCTTCATTGAGCGGCATCCGCAGCACAGTGGTCGCCGCCAGCTCTTTTGGGTTACTCAGCCGGATAGCCTGCGTTCTTCCGGGGGCAATCTGCTCGACAAAATGGTTCAGCACCCGATCTTTTTCAGCCTTGTCCTCTATCACCTCAAACTGGCCGAACACCACAGCCGAACGGTAATGCGCACTGTGATTGAACGCCGACCGCGCCAGCACCCAGCCATCGAACAGGGTGAAGGTTAAACAGGTTTGCGCCGCCTGCCTGAGTGTGCGCAGCAAACGGCTGTTGTTGGCGCCGTGAATATAAACAAAATCCCCCACCCGCCACGCCAGCATCGGGATCACCACTGGCCCCTGCGCTTCCTGAATCGCCACATGCGCCACTAGGCATTCATCAATAATGTCGAACAAAACCTGAGGTTCCTGCACGGCTTTGTGTGCTCCCTTCCTGACTTGGGTTCTTTTTGTTTGCGATAACATTGTCGTCCTTGCTCACTTCGCTGTCATGGTGCTGGCAATGTACTGGCAAACTGGTCTATTTTTTAGAGCCAGTTTTAAACATTTGATAGAGCCAGTTATGTCACTTCTTTCCCCGCAACTGATCGAAACCGGCGATCTGACAATCGCGACGCTAACGGGCAGCCGTCAGGAGCGGCTGTTTCACGCGATCCGCGACAAAATTGTCGGCAGTTTGTGGCCAATGGGCGGAAAATTGCCGTCAACGCGCAAACTGGCTGATGAGTTATCCCTGAGCCGCAATACCGTCACGGCGGCCTATGAACAACTGGTCGCCGAGGGTTATATCGAAAGCCGGTTGGGTTCGGGATTTTACGTCTCGGTTGATCTGCCGGAACACTATCTGACGGCGCAACCGCCGCGGGCCGACCGCAAGCCGCCGGCCGCGGCACAAGCCTTGGATCTGAACGCCCCTTTTGCACCCGGTGTGCCGGATCTGGCCGCCTTTCCCGCAGCCAAATGGCAAAGCTTGTTGCAGCGCCACGCCGGCCGACAGTCTCTGATGGGAAATCAGGATCTGCAGGGGTTAGCTGTGCTGCGTCAGGCGCTGTCGGATTATCTGGCGACCAGCCGATCGGTGCACTGCAATCCCGACCGGATTATCATCACTGCCGGGGCGCAGCAGGCGCTGTCGCTGGCACTGCTGGCAACACTCAGGCGGGATGACCGAATCCTGATGGAGCAGCCCGGCTATACGCAGATGCGCAAGATCATCGACTGGCAGGGTTATCAGTTGCAAGCGCTCAGCATACAGCCGTATCAGGGGCTGGACGTTCACGCCGTCCTGAGCAGTGAGTCTGAGGCGCTCTATCTCACCCCCAGTAATCAATACCCGATGGGCACAACCCTGAACACAGAGCAACGGCTGAAGCTGATTGACTGGGCGGTTCAGGGCAAACGCTGGATCATCGAAGATGACTACGACAGCGAATTTCAGTTTGCCCACCGGCCTTATACCTGTCTGCAGGGGCTGGCCGGTCAGATGGGCTGTGATGATCAGATCCTCTATGTCGGCTCGTTCAGCAAGGTCATGTTCAACAGCCTGCGGCTGGGCTATCTGGTGGTGCCGGAATCGCTGGTTGAGCGGTGTCTGATGATCAAAGATGCGCTGACCGGCGACACCCAAGCACACACGCAGGCCGCACTGGCCGATTTCATTCAGGAAGGCGATTTGCTGCGCCATATCCGCAAAATGCGTCGGCTGTACAAAGACAAACACCACTTGATGCTGGATGCCATCAGCCGCTTTTTCGGGGATCAGGTGGAGGTGATCAGCCAGCCAGCCGGACTGCACATCACGCTCAGGTGGCAGGGCGGGATCAGTGAAGATGACTGGGCGCAGCAGGCAGAAGCCGCCGGGATCATGCTGCGACCCATGAGTTACTACGAGCACCCGGCACACCGCACCAGAGACTGGCAAGGTGCGGTGCTCGGCTTTGGCAATGTGGCGTCCGATGCCATCGACCCGCTGATTGCCCGTTTGGCCACGCTGTTTCATCGCCAGCTATAACGGACAATCCCGCCGGTATCAGCGCAGCTGATCGCCGCGATACTGGATCCGGCCTTGCGGCCCGACATCAATCTGATACGGCGTGGCATGGACGCCATAGGCTTTGTACAGCGCATTGTCCGTATCAAAGATCAGCGGCGCCGTCAGACCAAATTTTTCCGCAAAACCCGCGGCAATCCCGGCATCAATATAATAGCCACTGATCACGCCCACCCACTGACGGGAAGGCTCCGAGGCCACCTGATCCTGCCATGCCGCCAGTTTTGCCTCACATCCGGGGAAGTGCGGCATCGGGCACAGGGCATCCACAAAGACCAGAGAGACGGATTGCTTGCCTTTGCTCTGTTGCAATAATTCCGTCAGCGACACCGTCTGATCAGAGAGGGCCTGGCGCTCAAACCGGGGCGCTTCAGCACCGACCTGCGGCACCACATATGGTGCAGGCTTTTTCTGCGGCTGCCGCGTCATACTTTCAGATTCCGCTGGCGGCCGGACCGCTTTCCAGGCGTCGGTTTCTGCATCCCGCTTCGGGGGGCTTCAGCCTTTGCCGCTGGATTCAGGTAAGCCAGCAGAGCGTCATTCCCGCCCGAAAACACCACTTTGCCGTGTTCAATCAGCACATGTGCCGGGGTTTGCCAGAAGCCGAACTGCTTGAGCAGCGCTTGCTGATGATCCAGCACCAGCGGTGCAACTTGCGGGTAATAGCTCTGAAATTCCTGCAGTTGCGCGCGCGTCACATTAAACTCCGGCTGGATCCAGATCTGCTGCGTGGATTGCCGGAATGATGCCGGTAACTGAGCGACAAAGGTTTCTGCCCCCTCACCGGCATAGCTGGTCCAGATATCCAGAAACACCAGATGGGTCCGGGTCTGATCAGACAGCGCGATCGGCTTGCCCGCGATCGTTTGCTGCTGTTCCAACAAAGCCACACTCGATTCAGCCTGAGCAACTGCCGGGGTCAGCAGGCAGGCCAGCACAGAAAAAGTGTATAAAAAATTGACTCGTTTCATGCGTTCATCCTCTCATTTCCATTCGTAGAACACTTCACTGCTGAGCCCATTGCTCAATGATCTGATCCAGCTGATCCGTGGCCAGAAAAGTGCGGTAGGCAATGTTGCCGTCCTTATCGATCAGAATATGGTGCGGGGTCCCCACCACCTGATACTTGTGGGTGATCGCTCCGGTGGCATCAAAAATGGTAGGGATGTCATACCCTTCCTGGTGGTAAAACTTCTGAATATTGGCCACCGAATCATTGAAGCCCACATTGACCGAAATCACCTTGATCTTGTCGCCAAACTGCTCGTCAATGGCATTCAGATGCGGCATCTCCGCCTTGCAGAAGCTGCACCAGGTCGCCCAGAATTTGAGATATACCGGCTGCTTGCCCAGATAATCCGCCAGGTTAAATGCCTGCCCCGACAAGGTCGTCGCAGTAAACAAGGGTGCCGCTTGCGCTGTCTCTTCGGCTTGCACCGCAGGCAGCGACAATGTCAAAGCCATCAGCATGGCTTGCCAGCCTTTGTGAAACAAAACAGAAGTTTTCATATGATCTCCATTGATATGATCTGAAAGAAAAAGAAGGTCCCGGCGCCGGCCATCATCACAGCCATCAGCCCTTTCACCCGGTTCATCCACTGACCGGATCGCGGCAGTGAGGTCAGTAATCCGCTGAAGGTGCCCGCCAGCACCAGCAGGGCACTCATTCCCAACGCAAACACAAACATCAGCAACGCTGCCCAGTACGCATTCCCGGCAGACGCCACGTACATCAGCAGCATGCCCAGAACCGGCGAGGTACAGGGCGCCATCACCAGCCCCGAACAGGCACCGGCCAGAAACGTGCCGAGCGCCGGATGACGGACCAGCCGAGGCAGGGACAGGTTGAGCGACAGTCCGGGTAAGCGTAGCCACCCCAACATCCAGGCCGCCATCGCGAAGCAGAACACGCCCATCAGCATCAGGGTGACGGGATGCGTAGCCACAACGCCAAACAACTGGCCTGTGGTCGCCGCCAGTACGCCCAGCAGGGCATACACCACCGCCAGACCCACCACATAACTGAGAGAGAGTAGAAAGGACTGTCTGCGGCCACGGGCCTGACTGCCCACCACAGAAACAGTGATCGGCAACATGGGGTACACACAGGGAGTCAGGCTGGTCAGCAGCCCCGCCAGAAAGACTGCGCCAACAATCCACAGCCCGAATTGCTGGCTAAAAAGCGCAGCCTGAATTGCAGTTTCCATCAAAGGTCACATCCGTTGTCGTGAAAGATGCAACCGTTATATCGGACAATTGAAAATGCGTTCTCAAATCGACCTAAAATGGCGGTAAAATCGACATCAAATCAAGATAAAACATCTGAAATCAACGAGTTAAAAGCCAAGCTTAATCGCCTTATCTGATTGATTTCAGACGGGTTGTCCGTACAATGAAGCTTCAGAATTTCAGACGCAACCGGACACTTTATGGCCTGCTATCAGTTTGCTGCATTTACGTTTGACGCCGACACCGGCCAACTGCTTCACCAAACGCCGACGGGTCAGACCGAAACCTACCTGCGCCATAAAGTGTCCCTGCTTCTGACGTATTTACTGACCCACCCGGATCAGGTGCTCGCCAAAGACACCCTGCTGGAGGCACTATGGGATCACAGTGAATACCGGGAAAACTCCCTGACACAAAGCATTCGTGAACTCAGAAAAGCGCTGGGCGACAATGCCCAGAATCCGCACTTTATCCGCACTTTTCCGCAGCGGGGCTATCAGTGGATCTGCCCGGTTCATGTGCTGGAGCCACAGGAGCCAGTCACGCACCCACCCGCGCGACCGCCCGCAGAAAAACAGCCGACAACGCCTGTCGCACCCGCCCGCCGCTTGTCCAGACCTCTTGTGCTTTCAGGGCTTGTTGCTGCGCTGCTGTTCGTCGCCGGTTTCTGGCTGGTTCACCATCCCGGGCCTTTGCCCGCGCCTGGCCCGCAGCAGGAAAATGCCCGGCACAATACCGGGCTGGTGGTCTTTCCGATGATCAATGACACCGGAAAAGCGGAATTCGACTGGGTGCAGCTCGGGCTGGCCGACATGCTGTCGGTACAGCTCAATCAGCGCAATACCCTCACAGTGATCCCGCCGGCACTCGCCAAAGCCTGGCTATTGGATGCAGAACTGAGCTGGCCTGCCCTGCCGGCGCAGATCCGGACACTGCTCCGGCAACGGGGCTATGAAGCGGCCCTGTTCGCCAGTGTCCGGTTGCACAACAAACAACAGGTCCTGACCTTTGAGGTGATTTATGCCGATGGCCGGACGCAGCAGGGCAGCATGACCTATCCGCAATTAGCCGCGGCCATGCACTCGGTCAGCCACCAGCTCCAGCGACTGCTCCAGCCCGGCCAGCCTCAGGTTAAGCCGCAGTCCTCTCCGGCCATCGCGGTACAAACCCTGGCGCAGGGGCGCTCGTTGCTGCAGACCCAAGGCGCACAGACTGCCCGGAAATATTTTGAAGCAGCCCACATCCTGGAACCGGAGAATCTGTGGACGCAGCTCCAGCTGGCTGGCACGGAGGTGCTGCTGGGCCAATGGCAACAGGCAGCGCATCGATTGCAGTCAATGCCGGACGCGCAGCGCCAAAAAGACCCGGCCTTGTCTGCTGCACAGCATTACTGGCTCGGTGAGCTGAGTTACCGCCGTGGCGCGCCGGACGCTGCTGCGCTGACCGCCGAAGCCGTCCGGGCTGCAACGCAGGCCAATGATTCGCAGTTGCTGATTCAGGCGTATCAGCTGCAGGCGCAGATGGCATGGAATGAGATGGATTGGGAAGGCCATCAGCATTTAACTGAACAGCTGATCGCCCTGCTGGGCACCGGACAGGCGCTGCGACAAGATGCCGATCAGCAATTTTATCTGGGACGTCCGGCCAGTGTGGGTCTGGAAAGAAGCCCCGGCAATGATTTAGCAGCCAATCAGGTACGCCTGTTCAAGGCGCTGAATTTTTACCGCCAGCTCAATGATCGGCCGCGACAGGCTGCCACCTTGCTGGCGATTGCCCAGAATGATCAGATCGAGCCGCCCATCCGTGAATCATCCCTCAGTGACGCCATTGCCCTGTATCGTGAACTCGGTCAGCCTTATGAGCTCGCCCTCGCGTTGATCTATCAAGGGTTTTATCTGATGCAGACCCATCAGGGTGAGGCGGCTGAAGGCTATTTTGCAGAAGCCAGAGCCTTGGCAGAACAACTTGGCGCGCAGCGGCTGTTCCTCGACAGTGAATTTTATCTGGCCTTTGCGGCCATGGATCAGGGGCTCGATCTGCAATGGCTGGGCAAACATGCGCAGCAACCACATCATCTGGCGCGGGCAGACCAGGCTTTTACGGCGCTGTTGAAAAAGGAAGGCGTTTCGCCCCTATTACAGGCCAATATTGCCTTATTTCAGGGCTGGATCGCGACTGATCAACACCAGACAGAGCTGGCCATGCAGCATCTGGTTCGGGCTGGACGCATGGCGAAAGACCTCAATCTGCCGCTGACCCAAAGCTATGTCCGCTACAGTAAAATGCGTATTCATTTAGAACAGGAAAATTATGCCGCAGCCCTTGCAGAGGCAAGCACCCGACCAATCACACGGCTGGAAGCCATTTACACGGCACGGGCCCAGTATGAACTGGGGCATCCCGAGCGGGCGCTAACCACGCTGGCCCAGTTTCAGGCCGACTTTCCGGAGCAATGGCTTTCTGAAGATTCGCAGCGCCAGCAACAATACCAGCTGGCTTTACAAGGCAATGCTGTTGCCCTCCCGGCGGAGCCGAAAGCGCATCTCGTCTACTGCGAGAGCAGCTGGCTGTAAGGGTTTCAGGCGCCAGCCACGCCTGAATGTATATGCTCTTGGACGAATTAGCCCGGACGCCTGAAACTCACCGGGACAGTCAGGGTCAGACGCTCTCCTGCCAGACTGTCCGGTGGCAGCGGCAGCGGTTCGGCCCTGCGAACCATGGCCTGCGCCTCATCATCTAACACGCGGGTTCCGCTGGATTTCACCAGTTTCACCGCCAGCACCTGACCGTTTCTGTCCATGGTAAAAGCAATCACCGGAACGCCCTGACGACCAAACCGCCTGGCCTGACGCGGGAATTGCTTATGCTGCTCCAGATGGGCATGCAGCAAACGTTGCCAGGTCAGCTTCTGCTGCGCGCCCTGCGAATTGAGCTGGCCTCGCATGGGCGCGGAAATAGACTCGGCCTTCTCCGGCGCTTTCACGCCTTTCGGCGCACTGGCTGCCTGCGCAGCAGAAGCCATCTTTGCACGCGCCGCTGATTCTGGCACTGGGTCTTGCATCGTTTCCGGTAACGGTTCAGGAACCGGCTTCACTTGCTGTTTCAAGGATGCCACCTGAGTTTGCCCGGTTAATTTTTCCGGCGGCTTGGGGTCATGCGCTTCCTGAACAGATTCCTGAACAGATTTCTCGGTGGGATTGGCCAGAGCCGTGTCTGTCGGCTCCGCTTGCGCACGAAACGGTGATGCCGATGCTGCAACAGGCAACGCGACAGGGTCCTGACGGGGGGATTTGGCAACGGGTTTGCTGTGCGGTGCGTCCGGCTGTGATGCCTTTTCAACCGGCTTTGCAGGTGTCTGCTGTGATTTCTGCTTCGCAGGCGGCAATTCACTCGCATCCTCTTCTGGCGAGGCCAGTGGCATCACCAGCGACACCACCATGGGCGCAGCGGCCGGGGCCGCTGGTAGATGATTGGCGGCAGGCTTCCACCAGTACGCCGCTATAGCGCCGCCATGGAGCAACAGGCTGGCAGCAATCCCCGTCAGCACCCATCGACGACTGGCGTCTCCTCCGGGCTGACTGAAGTCGTATCCGGCCAGTTCACTCATGACGCCTGTCCTTTGAGTTGCTCCAGGCCAATCAGCGCAATGTGGAGATAGCCGGCCTGCCCCAGTGCATTCATCACCTGCATCAGCTGCGCGTATGTCAGCGACTGATCCGCGCGCAGATAAATGCGCTGTTGTTTATCCGGCAGCGTCGCGGCCATCGCATCCGCCAGTGCGGCCAAGGGGACAGTTATCTCTTCGCCCAGGGTCAGGGTCATATCTTTCTGAATGGTCAGATAGAAAGGTTTGTCTGGCATGGGTTGCGGCGCTGCGGCCGCGCTGGGCAGATCCACCGGCACGCTGACGGTCGACAAGGGCGCCGCCACCATAAAAATAATCAGCAACACCAGCATGACATCAATGAATGGGGTGACATTAATATCATGGTTTTCAACCAGCTCGTCGCTGTCTTGCGGGGTTTGAAACGCCATCACTCACCCCGCTTTCTGCATCGGCTGTGGTGCGGCCGTTTCTGCATCCGCGGAGGGTTGGCGATCCAGATCCCGGCTGATCAGCACCAGAAGAGCCACTGAGATATCGGCCAGCAGCGCTTTATAACCCTGAATGGCACGGGTGAAATGGTTGTAAATCACCACAGCCGGGATCGCGGCCACCAGGCCAATGGCCGTCGCCAGTAAAGCTTCGGCAATCCCGGGGGCCACCACAGCCAGATTAGTGGTTTTGGTCTCGGCAATCCCGATAAATGCATTCATGATGCCCCATACAGTGCCGAAGAGTCCGACAAACGGGGCCACGGAACCGACGGTCGCCAGGATCCCCGTCCCCTGATTCATCTGGCGTCCCGCTGAAGCCTGCACCCGGTCCAGCCGGGCCTGAACCCGTTCCTTGATCCCATGGTCACTGGCCGCCCCGCGACCAGACAAGACCAACTCATGCCGGGCAGCATGAAGCAGCGCCATGCCCATTCCCTTGCCTGCTTGTGTATTGTCCGCCCCGGTTTCCAGCGTGTCTGCGGCAACCAGCGTCCGCAGGATCCGGCGCGCATGGCGGTTCGCCGTGACAATCTGTAACTGCTTCGCAACGCCCATCGCCCAGGTCAGCACAGACGCCACCAGCAACAGAATCATCACAGATTTCACCACCCAGTCCGCCGCCTGATACATCCCCAGGGGAGATAAATCCATGCCCGCATGGGTTTGCGCCGGATGGGCCATGTCAGGCTGCACGGTTTCTGGCTCAGTCGCTACGGGTTGTTTCGCAGCAGGTTGTAAGCCTTCCGATTGCACCGCTTCACTCCCCGGCAGATCCACCTGGGGATCCAACATCCGGACAGGCTCAGACGCAGGTTCCGCAGCAGCTGCGCTGTGTGCCAAACCCGGCGTTGTTTCCGACTGTGCAACACTCTGGCAAGACCACACCATGCCCGCGAAAATCATCACGGCCACCTGAAGACGCATCAGTCCTGCGATCCATCCATTTCTCTGATTCATATCCCTTTCCATTGTGATTTTTTCCAGTCCAGCAGACGTGACGAAACACGTCCGGCAAAACGCTCCTATGAGAGATACCGAACGAGCCCATCAAATCCGTAATCCAGTCACGAATTTTTTTCAGCATGGGGTGGATTGGGTCAGAAACGCTTTTCGATTTTCAGGCTCACCTCGCTTTGCTCGTGGCTGTACAACCAGTCCACATTGCTGTGCACCCGGTTGTGCGTCAGACTCACAACCGGCGTCAGATCCCAGACACTCAGTCCGGTCAAGCGAGTTTCCAGGGTGTAACTCTGCTCATCATCTTGTCGCCTTGCTGCCAGCAATGGGCTGTAAGCCTGATAGTCCCGCCGGCGGAACGAAGTGAAAAGTGAGGTCTCAATCCCTATCTCCCAAGCGCGCTGAACGCCGAGCCGCACACCGGCCATCTGGTAGGCGTACACGGCCTCATCGGTGCGTTTGTCCGTCCAGTCCAGGCCGCCAAACAACAGCCACTGCCCGGGGAGCTGATGCCAGAGCGTGGCATATCCGGCGTACTGCCAGCCGGACTGAAAATCCAGCCCGTCGGGCAAAAAGCGCAGATCTTTCGCTTCGGCCTCCAGCTTGAACGCTGTGGCTGCCGAGAAGAGATACAGCCCGCTCAGCTTGCCGCCCCAGGCCTGATACAAGGCATCATTTCCCTGTGTCCGGTATTCGAACAGCGGTGCTGCCAGCCACTGATAATCCGCCGTGTGATAGCTGTAACCCAGATAGGTCAGCAAAGTGTGTTCATTGTACTGACTGTGGTGAAGGTAATTATCGCCGTAAGCCAGCCCCTGAAAGCTGATACCGTGATGGCCGCCCAATGAGATGCGTTTGTTCAGACTGGCTTCAAAGGTGGTACCGTATGCCGATTGCGCTTTCGGGGTTTTGCGCTCGACCAGGCAGTCACCGTTTGGCATCAGCAGCAGACAAGTATAGCTTTCCGACGACAGGTTCAGGTTCGTGTTGTAGCCGGGCCCGAAGGAGAATGCCCCCTGCCAGCTGTCCCGGTAAAGCAGGGCTTGTGAGAATGCATCCACGGTTTCAAGCACGCCCTGCGCTTTGGGATCATGGATCGGCAGCGAGGCACGGATCTGCTCAAACAGCTTCAACGCATCGTGGTTTTTGTGGTTTTCGAACAACACACGCGCCAGTTCGAGCTGACCCGGCAGGAAGTCCGGCTGCAGTTCGAGCAGCGCCCGGTACGACGTCTCGGCTGTGTCTAACGCGCCCGCCGCTCTGGCCAGCGCGCCCTGCGCGTAATACACCAGCATCATGTCATGACCGGGCAGCGCCAGATAACGGGCCAGAAAGCCACGAGCCGCCACCCAGCGCCGGGCTTTGACCGACAGATAAACCGCCTGCCCCAGAGCGTTGAGATTGTCCTCGACCTGATACACCTGCCCGTCGATCACCAGCGCTTCGGCATCTTCCCTGGCCTGTTCAGCCTCCAGCAGACGCTGTTCTTTTTCCCTGGCCTGCAACACAGTGCTCTGCTCCAGACGCAGGTTGGTGTCCTGATCGGCGCGGGCAATCGGCGAAAAAAATAAAAAATAAAGAATGGCCAGAGCGGCGCAGGACCGCAGACGATCCGGATACATCATCAACATGCTAAAACCTGATGGCGATACAACAAAAAAACAGGAGCAGTGCCGACTGCTCCTGTTGCGCTCAGTCGGATCGGAAGCGACCCGTCATCTGATGATCACTGCTTGGTGCCGCCAAAGGCAGTATCCAGCGCTTTGGCATTGCCGGAAAACTGTGCGATACCGGCCAGCGCTGCAGCATTGTTGCCGAAGAAATGACCTTTGGCGGTACCACTGACAGGGCCCACTGTGGCTGTGCCGTTAAAGGCAGCGGTGGCACTGTTGATTGACGCGTTCACACCCAGGGTATACTGGCTGTTGGCAATCGAGCCGCTCAGGGTATTGTTGGTGAAATTCGCCGTAAAGGTACCGTTCAGATCGTTGCTGCCGGAGAACTTGTTCACCCCTTTCACCGCATACGTCGCCGTGCCGCTGGTGGGGAGTGTGGTGCCTGTGGTATCGCCGACATAATAGACAGCGCGATCCGCATCGCTGCTGATATCGCTGGCCCACTCACCGAACCACACATCACCGGCCCCCACTTTGGCAAAGTTGAACTGGCCCATGCCGGAATGGCCGCCGCCCAGCACATTGACGCCGTTCTGAACGCTGCTGTAATTTTTCAGGGCCTGAAAATCGACTTTCTGCGTGGTCGAACCCAGAGAAGCCGCACCGATACCGGCACGGCCTGCGACGTGCGGTCCTCCGTTGACATTAGATTCACCCACCTCAACATGGGTGTTGTAACTCTGATTTCCGGCAAAATTGGCTTGGGCAGCGCCGCTGATGCAGGCAGAAAGTACAGCAATCGTCATAACAACTTTTTTCATTTTTACATATCCTTATTGAAATTTGAGTTGGCTCTTAAAGGCAGCATGTGATTGCCTTCATTAGCTATACCGAGCCACAGCTTCAAATCCGTAAAACAAAGTGACATTTTTTTCTCGCCGTCAGAAATTCACCTGCAGCTTCACTTTCACCGTCCGACCCGGTGCCGGCACGCTGGAGCGCACTAAAGGATCGATGTAATAGAGATCTGTAAGGTTAGTGCCGACCACTTCCAGTGCCAGCGTCTCGTTGAAGCGGTACTGGGCATAGGCATCAAAGGTCAGCGCGTCATCCCGTGCCAGTTGTTCTTCATTTTTGCTGCCCGGGATATAGATAGTGCGCAGGCCGGTTTCCATCCGTCGATTGAAGAAACGCCCGCCAATGTTCAGGTTGACCGAGTATTCAGGGATCGCCTGATCGGTCAGGTAGCCGCCTTCAAACCCGGCATGGACACAATCAGCAACGGAGCCGTTAAAATCGGCCAGGATGGCCAGGCTCTCATCACAGACCTCATTGTTGAGCATGTAAGAGAGGCTGAGATCAGAGAAGAAGCTGCCGCTGTCATAACGACTCTGAAACTCCAGTCCCTCCAGCGTTTGCTGATCAATGTTATAAAAACGCAGCAAGTTGCCGGACCGCTCGATCACATCCTTAGTCTGGTGATGGAAATAGGTCAGTTTGAGATCGGCCAGGTCAAAATTCTGAACAAAGGCCACTTCATGGTTGTAGGCATGCTCCGGCTTTAAACCGCTGTAAGGGTTCTCATTGGCCGAAAAACCCAGGGTACTTTCAAACATGCTGGGGAAGCGAACCGCTTCGGTGTAGCGGTAATACATCCGGCTGGTCTCGGTAAACATCACAGTGGCGGACAGAGCCGGCACCCAGGCACTGCCTTTCTTTTTGCCGCCGGAGATTTGCTTGTCATACGCCGCCACTGGCGCACCATGACTTCTGCAGGAGTCTTCGACGTAGTTGTCTTTTTCCTGCCGGGCAATGACACAGGGGTTATTACTGCGGCTGTAACGCCCTTTGCCATCATGCAGCCACTCATTCTCCTGGTGTTCGACTTCATAAGTGGGCTGCCGGGCTTCCGCATACATTGCCGCCTCTTCTTCCGGCGTCAGTGGCGGCTTGCCGAAAATACTGTTAACGAAATTCGTGGTCTCAATCTCCTTGGCCACCCCAGCCTCTTTCTGTTCAATCTCTTCCGGGGTGTACTTTTCCACTGTTTTATAAGCCAGCAACATCCCTTTGTCGGCAGAATGCTCTTGGGTAAAACGGCTGTCGCCCGCCGCGATCCTATCCGACAGAAAATCATCAATCGCCCAGTAGTTCTTGTAACTGGCACCTGCGGTGAAGCGCAGAAAATCGACCGGTTGCCACTGAAAATTGAACTGGCCTTCATACTCCTGACGGCGGCCTTCCCGCGGCCAGTGGCGCCAGCCATCAATGGTGCCGCGGTATTCATCATCGGAACGCAATTTGTGGTACTGGTAGCGCCCGGCCAGCGTCAGGCCCAAGGCATCGGTCAGTTGCATTTGGTTGCTGAGATCAAAACCGATCCGGCTGTCTTTGGCATTGGTCGCAGCGGTGTTACGCAGGATAGAGCTGGCACCCGGCTCCGGCTCTGCCACATCGACACGGTTGGCATAGTTGGGAAAACCACCGGCAGTGTTGGTATCACTGACGGTATAAGTGGTCCACAGGTTCGAGGTGAGGTTGATATAGGGATGGTCCGGCTGCCAGGCATAACGGATATTGTAAGCCTGAGATTCAACATGGCTCAGCGGCCACTGGGCCATTTCGCCATTGCTGCCGATATTGCCGGAACGGCTGGCCATGATTTCCCCGTAACTGGCATCGGTATAGCGGGCACCAAATTCCAGCGTTTGTTGATCCGCCAGATTGAACTTGGCTTTCAGCAGATAAGATTCCAGCTCACTGGAGGTATTGGGCACTTCATACCCAGGTTTCTGACGCCTGGCGAGTGAACGCGGGTTAATCCGGGTCATCAAAAATTCAGACTCATTGGGATGATTGTAAAAATCCGCATTCCGGGTACCGCTGAAATAATTCCCTTTATTGCGATAGGCATACGCGGCGAGTAACTCATAATTCTCTTTCTTGGCCGCCAGCGCCAGCCGGTAAGCATAGTCTTCGCCGGCGAACGGGTTGTGCTCCTTATCGTTGCTCATCACTTTCCACAGCGACGGGTCGCCATAGGCATACTCAGGGCTCTCCTGCGGAAAGCCGGGGACATCCCGGTAATCCTGCCCGGTCAGCAGCACAGGTTCTCTGGGAGTGATGGCATTGTTACTGCCTTCAACGACAATTTCACCGCCGAAGGTTTCGCCTTCGTTCAGAATATCCGAGGCAGAAAGGGTATTGACCACCACGGCACCGCCCACCGAGGTATGCACATTGGGGGTCAGCGACGGGCCTTTGAGCACCTGAATGCCGCCGACCAGATTGGGATCGATATAGTTCCGGTTCGACACCCCGCGGTAACCGCGCCAGACCGTCAGATCCTGCTCTGTGCCGTCAATCGACAAAGGCACCCGCCCTGGCCCCTGTACCCCGCGGATACTGGGATCCACCCCGCCGCCATTACGGGCATCACCGCTGTACACGTTGACCATGCCTTTAAACATATCCGCGGCATCTTTGCCTTTGTAGCGCTCGATGTCATCCTTGCCGGAATAGACCGTCGAAATATCTTCGTCATACACCGCATATTCTCCGGCTTCGTCCCGCGTCAGGCCGCCGGATTCGCCGTAAGACACACTGATGGTATCCAGTGTCATGGTATTGTCATTCGACACCATGTCGTTCGACGCGATCTGGTACGAACCATCGGCCTGCGGCGAGGCGTGAAGCCCGGTGCTGGCCAGCAGCAGTTCCAGCGCCTGATCCGCGGTGAAGCGGCCATGCACCCCGTCGCTGCGCAGTCCCTGCGACAGGCTGGCATCCATATGCAGGGTGAGGTTCGATTGCAGGGCGAGCTGAGTGAGCGATGTGTCGAGATCCCCGACCGGAATATCATATTGTTGTTCAGCAGACTCCGCCCAGACAATGCCGGGAAGAGTGGTGACCGCCAACCCCAGATGGGCTTTCAGCAGCAAGGCTGTGAGAGTGGGCTTAACCTTGTGATGCACTGTGATTTCCTTCTCAAATTCTTAGTCTTTGCCTGCGTACACCGCACGAGAAGGACAAAACCGTAACCGGTCATCACAGGGGATGACCATTTTGTTACCGCGTTCACAAAATCAAGGAGAAGGGGCCGGGATTACTGTTACCCAATAACGGGTCAGGAAGCGGGCCTGGATCGGCAGGATGGTTTCCAGCTGCCTGAGCACCAGATCAGGATTGTCCAGATCAAACACACCTGTCACTGAAAGTTCAGCCAGTTGCGGATCCACCCTGACAACACCAGTCCGGTATCGGGACAGCTCATTGATCAGGGTCGTCAGCGGCATACTGCGGGCAACCAGCCGATGCGAGGCCCAACTGGCGTCATATTCTGACAAGGCTTTGACGGCACTCACCGCCTGATCGGAAAAATCTGCCCACTGCCCGGCTGAAAGCAGCTGAGGTTGCTTATTATTCGAAGGGCTGAGCCGGACTTTGCCCGCCTGTACTTTCACCACGGTCCGGCCCTCAAGCTGACGGACACTGAACCGGGTGCCGATGGGGGTCACCTGGCCCTGCATGCTGGTCAGAGTAAACGGGGTCAGATGATGAGCGCTTTGGATCAGGACTTCGCCTTGTTCCAGTGTCAGGTGCCGCGCGTGCCGATTGAAATCAACATAGATCTCGGTATCCGTATTGAGTACCAACTGCGTGCCATCCGATAAGGTCAGCTGGCGGATTTCACCCACAGCTGTGGCATAAACCTGCCCCCGGGGTGTGTGATGAAGTACCTTGACCGCCACCAGACCGGCTGTCAGTAAACCCAACGCGGCCACAGACAGCAGCCTTCGCCTACCGGTGCCGTGGCGGGCCATCAGAATACGCCGGCTGGACGTCTGTTTGGGCAATGCAGCAAATTGTCCCTGCAGCTGCGTCAGCTGCTGCCAGGCTGACTCGTTGTCCGGGTGATCCGTACGCCAGGCTGCAAAAGCACGCTTGTCATCATCCGTCACATCATCAGCCCAGAGCCGCGCCATCCAGCGAGACGCCTGCCGGATTGATTCGACAGAAATACGCTGCGGGGTCAAAAGGCCTCCATGCTCGCCGTCATGCAAGCCTGCAACGCTTTGGCGATATATTTTTCGACTGAAGATACCGACACCTCCAGTTCTGCAGCGATTTGCTTGTAGCTCATGTTGTCAATCTGGCGCATCAGCAGCGCCTGTCTGACCTTATCCGGCAAATGGCGCATCAACCTGTCCACCTCCAGCAAGGCTTGCACCATTTGCAGCCGCTCCTCCGACGACACCGCCACTTGTTGCGGCTGCTGTTGCAGGTATTCGAGATAGGCAGATTCCACCCGGCGGCGGCGGTAAAAATCAATCACCAGCCCCTTGGCGATATGCGTCAGGTAACGGCGGGATTCCCCTGAAGCCGGCAGCCTGCCGCTGCTCAGCAACCTGAGGTAAGTATCCTGCACCAGATCCGCTGTCGTAAACGGACAGCTCATACGGCGCTGAATAAAAACCGATAACCAACCTTGATGCTGCTGATAGAGTCTCCCCACTTGCTTGATATAGAACTGATCTGCCCCTGTCATCGTCCGGTGCTCCTGCATGTTATGACTGTCCAATTACGCCAATGCAAACATTAATGATAATGATTATCAATAAAAGCAGTAAATATTCAACCTTGAGAATACAGATGCCGGTTTTTTTCGGCAGATCTTTGCTCCACTGCATAGTAAACAGGCCAAAACTACATAAAATTCAGCGCCTGTCATCAAACAGCCATCTTGCTTCAACAGAATTGGTTATTTGATAAAAATCTTTTTTGGCCGGACGATCCCCGCAATCCTGCTGATGAGCGGGCCAATGCCTTATCGTCTGTGGCTTTTATCGGGGAATCAGACGCATAGATATCTGGTCGGGTCAAAAAGTTGACACAACTCACATGCTGGTAAGGAAAAGAAACTCTGCTATACTTACGACCTTGTTAATTCAGCCACTTTGTGGCACTGGCAGCGGATCTCCACAGCCCTTGTGTCGACGGTTCAGTCAGTCTGTACAGCCTTTTCGTCAGCTTTATCAAAGCAATGCAACTGCTTTTATAAAGCAAGTAATGTTGCCAAACAATTTGTATGGCTCAGTGATACCTTTCAGGACTTTGTTGATAAAAACACGATCATGATCTCATTTTGTAGCTATGATTCAACATCAACAGATCAGCCCTTTGAGGTATAAAAGCGCCAGAAGTTTCCTTCAAGTTCTCGGAGAATATTCTCAATGAAAAAACCAAAATCGTCTGCACGATTGGTCCTAAGACAGAATCTGTTGAAATGCTGACCAAACTGGTGAACGCCGGTATGAACGTGATGCGTCTGAATTTCTCGCACGGCGATTTCGCCGAGCACGGTCAGCGTATCCAGAACGTTCGTGAAGTCATGGCGCAAACCGGTCAACCTGTGGCCATTTTGCTGGATACCAAAGGGCCTGAAATCCGCACCATCAAACTGGAAGGCGGCGCAGACGTTTCACTGACCGCGGGTCAGGAATTCACTTTCACCACTGACACCACAGTTGTCGGCAACCAAGACCGCGTGGCCGTGACTTACCCGGGTTTCGCCAATGACCTGTCTGCCGGCGACACGATCCTGGTTGACGATGGTCTGATCGAAATGGAAGTGCTGGCCACCACAGACACTGAAGTGAAATGTCGTGTCCTGAACAACGGCGATCTGGGCGAAAACAAAGGTGTGAACCTGCCTGGCGTGTCTGTCAAGCTGCCGGCACTGGCTGAGAAAGACAAAGCCGACCTGAAATTCGGCTGTGAGCAAGGCGTTGACTTCGTTGCGGCTTCTTTCATCCGTAAAGCAGAAGATGTGAACGAAATCCGCGAACTGCTGAATGCGAACGGCGGCGAGAAGATCCAGATCATCTCTAAGATCGAAAACCAGGAAGGTGTGGATAACTTCGACGCGATTCTGGAAGCCTCAGACGGTATCATGGTTGCCCGTGGTGACCTGGGTGTCGAAATCCCGGTAGAAGAAGTGATCTTCGCGCAGAAGATGATGATCGAGAAGTGTAACCGTGCCCGTAAAGTGGTGATCACGGCCACTCAGATGCTGGATTCGATGATCAAGAACCCGCGTCCGACCCGTGCCGAAGCCGGTGACGTTGCCAACGCCATCATGGACGGTACGGATGCCGTGATGCTGTCTGGTGAGTCGGCGAAAGGGAAATACCCGATTGAAGCGGTCACCATCATGGCGCAAATCTGTGCCCGTACTGATTCAGCCATGCGTGCGTCTCTGAGTGCACGTCTGGACAGCCCTCGCCTGCGCATTACTGAAGCGGTCTGTAAAGGTGCGGTAGACACCGCCGAGAAGCTGAATGCACCGCTGATCGTCGTGGCCACCGAAGCCGGTAAGTCTGCCCGCTCTGTGCGTAAGTACTTCCCGACGGCTAATATCCTGGCGATCACCACGAACAGCAAAACCGCCGCTCAGCTGTGCCTGACCAAAGGCGTCACGCCAGTGGTGGTCGATGCCATCGAAAGCACGGATGCCTTCTACGCACGCGGTAAAGCGCTGGCGCTGGAATCCGGTCTGGGTGCGAAAGGCGATATCGTGGTGATGGTTTCCGGTGCACTGGTCCCTTCAGGCACGACGAACACGGCCTCGGTACACGTGCTGTAATTTCAGCCGTTACGGCAATGACTGCATGCAACGACTGCATACAGAAAGATGCATAGAAAACGGGAGCTTCGGCTCCCGTTTTGTTTATCTGCCCGCCTGTTTTTGTATTGCCTGACTTTTGTATTGCCTGACTAAGATTCACCAGCCAAAGATTTCCTTGTGATGCGTATTGAGCAATATAACAGCCAGCAGGAAATACAAGGCGCTGACGTGAAAGCCGAGCCAACACAGCAGCAATGCCATACAACGAACTAAAACGGTATTGAACATCGACCTGCCCTCCACGCATGCTGTCTGCCACATTGAAACCCTCTGGCATCCAATGGCACAGCCACACGCTCAACCGAAAATGTCTCCACACCCCTTATTAGACTTTAGTCTAATGTCGACAGAAAAGGCCACTACGAAAAAGCCCGCCAGGCAGTGCCTGGCGGGCTTGAATACTAAGGGGATCAACTGGAGAAGGATCAGGCTTTCAGTGAACGCTCACCGCGGGCTATACCGACCACACCGCTGCGGGCAACTTCAATGATTTCAGTCGCTTCGCTGACCGCATCCAAAAACGCATCCAGTTTTTCACTGGTGCCGGCCAGCTGGACGGTATAAATCTGGCTGGTGACATCGACAATCTGACCACGGAAGATATCCGAGGTACGTTTGACTTCTGCACGGGCATAGCCGCTGGCTTTCACTTTCACCAGCATCAGCTCACGCTCAACATGCTCTGAGTCGGTCACATTGCTGACTTTCAGAATATCGATCAGCTTGTGCAAGTGCTTCTCGATCTGCTCCAGCGCCGCATCCTCCACGCTGGTCGTAATATTCAGCCGCGACAGCGTCGGATCATCCGTCGGTGCTACAGTCAAAGATTCAATGTTGTAACCACGCTGGGAGAACAACCCCACCACGCGTGAAAGTGCACCTGGTTCGTTTTCTAATAATACTGATACAATCCTGCGCATTAGGTTCTCTCCGTTTTACTCAGCCACATTTCACTCATGGATCCGCCCCGGATCAGCATCGGGTAAACGTGCTCTGTTTCATCCACGCTGATATCGACAAAGACTAACTTATCTTTCATTGCTAAAGCGCGTTCCAGCTCACTTTCCAGCTTCGCCGGATCCGAAATTCGGATACCAACATGGCCATAAGCTTCTGCAATCGCAGCAAAATCAGGTACTGAATCCATGTAGGAGTGCGAGTGGCGGCCCTGATAAATCATGTCCTGCCATTGTTTGACCATGCCCAGGAAACGGTTATTCAGGTTAATGATTTTCACCGGAATGTCGTACTGCAGGGCGGTCGACAATTCCTGGATGTTCATCTGAATACTGCCGTCACCGGTCACGCAGAGCACTTCCGCATCCGGAAAAGCGAACTTCACACCCATCGCCGCCGGCAGGCCAAAGCCCATGGTGCCCAGGCCACCGGAATTTAACCAGCGACGCGGCTTGTCGAACGGATAGTAGAGGGCGGCAAACATCTGGTGCTGACCCACATCCGATGCCACGTAGGCATCACCATTGGTTAATTTATAAACCGTTTCAATGACCTGCTGAGGTTTGATGCGGTCACTGTCTGTTTTGTAGCTCAGACATTTGCGTGCCCGCCAGGATTCGATTTCGCTCCACCATTCATCCATCGCAGCGCTATCATTACTGCCCTGCTGCTCTTCCAGCAGTTTCAGCATGCTGTTGAGCACCGCATCGGCCGAGCCGACGATCGGAATATCTGCTTTGACGGTTTTGGAAATCGACGACGGGTCGATATCGATATGCATGATGGTGGCATTCGGACAGTATTTTTCCAGATTATTGGTGGTACGGTCATCAAAACGAACCCCGATCCCAAAAATCAGATCGGCATTGTGCATGGTCATATTCGCTTCATAAGTACCATGCATACCCAGCATGCCCACGCTGTTGCGGTGCGTGCCGGGGAAAGCGCCCAGCCCCATCAGGGTACTGACCACAGGAATGTTCAGGCTTTCCGCCAGTGCCAGCACCTGCTGCTCACTGTTCGACATGATGACACCGCCCCCCACGTACAGAACCGGCTTCTTCGCAGCCAGCAAGGCTTTCACGCCGCGCTTGATCTGACCTTTGTGGCCCTGCAGGGTGGGATTGTACGAGCGCATGCTGATCGCTTCCGGGTACTGGTACGGATAGGCTTTTGACGGATCCAGCATGTCTTTGGGGATATCGACAACCACAGGTCCGGGACGGCCGCTGGCTGCAATGTAAAAGGCTTTTTTGATGATGGCCGGAATGTCTTCGGTTCGCTGCACCAGAAAACTGTGTTTCACCACCGGACGGGAGATACCGACCATGTCGCATTCCTGGAAAGCATCGTTCCCAATCAGGTGACTCATCACCTGACCGGACAGGACCACCATAGGGATAGAATCCATATACGCGGTCGCAATACCGGTAATGGCGTTGGTTGCACCCGGACCTGAGGTCACCAGTACAACGCCGACTTCACCTGTGGCACGGGCATAGCCGTCTGCCATGTGAACGGCCGCTTGTTCATGGCGCACGAGTACGTGCTCGATGTCGCTCTTTTCATGCAGCGCATCGTAAATATCCAGAACAGAACCGCCAGGGTAACCGAAGATATGCTTCACGCCTTGGTCGATCATCGAACGGACGATCATATCAGCGCCGGACAACATTTCCATATTCTTGTCTCCAGGTTGCGTATACCTGCGTCTGTACCGGAGCCTCTGACCTTGTGTGCCGGGTAATCATGGCGAGCTGGGGCTGTCTTTCTGTGCCGCAGCAGCAGAAGGGCAGTCATACCGGGTTACGCCAGAATACCGAACGGGTTTGCTTGGCAATCTTCGCCGTCAGCAAGACAGCGGTAGGGAGCAGACCAACAATGTCAGTGGTACAGACGGGTATAACATAGTTAGGGCTTATCTTTAGCCTAAAGAAATCCAGTGTTTTTCGTACTATGTGACTGCCAGCGGACATTCCCACCAGCAGTAACCCAGTCGCCACCTTAACGTTTTTTAACCACTGGCGTCCATTCCCCACAGCGATTTCGTGGTTATTTTCTGTACTGACTGTAAATAGCCTTATTAACGGCCATCGAATAGAAATCGAGCAGGATAATGAACCAGTATCACAGTTACAAATCAGCATATGCGCCCAACACAATCCATCGTACTGCTGGAATAGTGGCAGAAAATCATGAAAAAGGCGGGCGGGAGTCTCGCAGACAAGACAACGGCCTGCTGGCAGGCCGTTGCGACGGAAAGTATTTCCGGATGGTTTTGCTTAGCGCTTGGGTGAGTCCTGGCGCGGGTGCTCGTGATACATGGCTTCGATCTGCTGATGATAGCGCTGCAGGATCACCTTGCGCCGCAGCTTCTGGGTCGGTGTCAGCTCTCCCTCATCCATAGAGAAGGCTTGGGGCAGCAAAGTGAACTTTTTCACCTGCTCGAATTTGGCGAGATCTTTTTGCAACTCAGCAATGCGTTTCTCGACCACGGCCATGATCTGGCTGTGCCTGAGCAGCTCCATACGGTTGTGATACTTGATATTCAACTCGCGGGCGTGGTTTTCCAGGGTTTCGAAGCAAGGCACCACCAGGGCAGACACAAACTTGCGGGCATCGGCAATCACCGCAATCTGTTCGATCATCGAATCCTTACCGATCGCGCCTTCAATCACCTGAGGCGCAATATACTTGCCGCCTGAGGTTTTCATCAGCTCCTTAATCCGGTCGGTGATGAACAGATTCCCCTGTGCATCGAATTCGCCGGCATCACCGGTTTTCAGGAAACCGTCCGCGGTAAAGTTCGCGGCGGTTTCTTCCGCCAGTTTGTAGTACCCGCGCATCACCATGGGACCGCGCACCAGAATTTCACTGTTGTCGCCGATTTTCACTTCGGCGCCCGGCATCAGGGTGCCAATCGAATCGGCGTTAAAACCAATATCGTCCCAGCAGGAGACGGTTGCCGTGGTTTCCGTCATCCCGTAGCCCAGCTTGACGTTGATGCCGATGGCATGAAAGAAACGTCCGATACCGGCATCCAGCTTGGCGCCGCCGCACGGCATGAACTTGATGCGTCCGCCCAGCACGTCTCGCAGCTTTGACAGCACCAGCTTGTCTGCCACTTTGTGGGCGATGTTTAACCAGGCCGCAGGCCGGCGGTTCTGCTGACGGCATGCCGCCATACGGTGACCCATGGCCAGCGCGGCGTGAAACAGCGCCCGGCGATGCACCGGGGCTTTGGCCACTTTGGCCTGCACCGCACTGTAGATTTTCTCGTAAACACGCGGCACCGCCGACATCACATTCGGCCGCACTTCCACCAGCGCCTCACGCAAAGCATTGGTGTCGGTCAGATAGCAGTTGATACCGCCGCGGTGCAGTACATAGAAAGTCCAGGCGCGTTCAAACACATGGGACAAGGGCAGGAAACACAAGGAGACATCCCCTGCGTTCAGGGCCAGCTTCTGATCATGGCCCTGCAGTTGCGCGGCAATATTGGCGTAATCCAGCATCACCCCTTTAGGCGTGCCTGTGGTGCCTGAGGTGTAGATCAGCGTCAGCAAATCATCCATCCGGCAATCAGCCAGACGGGCCTGCAGCACCTCTTCATCCCCGTTTCCGGCCTCGGCGACAAACTGCTCATAATCACACACCAGCGCATGATCGGCAGGAGCGCAGTGGCCATCCATCAGCACGATGCGTTCGAGCTGCGGGCACTCTGCCGCGATCTGCAAGACCGCATCCAGCTGGGCAGCCTCGCCCACGAACAGCACCTTAATGTCGGCGTTATTGATGATATAGGCCGCCTGCTGCGCGGTACTGGTGGGATAAATCGGCACCGTCACCCCGCGCAGGGACAAGGTCGACAGATCGGCGACCGTCCAGCGGGCCATATTGGGCGAAAAAATCCCGACTTTATCCTGAACGCCGACGCCCTGGGCCAGCAATGCCAGTGACAGCTGATGGATCTGCTCACCCAGCATCTGCCAGCTGATGTCCCGCCACTGGCCATCCTGATGATAACGAAGCGCAACACGGCTGCCCAAACGGGCGATCTGGTGCTGAATACGGTGAACGATGTGGTAGTCAAGTTGTGACATAAACGGCTCTGTCATGAAATTAGCTTACAGCTGTTCGCTGAAGGAGCGGAAAGTCTACTGATCGGACATCAAAAGGCAACAGAGATCAGCAGCGCAAAAGGCAGAATGCTGCATGGCTCTCACTCCTTCAGATGGCATCAGACAATTCGGCGACAATCCGCACTCAAATTCAGAGCCAAAAAGAAACGGCTGTTTCCCCGAAGAGAAATAGCCGTATTCAGCACAGTGAACCTAGCGAGATTTAGCAGGTGACTTGATCACAAATCGCCAGTAGCTGTTCGCGCAGCCACTGGTGGCCCTTGTCTTTTTGCGAAGAATCATGCCAGCTCAGATAACCGCTGATGGTCTTCCCTTCAAACGGCAGTGTCATCAGCTGGAGCGACAAGGTATCCGCCATGGATTGCGCCAGCCATTTTGGCATCACGGCGATCAGATCGGACTGGCCGACCACGTACATCATATTGCTCAGACTGCCGCCCTGGTAAGCAACATGACAGCCCGGCGCCTGATGGTATACAGCTTCTGCAAAGCCACGCGCACCCTGCACTGGCTGCAGCACGGCATGCTTTTCAGCCACGAACTCGTCGGTACTCAGTGTTCCCTGAATGCGCGGGTGGTTACCGGCGGCGACCACTACCAACTCGTCTTTAAATAATTCAGTCGACGTGAAGCCCTGATCGTCAAAGCGCAGATAATCGATCACGAAATCCAGCTCCTGATAGCGCAGTTTCTGCACCATGTCACTTTCGATCCCCGCTTCCAGCGCCACCTGTGCTTTGGGCGCCAGATCGCCCAGCTGCCGCAGGATGTGAGGGGCGAAACGGATGTCCAGCGGATTACACACCGCCAGGCGGAACAAGCGGTTCGAGGTTTCCGGCAGGAAAGTCGACGACGGCAGTTCATTTTTAATGAGCTGCAGCGCCTGACGCACAGGGCCGAATAATTGCTTGGCTCGGGTGGTTGGCTGGATGCCTCTTCCATGGCGAATGAACAGCTCATCATCAAAGGTTGTTTTCAGTCGAGCAACGGCATTACTCACCGCTGGCTGAGACATCCCCAGGTTATGTGCTGCACGGGTGATATTCTGCTCCTGCATCACCGCATCAAATACTGTCAGCAAATTCAGATCCACATTCCGCAGGCTCAGGCCCATGGAAAGATTTTCTGCTGCTTGGAAAGACATACCTCTACGCGCCATTTCTGACCTCTTCTTCGAATAATCCTGAGAGTCTTGCTCCCGCTCACCAGGGCACAACACCCTCACATACCCATTAGAAAACTGGGGGCAATCAGTATTATTCAAAAGAATGATGACACCAATACCCTGAGCGCGCCCAACCGGGTTCTAACAGTATGATATAGGTCAATATTGAACGATAGTCCAAACAAAAACAAGCAGATAAATTCGTTATAAAAATATCTAAAAGGATATAAAACAATATGACTAGAGATGAATTTCAATCACTTAGAAGGGAATCAAACTCCTGGCGCGCCAGCCACGCCAGGCAGAAAAGGGGATCAATAACTCCCAGTGATTAATGAACGCTCACTGGACATCCCGTCGTCTGAGCCAAAATCCGCCACGGTTTCAAGGACAGGTTCCGGGAAGCTGACAGGTTCCCAGAGTGACTGGCACAGCGCGTCCACTGACGACCGGTTTTCCTCCTGTAGCCAACGGGCAACGGCCAGCGCCACATCCGGCCAGATCACCTGACCCGGCGAATGGCTGTCAAGCCAGTTGCGTATCGCGGTCGCATCCAGCGAATGCATACCGACCGCCAGACCCATCAACTCCAGCGTTGCCACATTGCTCAGCTGCTCGTACTGACCTTGCAGCGGTTTGAGCAACAATTTCTTGCCCAGTGCGATGGCTTCAGACGGCAGCTCAAAGCCCCCGTTCGCAATCACCCCGTCACACACGGCTAACCGCTGATGAAAGCCAGTCCGGCTCAGCGCACAGACTTGGACATTGTCTTGCTGATAGTCCTGCCGCACCGAGGGGTGATAACAATAAAAGGTCACCGCAGAAAAGCGGGACAACATCTCCAGCACTTTATCCAGCCCTTCAAACGGCAGATACACCAGGATTGAGCCATCAGATTGTTGCGGGGAGTCAGTATGCCGGGGCACAATCGGCGGCAGGATCGGGGCGCCGAAATGGTACCAGTGCAGGCCCAATTGCTGATCCGTCGGCGCAAAATAGCGGATCAGTTTTCTGTCCAGCCAGCTTTCTCCTGCTTTCGGCACATCATACAAAAAAGCGCTCTGATGGCTGAGCCCCAGGCTGAGGATCCCCTGCCGGCGGGCAGCCCAGGCAGAGACCGGCTCAAAATCATTGAGCACCAGATCATAGCCGGACAAATCCATGGCCCTGGTCTCCCGCCAGAAATCCAGCAATGAATTCTGGCGGAAGGTTTGCCATTGGCTCACTTTGCCGTGTTCTGTGATAAAGGTCAGTCCCCGGGAAGTGTGATAATCGCCGAAACACGCCATATCAAAATAGTCTTCAGCCGGGCGGCCGGAGAAATGGAAATCGACGGTTACGCCAAGCTGGGAAAAGGCTCTGGCCATTTCTCTGGCCCGGGAAATGTGGCCGTTGCCGGTTCCTTGTACGCCGTAAAGTATCTTCATATCGCCCCCTTGACGACAGCAAAGCACATCATGCCAAGCAAAGCGCCCGCCACAATATCGGTAATGAAATGTACCCCCAGCAGCACACGGGAGAATCCGATCAGGAATGCCCAGGGCCAGACCAGCCAGGCCGCTGCCGGGTAAAAGCTAGAAATTAACGACGCCATCAGAAAAGCGGCAGCGGTGTGACCGGACGGCAGGCTGTATTGGTCAGAAGGTTGAATAAAACTGGGCAACTGCGCCGGACGATTGCGTTTAAAGGTGTTTTTCAACAGCAGATAGACAGGCAATTCCAACAGGAATGCCAGTAATCCCAAGCCGAATACCTGACCGCCCTGTTGCCGGTCAAATACCCAGGCCAGCAAGCCGAACAGTAAGTACAAGGGCCCGTCGCCCGAACGGGAGACCATCCGGCTCAGTGTCGCCACTGGCTGATTAAAGCGGTGACACAGACATAAACTGGAAAAGGCGTAATCAAAGCGCTGGATAGGTACTAATACAGTCACTGCCATCGCACTATTCTCCTCTTAACCTGTGCTGCCAGATTAAGAAGCGGATATGACATCCGGGTGACGATTTCGAGGAGGGATAATGACAATCAACGTCTTTGCGCGGGCAGAAGGGAGCGGGGACGGCTGCGCGCTCACCAGGGTTGCTTACCTATGGCCAAAGCGGGCCAGACTCCCCTGCTCTCCTATCGAAAATGCATAAAGATACAATTATCGCTTGACGCTAGTCTGTACAATTTGATATTCCTTTGGTCAACAACACAGCGGATCAAAAAAACAATGCAAACACAATTCACCCTTCTACTCAGCCTACTCCTTCTCGTGACCAGTCGCGTGGGTAGCTGATGGGTGAAATTCACCGCTAAACATTCAGATGAACCCGCGCCCAAGCGCGGGTTTTTCGTATAAAGGCCCGGCGTACAGGACGCGACCCAGCCATCATAGACAGGCAGGCCAACTAAAAAGGAAGCAATCATGAACGATCAGGTCATTATATTCGACACCACCTTGCGCGACGGCGAACAGGCCTTGTCCGCCAGCTTAACCGTAAAAGAAAAGCTGCAGATTGCCTACGCACTGGAGCGTCTGGGCGTCGATATCATTGAAGCTGGCTTCCCGGTGTCCTCGCCGGGCGATTTTGAGTCGGTGCAGACCATCGCCAGGCACATCAAGAACAGCCGCGTCTGTGCCTTGTCCCGTGCCGTGGCGAACGACATTGATGTCGCTGCCGAATCGTTAAAAGTTGCCGAAGCCTTCCGAATCCACACTTTCATCTCCACCTCCACCATCCATGTTCAGGACAAACTGCGCCGCAGCTATGATGATGTGATTGACATGGCCGTAGCTGCCGTGACCCGTGCCCGTAAGTACACCGATGATGTCGAGTTTTCCTGTGAGGATGCCGGCCGTACCCCGATTGATAACCTGTGCCGCATGGTCGAAGCCGCCATCAAATCCGGTGCAACCACAGTCAATATCCCCGATACGGTCGGCTATACCCTGCCCAGCGAGTTCGGCGGTATTATCAGCCAGCTGTTCAACCGGGTGCCAAACATCGACAAAGCGGTCATTTCAGTGCACTGCCACGATGATCTGGGCATGTCGGTCGCCAACTCCATGGCCGCCATTCAGGCTGGTGCGCGCCAGGTGGAAGGGACGATCAACGGCATTGGCGAGCGCGCCGGTAACTGTGCGCTGGAAGAGATCGCCATGATCATCAAAACCCGTGCCGAGCTGCTGGGTGTCAGCACCAATATCAAGCACGAAGAAATTTCCCGCACCAGCAAGATGGTCAGCCAGCTGTGCAACATGCCGATTCAGTCCAATAAAGCCATTGTCGGTGCCAATGCCTTCAGCCACTCGTCGGGGATCCACCAGGACGGCGTGCTGAAGAACAAGAACACCTACGAGATCATGACCCCGGAATCCATCGGTCTGAAGAATCAGGCGCTGAACCTGACCAGCCGCTCCGGCCGTGCGGCCGTCAAGAGCCACATGGACAGCATGGGTTACAACGACAACGAGTACAACTTAGATACCCTGTACGCCGATTTCCTGAAACTGGCCGACCGCAAGGGCCAGGTGTTCGATTACGATCTGGAAGCCCTGATGTACTTCGCCAACATGCGCGAGGAAGACGATTACTTCAAGCTGAACTACCTGAGCGTGCAGTCAGGCAGCGTGATGGCCACCACCAGTATTAAGCTGCAGTGCGGTGAGGAAGAAAAATGTGAAGCGGCCGTCGGGAATGGTCCGGTGGATGCGCTGTACCAGTGTATCTACCGCTTAACCGGCTATGAAATTGCTCTGGACAAATTTGACCTGACCGCCAAAGGCGAAGGGGAAGACGGCCTGGGTCAGGCGGATATCATCGCCAATTACAAAGGCCGTAAATACCACGGGACCGGTCTGGCAACCGACATTGTTGAAGCATCCGGACAGGCTCTGCTGCATGTGATCAACAGCATTCACCGCGCCGAGCAGATTGCAGAAATTAAACAGAAAACAAAAATGGAGACAGTATAACCATGGCAGGTCAACGCTATAAAATTGCCGTGTTATCCGGCGACGGGATTGGTCCGGAAGTCATGCGTCAGGCACACAAAGTGCTGGACGCCGTTGAAGCCCGTTTTGGCTTCACCCTGGACCGTGAAGCATATGATGTGGGTGGTATTGCCATCGACAATCACGGCTCGCCACTGCCGGACCACACCCTGAAAGGCTGTGAAGCTGCCGATGCTGTGCTGTTCGGCTCGGTGGGCGGCCCGAAATGGGAGCACCTGCCCGCCAATGAGCAACCGGAACGCGGTGCACTGTTGCCGCTGCGCAAACACTTCCAGCTGTTCTGTAACCTGCGTCCGGCGCAGATCCACAATGGTCTGGAAGCCTTTTCGCCCTTGCGTGCCGACATCTCAGAGCGTGGTTTTGACATCGTCGTGGTGCGTGAGCTGACCGGCGGCATTTACTTCGGTCAGCCGAAAGGCCGCGAAGGGGAAGGCGCGATGGAGAAAGCCTATGATACTGAGGTCTATCATCGCTATGAAATCGAGCGTATTGCCCGCATCGCCTTTGAATCGGCCCGTCTGCGTCGTAAGAAAGTCTGCTCCATCGACAAAGCGAACGTACTGCAAAGCTCGATTCTGTGGCGCGAAGTGGTGGAAGGGATCGCCAAAGAGTACCCGGATGTCGAGCTGAGCCATATGTACATCGACAACGCCACCATGCAGCTGATCAAAGATCCGTCGCAGTTTGACGTCATGCTGTGTTCCAACATCTTCGGTGACATTATCTCCGACGAATGCGCCATGATCACCGGCTCGATGGGCATGCTGCCTTCAGCCAGCCTGAATCAGGACAAGTTCGGTATGTATGAGCCGGCTGGCGGTTCTGCGCCGGATATCGCCGGTAAGAACATCGCCAACCCGGTGGCACAGATTCTGTCTGCCGCCCTGATGCTGCGCTACAGCCTGGAACAAGAAGAAGCGGCACGCGCCATTGAGCAAGCCGTCTCCCAGGCACTGGAAGCCGGTGAGCTGACCGCCGATCTGGCCGGCAGTCGCCCAGCCCTGTCTACCGACGCCATGGGCGATAAAATCGCCGCCTACATCCGCCAGGCGTAAGCCGAACGACGAGGAGCAAACGAGCAATGTCAAACACAACACACACAGCCAAAACGCTGTACGAAAAAGTCTATGATGCCCACGTCGTGGTGGCCGCCGAAGGTGAAAACCCGATTCTGTATATCGACCGCCATCTGGTGCACGAAGTCACCTCGCCGCAGGCCTTTGATGGTCTGCGCGAAAAAGGCCGCCAGGTTCGCCAGACCGGCAAAACCTTCGCCACCATGGATCACAACGTCTCGACCCAGACCAAAGACATCAATGCGTCGGGCGAGATGGCCCGTATCCAAATGGAAACCCTGGCCAAGAACTGTCAAGATTTCGGCGTCACTCTGTATGATCTGAACCACAAATATCAGGGCATCGTCCATGTCATGGGGCCTGAGCTGGGGATCACCCTGCCGGGCATGACTATCGTGTGCGGCGATTCCCACACCGCCACCCATGGTGCGTTCGGCGCGCTGGCCTTCGGTATCGGGACGTCTGAAGTTGAGCACGTGCTGGCCACCCAGACCCTGAAACAAGCCCGTGCCAAAACCATGAAAATTGAAGTCAGAGGCAAAGTGGCCCCGGGCATCACAGCCAAAGACATCATTCTGGCGATCATCGGCAAAACCACAGCCGCCGGCGGAACCGGCTATGTGGTGGAATTCTGTGGCGAAGCAATCACGGATCTGAGTATGGAAGGCCGGATGACGGTCTGTAACATGGCGATCGAGCTGGGTGCCAAAGCCGGTCTGATTGCCCCGGATCAGACCACCTTTGATTACATCAAAGGCCGTCACTTCTCCCCGACCGACGCCAACTTTGACGCCGCCGTTGCATACTGGCAGACCCTGAAATCCGATCCTGATGCGCAGTTTGATCACGTGGTCACTCTGGATGCCAAAGACATCAAACCTCAGGTCACCTGGGGCACCAACCCGGGTCAGGTGATCGCCATTGATGAGCCGATTCCGGCACCGGACAGCTTCAGCGATGCGGTTGAGCGCGCTTCTGCTGCCAAAGCGCTGGCTTACATGGGACTGGAATCGGGTAAAAAACTGGCCGATTTCCCGATTGATAAAGTCTTCATCGGCTCTTGCACCAACTCCCGCATCGAGGATATGCGGGCGGCCGCCGCGGTTGCCAAAGGCCGCAAAGTGGCCCCCCATGTTCAGGCGCTGGTCGTCCCAGGCTCTGAGCAGGTCAAAGCACAGGCCGAACGCGAAGGGCTGGACAAAATCTTTATCGAAGCCGGTTTTGAATGGCGCCTGCCGGGCTGCTCCATGTGTCTGGCGATGAACAACGACCGCCTGGGGCCAGGGGAGCGCTGCGCCTCGACCAGTAACCGTAACTTCGAAGGCCGTCAGGGCCGCGATGGCCGCACCCATCTGGTCAGCCCGGCGATGGCCGCCGCCGCCGCCTGTGCCGGTCATTTCGTGGATATCCGCGAGCTGGACAACACCCCAGTCGCCACCGCCTAATCTGAGAGGGAACAAACATGGCAGGAATCAAACAACACACAGGACTGGTGGTGCCGCTGGATGCCGCGAACGTCGACACTGACGCCATCATTCCAAAGCAGTTTTTGCAGAAAGTGAACCGGACCGGTTTTGGCAAGCACCTGTTTCACGACTGGCGCTTTCTTGATGACGCCGGCGAGCAGCCGAATCCTGAGTTCGTCCTCAACCACCCGCGCTTTCAGGGCGCCAGTATCCTGCTGGCCCGTGAAAACTTCGGCTGCGGCTCCTCACGCGAGCACGCACCCTGGGCACTGGCTGACTACGGTATCAAAATCATCATTGCGCCGAGCTTTGCCGATATTTTCTATGGCAACGCGATCAACAACCAGATGGTGCCGGTACGGCTGACAGATGCCGAAGTGGACGAGATCTTCCAGTTTGTCGACGCCAACCAGGGCGCTGAGGTGACGGTCGATCTGGAAAGCATGACGGTCAGCGCCAACGGCCAAACCTACAGCTTCGAGATTGACGAGTTCCGCCGCCACTGCCTGCTGAACGGTCTGGACAACATCGGCCTGACCCTGCAGCACGAAGATAAAATCGCTGCGTATGAAAGTCAGATCCCGGCCTTTCTGGCCTGATCTATACTGTCAGTGCTGACTGGCTCAGACACCCTGCTCCGGCAGGGTGTTTTGTTCAGCGCCGGCACCGGAAAGAAACACCCCTTGCTTCGGTCTGTTGAATATCAATCTTTTTACAGAGGTGTTCACATGTCCCCGTTACGCCAACCCCTGACTGTCTTGCTCCTGATGATGCTACTCAGCCTGTCCTCAGCGACACTGGCCGCCCCCAAAGCCGATCTCTGGCCTTTGTGGCAAGCCAGCAACCCGGGCAGTCCCGAAAAAATTGACCACACCCGCTGGCAAACGCTGCTCAACGACTATCTGCTGGTCGCCCCCAAGCAGACCCGCTTTCGTTATGCCGCGGTCAGTGCGCAGGATAAAGCCGTGCTGGCACGTTATCTGGACCAACTCGCCGCGCTGGATCCGCGCCGCTATAACCGCAATGAGCAGTTTGCCTACTGGGTGAATCTGTATAACGCCCTGACAGTCAAAGTGATTCTGGACAACTATCCGGTCAGCTCGATCACCAAACTCGGCGGCATGTTCAGCTTCGGTCCCTGGGATGAAAAGCTGATCACCATCAGCGGACAAAAACTGTCGCTCAATGATATTGAACACCGAATTTTACGCCCGATCTGGCAGGATAAGCGGATTCACTATGTGGTGAACTGTGCCAGCTTGGGCTGCCCGGATCTGCTCCCTGAGGTCATGCAGGCCAATAAACTGGAGCAGCAACTGGAAATGGCCGCCAGGCGCTTTATCAACAGTGATAAAGGGGTCGACGTGCGCGGCCAGCGTGTCCGTCTGTCATCGATTTATGACTGGTATCAGAGTGATTTCGGCACCCTGGCTGAGCTGCAAAAGCATCTGAATCAATACCTCACCCGGCCGGTGACACTGACATCGCCCAGTTATGATTACGACTGGCGGCTGAATGAGATCAAATAGCCGCTGCTGACGATTGCCTCCGGATGAACAGCCAGCCGCAATTGTGGCTGGCAACCTGTGTCGGCCGCGTTTACAATGAGAGCCGTTCTCATGGGGAGTCTTCGGGCTGAGATCGTACGGTGTACGGGACCCATTGAACCTGAACCAGATCATGCTGGCGGAGGAATTGAGAAAAACTGAGAAACAAGAAAGCACACTTTGATCCCCTTGTCGTGCCTTTCCGGGAAACCTTCCCTCTCACTCAACCCCGCGCCTTGAAGAAATCGGAATTCCCTGTTTAACAGGAACTCAGGAGCGCTTTGTGAAACACCGACTGATAGCTTTACCCCTGCTGGCTGCCGCCACGTCTGCCGCGGCCGCTCAACCGACCTTGACCGTGTACACTTACAGTTCGTTTACCGCCGACTGGGGACCTGGCCCGGCCATTGAGACCGCGTTTGAGAAAGAATGCGGCTGCGATCTGCAGTTTGTTGCGCTGGACGATGGCGTGTCCATCCTCAACCGGGTCCGTCTGGAAGGCAACAGCAGCAAAGCCGATCTGCTGTTAGGACTGGATAACAACCTGATGGCGGAAGCCAAGAAAACCGGCCTGCTGGCCACCCACCAGGTGGATACCGCGGCAGTTACCCTTCCGGGCGGCTGGAATGATGACACCTTTGTGCCTTTCGATTACGGTTACTTCGCCTTCATTTATGACAGCAAGAAACTGAGCAACCCGCCAGAGAGCCTGAAAGCGCTGGTTGAGCGCGATGACCTGACGCTGATTTATCAGGATCCGCGCACTTCTACGCCGGGACAGGGTCTGCTGCTGTGGGTGAAATCTGTCTATGGCGACCAAGCCGACGCCGCCTGGCAGCAACTGGCGAAAAAAACCGTGACCGTGACCAAAGGCTGGTCAGAGGCTTACAATATGTTCCTCAAGGGCGAGGCCGATCTGGTGCTCTCTTACACCACCTCGCCGGCCTACCATCTGATTGCCGAGCAAGACGACAAGTACAAAGCCGCCAACTTCAGCGAAGGCCACTATCTGCAAGTGGAAGTGGCTGCCAAACTGAAAAACAGCCGCAACAGTGCGCTGGCTGATCAGTTCCTTGCCTTCATGCTGACCCCGGGATTCCAGTCACACATTCCGACCGGCAACTGGATGTATCCGGTGACCAATCAGGAACTGCCTGAAGGATTCAGCACGCTGACCCGGCCTGCCAAGTCGCTGGAGTTTTCCGCCGATGAAGTCGCCAAAGCGCGTAAAAGCTGGATTCGCGAGTGGCAGACGGCCCTGACCCAGTAATGCACCTGTAATGCAATAGGACAGACCTTGTTACTCTCCCGTTCCAGCCTGCCCGGCCTGTTAAGCGCCGGGCTGATCCTGCTTGTGGTCGGCGGGGCGCTCAGCGCGCTGCTGAGTCAGGCCACCGAACTGCAACCGCTCAGCTTGTGGCAGGATCCTTATCTGCGTCATGTCACGACTTTCAGCTTCAAGCAAGCGCTGCTCTCGACCCTGCTCAGTGTGATACCGGCGATCCCTGTGGCTTACGCCCTGTCGCGGCGCCGCTTTCCGGGCCGGGCTGTGTTGCTCAGATTGTTTGCCATGACCGTGGTGCTGCCGGTACTGGTGGCGGTGTTCGGCTTGCTGGCGATTTATGGCAACAGTGGTTTGCTGGCCCAATGGCTGACCATACTGGACATGCGTCTGCCGTTCAGCATTTACGGTCTCAACGGCATTCTGCTTGCCCATGTATTCCTGAATCTGCCGCTGGCCAGCCGCTTGCTGCTGCAAAGCCTGGAAGGCATACCGGCCGAACAGCATCAGCTCGCCGCCCATCTGGGGATGAAAGGCTGGCCGCTGTTCCGTCTGGTCGCCTGGCCGCGGCTGCGTCAGCAACTGCCGCAGGTCGCCGGACTGGTGTTCATGCTGTGCTTTACCAGCTTTGCGGTGATTATGTCGCTCGGTGGCGGTCCGAAAGCCACCACGATCGAGCTGGCCATCTATCAGGCGCTGAGGTACGACTTTGATCTGGCCGCCGGTGCCATGCTGGCGTTATGGCAGATGCTGCTGTGCTGCTCGCTGGTGCTGTTCGGCCAGCGCTTTGCCAGGCCGCTGTCCACACTCAGTGGCCGGGTTCGCCAGGGGCATCCGAATTACCTCGACAGCCGCTCGGCCAGAGTGTGGGACGGATGCTGGATTGGCTTGGTGCTCCTGTTAGTTCTGCCGCCGATGCTGGCGGTGCTCGGCGCCGGGCTCAACGCCCAGCTGCCGCAGCTGCTGACAACCCCCGCGTTATGGCAGGCCGTGACTCACTCGTTACAAATCGCGGCGCTGGCCTGTGTGCTGGCACTGATCAGCGGGATTGCCATCCTCTGTGCCAGCCGTTACTGGCGGCTGCAGCGCTACCGCCTCTCTGCCGACGGGCTGGAGCTGATCGGCACCATCATTCTGGTCACCCCCGGGCTGGTGATCAGCACAGGCTTGTTTCTGCTGCTGCGCGAATTCACCGACGTCTTTGCCTCGGCCTTCTGGGTGGTGGTGGCCGTCAATGCGCTGATGGCACTGCCTTATGTGATCAAAACCCTGAGCCAGCCGATGCTGCATCTCGCCCAGCAATACAATCCGCTGTGTCAAAGTTTGGGCATGCGCGGCCTGTCGCGTCTGTATCTGGTGGAATGGCGGGCACTGCGCAAACCTGTCGCTCAGGCGATGGCGATCAGTTTCGTGTTATCGCTGGGCGATCTGGGGGCCATTGCGCTGTTCGGCAGTCAGGATTTTCAGACCCTCCCCCTGTATCTGTTTCAGCTGATGGACAGCTATCAGATGGAAGCCGCCGCTGTTGCCGCCCTGCTGCTGCTGTTGCTCAGCCTGGGCATTTTCACTGTGGTGGAAAGCCTGCTCTTGTCCCGCACTCCCTCATCAGCCCGCACTGCTAACGGATAACTTATGACGCCACCTATGCTCTCTTTGGCTCAACTGAGCCACTGCTACCGTCACCATAACCAAGCGCCGATGCAGCTCAGCTTTGATCTGTCGGTCGCGCAGGGAGATATTCTGGCGGTGATCGGCCCCAGCGGGGCAGGCAAAAGTACCCTGCTGGCGATGATTGCCGGTTTTCTCAAGCCGGACAGCGGCGAACTGAGGATCAACGGTGAAGTGATCGACCGACAGAATCCGGCCGAACGGCCACTGTCGATTCTGTTTCAGGATCACAACCTGTTTCCGCACCTGAGTGTGTTTGACAATATCGCGCTGGGGATCCATCCCGGGCTGCGCCTCAGCGCCGCGGATCAAGCACAGGTCAAAGACGCGGCTGCGCGGGTCGGCATCGCTCATTATCTGGATCGCCTGCCTGAACAGTTGTCCGGCGGCCAGAAACAGCGGGTGGCCGTGGCGCGCTGCCTGGTCAGACACCGCCCCCTGCTGTTGCTCGATGAACCGTTTTCCGCGCTGGATCCGGCGCTGCGACAGGAAATGCTGGCTCTGATCGCCAATCTGGCCAAAGAAGCCGGGATCACGGTACTGATGATCACCCACAGCCCGGACGATGCGCTGAAAATTGCCGATCACTGTGCTTTTGTCGATCAGGGGGAAATTCGGGTATGCGGCCCCACCCAGCAAGTACTGGGGGAGCCGGAAGATGAAAGATTAAGGAAGTATCTCGGGCGATGAATGCTTGAGATCCGCTCAGCGGATCCCGCCCGGTGAATTACAGATTTTCTTCAGCAAACTCCGCCAGACGGCTGCGCACCACGCCATTGAGGTAAATATTGGCGCTGCCCTCGAAGTTCTTAAATCGCTCAACGATATAGGTTAAGCCTGATGTCACAGGCGACAGGTAAGTGGAATCGATCTGCGCCAGGTTCCCGGAACAGACCAGCTTAGTGCCTTCACCACAGCGGGTGATGATGGTCTTGATTTGCGACGCGGTCAGGTTCTGACACTCATCCAGCAACACGAAAGCGTTCTGAATCGAGCGGCCGCGCATGAAGTTGATGGATTTAAACTGGATATTGGCTTTCTCGAAAATATATTTCATCGAGCCGTCCGTGCAGACATCGTGCTTGTGCAAGGCCTCCATGGTGTCTGTCACTGCCGCCAGCCAGGGCATCATTTTCTCTTCTTCCGTACCCGGCAGGAAACCAATCGATTCAGCAATGTCCGGGGTATTGCGGGTGACAATAATCTTGTCGTACATGCCTTTTTCGATCACCAGCTCCAGTGCGGCAGCCATCGCGAGGATCGTCTTACCACACCCGGCCGGGCCGGTCAGGATCACCAGATCAATATCAGGATCGAGCAGCGCGTCCATCGCCATGCCCTGATAGATGTTCTTCGGATGAATACCCCATGCCTGGCGGTGCATCAGGCGCTCCTGCCCCAGATCTTTCAGGGTGACCATTTCCCCGTCCAGACTCTGGATCCGGGCCGCGAAATCGGTGTCTTCATCAATCAGGTACTGGTTGACGAAGGGGGATTCAAACAGCTCTTGCGGCAGCGTATGCAAGGTTGAGCGGCCGCGTTTTTCAGAATGACACTCACCCACCCGCTCCCAGAAACTGGCCGGATAGCGGTGGAACCCTTTGGTCAGCAGGCTGACATCATCGATCAGCTGATCTGACCGGTAATCGTCAACATAAAACACCCCGGCGCCTTTGGCGCGCAGGCGCATGTTGATGTCTTTGGTGATCAGCACCACCTTGCGCGGCGCATAATGGTTCTGGAGGTAGAGCACCCCATTGAGAATCCGGTTGTCACCGGCTTTGTCGGCAAAGGCATGTACCGTTTCGTGAATTTCGTAATCGGCGAAAATCGCGATACGGCCTTTGTGGTCACCTTGCTCAGTCAGGGGGATCCCGGCTGAGATTTGTTCCGGTGTGGCATCGTGGAAGATATCTTCGAGGGCGCGGATCGCAACACGGGCATCGCGGGCAACGTCACGCTTGCTGTCTTTGATCCGGTCGAGTTCTTCCAGGACCGTCATGGGAATCACGACGTCGTGCTCTTTGAAAGAGTAGATGGCGAGGGGTTCATGTAACAGGATGTTGGTATCAAGTACAAAGACTTTCCTATCAGCATCGTCCATAGACGTCTCCTTGTTCACCTGAAATAGCCATTGGCAAAGGCTATCACTAATAAGCCTAAACCCGCTTTTCATTAATGACCGCAAAAAATGAAAATATTGTGACAATTTTCTCACTTGATGGGTCCATCACTTAGCTCGTGACCTGGCTCCCATCATGCAGTACCATTAGCCCCCTTTTTTGCCGGCGCCATTTGTGGCTTACACTTAATTTCAGTGTAGTTGATATATTCATCGTCGCCGGGATCCAATTCTCCTTGATTTCAAATATTTAGAAGGTTTTGTCCACTATGCCATTTGCTTTGGGTCAACGCTGGATCAGTGACACGGAAAGTGATTTAGGGTTAGGAACTGTGGTCGCCATGGATGCGCGTACTGTCACCCTTATGTTTGCCGCCAGCGAAGAGAATCGCGTGTATGCCCGCCATGATGCCCCTGTCACCCGCGTGATGTTCAACGCCGGTGATGTGACTGAAAGTCAGGAGGGCTGGTCACTCAAGGTCGAGCAAGTGGAAGAACAACAAGGGGTGCTGACCTATATCGGCACCCGGACCGATACCGGGGAAGAAAATGTATCGCTGCGCGAAATCTTCCTCAGCAACCAGATCCGTTTTAACAAGCCACAGGACAAGCTGTTCGCCGGTCAGATTGACCGCATGGACCGTTTCGCCCTGCGCTACCGCGCCCTGAAAAACCAGCACCAGCAGCACAAGAGCCCGTTGCGCGGTCTGTGCGGTATGCGTGCCGGCCTGATCCCGCACCAGTTGTTCATTGCCCATGAAGTAGGCCGCCGTTTTGCCCCCCGTGTCCTGCTGGCCGACGAAGTGGGTCTGGGTAAAACCATTGAAGCCGGGATGATCATCCACCAGCAGGTGCTGGCTGGACGTGCCGAGCGCATTCTGATCCTGGTGCCGGAAACCCTGCAGCATCAGTGGCTGGTTGAGATGATGCGCCGCTTCAACCTGTATTTTTCTATCTTCGATGAAGAGCGCTGTGTCGAAGCGATTGCCGATGCGGCCAATCCGTTTGATACCGCGCAATACGTGCTGTGCTCACTGGATTTTCTGCGCAAGAGCCGCCGCCGTTTCGAGCAGGCACTGGACGCCGACTGGGATCTGCTGGTGGTCGATGAAGCCCACCATCTGGTGTGGAGCGAAGAAGCGCCAAGCCGTGAGTATCAGGTGGTGGAAGCCCTGGCCGAGAAAACCCCGGGCTGCCTGCTGCTGACCGCCACCCCGGATCAGCTGGGCCATCAGAGCCACTTCGCCCGCCTGCGCCTGCTCGACCCGGATCGTTTCTACGATTACGAGGCCTTTCTCAATGAAGAGCGCCAGTATGCCCCGGTCGCCGATGCGGTGTCAGAGCTGCTGGCCGGCAAAAAACTGGACGCCGACAGCCGCGCGACCCTGATCAATCTGCTGCCTGAGCAGGACATTGCCCCGCTGCTCGATACGCTGACCAGTAGCAGCGATGAAGACACACAGCGTGCTGCCCGTCAGGAGCTGGTCGACAACCTGATGGACCGCCACGGCACCGGCCGCGTGCTGTTCCGGAATACCCGCGCCGCCGTGCAGGGTTTTCCTCAGCGTCACCTCAATCTGTACCCGCTGGCGATGCCGTCGCAGTACAGCACGGCCATGCGTGTGGCCGGCATGATGATGGGGAAAATCAGCGAAGAGGAAAAAGTGCTCAAGCTGTTGTACCCGGAAGATATTTATCAGGAATTTGAAGGCGAATCGGCCACCTGGTGGAACTTCGACCCGCGGGTAAACTGGCTGCTGGACTTCCTCAAAGCCAACCGCAATGAAAAAGTGCTGGTGATCTGCTCCCGCGCGCAAACCGCGCTCAATCTGGAGCAGGCGCTGCGCGAAAAAGAAGGCATCCGCGCCACTGTGTTCCACGAAGGCATGTCGATTCTGGATCGCGACAAAGCGGCCGCCTACTTCGCTCAGGTGGAAGACGGCGCGCAAGTGCTGCTGTGCTCGGAAATCGGCTCTGAAGGCCGTAATTTCCAGTTTGCCAACCAGCTGGTGATGTTCGATCTGCCCAACAACCCGGATCTGCTGGAACAGCGGATTGGCCGTCTGGATCGTATCGGTCAGCAGCGGGATATCGAAATCCATGTCCCGCATCTGCAAGGCACCTCGCAGGCGCTGCTGGCGCACTGGTACAACGAGGGCCTCAATGCCTTTGAAGAAACCTGTCCGACTGGCCGGGCGGTGTATGAAGCCATTCAGCCGCAGCTGATCTCCCTGCTGGCCAGTGACAACCACAGCCCAGAGGCACTGGACTCGCTGATCGCCGACAGTGCCCGGATGCACACTGAGCTCAAGCGCAAAATGGAACAGGGCCGCGACCGTCTGCTGGAGATCCATTCCAACGGTGGCGATGCCGCCCGTGACCTGGTCGGGCAGATTGCCGCCAAAGACGGCGACACCAATCTGGTGACCTTTGCGCTGGGACTGTTTGACACTGTGGGCCTCAATCAGGATGACAGAGGCGAAAATGCCCTGGTCATTACCCCGTCTGAGCACATGCTGGTTTCGAGTTTCCCGGGATTGCCGCAGGATGGCTGCACCATCACCTTTGACCGTGATACCGCGCTGTCACGCGAGGACATGCACTTTATCAGCTGGGAACACCCGATGATTCAGGGCGGGATTGACCTGCTGCTGTCAGAAGGCGTCGGCACCACAGCAGTGTCTTTGCTCAAGAACAAGGCCCTGCCTGCCGGCACCCTGTTGCTGGAGCTGGTATACGTGGTCGATGCTCAGGCGCCGAAACAGTCCGGGATCGGCCGCTTCCTGCCGCACACGCCTATCCGTATCCTGCTGGATGCCAAAGGCAACAATCTGTCGGATAAGGTCGAGTTCGAAGGCTTCAACCGCCAGCTGAGTCCGGTCAACCGCCATCTGGGCAGCAAACTGGTCAACTCGGTCCAGAGAGACATCCATGCCCTGATTGCCGCCGGTGATCAGCTGATCGAACCTGAGCTGGCCAAAGTGCGTCAGGCCGCGCAACAGGAGATGGAAAATTCCTTAGGTGCCGAGCTGGCCCGTCTGCAGGCCCTGAAATCCGTCAACCCGAACATCCGGGATGATGAGCTGGAATTGCTGCAAAGCCAGATTCAGGATCTGAGTGCTTACATCAGCAAAGCCCAGATTCAGCTCGATTCCCTGCGTGTCATCGCAGTCAGCCATAACTGACAGGGCAATATCCGGGCGGTAGGTACTCCCTGCCGCCCTGTGTTACCATTTCGCCGCTGCCTGTGCGTACAACCTGAGATAGCCCGAACATGAACCCCTTACCACCACTGGACTATAATCCGCCGACAGACCCCTGGCTGGATGTGCTGTATGTCGACCGCGATATCATCGCAATCAACAAGCCTTCCGGTTTGCTGTCGAATCCCGGCCGCGATCCGGCGCATGCCGACAGCGTGTTTCACCGCGTGCTGGCCGAGCATCCCAAAGCGCAGATTGTGCATCGTCTGGACATGGCCACTTCCGGGCTGATCATCCTGTCGCTCAACAAGGATGCCGAACGGCACCTCAAAGCCCAGTTCCGTGATCGTCAGACCGAAAAAGTCTATTACGCCCGGGTCTGGGGCACACCAGAACAACCAAGCGGCACCATAGACTTACCGCTGATTTGCGACTGGCCCAACCGCCCGATGCAGAAAGTGTGTTTTGACGACGGCAAACCCTCGGTGACCCATTATGAAGTGATCGCCAGTGACGGCCAGAGCAGCTTAGTCAGGCTGCGTCCGGTCACAGGGCGCTCTCATCAGCTTCGCGTCCACATGCTGGCGCTGGGCCACCCGATCCTGGGCGATGGTTTCTATGCCCACGATCAGGCCAAAGCCCTGGCTCCCCGCCTGCAACTGCACGCGGCGGAACTGAGCTTCTTCCACCCCTACAGCAACGAAGCCCGTCATCTGTTCGCCCCGTGCGAATTCTACCCCGACGCGCCCGAGCGGACACTGTAAAGCACAACCTGACTTAGCTGCCGACCTCTGAGTCGGCAGACTTGTTTGCCCAACTTGCAGCCTGCCCCTCGCTGGTGTTTACTGTGTGTCATCAAGCACACGCATCAGCAGGGAGCCAGAGTGATGCACCAGATAGTTTTTCTCGACCGCGATACCATCCCCCACCAGATCACCCTGCCCCGCCCGGCTTTTGCGCACCACTGGCAGGAATACCCGGCCACCTCTTCGGCGCAGATTGTGGAACGGCTGCAACAGGCCACCATCGCCATCACCAATAAAGTGGTACTCAATGCCGACACGCTGCGTCAGTTGCCGCAGCTGAAAATGATCGCCATTGCCGCCACAGGCACCAATAATGTCGATCTGGACTACTGCCGCGCGCATGGCATCGTGGTCAGTAACATTCGCGGTTATGCCACCGGCTCGGTGCCGGAGCACGTGATTGCCATGCTGTTCGCGCTCAGGCGCAACCTGTTTGCGTACCACAAAGATATTCAGGCAGGGGTCTGGCAGGAGAAAAAGCAATTTTGCTTTTTCAGCCACCCGATTGGCGATGTGGCCGGCAGTACACTGGGAGTGATTGGCAGCGGCAGTCTGGGACAGGCCGTTGCAAAACTGGCCTCGGCCCTGGGCATGAAGGTCGTTTTTGCGGAACGCAAAGGCGCGGCCACCTGCCGTGACGGTTACCTGCCGTTTGAGCAGGTGCTGCAAACCGCCGATGCGATTACGCTGCACTGTCCGCTCAGTGACGAAACGACACATTTGATTGCGGCACCAGAGCTGGCACACATGAAGCCCGGCAGCCTGCTGATCAATACCGGCCGCGGCGGACTGGTGAACGAACAGGACTTAGTTGAAGCGCTGCGTTCCGGCCACCTGGGCGGTGCCGGGTGCGATGTGTTTACCCAGGAGCCCGCCGGCGCGTCCAACCCGCTGCTGGCCAACGCAGATTTGCCAAACCTGCTGCTGACCCCCCATGTGGCCTGGGGAGCGGACTCGGCGATTCAGGCGCTGGCCCATCAGCTGATCGACAACCTGGAAGGCTTTGTCGCCGGCCGCCCTCAGCACTGTGTCTGAGGGCCTGAGCCCTTATTTAAAGCCTTTTTCTTTTTTGATCAGCTCGTAAGCTGCCGTCAGTTCCTGGGCTTTCTGCTTCGCCAGCTCCATCATCTCTGGCGGTAAGCCTTTGGCCGCCAGTTTGTCCGGATGGTGCTCGTTCATCAGTTTGCGGTAAGCGCGTTTCAGATCTTTCGGACTGGCTTCTTTTGCTACTCCCAGCAGTTCGTACGCATCACTGAGCTGATCCCGGGTTGGCGCCTGTCGAAAACCACCCTGCTGTTGCTGTGACTGCTGGCGATAGAACCCGCCGCCCTGCTGGAAACGAAACGCTGCTTCCTGCATATGCAGGCGCCTTTCCAGCTGCTGATCGGAAAAACCCAGCGCACGGCCAATCACAAACAGTAACTGGCGCTCTTTCGGATGCAGGCTGCCGTCGGCAAACGCGGCCTGGATCTGCAATTCGAGGAAAAACTGCAGCAAATCGAGCCGGCCCGTCCCTTGCTGGCGCACCCGGGCCAGCACCTCCTGCAGGGGAAAATCTTCTGATTTACCATCGCGGAAGGCTTCCTGCGCCAGCCGGCGTGCTTCGCCGTGCAGTTGCATGCGGTCCATAATGGCACTGGCGACACGGATTTCCTCCTGGGTGACCCGACCTTTCGCTTTGGCCATATGGCCCATCACAGCAAACGCCGCATGAAAAAACGCCGCCTGACGTTCATGCTGATCAGCCTGACCCTGGCTAAAACGGCCAAAACTGCCGCCCTGGTACACACCGGCACGCGCCCGATCGAACTTATGACCCAAAAAGATGCCTAATAACAACCCGATAGGTCCACCAAGAAGGAAACCAAAAAATGCCCCTAAAATCTTGCCCAACACCTGCATGTTATACTCTCTGGTAATTTGCTAAATTGTGCCCACGAATGCCGTCTAGTCTTACGAAAAGAGATCCGTCTGTCAGCGTGACTTGCTGCCATAAAGCACAGCGCCGTCTGATAAAGACCTCGCGGCATAATAGCAGAAAAAACAATAATGAATTTATCCGGTCCGATGATTACAAGGTCCCATAGAGATGCCGATAAGCAGAAATTGCTTTATCATAGCAGCCTTGATTAAGGGGACGGCAGGGCCGGTCTGGACACCTTTGCGCTATATCATGAACACAGGAAATTAAATCTCAATGTCATTCACTTCTCGCAGCTTATTGGCGACCATGATCAGCATAGCTTTATATGGCCCGTCATCTTTCGCCAATGACGCCCTCATTGAGAATGAAGCCAGCCCGACGGCAGAGGAAGAGCTCGCCCTGGTCAAAGGCATGTGTCTAACCCCGGATCCCAATGACGGTGATCCCAATAATGCCCCGATCAGAATCACTGCCGATAAGGCTGAGGCGGACAGTGACGCCAGCGTGACCTACTCCGGCGATGTGGTCGTACGGCAAGCCAACCGGACCGTGGCGGCCGATGTCGCGACCATGAATCAGCAAAACAATACGGTCAGTGCCAAAGGCAACGTGTATTTCCACGATGGCAGCATAGAAGTCTATGCCGACAGCATGCACAACAACCTGGATACCGACGACGCCGAAATCAATAACGCTGTCTACAGCCTGACCTGCGAAGCCGGTCGCGGCGAAGCCACTAAAATTGAAAAACAGGGCATGACCTATTATCGCCTGCGCAACGGCACCTACACCACGTGTCCGCCCGGTGATAAAAGCTGGCAGTTTACCGCCACCAGCATTGAACGTGAGGCCGACTCGCCGTTCGCCGACCTGTATAACGCCCGGTTTGAAGTGCTGGATGTGCCGGTGTTCTACATGCCTTACCTGCGTGTGCCTGTCGGTGACGAGCGGCTGACCGGTTTTCTCTACCCGACCGTGAGTTACGGCTCTCGTGACGGTTTTGAGCTGGAAACCCCGTTTTACTGGAATATTGCGCCCAACTACGATCTGACCTTTACCCCGAAATACATGAGTAACCGCGGCCTGCAGCTCAACAGCCAGTTCCGCTATCTCACCGATCTGGGACAAGGCAGCCTGAAAGGGGAATATCTCGGCAACGACGAAGCCGCTGCCAACAGTGATGCTCGCTGGGCCTACAACTGGTCCCACAACGGCCGTTATGAAGATAACTGGCTGTTCAACATAGATTACAGCAAGGTCAGTGACGTGACCTATTTCTCGGATGTCGATTCAGAGATCGGCCGCCGGGAAGACAACAACCTGCTGCAAACCGGCGAAGTGACCTACCAGGAAGAAAAATGGAACTCGACCTTACGGGTCAGGAACTTCCAGCCGCTGACGCCGGGCGTCTCGTCAAACTACCGTTTGATGCCCCAGCTGACCTTCAATTACTACGAGCCTGAGCTGGGCTATGACTTGGACTTTGGCTTCCTGAGCCATATCAGCCGGTTTGAAAATGATGACGACACGAAGCCCTCTGCCGATCGTGTCCATTTAGAACCATCTCTGACGCTGCCGTTCGCGACCCCCTGGTGGTCGATGACCACAGAAGCCAAGCTGATGTACACCTACTATAATCAGGAGTTCGATCCTACGGTCGCCGGTCTGGAAGATCTGGAAGAAACTGCAACCCGCACTGTGCCCAGCCTGCGGATGCTGACCGGCTTGTATTTCGAGCGGGATACCGGCCTGTTTGGTGATGCCTATGTCCAGAGTCTGGAGCCGCAACTCCAGTACCTCTACATCAAGGATGTAGAGCAGAGCGACATTTACGGCTCATACGACACCACAATTCTGCAAACCGATTATTACGGTTTGTTCCGTGATCGCCGCTATTCCAGCGTCGACCGCATTGCCGCCGCCAACCAGTTTACCGTCGGTGCCACCACCCGCTTTTTCGACAGTAATCTGAAAGAGCGCTTCAACCTTTCCTTTGGCCAGATCTTTTACCTCAACGATTCCGGCCGGAATTTACAAGAAGAAGGCGAATCTCAGCCCAATTATTCTGCCTCGGCGTTCGAGTCTGATTTCAACTTTAATGACTGGCTCTTCTTCCACGGCGGCCTGCAATACGATACCAGTGAAAAAGACATGCAGTTCGCCAACGCCGCGCTGGAATACCGCGAAGGCAACCTGTTCAGCCAGCTGAACTACCGCTACGTATCAAAAGAGTACATCCGGCAAAGCCTGCCGGATAACAACCAGATCGATAATTACACCGAAGAAGGGATCTCTCAGGTTGGCTTCTCAACCGGCTTCCCGATTCACGCCGGACTGAGTGTGCGGGGGGATTACTACCACGATGTCACGGAAAACCAGATGGTGGAAGGCCAGGTCTCGCTCAATTACCGCTCCGACTGCTGGATGATCACGCTGGGCTACAACCAGTACATGGTGGCCCGCAGCAACGTCAACACCCAGCCGGTTGAGTACGAACAGAACTTCAGTATCTCGTTCTCGCTGCTTGGCCTGGCAGGTGTGGCTCCCGTCGGCGCGTCGTCAGCCAGTGGTAATGCCATTGCATACGGACGACCTTTCTACCTGAACAATTAACAGGCCGGGCCCAGGCCCGCCCTAACCAACCGCGCATTGAAGCGCCCTGGATACAGCTATGAAAATGTGGAAGTCTTTTATTCTCGGCCTGACTCTTCTGGGCCTGACAACCGGTTCACTGGCCGCCCTGCAGCCACTGGACAAAGTGGTCACGATTGTGAACGACAGCGTGATTCTGCAAAGCGATGTCGATGCGATGCTGAAAACCGTCCATCTCAATGCGGCGCGTCAGGGCCAGCCCCTGCCGGACGACAGCATTCTGGTCAATCAGGTGATGGAAAAGCTCATCATGGAAACCCTGCAGCTGCAACAGGCAGAACAATTTGGTATCCGGATTGATGACAATCGCCTGGATCAGGCGATCAGCCAGATTGCTGCTGAGCAAAACATGTCCGTGGCCCAGTTGCAGCAGGAGCTGGCAGCCGGTGGCATCAGCTACCCGATTTTCCGCGAGCAAATCCGCCGCGACCTGACGGCCAGCGAAGCCCGTACCATTATGGTGCGCCGCCGGATCAACATTCTGCCGCAGGAAGTCGACAGCCTGGTGACCCAGCTGGGCCAGCAGCAACAGGCAAGCGTGCAATACAATATCAGCCATATCCTGATCCGCCTGGGCGAAGGCGCCACGCAGTCTGAACGCCAGACGGCCGAGCGCAAAGCGAACGATCTGCTGGCGCAACTGAATCAGGGGGCGGATTTCACCAACCTGGCCTACAGTGCGTCCAATGGTCCCAAAGCCCTGCAGGGCGGCGCCTGGGGCTGGATGAGCCCGGAAGAAATGCCGACTATCTTTGCCGATCAGATCCAAGGTCAGGGGAAAGGTGCTATCATAGGGCCATTCCGCAGCGGTGTGGGTTACCACATTCTCAAAATCAATGATGTGAAAGGCCAGGAGACTGTCTCAGTCACCGAAATCAATGCCCGCCACATCCTGCTGAAAACTTCTGTCATCCTCAGCGATGAAGGAGCGAAGAAACAGCTCGAGCAGGTTCGCCAGGACATTATCGCAGGTAAGCGCAGCTTTGCTGATGCGGCCCAGGCACTGAGTGCCGATCCGGGCTCTGCGGCCAATGGCGGTGAACTGGGCTGGCAGACGCCGGATATTTACGTCCCTGAATTCAAACAGCAGGTTGAAACCCTGCCTGCAGGCACCGTCAGCGAACCGTTCCAGACGGTACACGGCTGGCATATTGTGGAAGTGCTGGATCGCCGTCAGGTTGACCGCACCGATGCGGCCGCGAAGAACCGGGCTTACCGGATTCTCTTCAGCCGTAAATTTAACGAGGAAGCCCAGGCGTGGCTGCAGGAACTGCGGGCCGGCGCCTATATTGAACAACCAGGATTTGATGATGAACAAGGTTAAACGTATTGCCATCACGCCGGGAGAACCGGCGGGTATTGGCCCGGATCTCGTCGTGGCACTGGCGCAACAGCCGTGGCCGCACGAGCTGGTCGTGTGTGCCAACGCCGAACTGATGGCAGAACGTGCGGCCCTGCTGGGCTTACCGCTGGAAATCATCAACTATGATCCAAGCCGTCCGGCACAGCCGCATCGTGCGGGCACCCTGGTGGTGGACAGCCACCCACTGAATGCCAGTGTCACGCCTGGCCAGCTTGATGAGCATAACGGTCATTATGTGCTGGACACCCTCCGTCGTGCTGCCGAAGGCAATATGGACGGTGAATTTGCCGCACTGGTGACCGGGCCGGTTCATAAGGGCATCATTAACCGTGCGGGCGTTTCATTCAGCGGACACACAGAGTTTTTCGCCCAGCAGGCACAATCCAATCAGGTGGTGATGATGCTGGCCACCGAAGGGCTGCGTGTGGCGCTGGTGACCACCCACATTCCGCTGGCTTATGTGGCCAAAGCGGTCACCGAAGATCGTATTCATCAGGTGATTCGGGTGCTGCATGCCGATCTGATCAGCAAATTTGGCATCAAACAGCCGAAAATTTATGTCTGTGGCCTCAACCCGCATGCCGGTGAAGATGGCCACTTGGGCCGGGAAGAGATCGAAGTGATCACGCCGGCCCTGAATGTTCTGAGAGAGCAGGACGGTATGGATCTGGTTGGCCCGCTGCCAGCCGATACCATTTTCCAGGATAAATACCTGGCCGAAGCCGATGCCGTGCTGGCGATGTACCACGATCAGGGTCTGCCAGTGCTGAAATTCAAAGGGTTCGGTAATGCCGTCAATATTACTCTTGGATTACCTTTTATCCGAACATCAGTTGATCATGGTACCGCATTGGAACTCGCCGGTACCGGACAGGCGGACACAGGGAGCCTCTGGACAGCGCTTACCCACGCCATCGAAATGGTAGACAAAAAACAATGAGCAGTGATCAGGTCCATTTAGGCCACCGCGCCCGTAAGCGCTTTGGCCAGAACTTTTTGCACGACGAATACATCATCGACAACATTGTCGCCTCAATCAATCCGAAACCGGGCCAGAATCTGGTTGAAATCGGTCCCGGTCTGGGCGCACTGACCGAGCCTGTCGGTAAACAGGTCGATAAATTTACTGTGATTGAGCTGGACCGCGATCTGGCCGAGCGTTTACGCAATCACCCGGATCTGTCCGGCAAACTGACGATCCATGAAGGCGACGCCATGCGTTTCGACTTCACTCAGCTGATCAGGGAAAACAACAAACTGCGGATTTTTGGCAACCTGCCGTACAACATTTCAACGCCGCTGATGTTCCACCTGTTCAGTTTCCATCAGCATATTGAAGATATGCATTTCATGCTGCAGAAAGAAGTGGTCAATCGTCTGGCTGCCGGCCCGGGCACCAAAGCCTATGGTCGCCTGACCGTGATGGCACAATATTACTGCAAAGTGATGCCAGTGCTTGAAGTGCCGCCAAGCGCCTTCAAACCCGCACCCAAGGTGGATTCTGCTGTGGTTCGACTGGCACCGTATGAAACATTGCCGCATCCTTGTACTAACCTGAAATGGCTGGACCGTGTTTGCCGGGATGGCTTTAACCAGCGCCGTAAAACGGTACGTAACTGCTTTAAAGCCATCATGGATGTGGACACGCTGGAAAGCCTGGGGATTAACCCCGGCTCGCGTCCGGAAAACCTGACACTTGAACAGTTTGTGTCTATGGCGAACTGGCTGGATGCCAACCACAGCCACTAAGTCATGTGCCGGGCCATCGCGCCCGGCAACTGCCTAGCACAAAGGCATTGTCGTATCAGAAAGGAAGCAGCAAGGTGAACAACAAAGTTATCCCTACCATCAAATGCCGGGTCATCACGCATTACATTGATGACCAGTCTGAGCCAGAACAGAACCGCTACGTTTTTTCCTACACCATTACCATTTGCAACCTGGGCCAGGGCAACGCACAACTGCTTCGCCGCCGCTGGCTGATCACAGATGCCAATGGCAAAAAACTGGTGGTTGAAGGTGAAGGTGTGGTCGGCGAACAACCAACCATCGCCCCCAATGATGAATACACCTACACCAGCGGCACCATCATCGAAACACCACTGGGTGTGATGGAAGGCCATTACGTCATGATTGACGACCATGGTAACGAGTTCAATGCCGAAATCGTGCCTTTCCGTTTGGCTATCCCCAATATTCTGCACTAAACAGGGTCGATCATGGCAACCTATCTGGTCGGTGATATTCAGGGCTGTTACCGCGAACTCTGCGCGCTTCTCGAGCGTGTGGGCTTCAGTACACAGCACGATGAACTCTGGCTGGCCGGCGATCTGGTTGCCCGCGGGCCGGATTCACTGGCCACTCTGCGTCTGGTGAAATCTTTGGGCAGCAGTGCCACCAGCGTGCTGGGCAATCACGATTTGCACTTACTGGCTGTGGCCCGAGGCATCGGCAAAGCCAAGCAAAAAGATCAGATTGATCAGATTTTGCAAGCCAGCGACAGCGACGCATTGCTTGACTGGCTCAGCCGCCAGCCTCTGCTGGCCGAACACCCCACACACCCGGTTGTCATGGTCCATGCCGGTATCCCCCGCAATGGCAGCTCGACGATGCCCGACGCTGCGCGCGCGATGTCGAAGCCATGCTGCAAAGCGAGCACCAGCAATGGCTGCTGAGCAATATGTACGGCAATGAACCTGCCCTGTGGGATCCTGAGCTGTCTGGGCTGGACAGATTACGTTTCACCATCAATGCGCTAACCCGGATGCGCTACCTGCATCCCGATGGTCGGCTGGAGATGCATTGCAAACTGCCTCCGGGCGAGCCAGGCACAGATCACCTGCTGCCCTGGTTTCAGTTTCCCCGCACACAACCGCTGGGTAAAACCATTATTTTCGGTCACTGGGCCTCACTGATGGGCTATCAGGATGACAAGGCGATCGGACTGGACACCGGCTGTGTCTGGGGCCATCAGCTCACCATGCTGCGCTGGGAAGACCAGCAACGTTTTGAACAGACCCGACTCGCCAACTCAGTCGACCACTAAGGGCGAGCGGGCAATGAAGCCATCACACCCGCTGCCGTTTCCTGAAAAGCCCGGCGCAGCCAGTCCAGCAAAGCCACAACCCGCTCATCGCCCTCGATCGCATTCGGTGAGAGCAGACAATAAGACGAGCCGTCCGGCGTAAATCCGAACGGGGCGGCCAACTGTCGGTTTTTGATATCACTGCCCACCATGTAAACTGACCCCAGACCACAGCCGCTGCCGGCGTAGACCGCCTCAAGCATAATGTAGAAATGTTCAAACCAGATCTCATCCCGGACAGGGACAATCTGATGTGAGCGCTGCTGCCAAACCTGCCAGGCACTGGGCCGGGTTTGGCTATGCAGCCGTGTCACCGGCTCGGTGTCGGATGCACGCTGCTCCCACTGTTCAGTCAGCATCACCGGGCCGGTGAGCTCAGGAGCAATGATGGCGGCGTGATAGTTCGGACTCCAGCTGAAATCGTCCCGGCGGATTGCAATATCGGCCTGGCTGTGCAAGAAATCAATCGGCCCGCCGGATGCGCTCAGGTGCAGCTCTATCTCTGGGTGCCGGGACTGGAAGTCCGCCAGACGTGGGATCAGCCACTTCATCATGATCGTCGGTTCGCAGGAAACCACTAATGGAGACCGGGTGTCCGGTGCTTTCAGCGCTTTCAGCGTTTGCTTGAGAATATCAAACATTTCCTGACAACCAGCCTGCAACTGCTCGCCCTGTGGCGTCAGAAAAATGCCCCGATTTCTCCGCTCAAACAATTGTAATCCCAGCGTCCCTTCCAACTGCGTCATCTGCCGGCTGACTGCAGATTGCGTCACGCACAATTCATCCGCAGCTTTCACCAGACTTTGATGCCGCGCAGCAGCTTCAAAGACACGCAGGGCATTGAGTGAAGGTAATTTCATGATCGTTGAGTTTTCCGCAAGTATTCATTGAGAAGTTATCAATATTCAAGATACAGAATTTACAGAACAATATGACGAAATCAACTGAACAATAACTTGAATATTTGTAAAGGAAATCTGAAATGACCGAAGTTTTTGCCGTTGTCATGATTACTGTGCTGGCCGTGATCAGCCCTGGTGCTGATTTTGCCATGGTCACCCGGAGCAGTTATCTGTGTGGCCGGAAAGCGGGATTGCTGGCCGCTCTGGGAATCGCTGCCGGCGTGTTGATTCATGTCGGCTACACCATGCTCGGGGTCGGTATCCTTATCGCCACCTCCCCGGTTTTGTTCACGGCCATCCAGTATCTCGGGGCGGTGTATCTGATCTATATCGGGTTCAGTACGCTGCGCAGCAGAACCCATTTAGCGGCCGCTGAAGACACGCCACTGAACCCTTCAGGTTTTGCTGCATTCAGACAGGGATTGATGACCAATGCGCTCAATCCGAAAACCACCCTCTTTGTGCTCAGCACCTTTACACAAATGGTCAATCCGGACACCCCGGTATGGGTCCAGCTGGCTTATGGACTCTTTATGGCGGGCGCACATGGGGTCTGGTTCAGCCTGGTGGCGATGTTCTTTTCTCAGGCATCCCTCAGAACCGCCATGCTCAGTCGCCAGGGCATGATCAACCGAACCATCGGCAGTATTCTGATGCTGCTGGGAGCTTCATTGGCGCTGGCCCCCATGGCTGGTTAACAAGATACCGGCCCATGTTCTGGCGTGCACGGGCCGAATCGCAACGCAGTAAGGCTTACTGGCGCTCCAGGATGACAAACTCCATGTCATGCGCGTTCTTTTCATCGGCCGCATAGTGCTCACTGTACGTCTGCTGCCAGCCGTCCCCCCAGTCCGGGAAGCAAGTGTCTCCCTCGACACTGAGATCGATGAAGGTCAGATAGAGGCAGTCTGCGACAGGCAGACATTCAGCATACACGCTGCCGCCGCCAATGATCATCAACTCATCGGCCTGCCCTGCAGCAAGCTGGGCGGCACGGAGATCCGCCACGACAGTGACGCCGTCGGCAGTAAAGTCCGGGTTACGGCTGATCACGATATTGTGGCGCCCCGGCAATGGCCGGCCAATGGATTCAAACGTTTTGCGTCCCATCACCACAGGCTTGCCCATAGTGACTTTTTTAAACCAGGCAAAATCGGCCGGTAAGTGCCAGGGCATGGCATTGTCTTTGCCAATCACACGATCTTTTGCCATGGCGGCAACCATACTGATCTTCACACGTCTACTCCCTTTTAAATCACTGGTCGGCGACGATAAAACATTAAGCCGGGCATTGCCAGCCCTATGGCCAGCGCCGCCACGGTAAAGGCTGCGGTGATCCCATTCTCGGCCATGCGCTGCCAGATCTCAGGGGAAAAGCCATGCTGATTGAGATCCACCAGCGCAATCATGGTCTTAAACGCATAAACGCCGGGCACCATGGGGATCACGGCCGCAACGGTGAACACATGCGGTGGCGCCAGCAGCCGGCGCGACCAGATGATGCCTGTCATCCCGACCAGCAAAGCGGCAAAGAAGCTCGCCCATTCAATCGGCATGCCCTGCTGCATGAGTACAAAACGGCAACCGTGACCGAGCGCCCCCGCCATGGCGCAGTACTTCAGCGCCCTGACCGGCACATTGAACACCATGGCAAACCCGACCGCCGGAATCGCCGCCAGTGCCATATCTGCAGCCAGTGCGTATCCCCATTGCCAGAACATCATGCCAGCCACCCCCAGACATTAAACAGGTTCATGGCCGCCACTATGCCCAGGCTGGTCGACAAGGTCAGCAAACTGGCCATCACCCAGCGGGAAATGCCCAGATTCACGAAGCCTGACACCATATCGGCGACAGCATTAATCAGCGGAAAACCCGGCACCAGCAATAAGACGGACGACGCCATCGCCAGAAAGGGCTGATTGCCCAGCTCGAACAAAGGGGCAGCGACTGACACCGTCGTCGCGACAAACGCAGCGGCAGCAAAGGTCAGCAGCGGATTGAAATGATGGTGCGCCATCACCAGGCGCAGCGCCATGGCGGCAGATGCGGCGAGCAGGGTAATCAGGGCCACCGTGAAATCACCGCCGGCCAGAAGGCAGAATGCAGCGCAGGACAGGCCGATCATCAGGATCACCAGCAGCGGCGGATAACGCTGAGGCTGAATGGCAGACAAACGTTTCGTCATGGCTGCAGGATCCAGCAACCCCTTTTCAGCCATGATGCACAAATGGTGGATCCGGGTGACAACCGCCATATTGATCCCATGATCCCGACAGCGACGCGTAGTCGTCAGGCAGTGCCCTTTGACATGCACAGTAACCACAATGGCATTGGCGGTCAGCGCGATGTTGACCTCATCCCCCCAGCGCCAGCCCGACACGCTGACTGACATCCACCACCACCGCAGATTCTGCGCCATGCTGTAACAGCCGCTGGCCAACCTGAGCGACGATTCGGGCAATCTCCCGTTCTGTTTTCACTGTAACCGGCTGCATCCTGACTCCCTGAGCACTTTTTTCTGTTGATCATTATCTCCGCGAACAGAAAGATCAATTTGATAAGGCACAAAAAAACCGCTCCAAAGAGCGGTTTTTCACCTCAGACGGCCAGTTACGGCTTGTAAATGATTTCGACGTCGTAATCGTCTTCGTTCCAATCATCCCAGTCGTCATCGTCGTCGTCATCGCTTTTCGCAGCACTTTTCTTCAGTTGCTGCTCGTGGTAATCGTCCCACTTGAAATCGACTTTGGTTTCTTCGGTTTCGTCTTCTTCGACCAGGGCCTGAGGAATGGAGTCAATCAAATCCATCAGCTCATAGGTCAATGGTTTAATACCGGTACGGTTCAGCGCAGAAATACAGAAGTACTTCTCATCCCATGCCAAGGCTTCCAGCACTTCCTCGATCTTCGCCTGAGCTTCCTCTTCCGGCAGCAGATCCACTTTGTTAAAGAGGATCCAACGCGGCTTGTTCACCAGCTTCTCGCTGTACTGCTCCAGCTCATTGAGGATAGTGAAGGCGTTTTCCACCGGATCCGAACCGTCTGCCGGCAGCAGATCGATCATGTGCAGCAGCACACGGCAACGCTCCAGGTGTTTCAGGAAGCGAATCCCCAGACCAGCACCGTCGGCAGCGCCTTCGATCAGACCTGGAATATCAGCGACCACGAAACTGCGCTCGCTATCGACCCGTACCACACCCAGGCTAGGCACTAAGGTGGTAAACGGATAATCCGCCACTTTTGGCTTAGCGGCCGATACAGCGCGGATAAAGGTCGATTTACCGGCATTCGGTAAACCCAGCATGCCGACGTCCGCCAGCAGCAGCAGCTCCAGGCGCAGGTGACGGATCTCACCTTTGGTGCCCATCGTCTTCTGGCGTGGTGCACGGTTGACCGAGGACTTAAAGCGGGTGTTCCCCAAACCGTGGAAACCACCTTTGGCGACCATGATCTTCATACCATGCTGGGTCAGATCGGCGATCACTTCTCCGGTTTCTTCGTCCACGGCCCGTGTACCCACAGGGACAGACAGGACCTGGTCATCGCCTCGCTTCCCGGTACAGTTACCACCGCGGCCGTTTTCGCCGCGCTCAGCTGCATGAAAACGTTCGAAACGGTAATCGATCAGCGTGTTGAGGTTTTCATCGGCCAGCAGGTATACATCACCGCCGTCACCGCCGTCACCGCCATCAGGCCCACCTTTGGGGACATATTTTTCACGGCGGAAGCTGACAGTACCGTTGCCGCCATCACCTGCATCCACCCGGATTACCGCTTCATCTACAAATTTCATCTTATTCTCCGCACTCTGGCGTTCACTTCGCCAGCCAGGGGTAGTCACCACCTGACTGTCTTTATTGTAATACCAATCGGAATAATTCTCAGGGCTTTACACCCGCAGGCACTCAAACTGATATTGTCCTGTGCCATAACAAAAAGCCCCGCCAATAGGCAGGGCTTTCACGTTCTTCACGAAGCTGAACTTATTCAGCAGATTCGATAGAAACGAATTTACGGTTTTTAGGACCTTTCACTTCGAATTTCACTTTGCCATCAGTCAAAGCGAACAGAGTGTGGTCTTTACCCAAACCTACGTTGTTACCAGCGTGGAACTTAGTACCACGTTGACGAACGATGATGTTACCTGCCAGTACAGATTCGCCACCGAAACGCTTAACACCTAGGCGTTTACTTTCTGAGTCACGGCCGTTACGAGTAGAACCGCCAGCTTTTTTGTGTGCCATCTCTAAACTCTCCTATTATTAAGCGCTGATGCCAGTAATTTTGACTTCAGTGAACCACTGACGGTGGCCCATTTGCTTACGAGAATGCTTACGACGACGGAACTTAACGATTTTTACTTTATCGCCGCGACCGTGCGTAACAACTTCAGCAGTCACTTTACCACCCGCAACGAATGGTGCACCAACTGTTACTTCTTCACCGTTAGCAACCAGCAGAACTTTGTCAAATTCAACGTTCGCACCAGTTTCAACGTCCAGTTTTTCCAAGCGTAAGGTTTGGCCTTCGCTTACTCGGTGTTGCTTACCACCACTTTGGAAAACAGCGTACATGTCTTACTCCGCTTATCCGCATAGGCCATTTGCCACGGCAAAATTGGGCAATGGGTATGCGCTTAATCTTGTCATCAATAGGGCGCGAATACTACTGGAAAACGCCGAACATGGCAAGCCGTTGGCTAAAGAAAATTGGTGAAAAGCTGCTCAGCAGAAAAAGTCGCCTAAATAGCTGCAATGTAGGTTAGGAAGCCGGGAAGATTTTAGTGTAGTATGCGTGCATAATTCTTATTTTGATTGCGCCGATACGGCTAACAATTTTGCTGGATGTATCATGGATTTCAAAGCTATCCAAGCACTCACCGCTGACGACATGGCGGCGGTTGACGCAAAGATTCAGGCCCAACTCACTTCAGACGTCGCCCTGATCAACCAACTGGGATTTTACATTGTCAGCAGCGGTGGCAAGCGTTTGCGCCCCATTCTGGCAATTCTGGCCGCCCGGGCTCTGGGTTACCAGGGTGAAAAACACATCACCGCAGCGGCATTCATCGAATTTATTCACACCGCCACTTTGCTCCATGACGATGTGGTGGATGAATCTGATATGCGGCGCGGAAAAGCAACCGCTAATGCTGCATTCGGCAATGCCGCCAGCGTACTGGTGGGTGATTATATCTACACCCGCTCCTTCCAGATGATGACCAGCCTGAGATCCTTGAAGATCCTGGACATCATGAGCGAAGCGACCAATGTGATCGCCGAAGGGGAAGTCCAGCAGCTGATGAACTGCAATGATCCTGACACCACCGAAGCCAGCTACATGCAGGTGATCTACTCCAAAACGGCGCGACTGTTTGAAGCGGCGACTCAGGTGGCAGCCATTCTTTCTGACGCACCAGAACAGGTAGAGACAGCCCTGCAGGACTATGGCCGTTATCTTGGGACCGCCTTCCAGCTCATTGACGATGTACTTGATTACAACGCCGATGGCGAGGAGATGGGCAAGAACGTGGGGGATGATCTGGCGGAAGGCAAACCCACCCTGCCGCTGCTGCACGCCATGCACCACGGTAACCCAGAGCAAACCGCCATGATTCGTGCCGCGATAGAGCAAGGCAACGGGCTGGATAAACTGCAACCGATTCTGGCCTGTATGGAAGAGCACGGCTCTCTGGCTTACACTCAGCAACGTGCTGAAGAAGAAGCAGATAAAGCCATTGCTGCCCTGTCGGTACTGGCTGAAAGCGAATACAAAGATGCGCTGATTGCCGTCGCCCGACTATCAGTCAATCGCACCAAATAAACCTGCCCCTTCAGCGAAAACGGCCTGACACTTGTCCAGGCCGTTTTTTGTTACGCTCTCTTGCTACACAGCCCCGGTAGCCAAGCTGTTCGACACGGTTTCACTCACGAAGTGGCTCAGCCCTCAGCTCAAATCCGCTTTACGCTATAGTTATACAAGGTAAAGGGAGACCTGTGCCCTGACCGTTTCTTCCCAAGACGGAGGTGACGCATGCAAGCCAATCAACTGAAAAAGGGAATGTGGGTTGAATATCCGCAGGGGATCGCGGAAGTGATCGAGATCGATCCGGATCATGACACCGCATTGATCGAGAATCTGAAGGATCATAAAAGGATCCATATCCCGTGCAGTGAACTGACCGACGAACCTCAGCTGCACAGCGGCTGCGGCGACTATTACTGAGCAATCCCCTTAAATACCCGTGCCAGAAACAACAAAGCGGCCGAAGGGCCGCTTTGTTCATTGTCGTCAGGCTATGACAGCCTGGTGTCGGTACGGGCTTATTTCGCCGCGAACTCTTCACCCAGAGCGATATCGCCTTTCAGGGTATCCAGCATGCTGTCCAGTGCATTCTGCTCGAACGCGCTCAGGCTGCCGTAATCCAGCACTTCTTCCACGCCGTCTTTGCCCAGACGAACTGGCTGTGCGAAGAAGCGAGCGTGCTGGCCGTTACCTTCCACGTAAGCGCACTCAACCACATTTTGCTCACCCTGCAGGGCACGCACCAGCGCCAGACCGAAACGGCAAGCCGCCTGACCCATAGACAGAGTGGCAGAACCGCCGCCCGCTTTGGCTTCAACCACTTCAGTACCCGCATTCTGAATGCGAGGCGTCAGTGCTTTCACTTCTTCTTCAGTGAATTCAACACCTTCAACCTGAGACAGCAGAGGCAGAATCGTCACACCTGAGTGACCGCCGATGACAGGCACATTCACGTCACGCGGATTCAGGCCTTTCAGCTCACCAACAAAGGTTTCAGAACGGATGATATCCAGCGTCGTCACACCGAACAGCTTACGCTTGTCGTAGACGCCGGCTTTTTTCAGGACGTCTGCCGCGATAGCCACAGTCGTATTCACCGGGTTAGTGATAATACCGATACAGGCATTTGGGCAGACAACCGCAATTTTTTCAGCCAGTGATTTCACAATACCGGCATTGACGTTGAACAGGTCCGCACGGTCCATCCCTGGTTTACGGGCAACACCAGCAGAGATCAGTACCACATCCGCACCTTCAAGTGCAGGCGTTGGATCTTCACCAGCATAACCTTTGATAGAAACAGGAGTTGGGATGTGGCTCAGGTCAGCAGCAACACCAGGGGTAACAGGGGCAATATCATAAAGTGCCAGGTCAGAGCCGGCAGGCAGTTCATTCTTCAGTAGCAGGGCCAAAGCCTGGCCGATACCACCAGCCGCACCAATAACAGCAACTTTCATTTTCGTTCTCCTTTACGATAGAAGTCAGGGTTCATCAGACAGACCCCTTCAGATAGAATTCAGGCCATATACCCAATGTTTCAAACCCTTACTAATGTCTCTCAGTTTCTCGGGCACCAAGACGGTATAGCAAGCCTAAACGAAATACAATCATACCCCCTCAGCTTTGCGAAGTTGCGCAGAGAGCCGGTTGACTTTTCCTTGCGCCGAAAAAGCTAAGAACTGTCTCAACAGTGGATTTATTTAATAGTTATGCAGTCGACTAAGCTATTAACAGTAACCTAGTTCCAAGTTCGAATGAACATTGTTTGCTACCAGCCAACAGGTTGTGACAAAATACGGACCCTCTCCCTGTACATGAAATTTACTTATGCGTAGTTCTGATAAACAAGAACGCTTGATAAAAGCATTCAAATCCATACTCAAGGAAGAAAAATTCAGCTCTCAAGGTGAGATAGTCGATGCCTTGAAAGCGCAGGGCTTCGATAACATTAACCAGTCGAAAGTGTCACGGATGCTGACCAAATTCGGCGCGGTACGTACCCGCAACGCTAAAATGGAAATGGTGTATTGCCTGCCCGTAGAGCTGGGCGTACCGACCATCAGCAGTCCGTTGAAAGAACTGGTCATGGAAGTGGGTTATAACCATGCCATGGTCGTGATTCACACCGGCCCGGGCGCTGCGCAGGTGATCGCCCGTCTGCTTGACTCACTGGGCCGCGCCGAAGGTATCTTGGGTGTTGTCGCGGGGGATGACACGATTTTCATCACGCCAACCCTGACCACAACCGCCGAAGAACTCTTCGACTCTGTCTGCTCGCTGTTTGATTACAGTAAGTAAGTCAATCTTCAGGCAACGCCCTCTCCGTTTACCCTGAGAGGGCGTGCTTTCCCCCTTCGCCATCCTGTCTTTTCCCGCTTGGTTCCCCCGCTTTGCAGTGGATAGTTATGCTCTGAAATATGGTCCGCTGTCGCAATCTCATTACTTTTTCACAAAAAGGTTTTTACATTATTTCAATAATACGCCGATCGTTTGCTATTATCTCTTTGATTTGTTTAAAGCATTGCGGGCCGTGTACCTGCACCACTGATAAGAAATAACATAACAGGAAGGGATCACAATGGCGTTTACAAAACTGTTAAAAGTCAGCGCATTATCTGCCACCGTTCTTGCCTCAGGACTGGCGCAAGCGGAAGAGTTCATCACCATAGGTACAGGTTCTGTCACCGGTGTGTATTATCCTACCGGCGGTGCTATCTGTAAGCTGGTGAACAACGATCGTAAAACCAATGGCATTCGCTGCTCTGTCGAATCGACAGGCGGGTCCGTATACAACGTGAACACTATGCGTGCCGGTGAACTGGATTTCGGCGTGGTGCAGTCTGACTGGCAATATCATGGCTATAACGGTACCAGTGAGTTTAAAGAGTTAGGTCCGTACAAAGAAATGCGTGCGGTTTTCTCACTGCACACAGAACCGTTCAACATTATTGCCCGTTCAGATTCCGGTATTAACAATCTGGACGATCTGAAAGGCAAACGCGTCAATATAGGTAACCCGGGCTCTGGCGACCGCGCCACCATGGAAGTGGTGATGAATGCCATGGGTTGGGACAAAGATGACTTCAAACTGGCCGCCGAACTGAAAGGCTCTGAGCGATCTCAGGCACTGTGTGATAACAAGATCGATGCCTTTGTCTATGTTGTCGGTCATCCAAACGGTTCAATCAAAGAAGCAACCACCTCTTGTGATGCCAAGCTGATCCCGGCGACTGGCGCCGCTATCGACAAGCTGGTTGCTGATAATCCTTACTACACTAAAACCACTGTGCCGGGCGGGATGTACCGCGGTACCGACAACGACGTCAACAGCTTCGGTGTTGCCGCGACTTTAGTGTCTTCAACCAAAGTATCGGATGATGCAGTGTACGCGCTGGTCAAAGCTGTATTTGAGAACTTCCATGTTTTCACCCGCCTGCATCCAAGCTTTGCCAATCTGAAGAAAGAAGACATGGTCAAAGCCGGTATTTCCATCCCATTACATCCGGGCGCAGTGAAATACTACAAAGAAGTGGGTTTGATCAAATAAGCCAACGGCTACTCATCTTGCAAAGTGCACCGTCTTGACGGTGCACTTTTTGTCTGTCAGAGCACAAAAATGCCCCTGTCAGATTAACTCGCCAGACTACAATAAAAACTGAAACCTCAAACAGTTAATCACGGATCGCTCCTGAAATAAGGAAGTAGCATGACAAAAACCAACCATGACGATGTCCAGGACATGGTGGCACAGGCGGATACCGGCGCACGCAGCCCACAAGGATTGCAGGGACAAATTTTGTGGGTTGTTGCCCTTTGCTGGTCACTGTTTCAGCTTTGGTACGCCTCACCGCTCCCTTTTATATTTGATATCGGCATTTTCAACGACACCGAAGCGCGTTCTATCCATTTAGCCTTTGCTATTTTTCTGGCATTTACAGCTTTCCCGGCTCTGAAGGGCTCTCCCAGGGATCACATTCCACTGCAGGATTGGATACTGGCGTTGCTGGCCAGTTTCTCCGCATCCTATATCTTCCTGTTTTATGAAGCACTGTCTGGCCGTTCTGGCGCGCCGACCACGCTGGATGTCGTCACTGCGGTGATGGGAATGCTGTTACTTCTGGAAGCCACACGACGGGCACTGGGCCCTCCGCTGATGGTGGTTGCCTCAGTTTTCCTGCTGTATACCTTTGCCGGCCCTTACATGCCGGATGTCATTGCGCACAAAGGTGCCAGCCTTAATAAAGCCATGTCGCACTTATGGCTGACCACTGAAGGGGTCTTCGGCGTGGCGCTGGGGGTCTCTACTGCCTTTGTTTTCCTGTTTGTGCTATTAGGCTCCATGCTTGAACGGGCAGGTGCGGGCGCCTATTTCATCAAAGTTGCCTTTTCGTTACTTGGCCATATGCGTGGTGGTCCGGCAAAAGCAGCCGTCGTAGCATCCGGTTTGTCCGGTCTGGTATCCGGCTCGTCCATTGCCAATGTAGTGACGACGGGAACCTTTACGATCCCACTGATGAAACGCGTTGGCTTCCCAGGTTATAAGGCCGGTGCTGTTGAGGTGGCAGCCTCAACCAACGGTCAGCTCACGCCACCAATCATGGGCGCTGCTGCTTTTTTAATGGTGGAATATGTCGGGGTCTCTTATGTTGAGGTCATCAGGGCGGCCATACTACCGGCATTAATCTCCTATATTGCCCTGCTTTACATCGTGCATTTGGAAGCTTGTAAAGCCGGCATGTCAGGCTTGCCCCGCCATTATCAGCCTACCCTGGCGCAAAAGCTGACCTCTTTTGTTGGTACCATAGTCGGCCTGATGGTGCTCAGTGCCATCGTGTATTACGGCATCGGCTGGACCAAAGACGTGTTTGGCGCCGCTGCGACACCTATGATTGCGGTAGTGATCCTGATCGCTTACATCGCCCTGATTCGCCTGGCCGCCAACTACCAGGATCACCTGCTGGAAGATCCGGATCAGGAACTGACCGAAGTGCCCGATCCCGGTCCCACAGTGAAATCCGGTTTGTATTTCCTGCTACCCATCGTGGTGCTGGTCTGGTGTCTGACCGTTGAGCGTTTCTCTCCGGGCTTATCCGCTTTCTGGGCAACCGTGTTTATGATTTTCATTCTGCTGACCCAGCGTCCGCTCATGGCCCTCTTTACCAAAGAGCAAACACTGGCTAAAGCGGCTAAACAAGGCTGGCTTGATCTGCTGGACAGCTTGGTCACCGGTGGCCGCAATATGATAGGTATCGGTGTTGCCACTGCCGCGGCCGGTATCATCGTTGGCGTGGTGACGCTGACGGGCGTTGGACTGGTGATGACCGACTTCGTCGAGTTCATCTCTGGCGGCAACATCATGCTGATGCTGTTATTTACCGCCGTGATCAGCCTGATCCTCGGAATGGGTTTGCCCACCACAGCGAACTACATCGTGGTCTCGACCTTGATGGCCCCCGTGATCGTCACTCTGGGTGCTGAAAATGGCCTGATCATTCCACTACTGGCCGTGCATCTGTTCGTGTTCTATTTCGGTATTCTGGCCGATGATACCCCGCCGGTCGGTTTGGCTGCGTTTGCTGCCGCGGCGATTGCCAAAAGCGATCCTATCCGTACCGGTATTCAAGGTTTCACCTATGATATCCGCACTGCCATTCTGCCTTTCATGTTCATTTTCAATACCCAGCTCTTGCTGATGGACATTGATACCTGGTGGCATCTGTTCCTGACCGTGGCGTCCGCTATTATTGCCATGTTGACCTTCTCATCGGCCACCCAGGGATGGTGGTTCACCAAAGTTAAATGGTGGGAAACGATTCTGCTGCTGCTGATCACTTTCTCGCTGTTCCGGCCCGGCTTCTGGTGGGACATGATCTATCCGCCCAAACACGACATGCCGGGCACCCTGATTGTCGATGCCGCCGATAAACTGGCGGTAGGTGAACCGCTGGAAGTACAGGCAACCGGCATGGACATGCTGGGTGATGAAGTGACCAAGCATGTGCTGTTGCCGTTTGATCAAAACGCAGTAGACCCAAATGCAAAGATTGCCTCAACTGGCCTGATGCTCAAGCAGGAAGGCGAGAAAATGATTGTAGAGCTGGTCGAATTCGGCAGCCCGGCCGAGCAGGCAGGTATCGATTTTGGCTGGGAAATTGTCACTGTCAGCCTGCCAGCAGCCCGACCAATGAAAGAATGGGTATTCGTACCTGCTCTGGCGCTGCTGGCTTTGCTGGGCTGGAATCAGCGGCGAAAAGCCAGATTGGATGTGCCCGTCAAAGGTAAAGCGCACAAAAATGAGGAACAGGACTAAACTCTAGTCAGAGTAAACATACAGCCACAGATGCCAGCACGGATCTGTGGCTGCCTGACAGAGAGGATGCCATGTACTCCCATATTCTGGTGCCGGTCGATCTCAATGAGGACGGCTTTTGTGATAAAGCGATCGAACTTGCTGTCTGGCATGCCCGACAATCAGATGCTGTGATTCACTTGCTCAACGTCCTGCCGGGAATTCATATGGCCTTAGTGTCCAGCTACTTTCCGAAAGATGCCGCGCGAAAAATGCTGCAGGAAACCCAAAAAAACCTCAAGCAATTTGCCGAGCAACACATCCCTGCTGATGTAAAACATATTGAAACCGTGTCGGAAGGTAAAACCTGGACGACCATCGTTGAATATGCCCGCCAGGTTAAGGCCGATCTGATCATTATGCCCAGCCACCAGCACTCTACGATGGATAAACTGGTGCTGGGTTCAGTGGCAGCCAAAGTGGTGGAAAATGCACCAGGCAATATCCTGATCATTAAACCACCGGGTTTATGATTCAGGACGGGCGATGATCATAGCCCCAGCGCGGAACCAGTCCTTGCTCGACACCAAGATGATCCAGTATCCGCGCCACCATGAAATCGACCAGATCGTCGATAGACTTCGGCTGATGATAAAAACCGGGTGCGGCCGGCATGATGGTCGCCCCCAGGTTGGAGAGCTTGAGCATATTCTCCAGATGCAGGGAAGAAAACGGGGTTTCCCTGACCACCATCAGCAATTGACCGCGCTCTTTCAGCACTACATCGGCCGCGCGTTCCAGCAGATTATCCGACAGGCCGTGAGCCACTGAGGCCAGTGTGCCCGCGGAACACGGGCAGATCACCATTTTTTTCGGCGCTGCCGAGCCGGACGCCACCGGAGAAAACCAATCCTCCTTACCGCAGACCGTCAGCTTATCGCCCCGATAATTCAGGTGCTCCGCCAGTGCGGCCTGTGCCGCTTCAGGACCCGCCGGCAGCTTCAGACCATGCTCGGTCGCCAGCACCACACGGGCTGCGGATGAAATCAATAAGTAAACCTGATAATCGGCCGCCAGAAGACATTCCAGCAAACGCAACCCGTAAGGGGCACCGGATGCCCCTGTCCAGGCCAGTGTAATACGCTTATCCTGCATCTTTGTCTCCCTGTGCCAGGGCGGCAAGCAGCTTGTCATGAATCCCGCCGAAACCGCCATTGCTCATCACCAGAATCGTATCGCCAGGCCGGGCGGCAGCGACTATATGCCTGACCAGTGCATCAAGGTCGGCGTCGCACACTGCTGGCTGCGAACAAAGATCAGCGATGTCCTGTACCGACCAGGGAATCGTGTCCGGCTGAAACAGGAAAACTTCATCCGCCGCTGCCAGAGCCGGAGCCAAATCGGCTTTGTGCACGCCCAGCTTCATGGTGTTCGAGCGCGGCTCCAGCACCGCCAGAATGCGCGAATCCCCCACCTTGGCCCGCAAGCCGCCCAGTGTCAGTTCAACGGCTGTCGGGTGATGGGCGAAATCGTCATACACTTTAATGCCATTCTGCTCACCTTTCAGCTCCAGCCTGCGCTTGGTATTGACAAAGCGCGCCAGCGCCTCGCAGGCCAGTTCAGGGAGCACGCCGACATGCCGCGCGGCGGCGATCGCCATCAGGGCATTGCTGACATTGTGATCCCCGATCAGATCCCAGCGCACAGTGCCCACGGTGTTACCGGCAAAAATCACATCAAATTCACTGCCGTCCGGCTGGTGCTTGTTCGCTTGCCAGTCACCATGTTCACCGCTGTATTCCAGCTCGCTCCAGCAACCCATCGCCAGCGTTTCATCAATAGCCGGCACGCCGTGTGGAGCCAGAATCTTGCCTTCGCCCGGCACAGTGCGGACTAAATGATGAAACTGGCGCTGAATAGCGGCCAGATCCGAAAAAATATCGGCGTGATCGAACTCCAGATTGTTCATTAACAAGGTTCGTGGTCGATAATGAACAAACTTAGAACGCTTATCGAAAAAAGCGCTGTCGTATTCGTCCGCTTCAACCACAAAGAAACAACTCTCGCCTAAGCGTGCGGAAACACCGAAGTTTCCCAGCACGCCGCCCACCAGAAAACCGGGCTGGTAACCACAGTCTTCCAAGATCCAGGTCAGCATACTGGCCGTCGTAGTCTTGCCATGGGTCCCCGCAACGGCCAGTACCCAGCGGTCATGTAACAAAAATTCCTGTAACCATTGCGGGCCTGAGGTATAACGCAGATTTTTATTCAGCACAGACTCAACGCATGGGTTGCCCCGGCTCATGGCATTGCCAATCACCACCAAATCCGGTGCGGGCTCTAGCTGTGAAGGATCATATCCCTGAATAATTTCAATGCCTTGTGACTCCAGCATTGTGCTCATCGGCGGATATACATTGGCATCGCTGCCGGTCACTCTATGGCCAAGCTGTTTGGCCAGCATGGCGGCTCCGCCCATAAAAGTGCCGCAGATTCCGAGAATATGGATATGCATAACTGTCAGCTCACAAAATAAATATTGGTCACGACCACGCTTCAGTGTTACTTCGTTACCATAAAAAAGATCTTTAGATACAATTGCATCAAACAATAACTGGCCAATGGCCAAGGGTACAGTTCAATTGCCCGAAAAGAGGCATTGTACCGAATATTTATCCCCCCATGACAACACGATGCAAGGATTGTATATGTCCGATATTAGAACCCTTGGCGAGTTCATTGTCGAGAATCAGCATGACTTCCCCCATGCCAGCGGTGAACTGTCTTCTCTATTGGGTTCCATTAAACTGGCGGCCAAAATCGTCAACCGTGAAATCAACAAAGCCGGCTTGGTTGATATCACTGGTGATGTTGGCAGCGAGAATGTCCAAGGTGAAGCCCAAAAGAAACTTGATGTGTATGCCAACGAGAAATTCAAAGCTGCACTGGAAGCCCGCGGTCAGGTCTGCGGTGTGGCCAGCGAAGAAGAAGATGAACTCGTGGTATTCAATAAAGAACTGAACCGCGAAGCAAAGTACGTGGTATTGATGGATCCACTGGATGGTTCTTCGAATATTGACGTAAACGTTTCCGTCGGAACCATCTTCTCGATTTACCGCCGCGTGACCCCGGTTGGCGGCCCGGCTGAAATCGAAGATTTCCTGCAGCCTGGTGACAAACAAGTGGCGGCGGGTTACATCATTTATGGTTCATCCACCATGCTGGTGTATACCACAGGCAATGGGGTTCATGGTTTCACCTATGATCCGTCACTGGGGGTATTTTGCCTGTCGCATGAAAATATGACGATCCCGGATGATGGCCAAATCTACTCCATCAATGAAGGTAACTATTTCCGCTTCCCGCAAGGCGTGAAAAAGTACATCAAATATTGCCAGGAAAACGTGCCGGAAGATAACCGTCCTTATACTTCGCGCTATATTGGCTCTCTGGTCGCCGACTTCCACCGCAACTTGCTGAAAGGCGGCATTTATTTGTATCCAAGCACTGCGACCCACCCTAGCGGTAAGCTGCGCCTGTTATACGAGTGCAACCCGATGGCATTTTTGATCGAACAGGCGGGCGGTATTGCCTCTGACGGTAAAAATCGCATCATGGAGATCAAACCGACTGAACTGCACCAGCGCGTGCCTTTCTTTGTCGGCTCAACCAAGATGGTTCGCAAAGTGGAAAGCTTCCTGGAAGCCTTCCCGGACGCCGAGTAATCCCGTTGCTATGCCCGGTCTCAGCACCGGGCATTTTTCCTGTCTGCCCCCGCATCTCTCCCTCTTGGTGTTAGAAGCTGTTTTTTTCACAGCGACTGGTTATAATTCCCGGCGACAAAATCATCTGAAACTATTAAGGAATTCATCATGAGCCTGAACAACGTCCCTGCAGGTAAAGAACTGCCAGAAGACATCTACGTTGTCATCGAGATCCCGGCAAACGCTGATCCAATCAAATACGAAGTCGATAAAGACTCTGGCGCGGTATTCGTAGACCGTTTCATGTCTGCGCCTATGTTCTACCCATGCAACTATGGTTATGTGAACCACACGCTGTCTCTGGACGGTGACCCGGTTGACGTTCTGGTTCCGACCCCATATCCGCTGCACCCAGGTGCTGTGATCCGTTGTCGTCCGGTTGGTGTTCTGAAGATGACTGATGAGTCAGGTGAAGATGCGAAAGTGGTTGCTGTACCGCACAGCAAGCTGACCAAAGAATACGACCACATCAAAGATGTGAACGATCTGCCTGAACTGCTGAAAGCGCAAATCACGCATTTCTTCGAGCGCTACAAAGAGCTGGAATCTGGCAAGTGGGTAAAAGTTGACGGCTGGGCTGACGTTGAAGCAGCTAAAGCTGAAATCCTGGAATCTTACAAGCGCGCTCAGGAAAAATAATCCGGCGTGATTGTCGTCCAGTAAAAAACGCTCCCGAGGGAGCGTTTTTTGTGGGCGAAGCCATCACAGTGAAGACCAGCGCGACCAGTCTCCCCGCGGGATCAGCAAGGCACGCTCAAGCGGCTGCAGGTAGAGATAGATCCAAGCCAGTCCGAAAGGCGTATCCACTTGCTCGCGGCAATATTCCTCTCCCAGCCCTTCAAGGATATCGAGTTCGCGGAAAGTGTCGGCATCCACGTCATACACTTCGCCAAACAGCACGCCCTCAGACCCAGGCTGCTTTATCGCAGCAGGGTAAGGTCCGAGATCATACATGGCGTAACCTGCCAGCTGGCACTCTCCCAGATAACAGGCCCGGGACAGCAGCCCATGATTAGACTGGCCGCGGCGCAAACTGCCGTAAACAAAAACCCGTGTGTACACTGCTGACAACATCCTTATTAGTTAAACTCAAACTGATACAGTAAATCGACGGCACTGTCGAGCCCCGATACCGCTTCGATATACAAATCCTGCAGCAGCTTGTACCTGACGGTAAACTCACCGATAGGGCTAAAGATACCCACGCCGTATTTTACCTGCAGCCCAGGGTAGACATAACCGCTAATCGTGACCTGAGAGTCATCGCCGGCACCCGCGGTATCAAGCGCCAAATCCTGAATCCCGAATGCCTCACCGACATTACCGACCAACTGGCTGCTGCGTGACAACCCCATGCTGATCAGCGCCGTAGTCATCGCACCGCCCCCTTCCGGCGATTCACTGTCGAGATCCCGGCCACGTAACACGTATGACAGCGCATTCTGTTGCGGCATGGCCGGATCAGAGAAAATGTCCACCTTGGGCTCATCGGCTGGGCCTGTGACCCGAATACCGGCTGTCACATCGTCTTCAATATTGTTCGGATTCCGGATCGCTTCCACCGACAAATAAGGCTGATCCGCTGGCCCATTGAAGGTGATCTGGCCTTTCCGGATCACCAGCTCCTGGCCAAAGGCCCGGTAAGTACCGTCATCAACCCGGATTTCGCCATAGACGAGCGGGGCTTTGTCCTGCTGATTGACTTTCAGATTCCCTGACAGCCCGGCATCCAGACCGAAGGCCGATAGACGCACATCCGGACCAATCTTGACCATCACGTTGGTTTTGATAGCAAAAGGCACTTTGTTTCCGGTATCCACCGGCTTGAGATCATCGGTCAGCAGGATTTCATCATCAGAAACCTGGACCGCAGATTCCGGCAGGCGGTCTACCGTGATCCGGCCCCATGGAATGGACACTGTGCCGCTGATTTCAGCCACCTGAGGAGCAGCACTGATCTTCAGGTTAGGCGAGACCTTCATGGCAATCATAGGCGGGACATTCACTTCAAGTTCACGCCCGTTCACCTTCAGATTAGTACTCCAGTTCGCCATATCGGCCCAATTCGCATCCCCTTGCAGCACCAGACGCCCATCCGGGGTATCCAGTTTGCCGCGCAGTATGGCGCTGTAGCCACTGAAAGTAGCGACGATCTCGCCCCGTTCAAGATCCAGCGGGACTTTTCTGCCGATCGCTTTCAGCTCAGAGACCTTAAATACACCGTTCACCTGAGGCTGCATAATCGGTCCGGTTAAATGCAAATCTGCGTCCACCCGGCCTTTAAAAATGTCGTAATCAGCGACCAGAGGTTGCAGAAAATCCAGCCGGAACGTATCCAGTTTCACTTTGGCATCGATTTGCTGTTCACCTGATAACTGGGTAATTCGGGCGTTGCCTGACAAATCCCCGTTATCTTTTACCGCCACCAGCCAGTCTGCCGTGAGCTCGTCATTGCGCATATCAGCATTGAGGGTAATTTTATCCCAGCCAAGTGCCAGCGGTGGCTGATCCGCCGCCGCCTGTTGTCTGAATCCGCCCGCAGGCAGGATCACTTGAGCCTGTAACACAGGCGTTTGTTGCGGCGACCAGGCGGCGTTGACAGTGGCATTGGCTTCACCATCCAGTTTTATCTCTGGTGGCAGGAACGGCTGCAGGATGGAAAAGCCGAGTTGATTGATAGCCAGACTCGCCTGACCACTCGCACCGGCATCCAACGGCTGAGTCAGACACACAGAAGCGTCTTGTTGCTGCCAGCAATGCGGTGCGACGGAGACGCTCTGCTTACTCAAGCTATATGCAAGCGCCGTGGGCTGATTCAGCCGCCACGGACCAACCGGCGTTTCGAGATTGCCGCGTTGCAGCATCCCCTGCCAACCTTGCTGTCTGTCCAGGCTGCCTTGCAAAGCCAGAGATGTACTGACAGGTTCACCACTCAGATCCACTCGCAGCGTGTGCTGGGCTTCGGTTCCCTGAAAGGTGATATCTAAGGCTTCCAGCTTGGCCGCATCCTGGTAGCTGCCTTCTCTGGCGCTCAGCTTAATATCTGCCGTCAGGGCAGGCAGTGGCGTCACCCGGCCGGTCAGGTTCAGGCTTTTTAGCTGGGCCAGATCCTGCCAGCCCAGTGCCTGCCCCACTAAGTTCAGATCGATTGTTGGCTCGGCCAGCGTGCCACTTAATCGCAAATCGCCATTTACCCTGCCGCGTAAACCAGGCACTGACTGCGCAAGATCGGGCGCATTGACCAATGCGGACAGATCCCAGGTTTGCTTCAGGCTCCCTTTTGCATTCAGCCCATTCGGCCCGTGCTTCAGCACCAGACCTTGCGTTACCAGCTCCAGATCCCCTTTACCGCTCACATCCTGGGCATCAAGCTGACCTGCCAGCGTAAAAGGCTGACCGATCACCTCACCATCCACATTCAGTTCGGGCAATTTAACAAACCAGCCACCTGTTGCCGTTAATCCGCCTGAGGTACTGAGCTTGCCGCTCAACTTGCCGTCTGCTTCGGGCCATTCCAGTCCAGGCTGAATATCGCGAAATGAGAGGTTGCCCTGCCAGCTGACGGTTTTAGCCCAGCTCGCCTGAGCGTTGCCCGTAACCTGACCACCCAGGCTATTGACGGTCAGACTTTCCAGGACAACCTCAGTCAGAGATCCGGTTCCCTTCAGGCTGACATCGACGGCCGGCATAGGCTCGCCGTCCGCTTTGGTTGCGGCATCAAAGGTAAAGCTGTCTAAGTTCCCTTTGGCATTGAGAACCGTCTCTTTGGCAACAAAATCAGGCTTGTCATCAAGCGGCCACTGTAAGTGACTGCTCACCACCTTAAAGTCAAAAGGCAAATCGGCATCCAGCGGAGACAGTTTTCCCGTCACCCTGGCATCCAGCTTCCCACTGAGCGCCGCATCCAGCACCAATTGCTGCAATGAGCCTGACGCTGAGAGATTGATATGGTGTCCCTGCACCGGTTCCAGCGCAATGTCAGATTTCGCCTTCAATGTAAGTGGGTACTCACCACTTAATTCAGCTTCCCCTTCGGCATCCAGTGTGGCTTGCGGCACATCGACAAACAAGCGGGTCAGCGTCACGCTGCTTTTTTCTGCTTCTGCGATCAACTCCAGTTCATTCACTTTCTGCGGCGTTGCGCCTTCCAGCAGAAAGTCTTTTACGGTAAAGCGCTCCACAGTGATTTTCAGCGGCAGCACCACCTCAGGCAGTACGATGCGCTCACGCTTTTCCTGGCTATAAGCCTCGGCAACTTGTTCGGCCTGCTCTTCCGTCTGTGCCTGAATCTCTTGCTCGGCCGGCGGCGCCAGGTTCAGCACTATGCCTTCCCAGTCGGTGGGTTTCAGGGTCAAGTGGCTGCCCTGCATCTGGGCTGCTGAACTGAAATGCTGCCAGCGCACATGATTACCCAGAATATTCAGGTCGATGTCATTCAACGTCAAACGATCCAGCCGAACTGGGACAGGCAAAGCGATTTCTGTCAGTGGCTCACCCGGTTCTTCTTCCTCCGGTGCGCCTGGCGGTAATTCAGGCATGGAGAACGTCAAACCACTCAGGCTCAGCTCTCGCACGCAAAGGGCCGGAATCGGCAGACAATCATCATTGATAGCCAGGGTAAGACTGTCGCTATTGAGCGCCAGCAAATCATCCTTGTAGTGGACACCACTGAGTGTAAATCCTTTCAGCAGAGCACCTGTGCTGCCTTGCACTGTGAATGCAGGAACCGCTTTCTGGGCTCCCCACAGGGCGAGGCGAACCCCGGCATGGGTATATAGCAGCGCCCAGAGCGCCAGTGTCAGCAGCAACACAAACGTCAGCAGGCCAATCATCAATCTCTTCAACCCGATCATAATTCAGGCCCCAGCACGAAGTGGATTTGGAAACGATCAGCAGGCTTATCCAGCCCCCAGGCAAAGTCGAGCCGTATCGGGCCGACCGGCGATGCCCAGCGTATGCCCACCCCCGCGCCAGCCTGCCAGTCCGGGCTGTCTGTCCAGGACGAACCGTAATCGTAAAACAGAGCCCCCCACCAGTTGCCTGTCAGCCGGTACTGATATTCCAGCGTGGACGCCAGCATAAACTCACCACCAATCTGCTGGCCTTCACTGTCCCGGGGTGAAATAGATTCATAGCTGTAACCACGCAAGCTGCTATCGCCACCGATAAAAAAGCGCATGGACGGCGGGATGTCTTCTACTTTTTCTGCCCAGATGGCCCCGGCGTCCAGACGGGCCAGGCCCCGGTGATCTTCAGCAAAGGTGCGAATCCAGGCACTGCGTCCGCGCAGTTTGGCCAGACGGGTATCAGAACCCAGGGCAGGGTCGGAGTATTCCAGTTTCAGCAGTTGCTTGTCTCCCCAGGTCGGCCAACTGCCACCACGCAAGCGGGTACGGTCAATACTGACCCCGGGAATCACCATAAAGGCGGAGCCTGTCTCAAAAGCGCCCTGATTGTAGTCCTCATACAATAAACGCACGGAAGCAACACCATCCCAGACCCGATCAAAGTTCCAGTGCCGTTCAACGCCAAGATGGTACTCGGTACTGATAGTGTCGTGGTTATCCACATAACGGATCGCCCCGATAAGCTGGTAGTAATCATCCAGCACATTGTCGAGCGGAATTTTATACGTTGCTTCCACTTTCGGCTGGACCTTAGAAATCTCAGTGCGAACATCCAGGCTGTGACCTTCACTGTTTATCCAGGGCTTACGCCAGTTAAATTTTAATCGCGCACCAACATCCGTCGAATAACCGATACCGGTTTCGATTTTATTTCTCACTTCCGGCCTGAGATTAACCTGAATCGGCACCTCATTATCCTGCAGGTTGCTCACATCCCCACCGACAAAAATGGAAGAGAACCAGCCTACCGTCGACAGACGCTGATTGAACTCCCCCACTTGCGAGACCAGATAATAGTCCCCTTCCTCAAACGGGGCTAACGAACGGACTTTGGTTTCATTGATCTGGCTGCCGGTGATAAGGATATCGCCGTACGTGTACCGTTTTCCCGAATCAAACTCGATTTGAATAAACGCCTGATTACGGCCAGGTGCCACTTCCAGCCGGCTGGTTTTCAGCTCGGCATCGAAATAGCCTTTGCGCAACGCCAGGCTCTCCAGGCTGGATTTGAATGCATCGTACTTGCCGTGGTTCAGGGTTCGGCCCAGCTCTAAATCACTGTCGCGTTTGAGAACGAAGAAATCCAGATCATCCGCCGCTTCGCCCTTGATCTGAATATCACTTCTGGCAATTTTGGTACTCGGACCAGCATCAACCGTGACCGTCAGGGTGCTGTCCTCGCCGTCTTCTTCAACACTAAAAACGATATCAGGCTGATAGCGCCCCAGCGCTTTCAGCGCGGTACGGATTTCCTTCTCGACCTGGCCTTTGAAGCGCAAAGAGGTGCTGTAATCTTCCTTCGGAATGGCAGCAACATAAATATCCACATTTTTCTTCAGGCTGCCTTTCAGCCCGACAATATTAAGTTCTGTCTCTGCCAAAGCTGGCATGGTTACCATTAAAGCGACGGCTGCTAACAAGCAGCGCCGAAACAAGATTATCATTCTTATTTGTCTTCACTTATTAGAATGTTATTAGATTACGCGCATACTTTATTGTGACAAGAGCTGAGCGAAGTGCCAACCTTTACGCACGAAAGAAAATTAGCGCTGCACATAAGCAGGATTACGCACCTATTGATTGTCAGCTGTGAATCCTCTACTTTCAGGCTTATTAACAGTGCAATTAGGAAAACAGTGTGATGGATAAACAGCAGATAATCTCTCCGGAAGCAGCCCTGCCTGGCCGTTCAACGCCAGTGACTCCCTCTGAAACTCACGCCATTTTTGGCACCCGAATCGATGCTGCTGTACCTGAAGGTATGGAAGAAATCGTGCTGGGGATGGGATGTTTCTGGGGTGCAGAACGTCTGTTCTGGAAACAACCTGGCGTCATCAACACGGCGGTAGGCTACAGTGGCGGCTTTACTCCCAATCCGACCTACCAGGAAGTCTGTACCGGACAGACGGGCCATACTGAAGTGGTTCGCGTGATTTTTGATCCGGCACAAACCACACTGGAGCAACTGCTTGCTCAGTTTTGGGAAAGTCATGACCCAACACAGGGCATGCGTCAGGGTAATGACATTGGTACCCAGTATCGCTCTGTCATCTATACCACCAGCCAGGAGCAACAGGCTCAGGCAGAAAGCAGCAAGCAAAGGTACCAGTCGGCCCTGCAGGCCGATCAACGAGTTGCTACTATCACCACTGAAATCTTACCTGCCGCAGCGTTTTACTACGCTGAAGATTACCACCAGCAGTATCTGGAGAAGAATCCACAGGGCTATTGCGGTCTGGGCGGAACCGGGGTTTGCATGCCCCCGCAGTAAATCTCTCAGCCAGCGTCAGGCCCGTTCTCTGGCGCTAGCTGCTATAAGTGGCGGCGGCCAGCACCTGGATTTCTTTATTCACCTCCGACAATACACTCAATGCTTTTTTATTACGGCTGACGGGGGAGTAAACGTCCGCAGTCAAACTCGAAAGCTCCGATACCTACGATAAACAGCCGGCCCCGAAAGTAACTTTTCACATAACGTGCAATCTGGTTTGGACGATATTGTTTAAATATTTTCAGCATAATGTCCCTCAACACTCAGAACCTGTGACCCTTAATAGACAAAAAAGTTGCCTTGCTTGTGTCAAAAATATGCAAAACGCCTGCCAGTTGTATTTTTTGTTCTTCATGCGACACGGCAGCCACGCCCAACTTTAGGACATGACTCCTGAGCCTGCTCAATTTCTTTGCCAGCACGGTATTTCACCCCTCACATTTCTGGTAACTGACAAGCGAAAACAGTGATACGCTTCAAGGATAACAAACTGGTTCTACCAGTTATCCAAAACTCCACTACTATAAGGCAGCACAACCCTAAACAAGGAATAACACTCATGAACATGAAGTCACTGCTATCACTTTGCGCATTGCTACCCGCACTCACGTTACCGGCTCATGCCCATAATCTGACAGTCGGTCAGCCTTTACCCAGTACCAGCGTAACTGATCAAGGTGAGCTGATTCTGCAAGGCAACGATGTTGTCTATCAGCCTTGGCAAACCAGCCAGCTAAGCGGTAAAGTCCGGGTGATTCAAGCCATTGCCGGACGAAGCTCAGCCAAAGAGCTCAATGCCCCTTTTATCGAAACCATCAAGTCCGCTAATCTGCCTCATGATAAGTACCAGACCACCACCATCATCAATCAGGATGATGCGATTTGGGGCACCGGCGGTTTCGTGAAATCCTCAGCAGAAGACAGCAAAAAAGAGTTTGCCTGGTCATCGATTGTCCTGGATGCCAAAGGTCAGGTTCGTTCCCGCTGGGAGCTGAAAGAAGAAAGCTCTGCCATTATCGTGCTGGATCCTGCAGGTCAGGTGGTGTTTGTGAAAGAAGGCGAACTAAGCCGCAGTGACATTGATCAGGCCATGTCAAAAATTCAGTCTTTGCTGTAATCTGCCTTCCCGGAAAGGATGTAATAATATATCATTACATCCTTTCTTTTTGTGTGAGGGCAGCGACTTGAAGGTGCGTAACCCGCTCAACCAGTTATGGCATCAAGGGCTTCTGGCGCTATGCTTCAGCCTGTTCATTCTGACATTTCCCCTTCAGGTGCTTCACAAACTCGATGCGCTCACTCAGCCACAACATTCTGAGCAGGACTGCCCCTGTCACCATGCTGTTTCCAATGATTTGCCACCGCCGCAGATAGAGCTTCCTGTCATTCGTCCTGTCGCTCACCCGGTGACCCGATATCGACACCCCCTTTCCGACTGGCTCAATGCCCAAGCGTCTGCCCGGGATCCGCCTGTGTTCTCCCACCCGTTCCACCCTGATTTCACAGTTTAATTTTTTGGGAGTAACACATGCCAACTCAACATTTCCGTGCAGCCAGCTGGCTGCTGATTTCTGCTGCTACCTGCGCCGCTCCGGCCTGGGCATACACACAACATGAAGCACATGTTCATGGTCAGGTTGAACTGAATATGGCGCAGGACGGCAACGATCTGCTGTTAGAGTTCACCGCACCCGCTGCGGATGTCATCGGATTTGAACATCCGCCGGAAACAGAAGCGGAGCAACAAGTGCTGAAAGACGCCATTCTGAAACTGAATCGCCCTGACAACCTGCTGGCTTTAAATGCCGCAGCAGGATGTCAGCTGCATGAACGCCATGTTTCACATACCCTTTCAGAGCACGCTGAAACCCATAGCCATGATCATGACCATGAAAAACACAGTGATCACGATCATGATGAGCACGATCACCATGACCATGAGAAGCACAGCGAGCATGATGAGCATGGTGAGCATGGTGAGCATGGTGAGCATGGTGAGCATGGTGAATTCAGTATTCAGTATACCTATCACTGCGATACCATCGACAAGCTCAACACACTGACGCTCAAGTGGTTCGCTCAGTTCCCGGCAACAGAGAAAATTCAATTGCAAGCGATTACAGCACAAGGACAACAAGCCGCAACGCTTACGGCCAGTCAGACCGAATTTCGTTTCTAAATCAGAATGACTCAAAAAAGGGAGCAATCGCTCCCTTTTTAGGAGAGCAGCATGACAGTAATCCAATTCGATCAGGTACGCTTTCGCTGGCCGGATCAGACTGACGATATCATCAAGATCGCCTCTTTCTCATTGTCTCAGGGCGAAAAAGTCTTTCTTCAGGGGCCAAGCGGCAGCGGAAAATCAACCTTACTCAGCTTAATGGCAGGCATTCATCAACCCTTACATGGTGATATCCGGCTTCTGGGTGAGTCCTTCAGCACTCTTTCTGCATCCAAGCGGGATCGTCGCCGGGCCGACCATGTGGGTTATATTTTTCAGCAGTTCAATCTGCTGCCTTATCTTTCCGTGATAGACAATGTCTTGTTACCCTGCCGCTTTTCAGCGCTCCGAAAAAAGAAAACGAACAATCCTGAACAAGAAGCAAAGCGACTCCTGAGGTCCTTACAGTTACCAGAGTCCTGCCTGTCCCGTCAGGTGACTCAGCTCAGCATCGGACAACAGCAGCGTGTGGCTGCTGCGCGCGCGCTGATAGGGCGCCCGGCATTACTCATCGCCGATGAGCCAACCTCAGCGCTGGATCACGACAATCGCAATCACTTTATCCAACTCTTGATGGACGAATGTGAACAGGCCGGCGCCAGTCTGCTTTTCGTCAGTCACGACCCAACCCTGACCAACGGGTTCGATCGCATCTTGAACCTCAAAGATCTTAACCAATGCGAGTCGGAGAAGCAGACATGAAAACATTGATGCTCCTTGCCTGGCAAAGTTTGCGGAATCGAAAGACGACGGCCATTCTGACCGTGCTGACCATCGCCATTTCGACAACCTTACTGCTGGGTGTGGAAAAAGTCCGGACACAGGCCAAAGCCAGTTTTGCACATACCATCTCGGGAACCGACCTCATCGTGGGTGCGCGTTCAGGCCAGGTAAATCTGTTGCTGTACTCTGTCTTTCGTATCGGCAACGCCACCAATAACATCGACTGGCAGAGTTTCCAGACTTTAAAAGCACACAAAGCCGTTCAATGGGCTATTCCGATCTCACTTGGCGATTCACATCGCGGATTTCGGGTGATTGGCACGAATGAAGACTACTTCAGATATTACCAATATGGTCAGAAACAGCACCTGGCCTTCCGGCTAGGCAGCAGCTTTCAATCTTTGTTCGACACTGTGATTGGGGCAGAAGTCGCTCGAAAGCTCGGGTATCAGATTGGCGATAAAATCATTATTGCCCATGGTATCAGTGATAAAAAATTCACGCGCCACGACAACCTGCCTTTTACTGTCACAGGAATTCTGGCACCTACAGGGACACCGGTTGATCGCAGCGTGCATGTTACTCTGGCAGCCATCGAAGCGATTCATGTCGGTTGGGAATCAGGCGCAAACTTAGGTCACACTCCGGATGCAGCGATCCTGAGCCAGCAAACCTTTCAGCCCCAACAGATCACTGCCGTTCTTTTGGGATTGAACTCCAAAATTCAGACATTTGCCCTGCAGCGCTACATCAATACCTTCCCTGATGAACCGTTAAGCGCCATCATGCCAGGCGTTGCCCTTCACGAACTGTGGGGAATGATGTCTGTCGCAGAGCAGGCCCTCATGGTCGTTTCGGTGTTTGTAGTCATTGCTGGCTTACTGGGAATGTTATCGAGCTTACTGACCAGTCTGAATGAAAGACGAAGAGAAATGGCAATTCTGCGCGCAACCGGCGCCCGCCCCGGCTGGATAGCGGGACTACTTTTTGTTGAAACCACAGCCCTCACTCTGACAGGCATTCTGGCAGGCATGGTGACACTTTATGGTGGATTATTTCTGAGTCACAATTGGCTGCTGGATACATTCGGGCTCTATCTGCCAGTCCAGGCGCCCAGTTCCTATGAATGGCTGCTGATGGGAATGATTTTAAGCGCAGGTATGCTGACCAGCCTGATCCCTGCATTCCGTGCGTATAGACTGTCACTCGCCGATGGCATGACCATTCGGATTTAAGGAGAAAACATGAAGCTTGTTGTCATTCTGCTGTATTGCTGGCTGCCTTTCGTGGCCAGCGCACAAGAAACGCTCACCCTCGACTGGATTGATCTGATCCCGAAAAAAGAACGCCAGCTATTTGACCAGCAAGGTATGCCTTTCGTCGATCATGAAAACAATCAGGCCGCTTTGCAAAAACGTATGGGGTCTGTCCGTCCAGAGTTGGATGGCAGTACAGTCAGAATTCCCGGCTTTGTCATCCCTTTGGAAGGGGACGAAAATACGATCACCGAGTTTTTACTGGTGCCTTACTTTGGCGCATGCATTCATGTGCCGCCGCCGCCACCCAATCAGATTGTTTACGTAAAATTTCCTAAAGGCGCACCAGTTCAGCAACTCTGGGATGTTGTCTATGTGGTAGGAAAGTTAAATGTACAAACCATAGAGCACGAGTTAGCTGAAACGGGTTACCTGCTCCAAGGCACGCTCATTGAAGAATACGATGATGCCGGATAAATAGCCTTACTGTCTTTTGGCTTATCTTATACATGTGCAGCAAGGTAAGCCAAAATCACGACATACCCAAGTAATAGCAACACTTCTGTTAATCGCTTACTGAATTTTTTCGTCATCAGCCCCTCCTTGATAGCACAGCCTCATCACACCGGGCGACCCATAGATTTAACCATCTATTAACATAAAAGTCACGCCTCTTGCCAAAGATTACGATCAAATGTAAAAACTATAGGTATAACTGTTGAGAGCGAACCTTGTATGCAAACCGAAAGTCAGGCCAGTCATGAGCCAAGCCATGTAGTACCGGTCACGGATAAGAAAAGTCATTCAAAGAATGCGATAAAAAGTAGCCGCTTTCGGGTTCAATCCATCGCCCGTCATAATGATGTAAATGCTCAGATCGACGAAGATCACGATAAAACGCTACAAGAACGCAGTGAAAGCCGCCAACAAAATATACAGAAGCGCCAGCAGCAGAACTTAGAGCGTATCTTCAGGCTTTGTTATGACAACTGCTCAGATGAAACAGCAGGAGAGCCAGACCCTGATTGGATCCATCATTTCATGACCATAGCGCAGAATATCTACAGTCCCGCCATGCAGAAACTATGGAGCCGTATCCTTCGTCAAGAGATTATTAATCCTGGCTCTGTTTCCCTAAAAGCGATGATAACCTTCCAGCAAATGACGCAGCGTGACGCTCAGTTATTTCGACGAGCCTGCTTGTTAGCCTGCCATTTCGGCCAAGACAACAGCAAAAAGCTGCTAACAGGTCTGAAATATCGCTCAGGTTTCCTTCTTAAGCAGTCATCCATCGACAGGCTCAATCTGGGACACTACCACTTACCGTATTCACATTTGCTGGAGCTAATGGGTATGGGGCTGATATTAAATACTGAATTAGAGTCGGGAAAACTCCAGAATGGTATCCCCCTGCCTTTTCATTATCAGGGGAATGATTATCAAATCCAGCCCGCCAAAAATGGCTTAAGCTTGCTATATTACCGCTTTTCTCCTGTCGGCCAGGAGATTGCTCAGCTACTTGGAAATCACCGAAATGAAGAATATAAAATTCATCTGACTGAGCTCCTCAATAAGCATTTTATCGTTACAAGTGAGGCATCTACGTACCATCCTGTAATCTGAGGATATTTCTGATAGTCCTGACCCAGCCCCTCGCAGTGAGGTAGACGGCTTCGTCTACAAGCGGTGGATTAAATACCAAGTAGCAAACAACTCAGCCAATGCTGACTGGGTTTCTTTAATCAGTGGCGGAGGCTGGGGTCGCACACGACCGAGACTTGATGATCCGGCATTCCGGCCCGCGACCAAAGTGCGGCGCACTTTTTGGGCGCCCAGCCTAAGCAATGCATCAGTGACGATCAAACAAAGATTGTGCACACCCAAATAGCAAAAAACCCAGCCATTGCTGACTGGGTTTCTTTAAAAAGTGGCGGAGCGGACGGGACTCGAACCCGCGACCCCCGGCGTGACAGGCCGGTATTCTAACCAACTGAACTACCGCTCCACACGGCAGAAACCAGATTGACTCTGATTTCTAAATAGGAAGCCTGGCGATGTCCTACTCTCACATGGGGAGACCCCACACTACCATCGGCGCTGCTGCGTTTCACGTCTGAGTTCGGCATGGGATCAGGTGGGTCCGCAACGCTATGGTCGCCAAGCAAATTCTTTCTCTACCGCCCTCAGGCGATAAATCACAATCTCGGAAATCTGACTAGTGTTCTCAGCACATCATTCAAGTGCTCATGGAGTCCGTAAAACCCCTTGGGTGTTGTATGGTTAAGCCTCACGGGCAATTAGTACAGGTTAGCTGAGCGCCTCACAACGCTTACACACCCTGCCTATCAACGTTCTAGTCTCGAACAGCCCTTCAGGAGGCTTGAAGCCTCAGGGATGACTCATCTCAGGGCTCGCTTCCCGCTTAGATGCTTTCAGCGGTTATCGATGCCGAACTTAGCTACCGGGCAATGCGTCTGGCGACACAACCCGAACACCAGCGGTTCGTTCACTCCGGTCCTCTCGTACTAGGAGCAACTCCCTTCAATCATCCAGCGCCCACGGCAGATAGGGACCGAACTGTCTCACGACGTTCTAAACCCAGCTCGCGTACCACTTTAAATGGCGAACAGCCATACCCTTGGGACCGACTTCAGCCCCAGGATGTGATGAGCCGACATCGAGGTGCCAAACACCGCCGTCGATATGAACTCTTGGGCGGTATCAGCCTGTTATCCCCGGAGTACCTTTTATCCGTTGAGCGATGGCCCTTCCATTCAGAACCACCGGATCACTATGACCTGCTTTCGCACCTGCTCGAACCGTCATTCTCGCAGTTAAGCGGGCTTATGCCATTGCACTAACCTCACGATGTCCGACCGTGATTAGCCCACCTTCGTGCTCCTCCGTTACGCTTTGGGAGGAGACCGCCCCAGTCAAACTACCCACCAGGCACTGTCCGCACCCCGGATAACGGGGCGACGTTAGAACATCAACACGACAAGGGTGGTATTTCAAGGACGGCTCCACAGATACTGGCGTACCTGCTTCGAAGCCTCCCACCTATCCTACACATGTAGGGTCAATGTTCAGTGCCAAGCTGTAGTAAAGGTTCACGGGGTCTTTCCGTCTAGCCGCGGGTACGCAGCATCTTCACTGCGATTTCAATTTCACTGAGTCTCGGGTGGAGACAGCGTGGCCATCATTACGCCATTCGTGCAGGTCGGAACTTACCCGACAAGGAATTTCGCTACCTTAGGACCGTTATAGTTACGGCCGCCGTTTACCGGGGCTTCGATCAAGAGCTTCTCCGAAGATAACCCCATCAATTAACCTTCCGGCACCGGGCAGGCGTCACACCGTATACGTCATCTTTCGATTTTGCACAGTGCTGTGTTTTTAATAAACAGTTGCAGCCACCTGGTATCTGCGACTCTCAGCAGCTCCATCCGCGAGGGACTTCACCGCCAAGAGCGTACCTTCTCCCGAAGTTACGGTACCATTTTGCCTAGTTCCTTCACCCGAGTTCTCTCAAGCGCCTTGGTATTCTCTACCCGACCACCTGTGTCGGTTTGGGGTACGATTGCTTATTATCTGAAGCTTAGAGGCTTTTCCCGGAAGCATGGCATCAATGACTTCATCACCGTAGTGACTCGACATCGGGTCTCAGCCTTAGTGCAGAACCGGATTTGCCTAATTCTGCAGCCTACACCCTTGAACCAGGACAACCGTCGCCTGGCCCACCTAGCCTTCTCCGTCCCCCCATCGCAATAATAAGCAGTACGGGAATATTAACCCGTTTCCCATCGACTACGCCTTTCGGCCTCGCCTTAGGGGTCGACTTACCCTGCCCCGATTAACGTTGGACAGGAACCCTTGGTCTTCCGGCGAGGGGGTTTTTCACCCCCTTTGTCGTTACTCATGTCAGCATTCGCACTTCTGATACGTCCAGCATGCCTTACAGCACACCTTCAACCGCTTACAGAACGCTCCCCTACCCAATACGATAAATCGCATTGCCGCAGCTTCGGTGTATCACTTAGCCCCGTTAAATCTTCCGCGCAGGCCGACTCGACCAGTGAGCTATTACGCTTTCTTTAAATGATGGCTGCTTCTAAGCCAACATCCTGGCTGTCTGAGCCTTCCCACATCGTTTCCCACTTAGTGATACTTTGGGACCTTAGCTGGCGGTCTGGGTTGTTTCCCTCTCCACGACGGACGTTAGCACCCGCCGTGTGTCTCCCGGATAGTACTTACTGGTATTCGGAGTTTGCAAAGGGTTGGTAAGTCGGGATGACCCCCTAGCCTTAACAGTGCTCTACCCCCAGTAGTATTCGTCCGAGGCGCTACCTAAATAGCTTTCGGGGAGAACCAGCTATCTCCAGGTTTGATTGGCCTTTCACCCCTAGCCACAAGTCATCCGCTAATTTTTCAACATTAGTCGGTTCGGTCCTCCAGTAAGTGTTACCTCACCTTCAACCTGCCCATGGCTAGATCACCTGGTTTCGGGTCTAATCCCAGCAACTGTACGCCCAGTTAAGACTCGGTTTCCCTACGGCTCCCCTATACGGTTAACCTTGCTACTGAAATTAAGTCGCTGACCCATTATACAAAAGGTACGCAGTCACACCACGAAGGTGCTCCTACTGCTTGTACGTACACGGTTTCAGGTTCTTTTTCACTCCCCTCACAGGGGTTCTTTTCGCCTTTCCCTCACGGTACTGGTTCACTATCGGTCAGTCAGGAGTATTTAGCCTTGGAGGATGGTCCCCCCATGTTCAGACAGGATAACACGTGTCCCGTCCTACTCGTTTTCACGCTTAAAGCATCGTCGGTTACGGGGCTGTCACCCTGTATCGCGGCCCTTTCCAGGGACCTTCACCTGACACTAAAAACGCTTAAGGGCTAATCCGGTTTCGCTCGCCGCTACTGCCGGAATCTCGGTTGATTTCTCTTCCTCGGGGTACTTAGATGTTTCAGTTCCCCCGGTTCGCCTCACCAGGCTATGTATTCACCTGATGATAACTGCTTATGCAGCTGGGTTTCCCCATTCGGAAATCGGTGACTCAAGTGGCTCTTACTGCCTCATCACCGCTTATCGCAAGTTAGTACGTCCTTCATCGCCTCTGACTGCCCAGGCATCCACCGTGTACGCTTAGTCACTTAACCATACAACCCCAAGAGGTTTCGTATGTTCAAACAACCAAGGTTGTGTCTCTGACAAAGAGACAATTGGTTTATTCGCCGGACTCATGTTGTCTTCACCGCAGTGAACACAACGAACACAAGACACTTGAATGTGTATTGCTTGAGAACTCTGTTTCTTTCGAAACAGTTGTATTCAATCTCTAGGATTGAATTTACTAGTCAGCTTTCCAGATTGTTAAAGAGCATGTGAATTATCGACAGATAACCACTTTGTAACCACACTCACCCTGTGCAAGGGAATGTACTTAAAGAGTGGTGGAGCTAGGCGGGATCGAACCGCCGACCTCTTGCATGCCATGCAAGCGCTCTCCCAGCTGAGCTATAGCCCCGTCTTTCTGGGTCTCTTTCCAGAGGAAAGAGTGGTGGGCGATACCGGGCTCGAACCAGTGACCCCCTCCTTGTAAGGGAGGTGCTCTCCCAACTGAGCTAATCGCCCACAGTATTTTTACATTCCCGTGGCAGGAATGGTGGGTCGTGCAGGATTCGAACCTGCGACCAATTGATTAAAAGTCAACTGCTCTACCAGCTGAGCTAACGACCCGTGGCGTCCCATAGGGGAGTCGAACCCCTGTTACCGCCGTGAAAGGGCGGTGTCCTAGGCCTCTAGACGAATGGGACTCTAATTCTGTCAGCGAAACATCTTCGCTAATTCGTACCCATGCTGTTGGGCAGCATGAGTGGCTCTCTACATTTCGACCAGGCAATCTGTGTGGACACTGCGTCAGCGACACAGTCTTTAGGTAAGGAGGTGATCCAGCCCCAGGTTCCCCTAGGGCTACCTTGTTACGACTTCACCCCAGTCATGAACCACACCGTGGTAAACGCCCTCCCGAAGGTTAAGCTATCTACTTCTGGTGCAGCCCACTCCCATGGTGTGACGGGCGGTGTGTACAAGGCCCGGGAACGTATTCACCGTGGCATTCTGATCCACGATTACTAGCGATTCCGACTTCATGGAGTCGAGTTGCAGACTCCAATCCGGACTACGACGTACTTTGTGGGATTCGCTCACTATCGCTAGCTTGCCGCCCTCTGTATACGCCATTGTAGCACGTGTGTAGCCCTACTCGTAAGGGCCATGATGACTTGACGTCGTCCCCACCTTCCTCCGGTTTATCACCGGCAGTCTCCCTGGAGTTCCCACCCGAAGTGCTGGCAAACAAGGATAAGGGTTGCGCTCGTTGCGGGACTTAACCCAACATTTCACAACACGAGCTGACGACAGCCATGCAGCACCTGTCTCAGAGTTCCCGAAGGCACCAATCCATCTCTGGAAAGTTCTCTGGATGTCAAGAGTAGGTAAGGTTCTTCGCGTTGCATCGAATTAAACCACATGCTCCACCGCTTGTGCGGGCCCCCGTCAATTCATTTGAGTTTTAATCTTGCGACCGTACTCCCCAGGCGGTCTACTTAACGCGTTAGCTCCGAAAGCCAGTGTTCAAGACACCAACCTCCAAGTAGACATCGTTTACGGCGTGGACTACCAGGGTATCTAATCCTGTTTGCTCCCCACGCTTTCGCATCTGAGCGTCAGTCTTTGTCCAGGGGGCCGCCTTCGCCACCGGTATTCCTTCAGATCTCTACGCATTTCACCGCTACACCTGAAATTCTACCCCCCTCTACAAGACTCTAGCCTGCCAGTTCCAAATGCGATTCCGAGGTTGAGCCCCGGGCTTTCACATCTGGCTTAACACGCCGCCTGCATGCGCTTTACGCCCAGTAATTCCGATTAACGCTCGCACCCTCCGTATTACCGCGGCTGCTGGCACGGAGTTAGCCGGTGCTTCTTCTGCAGCTAACGTCAAAGATGGCATCTATTAAACACCAACTCTTCCTCACTGCTGAAAGTGCTTTACAACCCGAAGGCCTTCTTCACACACGCGGCATGGCTGCATCAGGGTTTCCCCCATTGTGCAATATTCCCCACTGCTGCCTCCCGTAGGAGTCTGGACCGTGTCTCAGTTCCAGTGTGGCTGATCATCCTCTCAGACCAGCTAGGGATCGTCGCCTAGGTGAGCCGTTACCCCACCTACTAGCTAATCCCACCTGGGCCAATCTTAGCGCGCGAGGCCCGAAGGTCCCCCGCTTTGCTCCGTAGAGATTATGCGGTATTAGCCATCGTTTCCAATGGTTATCCCCCACACTAAGGCATGTTCCCAGGCATTACTCACCCGTCCGCCGCTCGCCGCCCATCAACGCACCCGAAGGATTGTTGATGTCGCTGCCGCTCGACTTGCATGTGTTAGGCCTGCCGCCAGCGTTCAATCTGAGCCATGATCAAACTCTTCAATTAAAGTTTTGTTGCCTTCCCGAAGGAAAGCGGCTCAGTGATTACTGATGTTCCAACCGAAGTTGAAACGAATTGACTGTGCCGGTAACCCTTTTATAAAAAGTGCTACCAATTGGTCACTCAGTTCACTGATAAATCTTTGATGACTGTATCATTGTCGAGTGCCCACACAGATTGCATGGTCAAATTGTTAAAGAACGTTGACTTTCAATGCGTTAGCACTGTGTGCTTCCGCCAGTCAGGACGCGTATAATACGCTTCCCTCGTTTCAAGTCAAGACAAAATTTTCATCTTTTTTCATCCCGGTCTGTCCCGGCCTGAAAGCAAAAAACTCTGTGTTGACTCCGCTCCCACCCGAAGGTCGGGAGCGAAGAAAAAGCCCGTCGCCGGACGGACTTTTCAAATAGGGAGCCTGGCGATGTCCTACTCTCACATGGGGAGACCCCACACTACCATCGGCGCTGCTGCGTTTCACGTCTGAGTTCGGCATGGGATCAGGTGGGTCCGCAACGCTATGGTCGCCAAGCAAATTCTGTTTGAAAATATCCCGCTGGTTATAAAGCCCGCTATCAGCGTTAAGTTGCTCTCTCGTTCGGTCATTTAGCGAACTAAACTCCCTCTCTCGACTCACAACTTGCCTTGCTATCGAACTTTATCCCGGCGCTACCTGAGCAGATGGGATATTTTCACAATTCTGGAAAGTAACTAGTGTTCTCAGCACAACATTCAAGTGCTCATGGAGTCCGTAAAACCCCTTGGGTGTTGTATGGTTAAGCCTCACGGGCAATTAGTACAGGTTAGCTGAGCGCCTCACAACGCTTACACACCCTGCCTATCAACGTTCTAGTCTCGAACAGCCCTTCAGGAGGCTTAAAGCCTCAGGGATGACTCATCTCAGGGCTCGCTTCCCGCTTAGATGCTTTCAGCGGTTATCGATGCCGAACTTAGCTACCGGGCAATGCGTCTGGCGACACAACCCGAACACCAGCGGTTCGTTCACTCCGGTCCTCTCGTACTAGGAGCAACTCCCTTCAATCATCCAGCGCCCACGGCAGATAGGGACCGAACTGTCTCACGACGTTCTAAACCCAGCTCGCGTACCACTTTAAATGGCGAACAGCCATACCCTTGGGACCGACTTCAGCCCCAGGATGTGATGAGCCGACATCGAGGTGCCAAACACCGCCGTCGATATGAACTCTTGGGCGGTATCAGCCTGTTATCCCCGGAGTACCTTTTATCCGTTGAGCGATGGCCCTTCCATTCAGAACCACCGGATCACTATGACCTGCTTTCGCACCTGCTCGAACCGTCATTCTCGCAGTTAAGCGGGCTTATGCCATTGCACTAACCTCACGATGTCCGACCGTGATTAGCCCACCTTCGTGCTCCTCCGTTACGCTTTGGGAGGAGACCGCCCCAGTCAAACTACCCACCAGGCACTGTCCGCACCCCGGATAACGGGGCGACGTTAGAACATCAACACGACAAGGGTGGTATTTCAAGGACGGCTCCACAGATACTGGCGTACCTGCTTCGAAGCCTCCCACCTATCCTACACATGTAGGGTCAATGTTCAGTGCCAAGCTGTAGTAAAGGTTCACGGGGTCTTTCCGTCTAGCCGCGGGTACGCAGCATCTTCACTGCGATTTCAATTTCACTGAGTCTCGGGTGGAGACAGCGTGGCCATCATTACGCCATTCGTGCAGGTCGGAACTTACCCGACAAGGAATTTCGCTACCTTAGGACCGTTATAGTTACGGCCGCCGTTTACCGGGGCTTCGATCAAGAGCTTCTCCGAAGATAACCCCATCAATTAACCTTCCGGCACCGGGCAGGCGTCACACCGTATACGTCATCTTTCGATTTTGCACAGTGCTGTGTTTTTAATAAACAGTTGCAGCCACCTGGTATCTGCGACTCTCAGCAGCTCCATCCGCGAGGGACTTCACCGCCAAGAGCGTACCTTCTCCCGAAGTTACGGTACCATTTTGCCTAGTTCCTTCACCCGAGTTCTCTCAAGCGCCTTGGTATTCTCTACCCGACCACCTGTGTCGGTTTGGGGTACGATTGCTTATTATCTGAAGCTTAGAGGCTTTTCCCGGAAGCATGGCATCAATGACTTCATCACCGTAGTGACTCGACATCGGGTCTCAGCCTTAGTGCAGAACCGGATTTGCCTAATTCTGCAGCCTACACCCTTGAACCAGGACAACCGTCGCCTGGCCCACCTAGCCTTCTCCGTCCCCCCATCGCAATAATAAGCAGTACGGGAATATTAACCCGTTTCCCATCGACTACGCCTTTCGGCCTCGCCTTAGGGGTCGACTTACCCTGCCCCGATTAACGTTGGACAGGAACCCTTGGTCTTCCGGCGAGGGGGTTTTTCACCCCCTTTGTCGTTACTCATGTCAGCATTCGCACTTCTGATACGTCCAGCATGCCTTACAGCACACCTTCAACCGCTTACAGAACGCTCCCCTACCCAATACGATAAATCGCATTGCCGCAGCTTCGGTGTATCACTTAGCCCCGTTAAATCTTCCGCGCAGGCCGACTCGACCAGTGAGCTATTACGCTTTCTTTAAATGATGGCTGCTTCTAAGCCAACATCCTGGCTGTCTGAGCCTTCCCACATCGTTTCCCACTTAGTGATACTTTGGGACCTTAGCTGGCGGTCTGGGTTGTTTCCCTCTCCACGACGGACGTTAGCACCCGCCGTGTGTCTCCCGGATAGTACTTACTGGTATTCGGAGTTTGCAAAGGGTTGGTAAGTCGGGATGACCCCCTAGCCTTAACAGTGCTCTACCCCCAGTAGTATTCGTCCGAGGCGCTACCTAAATAGCTTTCGGGGAGAACCAGCTATCTCCAGGTTTGATTGGCCTTTCACCCCTAGCCACAAGTCATCCGCTAATTTTTCAACATTAGTCGGTTCGGTCCTCCAGTAAGTGTTACCTCACCTTCAACCTGCCCATGGCTAGATCACCTGGTTTCGGGTCTAATCCCAGCAACTGTACGCCCAGTTAAGACTCGGTTTCCCTACGGCTCCCCTATACGGTTAACCTTGCTACTGAAATTAAGTCGCTGACCCATTATACAAAAGGTACGCAGTCACACCACGAAGGTGCTCCTACTGCTTGTACGTACACGGTTTCAGGTTCTTTTTCACTCCCCTCACAGGGGTTCTTTTCGCCTTTCCCTCACGGTACTGGTTCACTATCGGTCAGTCAGGAGTATTTAGCCTTGGAGGATGGTCCCCCCATGTTCAGACAGGATAACACGTGTCCCGTCCTACTCGTTTTCACGCTTAAAGCATCGTCGGTTACGGGGCTGTCACCCTGTATCGCGGCCCTTTCCAGGGACCTTCACCTGACACTAAAAACGCTTAAGGGCTAATCCGGTTTCGCTCGCCGCTACTGCCGGAATCTCGGTTGATTTCTCTTCCTCGGGGTACTTAGATGTTTCAGTTCCCCCGGTTCGCCTCACCAGGCTATGTATTCACCTGATGATAACTGCTTATGCAGCTGGGTTTCCCCATTCGGAAATCGGTGACTCAAGTGGCTCTTACTGCCTCATCACCGCTTATCGCAAGTTAGTACGTCCTTCATCGCCTCTGACTGCCCAGGCATCCACCGTGTACGCTTAGTCACTTAACCATACAACCCCAAGAGGTTTCGTATGTTCAAACAACCAAGGTTGTGTCTCTGACAAAGAGACAATTGGTTTATTCGCCGGACTCATGTTGTCTTCACCGCAGTGAACACAACGAACACAAGACACTTGAATGTGTATTGCTTGAGAACTCTGTTTCTCTCGAAACAGTTTGTATTCAATCTCTAGGATTGAATTTACTAGTCAGCTTTCCAGATTGTTAAAGAGCATGTGAATTATCTTTCAATAACCACTTTCTAAAGGCTTTCAGCGTCAGAGAATCGATCCAACAACAATTAAGCTATTGAATCTGCGTATCCGTGCAGAAAGTATTTAGAGAGTGGTGGGCGATACCGGGCTCGAACCAGTGACCCCCTCCTTGTAAGGGAGGTGCTCTCCCAACTGAGCTAATCGCCCACGGTATTTTTTCATTCCCGTGGCAGGAATGGTGGGTCGTGCAGGATTCGAACCTGCGACCAATTGATTAAAAGTCAACTGCTCTACCAGCTGAGCTAACGACCCGTGGCGTCCCATAGGGGAGTCGAACCCCTGTTACCGCCGTGAAAGGGCGGTGTCCTAGGCCTCTAGACGAATGGGACTCTAATTCTGTCAGCGAAACATTTCCGCTAATTCGTACCCATGCTGTTGGGCAGCATGAGTGGCTCTCTACATTTCGACCAGGCAATCTGTGTGGACACTGCGTCAGTGACACAGTCTTTAGGTAAGGAGGTGATCCAGCCCCAGGTTCCCCTAGGGCTACCTTGTTACGACTTCACCCCAGTCATGAACCACACCGTGGTAAACGCCCTCCCGAAGGTTAAGCTATCTACTTCTGGTGCAGCCCACTCCCATGGTGTGACGGGCGGTGTGTACAAGGCCCGGGAACGTATTCACCGTGGCATTCTGATCCACGATTACTAGCGATTCCGACTTCATGGAGTCGAGTTGCAGACTCCAATCCGGACTACGACGTACTTTGTGGGATTCGCTCACTATCGCTAGCTTGCCGCCCTCTGTATACGCCATTGTAGCACGTGTGTAGCCCTACTCGTAAGGGCCATGATGACTTGACGTCGTCCCCACCTTCCTCCGGTTTATCACCGGCAGTCTCCCTGGAGTTCCCACCCGAAGTGCTGGCAAACAAGGATAAGGGTTGCGCTCGTTGCGGGACTTAACCCAACATTTCACAACACGAGCTGACGACAGCCATGCAGCACCTGTCTCAGAGTTCCCGAAGGCACCAATCCATCTCTGGAAAGTTCTCTGGATGTCAAGAGTAGGTAAGGTTCTTCGCGTTGCATCGAATTAAACCACATGCTCCACCGCTTGTGCGGGCCCCCGTCAATTCATTTGAGTTTTAATCTTGCGACCGTACTCCCCAGGCGGTCTACTTAACGCGTTAGCTCCGAAAGCCAGTGTTCAAGACACCAACCTCCAAGTAGACATCGTTTACGGCGTGGACTACCAGGGTATCTAATCCTGTTTGCTCCCCACGCTTTCGCATCTGAGCGTCAGTCTTTGTCCAGGGGGCCGCCTTCGCCACCGGTATTCCTTCAGATCTCTACGCATTTCACCGCTACACCTGAAATTCTACCCCCCTCTACAAGACTCTAGCCTGCCAGTTCCAAATGCGATTCCGAGGTTGAGCCCCGGGCTTTCACATCTGGCTTAACACGCCGCCTGCATGCGCTTTACGCCCAGTAATTCCGATTAACGCTCGCACCCTCCGTATTACCGCGGCTGCTGGCACGGAGTTAGCCGGTGCTTCTTCTGCAGCTAACGTCAAAGATGGCATCTATTAAACACCAACTCTTCCTCACTGCTGAAAGTGCTTTACAACCCGAAGGCCTTCTTCACACACGCGGCATGGCTGCATCAGGGTTTCCCCCATTGTGCAATATTCCCCACTGCTGCCTCCCGTAGGAGTCTGGACCGTGTCTCAGTTCCAGTGTGGCTGATCATCCTCTCAGACCAGCTAGGGATCGTCGCCTAGGTGAGCCGTTACCCCACCTACTAGCTAATCCCACCTGGGCCAATCTTAGCGCGCGAGGCCCGAAGGTCCCCCGCTTTGCTCCGTAGAGATTATGCGGTATTAGCCATCGTTTCCAATGGTTATCCCCCACACTAAGGCATGTTCCCAGGCATTACTCACCCGTCCGCCGCTC